>NZ_AXAS01000001.1 GCF_000472925.1 Bradyrhizobium sp. Ec3.3
GAATTCGACGGTGCCGGCGGAATCATAGTTCACGGCCTTCGCCAGCGCGACCGCCTGCTCGCCCATCTTGCGGCGGGTGGTCTCGTCGAGCAGCGGCGACGGCGCCTCCTCGATGACCTTCTGGTTGCGGCGCTGGATCGAGCATTCGCGCTCGCCGAGATAGATGACATTGCCATGCTTGTCGCCCAGCACCTGGATCTCGATGTGGCGGGGATCGACGATGAATTTTTCGACGAAGACGCGGTCGTCGCCGAACGACGCCTTGGCTTCGGCTTTCGCCAGATTGAAGCCTTCGGCGACCTCGCTCTTCGAATGCGCGATGCGCATGCCCTTGCCGCCGCCGCCGGCGGAGGCCTTGATCATCACGGGGTAGCCGATCTCGTCGGCAATGCGCACCGCGTGCTTGTCGTCCTCGATGACGCCGAGATAGCCGGGCACGGTCGAGACCTCGGCCTTGGCGGCCGCCTTCTTGGATTCGATCTTGTCGCCCATCGCCGCGATCGCGCCGGGGTTCGGGCCGATGAACACGATGCTGGCCGCCTCCAGCGCGCGCGGAAACGCCTCGCGCTCGGACAGGAAGCCGTAGCCGGGATGCACGGCCTGCGCGCCCGTCTTGCGGCAGGCCTCGACGATCTTCTCGATCACCAGATAGCTCTCGGCCGCGGCCGGCGCCCCGATCAGGACCGCCTCGTCGGCCATCTCGACATGCAGGGCATCGCGGTCGGCCTCGGAATAGACCGCAACCGTCTCAATCCCCATCCGGCGGGCAGTCTTGATGACCCGGCAGGCGATTTCGCCGCGGTTGGCGATCAGAATGCGTTTGAACATTGCTATCTCACAACGGCAAATTGTCGTGCTTCTTCGCCGGCGTTTCCACCTTCTTATCCCTGAGCATCGCCAACGCCCGCGCAATGCGCTTGCGGGTCGAGTGCGGCATGATGACGTCGTCGATGTAGCCACGCTCGGCCGCAATGAACGGGGACAGGAAGCGGTCTTCGTATTCCTTGGTGCGCGCGGCGATCTTGTCGGGGTCGCCGATATCGCTGCGGAAGATGATCTCGACCGCGCCCCTGGCGCCCATCACCGCGATCTGGGCGGTCGGCCAGGCGTAGTTCATGTCGGCGCCGATCTCCTTGGACGCCATGACGTCGAAGGCGCCGCCATAGGCCTTGCGGGTGATGATGGTCACCAGCGGCACCGTGCATTGCGAGTAGGCGAACAGCAGTTTCGCGCCGTGCTTGATCAGGCCGCCATATTCTTGGCTCGAGCCGGGCAGGAAGCCCGGCACGTCGACGAAGGTGACGATCGGGATGTTGAAGGCATCACAAAAACGAACGAAGCGCGCGGCCTTGCGCGAGGCATCGCTGTCGAGCACGCCCGCCAGCACCATCGGCTGGTTGGCGACGAAGCCGACGGTGCGGCCCGCGATGCGGCCAAAGCCGGTGACGATGTTCTTGGCAAAGCTCTCCGCGATCTCGAAGAAGTCGCCCTCGTCCACGACCTTCAGGATCAGCTCCTTCATATCGTAGGGCTTGTTCGGATTGTCGGGGATCAGCGTATCCAGGGACGTGTCGACGCGGCCGATGTCATCGAAGCTCGGCCATTCCGGCACGCCGTCGGTGTTGTTGGACGGCAGGAAGTCGATCAGGCGACGCATCTGCAGCAGCGTCTCGACGTCGTTCTCGAAGGCGCCGTCCGCGATCGAGGAGCGCGTGGTGTGCACCGAGGCGCCGCCGAGCTCTTCGGCGGTGACGACCTCGTTGGTCACGGTCTTCACCACGTCGGGGCCGGTGACGAACATGTAGCTGGTGTTCTTCACCATGAAGATGAAGTCGGTCATCGCCGGCGAATAGACATCGCCGCCCGCGCAGGGGCCCATGATGACGGAGATCTGCGGGATCACGCCCGAGGCGAGCACGTTGCGGCGGAATACGTAGGAATAGCCGGCGAGCGCCGCGACGCCTTCCTGGATGCGAGCGCCGCCCGCGTCGTAGAGGCCGATGATGGGCGCCCGCGCCTTCATCGCCATGTCCTGAAGTTTTGTAATTTTCAGCGCGTGCGTTTCGGAGAGAGACCCGCCAAACACGGTAAAATCCTTGGCGAAGACAAACGTCTTGCGGCCGTTGACGGTGCCCCAGCCGGTGACGACGCCGTCGCCGGGGATCTTGGTCTTCTCCATCCCGAACTCGGTGGAGCGGTGCTCGACGAACATGTCGAACTCCTCGAACGATCCCTTGTCGAGCAGGAGTTCGATGCGCTCGCGCGCAGTGAGCTTGCCGCGGGCGTGCTGAGCCTCGATGCGCTTCTCCCCGCCGCCGAACTTGGCTCCGGTACGCCGGTCTTCGAGCATTTCGATCACTTCAAGCATCGGCTTGGCCTCGCCCGTTGTTCGTCCAACCTCGTGAGAAGTGGAATGCGAGGGCGACTGCAGTCACTTTCAGCAAGTCAGCGGTGATGAATGGAAAGAAGCCGAGCCGAAGCAGTGGTGCATCGAAGCCGATGACGATCCCAAGCCATAGGAGACCCGAAACATAAATAGTTGCCAGGAAGACCCCGGCGCTCGCTACGATCGACAGGAATGAGCCATTCCGATCACGCTCAGCGAGGTAACCAGCCAACAGCGCTGCCGGGAGACAAGCGAGCAGGTAGCCACCCGTCGGTCCCAGAATGTAGGCGAGACCGATGCCCTTTTCGGGAGAGCCGGCAAAGACAGGAAACCCTGCAATGCCCTCGAAAAGATAGGCGAGTACGGCAAAACTGCCTCGGATCGGACCGAGGGTTAGGCTGATGCCGAAGACCACGATGGTCTGCATGGTCATTGGCACCGGAAAGAACGGGACCTGAACCTTCGCTGAGACGGCAATGAGCAGCGAAGCGCTTACGATCATCGCCAAGTCGAAGCTAATGCGGCGCGGTGCGCTGCTGAGCACGCCAGGATTGTAAATCGTCATCATACACTCGATTAGAGAACGGAGCGGTCTCCGTACGTGGCAAAGCGCCTCCGCGAAAGGCTTGAAGAGGCACAACTGCACATGATACAAATTTGCAAAACGTAAATTGCGAAGTTGCAAAAATGTCGACTGGCAAGCTCTATATCGGGCGAAGGGTTCGCGAGGTCCGCGAAGCGGCGAAGCTGACCCAGACGGCATTCGCGGAAAGATTAGGTATTTCAGTTAGTTATATAAACCAGATCGAGAACAACCAGCGATCGGTCTCGGCCTCGGTTTTGGTTCTTCTGGCCGAGCGGTTTGGGATAGACCTCAGTTCCATATCGACGAACGACAGCGATCGGCTCATCGCAATGCTATCGGAAGCATTGGCCGATCCCGTTTTCTCCCCCCACTCCCCCAGCCTCCAGGAACTGAAGCTCGTCGTTCAGAACGCACCTAGCTTTGCGCAGGCGCTGCTCAGTTGCCATCAGGCCTACCGGCGTAACAGCGAACAACTCGCAAGCCTGGACGACCACATCGGCAGTTGGAGCACCGAACCAACCCCCTATGAGGAGGTTCGCGATTTCTTTCACTTCATCGACAATTACGTTCACGATCTCGACGTCTCAGCCGAGAGTCTGGCACTTGAGCTCGACATCGCCAACAGCGACGCAAACGCAGCGCTCGCAAAGCATTTAGAGAACCAGTACGGCGTGCTGATCCGGAGAACGGATCCTGGCGACAGCTTTTTGAGGCGCTTCGACACGGCATCGCGAACTCTCTTCTTGAGCCCATATCTGCCGGCCGCGACACGCAGCTTTCAAATGGCGTTTCAGATCGCCGCGCTTGAACAGGAAGACCAGATTGAAAAGATTGCGAAGCGTGCCGAATTCCGCACCGCTGACGCGCGCGAAGTATGCAAGGCCGGCCTGCGGAACTATTTTGCGGGAGCGCTGATCCTGCCCTATCAGGCATTCCTCGCAACTGCGAAAGAACTGCGCCACGACCTTGACCTGATCGCCGCCCGTTTCGGCGCGAGCCTGGAGCAAATTGCCCACCGGCTCTCTACCTTACAGCGGCCGGGTCAAAAGGGCGTGCCGGTTTTCTTCGCACGTGTCGACCGCGCGGGAAATATCACAAAACGTCATAGCGCGGCAAAATTGCAGTTCGCGCGCTATGGCGCAGCGTGTCCGCTGTGGAACGTGCATCAAGCGTTCGAGTCACCGAGCCGCATCATTCGGCAGCTCGCCGAGACACCGGACGGCGTGCGCTTTCTCTGCGTTGCGACCGAACTGGCTAAAGGCCACGGTGGCTTCGGAACGCTGCGGCCGCGCTATGCTATCGCCCTCGGATGTGAAATCTCCTACGCACGAGATTTCGTGTATGCCGATGGGCTCGATCTGACAAGCAAGGGCGCTTACGATCCGATCGGAATCTCCTGCCGCATCTGCGAACGTGCGGATTGTGCGCAACGCGCCGTTCCTCCATTGAAAAGCAGGTTGACTGTCCACCGCAATCGGCGAAACGTTCTGCCATATGAGATTTCCTGAGTCCTGAGTATCGACTGCTGACCTCTGCGTGCGACTCAAAGCGAAACCTAGAAGCCTCAATTCGGGTTGGCGCCAGAGGCTTGCGAGAACGTTGGGGGCGGAGCGAACTTTCTCGCGCGTAGGACATCTTGGCCGTCCAGATCATGCGGGTGCGGCCGCGTCAGCTTGCCTCTCGCATGCTACGCCTCGATGCACTTCTCGCCTCGCCGCCACCGAGCTTGGCGCAGGCACGCCGGCTTTTAGGAGCGAGTTGAGAGCGCACGCGTATGGGCAGCGTGGGCTTGACCATAAGCCAAACTCTAGTAACATGACGTCAATGTCATAATTTTTTCCTGTTGTAAAAAAGATGCAAGCATCTGATATCGCATCATAATTGTTGCAACAGAAGAAAACTTTGATGCCGAACTCAAATGTGGCAACGACGCCACTTTGAGAGAGCTACGGGACGTCTAGGCGTCCAAACGATCAAGCAAAAACAAGACAGGAGGAGCGCTGAATATGCGTGGTTTGATACTTTTTGCCGTCGCCGCCGGCATCACAATTGGTTCGCACCAAGCAATGGCCCAGAAGCAATACGGCGCGGGCGCGAGCGACACCGAGATTAAGATCGGAAATATCCTGCCCTATAGCGGGCCCGCTTCCGCCTACGCCATCGTGGGAAAGATCGCTTCTGCCTACGTGACGATGATCAACGAAAAGGGCGGAATCCACGGACGGAAGATCAATTGGATCTCGTATGACGACGCCTACAGCCCGCCGAAGACGGTCGAGCAGGCTCGCAAGCTGGTTGAAAGCGACGAAGTTCTGTTCCTCTACCAGACGCTCGGCGTTCCCCCGAATCTTGCCATCATGAAGTACATGAACCAGAAGAAGGTGCCGCAGCTCATGCTCGCCACCGGGGGCACGAGGTTCGGCGAGGATCCGAAAGCGTTTCCGTGGACGATGCCCTTCAATGCATCCTATCAATCGGAAGGGCGAATCTACGCAAAATGGATTGTAAAGGAGCATCCCACCGCGAAGGTGGCCGTCCTCGTTGCCAACGACGAGTACGGCAAGGACATATACAAAGGTGTCAAGGATGGGCTCGGCGACAAAACCTCGATGATCGTCGCTGAGGCGACCTACGACTTTAGCGACCCCACGATCGATTCGCAGATCGTCAAGCTGAGGGCGTCAGGAGCAGATTTGCTGCTCAATCTGAGCCAACCCAAGTTTGCCGCGATGGCGCTTCGAAAGATGGGCGAGCTGGATTGGAAGCCTATCCATATCCTCAACAATGTTTCGAGCTCCGTGGGAGCGGTGATCAAACCGGCCGGCCTCAACTACGCGCAAGGCATCATCAGCGCAGGATATTACAAAGACCCGACGGACCCTCGTTGGAAGGACGACCCTGGCATTCAGGAATGCGAACGCTTCTTGCAGAAGTACGCACCTGATGCGGACCGCAATAGCAGTCTCGTTACCTACTCCTATGCAGCCCTTCAAACACTCCAATATATTCTCGAGCAGGCGGGAGAAAATCTGACCCGGGAGAACATCATGAAGGTCTCAGAAAGCCTGAATGGTTTCGCACCCTCGACTTTGCTACCCGGAATCACTCTCAACACGTCGCCTACCGATCATTTCCCGATCGAACAGATGCAGTTGATGAAGTTTGAAGGAGACAATTGGGTCACTTTTGGTCCGATCATCGAAGGCAAGTTGACCAACTAGGCGCATCCGAGCCGCACGGATTTGGATGTCCGTGCGGCTTTTGACTACCCTCCGTTCTCAGATGGCTACTTACCAAATGCGATCGTTAGGAGAGAAGGTGGACTCGTCGATGCAACTGGCACCGTTCCAAGATCGCCTAGCCTTGCCGTTGATCGCGGCCCCGATGTTTCTCGTCTCGGGCATTGAGCTTGTCGTCGCGGCCAGCCGAAACGGCGTGATCGGTTCATTTCCAACTGTGAGTTGCCGCAGCGCCGACGAGCTCGATGACTGGCTAACCCGGATCAACGAACGCCTGCACCGCCACGACTGCGAGGCCGGGAGACGACATGCGCCGGTCTGCCCAAATCTGATCGTCCATAAGTCCAATGCTCGCCTCGCAGACGATCTGCAGGTTGTCCTTAAGCACCAGCCGGAGATGGTCATCACATCGGTCGGGTCCCCTAAACCGATACTGCAGCCGCTCCAGGACGCGGGTGCGTTGGTTCTCGCCGATGTGGCGTCCATTCGGCACGCAGAACGAGCAGCAGAAGCAGGCGTCGACGGTCTCGTGCTGTTGACGGCGGGGGCTGGCGGCCAGACCGGCTGGCTCAATCCGTTCGCGTTCGTCCGCGCGGTCCGCACGTTTTTCGACGGTGTGATCGTGCTCGCCGGCGGCATTAGCGACGGTGTCGCTCTGCGAGCGGCGCAGGCACTGGGCTGTGATCTCGCTTACATGGGAACGAAGTTCATCGCGACTCGCGAGAGCATGGCTGATCAGAGACACAAGCAGATGCTCGTAGAGAGCTCTGCGGACGATATCCTTCTGACTACCGCGTTCACGGGATTGCAGACCAACATGCTGAGGCCGTCGATCGAAGCAGCGGGCCTCGATCCGGACAACCTGCCATCACACGGTTCGATCGAAATCGGCAACGACATCGACATCGCCGCGCTGGAAGCTCGACCGAAGAGGTGGCGGGACATCTGGAGCGGCGGGCATTCAACTTCCGGAGTCAGAAATATCCTGTCCGTTGATGATTTGATCGCGCAGACCATCACGGAATTCCGCGGCGCCGGCCAGGCGCGATGATCCGCGCCCCGCAAACGAAGACTTCGCCCAGCTTCCTTGGATGAGCAGGGCCAGAAAAGAAACAACCAAGACGAGGTGGACATGTCACTCCACGCTTTCCCTACGGTCTGCGCGCAAACCCTGCGGGCGCTCGCACGCTACCCCTCCCGAACAGCCTTTAGCTGGCCGGAGGGGACACTGAGCTATCGAGGCGCTTTCGACCTGATCGGACGCATGCAGAGCGTCTTTATGCAGATGAATCTGCCTCCAGGATCGCGCGTCGCACTCCTGACCGCCAACCGGGCAGACATGTGGTGCGCGGGCGTCGCGGCGCAGCTCGCCAGGTTGGGCATTACTTGGCTGCACCCGCTCGGCTCCCTTCAAGATCAACTATTTCAGCTTGAGGACTCAGAGTCCGCGATACTGGTAGTTGACTCCGCTGCGTTCCACGATCGAGGCGGCGAGCTCGCGGCGAGCGCCGCCGGGCTGAAAGCGGTGTTTACCGTAGGTCGCGCTCAATACGGTACCGATCTGCTGAAGGCCATCGAAGCCGTCGGACACGTAACCCCGCGCAGCTTCGCCGGACCCGACGACATCGCAATTCTCAACTACACGGGCGGGACCACAGGGAGATCGAAGGGAGCGCTTCGATACCACCGCCAATATGGCGGCTTTGCCGGCGCGATCCTGGCCGACTTCGAGATTCCGGAGGCAGCTCGGTATCTTGCCGTCGCTCCGATCAGCCATGTCGCAGGAACCAAGGTCCTTCCGACATTGATGACTGGCGGCACCGTTCACTTGCTGAAAGGATTCGATCCGGAAGCTGTGCTGCTGACGATACAGCGTGAGCGTATCAACTTCACACTCTTCGTGCCAACCATGATCTATGTGCTACTCGATCATCCCGCGCTTTCTAGAACCGACCTTTCATCACTGGAGCTGTTGCTATATGGCGCATCCGCGATGTCCACGAGCCGCCTGGCCGAAGGCATCGAGCGGATCGGACCTGTCTTCTCTCAGCTTTATGGCCAGACCGAGTGCTATCCTGTTTCGGTGCTGCGAAAAGCCGATCACGATCCGAAGACGCCGGAGCTATTTTTGTCCTGCGGCTTCCCGATATCATCGTGCGACGTCAAGATTCTTGACGACCACAATCAAGAGGTGGCAACGGGCGAAGCGGGCGAAATCTGCGTTCGAGCACCGCATGTGATGGCGGAATACTGGAAACAGCCCCACGTCACGGCCGAAACGCTGAAAAACGGCTGGCTGCATACCGGCGACATCGCTCGCCAAGACGAGCGTGGTTACATGTTCATCCTTGATCGCAAGAAGGACATGATCGTTTCCGGTGGTTTCAACATCTTCCCACGTGAGATTGAAGACGTCCTGTCGGAGCATTCAGATGTCGCGATGGTCGCGGTGGTGGGCATTCCCGACGAAAAGTGGGGAGAGGCAGTCACCGCGATCATCGTTCCGCGCGAAGGCTCAAACCCCAGTCCGGACGAGTTGATCAACCTGGTCAAATCACGCAAGGGCTCTGCTCATGCGCCGAAGCAAGTCCAGTTTGTCAAACAGTTGCCGATGACCGGCGTCGGAAAAGTCGACAAGAAGATTCTACGAGCGAACTTCTGGACAGGACGCGATCGCATGGTCGGTTAGCCCGCTCAGCAACACGGGGGTCCAACCGGCGCCATGTTTCACCCCAATCTGACGCATTGACACCGCAGCGAGATATTCGCCCCGCGCCCACGCGTTCCGATCAGATATCATTCCAAACGCATGTCTCCGCCACCCATCCGCAGATCACGCGTACACTTCTCGCGCACCATCGAACCCAAGTCAGTCGGGTTGATCGGTCCACGTACCGCTGGGCGGCTAAGAGGACGTGCCAGAAAAATACAGGTTCAACACTATCGACAGATGTGAGGTCGCTAAAACGATCCCCCAAAGTAAGCAGACGCTGCTCGAAGCGGTTCAGCCCGAAGCGCACGGCCAGTTCAGGGGCAGAAAAACACCAGCATTGGCGGCCGACCGAACCGCGGTAGTGATCCGCCGGTCGAATTCCTGCGCGTCGACATCTGGCTTGTCACAATCGTTCGGGATGGGAAATTCGAGGCAAGCGATGGAGCCCTACTCATCGTCGATAATTCCGTGCGCAGCCACAATCAATCAAGTGGCCCGACACCGCAGGCGGTGAACGCCGGCACCAACAATTTTGCCGTCGGTTCGGCTGCGGTTGGCTGGATGGCAAGGGCCGCTTTTTTTGCCGCCGACGCACCGCTGATACGCCACTCCATGATCGGGTTGATATGCAGAAGACTCGTTTGCGCGGACTCCTATTTTTACAGGCCTTTCCGAGCGGCGTGATCCAAGTTCGGGCGAGTTCGGCCGGTTCGTGGGGGCCGCTACGATCTTGGACGTTGACCGCTCCGAAACCCGAATCCTTTAGCGTGGAGGGATTCTCCAGCTTGGGAACGATGGCGTTGGCGAAGTCGGATCTGCGCGCGAGGGTTTGCCGTGAAGCGGACAAGCCGTTTCTCGAGACAGGAACGATTGAAGGATTCAATTACGGCGAAGTGCGGACGCGCGTGAAAGGATCTGCGAATGGCGTAACGAAGCCCTTAAACGAATGGAAAGCATCGAGACGTGCGATCATGAGCTCGATGCCGGCGTCGTTCGTCACCGCCGTCGAGGATGCGGCGGCCAGACTCTGGCTCATGGCCAATCTTCTCTTGGATAAGGGGGTGGCGCTGCCGGTCGCTCAATCCGATACGATCGTGTCGCCGGATCGTGGTCGCCTCGGCTCAGCTTCTCCCAACGACACGGTTCAGGATCGCCCTATCGTCTCGTCCAGCAACGTCGCAGTTGGGCGCCGCTCGCGGAAGAAGGATTCTCGCTACCCCCTTTTCAGCGACATTCCTCGGCCACTCACGCCGGGTCAGCGCGAAAAGGCAAAGGGCAAGCGGCCTCAACCTGCTCGACGTTCCGCACCGCCCATCACCCTTGTTGCTCCTCCTACGAAACCTGTACGGGTCGCGGTTGGTGAAGCTGATTGGAAAGGTGCGCGCAACGAACGGCTGGCGAAAGCGGTGGCAACTATCTTGCGCGCCAAAGGTGATCGGCTGAGAGGGCCCGCGTTGTACAACGCGCTCGCGCCGAGTCTGAGGCCCGGAATCAAGCAGCACATCGTCCGTGACCTACGGAAGGAGCTCGCAGGGTCGAAAATCACCTTTGAGCGCAAATATGGGTTTTGGTTCAAAGACGAACCAATTCGGAAGAAGCAAAGAATACACAAGAAGACGCGAATTGCGACGCACCGCTGGCAAAGTCAGGATTTGTGGTGGCGCATCGTCCATGCGATCGCACAGCTCGGGCGTGGATTCACGGAAGCCGAGTTGAGTGCCGCTTGCGGCGCCGAGCTCGAACGTTACGGCAAGGACTGGCTACGCCTTCGACTTTTGCGCGCAAAGAATGCCAAGCCGCCGGTTGTCAAATCGATCGGGCGCGGCGTTTACCAATGGACCGGCCTCGATCCTGCGAAGGTCGCGAGACAGCAGTTCTCGTGACCTCACCAATACGCGGCGTAACCGTTATGTACGAAACGTACGAACCACTCTAAGACATCCATGCAACTGCAGCCATTAAACTATTGACCGGCAAAGTCGTTGGTGCATCAATACGGGCATACTCAGTTTAGTGTCGCTCAGGGTTGTGTGAGTTCGTTCTTTGAAGATCATTGTTGGTCCTGCGCAAGCGCAGGTCCCATTTCGCTTGGCAGTCATCCATGCACTCCCGTAGGCGTGCGATCGGTGGCCTGCGTCTAGGCGTCCTGGAAGGCTCTCCCGGCGCCGTTGGAGTCCTTTTGATCCACGGCAATTCTTCCTCGAAGGAGATCTTTGCTCGACAGTTTTGGGCGCTCGAAGATGCGGGCTTCGGTGTTGTCGCCCCTGATCTTCCGGGTCACGGCGAATCTGACTGGTCGCGGACACCTCAAAGAACCTACAGCTTCCCCGGCTATGCGGCGCTGCTTCACGGACTCATGACCAGACTTGGCTATCGATCGTACCACGTGATCGGATGGTCGCTCGGCGGCCATATCGGGCTAGAGATGCTCGCTCAGTATCGCGAGGTCCGGTCTCTGGCGCTGACTGGCACTCCTCCGGTACGCCTGAATCCCGAAGGGGTGGGCGCCGGCTTCCGATGGACGCCGTCGACCGCTCTGGCCGGACGCCGCAGGTTCTCCTCCGACGACTGCCAGCGATATGTCCGTGCCATGATGGGAGCCAATCGCGCTTCGCAAGACCACCTGAAAGTAGCCGCTGAAACTGACGGCAATGCGCGATACTGGATGGTTCGAAACGGCATGGCGGGCGTCGGTGCGGATGCTGTGGAAACGGTCGGCACTGATGACCGTCCCCTGGCGATCCTTCAGGGCGCGCGGGATCCATTCTTGAGGATCGATTACGTCGAAGCGCTCAGGTACCGAAACATCTGGAAGGGAAGACCCGTTTTGATCGACGCCGGACACGCACCACATTGGCAAGTGCCGGCCACCTTCAACGGGCATATGAGGGAATTTTTGAAGTACGTCGGCTAATTCCAATGGAGCTTGGGGGCACCATGGTCACTGTAGAGGAATTCATTGAGAGATCTCAGGAAGCAAATACCGACATCGAGCTGAAGGATCTATTCCTCGCAACGATGCGCGACGCAGGATTTGAAAACGCGGTCTTCGCGCGAACGCAGCACAAGCGTCTCGTTTCGATCCCGTGGAGCGAGTTTCCACGGGGCTATCTCAAGACCTATCGGACTATGCAGTGGGACAGAATCGACCCAGTCGTGCAGCACGTGCAAACCGCACGTTGGCCGTTCCGCTGGTCCGATGCTTGCGCTCCGAACCAGATCAGCCGAACCCAACGAAACTTCTTCGAGCAATGTCGAGAGTTGTGTGTTCATTCCGGCATCACCATTCCGATGCGCGGTCCCGCCCGCGAAACCGATCTGATTAGTCTTAGTTTTCGCGAGAAAGGAAGTCCGGAAGTCGACAAGTCGGCTTACGTCTACATGGTCTGCGTCCAGTATTGGCTGAAATACTGCGAGCTGGTCGACAGGAAAAATCGGGAGGCAGCAACCCTGACCAACCAGGAAATTGAATGTCTCAAGTGGTGTAAGGAAGGAAAGACCAACTGGGAGATCGGCGAGATCCTGGGCATTTCCCAGAAGACCGTCGAGTTCCATGTTGGCAATACGATGAAGAAGCTCGGTGCCGGCAATCGAATTACCGCCGTGATCATGGGGATCAAGGACGGCATCATTTCGCTCTGAATGCTGAAGGGCTTTTTTTGGATTCAAAGACCGCGTCGATGGTTCGGCCCAGCCGTTCCAATGCCGATGAGAAGAGATCAAGCTCGATATTGAGCGGTGCCATGATCTTCAGGACCTCGTCGCGGGGCCCGCAGCACTCGATCACGATACGGTCTCGGGCCGCGCACTCGGCTACGTGGGCGGCTTCCGCCGATTGCGCGAATTCCAATCCACGCATCATACCAATGCCCATCGCGGAGAGACGATCGGGATATCGGACGGACATTGAGCGGCCCCAATCCGCCAATAACAGAGAACGCCTTTCGACACCTGCGACGAAGTCGTTGGTCCAAAGATCAAGGGCGGCCGCAGCCGTGACGAAAGCAAGCGAGTTCCCGCGGAACGTTCCGTTGTGTTCGCCCGGCGACCACACATCATGCTCTGGTTGCAATAACAGCAACGACATCGGAAGCCCGTAACCGCCGATTGATTTAGCAAGGCACACGATGTCAGGTTGGAGCCCAGCGCGCTCAAAACTGAAGAACGGGCCCGTGCGGCCGCAACCCGTCTGTATCTCATCGACGATCAACAAAGCGCCGAGACGCTTGGCCGCATCTGCGAGACCGATCAGCCATTCCGTCGATGCGACATTCAGGCCACCCTCACCCTGAACGGTCTCGACGATGATAGCAGCAACGGGATCGATGCCACCGGAGGGATCCCCGGCCATCCTCTCGAAACGCTCGATCTCGGCAAGACCAGCTCCGAAGTAACCGTCGTAAGGCAGCCGGGTTATTCCGTTCAAAAGTCCGGGACGCCAGAAGGGCTGGCAGTCGACGACAATAGGAGCGAACTTCCGATTCATGCTCCGCAAGAAAGTCGACATGGTCGAGGTCGAGAGATCGTGCCTTCGCTTTCATGCGTTCGCCCTCTTGATCCGGTTTGCCTCTTCCGCTGTTGCGATCAAGTTCAATTTATCGCGCAGCGACAGGATGTCCGCGACCACCGAATCGTATCCAGCGTCGCGCGCAACTCGCCCAAGATAGGTGAGCGCGTCCGCCATGTTGCGCGCCGTATTATCGTCGTTCGCCCCGCTGGAGGTCTCCCTCATGCGGCGGTCCTTTCCGACGACGTCTCGGGACCGAGAGCAAGGACGTCGGTTCCGATGCCAAGTTTATCGCAATGCCAGATAGGACGTATGCACGGTGTCGGCACCAAGAAGGCGCGCTCCATCTCACCTTCGATCAGATGCGCAGGCCCCAACCACCGGATGCCAGATCGTATGAAATGTGCGAGCAGATGCTGGCGGGTAACCCCTATCATACCCGTACCTTGGTTGAGCAGTAGGAACTCCTGGATCGCGCATAGAAGCTCCGGAAAGATCGTCTGCCGGATCACGGGTTTGACCGATTTGTCGACACACACTCGGGTAACTTCGAAGATCTTTGGAGATACCGGGGTATCACCGTCTTCCACCAAATGCGGCCAATAGCTTCGCAGCATGTACGGTCTGGTCGTACGCAGTAGCCGGGCCAATCCCCTCACCACCCCTTCCTGGTCACGCCAAACCAGATACGTCGCGGCCGGCGTATCGAATTCGTCGAACTCAAGTCCGCCCCAAGACGCGTGATCCAGCTTCCTCCTTCTGACAAAGACCTCGTATCTCAGTCGGGCCTGGGACGCCAAAGCATCCTGAAAATGATGAGCTGTTGCCACGGAAAACGCCTCGATCATGCGATGTCGCTCCGATGTAGGCTAACATCCGAGCAAATCCGGCCGATGTCGTGTACTGGGAGACTCCCTAATATGCGCTCAAAATTGCAACAAATAGACGGGAAACGACAAAGCGCATTTTCAAAGATGAAAACAGGACCATGTCCGACTTCTCGAATATAGTGGTTCAGATGTGGCAGAATGATCGGCAATGTTACCCGGATGATGTCTATGGAAGTCGTCTCTCAACCAAAACTCGCGGTCGACGAATTCTTCGAGGCCATTTCGGGGGCCGATGAGCGTATGAGCTCATCAACGGTGTGGCCTATGCCATGCCTGCCGCCAATGAAGGTCACAACGTCATCTGCAGCAACGTTTTGGTCGCCATCGCCCCGGATGGAAAGAAAAAGGGGTGCCGCATGACATCCAGCGATACTGCGGTTCAAACCGACCGCGATACGGTTCGATATCCAGATGTTGTCGTGGACTGCGGGCCGCCCGACCCTTCGGCGAAGATGGCGTCGAAGCCGACGGTCATCGTGGAAATCACGTCGCCGGGCACTTCGTTCGTCAACTTCGGCGATAAATTGCGGGAGTATCAGAGGCTGCAATCCGTCGATACGGTGATGCAGATCGAATCGGAATTAGTCCTCGTCAAGGTTCACAGGCGGCAATCCGACGGAACCTGGACCGATGAATCAATCGAAGATTTCGGGGTTGCGATCCCGATCCCATCCATAGGCGCGTCGATCACGCTGGATCACGTGTACGATACCCTCGATCTGCGGCCGAGACCTCGCCTTGTAGTACTCACGAACGATCACACTCCAAAACTCTAGCTTATCGTTCCAGCTTGTAGCGCCCCGAAAGCCCGTCCTCGATCTCACTCGCGGGCTTGCGCGCGGTCTATGCCTCCGATCGCGGAAGGATCCATTTCTCAATCGCATGTTGCGTGGGCAGCTGATTGAGCTCTTCAACTGAGCTCCAAGAAGGCATTCGAAAGCACCGATGTAGCTGTCGGCTTCCACATGAAAGCGATGTCACAGGCCACAAAAACGAATGGTCGCGAAAGCGCGATGCTGGCCTGCGTGATTTCCGCACCGCGCAAGTTGCGAGGTCGGCCTCAGAGCCTGCACCGCATGATACCGAAGAGGTTCTCGCCACCCTGATTGACGGCTCGTAGAAAGCCTCCGTCGTTGAGTCCCAGAGGACGCTTGGTCACCGAGTCACCGACGTTGCCGCCGACCACCTGCACTTCGTTGGCCCCAACTTCCACGATGACGTCGCAATGTCCGGGATAATCACCGCCGTTCTGATGCTCATAGTCAATTCCTTCGCGCCGTGCCCAGCAGACGAGATCTCCCACTTGCGGCTTCCACTCCCGCAATTGGTAGCAGTAGTAACCGGCCTGTGGCTTGCCTAGCAGAAGGTCTTTGATTGCCCGGAAGATGTAGACGGAGTGCTGCGGACTGTAGTGGAAGCGATCGCCTGCTCCCGCGCTTCGCATCACCCAAGAGATGAATGCGGCCGACCACGGAACACTGTGATCGCGTCCCGTAAGCGTATCGTTGTTGACGCCGTATTTCCAATATTCGCCAACGTAACGATAATAAGGATCCTCCCCCTCCTTGTGTCCGACCCGAGTGGCGTGTCCTGCGATATCGTAGGTCTGCTCGCCGAATTTGCGCCATTCGGCCAGCGCGGTGGCCGCGGCACGAAGGCCGAAGCCGCTTGGCGCTCCAGCGCCCGGGGCAGCTGCTGGCGCAACCGCCGGCAACTCCTCCGAGACATGTGCTACATCGAGATTGGCACTCGCCCTACTGGACAACATCTCTGATGCGGCGGCCATCGCTGGACTTGCCCATAACGCCTTGGTCTTCCTCAACCAGTGGCGCCGGTCATCAGTTCCCGTCTGCCCTCCATTGATAGCATAAGTGACGTCGACGAGATCGTCTGCATCAGCGAGTTCATTGCACGACCTGCCATGATGACCGCTAGCTGCCCACTCCGCGGCGGCGATTGCGAGGCAGTGATCGCGATGAAATGCCAGGTCGGGGTTCCCTTCGAGATCGATCCCAAGCTGGTTTCCGTACTTCGCGTACGCGTTTCGACCTGTGATCTGCAGCAATCCCCGTCCACGATAGCGGAAACCGTCGCCTGGATTGACGTTTCCGAGTCGTCCCCCGTAGACGTAGTTTCCGAGCTTTTCCTCGTTGTGCGCGTATTGCTCCGCAATCTCGAGGGTCGGAAAGCGGCGCGGCCAAACCGCCATCAACCGGGATGGTGAATACCATAGGCTCTCAGTCTGGATCTTGAAGCCACCAGTCTCTTCCAGCATTTGTGCGAAGAAATGCGCGGTCCTGAGCCCGTTATCGAGAATGTTGTATCTTGAAAGAACGTCGTTGAATCCAGGCGCGTGAAAGGCAGCCGCGTATTCATCGTTAATCCGGGAGGACAAGGACTGAATTTGTGCAAATGTGATTGGCATAGTGAAGTCTCCTTAGAGAAGCATCAAACGTCCAAATTGGCTTGGGCTCTCGAACTCGGCGGGGTTCGCCCCTCTCCAGGGGCCGGCGTTTGAGGGGTGCCCGACGACAGCGGCGTGTGCCCAGAGATCAGCCGTTGGCTGTCGCTGCCGTCGTTCGTGACAGGAGTTAGATTCGGCCGGTCGGTCGGGATCGATTGCACCGATGGTGATTGTGCGGTCTGCTCCGGCGTACCTGAAGGAGAAGGTGGACTGGACGCCGCTGGCTGCGGGCTGGTGAAGGCCGCCACGATGCGATCCATAGCAGTGAAGACGAGATCCGCGCTATATCCCGCGACGAAGGCTAGAGCGAAGGGAGAGAGCGACGCGGTGACGGATCCTGCGGGCTGGAGCAACCATCCGGCCGCCAATCCCGAAAGTGCTCCAATTGGTACCCGTAACGAGTATCTGCTCTTGAGAGCACGTGCTGTAACGGCTGCCGTGTTCTCATCGGAAAGCCGCCTCAGGACAAAGGCGATAGCCCCCAACATTCCGTACAGAACGGGCAGCAGGAATCCGCCGACAAAAGAGGTGGCCAGCTCCAATTCGACCTGTGCGACGATCTCCGGCTTTTTAGCACCCCGCCCGTTGTGCGTCTCCATGCCGATGATGATGAGCGAGTCGGCGAGCCTACGTGGAAAGCCCATCAGATAGTTAGTTACGTCGAGATAGCTCTGCTGCTTGGCCTTGAGTTCATCCGATCTCGCAGCGGCCTTGACGGAGTCTGCTGGTATGACCGCCGCGATTTCCGGTGCTTGAAATTCCTTGGCCGTCTCGACGAGCCCTTTTTGGGCCGAGACGAACGCCGAATAGTAGAGCTGGAGGGCCAGCAGTGCGGAGAGGATGCCGTAGAAAAACCGCCTATAGTAGTTTTTCGCATCTTCCGGCGATTTGATCTTCGAGTTCAGCGTGCCGTAGGCCGTCCAAAACCGATGTTTTAGCTCTGGACTGGCGTTCTCGAGACTGCCTGCGCGTTCCGCCTCAAAGATCGGCGTGGCGACTTGCGCCGGAATGTCGAGGCCCCGTTCCGATAGCTCGCGCATCGAACTGCGGGCCATTTCGACCGGGTTGGATCGATCCGCGATCTTGGCCGTCTTGGACCAGAAGCCCATGGATTCCGCCGGCAGGTCAAAGCCCGGCGAAAGCCACCAGGCATCAACCACAGAGACTGCCTTATGATATAAAAGTGCACGCCTAGGATGTTCACTAGGTAAGGACGGCCGTCCGCTGAGCCTAGGATCGCCATAGGCGGTGGTAGGTTCATTCGCAGGAAGCTGCTGGGCCCGATCTGCGGGAATGACCTAGGTTTTGGTGTATCGAAGCAATATCGCACGCTCACCCAACTTGCCCGAATTGCTGGAGGGAAGGATGATTAGGGAATTGCTAAATCGCGAGTTCGTGCTCGCGCAGATGGAGGTTATCTCGCAGGAGCTTAATCGCCGCTCCACCGAGAGGCGCGGCGGCGCCCCGAGCGGAGACCATGATCTTCCGATAGATCCCCAAGAATACGAGCAGGCTTCTGCGGAATTCGATGCAGCCCTAGAAGATGAAAAAGCCACGTCTTCCGGTCCGGCCGGGTTTGATACCCCGCCGCAGCGACGAGGGGGGACGACGGAATCGTCTCTCGACGACAAATGTTTCATCAGCAGCGATCCCGTCATTAGTATCACCCAGAGCGCACTCCAAGAATACTTTGATGATCCGGAAAGCCCCGATCATTTACCGCCACAGCAAGAGCAAGCGCAGCGCCGCGACGATGACCCGGAGCCCCGGGTGACCGATCGCTCGCTTGAGGAGGGCCTGCCCCCGGCCAGGCGACGCGTATTCGACAAGTTCTCAATTACCGACCCGGGTTGGGTCAGCTCGCTGGTAGCGATGGGAATTTCCAAGTTCCGAAACCCGCATCCGTTCAACCCAACGCCAGCTCCGACACACACAATGGCAAATCGTTGTCGGTTAGTCATGGTCGGCGACTGGGGTAGCGGACTTCCGCGAGCGCAGAAGGTCGCGGGCCAGATGCGCAAATACGTCGAAGAATGCCTCCAGAACGGCACCGAATGTCACGTCATCCATCTCGGCGACGTGTACTATTCGGGTTTCAAATACGAGTACGAAAAGCGCTTCCTGCCGTATTGGCCGGTCTATATCGAGGAACACGATAGGGTCGGCTCATGGTCGTTGAACGGGAATCACGACATGTACTCCGGCGGGCACGCCTATTTTGGCACCCTGCTCGCGGATCCTCGCTTTGCCAAACAGGCAAACTCGAGTTTCTTCCGACTTGCAAACGCGAATTGGCAATTCATCGGCCTCGACACCGCTTACGATGACAACGGCCTGAAAGACCCCCAGGCGGTATGGCTAGCGGACACGCTTGCCAGGAACAGCCAGAGAGCTGTTCTTCTCACGCACCACCAATTCTTCAGCGCCTACGAGGACGCACCAGATGTTGGCGAGACCCTGCGGGAGAAGCTGGGCGCGCTGCTCTCCGACAATAGGATATTTGGAGCCATTTGGGGCCACGAGCACAGATGTATTCTTCACGAGCCCCACGCCGATCTCGAATATGCGCGCCTGGTCGGGCATGGCGGCGTCCCCGTGTATATGACCCACGGCGAAAACGACGCCTACCCACCGCCGGCGACATACGAAGACCGGAGATACATTGAAAACGGGCTCGAGCACTGGGCGTATATGGGGTTCTCCGTGATTGATATCGAAGATAAACAATTCAAGGCGACATACGTCGACGAAGACGGCTATGCCTGCCATGAAGAACGCATCGAGCCGAGGGACGCTTAATGCCAGGAGCCGATCGACCGGAGCGGAGCTCGTTCGAACAACGATATCTCCGTGGGCGAAAATTGCTGGATAGCCGCAAGTTCGGGGAGGCATTGGAGGAACTTGAACCCCTCCTTCAAAACGTTACTTGGCGCGAACGGGTGAGGCCATTGCTGATCCGAATACTCGAGGCGCTCGAGCCCTTGACCCCCGCAATGGACCTGAAAGTCGAACGACTTCGCGAGGCACTCGATGCCGAGAGGATCGAGATCGAGGAGGGCTCTCCTCAGAGAGACCTGCCGGAGCCGGGTATTTTAGGTATGCGTAGGCGCGGTCGAGGCACTGGCAAAAGCGGCCGCAGGAGGACCGCATCCCACGAAAACCCTCGAGGCCATGACTTTGGACCGATCGCCAATCCTCTAGTCGATGCACCCGCTCCCGATTTGGTGGAGCGCACGCCACATTTGGAGCTCGAGGAGGCGGGCTCGCTCCGCGAAGGAAGTCGATTTTTCGCCAAGGTCTATCTGGACGAGCTGGCCCCTTCGGAAGGAGAATCTTCCGAACCGATCAAGGCAGTCGCAGGCACGCGAATAGAGATGACGCTCGCCACAAGCGATCATTTCGTACTCGAAGAGCGTGCGACGACATCGTTCAAGTTGGACGTTTCGACTGACCGCCTCGACATTGGACGGTTCGCGCTGACGGTAGTCGACAAACCAGATAAGGTAACGGGTCAGCCCTTCATCGCAGCCATTTTCTATGTGAATTCGCGACCGTGTGGCCGAGTTACGCGAACTGTGTCCATTTCGGGCGTGACTACTAAAGCAAGTGGTGCCATCCCCCCTTCCGAGCCTCCTCAGCCCGACCCTTGGGCGGTAACACCGGCTCCGCCGCCTGGATGCATCGAAGTTAGTGGGACCGAGGCCGAGACTCCCGATCTGGTCGTCACGATAGTTGCCGCCGACGCGAATGATGGTCGATCCTATCTTTGCTCGGTACAAACTCGTCACCTTGAGGAATTTCGGGAACGGCAGACATGCCCCTGGAATTTGCCAAACGTGACCCGCGATCTCATCGCCGGCTTTATGAAAAAGTTCACCGCCCAGCCCGACGGAACCGCGCTGATCGCAGAACTGAAGGGCGCCGGCAACGTTTTGTTCGAGGGCTCTCCCAGATTGTTTCAAAAAGCCTTCTGGGATCTGATCGATGCAGGAATTGCGATCAAAACGATCGCAATTGTCACCGCCGAGCCTTATGTTCCTTGGGAGCTCATGATCCCGACCCGGTGGAAGAACGGCACCGACTACGAAGAACGCCCGGCGCTCGGCGTCGAGTTTCAAGTCGGGCGATGGACGGATACAAGGGTCATCGCCCCCTCAAGCAAGATACAACTGCGGGACTGCTTCGTCGTTGCTCCCGCGTACCCGGGAAGCTGCAAGCTCGCCTTTTCTGATAATGAAGCCGCGATGGTGCTTGCGCGGTATTCCGGCGACAAGATCGAACCAGCCGACTTCGCAACAATACAATCCAGGCTCGGCACCGAAGCGAGGACTTTGGTGCATTTTATCTGCCACGGCGACGACGACGGGAGTGGAATTCAGACCATCGCCCTTGAAGGCGGGCGGACGTTGTCATCGACGGCATTACTTGGAATGTCAGGCCTCGCTAAGCTTTTCAGGGCTAAGCGACCGGTGGTCTTCCTCAATGCCTGCAAGGTAGGGCAGACGGTCCCGTCGTTGGTCGGCCTCGGAGGATTCGTCGCATCCTTCATCAAGCTCGGAGCTACCGCGGTCATTGCGCCCCTTTGGAGCGTCGAAGATTCCGTCGCGAATAAAGTAGCGACGTCTTTCTACGAAGCGTTGAAGAACACTCCTGAAATGCCGCTGGCCAAGATCTTCTCGGCGATACGGGCCGAGGCATACAAGGACGGAAGCGGGCGCGATACGTATGCAGCGTATTGTTTCTACGGCGATCCCTTCGCAACCGTTTCGCGCTGAACACAATCTACTTATATAGAATCTGGCTGGTTCTGCCCGCGCACTATTCGCACGGGCGGAACGGCCCTGGCGTCGCGGCAACGGCCATGATCGCGACCCTCGGGATTACCCTAGGTTCTCGCGACACGTTGTTGTTCGGTTGGAGATGCAGCCCTATTTATTCGTCGAGCAAAGCTCCTGGCGGGCCCGAGGGCCACAACAGCAGTCTACGTTTTACTGGAGATGATACATGGCCGATAAGAAGACCATTTTCGTCGCTTTCGCGATGGAAGACGTTAAACAGCGTGACTTGCTGAAGGGCCAGGCCCTGAACACCAAGACGCCATTCGACTACGTCGACATGTCAGTCAAGGAGCCCTATGATAAGGAATGGAAGGATCGCGTCCGAACCAGAATTCGTCGCTCGGATGGTGTCATTGCGCTGATTAGCAAGGATTCGCAAACTTCGAGTGGTCAGAGGTGGGAAATCCAATGCGCCAAAGAAGAGAAAGTTCCGCTGCGTGGCGTCTGGGCTTATACCGACGACCGCACGAAGCTCGATGGCGTCAATACTGTCGTGTGGACTTGGGACAACATCAAAGCCTTCATCGATTCGCTTTGAGAGACTACCCATGAGAAAAGCTCTTGTCGTCGGCATCGATTACTACGAATCCATCACACCGCTTTATGGGGCGGTAGACGATGCCCATAGCGTGAAGGCCATGCTTGAGAGACACGCCGATGGGTCCGTCAACTTCGGCGTCAATCTGAAATCGGGAACAGCCCCGCGCGATGCGGTCAAGCGACAAGAGCTCAAGGAACTTATTCGTGAGCTTTTTGCCGGCGACGGGGAGATAGCTCTCCTATATTTTGCCGGCCACGGACATCTCGATATTACTGGCGGATACCTCTGCGCAAGTGATTGCGAAACCGGCGACGATGGTGTCCCGCTCGCCGAGATCATGACGCTGGCCACGAAGTCTCATATCCAGAACAAGGTCATCATATTGGATTGTTGCCACAGCGGAATCGCAGGCGACAGCCCAACCAACGCGAAAGTGTCCGAAATCAGCGACGGGGTCACGATACTCACCGCCTCGACGGCGGAACAGTATGCCGAGGAGAATGACGAGGGCGGCGTATTCACTAGCCTTCTCGTCGATGCTCTCGGTGGGGCCGCAGCAAATCTGGTGGGAGACGTGACACCTGGCGGGGTTTATGCCCACATCGATCAATCACTCGGCCCATGGGCCCAGCGGCCGGTATTCAAGACGAACGTCAAGCGCTTCGTGTCACTGCGAAAAGTGCAGCCTCCTCTGCAGTTGTCGGACCTTCGTCGAATCTCGGAGTTCTTCCCCGACGCCGGCTCGCAGTTCCAGCTTGACCCGACTTACGAACCCGAGCGGCCCCAGCCTCTGCCGCCGGATGTGCCGCCGCCGAACCTGGAAAACACCGTGGTGTTCGCGATCCTGCAAAAGTATAATCGCAATGGATTGGTCGTTCCTGAGGGGGCGCCGCACATGTGGCACGCGGCCATGCAAAGCAAGACGCTTCGGCTTACTGCATTGGGTGAACACTATCGACGACTCGCAAGGAAGGGATTGATCTAGTTTGCGAAAGTCTGGTCAGCTATCCTCGCCTGAGCTCGAGCAACTCATCGAAGCTCTCGCGAACATCGAGCACGAACGGTGGGCCCACTGGCAGCGTTACGTGCATGACCATTGTATTCGAGCTCCGAACGGCTCTTTGATCATCCCTGCGGATCTGGTCGCGCGCTGGGAGGAACAGATCGCCCGCCCTTATTCAAAATTGAGCGAGGCCGAAAAGGAAAGCGATCGGAACCAAGTCCGACGCTATCTTCCAACAATCATACAAGCGTTTGGCATGGCGGGCGGCCAGAAATCTGAATAGACGACGAGATACAATCTAGGATCAATCGAATAGTCTTGAACGACAATGCCGCGTTCTATCGTGCACCTTTCCGAAGCATCGGAGATGGCCGACGTTGCGGACTCCTGGAGAAGACTCAACAGCCAATTTATGAGCTTGCAAGATCTCACTGATTGAGGTCACGCACACCTGCTCGAAAAAACCTGTCAGCAGCGCGACCGGTCATGGGCTTGGTCCCGCCGGTTCATTTGCTCTGTCCAGCGAGGGCCTTCGAGAGTGCTGTTTCAGGGTAGGATGGTGCGAGATAAGGCTCACAGCATAAGCTTTCGAAGCGTACGCCGGCACTCCCTCTCGCGCTCAGAGTATCCAGTACAAGTCTGTGAGTTGCCTGTGCGAAGACCTCGCCGACCAAAGCCGGACTGGCCCAAGGCTTTTCGTTCTTGCCTTTCAGAAACACAAACACGACGTAGCCCGCTTTCTCCAGAGCTAGTTTTGCTTTCGAAGCAGATTCGAAATCTTCGTTGGTAAACGCTAGAAAAACTCGGTTCTCCGGGGCTGCCGCCAGCCAATTCCTCACGAACCGGCAACCTTCATCCAGGGATAGCTTAGGACGACCGCAAGCGGCTTTTTTAGTGGCCAATCGTTTGGGCACTGCGCTCGGACGGTAGGCGAAGAGCACGCCGGAACGTCCTTGTGCAAAAGCGTACGGCCACGCTTCCTTCGTGAAGCTTCCCCAATCTTTTTCCTTTGGTGCATAACCTTTCAACGACGCCAGCCTTGGCACGCCTGACGCCGCGAGATCCGAGGCCTTTCCTAACACTACATCGATGCCCACGTTATCTAACTGCTGCCAAACTGCCTTAAGGAAGCTGTCATCCGGTCCCTCGCCTTGAGTCACGATGGCTCCGACTGCGAGTCCAGCGGTAACTAATAGGCAAACTAGGGCGGTCAGCCAACTTTCAAGTCTCACTATCATTGCTCCAACTGTGACCCGAATCTGATGCAGTAAGCGTCCAACCTACACAGGCGACACGGAGTCGAAAACTAGGACTCGCCCCAGGGAGCAGACACCGCTTGCAGCGCACGTTACGCTGGGTAAACATCATCCGACGCGCTTGACTTGAAATCGAATGCCCGCTGCGGGACCAAGCTGGACGTCGATCTTGCGGCTCTACCTTGTTGCAGTTGGTGCAGCGCGCGCGCCAAGCGCCGCCCGAGGACTCAAGATGTGCAATCTTTACTCGATGACGAAGAACGTGGACGCCATCCGACGGCTGTTCAGTGCGCTCAACAGTCGCGTCGGCAACTTGCCGAGCATGCCCGGCATCTTTCCGGATTACCAGGCGCCCATCGTCCGAAACGCCGCCGAAGGGCGGGAGATCGTCATGGCGCGATGGGGCATGCCATCGTCTCAGAGCGTCCTGTTCGAAGCTGCCAAGAAGCGGGCACAAAAACTCTAGTCCAAGGGCAAAACGGCCGAATTTAAGGAATTGCTCCGGCTCGAGCCGGACAGCGGCACCACCAACATTCGGAACGTCAAGAGTGGCCATTGGAAACCGTGGCTCGGCCCCGAGCATCGCTGCCTGGTCCCGTTCACGTCTTTCAGCGAGTACGACATAACCGATGGCCAAAAGGCGCCCGTCTGGTTTGTGCACGACGATACGCGCCCGCTACTCGCCTTCGCCGGCCTCTGGACGAACTGGACGAGTGTGCGCAAGGTCAAGGAAGGCGAAGTCACCACCGACGTCTACGGCTTCCTGACCTGCGATCCCAACGCCGAGGTCAAGCGCGTGCATCCAAAGGCGATGCCAGTGATCCTGACGAACGCCGAGGAGCACGACGTCTGGATGCGAGCGCCCTGGGATGAGGCCAAGTCACTGCAGCGCCCACTTCCGGATGGTGCGCTCAAATTCATCGCGACTGGGGAAAAGGAAGATCCGGCGCTGGTCGCCTAGCTGTGCATAGGCCGGCGGAACAGGTGGACAAGCCGCAGGTATGACGATTCGGAATCCCTGGTCTGTGTTAGCAGCCGGAACGGACAACGGGCGGCGAGGATTCGTCCTGGCAGGAGCGATCTCGATGCTGATGTTCAAGGAAAGGCGACCCGCAATCAGGACGCTGAGGGGCTGGGCGATCTCCGTGCTTCAGGACGCCGGCGCCATCCGCGAATGCGAGGAGCACGCTTGGCTGCAGGATCGTGCCGACCCGCACGCTCGTGACCGCGCGTTCGATATCGCGCATCGGAATCCGCCGGCCGGGGTTTCTCCGGAGGCCGCAGCGGTCGCGATCGGCGAGGTCCTGGATTCGATCGGCGATGCGTGCCCAGAGTGTCCGCCCGAGGATGTTGTCTAAGGGCTATGACGAGCCGACGGCGAACCTCTATGATGTGCGGATTGCCTCAACCGATCCGGAACAAGGCGTTTCGACGGCGCCCTGGCAAGAATGCGTCTGTCGAACAGCGCGATAACCCGAACGTGCGCAGCAAACGGGGTCGCCTCCAACACTAGCACCGCGCCCCCGGTAAAATACGGGGGTGCCCCTTCCGAAGATGTAGAATGCCAGGTTCACAGCTTGCGCGGTCACTCAGCCTTCGCTTGGATGCCCACTATGCGGGGCGGGATTGTCATCGTTCTTCTGGGCCTTACAGCCTTTGGAGCCTACTCCATGGGCCGTCCGGATGGGCGGACTCTTAACACGCCGCCTGTGACTGCAGCACAGGTACCCAAGCCCGCTGCAAAGCGGCTCGCACTGACAGCGATCCCGAGCGACGTCTCCCAGCCGCAGGTCTCCAAAACTGTTCCGCCCGGACCGAGTGGCGCCATCACCACACCTCCCAAAACGCCCCAAGAGCCCGCGCCTCAGCAAGGCGATACCAAGCGGAAGGTTGAAGTTGTCCTGACCGCAGCGGCCATCGCAGCAATATCAAGGCGAGCCGAGACCAGTATCACGCAACTGGCAGGCCCTGCGCTTGTCCGGATGACCTGATGCGTAATGGTCGATCAT
This sequence comes from Bradyrhizobium sp. Ec3.3, assembly GCF_000472925.1. GTDB lineage: Bacteria > Pseudomonadota > Alphaproteobacteria > Rhizobiales > Xanthobacteraceae > Bradyrhizobium. The sequence continues at coordinate 26,433 of NZ_AXAS01000001.1, forward strand.
GCGGCGGGAGAAGCGCCTACTCGCGGCCGGGCGGCTCTGCGCCGCTCTGCTATCCGAGTGACATCACTCCTGTGATGGTCGAGGCCTATCGGAAAACGGCTGCTTCAAGATGAGTGCTGGCCACTGCCCTAGGCGTTGTCGTCAAAGCGGGATATCCTAGATCTACCTGACGTTGCTTCGGCCGCAGCAGGAGCCGCCCCGTGGAGAGAAACCCTTCCACCATCCCAGTCCTGCCACCGCCTTTCGAGCACGCGCTCACCAATTTTGCGCGCAGCCTGCAAGGCGAGGCACCGGCCAAGGTGGTTGCGCTCGGCTCATCAACGATCGCCGGTGAAGGCGACATCGTGGCCTTGCCCTACCGACTGGAAGCGCTGCTTCGCAAGCATTATGCGAAGCCCATCATCAACGTGATCGGCCGCGGCATCGGCGGCCAGGAGGCGCCGCTCGAGCGCGATCGGATGAAGCGCGACGTCATTGCCGAACAACCGAGCCTGGTGATCTGGCAGGTCGGCACCAACGCCGTGTGGCAGAAGCCAGACAACGTTCCACCGCCGCCGAGCTTCGCCGAGACGATCGCCGCCATCCGCGACGGGCTTGCCATGCTGCGCGACGGCGGCAAGGCTGATGTCATCCTGATGGATCTGCAATATGTGCCGGCAGTGCTGACGCCGGCCAAGGTCGACAAGGCCAATCAGATGGTAGAAGCAATCGGTCAGATCGCACGCGAGGCGGGCGTTAACTTGTTCGGCCGCTTCACCCTAATGAAGGGCTGGCACGAGGTCGAACGCGTGTCGTTCGATCGCATGGTCGATCCCGAGGATACCGACAGGCTGCATGATAGCGATTGGACCACGCAGCGGCTCGCCTGGGTGCTGAAGGACATCATCATCGACGCCGTGAGCAGGGCCGAGTCTGCGCCGGCGGCATGACCGCGCGCTGGCGGAAGGAGCTAAAGCGCGATGAGATTCGGGTGAATCATCATCGCGCTTTAGGTTATTGTTTGACCGTGATCTTTTCGGAAAACCGCCCCGCAGTTTTCCGGATCATGCTCTAATCCACCCGATTGTAACGACTGTGGCGCGCCGGCGGCGGCGCGTTGAAGGCGTGGTATGGATTGACGTCGCAGTTTGCGGCGCGGCCGGAGGCCGAGGCGCGACACTGCGGGATCGAGGCAAACGAGCAGTCGTAATAGTCGCCGCCGAATCCGCCACTAGTATAGACGTGCATGCAAACCGGATAGCGCGGATCGAAGGTCTGGGCCTCGGCCGGTGCGGCAGACTGCAATGCGGCGATCGCGATGAGGGTCAAGAACGGTGTGCGCATCGAAAATTCCTCGAATCGATGGCGACGTCATGACGTCACGCTGTTTCCCATAGAGCAAAACCGCACTCGTGGCGACTGTGCAGAATCTCCATAATTTGCGGATGGCCCCAACCGATCCGGAGCAAGGCGTTTCGACGGTGTCCCGGAAGGTCATCCCGGAACCGAATGCCCTCGCAAGCTGCCCTTGTCGATGCGGAAGGCGAACTTGGAGCGAAGGTATCTTGGTTGACCCGTTCGAGCAGGCGAGCTTGGGCCTGATCTATTCCGCGCCGCATGCAACGTGGCCTTGAGGGACTGGGGTCAACACGCCGCGATCGGTCTGAACCGCGCCGGGTTTGCCGGAGGCTCCAACTCCTGAGAGGATGGAGCCATGACGAGCAAGACGACGAACAAGTTTTCACCCGAGGTCCGGGCCCGAGCGGTACGGATGGTTCTGGATCACGCGAACGAGCACCCCTCTCGCTGGGCGGCGGTGACATCGATTGCCGCCAAGATTGGCTGCACGCCGCAGACGCTGCATGACTGGGTCAGGAAGGCCGAGATCGACAGCGGGCAGCGGGCCGGCGCTCCGACCGACATGGCCGAGAAGCTGAAGGCCCTCGAACGGGAGAACCGCGAGCTTCGGCAGGCCAACGAGATCCTGCGCAAGGCAAGCGCGTATTTTGCGATGGCGGAGCTCGACCGCCGGTCCAAGCCATGATCACCTTCATCGACGATCATCGTGGGGCGCATGGGGTCGAGCCGATCTGCAAGGTCTTGCCGATCGCCCCCTCGACCTACCACGCCCATGTCGCCAAGCGGCGCGATCCGGCCAGGCTGTCGGCCCGCGCCAGGCAGGATGCAGCCCTGAAGATCGAGGTTCGGCGAGTGTTCGATCAGAACTTCTCCGTCTATGGCGTGCGCAAGGTCTGGCGCCAGCTCAAGCGCGAAGGCTTCGATGTTGCCCGTTGCACAGTGTCGCGGCTGATGCGGGACTTGGGGCCTGCAAGGGGTCGTCCGCGGCAAGCCCGTCAAAACCACGGCCAGCGACAAGGCCGCGCCATGCCCGCTGGATCACGTCAACCGCCAGTTCAAGGCGCCGAGGCCGAACGTCCTGTGGCTCTCCGACTTCACCTATGTCGCGACCTGGACCGGCTTCGTTTACGTCGCCTTCGTCATCGACGCCTATGCCCGCAGGATCGTGGGCTGGCGGGCTTCGCGTACGGCGCACGCAGGCTTCGTGCTCGATGCGTTGGAGCAGGCCCTGCATGATCGACGGCCGGTCCACCGCGGCGGGCTCGTGCACCACAACGACAGGGGCAGCCAATACGTCTCAATCAAATACACCGAGCGCCTGGCCGAAGCCGGCGTGGAGCCTTCGGTCGGCAGTGTCGGAGATTCCTATGACAACGCCCTCGCCGAAACCATCAACGGTCTCTACAAGGCTGAGGTGATCCACCGACGCGGGCCGTGGCGCAGCTTCGAGGCGGTCGAGTTCGCGACCCTGGAATGGGTCGATTGGTTCAACAACCGAAGGCTTCTGGAGTCCATCGGCAACATACCGCCGGCCGAAGCCGAGCAACGCTACTACGCCATGCTGGAACAACCCGCCATGGCGGCGTAACTTAAACCAAATGGCCTCCGGCAAACCCGGGGCGGTTCAGTCCTATCAGGCGGGACGGCACAAGTTCTGGGCAAAGGAAAACCGTAGTCACCTAGCAATGGAGCGAGCGCTTGACGGATTCGCATGATCACCTTAAGCCGGCACCTCGATGAAGCTGGAGAAGATCAAGTGGCCAAACAAGTGAAGAACAAGCGCAAAGAGTACACCAAGGAAGATGTCAAGCTGCTCAAGGCACATTCCAAGGCCCGCACTCCAGTGACCAAACTCTCGAAGCTGATGAAACGCTCCGAGGGCTCCCTGCGACAGAAGACTCTCAGCCTTGCTCTCCGCGCGGCCGCTCCTTCGGCGTGATGGGCTTGCCGGCCCGCTTCCGTTTGATGAGGTCGATGAGCGCGGTCTCATACTGATCCTCGAACTTCTCGGGCTCGAACTGACCGGCCTTCTGGTTGACGATGCGCTTGGCGAGGTCGAGCATGTCTTTGGTGACTTTGACGTCCTGGATCTCGTCGAAATACTCGTGCTCGCCGCGCACCTCATAGGGATAGCGCAGCAGCATGCCGACAAGACCAACTCCGAGACTCTAAACGCCGCCGGATGAAAAATCAGTGGCAGGTCAGGTTGATCAAGCGGTCCATATGGAACCCGAGACGTTTGCTCAGTATCTGTCTTACATTGCTTCACATCACATAGACTAATCTAATTGATAAGTTGGCAGACTGCGAACTTGCGGCAGGGTCAACAATCTTAGTGCTCGGTACCCCATTGGAAGTTCTAGGACCGCATACTGCCACCGTCTGGACCAAACAAGGGCGCGCCGCATTTCTCGATCAATACAGCATTCGGTACGCTCCGGGCAGCGAGTTACTTCACCTTTGCGAGGAGCGATTAATTCGGCGTGGGCTGCCCCGGTCATCTTTGCTTGCTGTTCAAGACCCGTCTGAGAACCTCCCGTTCGCGGGTTTGGAGATAGAGATGGCAAAGGGGACATTCGATATCAGCGAATGTTTGCGCGGACGTGCCGCGACAAGTGATGCTGTGGTGCATGCGGTTTCCGAGCATTCGTATTTGCATTTTGCCTGCCATGGATTTTCTTCATTAGAAGATCCTCTCGAGTCAGAGTTGACCCTTGCGCGAGGTACGCAGCTTACGGCTGCCCAGGTAATCAAAGACCTCGATTTGAGCAAATGTCACTTGGTTATTCTGTCGGCATGCCAAACTGGGCTTGTGAGTTCGACAAACCTCGAGACCGAGTATCTTGGTTTGCCGATCGCCTTTCTTCAGGCAGGAGCACCAGCGGTCATAAGCACCCTTTGGAGTGTAGAAGACGAATCGACGATGCTTTTGATGGATCGGCAAATTGCATAGGCGATCCGGAGTTCCGGCCTCGGTCGCTTTGGGGAAGGCGCAGCGATGGCTCCGTTCTGCACGCAATGTCGATATTGCGGAAGTTTTCGAGGAGATTTCGATGGCTGCGATTGACAGCGAAGACAAAAGTAATCGTCTAGCACATGATGCTTTCAGGCGGTACGCGGCGTCAGATCAAAATGGTCGGCCTTTCGAGGAACCCCACTATTGGGCGCCTTTCATATACGTGGGTGCTGAGATCTTACCCGGATAGGAAGCTGTCGAATGCAAAGGCGAGTGACGAGAACCACTTCCTGTTGTCCTGGATGGACAAGAATCCGCTCCCCTTGGTGGAAAGGGAGGTTGCGCTTGCGGTGCACGCGGATAAGGGTTGATCCGTACAAAATGATCAACGATGCACGTAGGGCTTCGAATTCACGTTCAAGAACGGCAAGGTCCTGCTGTCGTCCGATGAAGCGGATACATCCGGGGAGTTCGCGCTTGCGTACGAACAACAAGTTTGGACGATAGACCTTCGGTGGCGCAGCAGGGACACCCAACGAGGTCGCGCTCAACCAACATAAGCGCGCATCAGCCAGCAGCGCGAACACGATGGACGGTGATCTCGCCGTGCTTTGTCGCTTCGCCGACCGCCGTCGGCAGCTTGTCAGCCAATAGATTCAACGCGGATTCCTTTGGAACGCCCAAAGAGTCCGCTAAGCTCGCGACGTTTTCAGGGCCCAAAGCCTCTGCGACTTCGCCGGGGGAGATCGAGGGTTTGGATTGATTGTCCGCCCAGGAGAAGACGCGGTCTGCAAAGCCGCTCGATGATAGTCGATCGACGACCGTCTGAAGGTTGCCGATAGACGACCTCTTCAATGCCGCGCCCAAAAGCTCCGGCAGACCACTGGCCGCGACTTGCCCGGCCAGTCCAATGAAGACATTTCCGAAATTATCAAATGGCCGCATGTCGATCCTCTCGAACCGCAAGGTAGGATGGAACGCCGTCGAACGCTAGATGTTCAACTCATGCACCTTACCTGAATACCTCTTCCGAAGATCACTTATGATCGAACTGATTTGCGTACCCACGTTAACGTAGGCCACCGGCTTTCCATTGAAGTTCACACCGGTGACCGGCGTTGCGCCCCGATGCAATCCTACCGCGTTCCAGCGATCGTCGAGGATAGGCGATCCGGAAGACCCTGCCATCGTGTCGGTGAAATACCGAAGCTGAGTATCAGTCGCTTGTGTTAACAGGTTGTTCCGGATCGCGAACTTCTTTGGTTTGCCGTCAGGATGCTGGATAATGTTCAATGCTGGTCGATCCTCGTCCGGACCTGAAAAGGTGATCGGACCGCCAACGTTCAGGGCTTGCCTGCCATCGCCATTTAGCCTCAACAGCGCGTAGTCCAATGTTTTGTCCCAGGCGACCAGCTCCTTGACGTCCATGGGATTACCCTGCGCGCTTTCGAAGTCGTAATCGAACGTCGCGGTCGTCGCCAAGGCTTGCAATCCGAAGTCCTGTTCGGATGCTGCAGCTTCACCAGCCTCGCGGGCTTTAATCACGTGATGGTTGGTCAGAAGGAGATTGGGTGCGATCAGCCAGCCGCTGCCGAGAAATAAAACGGGATTTCCCGCAGCATCCGTCTGCGGGTGCCCGCCCATATGGCGCTTCACAGACAACTTCGCGACGGCCTTGCCGGCGGTGACTCCCGCCGTCATGAAGAGATACGGCACCATGTCATCTCGGTGCACCACGACTTCTTCGAGCTCGGGAAAACCCGTGGCGTCTATGACGGGCGCGCCGGTGGAGATCGTTTCTACCTTATGGAGCGCTTTCCTGAGGGGTTCGGCATCCGGTCGGCCTATCAGCAGAGACGTCGCGTTGCCGAGGAAAACCTTCAACGGAACCGAACCGTCTTCCAAGCGATCGATGTCGTTCAGGCTGCGAATATCAAGTCGAGCCGACAGAAGCGGCTGGGTAGCCGTCTGAAACATCCCCGTCACGACGGCAGGAATTCCGTCGAGTAAATCCGAACGGACTTGAGGGCTGTACCCGAGAAGTTCGAGTAGTTTTTGCGAGACTTGGATGATTTCTTCGTTGCTTAGGTATGGCATCAGGACATGGCCTCGCTCAGCGACGCAAATTCCCACGGCTCTCGATATGGTTCGAGACCTGCAAGGTCTGCCCCGGCCAAGGTCGCCCTTTCCGAAGCCAGAAGTTCGATGATCACACGTACCGAGCCGGGAGTTGGCTGCGTGCTGGCTGCAGCAAACACGTCGGCCGCGTCAGACGGATTTGATAAGAGCGCTCTATTGGAGTCTGGGAGCAACCCGACCAGCTTTCCAAGCTCGACCGGGTCGAGTTTCGTGGATTTCAGACGGCGCATAACCTCGGACGAAAGTGGCGAGATCAAGCTTGTGACGGTGCGCGGATAATTCTCTCCGAGTTGAACGAGCGCGAACCTGACGAGGGACTGCTCTTTGTCAATCTCGGCGAGCGGTAGGGTCATGAGCTTGGCAGCCAAACGCTCCCGCAAGTCGCCCGCATTCTTTTCACCCAAAACCTCAAGCTTTTGGGCAAGAGCCTGAACGACGGATAGGCTGCTGGTTAGAGTTTCGCAAACGTCGATCAGTTGATCTAGAAAGCCGCTCGTCGAGGCTTCGCCCATTTGCCAAGCAGCCTGCGATCTGAACCATAAAATTTCGGCGAGCCGCCCGCGGTTGCCCATGGCAGGATAATCATCGAGAGCGGAATCCAGAAGCCGCGCCGCCTCCTCGTAATGGCCTAACGCCAGGTGCGCTCGCGCTTCCATAGCGAAAAGCGGGCTTTCAGGCGTCCGTTCCTTGCGTTCTCCTAGGATTGCAAGAGCAGCCAGAGCGTCGCCGACGCGCAATGTCTCGAGTGCCCTACGTCCGATCAACCGCTCCCAGCTGGCGAGATCAGCGCGCACGTACGTCTCCGACGGGAGTTCGATGCTCATCCTTTGGGCCAGCCAGATCTGCTGCTCGGCGCCGACCTCATCGATTGCCGAGTTCAAATACCGGTCGATACCAGGCAGCCATCGCCCCTGTAACCACCGCTCGTCTTGCTTCAACATCAACCGATGATAGATCTCCTCGGCGCGCTCGGAGAGTGATGGAGGTCTCATTTCGTAAAATGTAATGATCGCTTCCTGCAGTTCGCGCACGAGGGCCGGACGATCCTCCATCATCAGCAAAAGCGTGGGATGACGAACCTCTTCACGATACCGGAGAGCGTCATCCTGCTCGAGGCTGACGAGAGCATGCTCGCGCTGTAAACCCTCGAAAAGGCTATCGGCCCGCTCGTCCGAGATATGACCAAGGCCACACACAGGCGCCAGAACATCCCGGATGATTTCTTTGGTAACGCGCCGGAGGATCATCCCGGGATGCGCAAGCGTCTTGATATCGGGATCATGAATATGGTCTAGCACTCTCTGATAGAGCTTGCCCCTGATCACCTGGGGAGCGACGTTGAAGAGCCAGTACTTCTTGGTCTCAAGGTCTTGAATTCCGCCGCTGGTCTTTTCGCTTTGGGCTACGCGCGCCGCCAAGCGTAACATCAGCGGACTACCTCCGATTTGCCTATAAATCGCGACAGCATCGGGCTGGGGCACATCAAGAATGGTGAGCAGGTGAACGGCATCACTCGAACTAAGATCATCGAGCGGGCATTCGATCGGTGCTTGCCGATTGACGGTGAAAGGATTGGGGCGTCCCCTTCCCGCGATGATGACGCGAAGCGCTGGGAAGTTCGCCTGAATTGTTTCGAGCATGCGCCAAAAGCCAAGCAGATCTTCGCGCAAACGATAGTAGACTTCTTCGAACGTATCGAAGACCAATAGCACAGGCACGTTCGATGCGGACTGTTGCGAACTGGCGGCCTTGCCGATCCGATTCAGCAAATTAGCAAAGGCGATATAGAGGGACTGCTCCGTAGCCGCTCTTTGAGCACCGCGCAACCTGCCGCCTCGGTTGGCGCGCTCCTGCAATTGCGCGCGTTCATCCCTGTAAACTTCGACTAACCTTTTGAAGCTGGACACGGCGGCGGAGGCGGTATTGTTCGGACCGGATCCTCCTTCGATCTGCGCGGTTAGCTGATCACACGCTGCGATCAGGATTGTGAACGGTTGTTGGATATCGAGAGATTCGGAATCAAACGGAAGATACGCAAATGGAAACCAACCGCTTTCCGGCGCGTCAACGTGCTCGAGAAGAAACTTGCCGACGAGTGCGGTCTTGCCTACGCCCCCCGGTCCCCAAAGAACAAGTGGCGGCTTCGACTCCAAGCCGTAGAAACTCCTCAAGCGTTGCCAAATCGAGGGCGAAACTACCCCAACATAGTCGCGCAAAACCTGAAGCTCGCGATCCCGCCCGGTAAACTCTGCATCCACCAAGTGCTCGAACACAGAAACAGCCGATCTGCGCCGCAGTGCTTCTTCGAATTTGTCCCTCTCGGGCAAACCTCCGAAATCGCCGATGCCCCAGTCGTAGACCTGTCCGAGCCCGATGAGTTCGTCGTAGTTCATCGAGGCGAGATCGAAATGGTCTCCGTTGATCCATCTCTCTAATACCGTCTGCACCTGTGTGCGGACAACGGTTGAATTGATCGTGAGAACTGACTTCATCATTTGTCGTCCGCCCAAATTCCAAAGGAATCTGAGAGCCGATCGCCGTTCCTCGACTTTCAGTGTCCGAAGCGCCAAGTGACGCCATCCCACTGCGGGCACCGTGGAGTCCAGAAGAGCCTTCAGGGGATCGACCGGCTTGGCAAGAGGAAGCCAGGGCTTGAGCTGGGCCGGATTGAAGACATGAAGAACCGAAGCCGCCAGCAGGTAGAAGTAGCTGGACTCGTCCAGGGAGAGGCTCTCGCGAGCCGCAGTTCTGCGCCTGAGTTCGGCAAGTAAGTCTCCAGTGGAGAGCGGCGCGGCCATGCGGTCACCCTATCAATTCGATCAGGTCGTTTAAACGTCCGCCCAGTTCCCGAAGGTCCTGAATGGGATCCGCGAAGTCCTCGGTCACTCCCGCAATCATCGCTGGAGCGTCTTCCTGGCGTCCTGCCGCCGCGAGAAGTTGGGTCACGAACTCGGCGACGGCCGCCTTACCGAGCCCAGGGATAGTCTCAATAGCAATGTTACCAGGGATAATGGGCAAGCTTGTGTGGTCGAAGTCCGTTAAGATAAGTCTGTGGGACCGACTTGCCATCCCTCTGGTGAGTTGAAGGGAAAGTTTGACAATGAGGGGTAGCGTATCACGTCGCAGCTCGGCCTTATTGAAGCCATCGAGCACTATCCAATGCTTGAAGCCGGACTTTTGGGCCGTATTCACGATCCAAATGGCCAATTCCTGGGCCCACCGGTCGGCGTTGGTCTGCTGCGCCGGCATTTTATCAACGTCGCCGCCCAGCTGGAGCACGATATCTCGGGCCAAGTCCGCGGGTCCGACTGAAATTCCTTGATCCTTGGGCACCTCGATATGGCACGGAACGATGTCGGTATGCGTCCGGCAGATATGGTTGATGAGTTCGGTGGTGTAGGTCTTTCCCGCTCCCCCCAGACCTTTGATCACCACCACAGGACGAGGCGGCGAGTTTTGCATAAGCGCTCTAAGGTGCGCTCTAACCGCCAACCTGCCCAAGAAGGGTAGCTTGTTCGAGAGCATGATCGCATCGAATGGATCCGCCGGCGGCGGCAGAGCAGGCGGAGGAGTCCTGATCTTGTCGCAGATTGCCTTAAATTCCGGCCTTAGTGGGAAGCAGTTCAGCAGGAACGTGCACATGGAAGGTGGCGAGGCGTTGTAGCCATCTTCCTCACAAAGCCTGAGTGCAGCCTGCACCAGCAAGACAGGCGGCAATCCTTCAGTAAGCCGGGCCGCAATCCACTCTGGTAGGTTGGCGGCCACAAATTGACGGGGCGATGCCTGCGGTGTGACCAGCTCGATCAGCTTGGTCTCTACTAAGATATAGTCATCGCTCGTTAACATCGACAGGAAACCCGACAGCTGGAGAAAGCGACAAATTGCGAGCTCATGAGGCCGCTCCCAACTCTCTGCGGGCGAGCGACAGAGCGCCCGATGGCGCGGCCGCGGTCCACGTGCAAGTTTGGGCCATTGCTACCCATTCTGACAGCTTCAGACGATTTCGGCCACTTTGGGCCCAGCTATTCGGATCCCTCTCCCAGCTGTGTCACACCCTGCCCCGCCGATCAGCTAGTAAACTCCCCAGTTATATAAGCCATTCAGCCCTTTAGACGAGCCTAGACTGCTCGGGTGAGGCACGGATGGAGCTGGTCCCACCCTGCTCTGGCGAGGTCTCGCGCTCCCGGCCAACAGAGATTGAAGGATGGCCGTTCCGACTGGAGATGCGGGCCTATTGCTACACCCGTCGCGGCGCGCTCACCTGCGCCGCAAAGGCTTCATTATTCGGCCCTCCGGCCGCAGCGCACCAAATCTCCTCTCCGCTGATCAGAGTTATGCGATGGTAGTCGAGAAGACGAACGATTTTATCGACGGACTTTCCTATCATCGAAAATTCACCTTCAATCCTCTTGTGGTTGAGTATGTCGCGCAGGTAACCGCGGTGCATCCGCTCGCCGCACGCATGATAAAGCGTCGTAAGCTCTGATTTTGTTAGAAAGCCTGAAGTGCGTGGTGCAGGACTTCGGAGTATCGCGCAAACCCGCGTTGGGATTGGTTCTTGCCCTGGCGCGGGAAGCATTGGTTTGGGATAGAAATCTGGATGCAGCGCCGAAAGCGCCTTGACGAAAAAATCCGCTTGGTACTTGCCGGTGAACTTTCCGCTTCTAGTCTCCTTTATGTCGCCATGCGCAATAAGACAGCCAAAAGCGATAAGTTCGCAGATCATTCGAAGTTCTAAGAAGCCAGCATCTCGGCCTATCGTCTCTGCAATGGAGATTTCAGCGTGTATTATCTTTTTTATCCACTGTATGCGGAATTTTATCTCGTCAATAATTGAGCAGTAGCGCTCAATTGCGGTCAGCGATTTGTCTTCTGCCATGGCAAAAATACCTAACAAACAAGCTAAAGAAGCCGGACCGAAGGAATGCTTGCGCGCGCGCCGCAGCATGATCGGACCCCGAGCGGTGGCCTTCGAAGTGTGCGGGCGGAATCTTTCGAGCGCGAGCCCCTTTCAAATCCCTCAGACAAATCTGATCTGTCCGAGTGTCATCAGCGGCACTCTCTCCCCCGAGAGGCTCTCCTCGCCGCCCGCTAAGGGATCGAGGCTCGCCAGACGACCGAAGTGCAGGCCGCTTCTCGCCTCAATTGAACGGATAGACACCTGGGTCGCGATTTTCAGTTGCGGTGACGTGAAACGGCCAAAGACGAACTCTTCTGCCTCATCTTCCAATTGAGCTTGCTGATCCATCTCGTAACCGGTTGCACATAGTCTTCCGGTACGATCGTGAACAAAGGCAATGATCTTCCAAAAGGCAGTAGGTATTTGCACGCCGTACATGGGTTGATCTCTTGTATGCAGGTAGGGCCCCGTGAAGACCGAAATGCGCATTTTGTCCTCCCGCGCATGCTGAAGCGCGTAGTCCTCGAGCGCGAGCCAAATGGGCGAGTTGAACGCCTGCATCTGCGGAGATGTATTGGTGACATGCATAGAATCTTCGTTGCCGCGCTTGGCTTCGGTTGGCGTGCCCCAACCCGGGTCTTCGCGACGAGTCATATGGCCCCTACTGAACTTGGGCGGATTGCCGTAGCATTCATGCATGATCTGCTGTTCGCGCGGAATGCGAGGATCCCATTTCCAAGCTACGCGAGCACTCTTCCTGGACTTGTTGCCGTCGATGTTCACAGCGCTAAAGAAGCACATGCGACGGCTGCGGCTCATGACTACGCAGAAATGTTCGTACTTGAGCAAAGTCTCTTTGCCATCGGTCCCGTCGAACGTCAGAACGTCGCGAGCGTTGCGGACGACCTCGGGCAGTTCCACCACGCGCTTCTCACCGTCCTCTGAGAGGAAATGAGCATCATAACCTTTGCGGTCGCGGTAGTCGGAGGCGACCGCCTCCTCAACGTCCTCGATGTCATCCTCTCCCCCTGCCTCAACATCCTGCAGATCGAATCTCGCAGGCGCACGATTTCCCATCGCGTTCCCGATAGAGACCTTTACGGTGAGCGGAAACGTTACGCTGACCTCCCGACCGTCTCCCTCTGCCACGATCTCCGAGGCGAGGACCCGCCTCGATGGGCGTTGGCGCGACCGAGGAGCGCTTGGCAGTGCACTGCTCCCGCGAGAAGCGGGGGCCGGTGCGCTGATCCGACCACTACGCACCTCATCAAGAACTGTTCGGACCACGTCGGACCGGACCGCGTAGTTCGTCGCCAGGAATGTGCCGCTAAAATGAAGTCCGACGGCTTCGCCCGAAATCAGATCGATGAGGGCAGAGCCGGAGTTGCCGCCGGCCGACGTACAATTATGAAATAGTCTGAGATCCTCAAGACGCGTAACGGCTCCCGGTGCAAGTCTCTTCTTGTCGTAGGTGTTGTCGAACAGCTGGTCCATTAGGACCTTGTCTGGAATTCTGCTGTCATAAGCGGGAAAGCCGATCAGACCAACGCTATCGCACAGGGCCGGAGCGGCCGCGAGGCGGATAGGCTGCGCTAGGGTCCGGCTACCGCTTTCACGCTCGACCTCGAAGAACGCGATATCGGGACCACCAGGTGGTACGACGTGAAGAACTCGAGTGAGCCGGAACACCAGCGTGTTGGGATTGCCTATCTCCTGAAGGAAATCGAGCGATGCGCCGATTTCCGCACCTAGGCCCATCTTGAATGTAAAGCCTTGGCCTTTCCGAGCGACGAATTCGTTCGCCACGTGACGATTGGTTACGACAATCTCGTCGTGCACGAGCCAACCTGTGCCCACCCAATCCAATCCAGCGTTCTCGAGGTCGATACGACCGACAGCTTGAGCTGCGCTTTTGATCAGACCTTCCGCCTTGGTCAATCGCTCCTTCCAGATGCCGCTGTCGAGCGCGTCGAGGAATATGAGCTCCGCCTGGTTATTTTTGATCGCAAGAACTGGGCGAGTACGCTTAAGGATTATACTCTCGTTCACGATCTGGTCTTCGAGGGCATCCCCTGTCGGCGTAGGCGCTTTGCCTTCCGTGAACACGAAGTCTCTGGTTTCTTCAGCCAGCTTGGGATCGCTGTCATGAACCCAAGAGGTGAAATTCTGCAGCCGCCGCAGCCGTTCTTCCTTCGACATCTCAGATCTCCGAGTCCTGCACCCGCACCATCTGCCCCGTAAGGTATCAAAGGTTGCGCTTCGGAGAAGCCACTCCAAGCAATACCATCCCAGGGAGAATCCTAGTTGCAGGGCATTCGGAAACGAACGAAGCCGCACGCCGGCCGCGACCATGCGCTTGCGGGTCAGAGAACCGTCGGTGTCGTTGACGAGGAAGGCGGACGGATGAGCGAGATGTTCTAAGCACTTAGCGATCGCAAATCATTCCCGGCCCGGAATACCTCAAATAACAGGTATCGGCGCGCCGTGCCGTCCGGATACTGTTTATCGCATAGGCTCTTCGACAGGAGTCCTTCCCGCCACGGCAGCTGAAGGACAGCCAGAGGAAGACTGCATCACTTTCGACGTAGGCTGGTCGTCGGCCGAACAGCAAGCTCGATGAGGGTGCGATTGCGTTGACGCGACATCGAAGCCATTTCGGTCACCGCTGCTTGATAGATATCCTGTGTAATCCCGGGAGACCTGATGCTGACGATGAGGGAATATCGAACGGGTACGCCTGCATACTGGCCTTTCCAGAGATCGTCCGTCCACCAACCTTTCTTCGGCGTGATACGGATTCCGTTCTGGCGTGCGACGTCGACAGCTGCTCCACTAAACCTGTCATGATGAATCGTTCCCCGTTCCCGGAGCTGCGATCCGAGAGCCCAGCCGTCCTCGGATCGTTCGGGTGGACTGCTCGTCCTTCGCGACCGTAGGGCCCGGTTACGCCGCATCAAGACATCGAGCTCATTGTCCTCCGGACCGCGAACGTCGAATCCCAGCCGATGCGAAGCGTATCTCGACCAGCGGCCAGCCGCGGCCGCTGCGAGATCCGGCTCAATGAAATAGGATAATGTCACCCGCAGCTCGACTTGCGTCTTCCCCATTTCTCGAAGGATTCGCGCGGGCCATGGCAGTTCGTGATAGGCCAATTGCGTCGCGACCGTCCTGCCGTTCTCGAAGGAGAATGGCGCAAACTGATCTTGCGCTATGAGAGTCAACGCATCCGAGGCGCTCTGACGAGCGCGGTCCTCGTCGGGTACCCCGTAGCCGTAGAGCGCGACAAGACGATCCCGTTGGAGCTGCTTGTTAGCATCCGCCGTTCGCTCGAGCATGGCGGGCGTCCAGTCGGTCGAGTGAACGATCAGGCCGCGAATAGTCTCCGGCCAATATTGAGGATACCGAGTACTCAAGCGTCCAGCCATTCCCGAGATTGCGGCGGTCGCAGCGCTTGTCTCGGCCAAGATGCCGAAACGCCTGGACGGGTGTTTATTAGTCGTCAGCACGCCGAGTTCTTGCAAGAGCCTCGTTTCGCCGGTGTCACGGTCCACTTCGTGATTACCGGCTTCGAAGACAACATCGGGCTTGATCGCGCGCTTGTTTGCCCATGACCAGCTCGTTTTGCTCGTCGGCGATAGATCGCCCGCGGCACAGAGAAGGTCGCCGCCGCCTGGATGCTCGTCGACGAAAGTGCACCCTCCTACCGTAAGAGCGTTGAGGGCTTGGCCCGGACAAGTGATGCCCGATTCTTCATTTCGGTTGACGTAACCGGACATCATCAACGGTTCATCGAGGATGTTGCCCGCAGCAACGCAGAATAGGCGTGGTTCGGCGTCTTTGCCCCATGCCAGCTGATCGACGGACGCAGACAGCGTGGATGGCGTCCCATCGTCGGACCCAGTTGGGCTCGTGAATGCAAGACAATATACCCGTTTCGCATCCTCAGAGGCCTCCAGGACTTCAACCGCCGCGGCGATCTCGCCCGTAGCCTCGCGCGGGAATCGCTGTCCATTCGGCGGTCGCAACACGGTCACGGATTCAAGTCCGTTCTCTGGCTTGATGGATTCACGACCGTCGAGAATGTTCGCTAGCTTGGGGTATAAGGCTATACCAGCCACGAGCGTGCCGTGAGGGTCCCACCCGTTCACAGGCCACTGTTCGGCAAGCGAATGGCAACGCGACTCCGGTAGCGCAGATGAGAGCATCGGATGGCTGTGATCAACGCCGGTATCGAGGATACTGATGCGCGCGGCATCAGCGCCAGGTGCCCGCATCCTCGATGCGATCGCGGCGTTCAGCTCCCTGCGCGCATTGTGTCCCATGTCCAGCACATCGAGTGTGAGACTGGAGCAGGCGCGCAATTCCATTACCGCCCCGGAGCCATCGATCAATCTCTGCAAGTCTTCGCGTCGCGCATGGCCGCGAAGAACGCGGACGCGGGAAAATTCGACCTCTCCCTGATCGAAGCGAACGCCGAATAGTCTCGCGGAGTTGCGGAGCTTCTGCGAAGCTTCCGGCTTCACCCAAATTTCCCACTCCGCCACTTTTCCGACCTCTGGCAGAAGCTCGGGCGCGTCGAGCCAGAGGTCTTCCAGTTTGGTTGGAAAGAATCGATCGATGCTCTCAAAGAAAAAGAAGTTCGCAGGTCTTCTCCCGTCACCGTCCCATTCCGCGTATGCAGCAGCACGATTGCGAAGTGTGTCGGCCTTGGAGAGGGTGAGCAGGAGGTTGGCCCTCTGACGCCGACCGCGTCCCTTGATCGATAGAAGCTGGAGCACACCCTGCGGTTTCTGATATGCATCCTTCGTTACTTCGGCCACAACGCCGATGTCCGATCTCGCCGTTACGCTTAAGTGGATCTGCGCGTCTTCCGAATCGTTTGCTGACTGGCTGAGCGCTGCCCTCTTGGTCGCGACTGCACTCTCGAAGGTCTGCGCGAATCTTTGATAATGTTGTGGTCTGCTTTTTACAGGCGGCGGATGTTCATCACCGCCGCGGCCAGTCGGCGCCGCGAACGGGATCTGATAAGCGGACAGATCGATGAAAAGGTGAGGATATCGTCGAATCGTGGCCATGCGGCCGCATTGGGCAAGGTCCGCCCGGTCAAGTCAACGGCCTGACCCTATGGCTGTCGGCCAGCGAAGCAAGGAGCAGTTCGGTGTCCACAACGTTATCGTGATCCAGAACGGCATCACGGGCAGCGTCGTCGGCGGCCCGCACTATCTCTGCCTGGCTCAGATTGGCTGCCCCCGAAGTTACGGCAGCCCAATCGATTCGATCGAGGTCGAAGTTTGACAGCACGGACTCTACCAACGGACGAACGAGCGGTGGACCGGGAAGCTCGAAGTGGAGCGACGCATTGAAACGCCGGAATATGGCCCTGTCCAGGAGCTCCGGGTGGTTTGTCGCAGCGAAGACGAGGCTCGTGCTGCGATCCTCATCGAGAAACTGCAGGAAAGAATTGAGAATCCGCCGCGCCTCGCCGACGTCGTTGTCTGTCGCTCTGCTCGTCGCGAGAGCATCCACTTCGTCGAAGAGATAGACCGCACGACGCTCCGACATGGCGTCGAAAACCAAGCGCAGTTTGGAGGCTGTCTCGCCCATGTACTTCGTGATCAGGCCGTCCAGCAGAATCGTGAAAAGTGGTAGGCCCAGCTCGGTGGCCACCGCAGCCGTGCTCATCGTCTTCCCGGTCCCTGGCGGCCCCACCAGAAGGAACTTGCGGCGGGGTTGCAGACCGCGAGCCTCAAGCTTCGACCGCTCGCACTGCTCTTTCACGATCTTGCGTAGTCGCGCCAATAGGTGATCATCCAGGACCATATCGGACAGACGTACATCCGGATTCGCTACCGACATGACGCCCACGAGCTCGCCGCGAGGGCGGAGCATCGGAATCGGATCGCGCGATTTGGCAACGGGTCCCGCCGACGCGTCGGCCTCGCGTAGCAGCGCCCGGATTTCGGCAGCGATTTTTTCCTGCCCTCGGCCGGCGGCCGTCTCGGCCATCTGCTCGGCTATACGAGCGAAACGCTCGCGATCGCCGCGTGCGTGGCTTCTGATAAGGGCGACGATCTGTTGTACGGTTGCCATTTCAGTTCCGTTCACGCCCCACCCGCATATTTTGCATAATATGCAAAATCTGCGACGCCGCATCGACCTCTTCCGGCCCCAACTGGGTGATCAACCTAGCAAGTTCCTCCTGACGGACCGTTAAGTCCTGCCGAGCGAGAAACTCCTGCAGCCGCTCCTCTTGATGCGGCCGCATGCCCGTCTTCTCTTTTAGTACGCGATGAAGCGTAGTGTAGTTCCACGCAAGTTCGGCGGCCAATTTCTGCAACGACAACCCTCGTCGCGCCTTGTAGAACAGGACTCGACCGGCAAGCTGCCGTTGCGCTTCCGTTTGGAGATTGTTAATCATACCCATTTTGCATTTTTTGCAAAATCTGCAACAAAGGTCAAGGCCCGACAATCACGTTGTAGGTTCTCGTTTCGCGAGGCTCTTTCCCTGGCCGGGCGAGCATGAACTGAATTTTTCCGTCGGCTCCGAGCGCCCGGAAGCGAAATACGACTTCATGTCGACCTTCTCCCCGTCGTTCGAGGCCGACCAAAATAAACCGGGCCTGCTCGAAATCCGGTTTCCACTGAAACCCGGCCGTAGCGAAGTTGGGGAGGACCACTTCGAATTCCTCTCCGCGACGAACGCCGGAGATCGTTGAATCCCGCGCGTTCTCGGGATTGCTCATGTAGTCCTCTCGGCCTCGATTGCTACAAATGGCCTCGTGTCAATTTCGCATTGACCGTATCGAATCCGAAAACAGCCGCCTTCCCCCGCATCCGGCCCCCAGCTGTTCCGAACGATCCAAAAACTCTGGTCGTCGTCATAACCGACGATCACCACGGCATGCAGCCCCTCATTTTCGCCGGCGACGTGCTCGTACACGCCCGCATCGTAGGCTAGGAAATCTTCGAAAACTCTCATCACCGCCACGACCGGCCCGTCCTCGGTGATTGATAACCTCCGATCCTTTGGATCCACGATATAGCTGAAGCCTGCTACCCTCACAGCCGGTCGGGTAGGAACGCATTGGGTCGCGCCGGGATCATACGGAAAGTCCGCCTCGATACCGACTCCCACCCGCTGGGCCCTTGAAAGCGCAGAATCGAGCCACATTCCGTCCTCGCAGCGCCCTCCTCCACAGAAGAAAAGATCCGCCTCTGAAAGGTCGATCGATCCAGCTTCTCCCTCGTGAAGCCGAAGGCGTGCTTCCATGGCTGCACAAATTGCGAATGCCGAACACGAGTTGCATACTGACTGGTCTCTGACATCCGAAAGGATGGAGGGTTCTCGAGTTCGCCAGTCCCAGGTGCGCGGCGCCGCCGCCCGACTGGAACGAGGTGCCAGCAGCCTTCCAGAAGCTGCCCGCAACGCCTCATCCACGGCGACTTCCGGGATGCCGGCAACGCGCCGGCGCTTCGGATCGAGATCGAATAGCGGCGTGCGCCGGGCTCGCCAAGCTGCCGAGCTTGTCTGAAGAGATCTCTCCAGATCGCTAAATTCCATAGTCCGCTTCCCCGCAAAATGCCTAGCCTTCCGTGGCTACCACATAAGAATCGATCGTCCGAGGCCGGAAGTCCAGCGGGCGCAGCAGAAGGCCGGTCCGGTAGCGGCGGGTTTTTGCTTCGGATCTGACAGTCAGAGGCGGCAGTGGCTGCAGCACCGGACTGTCAGGGCGCTCTCACCTTGATGCCGCCGAGGGCGTTGGCGGCATTGGCGAAATCCTCGCCAAAGCTGATGAAGGCCTCACAGCCTTCCGCCTTCGCCAGATAAAGGCCATCCGCAAAGTCACGCCCTGCCGCATCCAACCCAACGGGTTCGCCGCGGCGGTCGCCATTTTTAGTCATCGAGCCCGTTAACCAATCTACGGCGGCCCGAACTTTCGCCAATTACTCGTGATATGAATGGACCGTGTCGCTAAGCAAATTTGATCCCGAGGCGATCGAAGCGATCACAAGGAGACGACCACGATGAGCCGCCCGCAATCCTTGCAGGAGGTCGCCGACGATGCGGTCTCCGGACGCAAGTCGTTCGGGCATGCTCTCGACGAATTTCTGGACGCGTTCTATCTCGACCACCCGAACAAGCCGCAGCAGCAACGGCGGCTCGATGAAGCGCCGAATTTCACAGGCGACCCGCTTCAGGATGCGTGGCTGGGCGCGGTCGGCGAACATCTCGCCCGTCGCTGGGGGCTGAATGTGCCGACGTGGACATGGCGTCCGCAGCACTGTGCTCTGAACGCACCGACCTTCGCTCCGGATTCGCGCCCGCTCCGCCATATACTAATCGCGCAGAGCCCGGCTGCCTTCAAATCGCGCATGATCTTCACCTTGGCTGCCCCCCTGCAAAGGGCCCGCTTCCCCCGCGCAGCGGACCGGTGAAGGGAGCTCCGGCCGTGAGCCTTTGCGCTTCTCCGCTGTGGTTCTGACCACCCCGGCCTGCTGTGATCAGGACCTAGGGTTGTCCCGAGGTTGTCCCTTGTTGGGGGTAAAGTCAGGCTGTGCCCGTTTGAGCGATGTAGTGCGGACCTATCTCGAACGGCCAGCCATTGGTTGCCATGCCGTCCGTTGTATTTCCGAAGTCATCCGCCTCCAAGGAGGCGGGATACCTGGATGAGTGACTCGATGGCGAGACGGCCGACGGCGAAGACGGTACGATGCTTCATATCATTCTGCGTTGCGGATGGAAACGCGGAAGAGCTGACTGTCCTACTCGAGGAGCTCAAGAAGCTGACGCGCGACAACGTGCAATACCTCTCGTCCCACGAATTGCCGCTAGGCGAGACCGTTGCCGCCCACGAGTCCGCGCTAGAGCACGCGGAGGCGATAATCATAGTCGGCACTCCAGAATACAAGCGTCGGATCGACATGCGCGAACTTCAGAGCGGGGTTTCGCGAGAATTCCAGATCTATGTGCGTCGCAATGACGAGTGGTCAGGACGGAATCATATCCTGGCCATTAAAATCGTGTGGAAGGGGACTTTTGAAACAGCACTCCCCGCGCATTTCGAATCTAGGGAACGATCTATCGATTTGTCAAAATTCTATACGTACCACACGGATCAGGGTCGGCGCCTAACGGCAGCATCGACAAAGCATGTCGCCGGAGCGATCAAGCTGATTGCCGATCGTCTCCTTGCATTGCAACAGATCACGGTCGGCGAAGAGCGCCGACGACAATCGTACCATGATTTTGATATCGCCTTTTTCAAACTGCAAAAGCACGAGCGGGAGACTTACGAACGCTTTCGTGAAGATCTGTTCGTCAAGACTCGCCAGTTCCTCCGAGTGGCCAGCCAGGAGGATTACCTGCTCATCGGCCGAAAAGGTGTGGGCAAGACGACGCTCATAAGCATCATGGAGAAGAATCAGGCATTCGCAGCGCCTATCGAACTAGTCGTCGATCGATGGGACGTGCATGGCGTCGGTCTAACCGAATATAGCCAAAAAGCGAGCGGAGATTTCGTCTACCTTCACAGAAACAAGTATGAGGCTTTTTCACTACTGTGGTCCGCCTTTATCTATCTCGAGCTGCTAAGAGCCGAGAGACACTTGCTTCCCGCAGCGGAAGTCCTCGTTCGTAGAGAAGCTGAAGAGCTTCTGCAGGTGCGGCCCACGGAGGGCAGGGCAGCCGAATTCACCGCAACATCTGGACTGGTATCTGAATTCATTCGGCAGACTGTCGAGCGCGCGCCGAGCGATTCGCGCGCCCGCTTCGATTCATTTCTTCAGAGAAACCTGGATATCGACAGTCTCCTTGAATGGATTTCGGACGGATCGCGGCAGCTGCAGGCAAATCTCACGTCGATTGCCTCACACAGCCACCTACTTTGCCTCGACGGCTTCGACTCCGAGTTTCAGCGCGCGCGCAATGATGCCCGCCAAGCGAGTGAAGCCAACCGTCAGGTGGTCGTAAAGACCGAAGTCGATTGGCTGACAGCACTGATCGAAGTTATCGAGGCGATCAAGAGGCCTTCCGGACGCGCTGGACGCAGGACGCTGGGCAGACTTCGGTCACTCACGATCGTTGCTGCCGTCCCCAAAGATCGTTTTCTGGAGGTCCAACTCGATCGTCGCGACTCCGTTTTGGCTGCCCCGACGCGAGAATTGCGTTGGAGCGGCATTGAACTGGTCAGTCTATTGCGCAAGCGCATCGAAGTCGCAGGACGTTTTGACACGGAGGACCTCAAGGACGAGGGCGCAAACCCACAGAAGCGTCTCAAGGAAGGAATGGAAATATTCGCGCCGGAGCTCAATGTGTCGGTGAACGTGCACGTGAGCGGGAAAGCATTCGAGTTCGATCTTTTCCTGGAGGTCCTGCGCCACACCTTGTGGCGTCCCCGCGATATCCTCATCCATTACGCCGAGCTTCTGGCAGTACTGAAGGACAACAGGCGGCTGAGACGGAATACTATGCCATCGGTGTTGGGAATGGTCATCGCGCGAACGAATAATCTCATCATAGAGCACGAATGGCTCGGTGAAATGCGCGAGCACATCACCAACATAGATCAGATCATCAGGCTCTTCCAAAACGGAAACCAGCAACTCGAGTATGATGCTGTCATCGAGAGGCTTTCACACTTGCCATTTACCTTCATGCATCGGCAGACTGAGGTCAGTGACCAGGCCAAGCTCGCGATGCTATACGAGCTCGGCTTTTTCGGGGTGAGACGCAGGCGATTGGACGTCGGCAACCGCCACAAAATGAGGGACCTTTTCTATCACATCTATCCGGAAGCCCTGGATTTTGACGAGAAGGACCTCGGAAAGTCGGCTTGGATCGTCATCCATCCAATGTTCATCGAAAAGCTGAACCTGCTACCGAATGTCGATGAACCTGTCATGAACTTCTCGTGGTCTGACATCGATAAGCATGATGCGGCCGGGGGCTGACGATGGATTTAGAAGCTTGCGACTTCCGGACGGCTAGCCGCCCAGCGGCGTGACACCGGCGCTGTCAGATGTCACCCGCCCTTACCTGCTCCCAATAAAACTTCCCGAGAGGTGTGAGACTGCAGGACTTCCTGTTAATCGCAGCCCAGTACAGATGATCTTCGCCGTTCGGGACGAGAAGCCGAGCGCCGCGAAATCTTTGAAGGTCACCGAAGATCGCCTCGTGCTCGGGATCATGCGGCTCAGCGGTGGGCTCGTAGGAGGGATCAAGGCGATAGACGTAGTCCGCGGACGGAAAGTATTTGGTGAGGTTTCGCAACTTCTCGTCGGATATCGCTGCGGTGGCCCGTTTAATGGCAACGAGCTTCGAAATGTTGGCCTTAAACATCGGACGTTGCTTGATCGACATGACCTCGTCGACATACGTATATAAGCTCGCTACGTTCACGATCCCGCGGACGTCGGCAGCTCCGCCGGCCAGCGCATCGCAGATTAGCCTGGTGAAATCCCCTCGTCCGCTCGTCTCGATAGCGTTCTGCTCCGCGCGGCATGCCGCCAGGATCGACACGCCTTCGGCGATTGGGATGGAGGCTGCGGAGCCGAACAGTAGGTCCACTGAACCGGAGTGGCAGCAATCTAGGATAATAACGCGTTCCGAAGCCGGCGAGGCGTTCGCTGCGGCTATCAGCTGCGCCATGGGGACACCCTCGTCGTTTTCTGCAGCATCCTGCGTTTCCAGAAATCCGCCGTCCGAAGTCAAACTTCCGTGGCCGGCGAAGTAGAAGAGTGCGATGCTGGCATCCTTGGAGGAGAACGTTTCCCTAAATGCTCCGACTACGCCCGCCTTGGTCACCTGCCTCTTCGAGGCAAGTAAGAGATTCACCTTGAAATTAGGCGAGCCGTCGGCGTTCTTCGCAATCGCATCTCGGACGGCCGTTGCATCGGCCTCACAGCCGGAAAGTGGCTTGTCATCGTAATGGTCGA
This sequence comes from Bradyrhizobium sp. Ec3.3, assembly GCF_000472925.1. GTDB lineage: Bacteria > Pseudomonadota > Alphaproteobacteria > Rhizobiales > Xanthobacteraceae > Bradyrhizobium. Next base: position 49,700 of record NZ_AXAS01000001.1, read on the forward strand.
TGCCAATGACGGTTGCCTTATTTTGTGCCCGCATCAGAGCTTCTTTATGAATGTCTCGATAGTGGGCCAGGACCACGCTACTACTGGCCTGCCGCGAATTTCCTCAGGAACTGCTGACAGCGGCCTATCCGCGCTCCGGCGTATGAGCAGCACCGGCCTCTTTTCTTCGTAGGCGCACTTGAGCTCCCAGAGCTGTCCGCTTGCCTTCGGCGTATTCGGCGTGATGATGCCGATCACCCCATCACATCCTTTTATCCTCGTACGGCACTTGGTCTTCCATTCGGAGCTCCAAGGCTCCTTCACCGACATATCGGTCCATTCGAACGGAGTGTCGGTATGGAGCCGCTGGCCGACCAGCATGACGCGCAGCTTCTCATCTTCGATCGCGAACGCGGTGAAGACCCTTTTCGTGCTAGCCACCTTCTCTCCTGTATGTATTCCAAGGACACCGGCCTGCCCTTCGACCCTCGTACATCGGCATTTTGCAGTCTTGGAAAAACTGGGCTACTGGGAAACTCCCCGGGTTGCTGCCGCATACGTTCGCGTTGCATTCTGGAGGGAGCGGCCGCCGATTTCTGGTCTGTCAGGGGACATCCCATGGCGACTACCTTTGATGCTTTTATTTCTTATCGGAGGTCCGACGGGAACTTGTTCGCCCGGCGCCTGCGCAGACTACTTCAAGATTTCCGCGCGCCGCGTTCGCTAAAGTCGAGACAACCAGGCAATCTCAAAATCTACCTCGATACGATCTACGAACAAGCAACCAACGACTTTTTCGAAAAAGTTACCTTACCGGCGCTCCTCGCATCGAGGTATCTGATCGTCGTTGCAACGCCAGATGCCGTCGATCGTGGCGCGGACCGCAATGACTGGATCCGGCGAGAGATCGACGCCTTCGAGGGCGGCCCCAATGCAGGAAATATCTTTGCGGTTCTCGGGAAGGATACCCCCGGCAATATCCTTCCCGGCGACTTGGCGGGCCGTTATCCGAACATCGAGATCATTGACCTGAGAGGTCTCAGCGCTCTTTCCTTCCTGAACCCCGCGAAAGCCGCAAGGCTCTCGGACGAAACAGTCAAGTTGCTCGCTCCTCTTCTTGGCTTCGGCATCGATGATATGCCGACGCTGCGCCGAGAAGAGGAGCGCCGTCAGCAGGTAAAGCTGGGGTTGACCGCCGGCAGTGCAATCGCCCTAGTCGTCGCCGTTGCCGGCTTGGCCATTTTTGCCTTCGAGAGCAGGAACCGCGCGTTGGACGCCCTCTCGCGCAGCTTGTTCGCGACCGACAGGGTCATCCAATCGATCTCAAATTCGCTTCCGGTGAGTGAGGCACGCAGTCAGTTACTCGCATCGACATGCGACCTTCTGGATTCTCTCCAAGACAGCACGGCGACGCCGCGGACCAACGCTCGCGTTCTGTGTTCGGTCGAACGCGCGGAAAGTCGCGAGCGGCTTGGAGAGAGCGCCCAAGCGGCGGAGTTGATCGTTTCGGCAATTCGCCTCGCCCAAGAGCAGTTCGCCAAGACCGGCTCGCCCGACGATGCGCTTGCCGTGCTTGTGGCCGGAAAAGCTGCACTTCAGCGCTTTATCGACGATAGGCCGCTCGGTAAGGAGAATGACGCGCTCGCTTTCTTTATGGCTAAGTCGCACGAATTTACGAAAGCACTCGTCACCGAGAGGGACTTGCCTGAGTTTGCGGCACAGACGCTCCAGGCTGCAGCCGTATCACTCGCCGAGAAACAGAGAACCGAGGAAGCGATCAAAGCGGTCGACGCCGCGAATGAATTAGGGCAGATCGCGCTGGACCGCGGCGCCGATCTCTCCGCCCGGCTCGACTACATCACGTCCGTCTCTCTTAAGTCGGAGATCCATCGCCTGCGCGGAGAGTCCGCGGCCTCGTCGGAGGCGACCGCAAGAGCGCAGGCGCTATTCTCGGCAATTCGGGCCGAAGATGCCGAAGCTCAGGGATTGGGTGAACGCTTCCGTCAGGTTGCCGAGATCATCGGAGCATCAGCGGGCGGGACACGACGGTGAGAGGTTCGTTCTTCAGAGCATTCCTTGTTGGACTGTCGCTCACGGCCTTGATGATCTGCGGACTGGGCATCGGAGCCGCTTGGCTACTCGTTCCGACCCCGGCGGTGCGTTTTGCGACGGCAGCATTCTCCTTCGAGATGCCCGCCGGCTGGTCTTGCACGAGAGAAGTCACCGAATACGTTTGCCGCCTTAGCGAACCATCGGATGCGATCGTCATCATGACAATGAAGTACCGATCGGCCGATGATACACTTGTGAAGTACGAGGAGCATCTACGGACGCCCATGCCGGCAGTCGGCAGAGATGGCCATGCGGAACTCGTTTCGGTCGGGCGCCGTACTATCGCTGGATCGGAATGGGTCGAGGGCATTCTGCGCGATTCGGAGGCGCACAATTACGATACCACTTACCTGACCGGCATCACGGCCGAAGTTGCCATCCTCTTTACGCTTAGCGTCCATGCCAAGTACCGCGAGGCTAGGGCGAAAGATCTACGGAAGATGATCGAGAGCCTGGTCGTGTATCAGCGACCCCACTGAAGCGACATGGACTGGTTACCGCTCTCGGCACTATATCATCATTGCAAGCACGGATTAGCTTGCCTAACTCGCTGCAGTACCTTGCCCTTCGTGATCTCCAGGTGCCATGTCGAAAACAGCTATATCCGAAATTACACGCCGAAACATCTTCGATGAATTAAAGTTGCGCGGCTCGGCTTGGTCCGGCCGTCTTGCCGAAGCCGAATTTTTAGGCCGCATCTTCGATTTGAACGCGCTGCCCTCCTATACCGAAAACCTATCTGTAGCTTCTCCAGAAACCTCAATGGTTTCAGTTGCTGCGCGGTGAGAGAACACTCATACCCAAACCATGTGTTTCAGGTATAGTTTGGCCGCAGCCCAATCAGGCCGGGGGTTCTGCGCGAGGGCGTGAAAACTCGCTCGGCGGGCTGGGCCCCCCTCCCCATTTGATTTCCCAAAATTAACCTATACTAATCACTTTTATTTCCGGTATATACTGACCTACCTCCGGAGCAGGAGGACCTCATGACCAAGCGTGTTGCGATCTATCTCCGCGTTTCGACGCGCGACCAGAACACCGACAACCAGCGCCGTGAACTGATGGCGGTGACCAAACGCGCCGGATGGACTGTGGTCGAGGTCTACGAAGACCACGGCATCAGTGGAGCCAAGGGCCGCGACAAGCGCCCGGCGTTCGACGCCATGCTCAAGGCCGTCACCGCCCGCCAAATCGACATGGTGGCGGCGTGGGCGATTGACCGGCTGGGCCGCAGCTTGCAGCATCTGGTCGCCTTCATCGAGGACCTCAGAGCCGCAGGCTGCGACCTCTACGTTCATCAGCAACATCTCGACACCACGAGTCCGAGCGGCCGGGCCATGTTCGGCATGTGCTCGGTGTTCGCCGAGTTCGAACGCGAGATGATCCGCGAGCGGGTCAATGCCGGTCTGGCCCGCACCAAGGCCAAGGGCACCCGGCTCGGCCGTGGCAGCACCAAGGATGCGGAGCGCTGGGGCACCACCAAGGCGGTCATTGCCACCAAGGTGAAGGCGCTTCGCGCGCAGGGCATGGGCAAGATGAAGATCGCCAAGACGCTCGGCATCGGCACCGGCACGGTGCAGCGGATACTGGCCTGATCGGTCTAGCGGCTGTCGAGGCTCGCCAGCGTAGAGACGCCGCCGTCGGCATAGCTCTTCGCCACCACCACGGTGGTGACGAGCATCACCGCGATGGTGAAGGTTGCGAAGATGAAGCCGATCACTTTCAAGCCGCGCCGATCCGCCATGACAGTGTGCCCTGTCGTTGTCCCGTTGGGCCTCTCGTAGTGGCCGGAGGTTTCACCATGCCTTCGTGGAAGCCGGAAAATGGTTTCATCCCGGCGGATTTTGTTTCGTCGCGCATCCTGGCCTGACCCCGCCTTTAGGGGAAAGATTGAGTAGTGGAAGGGATTTGGCGTTGCTTCAGGTTCGCTCTTGCGGCTATTCCAGATTCGGCTGTTGCTTGTAGGAAGGAGGGCGCGGTGCGGTGGGGACGCGGTTTTTTTAGAGCTTGGCTTGTTATTTCGGCATTGTGGGTCGGCTTGGCTGTGATGGTCTGGAACCCGGAAACATACCAAGGGCTGTGGCATAAGGCGACGTTTGAGTTTGAGACCCCCACCGGCCAGCGGTTCACCCTCGATACCTCCAAGACGCGCGATCAACTGATGCAGGTATTGGATGGCGAACTTCACCGAGAAGAAGCAAGGTCGAGCAAGCAAGTCGAACCGAGCAACATTCGCGAACTCATCCTCGAAAAGGTCGACACAGGCTACAGGACACAAGATCAAGCCCTGCAAGCTTGGCTTATCACCATCATGCCGCCTCTCGCGTTGCTGTTGCTGGGTATTGCCGTGGGCTGGGTGATCGGCGGATTCCGGAGTGATAAATCTCAACCCGCGTAACCGGCGCAGCCCCACAACAATTTCGGCAACACCAAACACAAGTCCCGACACGCCAGCGCTCGCCACGCGGGCCACGATCATCGGCGAGGCGATCTTCAAGCGAATCTTTCCCAACGGGCCCGCGCTGCCGGAGCATGTTGACCATGGTCGATAAGACCGGCCCGGCTCCCGTGATCGCGACCGTCTTCGAAATCCAGCCCTGCTCATTCTCCGGCTCTGGTGGCACATCCTTCGGTAGTTCGGGCGACGATGAATCCCGTCATGTTGACCATGGTCAACAAAGATCACGCGCACAAAAAACCCGGAGCCTCGCGCGTGACTCTGGCCCTTAGCCTGCGCTGATCGACTAACATCGGCCGGTGCGAGCATGCTTCGCATCCTTTCAGGGCATGACAGAGCGGGTCTCGTTGCATCTATGGCGAGGCCCGTTTGGGTTTTGCGAGGCCTGAAGAACTGCGGTAATCTCCCCTCGTCATGACCTGAAAGGAGGTTGTACCGCCGCCCGCAAGCGGCACGATGAGGAGGCCCATCAATGGGCATCGAGAATCTTGGCGACCTGATCGCCGAACTGAAGGCGGCCCGCGCCGATCTGGCGAACAGCGGCGGCATCAACAGCAAGAAGTTCGAGGAGATCGACGCAAAGTTCGGCGGACTCGAACACGCGCTCAACAACATGTTTCGCAGGTTCGGCCGTCCCTCTGCGACCCACCATGAGGACGGCGACGAGCGCAGGCACGCGACCGATCTCTGCATTCTCAAGCACGACCTCAATCAGCCGAAGAACGACGGCACTGGCCCGCTCTACATTCCGTCGCCGGTCGAGGTCGATGAAGCGCTCAATGCCAACAAGGCCATGCGCAAGCTGTTTCGGCATGGCAACATCAACAACATCGATACGACCGAACGCAAGAGCCTGACCTCGTTCGCGTTCGGCACCAACAGCTATATCCTGCAACCGCAGTGGTCCGATCGCGTTCTGTCTTGCCTGATCGATCCGACCGACGTCGCCGGTCTGATGGCGCAGGAGAACGCGAGCAGCGGCAGCTTAAAGTTCTTCATCGACAACGTCAGAATGTAGGACGCGGGTTGGACCTGCGAAACAAGCTGCTTCAGCAACAACCCGCAGCCGGATTTGCAGGAAGGTCTCGGCGAACTTGAGGTGAAGGTCGAGACCCTTCGCTATGTTCTCTGCGCCGGTCGGACCTCTTGCAGGATGCATCCTTCGACATCGAGGGCTGGATCATGCGCAAGACCTCGCAGGCCTTCCGCAACACCATCAGCAAGGCCATCATGATCGGCTCCGGCGTCGGCATGCCGCAAGGCATCCTCAACCCGAACAGCGGCATTCCGATTTGCGACGTGTCACGCCGAATGCCGAGGGAGGAGTTGTTAGCGTATAGCCATGCTCAGACTTTCCGACGAGCGGCGTCAGGAATATCAACGACGAGCGCCGCCTGTTCGATCGCCCGGTGATAGCGCTGGCTAAACAACAGACGCATCAGCGCTCCTCATATGGTCGTCGACAGGTATCTATTCTTACCATTAGCATTAACGAGCGGCAGCGGCAGCGCCAGTACGAGTCAGCGCTACGAACGCTCCCCATTTTGAACCTTATTTTCAAGGCTTTGCCGGGCAGCTTACAGGAAGGCGGCAACTTCTGTCCCGAGTGAAAGCGACCGCCCTGAGCTACCCAAAAAGACCCGGAGGCGATTTCCGCTGTCTCTTCTGCTTGCGGGCAATGCTATCGGATACAGCCTGCCATTCGTCCTTGCCCGCCTTTCGCGCCCGACGACGGATGCTCCTCAGAGCGCTTCGGCTAGGCAAATCAACCCCTGTTTGGAAGCTCTTCGTCATGGCGACCCAGAGAACGAGCGCAACAATCAATAATAGCCAATGCACTTTTTACTTCCCTTCCGATGCTCTCAAAATGTCGGCGAGTCCGCATGCCAGCGCACTAATGCGTCCATATCGACCAACCCAATCTTCTCCGAACGCCCCGCCGACTCGATCGCTTCGTCAGTGAAAGAAGATGTCGTTACGACGTACCCGCGAAGGGCGCAATGCTCTTCAATGACACCCTTGAACTGCTGGATAGTTGGTCGCCCCACCCTGTTCTCTTTTGCGTTCCGCTTGCACTGAACAATAATCAAGCCGTCCGGGTGAATGGCAAAGCCATCGACTCCGAAATCATTCGATTTCCGTGTCGTCCACGACTCGAGGCCCGCCGCGTCGAAAAAACTCATCGTGTGACGCTCAAATTGAAACGGGTCCATAGTGAGCAAATAAGCACGAAGCGCCAAATCTTCAGGCGGCACCGCAAAGCGAGTGGGGTCCATCGGCTGCTCTTTCATCGCAGCCTTCATCTCGGCACTAGCGCGGCGCAAGCGTTCGTCCTGCACTATAGCGTCAATTATTTCGACAATGTGGGGACGCGCCTCGGGACTGCTCACGACCGCTTCGATTATCGAAGTGATTCCTGCCGTACCGACAAAGATCAGCAACAGAACGGGTACGCCGAGCGCGCCGCCGAACGCTGCTATACCAGCAGCATGCCCCCCAAATAAGGGCATAGCTGCCAAAGTTGCAGGAAGCGCGATCTTCATGGATAATGGAAGATCGGAGTTGCGGTAGTTTGAAACCGTTTCCGAAACGCTCTTTGCAATCGCAACGATTGCTGTCCGCGAATTGACGAGCGCATTCAATTTCTTCAACTTTTCCGTTGGACTCAGATCACTCGCGATGACAGCGCGAGACTCGCTAAGCCACCGCACGGCGACTGCCCGGCCTTCCGCGCGCGTCGTATGCTTTATGGCTGAAGCAAAGCGGGCGACAAGCCACTTTCCAATACCTTCTCTGATCGCATCAAACATTGTTGCTTCCAACATTAAGCGCATCGGCCCGGAAGCGAAGCACCTGCTCTAGCTGGCTCTTCGCTGCGGCGCGGCCCCGCCAAAGCGGTGCAGCATATTTGAGACCGCCAGCAGCGCGGTGCTGGCCGTCATCGGATCAAATCTCCACAGACTGACAGGGCGAACAGCGAAGGGCTCATTGAGTGCAAATGCGCGCATCCTAGCCGCAAGATCGAAATGTGTCTTGGGCCTCGCCCAATCGCTTTAACTCTTCCTCGCTCAGGTCGAGTTGCTCAACCGTACTGTCGGCCTTCGTTTTCTGCGCAGCGCTAACATTCGCTTACAATACACTCTTGTGGATCACCTCCCGACGCAAATCGAAGAATTGCCTGAAAGGCTGGCCGACAAACGACGTCGCTATCCACCCGACGCAGCACTCCAAACGTCAGCCATTTCCAAGCCCTACTTCTTCCGCAGCCAAAACAGGCTCGGCAAATTAGCAATCCAGACTTTAGGCCCGCGCCTATTGCGCGCATCTCCAGGTTGACATTCTATTCGACCAAAAGGGTCCGGGGTCTTTCAATGCAAATTATTTCCACAGCGTTTGCTCTGCTTGCAGCCAACTTGGTTTTTGTCGCCATACCCGTTCAGGCTGAAGACAACGCCCCCGGCAAACTGGAGAGCTTCACCAAATCGGCCCGGGAGATGATGCCCTCGATGCCGGCGGTCTCCTTGCCGTCAATGCCGGACCTGTCGCTTCCCGACCTGTCCGATCCATCCGGGAAACTGATGGCAGAGTTCAACTCGTTTACTCAACAGGTTGGGGACGCTTTGCCTCTACTTGAACAGATGGGCTATGAGGTCAGCACGTTCAAAGTGACTTGGGGCCTTCCCCCAAAGGCGCGACTGCGGCTGAAGTCCAACGGCAATACCGACCCGCAGAAGGTGAGTGCTATAGTCGCGAAGGCTCCGAGCAATAGCGTGTTGGTGTCCGCTCTGATCTCCAGCGCGGTGACTGCGAAGCGCATTCAGAGCAACATGAAATTGGGAACGGCCTTTCTCGATGTAGACTTCGCAGTCCCGCCGCGTGTGAGTATGAAATTCGTGAACGCGAAGGAAAACAACAAAGAAGAACCGCGCGATCTTGATGACCTGGAATTTGCCTGCAAGTGACGCTCGTCAGCCTACGTGCTGAACGCAACACCCCTTTCATCGCAGCAATATTAGATCTGCAGCCGCGCCGATATCGTGCGTTTTTTCGGGGCGTCTTGCAGGATTTCCACTGTCACGCGCACCAGATCGAGCTTGCGCGTGTGGACGAGGCTCTGGGGCATTCGTTCGGATCGTCCGGTGCCGGCCAACCGAGCCGGCTCGCAGCCACTGTCTCGGCTCGGCGCGTGAGTTCCGCGAAATCGGGGCATCCTGCCTTCGGCCGACCTCACAGCTTCCAGCGCGTGGAACGAGGGAACACGCGGACGCGATTGATCGAGGTCGACGCGTGGGTAGGAGAAAAAAATGCGTCGTTCGGCGGCGCCCACGGCGAGCGCCAGTGCAAGCCTCTCCTCGTCGAGTCTGGACTGGTTGGTCACCAGACTGCAGCCGAGCTGCGCGCGGACGACGTCGAGCAAGATCGGTGCGGCTTCGTAGGGTGGAATTATGCGCGTCAGCCACAAGGGTTGATCGGCCAGCTTATCGAAGTACGGATGGAGGAATCTTTCATTCGGAGACGCGCCTCGAAACGTTCTACCTTTCTTACCTGAGTTACAGTGAGAGCAGGCAGGCACTAGATTTGCGGCCATCACCGAGAACTCTGGAAAGTCTTCTTTAGGGAGATAGTGATCCACAGTTCCGGTCACCGAGGCCCCGCACCTTGGACAGCTCTTCAACTGCATCTGGCGGATCTTTACGATCCGTTGCGAGCTTGACTGCGACTCATAGAGAGCCGTTTGCTGTTCGCTTACGTCAGGGACGAAGGCCGTTCGGGAAACGTGCCATGGGTTGCCTTTTGTGGCTGCGATACCCCGCATAGGCAGCTCGACACAAAGCGTAATGGGGTGACCACGGCTGCTTACCGCAGAGTTTCTGCAAATGAGCGTCGTCGCTTGCCGCCCCGGGCGCTTCTATCCTTATCATTATGGACGGTTTCGAATGAGACGCGCTACGTAGGAAAGCGTCTCGCTATTCATCTGATTGCCGAACTGTTCAATGATCGCCTCGATCGAGATCCCGGGCCCGAGCGAGTCGAGCCAAGTTTGCAGGGTCTCCTGATATTGGTGCGATATGCTTGTGTCCGCGAAGACGAATTGGGAGATGCTGTCAATGCTCGCTCCAAATGTTTGCAGCCGGGGCTTATCGATAGCAATCGTACGATCGTCCAGAGAGAAAATTCGCACTCTTTGGCTAGGCACCTCGCGCACGACATAGGCGGAATGTGTTACGATAATCGCTACGGACTGTGTCGCGGTCACAACCGTGTTCAAAATCGCCATGAACTCCGAAACAAAATTCGGGTGGAGATGGGTTTCAGCCCAATAACAGCGGGGACCTTGTGCCAATCGCCGCCATTAAAGCAACAGTGGCGCGCGGCCTTTGCCGAACAGCACGGACACGGACCGTTTAGAACGGTTTCCTTTTTGCGCTTCGCTTCACCCACACGGCACCAGATTTCAGGTCAAGAATTGCAGCAGTCCAGCCAATGCAAAAAAAGCGACGTGCTGACGGAAATACAAGCCGATCACTATCGAGGGATGGGCTGCGCGCGGAAACTATGCTCGGCCAGAGGCCATCGAACGCAATGCGATATAACTCGTGCGAAATCATTTTCGTTGGTTGCGGGAGTTGGATTTGAACCGACGACCTCAAGATTATGAGCTTGAGTGGCGCTTGTATACCGGACTTGCAAACGGCGCCAAATGAGCGCGGGAACGGTACCTTGCCAACAGCGCTTCCGATCCGTCCGATTTGCACTCTACAGTCCGCAGGAATTAGCGGCGGCATCAGAGAGCCTTTTGTTCGGCACCGTAGGCGATATAGATCAATGCATCCCGGACGGTTGGGCTACGCGCAGGTGGCGAAACAGATCAGCAGGAACCTCGTCAGCTACCACGAAAGCAGGGCCTTTTTGGTAAGCCGGCGTCGACAACGTCGCGCTATGGAAATGCTCATCTCGCTCAGCGGGGCTTGATCCGATTGTGGCGGAGATCATCGAAGCATATGCAGGAACCATGGTTGACAATGATAACAACAAGCGGCGCCGGCTCGTCGAGTTCAAGGACGGTTGCCGCTATGGCAAATTCGGAAAGACGAAGGCTTATGAGTTGATCGCCCACGAGAGGATCAGGGCATACAAGATGGGAGGCAAGACCCTCATCGACCTCGATAGCGTGGATGAATATCACGCTTCGCTGCCGAGGGTCGAAACGAGAGCAAGCTAAAGCGGGATGGGGTTAGGTTGAATCGATTTGGGATTCCCAAATCAGTGTATTTCTGATTCTCCATGCTGGCTGGATTGGAGGCCAGCATGGGATGGGCAAGCCTTATTCTCTGGATCTCCGTAAGCGTGTCGTGTCCGCGATCGAGGGCGGGATGTCGCGCAATCGGGCCGCCAAACAGTTTGGGGTCGCGATCAGCACTGCGATCGGCTGGATGCAGCGGGTCGAGGAGACCGGCAGCGTTGAGCCTGGCCAGATGGGCGGTCACAAGCCGAAGGCGGTTTCGGGAGATCACGCAGTCTGGCTGTCGCAGCGGATCAGGGACGGCGATTTCACCATACGCGGTCTCGTTGCCGAGCTTGCCAGTCGCGGCCTGAAGGTCGACTACCACTCGGTGTGGGACTTCGTGCATGCCGAGAAGCTCAGCTTCAAAAAAACCATCTCGGACAGCGTCCGCCTGTGGGCGTAGAAACGGCTGATGTCTATCCTCGTGACGGAAGGGAGCGGCCGACAGCTTTTTGGTGCGAGTTAGCCCGCAAAAAAACATGGTCCATGGGTTGTTGCGCACGTGAGAGGGGTGACGCCGTCAGGCGATCCCGTTCAGGAAATTGATCATCAGCGCAGCCCAGCCCTTCCGTTCCCAACGGAGGATTGGCAATGGGTCGGAAAAAATCGAAGAACAACGACCGCTGCACGATGTCGGTGGTGCATCCAAATGCGGCCGCGATCGACGTCGGGGCCACGATGCATATGGCCGCCGTGAATGCAGATCGCACGCCTGAGCCGGTACGCAGCTTCGGTACCTTCACAACTGATCTGCACAGGCTGGTTGACTGGTTTGCAGAATGCGGCGTCGACACGGTCGTCATGGAGTCAACCAGCGTCTATTGGATCCCGATCTTTGAGCTCCTCGACGCTCGTGGCTTTGCGGTGTTCCTGGTCAATGCGCGCGATGCCAAGCACGTGCCCGGACGCAAGACCAATGTCAGTGATGCGCAGTGGCTGCAGCGGCTTCACTCCTTCGGTTTGTTGCGCGCAAGCTTTCGGCCCAAAGGTCAGATCGCCGAATTGCGTGCCTACCTGCGTCAACGTGAGCGCCTGCTGGAGTATGGGGCATCTCATATCCAACACATGCAGAAGGCGTTAACTGAAATGAACGTGCAGCTCCATCACGTCGTCACCGATATTACCGGTTCGACCGGGCTACCGATTATCCGCGCAATCCTTGCCGGCGAGCGCGATCCGGCAGTGCTGGCGCGCATGCGGGATCGGCGTTGCCACGCCACTGTCGAGACGATCGAGAAAGCGCTGGCAGGTAACTACCGCATTGAGCACCTGTTCATCCTCGAACAGGCACTCGCTCTCTACGACACGTACCAACAAAAGGCATTTGCCTGCGACGCTCGGATCGAGGCTGTGTTGAAAGAACTCAGCGTCCGTCGTGGTCGCGAAGGAGGTCAATTGCCTGCAGCACGTCAGAATAGATCCCATCAACAGAATTCATTGCTCTTTGATGTCCGTGCAGCGCTCTTCAAGCTACTCGGCAAAGACCTTACCCAGATCAACGGTCTCGGCCCCTTCCTCGCGCTAAAGCTCATCGCCGAGTGCGGCGACGACCTCTCCACTTGGCCGAGCGCAAAGCACTTTACGTCCTGGCTCTGCTTGGCGCCGAGCAATAAGATCTCCGGTGGCAAAGTGCTCTCTGCGCGCACACGCCGCTCGGGGAGTCGGGCCGCCGCGCTTCTGCGGCTTGCTGCGGCAACTGTGGGACGAACCGATACCGCGCTGGGCGCCTTCTACAGACGGCTCTCGGCGCGCATCGGCAAGGCCAAAGCTGTGACCGCCACGGCGCGCAAGATCGCAGTGCTGTTCTATAACGCGGTGCAACACGGAATGAACTATGTAGACCCTGGCGCGTCCTCCCACGAGACGCGATACCGCGCGCGGGTCATTGACAATCTGCGTCGGCGAGCGAAGGCCTTCGGCTTCGTGCTCCAGCCCGCCGGCCCAATCCCCGGCATCGCCGTTTCTTAGGAAAGCGTGGCGACTGGCGAACGCGATCGACCCGAGGTCGCGCGGCGGCGAGCCCAGTGGACAAAGTATCAAGGTCGCGTCGAAGCTGAGCGGCTGGTCTTCATCGACGAGACCTGGACCAGGACCGATATGGCGCGCCCTTGCGGGGATGGGCGCCGCACGGGAGCAGACTTCACGCCAAGGTTCCCCACGGTCGCTGGAAGACCATGACCTTCCTGGCGGCCCTGCGCCATGACCGGATCGATGCGCCATGGTTCATCGAGGGCCGATCGACGGCGTGAGCTTTCGCACCTATGTCGAGAAGGTTCTTCTGCCCGTCCTTCGACCCGGCGATATCGTCGTCTTGGATAACCTCGGCAGCCACAGGAGCAAAGCAGTTCGCCAGCTCATCCGTTCGGTCGGCGCCAAACTCTTCTTCCTGCCAAAACACTCACCCGACCTGAACCCGATCGAACAGGTTTTTGCCAAGCTCAAGCACCTGCTCCGCAAAGCTGCCGCACGAACCGTCGACGCGGTCTGCGCCGCAATCGACCACGCACTCGATGCCTTCACCTCCGAGGAATGCGCGAACTACCTCGAAAATTCAGGCTATCGAACTTAATGCCATCACGCTTTAGCCCCCAATCTGCGCGGCGAGACAGCCGGCGCACCTCGTCGAAGCGAAGTTCTTCAAATGGTTGGCAGCTCGCGGCCGCAAGCGCGCGTCTCCGGTAGACCCGTCACGGATCGAGAGCTATGATTTCCTCAATGCGCCTTCCTCTCGATGGCCCCTTCGAAGAAGCATTTGCGCAGTCTATCAATCGGCGGCGACCCGACTGGTTTTCTCGTGAGGATCGTTGCAAGCTGACCGATCATAGAAGTAGCCTTTTCCTCGCGGCCAAAAGCATTTCCGGCGGAATCTTGTGAACGTTGACGATGCGTGCTTTTTCACACTGGAAAGCGGTCCCTGGCACGTCAGGATCATCTTCGACGACGCCCTCGAGTTCAACTTAATAGATTCGCGGATATTCGTGGTGAGCTGCCCAAATTGCCGCTTGGTCGAATAGCTTCACCACGTAGACGCGATCGTCCCGACGCACATCTGGCGAAACATCGCCATTTTGCGGTCCGCCGCTCACCGACGGCGGCAAAATATATTCACCTTTCTGCAGGCCGAGGTTGCCAGCATGGAAGTAGTGTCGTGGTTTCTTGCAAGGAAGCATTCCTTGGCAGCGAGACGTCTGCGCTTCCGTTTCCCCATTCTTTCGTTCGTGGCTCCGCCGACCGACTTTCCTCTTCCTCGATTCGAAACATACAGCATTGGCGAGAACGCCGGTTACGGGACGTTCACCGTTGGCGCGGCCTCGCTTGGTCAAGCAACGCGCTCACTACTGAGAGACCGCCTCCGACGGTCATTGCTGACCGCGATAAGAAAATCGGCATCGCGCGATCAGCTTTTCGGCGTCGGTCTCTCGCGTCAAACGCGAGCCGAGTCGCCCCCCGAAGTCGTCCCGCACGAGGTAAGTGTCTCGCCCAACACCGTCGGGGAACGATGGATGGGGTACGCATGAACAAGATCCTTCCTTGACCTGCGATATAGTGTTCGGTTGATCCCGACGGGAGTTCGATTCAGAGGCCGGTTCGATTCCCGTCGGGCGATTGTGGAGGCCGGAACGGCATGGGGCGTGCCCGCTACCGTGGAGTCTGCTGCTTTATTTTTACCAGCTGACACCGCGCGTCATCTTGTTGGTATTTCTGTTGGTATTGGCAGCAATCGATGATAAAAACCACTTTGAATTCAAATTGTTATGGTATTAAGCGATTATCGGCCAGGGGCACCAAGATGAAAACATCAATAATAACAATAACTTAAGCCAATGGTTCGATTCCAGATTTTCGGGAAAATTTTTGCGGCGCATTGAAAACATGCGTAAAAATTCGGTCCAGCCGTGCGAGTTGTCGGTATTTTTGTCGGTAGTTGGGAGAACAACCGTTCGCGGCGAATTTCGTTATTCCGAATGAATTGAGCAGATGACGCGTAAGCACGATTGCGCGTGCGCTAACCCCCAAGCAGCGACGGCAGGTTCGATTTCGGAATCTCTGAACCGCGGTATTCGCGCTTGGCGTGATCTACCTAGGCGGCTTTCAGCTTGCTGATCGCCGGGTCGGCGAACCCGGCGGCGCGTATGGAAAGTCCGCTTCGCTAGCTGCCACCGCGACGCTGCAACGGTCCCACCGCCCGTCGGCAGCGGGACGTTGCCTGTTGTTCGATCTGGCGAGGTCACTTCCCCGCCATCTTGGCGGCGAGCGGCTTACTCATGACGGCATGTAGTCTCTAGCGAAAGCATCCTCCGAACCGACGGCGAAGAACTACGGCTTGTGCGAAGAATTCACGCAGTATCGCGAAATTCTTCGGTAGTTTGACGGTAGATTCGAACAATCGGATCCAGGGGTGAGTTGTAGCGAAGCGTGGCGGAGAGAGTGTCAGTCAACTCCCGTTGAACGATCGATCATTTTCGCCCTGCCTGGGCCAAAACCCACCATTTGAGCTACGGCCGGAAAATAGGGTATCGCTATGCGCAACCATGCAGTGGATAGGTCGGGGGTTCAAGTCAACGCCGCTTTTCCGGATCCGCGTAAACTCGATTTTCAGGGTAGAGGCGCTCGACCAGAGCGCGCCTACAGCCCGAGGTCACTCAGCGACGGATAGTCGTCCGGCCTTCGCCCCAACGGCCAGTGGTACTTGCGATCGGCCTCACGGATCCGGGCGTAGTTTATGCTGGCGACGCGGCGGCGCATCAGGCCGCGCGCATCAAACTCCCAAAGCTCGTTGCCGTAGGACCGAAACCAGGTGCCGCTGTCGTCATGAAATTCATAGCGCAGCCATCGAGACCCCAGCCTAGAGTGGCCGGCCGCCAGCGGTCGGCTACGCCATCGCGGTGGTAGCTAACGGTGCCTCGCTCGCTGAAAAATGCAAATCGAGCGATGCGCTCATCGCGTCTAAGTCGGACACCTGTCTCGCGATGGCGAATACGTAGTGGTCTGGACGGACCAAAGCGGCAATTAGTTTATGATCGCGCATCCAGGCGCCGAGCAGACCGTCGGTTTCAACAATCGTCCATGCTCCGGGTCCGCGCTGGCAAGAGCGCTCCCCTTCGGCCAGGCAAAGTATTTTGCCCTCGATTGCACCCAGCTTTTGGCATAGTTCGACGGGGATATGATGCAAGTCGGCGCTTGGCGCCATGATCAGGCGGAACGAATTCCCGAACTGATCGTCTAGCAATGTAATGCCGAACTCGCTGGCGATTCGTGGCTGAGGAAAGCGCGCGCCCACCGGAGGTCCCTGCTCCGAGCAAAGCGCTCCGTGAACCAGGCCCGGAATGAGGCTTTGGCGATACTGGACCGCTGGCGGATCGCCCTTCTCGCTCAGCATCTGTGCGTCACGTTGTGCCGCTTTTTCCGGATCGAGCTCACAGATGATGCGGCCGAGCATCTTGGCGGTTTCCGTCGTGGTCCTGACATGCGGACGCCGCTCGTGCTGATAGCTGTCGAGGAGCGCGGCGGTCGACCTCTCTCTGAGCACCAATTCGAGCTTCCATGCGAGATTCGCCGCATCCCGGATTCCCTGGCACATCCCCTGGGCCATAAAAGGGGGGGTCATGTGTGCGGCATCTCCAGCCAGAAGCACGCGATCACGGCGCCACTCGTTGGCGACCAACGCATGGAACACGTACGTAGCGGCGCGCCAAAGCTCACCGTCCTCAGGTGTCATCCATCGCCCGAGCAGGCGCCAGATGGTCTCCTCACGGTTCATCTCCTCCGCGGTTTCACCAGGAAGCAGCATGAACTCCCAGCGGCGGTGATTGCCGGATCCCACGACATACGTCGTCGGGCGCTGCGGATCGCAGTATTGAACGATCCCTTGCGGCAACTTGGCGACCCCGCTTTCGTTGACGAGGACGTCCACCACAAGCCACGGCTCGTCAAAATCGAGCGACTCAAGAGCACCGCCAATCAGCTTGCGGACGAGACTCCCGCCGCCGTCGCATCCAACGACATAGCGAGCTCGCAGTTTCTGCCGCTCTCCTCCTCGATCCAGAATAGCCAGCTCAACATGATCGCCGTGTTGCGTGAGATTCTCCAGTGCAGTGCCAAGTTGAATGTCTACGCAGCGAATCTCGGCGAGCGCCTGGCGAAGAGCTCGCTCGAAAGGCGGTTGCTTGAACATGAATCCCGGCTGCCATCCCTGCGGATAGGGTGGCGGCAGGGACTCATAGCAGGCGATCAGCTTGCCGCCGACACCGCGGTATTCGGTCCGGGGATATGCGACGACATAGGGATGAACGTCCTCAGCCAGACCGAGGTTCTGTACAATCCGCATAACTTCGTGATCGAAAGATATTGCGCGGGGCAGCGCAAAAATATCATCGGCTTTGTCTAGAACGATGGTTGAGATACCTTGCCGTCCCAACAATGCCGAAAGAACGGCGCCGACCGGCCCCAAGCCGACAACAGCGACATCGACAATTTCGGACATTCCTGTCTCCGCCCTCGATAGCACGCGCCAAAGGAATTCAGCGCGCTTCCCCGATGAATTAACCGACACCTGCTGGGGCCGGCACATTGAGTTTGCTGGCGAGCGCCAACAGCCGTTTGAGCGTGCCTTGCGCGATCGGAATACCGTCCCGAAAACGCTTCCTGCTCTCTTCGAAACCGCGTTCGCCCGGCAGATAGACCTCATCGACCCCTTCCGCAGGCGGCAAGCCCTTGATTGCGCTGCGCAGCCTATCGACGTCCGCGGTGAAGTCGCTCCCAAACGCCGCTGGGTCGAGCGCGGCGACGAGACCGTTTCCACCAGGATCGCCATCCTGTGAGAGTGCGACGGAAATCAGCGGATTCCCAACGAGCACGCTTGCGAGGACTTCGATCATTAGAGAAAGCCCGGACCCCTTCGGACCGGCCATCGGCAGGACTGATTTGACCTTTCGCGGATCGGAGGTTTCCATGCCATGCTCATCGACTGCCCATCCCGGAGACAGCGACCGGCCAGCATCCTTTGCCGCCATGACTTTTCCGATCGCAACAGCCGCTGTTGACATGTCCAGGAGGAAAGGAAGTTGCGGATCGCTGGTCGGCGCAGCGATCGCGATTGGATTTGTCGACACCCCATCTGCGCGAGATCCATGATAGATCATGAGCGGCTTGGAGGCAGTCATCGCGATCCCGATCAAGCCCGCTTGCGCGACCTGTTGCGCATAGTACCCGATCGCTCCTGCGTGCGTGATGGAACGAACCGCGCACCAACCTAGACCGTGAGCTCTCGCGAGCTCGCCGGCAGAACGCGCAGCAATATTCATTCCCACAGCGCCAGGTGCGTTTTGCGCGTCGACCACGGCAACCGCTCCCTTCGCAAAAACTTGTGTCGGCGAGGCAGCGGGATTGATCAGGCCGAGTTCGATCATCTCGACATAGCGGGGAATGCGCAGGACCCCGTGCGAGTCCGCGCCTCGCGTATTGGCCCAGACAAGCATCGCAGCCGTCTGTTCGGCATGATCCGCTGTAAGACCACCCGCGTGAAGCAGGCCCGTCGCAAATTTCCTTAAGTCGGCTTCGCCGATCACGCTGGTATCCGAAGCGCCCGCCATCCTCAGGCACCGAGGGGGGTCGGAAAAAACTTGTCGAGCCAGCCCTTGAGAATGGCTTTCGTGCGGGGCGCATCTTCCTTGGCGAGCGGAAAGTGCGACGTGCCGGTGATCAGGACCAGCTCTGCCGGTTGCCCTGCCCTTTCAAACATGCGGAGGGACTGCTCCGTCGGAGTAATGGTATCGTTAGCGGTGTGCAGAAACAGGATCGGACGGGGGGCAATGTTCCCGACCACCTCATCGGCGCGGAAATTGTACATGCTCCAGGCGGTTTCGACCGGTATCTCCATGATCGCCTTGGGCGAGAGGTTCTTGCGCAGATGCTCCGGAATCGGGACCGCATCGAAGCGTGAGATCCACATGCTCTTGCCGGTTTCCTGCTTCTGTTTCTTCCCCTGCTCCAGCAGCGACGTGAACTTGGCCCATGCCTCCGGGGTAGGATGCTGACCACGGAACTTGCGTTCACCGTTCCCCCAACCGCACGACGAGATGACACAAGCGAAGCGATCGTCCACACCGGCCGTGTAGACCGCAACCGCCGCACCGAAGCTGTGCCCGACGACGCCGATCCGCTTCGGATCAATCTCTTCGCGCTGGGCCAGAAACGTCAGCGCATTCTTGGTGTCTGCCACCTGGTCAAAGCAACGCACCTGTGCGCGCTCGCCTTCACTCTCTCCACAACAACGAAAATCGAAACGAAGGGCGGCATAGCCCATTTGCTCGAGCAAATTGGCCTGAATTTCAGCGTGCGACTCGTCCTTGGACCCGACAAATCCGTGCAGCACAATGAAGGCTGGGAGCCGCTGGCCGGGCTTTCGCCCCTCGGGCACATGCAGCACGGCGGAAAGCTTGAGGCCGTCAGAATGGAACGAGAGCTTCTCTTGCATGATTCATGTCTCTGGTATGGTCTTTAAACGGCCCGTCGCATGCCGGCGGAATGCCAGCATCAATTGACGGCAGCGAACGGGAAGTGAAACTGGCGCCATTCCAGCGGCGACGGCGTGCCCCAGACATTCATCGCGCGCACATTGCCCGGTCGCTCGAGATTGGTGATCGTGTTGGGCTTGAAGGTTGCATCGTCTGCAATGAGCGCCATCGAGCCGGAACACTCGATCATGGCGCCGCTGGCATCCGTGTAATAGGCGTAGGTGTTGTCACCGGGGCGGTGGCGGCCCGGCCCCCACAGCATCTGCTTGTCGAAGCGATCGAGCAGGTCGCCAAGCTTGAGATAATCGGTGAAATCCCTGAACTCGAACGAGTAATGATGCAAGCCGACCTTGCCGCGCACGACGCCAATGATGTGATGCTGGCGATTGCCACCATACATCCAGGTCAGGCTGTCGTCGGCCATCCGCTCCGAGACGCGAAGCCCGCCAATGGCCTCGAGTTGCCGACATGTGGCAACGGGATCCGGTGAGGTCAGGTTGAGATGATCCATGCGGGTCGGCCCGACGCCGTGGGTCGGATAGCGACGACCATAGATGTTGTCGTGCGCAGGCGTGTGGACCTCGAAGCGCAAACCCTCCGGCGTCGCAAACGAGACACCGGCGGCGAAGCAGGAAAGGCTCGGCTGGCGCGACAGGATGCGGCACCCGGCGCTCTCGATGCGGGATTCGACCTCGCGCAAAGCGTCGGTGGTCAAAACCTCCAGCCCGATGGTGTGAGCCGAGTTCTCGTCCGAGCGCAGCAGCACCAATTCCGCGGCGCGACCGTTCGAACTCAGCCAGGTCTCGCGCGCGTCGGAATGCGTCACGTGCAGGCCAAGGATCTCCGTGGCGTCCCGCACGACGGCGTCGGTTGCCGTGGTGTTGATCTTGACGTGTCCGACGGCGTGCACAATCGGTGGCATGTGGGCCTCCCAAGCTTCTCCCATTGGACGTCAGGTATCCTATCCGAGAGCAGCCATCAACTATTTTCGATAAAATAAATTATTTTCGAAATTTTATCCAAAGGCCGCGCCGGTATCCTTTAGCAACCTTCGCCACATATTCGGGTGCATGTGCTTCGGCGTTGATATCTGGCCGCGTGGCCTGTCTATCGTTTGATCTATTTTCGAAAATCTATCATACTGACTTCGTTATGCAATTCGTCAGGACCGTCCGGGATGCCCGAGAAGCTCAAGCCAGCAGGTGAAACGCGCGCTGCCGATGTGCTGCATCGGATGCGAGCCGATATCATCAATTGCACGCTCAAACCGGGCATGAAGCTCAAGTTCGAGTCGCTGCGCGAGATGTATGAAGTGAGCTTCTCGACACTGCGGGAGGCACTTTCGCGTCTCGTCGCCGAAGGGCTGGTTGTCGCAGAAGACCAGCGCGGCTTCATCGTGGCGCCGGTTTCGATCGACGACCTGAACGACCTGACCGACGTGCGGGTTCTGATCGAGCGTGAATGTCTGACCCTTGCGATCAAGCGCGGCGACGACGCCTGGGAGGCCACCATCATTGGCGCGTTCCATCGTATGGATCGCCTCCAGGAGCGGCTCGGCCTCAAGTATTACCTCTCGGAAGAATGGACCAAGCTGCACGGCGACTTCCACTTCTCGCTCGTCGTCGCGTGCCAGTCCCCGAATTTGCTCGAGATCCGGCAGAAGTTGTTCGAGCGGGCACATCGTTATCGGCGGATGTCATCCCAGTTCCGCACCAAGTGGCGAGCGAAGGACGTCGAGCACAAGATGATCATGGAAGCGGTCATCGCGCGTGATCCGACCAAAGCCGGAAAACTGATCGAACGCCATATCCGCGAGACGACCGCCAACGTCGTCAAATACGCAGGCCATCTCTTCGAAGCTCCCGACGAAGAACCGCGTAGCCGGGCTGTCCGCGTTTCGGCATAAGCCGAGATCATCTCCCTGTTCTTCGACTGGTCTCGTGGCTGCGATCAAGATCGCGGCCCGCAACCATGCGCCAAAATGTAATTACGAAAATATATTGCGTTTTCGAAATTTTTCCACGATGGTCTCCGAAACGGCCAAGCCTCGCGCTCGCCGTCCAATATTCGACGGAGGAAGCCATGGCAGTATCTGAAACCATGACCGCAGCGCGGCTGCACAAGGTTGGCGGCGAACTGAAGCTCGAGAATCTGCCGACGCCCAAGCCGGGTGACCTCGACGTCCTCGTGCGCGTCAGGGCTTGCGGCATCGTTCCCAATCTCGGGAACATCCTTGCCAATTGGCCGACATGGTTTCCCCACATGCCGCAGCCGCCGCTTCCGGCCGTGTTCGGTCTCGATCCGGCCGGTGAGATCGTCGCGGTGGGACGGCAGGTTCACGCGCTGAAGCCCGGCGATCGCGTCTACGTCAACCCGGGTCGCTCATGCGGGACATGCCGTCATTGCCGCAGGGGCGATGCCATCTCCTGCAAGCACTACGCTTTCCAGGGCTATTTCGGCTTCAGCGAGGATGCGATGCCGACCTTCGCACAATACCCGAGCGGAGGCCTTGGCGAATACATGGTTGCCCCGGCCTCGGCGATCGTGAGCATCCCGGACAATATGAGCTACGAACAAGCCGCGCGCCTTGGCTATCTCGGCACGAATTACTCGGCCTTGAAGAAGGTCAACGCCGGACCTGGTGATACCATCCTGGTCAATGGCATCAGCGGCACACTCGGCATCGGCGCAGCCATTTTTGGACCGGCGATGGGCGTCAAGAAGATCCTAGGCACCGGGCGCGACCGCAAGCTGCTGGAGGAGATCAAATCGCTTGCTCCCTCACGCATCGAGGTCTTTTCGATCGATGACGGCAACGTCACCGACTTCGTGATGAAGCATACGCATGGCGAGGGAGCCGACGCCTTCATCGACTGCCTGGGCCCCGGCGCCAAGCACGAGACGTTCCTGCAAGGGCTCGCGAGCCTGCGGCGTGGCGGTATTGCCGTCAACATCGGCGCCGTGATGGGAGAGATCCCGATCGATGTCCACTGGTTGATGGATCACTATCAGCGTCTCTGCGGCTCGCTCTGGTTCACCACCGAGGAAGGCCAGGAGATGGCCGATCTGGTCGGCGCCGGCGCCGTGGACCTCTCCATGTTCAAGACGCAAGGGTACCCGCTCGCGGAAGTCAATCAGGCCATATCGGGCATTGCCGCGCGGCATGGCGGCTTTTCCAACTTCGTCATCTATCCCTGACTTCAACATCACATCCAATTTCCAAGAGCTGAGGAGAGAGCAGCATGACCGTCAGACGCGTCGTCACGGGGAAGAATGCGAGTGGAAAGTCCGTGGTCATGAGCGACGGCCCCTCGCCGCGCGAAATTGCGCTCAAGCACACTCCCGGCTTCAATAGCGCGCCCATCTGGATGTCAGCCGGGACACCCTCACTCTCGGCAGCCACCAGCGACCCGATGGGAGTGGCCGGCGCAAGCCTGCTGCCGCGCGCGGGAGGATCGACCTTCATCATCGTGACATTCCCTCCGGACAGCGTGATGATGTCTCCCGATTTCGATCCGACCAAGGCTGGCCCCGAACATCTCGTGGCGACCCCCGGTATTGCGGATCACTTCGAGATGGACAATCCAGGAATGCACACCACGCCCACGGTCGACTACGCCATCGTCCTCGACGGCGAGATTTGGCTTGAGCTCGACGATGGTGAGACCGTCCACCTGAGGTCGCGCGATACAGTGGTTCAGCAAGCCGCCCGCCACGGCTGGCGCAACAAGGGAAACAAGCCCGCCACGCTCGCATTCATCTTGCTTGGCGCGAGTTGAAGCTAGTCTCGTCACGTAGGCAACGACATCGCCGACGAGTGCCGGCGAAGTCCCGCCGACCGACTTACCGAGACGCCGCTCTTATCTGTCGATGCGCTCAATCTTTGCGTCGTCTACAACCTTCGACCGCTTTGCAATCTCGCTCTGAACGAGTTGGCGCATTTCGCCCGGGGTGCTGCTTCGAGCTTCGCCACCGATGGCTGTCTCAAACGCTGCCTTTACGGCGGGATCCGCCAACACCGCAACGATCTCGGCATTTAGCTTGGCGACGATCTCGGGCAGCGTTCCCTTGGGAGCAACAATTCCGGCCCAGGTCCTGACATCATACCCCCTCAGTCCGGCTTCGTCTGCCGACGGCACATTCGGAAGTAGCGCCGTTCGCGAGGGCGACGTTACGGCCAGCCCGCGAACGGTCCCGCCCTCTATCTGACTTGCGAGAGGACCGTTGTCCCAAATATCACCGGCACTTCTCCTCCGAGTAATGCCGTGACAGCCGCGGAATCTCCGCGATATGGCACGTGGAGCATTTTTGTGCCGGCGGACGTATTGAGGAGCTCGCCCGCAAGATGCTGAGTAGTACCAAACCCCGTCGAGCCAAAGCTGACTTCGCTCGGCTTGCTCTTCGCAAGAGCAATCAACTCGGGCAAAGTCTTCACAGGCGAGTCTGAACGCACAGCGATGACAAAGGAGTAATAAACCAGCGTCGAAACCATCTCGAAGCTGTCCGTAGGGCTGAAGGCGAGCGACTTGTACAGTGCGCCCGAGATCGCATGCCCACCGGTCACCAACCCGATCGTGTAGCCATTTGGATCGGCATTCGCGACCATCGCCGCGCTGATATTGCCGCCCGCGCCAGGCTTTGCTTCGATCACGATCGGTTGCCCCAATCGCTTCATGAGCGCGTCTGAGACGATCCGCGCAAGCGCGTCAGCAGCTCCCCCCGCCGCGAAACCGTGAAGTAGTCGAATTGGCCGATTTGGGTAGATTTCCGCAGCGGACGTCGGTATCGCCAGGGCCAAGAGGCAAAGCATCCCTAGAGCCAGGGATGACGCACATCGATGTCGACGAAGTCGCACAACCATTTCCGTCTCTTTTTCTAGGCAATCGAGCCGACCTTCCGTGCGGAAGACTGGGCGCCCGTCACTCTTGAACGACGGGATTGCGCAGCACCCCGATATTCTCGATCTCGACTTCCACGACATCGCCGGGCTTTAGGAAGACCGGCGGCTTGCGCGCGAAGCCGACACCCGCTGGCGTTCCCGTCGCAATCACATCGCCCGGGACAAGATCGAATATCGTCGAGCAGTAGTTGATCAATCGAGGGATCGAGAAAATCAGCATCGACGTATCGGACGATTGCTCGATCTTGCCATTGACGCGGGTTTCAAGCTTGAGCTTGGTCGGATCACCGATCTCGTCCGGCGTCACTAGCCAGGGGCCGAACGGGCCAGTTCCGACAAAATTCTTGCCAGACGCAATCTGCTGCGCGTGGCGTTGCCAATCCCGGACACTAACGTCGTTGAAGATCGAGTAGCCGGCGACATGATCGAGAGCGCGATCCTCCGCGATATGACGCCCGCCCCTGCCGATCACGACGGCGAGTTCCCCCTCCCAGTCGAGGTTATCTGACACCATCGGCCGCACGACCGGTGCGTTGTGTCCCACCTGTGAACGCCATACTCGGAGAAAGATTGGTGGAAACTCCGTGATCTCACGCTTCAAACCGGTCGCCACGGCCTCATGATGGTGATCAAGGTAGTTTCTGACGGCGCAAACGATCTTCTCCGGACGCGGTATCACCGGCAGAAAACTGATTTCTGCCAAGCGCGAGGACGGCCTAACTGCTGCAACCAGCTCATCGCGACGTTTGAAATCCTCGCTCCCTATGAAGTCTGCAAGAGCCGGGTATTGCGGCAGCGCTCGCCCCAGATCGACAACCTCACCGCCGACGACCGCCCCCCAGCTCTCCCCGGCATCAGTCGAGAATGACAACAACCTCATCTGCTCCCATTCCCCTCGGCATAAATTTCGATATTTATAATATTTTCGAAATCTAGGCGGAGCGCAAGTCGTTTGTTGATCGCGGCTTAAGCCATCACGCCTCAGCTCAGGCTTCGGCAGCCTTTCCTTGACCGACTGCAGGTTCCGACTTGGTGTCCCTTAACCAGTACCCAACAGGGAGAAGTTGCACGCCCGTTCGCGCTCCGAAGATTCCGTACAACCCGCTTGGCAGGAACAACGAAAATAGCAGCGCAACTGCGCCAAGTCCGATCATGTACCACACGCCCATGCTCCCGAAGGCCGCCTCGATCGCGTAAAAAATCACGGCGCCGATGATAGCACCTTCGAAGGTGCCGAGCCCTCCGACGAGCACCATGAAGATCATGTAAGACGTCCATTGTGCGCTAAAATAGGTCTTGGGCTGAAATGAAATCGCGGTCGCAAGCCAGAGCGAACCGGCGATTGCAGCGCCGGCGGCCGCGAACACGAACACGATGCGCTTGACGGTCACGACACGCACCCCGACCGAATTCGCCGCTTCCTCGTTGTCTCTGATCGCCTGCAGGCCGGCTCCGGTTGCGGATCGAAGCAACACGAACAAGATGGCGAGAACTGCCGCAACTGCCGCAAGCGCGATCCAGAACGTCAAAGCGTTCCGCTGGTCAACCGTATAGGCATTGAGAGCGATCAGCGAGATGCCCGTCTCACCTTGGATCAAGGGATCAAGGTTCACGAGCAAATGGATCAGCTCAGCCACGACCCACATACCGACCGCGAATTCGCTAGTCTTCAGCCGCAGCATGGGCAACGACAGCGGCAAAGAAAAGAGAGCAACAATCAGCGGAGCCACGACCACAGCGGTGTAGACGTTAACCCCGGCGTTCGAAAGACGAATCGTGACATAGGCGCCAAGACCAAAAAAAGCCTGCTGGCCAATGGAAACCAGACCGCCATAGCCCGCAAGTGCATTCCAGGTCGCAGCGAGGATCACATAGATAAACAATGTGGTCATCCTGTCGAGCGTGGCCGGGCTGGCGACGGTCGGCAGAAATGACAAGGCCAGCAGGAGCCCCACGCCCGCGACCGTGAACGTTACCGACGTCGGCGTCCACCGCGCCACCACAAGTCCGGAGTCTGTCATGATGCCTTGGTCCTAACGAAGCTGAAGATGCGCCAGACGTCTGCGATGCGATCAAGCGAGGTCCGTGCGACCAAGACGACCAGGAACGTCGCATGGCCTGCGATCAGAAATCCCTGCGGACTGATTTGAGCGCCGACGCTCTGAGCGATACCGAGCGTCAGGCCGCCCAGAAGCGTGCCCCAAAGGGATCCGGTGCCACCGATTACGGCAGCCTCGAAGGCGAAGATCAGTTGCGGCGTGCCCGCGTATGGATCGAACGTGGCGCGCATGCCCAGGGCCGCCCCGGCGATGCTGACCGTCACCATTGCGATCGCCGTCGCGCAAATATTGATCCAGTTCGCGTCGATCCCTAGGAGGCCGACCGTATCCCTATCAATGGCAGTCGCTCGAATTGCACGACCGAGCTGGGTGCGCGACAGGAACAGCTGCAGGCCTCCCAATAGCCCGACCGCGGCGAGGAAGATGTACACGGCCAGCTTTCCCACGAACACGCCATCGGCCAATTCCCAGGAATCGTAGGAGAGATCCCCGATGAACGGCGCCAGCGATCGCGTATCGGCGCCAAACTGTTGGAAGAGGAGATTATCGATGCAGATCGAAAGACCGAAGGTCGCCAAGACAGGTATCAGAAAGCCCGAGCGAGCCGACCGGTCGAGAACCAGACGCTGTAACGCTACACCAAGAAGCGCCATTGCGGGGAACACCGCCGTCCAGCCAATCGTCGGTGGCAGGCCGGCATATTCGGCCAGAGCCCAAAACCCAAAGGCAGCGAGCATGGCAAAGCTGCCATGTGCGAGATTGACCAACCCCATCACGCTGAACATGAACGAAAGACCGCACGCAATCAGCGCGTAGTACCCGCCAAGCAATATTCCCTGGAATATCTGTTCAACCCAGATCATGAATGCGCTCCTACCTGGCCGAGGCCGAAATAGGCATCGGTGATCTGGTCTCGCGTCAATTGGCTCGTCTTTCCCTCGAGAACAACGCTCCCCTCCAGCATGCAGATCATCCGATCCGCGACGGACATCGCACGATCGAGCTTCTGCTCGACCAAGATGATCGTCGTGCCTGCCGCGATCAGCTTGGCGATCGCCGCATAGACGAGATCAACCGCGACCGGCGACAGCCCCAGGGAAATCTCATCGAGCAGCAGGAGCTTGGGGTTCGTCATCAGCGCGCGGCCGATGGCGACGGCCTGCTGTTGCCCGCCCGAAAGATTCCGAGCTAACGCATGGCGGATCGGCTGGAGCTGCGGCAGGGCTTCCAGAACTGCGTCCAGGTTCCAGGCACCTCGATTGCCGGCAGAGAGACCGAGAAGCAGATTCTCGGTCACAGACAGCTCGCCAAACAGCCGGCGGCCCTCCGGAACGAGCGCAATTCCCGCACGCGCCCTCCGATACGACGGCGCTGATGTTACATCCTCGCCCGCAAAGCTGATTCGGCCGGCCTGCGGGAGGTGCGCGCCGGCAATCGCACGCAGCAAGGTCGTCTTGCCGGCGCCGTTGGCGCCAACGAAGGCAACGGTCTCACCCTGGGCAACATCAAACGATACGCCGCGCACGGCGCGCAAGAGACCATGGCGAACTTCGAGTTCTCTGACCGACAGCAATGTCATCCGACTGCGCTCCCGAGATAGGCCCGCACGACGTCGGGATGCTTCATCACGTCTCGAGGTTTCCCGTCAGCAACGATCTTGCCGCTGTCCAAGCATACGAGCCTCTCGGTTACCTGAACAAGCACGTGAACGATGTGCTCAATCCACACCAAGGCGATGCCACGTTCCCGGAGAACCTTGATGGTGCTGACCAACTCGCCGGCTTCCCCATCCGTCAGCCCACCGCCGATTTCATCGAGCAGCAAGACTTTCGGATCGGTTGCTACCGCCCGGGCAAGCTCCAGCCGCTTGCGGTCGAGCAACCCCAGCGTTTCCGCGCGGCGATTGGCCACGCGGAGCATGCCGGTGAGGCGCAAGGTCTCGACCACCCGATCATAGGCTTCTGAGGCCCGGTGGCCGCCACCATGCTGTGCAGCTACCAGGGCATTCTCGAAAACTGTCATACCGCTGAATGATTTTGGGACCTGATGCGTGCGCGCAATTCCGACCCGGCAGCGCTCAGCCGCCGGCAATCGAGTCACGTTCTGACCGAGATAGTGCACAGAGCCGGCAGTCGGCTCCAGCGCGCCCATCAACACGCTGAGCAATGTCGTCTTGCCCGCTCCGTTGGGGCCGACGACGCCGACAGCCTCACCTCTGGACAATGCGAACGCGACATTATCAAGCACGGTCAGGGCCCCGAACCGCTTGACGATGCCCTCCGCGGACAGGACGATGCCTTCCGTGTGGGCCGCGCCTATTTGCGGTCCGGGAAGCCGCCCTTCCCCTGACTCTACCGTGCCTAGCAACGCAGTCGTCTCCTCTCCTAGCGGAGTTGCTCGTGTGCTTCAGAACAGCAGCACGGGCTTCACGCACCGGCCTGCGAGCGAGTCCTCAATGGCCTGATTGACGTCCTTGAACTTGTAGAACGTGATCAGCTTCTCGATCGGAAAGCGCCCTAGGGCCTGTAGCTCGATGAGCTTCGGCAGGAATTCATCGGGATTAGTATCTCCCAGAATGATGCCCCTGATCGTCCGACCGCCGTTCATCACGTGAGACGTGACGAACGTCAGCTCGGAATCCTCTGGCGCTCCGCCGACGAAGCCGCAAGTCCCCCGCAAGGCCAGCACATCGATCGCCTGACGCAGCACCGACATCGAGGCTGTGGTCTCAAACGTAAAATCGACGCCGCCGCTGCAGATGGCGCTGATCGCCTCCGGAACAGACTGCTTCGTCGCGTTGATGCAATGCGTGGCACCAAGCTCCCGCGCCAGGTCGAGCCGCTCATCGCGGACGTCGATCGCGATGATCTTGCCGGCGCCGATCAGCTTGGCAGCCATAATGGCACTCAGGCCGACCGATCCCGTTCCAAACACAGCGATCGATTTGCCGACCCCCACCTTCAGCGAGTTGATCACGCCTCCAGCGCCGGTGATGACTCCGCATCCGAGCGGCCCCAACAATTCCAGGGGCGCATTGTCCCGGACCTTGACGACGTTGCGGTCGTGGCAGACTGCGTGGCTGGCAAATGAGCCCTGCCCCATGAACGTATGCACCTTCTCTCCACTCCTGGAGAGCGGCGTGGTTCCGTCCAGCCGTCCTCCACCGAAGTTTCGCGGAAAGAATTCATAACAATAGCAGGGCAGACTGTCCTGGCAGCTGGGGCAATGTCCGCAAGAATCTCCGCTCAGGATGACACGGTCGCCGACCTTCACCTTGACGACGCTCTTGCCGACCTTCTCCACGATGCCTGCACCCTCATGGCCGAGAACCATCGGTTGCGGCATGGGCACGATGGTGCCGTCGCGCACGGCGACGTCCGTGTGACAGACACCCGTCGCGACCATCCGCACACGGACTTCGTCATCGCGCGGCTCCTCGAGTTCGAGAGCTTCAAGCGTCAGCGACCCGAATTTCGACCGTGCGACGGCGGCTTCGATTTTCACGTCCCGAACTCCATTTTTGACCCAGTAACTTTCAAGCAGGCATTGCGTTCGCAACGTGTCGTTGGACGCGTCACGTCGGAATCACCGGAAGTAGCACGTGCGACGGATGCTTCGGATCGTGATAGATGCGATGAAGAACCGGCGTGCTCCTGCACAAATGGTAGGGGATGTATTCGACGTTTGTTGCGCCGAGTACGCCGCTTCCCAGATCAAGGCAGGCGATCTCAATGCAGATCCGATGACCACGTCGAAATAAATTCGCAGTCGACAGAAGCTCGATGTTGTATTCGCTGATCTCGCCCGGCACGACCGGCCGTTGCGCTTCACGCGTCAGCCGATGCCAGGGCTTCCACGGCTTCGACCGGCTCGGATCAAGCGCGCGATGCGACGCCTTCAGCCAGCCTCGCGTCAATTCGCGCGACGGCAAATCGGCGCGTATCTCGCGCTCGCCTTCCCGCGCCGTTCGGACGTGCGGGTCGGGGCCGACATCTCTCAGGCTGATGATCCAGTTGGTGTCGTCCTGATCGATCGAGGCAAACAGATTGAGTACGCTAGGCCCGGCGATCAACACATCATGCGGCAACGGATCCGAAAGGAATCTGAGCTTCTCGATCCGGTTCGTCTGGGTCGGCGGCATCTGAACGAAGAGATCCGGCGGAATATAGTCGTCGACGCTCGACGACTTGAACGGTTCGGCCGTCAGGCGCTCCCAACTGTTGAGATACAGCTTCGTCCATTGTGTCTCGGGAAGTGGCCAATCCTGTCCGCTCCGCCACTCGTTCGCTCCGCTCACGAAGTAGCGGACGGGAGGCTCTTCCATTACGCCAGTATCAACGTCGCGAAGCCAATGATCATACCAACGGAGCATATCACCGCGGAGCGCGCGCAACGGCCTATCGAGATGGGCTGGCCCATTCAGGGTCAGTCGCTTCGGCGCCTTGATCTTCTGGAAGTAGGTTTGGGCACCGCAAAGGTGCGTCTTGTAGGTGTAGCCGTACCACGCAGCACCGGTATGCGTCGGAACGTTGATCTTCTCGAAGTCGTCCTCGGCTTTCTTGACGACATCCTCTGAGTCATACGGATCGATCAGCGTGTCAAAGAATCGCGGAAAGGTCTGTCCCTTCTGCACGAGCACGTTGTGTATGAACGGATACATCTTGTAGTCGGGATTCTGGAGCGCGAGCCGCCAGTTCTCTTCGCGTTCGGGCGAAAGCGGACCTGGCGCGCCGCGAGCGGTGTGCATCGTACTGACGTGATCGCCGACGTATCGGAAGGAATGGATCAGGCCGCCCGGATATTCCTCGCGAAAACCTCCCAGCACGCCATATGCCCCGCGAGGATCATACGGGAAGATGGCTTTCAAATGAGGCGGCTGTTGGCGGGCGGCATGATACTGCTCGGACGCGAAGGCTCCGATTCCGATCATGCCAACGTTGCCGTCGGCGCACCAAGGTTGCTTCGCGATCCATTCGATCAGATCGAAGCTGTCCCATTCCCTCGAGCCACCGTCGCCGGATTTCAGCCAGCCCCGCGGCTGCGCCACGACGTGGATGTAGCCACGCGTGACGAAATACTCGGTGTCTCCGGCTTCCATGTGCCCCATCCAGAGCGACGACCAGGACGGTTGAGGAGGAAACGTCTTGGGATACTCATCACCCTGGAATTCCTTTGAATGAACTCCAAAAGCCAGCAGTACAGGAAACGGGCCAGGCGCGTCGGGCCGATAAATGTCCACCGCCAAATTGACGCCGTCGCGCATCGCGACCTGCACGTCCTTGTCGCAGACCAGCGCCTTGAAGTCCGCGGGACGATCGTAGTCACTCGGCGGCTGATTGCCGGAAGGAAACATCTTTTCGGGGGCCGTCATTGCCTATGCCTCAGTTTCTTGGTGCAGGGAGCGCGAACTCCCCGACGGGTCATCTTTTTTCGCGCAGCGAGACTGGTGGCGCCTGAGGCGCCACCAGCGCTGCATGCTCATCCGTTGTAGACGATTTGCTCACCGGTGATCGGCACGTTTGGATCGTTCGAGTGCTCGCAGATGACGTGAGCGATCTTGAACTTGCTGCCAGCCGTGGCTTTCTGGAACTGGGACCCGACGAGCGGCGTCGTCGCAATCACGTTCGGCATGGGTCCCGTGTTGAAGTCGACGACGCCAACGGTGGTCGTTGCCTTCAGCGTGCTGATCGCCTTCGCCAGGGCGGCCTTGTCGAGCGGATTTCCAGCTGATCTCACCGCCTCCAGGCCGGCGTCGAAGACCGCCATGCTGCTGCCAAGCTGCATGGTCACCTGCTTGCTTGACGCCTTCTCGTACCCGTCCGCCATCTGCTGCGACGTCAATTTGGTGACAGGGGACGTGTACGGGAACGCCGGATTCCAGGGCGCCACGTTCGATACGTTGATCCCCAACGCACCGAGCGCCTCGATCTCGACTGGCGAGCCCGCCGCTTTGGCCGCTTCCATGATCTTGGTGGTCTTGGTCAGTCCCTGCTGGGCCGCCTGACGCAAGAAGGTCGCAAAGTCCGGCGGCAGTACGAGCGCGTTGATGATTTCGCAGCGCTCTCGCTTGAACAGCGCAATCTGCGCCGAATAGTCCGTGGTTCCGTCTTCAAACGGACCCGGATCGATGACGGTGAAGCCGGCCTTGGTAAAAGCCTCGGGCAGAAATCCCCGCACGGCGTTTCCATCCGCATCATTCGGATACATGACACCGACTTTCATGTTTGTCGGGATCATCTTCCAACGGCTGATGTAAGCTCCGGAGAACTGAGCACCGCCGAAGCTGAAGTGATACGTCCACTTGAAAGGAGACGGCTGGCCAGGCTTTGCGCCGCGCCCGAAGTACCAGGCTTCCCAAGGCATCACGGTCGACAGACACGGAACGCCAGCTGCTTCGCAGGCATCGGCGACGGGATTGACCACCTCGGGCGTCGAGGTCACCAGCATCAGGTCAACTTTCTCGTTCGAGATCAGCCCCTTTGCCAGTTGAGCCGCACGCGCCGGATCCGACTGGGAATCGCGATCGATAATCTCGACCCGATATGTCTTGTCACCGACCTTCCATCCCGATGCGAGCGCCTTCCGGCATTCGTCGAGGACATAGCCGTCGCACTGACCGAAAAAGCCCAGATTGCCTGTACGCGGGCTTACGAAGCCAATGCGGATCACGGCTTCGGAATCTGCGGCCCAGGCTCTCCGCACGCCAACGGCCGGCAGCATCGCAGCACCGGCCGACGCGCCGACCAAGAGGCTGCGCCGCGAGATTCCGGAGCTGCGGATTGAGTTATTCTGACGTGATCGTTCTGACATGGACGTTTCTCCCCTCCTGACAATTTTGGTTCTTCGGCTTTCTGTCTCACGGCTTCATGATGATCTTTCCGAGCCCTCCTCCACTGTCGAGCAGAGCGTGGGCGCTTCGCACATCGGACAGCGCAAATCTCGCCGCGACGACTGGCTTGATCTCGCCCCGGGCAAGCGCCCCAATCATCTCAGTCATCAGTGCACGCCTACCGTCCCGGTCATCGTCATAGATGTGAAACGAGAAGCACCGCACGGACGGACACACGCCCATGTGACCTCGCATGGCGCGGATCAGGTTCTCCTCGGGCAGGCCGGCAAACGCGTTGTAGGTAACAAGCGTGCCCCATTTGCCCAGGACGCCCAGATAGCTCGTGAACTCGGGTCCGCTGACATGATCCAGAACGAGCCCAACACCCCGCTCACCCGCGAGCCCTTTCGTGCGGGCTACGACGTCTTCGCGGCGATAGAAGATGACGTGATCGGCGCCGTTCGACCGCGCGAACGCCGCTTTCTCGTCGGTGCTTACCGTACCGATCACGGTCATGCCGGCACGTTTGCCAAGCTGCACGAGTGCGGTCCCGACGCCACCGGCTGCCCCGACGACAAGCAGGGTCTTGGGTGCTCTCGGATGCAGGCATTCCTGCAACAGCGCATGCGCCGCCTGGTAGTTTGTAAGACACACGGCGGTCTCGACATCGACATCTTCCGGAAGAACATGCACGGCGTCCGCAGGCACCACGACGTATTCCGCGTAGCATCCTCCGCGCATGCTGAGGTCTCGCGCGGTTAGCAGCACCTTCGTCCCGACAGAGACTTCGGTTACCCCAGCGCCGACCGCAGTGATCCTACCGGCAAGCTCGTTGCCGGGGTTTGCAGGAAGTGGTGGCATCCATTTGTAGACGCCAGTCCGAATGAGCACGTCGGGATGACCGACACCGTAGGCCTCTGCACGGATCTGGACCTGCCCCGGTCCCGGCGACGGAATTGGTGCATCGACATAGTCCAGGCTTTCCGGCCCGCCTGGCTTATGAACAAGGACCTGTTTCATCATTCGCGCCATCCGCACTCAGTTCTGCTTCACGAGCGGGCACCCGCCGTCGGCCAACGGACGGAACGCCTCGTCGCCGGGAACGGTCGCAATGACGTTGTAGAGATCCCACTCGCCCTTCGATTCGTTCGGCTTCTTGACTTCGTACAGATACATGTCGTGGACCATTCGGCCGTCGATGCGGATGTGGCCGTTCCTGGCAAAGAAGTCGTTGATCGGAGTTGCTCGCATCTTCTCCATCACCTTCGTCGCCTCGTCAGAACCGGTCGCCTCGATCGCCTTGAGGTAATGCATGGTCGCGGAATAGAGCCCTGCCTGCATCATGGTCGGCATGTGACCGACCTTCTCGAAGAACCGCTTCGAGAAGGCGCGCGTGCCGTCATCCGTGTCCCAGTAGAAGCCACCCGACACGATGAGCCCCTGCGCGGCCTTGACCCCGAGAGCGTGGGTGTCGTTGATCTCTTGCAACAGCGCGATGATCTTCTGCCCACCTTGCGTAATGCCGAATTCGACCGCCTGCTTCAGAGAGTTCGTGGTATCGGAGCCGCCATTCGCGAGCCCAATTACCTTAGCTTTTGACGCTTGCGCCTGAAGCAGGAAGGACGAGAAGTCTGGCGTATTGAGCGGGTGCCGCA
Organism: Bradyrhizobium sp. Ec3.3; assembly: GCF_000472925.1. Taxonomy (GTDB): domain Bacteria; phylum Pseudomonadota; class Alphaproteobacteria; order Rhizobiales; family Xanthobacteraceae; genus Bradyrhizobium. Next base: position 84,492 of record NZ_AXAS01000001.1, read on the forward strand.
CGGCTCCGAGCACCTTGCCCCCGCTCGACTTCACGACGTTGGCGGTGTCACGCTCAAGCGCTTGCCCAAATGCGTAGTCCGCCGTGACAAAAAACCACGTGTCTTCCCCACGCGCCACCATCGCCTTTCCTGCGACGTTTGCGGCGGCATAGGTATCGAACGTCCAGTGCACCGTGTTCGGAGAGCAGGCCACACCGGTGATGTCAGAACTGCCTCCGCCGGAGTTGATATGAATCCTGTTCTTCTCACGCGTTAAGGCCGAGATCGGTAGCGCGACCGATGAGGTTGGGACGTCGAAGATCGAATCCACCTTCTCGTTGTCATACCAATTGCGCGCGATGTTCATGCCGACATCGGGCTTGTTGAGGTGATCGGCCGAGATGACTTCGATCGGCCTTCCCGCCACCTTCCCACCGTAGTCGCCGACGGCCATCTGGACCGCGACCAGTGAGCCCTTGCCGGTGGAGTCGGAATAGACGCCCGACATGTCCGTCAAGACGCCGATCTTGACCACGTCGTCGGAAATCTGCGCGTGCGCGGCAGCGATCTGGGTAGCCAAAGCTAAACCGGTCAATGCCGCGGCGGCGAACGTTCGCATGAAGTGTTTCTCCCTCGATATTCCCGATGTCGGTTTCAGTTCGACCAGCGACCGACACTCGTCAGCACCGCGACCTCGAGTCAGTCCGCGAGACGGATCGTCCCAGGACCGATTTTCGAAAACTAATTATATTTACGAAATCATTGCAAGCGCTGTTTTTGCCAGTCGCAAAATCCGTACGGACATTCGCTTATTGATCGCGCGACAGCGCCTTCCGCGGCTGAGCAGTCACGCCCATCCGTAGCGATATTCGAGTAGACTGCATTTGGTGAGGCCGATCAGCGCGACTGCCGGTGCTCACCTTCTCTCTCTCGTCGGTCGTCCTGATCAGACACGGCGAGCGCCATTTGGCATCTGCTTAAGCCCGAAATGATAGTTGAGATGAAAGTACTCCTTGTCCGTCGCGCGGCCGTCCTGGGCCTTGCCGGGCGGACATCGCTCGAATGTACGGATCAAGCTGTCTTTCACGCCGAATACCACGTCGGAGTCGAGATACTTGTCGCCGGCCACGAAAACGTGCGTCACGAGCTGCTCGAAGCCAGGAGCAGAAATCATGAAATGCACGTGGGCCGGACGCCAGGGATGCCGCCCCTGCGCTTCCAGCATGTCCCCGACCGGGCCGTCGTGAGGGATCGGATAAGGCGCCGGCTTGATGGACCAGAAGTGAAAGCGCCCCTTGTCGTCAGCCCGGAAGCGCGCGCGCATGGCGAGGTCGCCGATCTTGTCGAGCTGTTGAACGTCATAATAGCCGTCGTCGTCAGAGTGCCAGACATCCACCACGGCACCTGGAAGCGGCCGGCCGTCGACGGTCGCGACCGAGCCGGTGACAAGGAGAGGATCGCCCTCCATGATCCCCGAGATGTCGTCGCCATTCTGCTTCTCGGGCGCCGCTTGAACGAAGAACGGGCCCAGGACCGTCGTCTCGGTTGCGCCTTCCGAGGTCGGATGGTTGATTGCGTCAACCAGCATGGAGACGCCAAGCGTATCCGACAACAGAATGAACTCCTGCCGCTTGTCGTCGCACATATGGCCGGTCCGGGTCAGAAATTCGATACCGAATTCCCACTCCTTCTGTGTCGGGCGGATTTCACGCACGAAGGCGTGCAGATGGCGGACCAGCGCCTCGCTCACCTGTTTGATCCGGGGATCGGACGCACCTTTGATGCGCTCCAATACGGCATCCGTGATGGTGTTCTCGTTGAAGTTACGCATGAGACCTCCGTCAACTCTGCTCTCGCACGAAATTAACCGGTCAGATGCCGGCTTGCTTGATTGGATAATCGACTTGAAAGCGGCCTATGCGCAGGTCACCGAGTGCCTCGCGCACCCGCAGATGCTCGGGATGGGTCGCATACGCCTGGAGCGCGGTGCTGTCCCGAAACTCAGAAAACAGGACGACGTCGCAGGCATAGTCGACATCGCTGACATCAACGCCGACTTCAATATGGGTGAGCCCGTCGATAAGCCCCCTTAGACCCTCGAACAGGGTTTTGACTTTGGTCCGCGCGGCAGTCCGCTCGTCAGCGGTTTCGCCGCGCAGCCGCCACATCACGATGTGCCTGATTGCGCCCGACATACTCGTTTTCCTTCCCATTGTTGTATGCAGGCATGGCCTGCAACTTCACGCGATATCCGACTGGGAACAGCGATAGACCCCAGCGATTGGCTACGAAGCCCCAAATTCCCTGTGGGGCGACCATCATGACCAAGATGGCCAAGCCACCGAGCACGATGAGGTAGATGGAGCCGAAGTCCGCCAAGAATTGCCGCAGGACGAAGTAGAGCAGTGTCCCGATGATCGGCCCCTCGATCGTTCCGATACCCCCAATGACCACCATGAAGATGACGAAGGCAGTCCAGTCGGTCACACTGAACGCAGCGTTAGGTGCAATTCGCAATTTCTGCATAAAGACGAGAGCGCCGACCATCGCGGTCGCGGCGGCGACAGCGACATAGACCAGCAGCTTCACGCGCGTGATGGACACACCGAGGCTAGACGACGCAACTTCGCTGTCGCGGATCGCAGTGAGGGCCAGTCCGATTCGGGAGCGAAGCAGGAGATAGACGATCGTAATCGAGCCGGTACCGAGTAAAAGCGCAGCCCAATAGATCAGGGCCTCCCGCTCAGCTTTGGTGCTCGCCATCTCCCTCATCACCGTAATCGGCAGACTGAGCCCGGATCCTCCGCCCAGCGACGACATTTGTGCGAACCCCAGACGAAACACCTCGGCAACGACCCAGGTACCGATCGCGAAATAGGCGCCGTTCAGCCGAAAGACGAGCACGGCCACCAGCGCAGATATCGGCGCGGCGACGAGAGCCGCGATCGGGATTGCATAAAGCGGGTTCCATCCAAGAGAGATGCAGATCGTGAACAGCATGTAGCCGCCGAAGCCGACATAGGCCTGCTGTCCGATCGAGACGAGCCCCGTGAAGCCAGCGAGCAAATTCCAGAGACTTGCGAGAGCAAGATACACCATGATCTCGCCGAGCAAGCGCAGGCTGGCTGTCGATCCCCAATAGGGAGCGGCGGCAAGCACCATCACGAGCACAATGGCACTAGCGAGAGCGAAACGGCTTGCCGCCGTTGCGCGGGTCACCTCTTGCATCACCGCGCCCCCCTTGGAAACAGGCCCTCAGGCCTGATGGCGAGGATGACGAGGAATGCGATGTGTCCGGCCAGCAGTTGCCATCCCGGATCGATCTGCGCACCGATCGCCTGCGCGACACCTAGGATGACACCGCCGACCAGCGTACCCCACAGATTTCCAAGGCCGCCGATGATCACCGCCTCGAAACCGAAGATCAGTCGGCTGGGCCCCATGAAGGGATCGAAGTTCGATCGGGTCGCCAGGAACACGCCGGCGATCGCGACCACGGCGAGGCAGAGTGCCATGGCAAGACCGTAGACCTTGCGGTTGTCCAGACCCATCAGCTGCGACGTCTCCGGATCGTCGGACACTGCGCGAAAGGACCGACCAATCTCGGTCCGGTAGAACACGAACTGGAGACCGGCAACGACGACGACCGCCGTCAAAAATGTCAGGAGCGGCAGGTATCCGATGTCGATCCCGCGGGCCAAGGGGAAGCTTCCTGTTTCGATCGGGCCTGCAGCGAGTCTGCGGCTATCGGCGCTATAGACCTCGAGCAGCCCGTTTTGAACGATGATCGACAGCCCGAACGTAACGAGCAGCGGTGGCAGGATATCCTTGCCGAGCGTCCGGTTGAGGATGGCGGTCTGCAGCAGATAGCCAACAAGGCTCGCGATCGGGATGACGATCAGCAGGCTGACGAGCGGATGCAGACCGGACAATTGTATGATCGTGAAGGCGAGATAGGCGCACGCGATGATCATATCGCCATGCGCAATGTTCACGATACGCATCACGCCGAAGATGAGCGACAGCCCTGTGGCGAACAGAGCAAACAGCCCGCCGACGAGCACGCCCTGCACGATGCCGTTGACCCAATCCATCGTTCAGGTCCCGAAATAGGCTGCAGTGACTTGATCGCGACTAAAGTCGGCAGGCTTTCCCTCCAGCGAGACGCGGCCTTCGAGAATGCACATGAACCGGCTTGCCACACGAAGCGCGCGTGTCACGTCCTGCTCGACCAGGATTGCCGAGAGCCCGTTCTGGACGATCTTCGGCAACAGATCGTAGATGTCCTTGATGACGAGCGGCGCGAGGCCGAGGCTCAACTCATCGATCAACAGCAGTTCCGGGTTCGACATCAATGCGCGGCCTATTGCGACCATCTGCTGCTGGCCACCAGACAGCAGGGTTGCCGGCACGTTCCGCTTGTCTTTCAGTACCGGAAACAACTCGTAGATCGCATCGAGGCTCCAGTTTCCGGACCGCCGCACCTTGCCGCCGAGCCGGAGATTTTCCTCGACCGAGAGCGACGTGAACAGCTTTCGTCCCTCGGGGACCAAGGCGATCCCCTCCGCCACGATTTCGAAGGCATGGCGTCGCACAATGCTCCGCCCCTGGAACTTGATCTCGCCCCGCTTGTTCGCGACCAGACCGGCAATCGACTTGAGCAAGGTGCTCTTTCCAGCACCGTTTGCACCGATCAGCGCGAGCATCTCACCTCGCTTCAATGCCAGCGACAGCAAAAACAGGGCTTGCGCATCGCCATAGAAAGCATCGAGATCCCTGATTTCCAGCAGGACGTCAGACATTGACGTCCTCCCCGAGGTAGATGGACTTCACCTCCCGGCTCTTCATCACGTCATCCGGCTTGCCGTCGGCGATCAGCCTTCCGAAATTCATGACGACCAGCCGTTCGGCAACCGACAGCAAGGCGTGAACGACGTGTTCGATCCAGACGATCGTGACACCTGCCGAATGGACGTCGCGGATAGCCGAGAGAAGCTCGTGACATTCGCGCTCCGTCAGGCCGCCGGCGATTTCGTCCAGCAAGAGAAGGCGAGGTTCAGTCGCCAGCGCGCGGGCCATCTCCAGGCGCTTTCGATCAAGCAAGGGAAGCGATCCGGCCAGAAGATTGGCCTTTTGCTTCAGCCCGGCGACGTCGAGCGCTCGAAGAGCATACTCGAAGCGGTCATCGCCCGACCGGCCGAAAGTTGCCCCAACCAGCACGTTCTCAAAGACCGACATGCCGGCGAACGGATGCGGCACCTGGAACGATCGCGAGATGCCGAGCCTGCAACGCTCGGCGACGCCCGTCCCGGCGACGTTTGTGCCGTTGAACAGGATTTCGCCCGCGTCTGAGCGGATGGTCCCCGCGATCAGGTTGAAGAGCGTAGTCTTCCCTGCCCCATTCGGACCGAGAATACCGATGATCTCCCCTTCGTTCACGTCGAAAGAGAGGTCATCGGTGACGACCAGCGCACCAAATCGCTTGCAGAGATTTTTGATCGAAAGCAGCGCCATCGACGATGATCCGGCGGGCTCTTCGCCCGCCGCCCATTGTTTGCAGGATTAACCGATTAACTTGAGCTTGCCGCCCACAGGGATCTGGGGCGCCTCGCCGTTGTAGGTGATGATCAGCTCGCTACGGCCGTTGATCTTCTGCCACTGACCACCGACGAGCGGGGTGCGAACGACATTTTTGACGGGTTGCCCCTTCCAGGCGATCGGACCGACCACAGTATTGAGGTTGGTCTTGACGATGGCGTCGAGCACCGCGTTAGAGTCCGAGAGGTCGGCCGTCCGCTTGATCACGTCAGCGGCCACTTCGAACAGAGCGTGGTTAAAGCCGATCGGCTGTGTCCATTGCTTGCCGCTGGCCGTGGTAAATCCGTCGGCAATGACCTTGGCCGACTCTCCGGTGAGGCTCGACGTGAACGGATGGCTGGGCGACCACCAGATTTCGGTCGTCAGACCGTCGCCGCGATCGCCGAGAGATTCGATCACGGACGGGAAAAGAAGTGCCTTGCCGATCGTGACGACCTTCGGCTTGAAGCCCTGCTGTGCTGCTTGCGACCAGAACGTGGCGAAATCCGGCGGGATCATGTTGCCGGTCACGATCTCGCATCCGGCCTCCTTGAAGGCCGTGATCTGGGCCGTGAAATCGTTGTTTATGACCTGATAGCGACCGGGGTCGACAATCGAATAGCCGGCAGCCGCGAGCGGCTTAGCAAAGCCGCGCTCCTTATCTCCCCAGGCGTTGCCATCGGCATCGTTAGGAAAGAGCCCACCAATCTTTCCAGGCTTCAATCCGGTCTGCTTCCAAACGCCGAGATAGTTCGCAATCACGTCCTCGAGGCCCCAGAAGAAGTGATACGTCCACTTGAAGCCCTTGGCGGGATCGCCATTGCGGCCAAAGAAATAGGGCTGCCAGGGAGAAATCGAGGTAACGCACGGCACCTCACTCAGCTCGGCCTGATCGGCTACCGGATTGGTATTGTCAGGCGCCCCGGTCGCGAGCAGCAGATTGACCTTGTCCTTCTCGATCAGCTCGGTTGCAACTTCGGCCGCACGGTTCGAGCTCGACTGAGAGTCCTTCGCGACGATCGTGACGTCGACCGGCTTGCCGTTGCTCTTAATTCCGGCAAGGGCCTTTCTCACTCCACTCAGGATGTAGCCGTCCGCCTCTGCGAAGCCTGCGAGCGGACCGGTTTGCGGCGAAACGTATCCGATCTTGAAGACCGGCGTCTGCGCCGATGCCTGAGTGACTTTGAACAGCGCCGGCATGGCCAGGAGTGCCGACGCCCCTTTGATGACTTTACGTCGATTGATTCCGGTCCGTTTTGTCATTTTTCCCTCCCTACGCATTTTTCAGTTTTTGTTTCCTTCACCAGAAGTGAAGGCCTTCCAGATCAGCCGAATTGGCGGCGCTGAACACCTTCCGCAGCGCCCGGAAGCGACGCGCGCCGTAGAGCAGCGCGTCCTGTCCGGAATACGTGGAGACGCCCACCACCTCGCCTATGAAGATGGAGTGGGAAAATTGATCGAGATCGCTGACGAGTTTGCAATCAAACGACGCAGATGCTCCGTTCAGCACGGGGCTACCGGTCGCAAGGGTCGACCAGGCGCCGAGGGAGAACTTGTCGAAGTCCTTTCCGAGCATGCCTGCGAAGCCCTTGGCGATCTGCTCCTGTTCCTCGGTGAGCACATTGACGCAAAACACGCCGGCAGCTGCGATCTTGTCCTGCGTCATGCCGGTCTTGTTGACGCAAACCAGAAGGCGCGGCGGCGAAGCGCATACCGAGCTGACGGCCGTTGCCGTGAGTCCGAAGTCACGTCCGCCATACGACGTCGTGATCACGCAGACCGACGAGACGTGCTGTCCCATCGCCTGGACGAAGTGCTGACTGGCCACCGGCTGCAACTCGCGGACGTCGACTGCGGGATGCTGCAAGGGCATGGTTGTTTCCTTCAGATCACAGGGGTGCCGGGATCGAGGCCCAGCAAGATCTTGCCGTAGATTTCCGCACCGGAGTCATAGAGCAGGAAGCCGTGCATGCAGGTTGCCTGAAGATTACGCGCTGCCCGCTGAATCGGGCTCCTCAGAGAAAGGCCCGAAGCGCCGCCGATCGTGAGGAGATCAAAGATCGCGTCACGGCAAAGCTTTGGCACGAGCGCAATGTCCATGCGGATGCGGCCGCGGACACTCATCGGCATCTTCTCGCCGCGCTTCGCGTATTCGTCGATGTCGTCGGCAATGCGATAGAGCACGAGCTCGGCAGCGTGGATCTTCGAGGCGGCTTCGCCGAGGACGCGCTGAAGCGGTTGCCATTCGTGCGAAATGTGGGCCGTATACATGACCTTCTTGCCCGGCACGACTTTCAGGAATTCCTCCAGCGCAGCCCTCGCAACGCCAGTCGCTCCGCTGGCAATGCAGAGGCCCAGAACTGGCCCCGCCTGCGACTTGAACACGTTCGGCGCGTTCGGATCGGTGTAGGGCGTCGTCTGGTTTTCCAGCAGCGCGGTCAATGACAGGAAGCGATGCGATGGAATTGCAAGGTTGGTGCATTTGACTGAGCAACTTCCTGTGCCCTGCAGGCCAGCAACGAACCAGTCGTCCAGCACTTCAAGTTCGCGCTTGGGGACAAGCAGGTCGCCTTCGTCAAGTTTGTTTCCCTGGTCGTCGAAAATCTCGCTGCCGAGGAGCAGCCAGTCCGCCGCAGCGTTGCCGGACGCGAACGGCCAGAATCCGCTCATAACATAGCTGCCATCAGCCTTACGGGTCGCCCTGCCGCGCGGCCCGATCACGGCCGCAACGGCCTGCTCGCCGGTATCGCCGTAGACATCACGCTGCGCTTGCTCGTTGAAGTGACCAAGCATCCAGCTGTGCGCCTGATAGACGCCGAGCACCCAGGCCGTCGCGTTACAGCCTTGCGCAATTGTGGAGATGACGTCGACATGCGCGCGCATGCTGAGCTCTTGTCCACCGCACACCGCAGCCTGGATCGTCTGCAGCAGACCGCTCTTCTTGAGGAGCTCGATGTTTTCGGCGGGCACCTTTCGCATCTCCTCGGCGAGAAGTGCGCGTGTGCGTAATTCGGGAAGCAGACCTTCGGCAATGCGCTTTACGTCAGCCTCGGCCATTCGCGCAGGCGAGTGCATGTTCATGATCGTCCTCCCAAAGACATATGTTTAAAATGAATGTCATTCAGTTTTGAACATGTGTCAATCATGATTCTTGCTCTTAATCGTCTGAAATTCGAATTCGAACGTTGCTCGAAATTGACTTTCGAGGGGAATACCGCCATATTCCTTTGAGTCTAAAGGAGATTTTTCTTGGACTTGCTGAGGGAAAAGCCAAAGGGGCGCGTCGCCCAGCGCCAGCTTCGCAATCGCGAAGCGCTGGTGGATGCGGGCTACCGCGTCATGTCGGAAAAGGGCATTGATGCCGCGACGATGCAGGAGATCGCCGATTTCGCCGACGTCGGAGCCGGCACCGTCTACAACTATTTCAAATCGAAGGACGAACTTGCCATCGCCGTGATGGAGCGCGTCATGCACAACCTTGCGCTTCGTATCGAGGCGGTCACCGACACGTTCTCCGACCCGGCGCAGGTCTATGCCTTCGGCGTTCGCACGGTCATGGAAGCGGCGACAGGCGACATCCGCTGGAAGCAGCTGCTCAATCGTGCAGAGGTCATTGCGGACGCAATGTTTCGTTGCATGGGCCCCTTTGCAATTCGCGACCTCGAGAACGCCACGAAAGCAGGAAGGTTCAAGGTCGCTGACGGGCCACTCACGTGGAAGATGGCGACCTACTCTATCGTCGGCGTCAGTCTTGCGGTGACCCACGGCGATCTTCCGCCGTCGGTGATCCAGGAGACTGTCGTACGGCTGCTGTGCGCGACCGGAATTGGAGAAGCGGAAGCCATCGAACTCGCCGCGCGTCCTCGTCCGGCTTTGCCGAAAGAGCGCCCACCTGCGCGCCGTACTGGTGCGTGACTTCCGGCCAGTTGGCGTCCTTAGACGAAACGAATTGTCCCGGAAGTCGCCGCGAGCAGCGGTGCCAGAGCAGTTTGTGAGTTGCTCCGGCATGTGGGTCACCGCTTCAATATGTGATAGCTGAGCTCGCCGGGATCGGTGAGATCAGGCGCTTTCCAGCCATCGAGGTCGTATTCGGCCATGCAATCCTCGGCAAAGTCTTTGAAGGGGACGGCCAGCTCTAGTTGTTGCCGGCGGTGATTCCGCGCTCCCGAATGATGGTCCCAAACCGCCTGGAGTCATCGCGCGCCCGTTCGCCGAACGCTTCGGACGACATGGACGCGGGGATATTTCCGACCGCCATGATGCGCTCTTGCAATGCGTCAGTTGCGAGCGCCCGGTTCACCTCTGTGTTCAGGCGCGTGACGATATCGCGTGGTATTCCCGCCGGCGCGTAAATGCCGAAGACCGCGTCCGCATCGAAGCCGGCAAGGCCGAGCTCCTCCAACGTCGGCACATTGGGCAGTTGAGGCGCACGTTGTGGGCTGCCGATGGCAATGGCGCGCAGCCTGCCGGCTTTTACATGCTCGATGGCGATGCCGGGGTCGAACAGGAAGTCGATCTGGCCGGCAAGCAAATCATTGAGCGCAGGCGCTGCGCCACGATAGGGCACGTGAACGGCATCCGTGCCGGTCATCTTCTTGAGCAGTTCGGTCGCAAGATGCGGCGAGCTGCCGACACCGGGCGAACCGAAGTTGCGCTTGCCCGGATTGGCCTTCAGGTCGGCGATGAATGCGCCAAAATCCTGCGCCGGATTGTCGGCGCGGACGACGAGATAGAACGGGACGCGCGCGACGGCGGCGACGGGGACGATATCCTTCGCCGGGTCGAAAGGCATGGTGGCATAGATGTGCGGATTGATCGCGACCATGCTGCCCGACGACATCAGCAGGGTGTAGCCATCCGGTGTGGACCGGGCCACTGCTTCGCCGCCGAGATTTCCATTGGCGCCGGCCTTGTTCTCGACGATCACCGGCTGGTCAAAACTCTCGCCGAGCGACTGGCCGATCAAACGTGCAAGCAGGTCGGCCGCGCCTCCCGGCGGAAAGTTGACGACGAGGCGCACCGGGCGAGTTGGCCAGGGCGGTGTCTGCGCCAACGCGGTCGACATCAAGCTCGCTGCAAATGCGAGCGCGATAACAATGCCCCTCATGATTTCTCTCCCTCGTTTGCTTTTGGAAGGTTCCTGGCTCCCTATCTGTCGCCGGGATTGCCGTGTCGCATGACCGCCGCGCCCTCAGCCGGCGAGGAAGTCGCCAATCGCCGTGACGCAGGTCGGATCCTCCTGCATCGCGAAATGCCCGACATCGCGCACGATATGGATGCGCGCGTGCGCCATCTCTTTCGCCCAGAGCTCGGCCTGGCCGACCAGCGCGATCCTGTCCTTGTCACCCCAGATGATGAGCGTCTCGTTGGGAATCCGGCTCAACCACCTCCGGAGATTTGGATGTCCCATGCCATGAGCCTTGCGAATGTTGCCGAGCGCTTCGCCCTCCTTCGCTCTCGCAGCAATGAATTGCTCCGCGGGAGGAGCAAGTGAACCTCCGGGAAAGTATCTGGCGGCAATCTCGCTGCGATGAGCCAGGTACAGCGGGACATCCTGGGGCGCGAGCTTGCTGACGTCGGTACTGGGATAATCAGGGTGGTTGAGGCCGGCAGGCGCATTGAGCACCAGACGGTTGAAGCGTTCACCGGCGACGGCAGCCATTTCCGCCGCCATCCATCCGCCCATCGAGTGTCCGACGAGGTGCGGCCGGTCCAGGTCGAGCGCTGCGATGAGCCGCAGATAGTGAACGACCATGTCCTGCATGCCACAGACATGAGGCGCAGGCCCGCTTTCACCGAAGCCGGGGTGAAACGGCAGATAGACCCGGAACCTGTCAGCCAGACCGCGGGCCCATTCATGTCCCTCGATTGTTGCCGCGCCGTGGAGTGACAACACGGCGGGACCATGCCCGATGACTTTGATCACCGTATCGACGCCGTCGATATCGCGCCTGATCGTTTCCAACGTCACGTTGATGTCCTCGCCGGTCAAGCGATCTGCGCACGGCGCATCTGCGGAATGACTTCCTCGCTGAATAGGGTCAGCAACTCGCGGCGCTGCGGCGAGGCCGCCCTTCCCAGCATTGCGAGCAGATGACCCGCGCCGGTCCTGCGGCACTGCTCGATGATCTGTTCGGCGACCTGTGACGGTGTGCCCGCGATATAGTCGTCGTCATGCAACGAAAACCCGGCGCCGGCTTTCGGAACATCGAGCAACAAGGACGACCGCTCGACGACGCGCGGATCGCCGGCCACAACTTTCCGGGTGATCGCCTTTGCAGCCTCCGATTCCGCCCGAGCCGCAGCGGCATCGCGTGAAATCGAGATGTTGCGCCGGATGGCGAGTTGATCGGGGCTCGCCGGCAATCCCAGCCGGGCGCACTCGTTTCGATATGCGTCGAATATTTCCGAGACGCGTGCAACGGACTCGAAGCCGGTACAGATTTTGGATCTTCTTTGCGCGGACTTCTGCGCCGAGCCGGTGCTGACAACCGTCGTCCATTTCGGCGGCGACGGCTGCCGGAAGACGCCCGGCATCAGGGTCAGGTTTTCGAGCTTCCAATACTTTCCGCTGTGGTTAACGACGGGGTTCACCAAAGCCGCATCGATGATGTCGAGGGCCTCGTTGAATCGCTCGCGCGCCACTTCCACGCTCAAGCCGATCCGCGCAAGCTCCTGTGGTACGCCTGCCGCGAAGCCGATCTCGAGGCGCCCGCCGGTCAGGTGGTCGAGCATCGCCAGCTCTTCGAACAGGCGCCACGGCTCGTAGAAGGGAACGACGTTGCCCATGGTCCCGAGACGGAGCCGGTTCGTTTGACGAGCGATTGCCGAGATCAGGAGATTGGGAGACGGGCTCAAGGAGAGGCCGAAATGATGCTCGCTGAAGAAAATTCCCTCGAATCCCAACCGCTCGGCCTCGAGCCAAAACGCGTAGCTTTCGTTGAACGCAGCGCTCACGGCATCGGGCAACGACGTCCCCTCGCCTGGTGCCGGCGCCTGCATGAACTCGAATATCCACGGCTTGATCAAGGTTGTTCCTCCCGCGCGCGAGCCTTGTTGGCTGGCTACTTCTTGAGAGGCATTCTCAATGGGATTTTGAGATTTGAAAAATCGATTGTATTAATCTGTGATATTCACCATTTGGATGTCATCCCATGCGGTTCGAGGGACTTGACCTCAACCTTCTGATCGCGCTCGATGCGATCCTTGAAGAGCGCAGCGTCATGGCGGCCAGCCGGCGCCTTCATCTCAGCCAGCCGGCCATGAGCGCCGCCATTGGACGACTGCGTCAGTATTTCAACGACGAGATCTTCACGATCTCACAGCGCAAGCTGGTGCCGACGCCTTTGGCGCAATCGCTGGAGAAGCCAACGCGGGAAATCCTGCTGCGAATTCGTTCCAATTTGATCTCGCCTCCGAAATTTGATCCGGCGAATTCAGAGCGGCGGTTTCGACTAGTCGTATCCGATTATGCGAGCATCGTGTTGATGCATGCCGTGATGAAGCACGTCTATCGTATTGCCCCCCGCATTTGCTTAGAAATTCTTCCGTTCAGCGACCGAGTGGATGACCAACTACAGCGCGGCGAGGTCGATTTCGTGGTTATTCCTGATATAAGCCTGATCGAAGGACACCCGAGCCAACCTCTGTTTTCCGACGATTTTTGCTGCGTCGCCTGGACTGGAAATCAACAGATCGGGCGCTCTATCTCGCTCAGCCGCTATCTTCGGCTTGGACACGTCGCGGCTCAGCTCAGGCCCATTCGCGGGCCCTCCTTCGACGAGCGCGCACTCGTCCAACTGGGCTACAGGCGTAGGATCGAGGTCATTGCACCAAACTTCACGGCGATGGCCGCGATGGTGATCGGGACAGAGCGCATCGCCACGATGCACCGCCGGCTCGCAACGATCTTCGCACGAAGCTTTCCGCTGAAACTGTTGCGCGCACCGGTGCCTATACCCGCGTTTCGCGAAGCCCTGCAATGGCCGGCGTCGTTTCACATGGATCCTGCGGTGGTGTGGCTACGCGAGATCATCGTCAATGTTGCATCCGAAATCGATCGAACGCCGGCGGCACAAATGAGAATTTTATAGAAAGTCTTGCGGAGCATCCAGTAATTCTCAGTTCTCCGCAGACCACGACGTCTCTTGAAGGCATGATAATTAAGCAAGCCAAGAGACGCCTACGCGATCGACGATGACAGCTATATCATCGTCTCCGGCGGCCGTGGCCGAACGCTGAGAGCGCACAGCGCCATTGCGGTGTGTCTAGAGAGACGCTGCAAGTTCGCTCGCACAGCCGCCGAAGGGAATTTTGTACTTCATTCGATTCGAGACAAGCCATCTGCTCCTTCTCGCAGCGTGATCCACATCGGCAATCCAATCCTATGCGTTGGACCGGCGCGCACCAATAAGAACGAAGATTAGCGTTGCTGGCTTCGTGCCCGGATTTCGCCAGGCATGCCGCGTGCCGTTCTGGACCACAACGTCGCCTGCCTTGAGTGCGACCGTTTCTCCATCGTCCAGTTCGAGCGAGATCTCCCCTTCCAGGAGGATGCCATAGTCGACGCTGTCGGTGGTGTGCATACCCGGGCTTTCGGGCTCGAACCGCTCGGCAAGCCCCGGTAGACGAGACATGTACTCGGCACCGGCGGCGGCGGGATCGAAGTCGGACGACATCATCACAGAGTCCGGGGGAAAGGTGACCTTCATCAGGCGCGTCTCGCCGACGTCGGGCAGCACGCTATTGCGGCCCTCGGCGACATTGCCTCCATCCCAGGGAACTGATGGTTTCGGGGCCGTGCCCCAAAGCAAGGTGGTATCGAACCCCGGCACCGATGCGAAAGGCCTTGCGGGAATCTATTGCTCCGATCCGACGGAAGATTTCCCATTGCGGTGTGAGGTAACAATCAGGCGCGTCATGTGATTTCCCCTCCCTATTCGTGGACGATCACGACATTGCTGAAGCCGCCGGTCCTGCGATCGACCGCTTCGAGTGCCTTCGAGATGTCCTTGAGCGGGTAGCGCTCGTGCTCGAAGACGGAGAGATCCAAGGTTCCGGCCGCCGCCATCTCGACCATGTCCTGGCCTTCCGCGACGTCGAACCAGAGCGAGCCGATCACGCTGATCTGGAAGCACATCAGCCTGAACATCTCCAACGGCAGGGGCTCGGCCATCCCGCCGATGTCTACCATCCGTCCGCCACGTCTCAACGCGTTGATGCCCGCGAGCGACGTGGAGCTGGGAGCGCCCGGCCCCACGGCGTCGATGAATATGTCGGCTCCCAAGCCGTCGGTGTGCTCGCGCACCCACTCATCCAGCGGGCGGTCGCCGGCCGACAGCACATGGATCCGCGAGGGCGCGATTGCGCGCAAGCGTTCGAGCAGCTTCTTGTCCCGCGCTACGCCGAAGATCTTTGTGACGCCCATTCCCAACGCAAGAACGACCGCTCCTAGCCCGAGCGTGCCGGTCGCACCGCTGACGATGACGCTCGTTCCTGCGCGAGCGTCCGCCTTGCGCAGCGCGGAGTAGGCTGTTCCCAGATATCCGAGGCGGGCGGCGGCCTCATACGACACCGACGAGGGAAGCTTTACCAGCGACGAAGCCGGCGCCGTCATGTATTCGGCGAACCCCGCGTAAGGATAGTCGACGAAGACTTCGCTCGAGCGCGGACCGAAGCCGAAATAGCCGAGGAACGTATAGGCGTCGCAGTTGATGGGTTGCCCGCAGCGGCAAGCGTGGCAAGACCCACAGGACGTGCCGGGATTGACGTACACCCGGTCTCCGACCTTGACGGATTTCACCTGAGTGCCGACCTCGACGACCTCTCCGGATGCGTCCAAACCGTAGATGGCCGGCAATGGCGGAAGCGGAAGGAAGGGAAACCACTCAGCATAGTGCGCCATGACATTCTTCATGTTCGGGATGATGCCGCACGCTCTCACTTTAACCAGAACGTCGTTAGGGCGCGGTTTCGGAACTGCTATCTCATCGATCGAAAAGGTAGTGCCGATTTGATGTAGCCGAGCGGCTTTCATTGTGGCCATGTGGTCTCCTTCCTTGATGGTCTGTGACGGTTGCTAGAACACAATGGGCGTCGCGCTCCGACAGCGTGGTCGTCGCCTGGATCGTCGTTCTTATTGCGAAGTTCGAGCGCGCTGTCGGCTGTGCCGATAGCTTCCCTCGTCAACCGGTTTCAGTTTTACTGTTGGTCATCGTTTCCTCCATGCGCTCTGCGGCGCTTTTGTTTTTGTTGCTATGACTATCGAACGACGCAGTCGGGGCCACAACGGATTCACGCAATCTGTTCACGCTGCGAACACGCCGAAACGTCGGCTAGTAGGTCGCTCGCCCGCCCGAGAGATCGAACACGGCCCCCGTGCTGAACGAGCACTCCTCGCTCGCCAGCCAGCAGACGAGCGACGTCGCCTCTTCGATCGCGCCGAACCGCCCGAGCGGAATTTTGGACAGCATGAACTCGATGTGTTCGGCAGTCATTTGATCGAAGAGCGGCGTCTTTATCGCCGCCGGCGTAATGCAGTTGACGCGGATATCCGTCGAGGCCGTTTCCTTGCCTAGCGATTTGGTAAGCGCGATCACGGCCGCCTTGGACGCGCTGTAGGCCGATGCGTTCGGATTGCCTTCCTTGCCGGCCACGGAGGCGACGTTGACGATGCGGCCGTAGCCGCGCTTCTCCATCACGCGCACCGCGGCGCGGTTGCAGTAGAAGGCGCCATTGACGTTGATGTCGAAGACTTTGCGCCAGTCACTTCCCGCATAATCCTTCACGCCCGCGTTTGGCCCCGTTATGCCGGCGCTGGCGACCAGAATGTCGAGCCGGCCGCCCAGGTCGCCGATGCTGCCGTGCATGGCCGCATCGACCGCGTCCTCCGACGCGATGTCGACGGCTTGAGTATGCGCGGCGCCAATCTCCGTCGCCGCGGCGTCGAGGGCAGAGCCGTTCAGGTCCCACATGGAGACGCGGGCGCCCTCGGCGGTCAGGCGACGTGCCACGTCGCGGCCGATGCCGGACGCCGCACCGGTGACGACGGCGGTCCGTCCTTGGAACCTTCCGCTATAGACGGTCACGGCCGCGCCCCCGCCGCAGGAGACCACTCGCGCGTCCGCTGGCGTTGCGTGCCGAGCCCCTCGATGCCGAGCGTCATGACGTCGCCTGCCTTGAGGTAGATCGCCGCGGGCTTCTTGCCCATACCCACACCCGGCGGCGTGCCGGTCGCGATGACGTCACCCGGCATCAAGGTCATAAAGCGGCTGACGTAGCTGACGATCTCGGCGCAGTCGAAGATCATCGTCCGCGTGTTGCCCGCCTGCATGCGCTGCCCGTTGACGTCGAGCCAGACCTCCAACGCCTGCGGGTCGGCGATCTCGTCCGTCGTCACCAACCACGGACCGACGGGCCCGAAGCTGTCGCAGCTCTTCCCCTTGTCCCACGTGCCGCCGCGTTCCATTTGGTACTCGCGCTCGCTGACGTCGTTCACGATGCAGTAGCCGGCGACGTGAGCCAGCGCGTCGCCGCGCTCGACGTAGGAGGCGTGGGCACCGATCACGATCCCGAGCTCCACTTCCCAATCCGACTTCTTCGAACCCTTCGGCAGGATGACG
The DNA here is from genome assembly GCF_000472925.1 of Bradyrhizobium sp. Ec3.3. GTDB lineage: Bacteria > Pseudomonadota > Alphaproteobacteria > Rhizobiales > Xanthobacteraceae > Bradyrhizobium. Next base: position 101,669 of record NZ_AXAS01000001.1, read on the forward strand.
TCGTCGTTCGGGCCGCTGAGCGAGGTGATCGCCTTCTGGAACACGATGGGCTCGGACGGCAGCGGAAGATTCGCCTCGGCCGCGTGATCGGCGTAGTTCAAGCCGATCGCGATGAACTTGCCGACGCCCGCGACCGGTACGCCCAGACGCGGCTCGCCGGCGACGAGCGGCAGGGTGGATGGAGCGATCGCAGCGATCTTTTGCAGCGCTGAACACGACAGGTTGGCGGGGGTGAGGTCGGTCACGACGTTCGAGAGATCGCGCAAGCGCCCCTGATCGTCGATGAGTCCCGGCTTTTCGGCGCCGAGATTGCCGAAGCGGACAAGCTTCATTGAGTGCTCCTTCTTTTGTTACGCGAAATGCGCCGAAACAGTTCCGAGAGCGCTGATGCTGGCCTCGAACTCGTCTCCCGAGTTCACCGCCACCATCGGACCGAGCGCACCCGACAGCACGACGTCACCGGCGCGCAGCGGGCGTCCACGCCGCCCAAGCTCGCCGGCGAGCCAAGCGACTGCATTCAGCGGATTGTCGAGACACGCTGAGCCCTTGCCTTGCGAAACGACTTCTCCTCGCCGCGTCATTCGCATGGTGATCTCAGAGAGATCGAGCCCTTCGAGTCTCCGTTTTTCCTTTCCGATCACGAACAAGGCTGACGACGCGTTGTCGGCGATCGTGTCGACGATGGAGATGTCCCAGTTCTTGATGCGGCTGCCGACAATCTCGAGGGCCGGCATGACGAAGGCGGTAGCGCGGATGATGTCGTCGGGAGTGGGATCGGTCGCGTCGATGTCGCTGGCGATCTCGAAAGCAACTTCCGCTTCGATCCGCGGCTGTAGGACCCTGACGAGCTGGATCCTTTCGTCTTCCGGGACCTGCATATCTGCGAAAAGTATTCCGAAGTCGGGTCGATCGACACCCAACTGCTTCTGAACGGCGGGCGATGTCAGTCCGATCTTGCAGCCGACGATGCGCCGTCCCACCGCCAGCCAGTACGACGTGTTCGCTTCCTGAATATCGTACGCCGTATCGACTTCATGGAAAGCCAATCGAGTACGGATCGGCGCGATGGGCGCGGTAACGTAGGCCGCACGGATGGCGGCGGCGATACCGGCGATGTCTTCCGGGAACTTCGTCATTTCAATTCTTTCCTCGCAGAAAGTCGATGTGGATCCGATTGAACACGTCGGCATCCTCGAACTGAGGCCAGTGGCCGCAGCGGTTCATGACCACGAATTTCGAGCCCGGAATCATGTCCGCGATCTGCTTCCCCTCCTCGGGAGTCGCGGTCGGATCGTGCGAGGTCCACACGACCATGGTCGGCGCCTTGATCGACCGGTATTGGTCGGCGGTGATCATGTTGGGCCGGCGGATTTCCATCTCCTGCAGACACATGATCCGCTTCATCGTGTCGGCGAATCCCGACTGCGCGTAGATCGCGCGGCGCGTCTCGATCAGATCGTCCGATACCATACTCTTGTCGCACATCAGGAATTCAAGGCGCGTCTTGATGCGTTCCCAGGACGGATCGGAGGCGGCTTCGTTGGATAGGGTCTTCAACCGCTCCATCACGTGCGGGTGGGCCGTCCAACCGCCGGCAGTGTTGAGGACGAGCTTCTCGACCGCGGCGGGCGTATGGACGGCGAGATAGGTCGCGACCCATCCGCCGAGTGACTCGCCGCTAATCATCGCTCTGTCGCGCCCGAGAGTCTTCAGGACGGCGAGCACGTGGTCGGCGTAATCCTTAACCTGGTAGTCGATCGGAGGCTTGTCGGTCCAACCGTGTCCGAGCATGTCGATGGCCACGAACCAGAAGCCGGCATCCCCGTGGGGACCGAAGTTACGCGAATAGGCCTCGGCATGCCCCCCGACGCCGTGAAGCGCCAGAACGAGCGGCTTCGAGGGATCACCGGACTCGACGCAGCGGGTCCGGACGCCACCCGCATCGATGAAGTGCTGTCTGAACGAAACGCCCTTCAGGTCGGCCCAGACGCTGGAGAAGTTGGTAGGTCTCTTGTCGCTCATGAGGAATCTCTCTCCTGATTTATCAAGCGAACAGCGCAGTGCCGTTCGGCTTCGAAGGGGGCGGTGCCTTTCCACGCGGGACGGCCGAGAGGTCGGTCAGATCGAGCACTGCGCGGATCGCCGCGCTCAGACGGTCGTAGGCCTCGCCGACGTCTCCGGTGCCTTCCAGGTCGCGCCAGGCGACCACGCCGTCCGGACGGACGAGCAGCACGCCGGTTTCTTCGATCTCGCGGATGCGCTGCCACTCGCAGTAGAGGTCCTGCGCTTCCGGCGAGCCCGTCACGACGACCCGGAGAAATGGTAGATCGAGGCGCTGCGCGGCTTCCTTCCACGCCGCGCCGGCGAGGCCGGTCACGACGGTGAAGAGACCCTTGCCGGTCACGTCGAGGGTCGACACGCGCAAGCCTTCGCGATCGACGAGCCACGCATGCGGAATCTTGGCGCCAGGGCGCGACGTCGGCTGATTGTGAAGGCCGCGATCCCGCCGCCACTCCTCCGGCTTGGCCCCGACGTCTGGAATCACGGCGGAGGATTCGTAACGCTGGTTCATCTCGGTGCCCTGCGCGTTGAATTCCGTCTGCTTCAGATCGAGCGCCGCCTGCGCGGCCTTGCGAGCGGCGACGCCATCCGGTCCCGGGTCGCGGAAGCGCGCGATACCGGCGGCGACCGGATTCTCGGCTCCCGGGACGCGGAAGCACGCGTTGAGTGGGGCGTAGTCGAGTCGGGACTGATTGGCTCGCAGCACGATCTGCTTTCCGACCGGCGCCCTCTCCTGCGAGTAGCTTTCCAGCAGCTTCGGTCCGGCCCAGCCTTTCACCGAGTAGGCGAGCTTCCAACCGAGGTTGTGGCCATCCTGTACGCAGGTGTTGTTTCCCAATCCGCTGGACGGCGGGTGCCGGTGGACCGCATCGCCGCCGCAATGCACCCTGCCTTTCGAATACTGGGTCACGTAGGCCTGGTTCACGTACCAGATCGACGTGCGCGCGATGTCGATGTCGACGGACGGATCGCCGATCAGCACCTTGATCTTCGGAATGATCGCTTCCGGCGAGAGGTCCGGCTCGCCCTTGCTGATGTCGAAGCCCCAACCGGCGATCCACTGGGTCCACGGATGGACGGCCCGCAGCAGTCCCATTCCGATCTCGCCGAAGCTCGCATCCGACGTCACGATCCAGTTCAGGATGCTCGGCCGGTGCTTGCTGTATTTGGTCAGGTCACAGTTGAAGACGGTGTAGACGGTACCGGCGCGCGCCATTTGGCCTTCGATCGGCAGGCCCAGATGGTCCACCACCATCGAGCGCGCGCCGTCCGCGCCGACCATGTACCGCGCACGGACAGTGAACTCTCGCCCGTCAAGGCGATCGCGCAGCGTGGCCGTTACGCCGTCCGCATCCTGCTCATGACGGATGTACTCGGTGTTGAACGCGAAGGTCGCGCCTTTCTCGGCCGCCTTCTGGAACAGTATTGGCTCAAGCAGCGGCTGGATGATGTCGACCATGCCGCATGGACTCGCGCGCAGATAATCGCCGCGGCGGTCGTCGCCGGTCCCCCACGTCCGCATCCGGATCAACTCGGCGCCGGCCAGGCTGGTCGTGAAGGTCGTGTCGCCCATGAGCTCCCAGGGGCTCGCGTACCGGGCCACGTCTTCCGCGATCCCGAGATCGCGGAAGACCTCGTTGGCGCGCTGGTTCGTAATGTGGGCGCGCGGGCTGTCGGCCATCCAGTTGCCGCGCGACACGATGTGACTGCGAACGCCGCAATTGGCGAGCGCCAGGGCGGTCGTCGAGCCTGTGGGGCCGGCGCCGATGATGAGCACGTCCGTTTCGTATGCCATTTGCCTGCTCCGCGATGCTTCCGCATTCGCGCGGGGTTAGTCGATCAATGAGCGCCGTCGGCCTGCTTGGCCGCCATCATCGCCATGCCGGCGATCCAGCCTGGAATGGCTTCGTAGAATTCCTGCTCCATCTTGAAGTGGCCGCCCGTCGAGAAGGCACCGAAGGCGGCGACCCAAGCGAGTACCTCGTTGGCGCCGCGCCCCGCGACTTCGCGGACCTTGCCGGTGTCGAGCGCGTCGGCGCGCCAGATCTGACCGCTACGAAGGATCTCCATGAATTCCGCGTCCCACTTCGGATTGAGCGGCTGGCATGGCCCCTTGCCGGCCTCGGCAAGAACACCTGCCTCGAGCACGCGCTTCTCGCGGGCCTCCTTGGCCTCGGCCGTCGGATTCCGGCCGTTGATCAGCCGTTCGCGGATTTCGGGCGGCGCATCCTTGATCGATGGAAGCGGTGGATCGTGCGAAAGGCCGCCGGAAGCGGCGAACAGAACCCGGTTGCCGGAGCGCATCGCGAAGCGGCCGACGGATTCGCCGAGTAGGCGAGCGCGGCGATAGGTCGGCACGGGCGGCGCTGCGGCGTTCACGAAGATCGGCAAGATCGGGATCGACTTGAAGTCCCCGAGCATCGCTTCCCACAACTGGACGAAGCCGTGATCGACCGGCATGCGGTAGGACACCGCGACGTCGAAATCCTCGGCCCGCACCTGGTCGATGAGTTCGAGCGCCGTCTTCTCCGGAACATCGAGTGGACCCGTCCCGCCTCCCCAGTCACCCAAGGACACGGCCCCAGCTCCGACGCAGAACGAGGGCATCAGATCGTAGAAGAAGCCGTTGAAGTGATCGGGCGCGAACTGGACGATGTAGTCCGGCGCGAACTCCTTCACGAAGCTTCCGAGACGTCCGAACGCAGTCCGAACACGTTGTTCGGTCTCATTGCTGGCGGGCCCCTTGTACATCAACGGAGTATGGGAAGCGCAGATGATGGCAACTGACATGGTCGGATTCCTTCGACGCTGGTTGACCTGTGAGCGACTGCTGCCGATTGGCTACTTCTTCACCAGCGGGCACGGGCTATCGGAAAGCGGGCGGTTGACGGATTCTCCGGGCAGCGTCTGCACGACGTTGTAGAGATCCCAATCGCCCTTGTTCTCTCCGGGCTTCTTCACCTGCAGCAAGTACATGTCGTGGATCATCTTGCGGTCTTCGCGGATATATCCGTCGCTGGCGAAGAAGTCGTGCACCCGCTCCTTTTCCATCTGCTTCATCACTGCCGGCGCGTCGTCGGTGCCGGTCGCCTTAACCGCCTTCAGGTAGTGAGCGACCGAGGAGTAGACGCCGGCATGGAAGCCGGTCGGCATCTGCTTGGCTTTGGCGTAGAATTTCTCGGCCCAGGCGCGCGTTTCAGGCGTCCGGTCCCAATAGAACGGGGACACTTCATAGGCATCGTGCGCGATCTTCAGGCCCACCGCGTGCACGTCGGTCAGCACCGACTGCAGCGGAACGATCTTCGTTTTCGCGCTCAGTCCGAATTCGTCGGCCTGCTTCAGCGCGGTGACCGTATCGCCACTGGAGGCCGCAATCGCGATAACGTTGGCGCCGGCGCTGGAAGCGGTGAGCAGGAATGACGCGAAGTCTGAGGTGTTCGGCGGGAACACCGAGTTGCCCACCACCTGCCCGCCGTTGAGCTTTACCTGTTCAGAGGTGTCGCGCGTCAGCGCATGGCCGTAGGCCTGATCAACCGTCAGGAAATACCACTTCGTCCCACCAGCCTCGATGACTGACTTGGCGGCGCCTTTTGCGAGATTGTAGGTATCGACGGTCCATTGGACCGTGAGCGGCGAGCAGGCCTTGCCGCTGAAATCGGAGGAGGTCGAACCGGAGAGCAGCATGATCTTGCTCTTTTGGGCGGCCATGTTCTGCACGGCGAAGCCGATCGGAGATCCCTGCATATCCGCGATCGCGTCGACGCCGTCGACATCGAACCAGCGCGCCGCGATCTGCGAGCCGACGTCGGGCTTGCCAGAATGGTCGGCTGAAATCACCTCGACATTCAGACCTGCGCCAAAGTCTTCTGCGGCCATCTGGGCAGCGACTACCGACCCTTTCCCGTTCGCCATCGACGTCGGACCGGCGATGTCGGTTAGAACACCGACCTTGACCTTGCCGCCGCTGAGATTCGGCGTCCCGTCGGCGGTCTGCGCTGCGGCCGGTGCCGCCGTCGACACTGCGAGGGCCAAACACGCGGTCACGGCCAAATGTAAACTTGAATGAACCATTGTTTCCTCCCGTCGCCGCCTTTTTGGACGTGCGGGAGATGCATGGCGCCGTTTGCACTATGATTCCATTGGAGTCTATGAAATGTTCGCACTGCGAACATGAGGCGGGAGGAACTATGCACCGTAGCGTCAGGGCGCTTTCTCGAGGGGTGGCGCTGATCAGGGAGCTTAACGCGAGCGGACCATCGAACGTCGTCCAGCTCGCGAAACGGACCGCGCTCAACAGGACGACGTGCTATCGATTGCTCGATACCTTGCGCGAAGACGGCTATGTGACGTTCGATGAGACGAACGCGCTGTTTGGCTTGACGCCCCAAGTGCGCTCGCTAAGCGAAGGCGTGTCATCGCGCGACCTGTCGAGTCAGGCTGCGCTGCCAGCAATGTTTAGCCTGCTGGATGAGGTGTCCTGGCCAAGCGACTTCGGGGTCTTCGAACTTGGCTCGGTACTCATACGAGAGAGCACTCATCCATTCAGCCCATTCTCCGTTCATCGCTCGATGGTCGGCCGCAGAAGGTCCTTGGTCCGGAGCGCACTCGGGAAGGCAATCTTGGCCGCGTCTGCTCCGTCGCTGCGCCGTGAGATGCTCGATCTGACTGCTTCGCTTGTCGAAGAAGATGCGGAGCTTGCGAAGGATCGCCACTTCATCGAAGACGTCGTCTTGCAGACGAAGAGGGATGGCTACGCCTCGTCGGTCGGCGGGTCAGAAGTCGGAATCAGCGCCATCGCACTGGCAATCTCCGGCGGCGGTCCGGTTCTTGGCAGTCTTAACCTGATTTTCTTCTCGTCGTCGATGACGCCCGAAATTGCTGCCAAGAAGTACCTATCCAGCATGAAGGTGGCTGTAAAAGAAATCGAACGCCGGTGGTCGGCAGCGAATAAAGCGCGCGGAAAGATCTCCTAGCCGGCCGACATGAACCCGTTCGACCGGCACCCCGCGCGCCGGCAACGTCAGTTTTCGATGGTCAACGAGAAAAGCCCCAGAGAACATGCAACGTCGGTCCAAAAGCGGACGCGGCTGTCACCGCTGACGACCACGACAATTCCTAAGCTGCGATAAACATGAAATCTCAGGATCTCAGCTACAAATATTCGGCCTATCCGGCAGATGTCATGGCGAAACACACCGTAAGCTAAGGCGTGACGAGAGTCTGGGTTTCGAGACCGCGGCAATCCATTTCGAAGTCGACATCCCTTACGGGTGGACGACAAGGATACCATGTCAAGCCGTTCCGCGCGCCCCCGCCGGCGGCGACGATGGGCAAGAAATGCGGGTAAAGGTCGAACACGGTGTAGGCCTGGACTGCGGTGGTGTCGGACCAGGTCAGGCCGAGAGACGCAAGGCGATCAGACATCTCTTCGAAGGTGCGGACGACCTTGCGTTTCATGCCGTCTTTCGAAAGATCCCGATAAGCAACGATCCGGTCCTCAGGCTTTTCCGGCCCGGAGATCGTCTCGGCGCCCCCGCTGATGACGAAGGAAGGATGCGACCGCGGTGTCGTCGCGTCGTTCGGCTCGATATAGGAAAACGAATAGAAGACGCTCTCCTTCGGCGGATCAATCTCTGGACAAACGTTGCTGCGCGCGATCGGGTTGTTGTCGCCTTCGAAGATGCCCCATTTGCGTAACACGTCGGCGTAGATCGTGTTGAAGGCCTTGAAGCCATCCGGCGAGAAAGGGAGCTGCGAACGCAGCTCGCACGCGACAAAAGCGGTCAGCGGCAGGCTCCGTGACGTCAGGAACGCCGAGATATAGTCGAAGCCCTCGACCATTGGCATCCACCTGGCGAAGTTGATGCGTCGGATGATGAAGCCGTCCAGGGCCTGGATGCCGGCCGAATACTGGAACACTGAAGGAAGATAGCGGTAGCCCCGGTCGGCCCGGGTGATCACGTCATACGGCATGGAGTCCTCGGATCAAAAGTAGGTGCTGATGGCGGAGACGACCTGATAGGCCTCGTCGACGACATAGAGGGCGCGCCACTTGTCGAAGGTCAGGCAGGGATGCGAGATGCCGAAGGCGATCATGTCGCCGACGGCAAGCGGCGAATCCGCCGGAATTTCGAGATGACAGTGCTGGTCGTTGAGGCGCAAAACGCTGTAGCCCTCGCCGATCGGCCGGGGCGCCGGCATGTCGCTACCAGGCCGATACCAGTGCAGCGCGACCGGTGGATCATCATGCGAGGCGTCTCGCTTGCCGAAATTGACGATCGCCTTCTTGTCCTCCGGACGCGACTGAACATAGGCCCAGACTTCCAGTGCCGAGCGCAGTCCGCCCCGGGTCGCCGCGAGTGCAGGGTTGCGCTCTCGAAGCTGCTCGAAGGCACGTCGATAGAGGCCGGAATCGTGGGTGAGATAGCAGCCGCTGCGTAACAGCAGTAGGAAACGTGACGTCCTGTCCCGCTGCCGAAGCTGATCGACAACGACATCGTAATATTGCGATCCGCCGGCACTGATGATCGGCTGGCGCGCAGCAAACAGGCCTGCCGCTTCGCACTTTTCGGCCAGATCGACCAATCGGCTGAGGTAAGCATCGACCATCGCCTTGGATTCGGCTGCGGTGTCACCACGCATCAGGCCTTCGAAACCCTCGACACCGGCGAGCGCCAGCCGACCGGGTGCGGCGGCGATCGCGCGAGCCACGTCGAGGGCCTCCTCGCTCGTCCGACATCCGGTCCGGCCGCCCTGATAGCCAAGCTCGACAAGCACATTGAGCGGACGCGTGAGGCCGGTCTCTGTGGCGGCGCGGGCAAGTGTCGCCACGTTCGCGACGGAATCTGCGATGCAATAGAATTCGAACGTCGCATCGTTCTCGATCTCGTTGAGCACGCCGGCGATGGCAGCCTTTCCGATCAACTGGTTCGCAAGGAAAATCCGGCGAAAGCCGAATTTGCGTGCGACCTGAACCTGGTGGGCCGTGGCCAATGTAATGCCCCAGGCTCCGTCCGCTATCTGGACATTGAAAAGCTCGGGGCTCATCGTCGTCTTGCCGTGAGGCGCGATATGTGCGCCGCCGGCCGTCAGGAAGGTTTGCATCCAGGCGCTGTTGTGCTCGATGTCGCGCTGTTTCAGTACCGCGACTGGCAATGTGAGATCCTCTGCGAGCACGTTCCATCCCTTGTTACCGATCTCCTCGATCGGAAAGGGCAGCGTGCCCGCCGGGATGCCCTTGGTACAATCGTCGAGCATGAGAGGGACGTTCCTGGTCAAGACGATATTCTCCTCGGGGCGCCCGGATACGCAAGAAGGCAAAGCTCGGGGACGAAGTCTTCGCGGCTGCATCAGCGATTGTCAGGCAGACGCAGCCGCCGCGGACCGGACGGGCGGCTGACCGATGCGGAACGTGTAATATTTGGCGTAACGCTCGCGACAGCGCTCCTGAAGCTCCTGTTCCGGAATGCCGGCCGCAAAGCGGGATGGCGACATCCGCGAGATATCGAGGGAGGTCTCGCCCGTGGTGATCAACTCCGACAGCATCTCGCCAAGCGCCGGCGAGACTGACAGTCCACCGACGTTGCAGCCGCCGATCACATAGAGTCCGCGGACGCCCGGCGTCTCGCCGACAATGTGCTCGCCATCGACCGTCATGGTCGGCAAGCCGCCGCGGTGGACCTGAAGGTCGAGATGCTCCTGGAAGATCGGGAACTGGTCCTTCACGCTATCGGTCAAACGGCGAAGGACAGTCAGGTCAAGTTCGAGATCCTCGATCTTGAAGTCGGAGGCGAGCTTGTCGCGATCGTACGGCATCGGGTCGCGCTCATAACCGCCAAACATCAGGCCGCCCCTGTCGGGACGAACATAGACATTGGCATCGAGAATTCGCGTCACCGGTTGGCTGGACTTCACCGCGGCGAGCGGCGTCGTGATCATCAATTGGTGGCGCATTGGAACGACCGGAGCCTGCGCACCGGCCAGAGCCGCAACCAGGCGGAGCCAACCGCCCGCGGCATCGACGATCGTGCCCGCCGCGAACTCGCCGCGGTCGGTTACGACTCGTGTCGCGGCACCGTTCTCGACCACGATCTCGATCACGCGCGTATTTGCGATCAACGTCGCGCCGAGCTTGGCGGCTGCGCGGGCATATCCGCGAGGCAACTGCACCGGCTCCAGATACAGGTCGCGCTTCATGTAAGAGACCGCAAGGATGCCTTTGGTCTCTAGGAACGGGTTCCTGGCTCGCGCCTCCTCGGGCGAAATCAGTTCCGCCGAAATCCCGAGCCTCTCGCCCATCGCGACGCGCTCGCGAATGAGCGCGGCATCCTCAGGACGCCTGGCGCAGGACATGCTGCCCGGCTGGTAGAACTCGATCGGTTCGCCGGTCTCATCGGAAAAGCGCTCGATCTTGCCGACGGCGTAGGTGGAGAGTTTGGTCATCGCTTCGGTCTGGCGCAGGTGGCCGCTGAGGCCGGCCGCCCGTGCAGAGGTCTGCGAGGCGATGTCGGACTTGTCCAAAAGCGCGACCTTCCTGCCAAGCCTGGCAAGATGAAACGCCGTGCTCGAACCGAGAGCACCCGAGCCGATAACGATAACGTCGAACCGTTCCATGATTATACTGCCTTCTCCTTTGGCAAGCCGGCGCCGAGCCGGCTTTCCATGAATCGAACGAGGGACGCCAGCGGGAGCGCCATGAGGAGGTACATCACGCCGACCGCCACGTAGATCTGCAGTGGCATGAAGTATTCGCTGGTGAGGTCTCGGGCCTGCAGCATCATCTCGGGGGCCGAGATCAGCGAGGCGACCGACGTGTCCTTGAGCAGTGCAATGGCGAAATTGCCGAGCGGCGCGAGCACGACGCGAACGGCCTGAGGGAGGATGACGAAGCGCAGCACCTGGCGATGGCGCATGCCGATCATCTGTGCTGCTTCGCGCTGCCCGCTGTCGATGGCCAGGATGCCGGCGCGATAGATCTCCGAGACATAGGCGGCGCCGTTCAGGCCGAGGCCGATGACGGCGGCGTCGATCGCCCGCAACGTGATGCCCAAGTTGGGCAACCCGAAATAGATCAGGAAGAGCAGCGTCAGCGACGGCATGCCCCGGACGAGCTCGACATAGAGATGCGCGAGCAAGCGCAGCATCCCGTTCGCAGACAGTCTCGCCAGCGCGATCGGAAGTGCCAGCACCGCGGCAAGCGCAAAGGAGAGCACCATCAGCCGTAGCGTCCAAAGCACGCCCTGCAGGAGCTGCGGCAGCCAATCCCCGAGCAACTGGATCATGGCGCGCGCCTTCCGCGGCTCGCGCGCAGTTCGAGATGCTGCGCCAGGCGCGACAGCGGGAAACTCATGGCGATGTAGATGGTCGCCGCCATCACGTAGATCGGCCCGCTTAGATAGGTCTTCGTGACGAGGTTGCGGGCGTAGAAGCTCAGCTCCGGAGCCGCGACGGCGGACGCCAAGGCCGTTTCTTTCAGGAGACCGACGCCGTAATTGGCAAGCGGCGGAATGACCACGCGCATCGCTTGCGGGAGCAAAACATAGCGCAACGCTTTGAGCCGGCTCATGCCCAGCATGAAGGCTGCTTCGCTCTGGCCAACATGGACCGATTGAAGTCCGGCACGAAACACCTCTGTCAGAAGCGCGCCGCCATTGATGCCGAAGCCGAGGATCGCGACCGGAATCGGGTCGAGCTTGATGCCGATCTGCGCCAGCCCGAAATAAAGCACGAAGAGCTGCGTGAGGACCGGCGTGCCGCGCATCACCTCGACATAGACGCGGATGACGGCGCGGGGCAGCGTCGCTGGAAACGACTGGACGATCGCGAGTGCTGCGCCGATCACCGTTGCCAGGATAAAGCTGAAGAATGTGATCTCGATCGTCGTCAGCGCGCCCGACAGCAGCGCCGAGAGCAACTCGGGCATCATCGATGCGGAGCGGGTCCACTCGCTCATGAGGCCGATCGCAAATTGGCCGCACGCTTCGGCCGCAGCAATGCCAGCGTTCTCGGATGACGAGGATTGGCGATCAGGTCCGCTGGCCGCCCCTGGTCCACGATCGTGCCGTGGTCCATCACAACGATCCGGTCAGCGACGTCCTCCGCGAAAGCCATCTCATGGGTGACGATCAGCATCGTCATGCCCTCGGCGGCGAGTTGCCGCATGACTTCCAGGACTTCGGCGACCAATTCAGGGTCGAGCGCGGATGTCGCCTCATCGAACAACATGAGCTTGGGACGCATCGCGAGCGATCGGGCGATCGCCACGCGTTGCTGTTGTCCGCCGGAAAGGTGCTCCGGATAGGCGCCGGCCTTGTGGGCGAGGCCGACCTTCTTCAGGAGCTCCAGCGCGAACGGTTCGATCTCGTCGCGTTTCATGCGCAGGACCTTGAGGGGCCCGAGCATGATGTTTTCGAGCGCGGTCAGATGCGGGAACAGATTGAATCGCTGGAACACCATTCCGATCCCGGTCCGGATCTCGGCGAGCTGCCGGTCCAACATCACGATCTTCCGGCCATCCACGATGCGATCGCCGACGTGGCGGCCGGCGACGATCACCTCGCCGCTGGTCGGCTTTTCGAGGTGCGCGACGCAGCGCAGCAGCGTCGTCTTGCCGGATCCGCTCGATCCGATCAGCGCGACCCGCTCGCCAGCGGCAACGGTCAGGCTCACATTGTCGAGCGCTGGCTGGCCACCGAAGCTCTTGCAGAGATTGCTGACGGTGATGAGCGGCGGCGCATTGGCCAGGCCTTGAAGGTCGTTCGCGGTCATTCCCGGAGGCCAGTTCAAATCTTTGCGGCCGCAAAAGCGCTTGAGAAGTCCTTTGGCGTGTGTGCCCATTTCCCGACGAGCCCGCCCTTTTCGTCGCGATCGACACCGATCCGCGGGTTGTTCTCGGCAGGAATTGGGATCAGGTAGTCGTCCGACTCCATCGAATTGGCCTTGAGATATTTGCCGTTGAGGCCGGTTTTCCAAAGCCAGGCGACGCCGGCATTGACGGCGTCGAACAGGTCGGGATTGTCGGGATTCATGCCGAGAATGGTGGTCTGCTTCTGACCGAGCAGCTTGTAACCCGGGAAGACCTGTGTCGGCACCAGTTTGAGGCCCCAGTTGGGATTCTGCTTGATCATGTATCCGACGGTCGGCGCGTCGAGGAACGCGAAATCAAGACGTCCAGCAATGACGTCGCGAACGCAAGCGTCCGACGTATCGTACAGCTTGACCTCCGAAGTCCCGGGGACCTTCTTCAGCTCCGGAACGATCGTGAAGCCGCCGACGGTGCCGACCGAGCGGCCCTTCAGGTCGTCGACCGAAACCCGATCGCCGACCTTCGTATCCTGGCGCATCAGCGTGAACTTGCCGGTGTAGTAGATCGCGTCGGTGAGCAGCATGACCTGGGTGCGCGCGGCGCTCCAGCCGACGTTTCCGAGAACAAGATCTGCCCGCCCGCTTCGGACCGACTCGATCGTGGCAGCCCAGTCCATCAGCGCGGGAGCGACGCGAAGGCCGAGCTGCTTGGCGATTGCCGTGATCATCTCGCCGTCCGCGCCGATCAACTGGCCGTCCTGGAGGCTCGACATCGGCATGTCGCCATTGAAGGCAATCGTCAGAGCGCCCGGCGTAACCGTCTTCAACTCGGGCGTAATCGTCGCCGCTCGCAGGGGAACGACCGCGGACGCAGCCAAGGCGCTCAAACCAAGGCCCAAGCCGGACAACACGGTGCGACGCGAGAGTCCGCCATTCAAAGCATTCGGGAAGTTACCTGACGAAGCCATCGAAATCCCACTCGCGTCGGCAGGTCATTGGTCCTTGCGAGGTCGCCGACGTTTCGGCCTCGCAACCGGTTCGGTTGTGGTGCCGCGATCTCCGCGAATTGCGGCTCCGACGAAACCGACCATTTGGTACAGTAAATCAGCGAGGCGTTCGGCTGTCAATCGGGCGAGGCGGAGTTCATGGCCGGTGCCGTGCATCTCACCTGGCGACGCAGAGCCACTGTGCGACCGGGGATTCGTGTCGCGATTGCGCTATTATTGCCGTAGTCGCAATGCTATGCAGGCCATGCGGATATCTGGTGGGGCAAGGGGCTGGCTTTATCCTTGAGAATCAAAAGGTAATTCGCGAACCTGATCATGCCGCGAGAAACGGGATTTACTGTACCAATGACCCTGAAAATGAAAGCGCGCCGGCCGATCAAGAAAGAGCCGGTGCCGATCGGTCGTCCCAGCGCGCGCTCGGCGCTGCTCGACGTGGCGCTCGACATTATCCTCGACGAGGGCGTCGAAGGGCTCACGTTCGAAGGGCTGGCGGCGCGGTCCGGGCTCAGCAAGGGAGGGGTGCTCTACCACTTCCCGAACCGGGATGAGTTGAACAAGGCCGTGCGACTCCACGTTCGCGACCGCTATCGCGCGGCAAGGCGTGAGGCGACGGAGAGTCTGCCCGAGGGGCCATCGCGAGAACTGAAGGGCTGGGCGCTGGCTGCCCTCTACAATCGATCGCAGCTTGATGCTGTCAGCGCCAAGATCATGACGTCGGGACTCTGGGATGCCGCCGAAGGTTCGGCCCACCATCGCGAACGCCTGGATGCGATCAGCAAGGGCGTCGGGTTTGATCGGGCAGCTCTCGTCTATCTTGCCGTTGAAGGACTTTGGTTCCTCGAGCTGGCGGGCTTTTCGCCATTCACAGAGGCCGAGCGCAAACGAGCTGCGAGCTTGCTCCTTTCGCTTGCCGACGGTGGAGGGTTAGATTCCGAGAATGAACAATTGATCTGACGTTTGACCACCGCGGGGGCTAAAGTGCCTCACGCCGCCGCGAGGCCACATCAGCACCCCAATCCTAGGACCTTCGTGACATTTTTGGATATTCGACTGGCTGTTCGACTTGTGGCGAGGACCCAGAATTGGCTGGTCAGGCGCCTCGGTCACCGCACCAATTTCCCAATTCCTCCGAAGGTCGTTTATGAGGTCGCACGACCCGACCGCTATCCAGAAAAGATCTTCGGGCAACGGCAGATTGAGTGTGAAATTCGGCATGGACCAGAACGGCCCGTCAGACTAATCCGTCCGCATCGATACCGAGACCGCAGTTGACCTGTCCATGGACGTAGTCACGATCGTCGCTCCGACCTTTGGCCTTATTGCGGCCGGCTACGCAGTAGCAGTTAGCGGACTGATCTCTGAAGGGGCGCAGAAGGGCATCTCGGAGTTTGCATTCTCGATCGCCATACCTGTCGTACTATTTCGCACTATCATCATCTCGCAATTTACAGCAATCAACCCACTCTTAGTCTGGAGCGCTTACTATGGTGCCGTCGCACTCACCTGGCTGTTTACCCTCGCTCTATCAGCACGCTTACTCCGAGTGACACCGACGGCCGGCGTTGTCGCGGCCACCAGCGCCGTCTACGGCAATATTGCGATGCTGGGTATTCCGCTCACACTTGCTGCATTCAGCCCAGAAGCGGCGGGTCCGATGGCGCTAATTCTTGCCGTAAATACACCCCTGCTCTGGCTTTGCGGCACCCTCCAAGTCGCGTGGATTGAACGGAAAGACAGCGCTTCGATTCCGGTGATTATCCTTCCTCTGCTACTTGATCTTATCCGCAACCCAATCATCCTAGCGATTGTGGCTGGTTTCCTCTGGCGCGCAACTGGGTTCGGGCTACATCCGCTGCTCGATCGTACGTGCGAACAACTGGCGCAGGCGGGATCTCCGACCGCCCTAATCGCGTTGGGCCTTGGCCTTGTGCGCTTCAAAATTCGCGGAGAAGCGCTAAGCCTCGCGGTCATGTGTGTCATGAAGCTTGCTCTGATGCCGCTCTTTGCGTGGACGTTAGCCTTTCCACTCCTGCATCTACCGCCTCTGGTTGGCAACGTGATTGTCCTGTTTGCCTCGATGCCGGCAGGCGCGAACGCTTACCTCTTCGCTACACAGTATCGGCAGCTGACGAACTCGACGTCCGCAGCGGTCGCAGTGGGCACCCTCCTATCGGCCGTCACGCTGCCGGCGATCATTGCGCTCTTGCTCGGAAGCCCCCTGGAATAGACTTGATTAAGGACCGCAACTTACGATCCCCGAGCCCGCTTCCTTCCGGCGCGCAATAGATAAAGGTACCTGCAAAGCAGGAAAGGTCGGAGGTCTAAAGCGACATCGCATCGCGAATTGCGCCTTCTACGACGTGGGCAGCGACGGCTCACATCGAAATCCTCTCCAATCATCGCGGAAAGGATTGATTAAGGGCGCCGAGTACACAGTCGGGTGCCCAACGCCAGCACGATCTGGCCGCCAAGCCACGCCTCGCGCTTGCTCTCTCCTCCCGTCAGTGCCGTGATGGACGGATGAAAGCGATCGGAACTATTGCATCGAGCCTCCCTCCACTACACGATTTGCTGGTTATCCCTAAATTTCTGCTAAAAAGTCCGCAATCTGCCACCACATTGCGAGCGGATTGGAATACATCGGAAAATGACCGCACGCCGGGATCTCCGCGAGTCGCACGCCATTGGCGCGGATCAGGTCGAGATAGGAAAGCGTTACATTCTGTTCACCATACATGAACATCTTCGGGCAGCTAAGGCCGATGAACTTTCCCATCAGCTCGCCCGTGTCCGACAGATCCACCATCGAGCGAAATATCCCCGACACCGCAGCAGTCCTCACCTTGTGATGAAGACTGGCGGCATAGAGCGCGCTGGCATAGGCCGGCATATGCCGGATTCGTTCGATGAAATCCGTGAAGAACCGTTCGGCATTCTGCTCCGGATATTGCACGACCTGCCGGCTGAGGAAGCAATCTTCGGGCGCGATGTTTCCTTCGATGTTGACGAAACTGAGCACTTGATCGGGATAGTGGTGCGCCAACAGCAGGGCCGTCAGACCTCCCATCGAGTGGCCAACGAGATGAAACCGGTCGAGCTTGAAATGCTCGATCACGTGCCGTGCTGTCTTCAAAAGGAAAGGAATTGATATCGCCGACAGGTCCGCGCAATGCGTCTCTCCGCAGCCCGGAGCGTCGTAGGCGAGGAACGGATAGTTTGCGAGCGCTTCATGGCGGACGATGTCGGCGTAGTCTTCCTTGGTAGATCCGAAGCCATGCAGGAAAACGATCGGCGCCGATTTTCCGGCGCGATGAATCGCCGACACGTTCAATTCGACCCCGTCCACCTGTGACGAGAGCCGAACCAGATTGAATTCACGGTTTTCCTGCACGGCTTCCCTGCGAGGCGTCAGCGGGCACGCGGGCTCTCGCTTCCCAGCGAGAACCCGCGGCTGGGCTACGATTGTCCGAAACCGGATCCCGCCTTCTTGTACTCCGGCCGAGGTGGGCTGAAGATATCGAGCACACGGGCGCCGTCCGGACCGGCCCGCATGGTATGAGGGACATTGCCCGGCGTACGCCAGAAGTCCCCCTTGCGTACCGGAATCTCCTCCCCACCCTGAACTCTGATGGCGGAGCCCTCCAGCAGCACGCCCCACTGTTCCTCGGGATGATGATGGAGCACGCCTTCGGCGTGCGGCGCGAAGCTCACCACCGAGAGCATTGCCTGTTCACCCGAAAAGATACGGGTCGAGAGTCCAGGTGCCAGCTCACGAAGCAGCCCGTCATCCGGCGCATCGAGATTGTGAAATTCCTTTTTCTGATCCGTCATGTCGTCCTCGATCCTGGTTCGCTATCGTCCGTAAGAGCCTTCATACCGACCCTCGCGGATCGCCTTGAGCGTCTCCTCTTCACGCGCGATCTGGGCGCGAACGGCCTCGATCAGCGTAGCTGCGATCGCGGGTGAAAAGGATACCACGCCGTCCTCGTCGCCAACGACGATGTCGCCAGGCACAATCACCGACCCACCGATCGACACCGGCACGTTGATCGAGCCCGGGCCGCTCTTGTAGGGACCGCGATGAATCACAGCGCGGGCAAAGCAGGGAAAATCCGCCCCGGCAAAGGCCGCGACATCACGGATGGCGCCGTCGATCACGTAGCCTGCCGCGCCCCTCTCCTGCGCGATGTTCTTCATGATCTCACCCACAAGCGCCCGCGTCTCGTCGCCACCGCCGTCCACGACAATGACGTCGCCGGGGCCGACCAGTTCGAGCGCCTTGTGGATCGCGAGATTATCTCCCGGCCGCGTCTGCACGGTGAAGGCCGTCCCGACCAGTCGCCCGGAGCGATGGAACGGCCTCAAGCCAACGGCGCCCGCCAAGCGGTCGAGATTGTCTGAGATTACCGAGGTCGGGGCCTCTTTGAAGGCTTCAATCAGTTCGGGCGCCGGCTTGGGTACGCTCGTCAGTGCGGTCTTGATGTTCATACGTCGATACATCCAATCAATTTCGGAGATCCGGCACCACACATCGCCGATGCGTAGTGCCGGCCCCAGCAGGATATAAGCTAGTCGATCTCGCGGCCGGCTTTTTCCGTCGCGGCAAGCAGGGCAACCAGGGTAATGACGAGCGCTCCCGTGACGTAAAGTGGAATCGCGTACGTGTCGGGATACTCCCGCAACAAGGTCGCGAAGATCAACGGCGCGAAACCGCCACCGAGAACACCTGCGAACGTATAAGCGAGTGAGGATCCGGTGTAACGCACACGTGTGGGAAACTGTTCGGTCACGAAAGCGCCCTGCGGTCCGAACATCGCAGCCTGAAACACCATGCCGACCGAAACCGCGGCAATGATGATGGCCGGGGATTTTGTGTCGAACAGGCCGAACAGAAGGAAGCTGCCCACGATGGACGCCAAAGCACCGAAACCATAGACAGTGCGCCGACCGATCCGGTCAGAGAGCGCCGCCAGCAGCGGGACGGATACGGCATGCACGCCAGCGCCGATCAGAACGGCGGTCAGGGCCAACGTGCGGCTCAACCCCAGCTTCTGAGTGACATAGGTCAGGGTGAATACCGCGAGCAGCCCGTAAACCACGTCCGAACCGATCCGGACGCTGCCCGCCACAAACAAGCTGCGCCAGTGGTTTTTCAGCACTTCGGCAATCGGCGCCTTTGTCGTCGCATGGCCGGCCTGGAGTTGGTGGAAATGAGGCGTCTCCTCCACGCTCCGGCGGATCCAGAACCCGAAGAACACCAGCACAGTGCTGGCCAGGAACGGAAGGCGCCAGCCCCAGGACAGGAAATCGGCCTCGTTCAGCAGGGTCGTCGTGACGGCGATTGCACCCGCGGCGAGAAGAGTACCTGCGGACGGTCCGACCTGTGTCCACGACGCATTGAGCCCGCGGTTCTGTGGCTTGCCGTGCTCCACTGAAAGAAGGATGGCGCCAGCCCACTCTCCACCGAGCGCGATACCCTGAATGGTTCTCAGACCGACGAGCAGCAGCGGTGCCGCGATTCCGATGCTTCCGTAAGTCGGCAGCAAGCCCATCGCCAGCGTAGCGACGCCCATCAGGGCGAGCGTGTACACGAGGACAGCCCGGCGTCCGACCTTGTCACCCAGACGCCCGAAGATAATTCCACCGATGGGACGTGAGACATAGCCCACAGCATACGTGGAAAACGCGAGGATCGTACCGACGATCGGATCAAACGACGGGAAGAAGAGCTTGTTGAAGATCAACGCTGCCATCGAGTTGTAGATCACGAACTCGTACCATTCCAACGAGGTACCGACCATGCTGGCAAGAGCGAGGCGTCGCATCTTACCTGCCTTCGTCAGACCAACGCTCTCAAGCTGCGGCGTCATTGTCGTCTCTACGCTTGTCGTCATCCTCTTCTCCTGGGGTTGTCACTTGATCTGGGCGTCATTGACACCCCGGCAGCATCACGACGTTGATTACCTTTGGCGCGTCCTTTACGGGCTGGTTGATTGCCTCTCATAGACCGCGTGGTGCCTGTTCCGCGTGTTTGGCCGCACCTCGCTCGCCCATCGACCCGCCTCGACGGCCTTTGCCCATTCGGCGCTCTTGAGGACGTCGGGATGGTCGATCTCATAAATGGCCGTGTAGACCGGCTCGGGCGCCGGCATGTCCTTGATACCGTTGGCGATGGCGAACGCGAAGGGCACACCCTTGACGCGCGTAACGCTGTGAACGCCTGGCACCTTTAGGAGATGCGGGACATGCTCCCCGTCGTAGACCTCGTTGAAAAGATCTTCGTGCGCGGGATCAACGTCCATTGAAGCAATCAGGACAAAGCGGGATTGGATGGGCATTAGGCACTCCGACGCTGCTTTTGAGGGAGGGTGTGTTCAAAGCCGTAGTCGCGTTGCGCCGCTTCCGGCGTGACGTAACCATCAAGCACGTCATCGGCGATTGCCTCACGGCTGCGATGTTTGACATCGCCGAACCCGCCGCCGCCCGGCAGCGAGAGGGTCACCACCGTATCGGGCGGCAGCATTCGGCTGAGTTTCGGAACAACTTCCTCACCGTTCGAGCTCGTGATCGAACCGGTCGCTCCTGACTTGCCTTCGTAGAGTCCCGGCGCAGGATACTTGCAGCGATCGTACATGCCCGAGAACAGATAGGGCTTCTCGGTCAGCACCTCGATTTCCATGATCTGGCCCAAGCCGCCGCGATGTTCGCCGGCGCCGCCGGAGTCGGGTCGAAGCGCCCTTTGCCGCACGACCAGAGGGGTCAGAGCCTCGATGATTTCGACCGGCACACCCGCAACGCCGCTCGGATAGGACGTTGCTGAAAGTCCATCGAGCCCCTTGAGCGCGCCGGTACCGCCGGTCGAGAACCAGGTGTACGAGAAGAACCGGTTGTCACGCTTGTCGAACCCGCTGATATGCGTATTCCAGAGGCTGTCGGCCCCGGGCGCCATCACCTTGTCCGGCAGGATTCCCGACAACGCGCCCATGATGGCGGACGGGAGGAAGTGACCGACCGTATGACGGCCGGCAACAGGCGCAGGGTGCTGAGCGTTCAGGATCGATCCGACGGCGGCGATCGTGCGTATCGGGGTGAACGAACCGGCGTTATTGGGCACATCAGGCGCAATCGCGCACTTCACGCCATAGGTGGTGTAAGCAACAGTATAGTTGAAACCGACGTTGATGCCGAGATCCACCGTCGACGAGGACCCTTCATAGTCGACGATCACCTCGTCGTCCTTGATGGTGACCCTGCTATGGATCTCGATCGGTTTGTCAAACCCATCGATCGTGATCTTGAAGGGATGGGAGCCGTTGGGCAGCGCCGCAATGGCGGCCCTCATCGCCCGCTCGGTGCGCGCGACGATAGCATCGGCGACCGCTTCGATATCCGCGAGATCGAACTCCTCAAGGAAAGACTTGAGCTGCTTCGCGCCGACTTCGTTCGCGGTGATCTGCGCATGGATGTCGCCAATCACCTCATCCGGTGTCCGCACATTGGCGGCAATCAACCGGTAAACGGCTTCGACCGGCTCGCCTTGCGAATGCAGTTTCATGATCGGAATGAAGAGCCCCTCTTCGTAGACAGAGCGGGCATCACACGACAGCCCCCTGCCACCGATATCGAGCGCGTGGCAGCAGTTCGCAAAGAGCGCCACGACCCGTCCGTTGTGAAACACGGGCGTTGCGATCGTGATGTCGTGGAGCTGGGAGACCGTGATCCAGGGATCATTGGTGATGATGACGTCGCCCGGTTTGAGTGTATCGACCGGGAACGTCTTCAGGATGTGCTCCATGCCCGTGGCCATCGAATTGATGTGCCCCGGCGAGCCCGTGACAGATTGGGCGATCATTCGACCGCGACGATCGAACACGCAGGCAGAAAGATCCTCCGCGTCGCGCACGATGGACGTAAAGGAAGAACGCATCAGGGCCGCCGCCTGCTCGTTCACGGCGGCAATGAGCCGCCCCCACATGATATCGAGCGTAATAGGATCCAGTTCCTTGGCGCTCATCGGGATACCTCGAGATCAACAATGAGATTGCGGTTCTGATCGATACTGATTTCGCCGGGACCATTGATGACGACGGTCGATTCACGTTCTTCGATGATCGCTGGGCCCTGCAGGCGATCGTCGGCTCCGAGCCGGTAACGGTCGTAGACCGGCACATCGATGAGACCCGCGTCGGGCACGTAGATCTTCCTGGAGCCCTTGCGAGGATTATCCGATTTCGACGTATTGACCGGCAGCTTGAAGTCAGGTTTAGGCCCAGATGCCACTACGCGCCAGGACATCACGTCGATCGGAGTGTTGGGTACGGTATGTCCGTAGAGCTCGGCATAGACCCGCTCGAACGATGCAGTGATCTCTGCGATGCTGTCCGGCCCGAGTTTGCCGGCAGGGATCGGAACGCGAATGTCGAAGCCTTGCTTGCGATAACGCATGTCGGCCCAACGGCGGAATGAGACCTCCTGGTCACCCATCGAATGAGCAAGGCGGCTGCGGCCCTCGTCTTCCATTTCGGTCAGGGACTGGTTGACTGCATCCCAGTCCATTTGCTCGAGCCGCGCGGGGCTCGACCGGACGAAATCAAACGCCAGCGGGGCCGTGAGGAAGCCAACCGCCGACATAACGCCCGCCCCAAACGGATAGATGATCTTGGGCAGCTTCAGCACGCGAGCGACGCCATAGGCATGAACCGGTCCCGCGCCACCGAAGGCAAACATCGGAAACTGGGAAATCATGCGACCACGCTCGATCGCGTGGATGCGCGCAGCCGAGGCCATCGCTTCGTTCGCGAGCTGGTGAATACCCCAGGCCGCCGCGATGGCGTCGAGATTGAGCGGCTCGCCCACCTGTTTCGTGATTGCATGTTCTGCGGCGGCACTGTCGAGCTTCATGTCGCCACCGAGGAAGAAGCCTGCGTTGAGATAGCCGAGCAGCAAATCCGCATCTGTGACGGTGGGCTTTTGCCCACCCGCTCCGTAGCAGGCAGGCCCGGGCACGGAGCCCGCACTGTGAGGTCCGACCTTGAGGCGACCCAGCGCATCGATCTGCGCAATGGACCCACCGCCGGTGCCGATCTCGATCATCTCGATGACGGGCACCTTGACCGGAAGACCGCTTCCCTTCTTGAACTGATATTGGCGGTCAACTTCGAATTCCGGTGCCAGCAAAGGTTCGCCGTTTACGATCAGGCAGGCCTTGGCGGTCGTGCCACCCATATCGAAGGAGAGAACGTCGGATAGCCCAAGCGACTTGGCATAATGTGCCGCCGCTAGCGCGCCGGCTGCCGGACCTGATTCAACGAGACGGATCGGCGCCTCGATGGCTTGGCCGGCGGTGAGCAGGCCGCCATTCGACTGCATGACGTAGAGACCCGACGCTTCGCTCAGTTCGTCGCGCGTACGCTTTTCAAGGCGCGTGAGATATTTCTCGGCGATACTCTTCACATAGACGTTGCAGAGAGCCGTCGTGGAGCGTTCAAATTCCTTGATCTCGGGAGAGATGTCGCTTGAAAGCGTGATCGCGACTCCCGACAACTTCTCCCGCAGGATCCGGCCAACGATACGCTCGTGATCGGGACGGACATAGGCATTGATGAGGCTGACCGCGACCGCCTCAATTCCAATGCCACGCATTTCCTCGGCGAGGCGCTCGATCTCTTCCACGTCCGGCACTTGGCGAATAGTCCCATCCGACAGAATGCGCTCGGAGATTTCGAACCGGTGGCGACGACGCGCGATCGGCGCGGGGCGGCGCAGCCGGAGGTCGTACATGTCGTAGCGATGCTCGCGGGCGATTTCGACAGCGTCGCGGAAGCCGCGGGTCGTGACGAGAGCGGTGAGCGCTCCCTTCCGCTCGATCAGGGCATTGGTGAAGAGTGTCGTTCCGTGGACAACATGCGATACATCGCCTGCGTCACCATTGATAACTTGCTTGATACCATTGATGACGCCGTTATCGGGTTGATCTGGCGTCGTCAAAACCTTACCCAGGCGAAACAGCCCGGTCGTGTCGTCGACGAGGACGATATCTGTGAATGTTCCCCCAATATCGGCGCCTAAACGCATCCGCTCCTCCAAATTCAGGATTTGGTAGGATTAGCGACAATGCAGTGACGATCGAATTACCGTTTGGGCAATTCAGCTTTAAGGCTCGGTATTGGCCTTGCGTCGAATGTTTTTGCGGTCACGGACCTCAATGAAGCCATGCCGTGGTTCGTCCGACACGATCCGCCGTAGGGTTTCGAGAAGGAGTTCGATCACCTGCGCGGCCACACGGGTCGGGGGCCGATCGGCTAGATATATGAGATTGAGATCGCTTCTGATTTCGGGATCGACGATCGGACAGGCGCTCAACGCTCCCGTCCTCAGTTCATGTTTGATCGCGCCGAAAGGAAGCACGGCTGGAGCGAGACCTTGGTGGACCAAATCCTTGAGCAGCGTGACCGAGTCGATCTCCAACACTGTCGAGACACTCAATCCAAGGTTCGCAGCGCCGGCGTCGAGAAGCCCCCGAACCGGATTTTGCGCTGACGGAAGCAGGAGCGGGCTTTGGAGCAGTTCGGCGAGCGCAATACTGGGCGGGTTTTCAAATTTACCGGCAGGTCCGATGGCGAACAGCCGTTCCACAGCCAAACACTCGCTGACGAGCCTCGGACTGTCTGGCTGAAGCCCATTCACGATCGCAATGTCGACCGAGCCCGTGAGGACCCAGTTCTGAAGATATCCGCTGTACCCCTCGAGCAGACGAGGGCGGACGCGCGGCAATCGCTCCCGACATCTATTGACGAGTTCCGCGCCGGCCATCGCAATGACAGACGGCGTCGCGCCGATGATGACGTCCCCCGTGAGGTGCTTACCCTCGGCCATCACCTCCTGGCGGACAAGCTCGACATCCCGAAGGATTTGCGACGCGCTGCGGTGCAGAAGGACGCCGGCGGGCGTCATCTGCATGCCGCGACCGTCCCGCTCGAAGAGCGCAGTTTGCAGCTCTTCCTCGAGAGCGCTGATGGACCGACTGAGTGCTGGGCCGGCCACACCCAGGTGAGCAGATGCCCGTGCGATACTGTGAAGATCTGCAACGAAAACAAAATATCGAAGTTGGCGAAGATCCATGCGGATTATCGCGAGAGGTACAGCGAACTTCTCGCCGTGACTGCACAAAACTTAAAAGTATGATCGCAGCAGCGAGTTCGGTTGATCACCGGACGCTCTCTTTCCGACGCTGCGGGTATTCTATCGCACGAGGTAACTCAATTTCCATCATCCAACACTATTTGACCAGACTTGCCGAAACAACTTTCGATCCGAAAGCAAAACTTATGCCAATAGCCTGCTGCCGCAGGAGCGAGAGGTTTGCCGACCATTGCTGCTCAACAGTCTTCTGCCGGTGGCCGCTCCCGATACACTTTTCACCGCAACACCGTAAAACCTGACCTGATCGGAGAGCCACAAAATGACGCACGAGCGCAGCCTGACGCGGGAGCCGATTGCTTCAACTTACTTGTAAGTCATCCATCCTGTTGAAGTCGACTTCTGCGACGCCAGCGTCCGGCCGACGCGGCACGGGTCGATCCAGGATTTCCGCATCAGCGGGCCGCAGCTCCATGGCTTCTTCGATCTGTCAAACTCGCTTGAACCGAACCCTATGGCCTCATTATCCGCAAGGACGATCTGGAATTCAAAACGTTGGTCGACAAGACACTGACCGCCATGATGAAAGACGATCAGTTTCAGAAGCTCTATGCAAAATGGTTCATGAGTTCGATACCGCCCAAGAACGTCAACTTGAATTTTCCGATGACGCAGCCGCTAAAAGACGCAGTCGCAAATCCCAATGACAAGGGAGTTTAGTTGCGGATTTGCAACGATGACGAAAGCGAGACTGATCGCCAACGGCTGCTGTACATCTCTGGGTAAGTCGGCCCGGATTCTGGCTCGGTTTCCCGAGCCAAACATCCTCGGTCGTTATGGTCTCTTACCAACCTCGTGAGTATTTCGCACCCACGCCCGGGCCTGCTCCGACAGGCTGAAGCCGAGGCCGGGACGGTTCGGCACGATCATACGGCCGTTACGAACCTCCAGCGTTTCGTTGAACATCGCCTCCGACCACTCGAAATGCTCGACCCAGGGCTCACGGCCGTAAGCAGCCGTGAGATGAAGATGAATCTCCATACAGTAGTGCGGCGCGAGCTGCAGCTTCTTGTGATCGGCGAGCGCAAGAATCTTGAGAAACGGCGTGATGCCGCCGACCCGCGGCGCATCAGGCTGGATGAAATCGACCGAATTGTGCCTGATCAGCTCATAGTGCTCGTCAACGCTGGTCAGCATCTCGCCCGTGGCGATCGGCGTCGCCAACTCCGTGGCAAGTGCGGCATGTCCTTCGTAATCGTAGGCGTCGAGCGGCTCCTCGATCCAGGTTAGGCTGTACTGTTCGGCAATGCGCCCAAAGCGTAGCGCGGTGGTGCGGTCCCATTGCTGATTGGCATCGATGGCCAGCGGCACGTCGCCGATGTGCTTGCGTACGGCTTCGATGCGCTGGAGATCGATCATGGGATCGGGCTGACCGACCTTCAGCTTGATCGCCCCGATGCCCTTGTCGAGCGCCATCGAGACGCGCTCCTTGACCTCTTCGATGGGCATGGAGAGATAGCCGCCCGACGTGTTATAACAACGCACGGAATCGCGATGCGCGCCGAGCAGCTTGGCGAGCGGGAGTTTTGCCCGCTTGGCCTTGAGGTCCCACAGCGCGATGTCGAACGCCGCGATCGCCTGCGTGGAGAGGCCGCTACGGCCGACCGACGCGCCGGCCCAAACGAGCTTGTCCCAGATGCGCGCGATATCGTTCGGATCCTCGCCGACGAGTTCGCCGGCAATCTCCTTGGCGTGAACGAATTGACCGAGACCTCCGGCGCGCTTGGAATAGCTGTAGCCGATGCCACTGTGACCCTGCTCGGTCTCGATCTCGGCGAACAGGAATGCGATCTCGGTCAGCGGCTTCTGCCGCCCCGTGAGCACCTTGGCGTCGCTGATCGGCGCTGCCAGCGGCAGAATCACCAGCGACAGCTTGACCCAAGCGATCCGGTCGGTCGTGGCCTCGCCCGGCGCCAACCCTGCCGCTAGCGGGTTGGCAATGATCCGCGGCGCGTTTTGCATGAAGTTCATCTCTGCTTTCTCCTTGAGAGGTGCTTTGAGGGGATTTTCTATTCAGCCGGAACAGGAGCGCCGCCAGGCAGCGCTGCGCTCTCCCGAATGACCATGCGCTTGATGGGGCCGACGACGACCCAATAGCTGACGATCGCGAGCAGGCCGTGCAGGCCCACATAGAGCAGCGCGCCGTTGAACGATCCGGTCGCGGCCAGGATGTACCCGATCGCAACGGGCGTCACGATGCCGGCCGTATTGCCGATCGCGTTGAACACGCCGCCGGTCAGTCCAACCACTTCCTTCGGCGCGGTATCGGCAACGACGGTCCAGCCCAGCGAGCCAAATCCCTTTCCGAAGAAGGCTGCGCTCATCAGAGCCAGGATCAGGGCAGTCGAGTCGGTGTAGTTGCAGCCGATGATCAGCATCGTCATCAACAGACCGATCGTGATCGGGGTTTTTCGCGCAACGCCGAGCGATCCGCTCCGCTTCAACAGCCAGTCCGAGAAAAAGCCTGTCGCCACGCCGCCGATGAAGCCCGCGATCGCCGGGATGGTTGCGATCAGGCTGGCGTCCAGCACGGAAAAGCCGCGCGCCTTGACGAGATAGCTCGGAAACCACGACACAAAGAACCAGGTGATCGAGCTGATGCCGTATTGCGCGAGAAAGATGCCGACGAGCATTCGGCTGCGGAAAATCTCGGCGAGGTCAGACCATTTCGGTCCGGCATTTTCGGCGGCGTTCGCTGGCGTCGATCCCAAATCGACAAGTGCGCCACCGGCCCGGATGTAATCCAGTTCGACGGGGCTGACCTTGGGATGAACTGCCGGTGGAAAGTAGGTGATGAACCAGAGGGCCGCGAATGCAAGGCCCAGCACGCCCATGACGGTGAAGATGTGCTCCCACCCGAAGCGATGGTCAAGAAAGCCCATCAGCGGCGTGAAGATCACGAGCGATACATACTGGGCACTGTTGAAGATCGCGCCCGCGATGCCGCGTTCGCTCGACGGAAACCAGGCGGCGATGATGCGGCCGGCCACCGGGCCAACTGGAGACTCAAAGACGCCGAGCAGGAAGCGCAGCGCCAGCATCGCCAGAAACGGATAGGCCAGCCACCCCACGCCGCTCATCAGGAAGGTAACGATCGACCAGAGCGTCAATCCGACTAGGATCGTGACTTTCGCGCCGAGCTTGTCGGTGATCCAGCCTGCGGGAATGTGAGCCAGCACATAGGCCCAGGCGAATGCAGAGAACATCCAGCCGAGTTCGACCGGGCTGATACCCAGGTCCTTAGACATGTTGGGACCTGCGATCGACAAGGTCGCACGGTCGCCGCTGCTTAACGCCAGAAGCATCGTGATGAGCGCCAAGATCACGAAACGATATTGAATTTGCCTGAACCGAATCCCCGGCATGCTTGAT
This sequence comes from Bradyrhizobium sp. Ec3.3, assembly GCF_000472925.1. Lineage (GTDB taxonomy): Bacteria > Pseudomonadota > Alphaproteobacteria > Rhizobiales > Xanthobacteraceae > Bradyrhizobium. The sequence goes on from NZ_AXAS01000001.1 coordinate 130,111, forward strand.
CCTCCTCCCGTCGAAGTTTTTTGGATCGATCTCGCGTCGATCGCGAGCGCGAACCTAGACGGCGGATCAATTCACGTCTAAGTTCAATTTTAGATCAGATTAATACCTAATGAGTATCAATGATCGAGTTCGCCCAAATCCGCGCCTTCGTGGCGGTGGCTGATGAGCTGCATTTCGGACGCGCGGCCAAGCGTCTGAACATGACGCAGCCGCCGCTGAGCCGACACATCCAGTTGCTCGAGCAGCAGCTCGATGTGACGCTGCTCGAACGAACAAGCCGCCTGGTCGAACTGACTGCGGCCGGTCGTGCCTTCCTGATTGAAGCCCGTACGCTGCTTCAGCAGCGGGAGAATGCGATCAAAGCTGCGCGAGAAGCCGCCGTCCGCACCGGCGGCTCACTCAGGATCGGCTTCGTCGGCGCCACCACTTACGGATATCTGCCTTGGCTGGCCTCCCGCCTCCACGCCGAGCTGCCGCATGTCGAGACTGACTTCGTCGAACTCACCTCACGCGAGCAGCTCGAGGCACTGAAGTCCGGTCAGATCGATTTCGGTCTGGTGCGGCCACTGCAGACGGCCAACCCGATCAGGAGCGCCTGCGTCTTTCGCGAGGACTTGGCGCTCGCTTTGCCGCTGGATCATCCGCTGGCGGTGCGTCGCCGTCCCGAGCTTGCCCAGGTCGATGGCCAACCCTTCATCATGTATTCGAAGGCAGGGCCCTATATGAATGCGCTGCTGACCTTGGCGTTTGCCGCCGCCGGAATTCGGCCGAACTTCGTCCAATCGATGAGCCAGGCCCAGGCCATTCTCGCGCTGGTCAGCACGGGTCTTGGCTTGGCGATTGTTCCCGGCGAGACCCGCAATGCCTGCTTCGACAACGTTGTGTTCCGGCCGATTCGGCTCGGCCCATCGGTCTTCGCGGAGTTGCATGCCATCTGGCGCAGCGACAACAAGAATCCCTTTCTGACACGGCTGCGCGAACTGAGCTTTCGGACTTGAGGTCGGGGTGCGGAGACATGATCGCCCACGCCGCAGCCAAGTCTCATGATGTGGGCACTTCAGGCACTTGAGGCGCGTGGGTGCAGCGCAGCAGTCTGGATCGTCTCATCCATTGAAACTAGAATCGAGCCATGCCTGAACGCGAGATCGATTGGTCACCGGACTTGATCCATCCCAAAAGCGTCGCCGGAACGGCGCTGCTGGGCAAGGCCTGCGACGTCCTCGAATTGATCGGCAGATCGCCGGGCTCGCTGGATCAAGCGACCCTGGCCGAGCAGACCGGCATTCCACGTGCAACGCTTTACCGCATCCTGGCTGCGTTGATCTCGCGCGGGCTGATCCGCGCCGATCCCCGAACGCAGAACTATACGCTCGGCTTCAACTTCCTCGATTTGGCGCAGAACGCCTGGTCGTCCTCGGACCTGGCATCGATCGCCTCCGTCGAACTGCGGCGACTACGCGACCTGACGGGTGAGACCGCCTACCTCGCGGTGCAAGAGGGTTGTCATGTACTGTCGCTCGGCCGTTTCGAAAGCGTCCATTCCGAGCGATCCAATGCAAGGCTCGGGGCACTGAAGCCGATGCACTGCACGAGCCAGGGCAAGTCGATTCTGGCTCATCTCTCTGACACCCAGCTTGAGTTCGCGCTGCGCACCGAACTCGCGAAATTTACCGACAATACCATCTGCGATCCCGAGCAATTGCGCGCTCATCTCGCGGTCGTACGCGCGCGCGGCTATGCCATCGACGACGAGGAGATCATCCTCGGCACCCGCTGCGTCGGAACGGCAATTCTTGACCCCGGCGGAAAGCCTTTGGCAGCCATCAGTGTGGCCGGTCCGACCTTCCGCATCACCGCTCAGCGCGCCGAGCAATTGGGACAAGAGCTCGTCGAGGTCGCCAAGCGAATCTCGGACCTGCTTGCACCCGCGATCAAGAGCGCCAGGCATGCACCCGATGGTTACAAGGTCTGGACCAAGGACGCCGCCTTCATCGGATCGGCCCCGCACTGGGATTTGCGGACCCGGACATTGGTGTGGGCCGACCTTCTGGCGCCCGCCATCAGGGCGGACGGCGAGCGCCCTTACATGATCTCGCTGCAGGATCTGTCCGAAAGTATCAACTCGATTTGCCTCGTCGAAAATGGCGTCGCCTTTGCCGTCGGCAATGACGTGGTCATCGACGACCTTTCAGGTCGGCAGGTGCGCATCACGGGAACGCCGGGCATCTCGCTCAAAGTCCTTCGCGTCTCTCCGGATCGTGAGATTTGGGCCGCAGCGTTCGACGCGGAGGCCAACCTTTCCAAGATCGGGCCTTGGCAAAAACAGTCAGGCGTCAAGCCCGCGTTCGAACTACAGGGCGAGGTAGCCGACCTCGCCTTCGCTAGCGATGCAACGCTGTTCGCCACACAGCCACGACGGCAATGCGTCTACTCCCTGGAACGCAAGACCGGCCGACGGCGCAAGTTCGCCGACATCCCCAAAGTCGCCGGCGCGCCGTGCGCCCTCGCCGTCGACGAAGGCTTCAATCCATGGATCGGCCTATCCGATGGCTGGAGCGTCATCAAGCTCAATGACAGCGGAGAAATCGAGCGAACGGTTGCGCTGCCGGTGCCAAACCCGACCGGTATCACCTTCGGCGGGGCGTCCTTGTCTGAGCTTTTTGTAACCAGCGCGCGAACCGGTCTCTCCCGGGAAAGTCTCACCAAGGCTCCCTTGTCCGGCCACCTCCTGTCGATTGACGTCGGCGAGCGCGGCCTCGCCGAGCCGATCGCCAACGCCTAGGAAAATTCATGACCGTCGACCGCAACAGCATCGCCGTGCCGAAAATCGTCTCGCTGCAAACCTTTCCGGTCCGGATTCCGTTTGCCGACGGTGGACCTGGCACGGGCGGCACGCCCTCTCGCTGGCACATGCTGGACATAGTGCTCATCCGCCTCGAAGACGAGGCAGGAAACGTCGGCTGGGGCGATGCCTTCGCTTACTTCTGCCTGGAGGCGGTGAAGGCTGCGGTCGACCACATGATCGCACCCTTCGTCACGATGGCGAGCATTGACGACATCCCTGCATGGAACTTCGACGTGCAGCGCAAACTGCATCTGTTCGGCCGCTACGGTATCACGCTGTTCGCGCTGTCCGGCGTCGACATCGCGCTGTGGGACTTGAAGGCGAAGCGCCATGGCCTGCCGCTCTGGCGCTTGCTTGGAGCTGAGGCTCCAACGTCGCACCACGCTTATGCAAGTCTCGTCCGATACGGTGAGAAGGACCTGGTCACCCGGCAGTGCGAGCGTGCGATTGGGCTTGGCTACCGTCATATCAAGCTGCATGAGATCGCACCCGATGTCATCACGCGCGCCCGCGAGGCGATCGGGCCCGGCATCCCGCTGATGGTGGACGCCAATTGCGCCTGGTCAGTGGAGGAGACGTTGGCGCTGCGGGACACCTTCAGGAGCTGTGACCTGCTCTGGGTAGAAGAGCCGGTGTTTCCACCCGACGATTATCAGGCCATGGCTGAGATCGAGGCGGCTGGTGTACGGGTCGGAACCGGCGAGAACGCCTGCACCGCCTTCGATTTCAACCGCATCATCAGCAATGTCACCTACCCGCAGCCGAGCATGACGAAGGTCGGCGGAGTATCTGAGTTTCTCAAGGTCCTGGCGGCCTGCAAGGGGGCGGGAAAAATCCCAATGCCACACACCCCGTATTTCGGGCCGGGATATTTTGCGACATTGGCAATGCTGCCTTTGATGCCCAAGGAAACGCTGGTTGAATTCCTGTTCGTCGAACCAGCGGCGTGGCTCGCCGCGACTCCAGAGCCGATCGAAGGTTTCATCACGGCATCGAACAACAGTGGAATCGGTTTTGAAGCCAATCTCGATATCATCGAGTGCTATGCAGTTTGGACGTGATCTCACGATATGAGACGCCGTGTCACCGCGGCAGCCGGCAGACCTTTCCTCCGCGTCAACCGGAGCTATGGTGCCCTCAGTCAAGGAGCGCTGGGCGCGACGCTTTGCGTGAAGGCACACTCCGTCATTCGATCGCCGATCACTCTGGAGAGAGACCACAATGGCCCCGATTTCAAACCAAGTCCTGGACAAGCTGAAGGCCTGTTCGACCGCGACGCTCACCACGCAGCTTTTCAAGCGCAACTATCGCCAGCAGTTCCTCGTCGGCGTGAAGCCGCTCAATCCGAATGCCGGATCGTTTGCCGGTGAAGCCTTCACCCTTCGGTTCATTCCCTCGCGCGAAGACAAGGATTGGGATCTGGCTGATTTGCGGAAGCGCGGCGAGGACAACATGCAGTGGGAGGCGGTCGAAGCGATCGGTGCGGGCCAGGTTCTGATGATTGACAGCCGCAACGATCCACGCGCGGCGTCCGCGGGCAACATGCTGATGACACGCATGATGCGCAAGGGTGTCGCAGCCGCGATCACCGACGGTGCGTTCCGCGACGGAACGGAAATCTCCAAAATGCCGTTTCCCGCCTACTGCACGGCCAACACGGCATCGACACGCCCGGCCTATCATCGCGCCGTCGACATGCAGTTGCCGATCGGCTGCGCCGATGTCGCCGTCTATCCCGGCGACATCATTGTCGGCGATAGCGACGGTGTGGTCGTCGTGCCGCGCACGATCGCCGACGAGTTGGCGAACGATTCCTACGAACAGGAGCTTCGCGAGAAATTCCTGTTCACGAAAATCGATGCAGGCGCGCCGCTGTGGGGGACCTACCCGCCGAACGAGGTGACGCTGAAGGAATACGCCGAATGGCGTGCACGTCAGCAGGCGGCGGAGTGAGCCGATGACCGCGCCGACCAAGGCCCAGCAAGCCGAAGCTCTCATTCGGCGTTACTTCGACGCCTGCAACGACGCCGATCATCGCGCGCTGCTCGATTGCTTCACGGCCGACGCCATCCACTATTTCCCGCCGGGCCTGCCCGGCGCGCCCTGGCGAGGTGCCGAGGCGATCGCAGACGGCTGGGTGTGGTGCGTCAATACCTTGGGGTCGCGCTGGACGATCGAGAAGGTGCTTGCGAGCGAGAATGGGCGCGAAGCCGTCATCGAATGGACGCACTGGAAGACCGCCATCGGCGAGGTCCTGCGCGGCGACGAATGGTACGTCTTCAATGACGACATCACGCGCATCACCGAAATCCGTGCCTACTACGCCTCGCCCGTCAACAAGGCCGAGCCCGTGAACAAGCTCTACGCGTTCGATTACGAGGCCAGAGGTTATGCCATGACGCCGCCCTCGCCGGCGCCGAAATTGTCCTGAGCGGCGAACGGAACTCGGATCATCGTCATGGCCCCTGCACTCACTGGAAAGACGCGCGTTCATGCGCTGATCGGTTCGCCCATTGCCCAGGTTCTCGCGCCGGGCTGGCTGACCGAGCGGATGCGAGAGGCCGGCTATGACGGCGTTCTGGTTCCCCTGCAGGTCGAGAAAGGCAGTCTCGATTGGGCGCTGCCTGTGCTCAAGGCGATGCCGAACATCGACAGCATCCTCATTACCCTGCCGCACAAGTTCGGAGCGATCGCTCACTGCGATCGTCTATCGGAGCGCGCGCGGGTACTCGGCGCCATCAATGCAATGCGTCGCGAAGAAGATGGCCGCTGGTTCGGAGACAATTTCGACGGCGCTGGCCTGACCGCCGGGCTCAAGAAGGCCGGGCATACCATCAGAGGCAAGGGCGTATACATGATCGGCGCCGGCGGCGCGGGATCATCGATTGGCGTTTCCATGCTGGAGGAAGGCGCGCGTCACCTGACATTCCACGACATCAACGCCAACAGCCAGAACACATTACTCGCCAAACTCAGCGCAGCATACGGCGGCCGGGTTGCCGTTGGCACCACGGTTCCACCGGATTGCGAGATAGTCGTCAATGCGACCTCGGCGGGCTTGCGTGACAGTGATCCGCTTCCCGTCAATCCGGGCGAACTTACATCGCGGATGGTCGTCGCCGACGTCATCACCGATCCGGTGCCGACGAGATTGCTCCTTGAGGCCGCAAAATGCGGCTGCGCAACGCGGGACGGCACTCACATGCTGGACGGCCAGATCGATCTGCTGTTCGCGTTCATGCTCGGCAAGCGCTGAGGGACCGACCACTATTTGCAAGCGGCATCAGCAATCTGTGCGGCGCCGGGAGGCGCGGCCGTCATCTTCGGTCGGTCGTCGCGACTGCATGACCACCGCATACAGTCTCACGAAGTGAGACGACTATTTCTGAGCTGCGAAAGATGCGCTTCTCCTTGAAGCCGGCGCTAGATAACGTCTCGATCAAGTAATCAAAACAACCGATGAGCTTCGGGAGGACGAATTGGAAAAATTCGCTCAAGTTGATCGTCGATACACTTTCGCCGCTGTCTTGCTGACTCGGCGGAATAAATTCGCCGGTGCTCTGACCAATCATTTCCATCAGGAGGGACGAATGAAACGTCTTGCAAGCCTCTTCGCGTTCACCATGGTCTCGCTCGTCGCGATGGGCCAGGTGGCATCCGCCGACACGCTGGAGAAGATCAAATCAGCCGGCACGATCCGGATCGCGATCGATCTCAGCGTGCCGCCATGGTCATTCAAGGACGAGAACCTGAATCCCACGGGATCGGAAGTCGAGGCCGCCAAGCTGTTGGCAGCGGATCTCGGTGCGAGGATGGAGATCGTTGCGACGAACGGCGCCAACCGCATTCCGTTCCTGCTCTCCAACAGAGCCGATGTCATCATGTCGGCCCTGTCGATTACCGACGAACGTAAGAAGCTGATCGCATTCTCGCTTCCTTACGCCGGCGCGACAACGTACGTCGCCGCGCCAAAGAGCATGGACATCAAAACTTTCGTCGACCTTTCGGGCAAGCGCATTGCAGTCACGCGCGGGACCACCAATGACGCCGACCTGACCGCAGCGGCGCCCCGTGATGCCCAAATCATCCGCTTCGAGGACGAGGCCACGACCATGACCGCGGTGGTGTCGAATCAGGTCGATCTCGTGGCCCAGGTGCCGACCCTGATCGATCTCATCAACAAGAAGAGCCCGGACAAGCACCTCGAGCCGAAGCTGCCGCTTCGTACCGCGCTGATGGGCGTCGGCCTGCGCAAGGAGGACACGGAGCTGAAGCAGTGGGTAGACGGCTGGGTCAAGACGAACGTCGTCAACGGCAAGCTGCAGGAGATATTCAAGAAGTTTCAGGGCACCGATCTTCCCAAAGAGGTCGCCGCCGCATCCCAGTGATGTCGCATTCGGCGGTGGCCAAGCGAGGGTCCATGACATATCAATTCGACTTCGGAGCCGTGCTGGCCTACTGGCCCCTCCTGCTCGAGGGCATCTGGACGACGCTCCGCCTCACTTTCTTCTCTACCGTGTTCGGCATCCTGATCGGCGCCTTTTGCGCCGTGATCCGGACCGGCGGTTCATCCTGGGCACGCGCCGTCATCTCGCTCTATGTCGAGTTCATCCGCAACACGCCCCTGCTGGTGCAGGCCTACTTCCTGATCTTCGGTATCGCGAGCCTCGGCATCCGGCTGCCGATCCTGGTTGGCGCGACCATCGCGCTGACGGTCAATATCGGTGCCTACACGACCGAGATCGTCCGCGCGGGCATTGAATCCATCCATCGCGGCCAGCTCGAGGCGGCGACGTGCCTCGGCCTGTCCCGCACGCAAACTTATCTGCACGTGGTCATTCGGCCCGCGCTCGAGCGCGTCTATCCCGCGCTGTCGAGCCAATATGTCCTCCTGATGCTGGCCTCCAGCATCGTCTCGTCCGTCGGCGTCGAGGAACTCTTTGGAATGTCGAACCGGATACAGAGCGAGACATTTCGCAACTTCGAAATCTTCGTGGTTCTTGGAATTATCTACCTGCTGCTCGCCATGCTTGTACGCACAGGATTTACGTTGCTCGGGCTCGCAATGTTTCCACGCCGCCGCAAGCTCGGAACCTCTCTCTAAGCGTTGGAAATTGGCCCATGAACAGCGCTTTCATCCTCTCGTTGCTCAAGGGACTTTGGGGCACCATCGTCCTGAGCCTGCTGACCTTCCTGTTCGGCGGCCTGATCGGCTTCGTCATCGCCCTCGCCCGCATCTCGCCGATCGCGGCGGTCTCGCGCGCGGCCGCCGCCTACATCGAAATCACGCAAGGCCTGCCGCTTCTGGTCCTGATGGGGCTGTGCTTCTACGGGCCTAGCATCTTCGGCTACGATTCTTTCTCTCCACTTGCGGCCGCCACCTTCGCGCTCACACTCTATGCCAGCGCCTATCTCGGTGAGATCTGGCGCGGCTGCATCCAGGCGGTCGCGAAGCCGCAATGGGAGGCCGCCGAGTGCCTCGGCTTCACCCGCTGGCAGCGCATGCGCGCAGTCATCCTGCCGCAGGCGCTGCGGATCGCCATCCCACCGACTGTCGGCTTCATGGTTCAGATTGTGAAGAACACCTCAATCGCCTCGCTCGTCGTCGGTTACGCCGAGCTGTCCTACAACGCCAAGATCATTAACAACGCGACGTTTCAGCCGTTCCTCTATTTCGGGATCGCGGCGCTGATGTACTTCGCGATCTGCTATCCGCTGTCGGTCCAGAGCAGGGCTCTCGAAAGGAAACTCAATGTCGGCCATCGTTGAACTGAAGGACGTCCGCAAGAGTTTTGGCAATCTCGAGGTCCTCAGGGGCGTCACCTTCAACGTCAACCGGGGCGAGGTCGCCGCAATCATCGGCCAGAGCGGCTCAGGCAAGAGCACGGCGCTGCGCTGCATGGACCGCCTTGAGACGATCCAGGGCGGCTCGATGCTGATCTGCGGTCACCAGCTTCACGATGACGACGTCGACCTGAAATCGCTGCGCCGCGACGTCGGCATGGTCTTCCAGAGCTACAATCTCTTCCCGCATTTGACCGTCGTCCAGAACATCATGCTGGCGCCGCGCATGGTGAAGGGCATCAAGGCCAAAGAAGCGCGCGAGATCGCTGATACCGTCATTTCAAAGGTCGGGCTACGCGAGAAGATGGATTACTATCCCGAACAGCTGTCCGGCGGGCAGCAGCAGCGCGTGGCAATTGCCCGCAGCCTCGCCATGGAGCCCAAGCTGATGCTGTTCGACGAGGTCACCTCGGCGCTCGATCCGCAACTCACCGGCGAGGTGCTCCGCGTCATGGAGCAGCTCGCCGCCGATGGGATGACCATGATCCTGGTCACGCATGAGATGGCGTTCGCCCGCAAGGTAGCGGATCGGGTGATCTACATGCGGGACGGCAAGGTCCATGAAATGGGATCTTCGGACATCCTTCGCACCCCCGCGACGCCCGAACTGGCCAGCTTCGTCTCGGAGTCGGCGGAGCACTGAGCCGTCGGCCGAGCGACTGAAGGATCCTCCATGAGTAAGGTACCCCTCCTGATTGCCGGCGCGGCGCGTCTAGGCTTCTCCGCAGTGGCGGGCGGTCGCGTCACTTCGCTGCGGCTGGGCCGAACTGAGCGAGGCGATGTCGCGCGTGACGTGTTGCGGCCGTTTCCGGACGGCGTCGCGCCGAACGAGCTACTGCACTGGCCCAAGGGCGGAATCTATCCACTCGTTCCCTACAGCAACCGCATCAAGGATGGGACCCTTCTGTTCCGGGGCAGGCGATACGACCTGTTGCCGCATCCCGACGCCCACCCGCATACATTGCACGGACATGCCCACAGGATGGCCTGGGAGACGGTCGCGCAGATCCAATCTCGGGTGACGATGCGATACAGCCACAGTGGAGGCGCCGAATGGCCGTGGCCGTTCAGTGCGACGCTGGACATCGAGCTCGAACCGACCCGCGCCCTCTTCTCATTGAGCCTTCAGAATGATGGGCAATCGCCGATGCCGGGCGGAATCGGACTGCATCCTTACTTCCTGCACGGCTCTGAGGACCGCATCGCGTTCGACGCCCCGATCGATTGGCCGGTGAGGACGGACTATCTTGCAGCACTGCCGCGAGATCGCTGCGATCGGGCCAATGCTGGTCCGCTACCACTTGGTGAGGTCACGCTCTATCGCGGCGGATGGCGCGGTCTCTGCGTCATCGATCGCGCCAATGGCGATCGGATCGAGATGCGCGCGGATCCGATATTTTCGCACTTCGTCTTGCATCGACCAGCAAGCGCAGAGCATCTTTGTGTAGAGCCTGTGAGCCACGTCGCGGATGGATTCAATCTGTCCGCCGATGGACAGCCCGACACCGGAACATTCGTTCTCGAACCAGGAGAGAGCCTGAGTGGTTCTATGACCATCTCGCTTAGCGCGGCTGAAAACGCATGTCACCTTGATTGAGCTGGTATCGCTCCCGTCCTCGCACTTGGCATTATCGTGTAGATCCGCCCGCTCGCGAGCGTGCCGACACGCCGTCATTTCGATCCGCGGAGATCAGACCCTCTGGACGCTTGCTCGCCTAATCGGTCGTCAGATAGCGCGCGAGCGCTTTCAGTAGAAGCAAAGGGAACACACTCCGATCTCGCCGGGATGAACGGATCGCAGCTCAGAAGAGGTCGTAACTTCAATTCGCCCCATCTGACACCGATGTTGAAATTAGGCCGGAGCGTTGGCGCGTTTGAGCTACACCACCGCTCCGCCTCGAGCTTGTTGAGATCACACGTCATTGGTCGGCCCGGTCTGCAGTGCAATCGGTTCGACTACCCGCTGCAGGCCGTCACTCTACCAAGCAACTCGTTATCGGAGAAAATCAATCCCCTCTAGAGGCTGTGGCGAGCTCGCATCCCGGATACGAGACTGGCAAGCTTCCGCGCATGGCACGAGCACCAAAGGTGAAGCACATTGCAAAACGAGAGATCAGCCTGAGTTAGGCTGCTCCCCATAGACACACCCGAAGAACTTGTCCGGCGTCTCCGACCGGTTCTTCTGAGCGCTATACTTTTCTGGCGGCGTCGCAAACCGGTACCCGCTTGGCGAAGTAGCCGCGACGTACGCGATGCGTTCGTCGAGATCCTTTAGCAGGTCCCGCAGGATCGCCAGCAGGCCCGTTTTGGTAACCCGATGGTCGACGCACAAGGCGTCCAGGCCGTCGCGCATAGCATCTGGTGGCGCTCCCTAGGGGAATCGAACCCCTATTTCAGCCTTGAGAGGCCCTAGTCACAACCACACAGATCCGTTTCGACAATGACAGTCCTAAGGCGCAAGTTTCGGACCCACGGTACGGGCCATACATGGATGCGATTTGAGTCACCGCGACGGGGTTGCACCGGGGGTCGTAAAATAAGAATTCGAAATATCCCCATATAATCAACAGTACGTGGCGGAGAGAGTGTCAGTCAATCCCCATGGAAGCATAAGACATTTTCGGCTTCCCCCGACCAAAACCCACCGTTCGAGCTACGTCCACAATAAGGTTTTTGTCACCGACAATGCCATCACGCGACCAGGGAAAGACAAATCGGCGTCGGGCCGTTTAGCTTGATCGACGTCCAGTCCTCTGGCGCCGTTCAACGCGGCATGTCGATTTCGTCATGCGGACAAAAATTGCTCGCGGCTTAGTTCAATCAGCAGTTGGCGCAAGTGGCTTGTCAGCTGCCGCTTTCGCTCGCTCTCCATGAAACCGATTTCCCGCCTGCCGTCGGGAAAGCCGAGATGCTCGATCCTGAGCCTTGGGTTCTCCTCCCAGGACGAGAAACGGGCGAGCGGCACGATCGTCACCCCGGCGTCCTGCTCGACCAACTCGACCAACGTCCGCGACAACTGCATTTCGAGACTCTCACCGAAGCTGATCCTCTTGTCCTTCAAAAACCTGTCGATCAATGCTCCGGTATGTGTGGTGAGCGTAGGGCGAAGGAACAGGCGCTCGTGCATCAGGCGTTCCCTGTCGAAGCCCTCCGTCGATTGCCGGTTCGCGATGAAAACGAACGGCTCGAAGTAGAGCGTCGTCCAGAGCGTTCCTGCCGCTATCGGGCGCTGACTCCTGACCGCGACGGCTGCATCAGACTGTCCAGCCTCTACGCGGGCGCTGAGATCGGTAGAATAGCCAACCGCAGGTCTTATCGTGAGGCGACGAAATCGCTCACGCGCGTGGAAAGTGGCCTTCACCAGCAGGCTCATGCAAGACGCAATCGCCTCGGCGTTGATCGTACCGACCGGATCGTCCGCGTCGTCTGGACTGGTCATGAGCTCGTCGAACTGATCCATCAGCCGGCGAGCCCGCGGAAGGAATCTCAGGCCGCGCTCATTGAGCGAGAGCTTTTTGCCAATTCGATCAAACAATTGATGGCCAAGTGAATCCTCAAGGAGGCGCATCTGTTGGCTGACACCGGCCGGCGTGAGACCCACCTTCTCCGCTGCGGCAGCAAAGCTGCCGGACTGCGCTACGCATAGGAATGTCTTCAGAGCCCGGATGGTCGCCATAATTGTCATCGACAAATTTGAATTGTCTATCTGACAATAACTTCTAGTTTTTCTTTCGAAGGCGCAAGCATTAGCAATGGCCGGATTGGCCCCCAGGGTGGGGCTAACCGGATAAATGGCATGCTTCGATTTGCGCTGACGCGGATAGGAATGGCATTGCCGACGCTGCTGATCGTGGCGGTTTCGGTCTTCGTCCTGATCCGGCTGATCCCCGGCGACCCGGCCCAGCTGATGCTGGGCGACCTCGCGACGCCGGCGAGCCTTGCCGACCTCAGGGGCCGGCTCGGCCTCGATCAGAGCCTGCCGGTACAATTCGGCATCTGGTTCGGTAAAGTCCTGAGCGGTGATTTCGGCCAGTCGATCGCGTCGCAGCAAGCGGTCCTGCCGCTCATCCTGCAGCGCTTCTCGATCAGCGCGCAGGTCGTGCTCGTCGCGGTGCTGCTGGCGAGTCTGGTCGCGGTGCCGGCCGGCGTGATCGCCGCCTGGAAGCAAAATTCCTCGCTCGACCTCTCGCTGGTCACGCTGGCGACGCTGCTGCTCTCGATCCCGACCTTCTGGCTCGGCCTGCTGTTCCTGCTGTTCTTCGGCCTGAAGCTCGAATGGTTGCCGGTCGTCGGCTATGTCTCGATCTCGGAGAACGTCGAGGCCGGCCTGCTCTATCTCCTGATGCCGATCATGACGCTGTTCCTGCATGAGATCGGTGTGATTCTGCGCATGGCGCGCGCCTCGACGCTGGAGGTGCTCCGGCTCGACTACATCACCCATGCCCGCGCCAAGGGCCTTTCGGAAATGGCGGTGCTCTGGCGCCACGCCTTCAAGAACGCCTTCGGCCCGACCTGGACCCTGATCGGCCTCGTCCTCGGCAATCTGCTCGGGGGCATCGCGGTGGTGGAAACGGTTTTCACCATCCCTGGTCTCGGCCGGTTGCTGGTCGATTCGATTTTTGCCCGTGACTATCCGGTGATCCAGGGCTGCTTGCTGTTCGTCGCCTGCACCTATGTGCTGGTGAATCTCGTCATCGACCTCTGCTATCCACTGTTCGATCCCAGGGTGACGGCCGCATGAAACGTCCCGCCCCCAATGCGATCGTCGGCGGCACGCTGATCGGCATCGTGCTTGCAGCAGCTGGCACCGGCGCCCTGTGGACGCCCTACGACCCGCTCAAGCTCTCCTTCCGCGCGAAACTCGCGGCGCCGAGCTCCGTCCACTGGCTCGGCACCGACGAATTCGGCCGCGACGTCCTCTCCCGCCTGATGGCGGGCGCGACGACCTCGGTCTGGGTCAGCCTCGTCACCGTCTCGTTCGCCGTCGTACTCGGCACGCTGATCGGCTTGTTGTCGGGCTACATGCGCGGCTGGGTCGATCGGGTGATCATGGCCTTCAACGACGCGCTGCTCGCCTTCCCGGGCATCCTGCTGGCACTCGGCCTGCTCGCCGTGGTCGGTGCCAACAAATACGGCATCATCGTCGCACTCGGCATCGCCTATACGCCGTCGGTCGCCCGCATCGTGCGCGGCGCTGTGCTGTCGCTGCGCGAGCGCGAGTTCATTGCCGCCTCGCGCGTCATGGGCAACTCCGAGGCCTTCACGATGGCCCGCCATATCCTGCCGAACTGCATCGCGCCGCTGACCGTGCTCGCAACCTCGATGTTCGGCTATGTGCTGCTGGCAGAGAGCGCGCTCTCCTTCCTCGGTCTCGGCGTGCCGCCGCCAGCCCCGACCTGGGGCAACATGCTCGCAGGCTCACGGCCCTATATCGGCCAGGCCGTCTGGCTCGGCGTATTTCCGGGTCTCGCCATCTCGCTGACCCTGCTCGGTATCAACCTGCTCGGCGACGCCGCGCGCGACAAGCTCGACCCGCGGATGAGGGGCGCGCGATGACCATGACCGCCCCACTCCTCGACGTCGCCGGCTTGACGCTCAAGGTCGGCACGACCGGCCGCACCGTCGTCAACGACGTCTCCTTCCAGGTTTTCCCCGGCGAAATCGTCGGCATCGTCGGCGAATCCGGCTCCGGCAAGACGCTCGCCGCCCGCGCCGTGATGGGCTTCGTCCCGCCTGCCGTTGTGCTTGCTTCCGGCACGATCCGCTTCGACGGGCAGGACGTGATGGCAATGAGCGGCAAGGACCTGCGCGCCATGCGCGGCTCCCGCGTCGGCATGGTCTTCCAGGAACCGATGACCTCGCTCAACCCCTCCACGCTGATCGGCCGCCAGCTCGACGAGGGCCTGGCGCTGCACCGCAAGCTCGCCGCGCCGGCGCGCCGCGCGCTGATCCTGGAGATGCTCAGGCGCATCGGCCTGCGCGATCCGGAAGGGGCGCTCACTGCCTATCCGCACCAGTTCTCCGGCGGCATGCGCCAGCGCATCATGCTGGCCTCGGTGATGCTGCTGAAGCCGGCGCTGCTGCTCGCCGACGAGCCGACAACGGCGCTCGACGCCGTCGTCCAGCGCGACGTGATGGAGCTGATGGTCGACCTGACCAAGGCCAACAACACCGCCGTGCTGCTGATCTCGCACGATCTCGGCATGGTCGCACGCTATTGCAGCCGCATCGTCGTGATGTGCCGGGGCGACGTAATCGAGCAGGGAAAGAGCGAGGACATCCTCGCCCGGCCGCAACATGACTATACACGCAAGCTGCTCTCGGCGATGCCGCACCGACTGCCGGCGCGGCCGCTCCCGCAGGCGAACACGCCGATCGTTTCGTTGCGCGACCTCGTCGTCGAGTATCCCGGCAGGCAAGGCTTCTTTCGCAAGGAGGCGGCCAAGCGCGCGCTCCACGGCATCAGCCTCGACATTCAACCCGGCGAAGTCGTCGCGGTGGTCGGCGGCTCGGGCTCGGGCAAGACCACGCTCGGCCAGTCGATCGCGGGGCTCATCAAGCCGGCCGGCGGCGAGATTCGCTTCAACGGCAAGCCGATCGCGAAGAGCGAGGCGGCCTACCGAGACTATCGGCTCAACTGCCAGATGGTGTTCCAGGATCCCTATTCCTCGCTCGACCCGCGCATGACCATCGGCCAGCTGGTCGGCGAGCCGTTGCGGCAGGTCGCCGCCATGAGCCAGGCGGAGCGAAAGACGCGCGTCACCGAAGTCCTGGCCGAGGTCGGGCTCGCGGACGGCTTCGCCGAGCGCTATCCGCACGAACTCTCGGGCGGACAGCGCCAGCGCATCGCGATCGCGCGGGCCGTCGTGCGCCGGCCGAGCTTCGTCATCGCCGACGAGCCGGTCTCGGCGCTCGACGTCACCGTGCGCGCGCAGGTACTCGAGCTCTTCGATGAGCTGCAGAAGAAGCACGGTTTCTCCTGCCTGTTCATCAGCCATGATCTCTGTGTAGTCGAGCAGGTCGCCGACCGCGTGATCGTCATGCAGGACGGCCGCATCGTCGAGGAGGGCCCCCGCGACGCCATCTTCGACGCCCCCCAGCACGCCTATACCCAAAAGCTCCTCGCCGCCGTCCCAGGCCTCGAATCCACCGGCGACGGAGGCGTCAAATTGTTCTGGCGGCTGAGCCAGGCGGAGAAGGCTCTCGCCGGTGCGGCGGCTTCAGCGTCGACATAGCAAGAGGCGAGGGAGGAACATGCGCAAGACACTATTAGTCCTCGCCACCGCCGTGACGGGTTTCGGCTTTGCGGCCGGGCAAGCAACCGCGACGACGCTTAGGGTGTATCTGGACGCAGACATCCGCAGCACGGACCCCGGCGTCAACCGGGACGGCAACACCGATGGCGTCGTGTTGCACATGGTCGAGGGCCTGGTCGGCTACGATGCGCGGGGAGTGCCGAAGCCGCTTCTGGCCGAGAATATCGCGGTGTCCCCGGACGGGTTGACCTACACCTTCAAGCTCCGCGCCGACGTGAAATTCCACAATGGCGCGACACTCACGGCAGACGACGTCGTGTGGAGCTGGAACCGTTATCTGAACCCCAAGACAGGCTGGCGCTGCCTGACCGACTTCAACGGTGATGTCGGTCTGAAAGTCGAGAGCGTGACGGCGGTCGACCCGTTGACCGTCACGATCCGGATCAACGAGCCATCCCCCCTGTTCCTTGCCAACATCGCGCGCAGCGACTGCGGCATGACGGCGATCACGCATCGTTCGTCGGTGAAGCCGGACGGCAGCTGGGACAAGCCGATCGGCACCGGGCCGTTCAAGCTGGCCGAGTGGCGCCGCAGGGAGTTCGTCAGCCTGGCCCGCTTCGACGACTATTCGAATCCCGACAGCGAGCCGGACGGCTATGTCGGCAGCAAGCGGCCGCTGGTTGATGAAGTGCGCTTCGTCGTCATCAGCGATCCGGCAACCGCGAAGGCGGCGTTCATCCGCGGCGACATCGACATCCTGCCGCGACTTCCGTATTCGGAGGCGGATGAGCTCAAGCCGAACCCGAATATCACCATCTCCGCCCAGCCGGGCCTGGCTGCGACGACCTTCCTGTTGCAGACACGCGACAAGCTGCTGTCGAACGTCAAATTGCGCCAGGCGATCGCGGCGGCGATCGATTACGATGAGCTCGTCGGCAGCGTGACCTACGATCTTGCCACGTCCAACAGCTCTCTTGTCCCGGTCGCCTCGCTCTTTCACACTAACGTGCACCAGAACGGCTTCCGCCATGATCCGGCGCTTGCGAAAAAGCTGCTGCAGGAAGCCGGCTACAAGGGGCAGACACTCAAGATCACGACCAACAAGCGCAACCAGGCGAATTTCGATGCGGCCATCATCCTGCAAGCGATGCTGGAAGCTGTCGGTATCAAGGCCGAAGTCGAAGTGCTCGAATGGGGTGTGCAGACGGATCGCTGGCAATCGGGCAAGTATCAGATCATGTCGTTCAGCTATTCGAGCCGGATGGACCCCGCGCTCAACTACGAGGGTGCGGTCGGTCCAAAGGACTCGCAACCGCGCAAGGTCTGGGAAGACAAGATGGCGCTCGATGCACTCGCAGAGGTCACCGGCGAAGCCCGAAACGAGGAGCGTCAGAAGCTATTCGACCGGCTGCACGCGGCCATGATCGACCAGGTCCCACTGATCCCCTTGTTCAGCACGGTCACCGCGGGCGCGAGCCGCAAGAACGTCAAGGGTTTCGTCTCCAACGTGTTCGGCGCGCCGCTGCTCTGGGAGGTCCGGAAGGACTGATGCCGGTGACACATTCCCTCTATCTGCTTGGCGACATCAATCTCAAAGGCATTGCCGATCCGGCCCGGATCTTCGACGTCCTCGGCCCCCGGCTCGCGAAGGCCGACATGGTCTTCGCGAATCTGGAGTGCTGCCTTTTCGATGGCGCCGAAAACGCCGCAGAGAAACGCGGCTTCTACGTTCCGACGCGATCGGCTGCGCTGCTGAGGGACGGCGGCTTGCAGGTCGTCGGCGCAGCGAACAACGTCAACATCGGCGCGGAGGCTATCGCCTCCTCGCTGACCGCGCTCGCCTCCGCCGGGATCGCGCAGGTCGGCGCCGGGCTGGAGCCGGCGGCCGCCTACCGGACACTTGTCGTCGAACGGAACGGGCTGCGCTTTGGCTTCTTGCAGCGCACGGCCGTGTATTGGCCAGATGGTCACGAGGTCCAGGTTGGGCAACCGGGCGTGGCCGTGGTCAAGGCGCACACCGCCTATCGTCCGCGATACGAACAGCAGGCTGCCCGCACGCGCCCGGGCGTGCCGCCGGAGGTCGTAACCTGGGCCGATCCCGATTCATTGGCAGAGGTTTCGCGTGCAGTCGCGGAACTAAGGACGCGCGCCGATATTGTCATCGCCTCGTTCCACTGGGGATACCGGCGCGAGGTCCTGCAATATCAGCGCCAGTTCGCGCATGCCGCGATCGACGCCGGGGCCGACATTGTTCTTGGCCACGGGCCGCACATGATCATGCCGCTGGAGCTTCATGCCGGGCGGCCCGTCATCTACGGCGGCGGCAACTTCGCGTTCCTGTACGAGCACGGCAACAAACCGCATCCAGACTGGGTCGGCATGGTCGTGCACGCGGAGATCGTCGAACGGTCGATCCGGCGCCTTCAGATCTCGTTCGTCCGCCGCGACGAAGCAGGTCGGACGATCGTCCGTTCGGTTCACGACGAGTCCGGAGAGCGCGACGCCTTGATCGCCTCCTCCGCCGCCAGCGGCGCCGCCTTGACGGTCGACGGCGACAGGCTGGTTCTGCAACTCTAGCTCATGGCCCTGGCGACGGGGAAAGAGGACGCTGCATCATGGTTACAATGAAGAACGCGATGATCGTCGCGCCGCAGCCTGAAGCGGCAGAGGCCGGTGCCGAAGTGCTGGAGCGCGGCGGCAACGCCATCGACGCCGCCATCGCCTGCGCTTTCATGCAGGGCGTCGTCGATCCGCTGATGTGCGGCATCGGCGGCTTCGGCTCGATGCAGGTCTACATGCCGCGCCGCGGCGTTCACGAGATCGTCGAGTTCTACGCCAGGGCTCCGCTCTCTGCCACGCCCGACATGTGGCTGAAACATCTGCAAGGGCAAACGCGGGACGGCTTTGCCTTTTTGCTCAAGGGCGGAATCAATGAGTTCGGCCACCTCGCCGTCTGCACGCCGGGGAGCGTCAAGGGTTACTCTCACGCGCTCTCGCAGTTCGGCACGATGGACTGGCAGGACGTGATGGCGCCCGCAATCCGCCAGGCTCGAAGCGGCGTGCTCGTAAGGCCTCACATGCATTGGTTCTGGACCCAGGACCAAAGCGGCGGCGGCGAGGTGAACACCGGCGACAAGCTGCGCTACAGCCGGACCGGACGAGAGGTATTTTTTCGACCCGACGGTAGCCCCAAGCGGCCCGGCGACACATTGTCCAACCCCGACCTCGCCGCGACGCTCGAGCACCTCGCCAGACGCGGTCCGGACGACTTCTACCATGGCGCGCTCGCCAGTCGCATGGCAGCGGACTTCGCCTCGCAGGGAGGGCTTCTCACCGAACGTGACTTCGCGGAATACAAACTATCCGTCGCCAGCCCGATCTGGGGCTCGTACCGGGGCCGCCGAATCTCGACGAGCCCGCCGCCGGCGAGCGGTATGTCCATGTTGCAGATTCTGCACATCCTCGAGAATTTCGACATCGGCGCGCTGCGCCACGGCAGTGCCGAGCACATCGCCTTGCTCGCCGAAGCCATGAAGCGCATGACCATAGACAAGGATCGCTTCATGGGCGACCCAGCCTATGTCGACGTGCCCGTCGAGCGGCTGATCTCGAAAGAGCACGCGGCCGAGCAGGCCGACGCAATCAAGCGTGGCGAGCGTGCGGTGGTCGAAAGGCTTGACCGCTCGCAGCGTGAGACGACGCACGTCTCGGTGATCGACCGCGAAGGCAACGCCGTCGCGTTGACCCACACGCTGGGCAGCCCTTCCGGCGCCATCTCCGACGGCCTCGGATTCATCTACAACGGGACGATGAGCCGCTTCGATCCACGCCCCGGGCGGGCGGCATCGATCGCACCCGGCAAGCGCCGCGCTTCGTCCGCCGCGCCGACCATCGTCTTCGATGGCGAAGTACCGCGGATCGTGATCGGCGCGCCGGGCGGCAGCTATGTCGCGCCGGCCGTGGCGCAAGGCATCATGAACATGCTCGATTTCGGCATGTCGACCTTCGAAGCCGTGGCGGCGCCACGGATCATGGGCGTTTCAAACGCGATCGACATCTCGAACCGCATTCGTCGCAATGTTAGTGACGAGCTCACCGCCGCCGGCTATGACGTCAGACGTTCGGCCCAGACGTTCCCTTTCGCCGCGCTCCATGCGATCGGGATCGTCGACGGTACCTGTACGGGAGGAGCCGATCCGCAGCGCGATGGAATGGCAATCGCCGTCTGAGGTTGGCGACTGACGCACGGCCTGTCGCACAGGAAACAGGTTCGACCAGAGGCGTGTGATGTTTCTGAGCGTATTCGACGTCTTCAAGATCGGCATCGGCCCGTCGTCATCGCATACGATGGGACCCATGACGGCCGCGGGGCACTTCCTGAATCTCTTGCGGCAGCATCCGTCCGGTCGCCAAGCGGCCGCCGTCGGAGCGACCTTGCATGGGTCGCTCGCATTCACGGGGAAAGGCCACGCCACGGATCGCGCCGTGGCGCTAGGCCTGCTCGGCTGGACGCCCGCCGAGTTCGATTTCGACGCGGCCGAACGCCAGCTCGAGGAGCTCCGCCGCAGTCGTTTGCTGCGCCCCAATGGGCTGCCACCGCTCAGGTTCGACCCAGCCCTCGACATCGTCTTCGACTACGGACCGCCGTTGCCCGGCCATGCCAACGGGCTCGTTCTGTCCGCCCGCGATTCCACCGGGGCCGTAATGTTGAACGAGACCTATTATTCCATCGGCGGCGGTTTCGTGGTGACGGCGCGGGAGCGCGAAACACCTCCGGCTGCCGCTGACGCGGTACCGTGGCCCTATCCATTTGCGAACGCGAGCGCGATGCTGCGCATGGCGCGCGAAAGCGGATTGTCCATCGCGGACATGAAGCGCGCGAATGAGATCCACCTCCGCACACCTGAAGACGTCGAACGCGGCCTCGCCCGTCTCTGGTCGGTCATGAACGGATGCATCGAACGGGGGCTGAGCCAGGAAGGCGAGTTGCCCGGGGGGCTCCACGTGCGTCGCAGGGCCGCGCGGATTCATCAGCAATTGATGGCTGAGCGGCGGGCCAATCGCTCTCAACCCCACGCGGCAGCAGACTGGCTGAGTGTCTATGCGATGGCCGTGAACGAGGAAAACGCGGCCGGCGGCAGGGTGGTGACCTCGCCGACCAACGGGGCCGCCGGCGTCGTGCCCGCCGTGCTGAGATACTATCTGGATCACTGCATCGGGGCAGAGCCCGACAAGATTGCCGATTACCTGCTCACGGCGGCGGGGATCGGCGGGTTGATCAAGCACAACGCCTCGATCTCCGGAGCCGAGGCAGGTTGTCAAGGCGAAGTCGGGTCAGCGGCCGCGATGGCTGCGGCCGGGTTCTGTGCCGTGCTGGGCGGATCGCCCGAACAGGTTGAGAATGCCGCGGAGATCGCCCTCGAGCACCACCTCGGCATGACTTGCGATCCGGCAGCGGGCCTGGTCCAAGTCCCATGCATCGAGCGCAACGGCATCGGCGCCATCAAGGCAGTCGCGGCGGCCTCGCTCGCCCTCCGCGGCGACGGATCGCATTTCATGCCGCTGGACAACTGCATCGAGGCAATGCGCCAGACAGGCGAAGCCATGAATGCGAAGTTCAAGGAAACGAGCCTTGGCGGATTGGCGGTCAACCTGCCGGAGTGCTGAGATTGAGTGTGCGCAAACACCTCGCGGACAGAGGCATAAATCCGCCGCGCAAAGTTTCTACGGCCGGCGCCACTTTCCACCGAGAAAGCGCCATCGTGGAAAATCGCAGACTGGCGCACAAAATCGTGCAAATGGCGGAGAGAGTGGGAGTCAAACTCACAATCTTTGATCACTCTTCTTGAAGAAAACTGAAAGCTGCTGAGTAAGCGCTCGCCCGCCTCCCTAAAGATTTCGAGTCTGAACCGGGTTCGACTCCGGCCGGCGGTTATGAAAGCAAGAACCGCAAGACTGTGCGTGCTGCAGAGCGCTCGCAAATTATTTTTTGCGAACGCCTCCCGTCCATCATCTTGTCGGTATTCCTGTCGGTATCTGAGGCAATCGACGACTAAAAGTATCGCAACTTCAATCTGTTATGCGACTAGTTGATTATCGGCCAGGGGCACCAAGACGAAAACATCAATAATAACAATAGCTTACAATGATGGTTCGATTCCAGATTTTCGGGAAAATTCTCAACGCACATTGAAAACACGCGTAAAAATTCGCTCCAGCCGTGCGTGTTGTCGGTATTTTTGTCGGTATTTGGGAGAACAACTGTTCGCAAGCTTCGGCTTGGCAAGCCAGTGCCACGAACTCCGGGCGAAGCGAGTGAAGGCTGTCACGCCGAAGCTCGCAAGGCGAAGGCGGACTGGCGCAAGATCAGAGGCACCACACCAGCAATGCCTCACTTCAATGCTCATCCAGCAGTCCGCAGACTACCGCTCCATGGTCCGAATACCGTGTCGGTCGCTCGATCGTAGATCCGGCTGCTTGCGCATACGAGAACGACATCAACGGGAATGCCGGCCGCCTGAGGCCGGCACTGAGCTTCGTATTTCCAGGATCAGATGGAGACTAACCGCCGATGCCGGTGTTGGCGTACGTGGTAATGACAAGCGGGTAAGCGCCGCCCGAGACCGCGTCGAGTTGATCATCCGGCAGCGCCTCATTCAGGGCCGCGACGGGCGTCTTCGCCGGGGCGGGATCGCCGGGTTTGATAGTCTCTTGATGTGCCGCGTTCGCCGTGGAATTCGTGTCCTGCCTATTGGTCATCCTTCAATCTCCAATTCAAAATTTGCAGCGGTCCGATGAGGTCATTTCCCGAATATTCAAGGGCTTGAGAACCGGTTTCCCGGCGCCGCCCTGTGGTTCAGGCGCCTCGGGGGGTGAAGTTATCGCTGGATCCATTTGCCCGCGATACGGCAGATGCCGTATTTCCGTCGTCGTTCACGGGGACGTGTCGAAAGGCCCCTCTTCGAAAGGCTCTGCCTTCGACCTCAGGGATGCAAAGAGAAATTATACGCGCCGAGATTCATTACCGACAGTCCTCTGCTCAGCCCACCTGAGTTTTGTACACTGTCACCGTTATCCTTCCAGAACCCACCTTGCCGCCGGCTGTAGTAGCGGCTGATTTGACCAATCTCTTCATCCAGAGACACTGCGATGTACTGCTCAAACGCTTCCGCCCTGTGTGGAGGCGCAAGAAGTCGATTGACCCTGACAAATAGACGACGGACTTGGTCTGCGTCCTCTTCGGCAAACGGCCGTATGATGATCCCAGGTTCCAACTGATCCACCTGCTGCGCTCGTCGCGTCCTTCAGAAAACGGCAACACGTGGCGCACATACTATCGAATTGCAGAAAGCCCGCTACGATTCACACAAGCTGACGCCGCAGCAAATGCCATCGGACGTGCGCTTTGGGGCCAATACGCGACATCCGAATTCCGTCATCAGACCGTGTAAAGGCGGCTGCAGAGACCCTGGTCGGTGATTGCCAAGACAGACGGCGCGTTGCTTTGGGAGCAATAAGCGGTGTGTAAGATCGCGACGGCTAAGATGATCTGCTGGAATAGACCAGCGTGGAGGGAATGGAGCTTGGCATGGTTTCCGATGATTTTCGGAAGAACGTCTTGGCGTACGGGCTGACCGCGGCACAGATCCCGGCGAGCGCTTTTCGGTTAGCCCCCGGGCCTGAACTGCCGATGCTGGCATACGTAGCGGTACCGTACGGCCAAGAGCCGCCTGACAGATGGCCCAGCGAGCTGTCGCTGAGCGCATCAAAATCGCGGGAGAGCGCTTTCTCCCCGCCCTTGTTTCCCCCGGGGGGTGACAGGGCTCCCTGCACCTAGCCCCCGCCACCTGCGGAGCCGATGCCGGCACGCACAGTGGTATTGTACGGCCAAGAGCCGCCCGACACTTCGTCCAGCGAGCTGTCGCTGAGCGCATCAGAGGTCGCCGAGATCTGGGACGCCTGGTTCTGAGCGCCGTCCTTCAGGCTCTCGCCAGGCTCGGCTTGCGCCGTCGAATTCGTATCCTGCCCGCCTGTCATATTCAATCTCCACCTTGGTCAATGTTGATCGGCTAAACCCTACATTGAAACCGAAAGCTACCGCTGGATCGATTTGCGAGCGATACGGCAGATGTCGTATTTCGTCGTCGGTCACGGGGACGTGTCGAAAGCCCTGCCTTCGACCTCAGGATTTGGCGCCCTTCATCGCGACCTGCTCGACAAGCTTGAGCAGCCGGTCGAACCTTTCGCCGGCCATCGACACCTGATCGAGCACGGCAGGATCAAGCTCATCCTTCAAACGCGTGGACTCGTCGCCGAGAGCGCTGTCCTGCTCGCCATAGGCCATCCGGCGCTCGGTGGCGCGCAGGCGGTCCGACAGCAGGATGGCGAGCGCGCGATAAAAGCGGCTGGCAAAGGCGTGATCGGCTGCGAGCTTGCGCAGCAGGACCTGTTTGTCCAGGAACAGGGCAACCGAATCGACCTTCGCGGCCACCGTGGCCGAGGGCGGCCCTGAATCGACCAGCGACATCTCGCCGATGAAGTCGCCCGCCGCGATCTGGGCGATCTCGCCGATGCCCGATACGCTCACGCCCATTCGTCCCTGCAGCAGCAGAACGACCGAATCGATCGGCACGCCTTCGGCGATCAGGACGTCCTGCCCCGGGATGGTGCGGCGGGAGCCGGCTCGGGCCATCCAGTCGATGTCGGAATCGTTCAGCACGCCGAATATGAAGAGGACCTTGCGCATATCGGTGACCCCCTAGATCAGTTGACGTTCCGCGAAATCGGCAAACAGGCCCGGCTGCGCCATCAGTTCGGCAAAGGTGCCACTCTGCACGATCCTGCCGCCGGCCAGGACGAGAATTCGGTCTGCCGACTGAACGGTGCTGAGCCGGTGCGCGATGACGATGCGGGTCAGGTTGAGCCTGGATATTGAATCGCTGACAATAGCCTGGGACCGGTTGTCGAGCGCGCTGGTGGCCTCATCCATCAGCAGGAGCCGCGGCTGATGCGCCAGCGCCCGCGCGATCAGCAATCGCTGGCGCTGGCCGCCCGAGAGCGTGCTGACGCCCTCGGCAATGAGTGTCTGCATGCCCATGGGCATGGCCTCGAGGTCGCGGTCCAGTCCTGCCAAGCGCGCGATCTCCCAGGCCTGATCAAGCGACAGCTCGGCGCCGCCGCAGATGTTCTCGTAGACGCTGCCGGAGGCGAGCCTGGAGTTCTGCAGCACGACGCCGACCTCGCGGCGCAACAGTCCGAGATCGATGGTGTCGAGCGATTTACCGTCCACGAAAATCACGCCGGATTCCGGCTTCTCGAAGCCGAGCAGCAGACGGAACAGCGTCGACTTGCCGCTTCCGGAGGGGCCGACAATGGCAAGGTATTCTCCCTTGCGCACGCTGAAGCTGACATCATCGAGAATCAGTGGCCCGCCCTCGCCGTAGCTGAACGACACGTTGGCAAACTCGATCGAGCCGCCGATCTCACCAACCGATTTCTGCTCGTCGCTGATTTCGGTCGCGCTCGCGATGATCGGCCTCAGCCGCTCGATCCTGGGGATTGCGATTAGCAGCTCTCCGATCGCCAGCGCCCATTCGCCGATCGCGGCAAGCGCCAGCCCGAACGCCGCGTAAAATGCCAGGAACGTGCCGAGATCATGCTGCAGCCTGAGGCTGGACACGTTCTCGGCGAGGGCAAAGATGAGCAGCGTCGCCACGGCAGGAAACGCCGCATCAAAACTCTTCTGGAGGTTTGCCGCACGCTGCGATGCGATGAAATTGCGCTTCTGCTCGCCGAAGTGTTCGACCCAGATCGCAAGCGCGTGCATGGTCGCGTTCGCAATCCGCAGTTTTCCGACGCCGGTGAGAAACTGCAGAACCAGCCCCTCCAGCCGTCCCTGCTGATGCAGGCTCTCCCGTTCGTTGGACAGTCGCGCCAGATTGATCGCCACCACCACGGCGACCCGCACGCCCGCGAGCGCAGCCGCGAGCATGCCGAGCCTGACATCGAGGTACAGCATCACGGCAAAACTGAAGAAGCACGACACCAGGGCCAGGCAACCGCGGATCGCCCGGCCGGTGATGACCGTGCGGACGGCCTCGATGCCAAGCGTGCGATCCGCGAGGTCGCCGACGGAAAAGTTGCGGAAAAAAGCCGCCGGCATCCGCAGCAGACGGTCGACGACCGCGGCCTGCAAGACCCAGTCCAACCGGCTCTCGAGCCGCAGCATGGCGATGCCCTGCATCATCTGAAAACCGCCGGCCACCAGGGTGACGACAATGAGCGCGATGGCGCAGATCAGGAGCTGGTCCGCCTCGGCGCGCGGGATGACGGAATCGATCAGCAGCTTGGTGACCAGGGGCGTCGCCAGCGCGAGAAGGCCGAGGCACAAGGCCGCCAGCATGATCCGCAGGACATCGGCGCGAACCGTCGCGGCGCCGAATCGCAGGAGATCGCGGACCGTCAGGGCGCGCGACGGCAGTGGCCGATAGAACATTACCGCCTCGGGCGCGAGTTCAGCGGCTGTTGACGGCGTCAGTTCGCGGTGCGTGCCGGCGCCGGGATCGACGATGATGTGGCGCCCGCCTGCCACCGGAAGGATCGCGACGGCCCGCCGGTCTTCACCGAGAAACGCGACGAATGGACCGGCGCCGTTGGTCCACCAATCCGTTCGTAGCAGCAGGCGCCGCATCCGCACCCGCGAGGCCCGTGCGATCATCACGGCGTCCACGAAATCGTCGTTGCCGGACATCATGCTGGCCGGAGCCTGGAGCGAAATGCCCATGGCGTCGGCGACCTCCCGACAGGCGGAAAGCAGATGGCTGGCGCCAACCGCGCTGGCTTGCGATACGCCGGATCCGGCCGTGATGATGCCGGCAAGACGGCTGACAATGCTGGTTGTGCGTAGCCGGTTCAGGTTCGAGCGCAGGCGCAGACGGTCGGCTTCCGCAACGTGTTCCTCGTCGATCCTGCGACGCAGGCTCTCCATGACGCGCAGGTGGAAGCGATCGAGCGCAGCCCAGACCTCGGCAAGCGGGAATGCCGCGCTCTCCAAAACCTCCAGCGTCGTCTCCTCGCGGGCGACGATCCACGAGCCCGCCGGCATCGGCAAGGGACGCTCGCCGGCGCCATGCAGCTGCGGCATCTCCATCATGAAGACGGTGCCATGCTCGATCGCGATCCAGCCGGTTCGCTGGCCGGACAGCCGGAGAATATCGCCGGATGCCAGCGCGTATCGCGAGCCGATCGCAGCCTGCTGCACCACCGCTCCTCGAGGAGACGTTGCGATGATCTCCGACACAAGCGCGGTCCATGCGTCGATCGCGTCACGATCGGCAAAACGGCCGCGATGGACGATCATGACTTCGGTCTCGAGGCCGCCGACCGCAATGACGCTCAGCGAAGTCCCGTTTCCATCGCCGATGGTTGGCAGGCCGAAAATGACGGCGCCCTGCTCGACCCGGAACAGATGGTGCCGCCGGCTCGGCGCGCCGTTCCCGCTCTCCCTCACAGCGAACAGGTCCACATAGCCGCTCACGACGTGCAGAACGAGATCGACATCATTGATCGGCAACGGCCGGTGGCTCTCGAGCGCGACCGGAGCGGACGCCGTGCCGGGACGGCGGGGCGCGATTTCAAGCGGCGGAGGCTGGTAGGCGCTGCTCATTCGCTCGACACCAGCTCGACATATTCGCCACCTTCGGCCAGCAGCTCCTGATGCGTTCCCCGCTGCACGACCCGCCCGCTGCTCATCACGAGGATCTCGTCGCAATCGCGAATCGTGCTGAGCCGGTGCGCAACAATGATGCAGGTGCAGCCCCGGCGCCGGAGATTATCGTCGATCGCCTTCTCGACGATCGGGTCCAGCGCCGAGGTTGCCTCGTCGAGGACGACGACGGAAGGATTGCCCGCCAGCGCCCGCGCGATCTCGAGCCGCTGCCGCTGGCCGCCGCTGAAATTCCTGCCGTCCTCGGCCACATGGCAATCGTAGTTGCCGGCGCGGACGGCAATCTCCCCGTGGATCAGCGCGTCCTTGAGCGCCCGCGACACGCTGGCTTCCAGCACGGTGTCGTCCCAGAGCGTAAGGTTGTCGCGCGCCGTGCCTTCGAACAGAAGGATTTCCTGATCAATATAGGCGACCGAGTTGGTGAAGATTTCCTGGGGGATCTCGACCATCGACCAGCCGTCGATGCGGATGTCGCCGGACCACGGGCGGTAGAGTCCGGCGACGAGCCGTCCAACGGTGGATTTGCCACTGCCAGACGATCCGACCAGGGCCACGCGGCGGCCCGGTTCGACGATCAGCGAAAAATCCTCGATCAGCGGCGGCTCGAGCGCCGAATAGCCGAACGAGATGTCCTTCAATTCGACCCGGCCCGACAGTTTCGCCGGTAGCATTGCCGGCGCGCGTTCGATTCCCACCAGGGGACGGGCGGGATAGTTGAAGACGTCCTCGATCCGGAACAGGTTGCCCTTGATGGCCAGGAAGGCTGTGGTCTGCTGCACGAGCGCGTTGATCGGCTCGACCAGGCTGGTGAGCAGCGCCTGCAAAGCGACGAGGCCGCCGATCGTCAATGCACCATCGACGATCCGTAAGCCGCCCAACCCAAGCACCATCGCGGTCGTCAATCCGGTCAGAAAGATCGGGCAGGTGTCGAGGAAGGTGGAGTAGACGCCGAGATCACGCTCGGCGTTCAGGACTTTGGCCTGAAACCCTGCCCAGCGCGCAAAGGCGTCGTCCTCCAGACCACCGGCCTTGATGGTTTCGATCGTGCGGATGATTTCGATGGTGCTTCCATTCAGCTTGGCACGCTCGATTGACAGTTTGCGGTTGAGGTCCTCGCGCTGGCGCGCGACCAGCCTGAGGACGATGACATTGAGGAGAGCCATGGCGATGCTGATCGCGGCCAGCAAAGCATCGTAGCACGCCATCGTAACGGCGATGAAGATGACCGAGATCAGGTTCAGTGCATTGGCAGCCACCCCGTTCGAAAGCAGCTGGGCGATCTGTTCGCTGGCGGCGATGCGGTTGGCGAGGTCGCCCGAGTGCCGCTGGGTGAAGAACTCCATCGGAAGGGTCAGGACGTGCCATAATAGCTGGCTGACCATCGTCACCGTCAGCTTGGTCTGGATGCGCAGAAGCAGCGACTGTTGAAACGCCGTGATCAGCGCGCGCGCCAGGGCTGTGATCGCCATTCCGATCAGCAAAGGCGTGAACCAGCCCTCGACATGCTTGATCAGGACGTCATCGATGAAGATCTTTGCAAATGCCGGAACCAGGATGGTGGGCACTACGAGCGCCATGCTGAGCGCAACCAGCAACAGCGCCGCCGCAGCCGAATTCGACAGTCGCCGCAGCAGCAGCGGAAAGAAATCGGGCTCGCGCCCGCCCGGCTTGAAGTCGGGTCCCGGCTCCATCGCCAGCACGACACCGGTGAAGGAGGAGTCAAACTCGTCGTGACCGACCTTGCGGCGCCCGGTCGAGGGATCGTTGATATAGGCGTAGTTCGCGTCCAGCCGCTCCAGGACCACGAAGTGGTTGAAGTTCCAATGAACGATCGATGGCATCGGAAGCTCATGGAGCGTCGCCGGCTCCTTCCTGAACCCTTTCGCCGTCAGTCCGAACTGCCGCGCAGCCTTCAGCACGTTGCTGGCCTTGCTGCCGTCCCGGGACACGCCGCATGCCTCGCGCAGCTTTTCCAGCGGCACCCACTGACCGTGATAGGCGAGGACCATCGCGAGCGAGGCGGCGCCGCATTCCAGTGCTTCCATCTGGAACACCGTGGGCGTGACCCAGCGCCGCCGCCCCGGCAACGGGAGACGCCCGATCCAGTTGCCGAGACGATCGAGGAGCGGCGGCCGGGCGTCGGTTTGGCGCGATGGGATCATGCACTGCCGATCCTAGCCGCCGATTCCGCTCAGCCGCTTCATCAACGGGATCACCAGATCGATCGGCGGCTGCTCGCGCGTCGTGACTTCGGCGCGCGTCAACGTACCGCTCGAGAGCAGGATCGGTGGCCCCTTGCCGGACGTCCAGCGATAGCTGCTGAAGGTTGAAGGATCGCGCTCCAGGGCCACCTTCGCCGCATAGGGTGCCCCGTCCTGCGAGAAGCGTTTGACAAGGGCGTCGTTGTGAAGGTCCGCCAGCATGCCCTGGGGCGTCACCGGGAAGTCCGAGACGGCCACCACACTACCGACAATCGCGCCGTATTCTTCCCGCTTGATCGTCGTCGGTTCGACACGAACCTCCATGCCGGGCCTGATGGTCTTACCGCGATCCGGCGGCATGTAGATAGTCGCCTCCAACCTTTGCCCCGCGGTCTCGATCTCGATAATGGGCGTCCCCAGGGCGAGCACGGCGCCGCCGGACACTTTGACCTCGACGACACGACCGTCTGCGGGACTGACAATCCGCGACCCTCGCTCGAGCTCGGCCGCAAGCTGCTCAACCGACCGCTTCGCATCATTGACCCTGAATTCCGAAAGCAACCGATCACGCTCGCGTTGGCTGCGCAAATCCAGCCGCTGCGCATTGAGCTTGAGAATGTCGTTGTTGGCGTCGGTAATGCGCTCCCGCGCATTGTTGAGCTCGACGCGGCGGTCCTCGAGATATTTGCGCGTCACGATTCCGCTTGCCGCCGCCGGCTCGAGCTTGCCCACCTCGTCCGTGAGATAGGCGGTGCGCTTCTCGGCGGCCGCAATCACGTTGGCCAGACCCGCTTCCTGAGCCGCATAGTTGGCAAGCTTGGCATCGATCTCCCGCGAGATCGCGCCGGTGAGCTCGGCATGTTCGCGCTCGCGCTCGCGCAGAACATCCCTCGCCTGCTCGAGCCGCTGCTCGGTCTCGGTCTGCGCGACGTGGGCGATCACCTGATCACGACGGACCTCGTCGCCGATGCCGACGTCGAGCGAGGCCAGCTTTCCGCTCACGGCGGACACGGCGTCGACCAGGCGACCGCCACTGCTTAGCAAAATGCCATCGCCGGATACGCGCGTTGGAATGCGCCCCAGCACACTCCAGGCCAATAGCACGGCAAGACCCAGCGCCAGCGTCGCGGCGGCCAACCAGTCAAACGGGCGGGTAACGCCGACAACATGGTCGAGCTGCTCGGGATTCGAAAGCCGCTCGATGGCCGCTTCACGAAAGATTCGCTCTGTGCCTCGTTTCATGCAGCCCCCGCAACACACCGGGCCATTCTCGACCAGGCTCGATTTGGCCGGAACGCTTTCGTTTTTTCAAGCAGATATTGCTCGCCAGCACAGGCAAAGTTTTGACCGTTCGCTTGCCGCGACACGACTGGATCAAAAGCGTGAACTCCGAACCGGCCGCACGCAGGAGCCACGCACGCCTTGCCACGAGACCCCAGCTAGATCACAAGGAAGAGTCCAGAAATCAGCAGCAAGCCAAGGATGATGCGTTTGAAGGCTGCTTCGTTGATCCGACCGAACAGGACGATCCCTGCAGCCGTTCCGGCAGCCAGGGCGGGCAGAGAAATGCCAAAGTCGATCAAGACCTTTAACGAGAGGCTGTGATGCGAGAGCATGAGAGCGAGGGCAAATATTTGCATCACCCCGATGTAGGGTTGAACCAGGCCGCGCTGCTGTGTTTTCGGAAGACCATGGATGTCGCACCAGATCACAGGAAGCGCGCCGGGCATCGCGGTCAAGCCGCCGACCAGCCCGCCGCCAAACCCCACCAGCGCGTTCCTGCTCTGGCTCTCCATTTGACGCAGGTAGGCAGCCGTCGGCCGCACCAAGGCATATGCCGCGTAAAGCGACACCAGAGCTCCAAATCCCAGCCTGAAAACGCCGGTATCCACATTCTGGAGCAGGTAGATCGCGATCGGAATGCCCAATAGTCCACCAGCGATGAACACCAGGCTGGTTTTCCATTGCATGCTCTTGCGTAGCGCATAAAGATTGGCCGCTTGCACGGTGATGCTGCAGGCCATCATCAATGGGACAGCTTCTATGGGCGGAAACACGTGTAGCAGGATGGCGCCCGCGACCGCCGAGAAGGCAAACCCGGATAGGCCAGACACAAACGCGCCAGCAAAAACCGCCGCGCTTAGCACCAAATAAACCGCTATATCCGACATGGCATTGTTTTCTGGAAAATACGTTTTCAACCGGGCGACAAATAACCAATCCATCTAGTCGCAGTGGATCGCCATCGCTGCCGTTTCGACCGGGTGGTCACCCGGCGCGTGATGCAGCATGTCTCCCGCGACGACGTGCAAAATGCCGAAGCCGGCAAGGACAGCGATTGTCCACGTCTTGAGCGGCGGCGGTGGTCGCCGCGCGTGGCAGCTATCGGCATTGCCATATCCAAATTACCTTTCTGTCCGCGTTCGAAGCGAAGCTGCCCCGTCTTGATAGGCCCTCGTGATGGTGCAGCCCTGCTCCCAGCCGGATTCAAGTTCGGGGGGCTGTCCAAACGCGTTTAGTTGTGGGGAAAGATATCGCCGGGTCGATTCGCGGACGATACGGCAGATGTCGTATTTCGGCGCTCTCAGGAGGCTGATGTCGAAAGGCCCAACTCGCCGCAATCGGCGGCGCGGTGCGAGATCAGGGCCGCCTCACAATCTCAACCGTAGCCGCACCTGGGAGCAGCTACACGTGCTCTTGCCAGCCACTACTGATCGATCGCTTGCGATCTACAAAGGCCGCAATGATCGCTTCGTGCAATTGCTCGCCGGTGATCGGCTTGTGAAGAATACGATGACCGCTGGCGGTGGCTTCCTTGATGCGCGCCGGCGAGGTATCGCCAGTCACGATGATTGCAGGCAGGGAGCGGCCGATATAGGCGCAAAGAGCCTCGATTGCGTCCTGGCCAGTCGCACCACCCCCGAGGCGGTAGTCGGCCACGATCAGATCGACCGGCGCATCGCCGGCCGCCATCGCCTCCGCATGAATCTTTTGCACCTCGGCGGCAGATCGGCCGGCATAGACCCGATGCCCCTGCAGCGTGAGCAGCTGCACCATGATATCGAGAACATCCTCCTCGTCCTCCACTACCATGACGCTGACGGCGATGTCTGCGGATGGTGCCCTATGATCGGGCGGGGAAGGCGCTACTGCGCTGGCTAGCGGAACCGTCACGGAAAACATCGAACCGCGGCCGACGACGGAGACCAGCTTCAGCGGATGTTGCAGCAGAGCGGCAGTGCGGCGAACGATGGCTAGGCCGAGGCCAAGGCCTTGCGCGCGATCCCTGGCAGGGTTCTGCAACTGCACGAATTCCTCGAAGATCATCGTTTGCTGATCTGCGGGGATGCCGGGTCCGGTATCCCATATCTGGATCTCCACCGAAGCACCGCGCCTGCGGCAACCGAGCAGAACGCCTCCGGATCTCGTGTATCGAAAGGCATTCGACAGCAGGTTGCCCAGGACCCGTTTCAGCATCATGGGATCGCTGTCCACCTGGAGACGGCTTTCAACGACACGCCAGTCAAGGCCGCGATCCTCTGCCTCCGCGCCGAATTCGTTGCTGAGCTGGTTGAAAAGCTGGGACAGGTTCATCGTCTCCCTCGCAACAGTGACGACGCCGGCATCCAGCCGGGAGATGTCGAGCAGTCCGTTCAGAAGAGCGCTGAGGTTTCCGACGATGGATTTTGCCTTGCCGGCGAGATCGCGCGCATCGCCGGATTGGACGACGCCGCGACGACCCAGCGCCGCCAGCGTGGCGATCAGCAGGCTCAAGGCATGAATCGGCTGGCGCAGGTCATGACTGGCGGCAGCAAGGAAGCGCGTTTTCGCATGATCGGCGGCTTGCGCGCGGTCGCGTTCTTCCTGGAGGTGGCCAACCAGCTCGACATTTTCCAAACGCAATCTGATGGACTCACGCAGCATACGGTGCGTTGTGCGGCAATAATAGAGATTGATGGTCACAAGCCCCGTGAACAGGACGAGATATGCGCCGGAGCCATCACCTCCAATGATAAAGGAGCGCACCATGACCGGCAGCACAGTTACGATGATCGAGCCGACGAGAGCCGGCGGAAAGGCCGAGAGCGACGGAACTGTGCCGCAGACCAGACCGGCCAATGCAATAATGGTGAATATGAAAGGAACGGGCTGTTCAGGAACGAACCCAACCCAGCCGAGCATTCCCCACAGCAGCCCCGACACGCAGGAAAACCCGGCCGCGAGCCACGCCCATCGCGACACAGACGCTGGTTCTCGTTTCCGGCTGAAGAACCGGCGCGCCGCCAGGACGCGTATGGCGGTGAGTAGATAAATCGCACCGAGCCATCCGACCACCCAATTCGCCGGTACGGTGGTCCTCAGTACGTATGCTGCCGCCAGGGAGATGAGGACGTTGGAAGCCACGACTCCATAGGAATTGCGATACAGGAGCTCTACGAGCGCTTCACGTATCTTGTCCTCTTGCATCGAGACCTCTCCAAGCGCCGACAGCGGCTTCCTTTGCGAGTTGCCGTAGCGCTACCCCGCTGGAAGGCCGAGACGAACCGCGTAGGCGGTCAACTCCGCACCACTGTGCAGATCCAGCTTCCGCATGAGATTCTCGCGATGTTTCCGGGCCGTGAGCAGACTAATGCCGAGACGGCTGGCGATGTCGCGGTTGCTGGCGCCGTGAGGGATCATCGCCAGGATTTGCAGCTCGCGCCTTGTCAGCGTGACCGGAGATATGTTCGCTGCCGAGGGCTCGGGGATTTCGCTCGGGCCGTCGTGGTGGTCCACCGCAAAGCGAACCTCCTGCGCCACATAGGTGTTGCCTTTCCTGACGGCATCGATCGCAGCGACGAGTTCGGACGGATCGCCGCTTTTGGTCAAATACCCGCTCGCGCCCGCGGAAAGAGCCGCTCGAACGGAACGCGGCTCGACATTGGCGGTGAGGACAAGAATCCGTAGCTCCGGCCAGGCGGTTCTGAGGTGAGCTATGAATTGAAAGCCGCTCACACCCGGCATGCCGAGATCAAGGATGAGAAGATCGGCGGAGTATTCGTTCAGCAGCCGATGAACAGCTTCTGCGTCCGCCGCCTCTCCGCTGATAATCAGCCCGTCCACGGTCGACAGAAGCTGCTTCAGACCCTCCCGCATAATGGCGTGATCGTCAGCAATGATCGTCCGCACCGATCCGCACCTTTGTTGCCGTCAGCAACGGTATTACGGTATCAACCAACTTCAATCAAGGATTGGGATCCACAAATCCATTTGCCGGATGTGGTCGCCTAGGCAATTTCGCTGTGGTCGTGCTCCGGTGCGGTGCTCGCGGCTGGCGGCGAGTGGGCGCTGATCCTGGTCGATCCACCGTCAGATTCTCATCTCTTTTGGTGGCCGACGCTCGCGTTTCGGCTTTCCAAGACCGGGCTCATGACCATTTCCGGTTGCGTGTACTGTGCGAGGCATGGTTGCCGGATTTCACGACGAAGTGGCGGCGCTGCATCTTCGCAGCACAAGGGCCTGACAATGCGCCATGACGGCAATGGCTGTGACGCTCGCCACTGCGATCGCGCTGGGGCTACATGCCAGCACACTTGCCGGGGCCGTGGTCTGTGCGTTCGTTTCGGTACGGATCACCGCCCCTGCTTCCATGCAGCACGTCGCCCTTCGCATCATGGGGGTAGACTGTCCGCTTTGCTCGCCCCGATATCCTATTCTACGACGAGCGGGCAATTGACCTGTATCATCGGGGCTGCGCTGTATCGAACAGGTCAAGATACAAGAAATCGCACAACAGGCTGGCCGCGCGACGTCCGACCCCATAGGCGTCGCACGAGACGCGTTTTGTTCTGATGCCGAAAATGAAGAAGCCCTGCATCAACAGGGCCTTGAAATGGTGGGCGCACCAGGGCTCGAACCTGGGACCCGCTGATTAAGAGGCAGCTACTGGGCAAGAACAATCAATAATTTCGAGTCTGACCCGGGTTCGACTCCGGCCGGCGATTATGAAGACAAGAACCGCAAGACTGTGCGTGCTGCAGAGCGCTCGCAAGTTTATTTTTTGCGAGCGCCTCCCGTCCATCATCTTGTCGGTATTCCTGTCGGTATCTGAGGCAATTGACGACTAAAAGTATCGCAAATTCAATTTGTTATGCGACTAGTTGATTATCGGCCAGGGCACCACGCTACGCCCTTTCGGGCTTCGCGTGGCGCAGCCATGCGAGACCGAAAGCGCGAAGCGTGTGCGGCGAAGCCTCTTGGCGAAGACGGACCTGGCGAAGACGGACCGGCTCGCCGTTCTTCTCGCAGTGAAGCGAAGCCCTCCCCTAGCAATCATCTGGTCCGCCTATATTCTCCTCCGCAGGTCTCCACTCAGCGAGCAGCTTGATGGCCAGACGACGCGCGACCGAGGCAGAGCCAGGCGACCTCCCCCGCTATTTCGTCTGGGTGCGTGGGCTCGAAGGGCCCGAGCCGCAGAAATGGATGGCGATGGATTTCGGCGTCGACGGCTGGAAGCGGGCGCAGGTGCTGGCCTATCTCGAGTTGCCGGAGGAGGAGCGACATCTGTCGCTGTCGGCGCTCGCGCGGCGCTATCCGCCGCCGCGACTGGAGGCGTCGTAACCCACCAGAGCGAGCGCTCACCTCCCCCTCGCCGCCGTCGGCGTCAGGCCGAAGCGGCGGCGGAAGCAGCGGTTGAAATAGGAGAGATCGTTGAATCCGCAGGCGAAGGCGATGTCGCTGATGCGTCCCTCGCTGCGGGCCAGCAGATCCGCAGCCTTGCGCAGGCGCAGCTCGTTCAAGCGCGTGGTGAAGCTGGCGCCGGCCTCAAACAGCAGTTCGTTGACATAGCGCTCGGAAAGACCGGCGGCAGCCGCGAGCTTTTGCGCAGAAAAATCCGGCTCCTGGAAACGCGCTTGCAGGATCGCCAGCGCGGCCTGGAGCCGCACGGCACCCAGGCCCCGCCGGCTGGCGGCGGACGCGATGTCGGCGCGTGCGCCGAGCCCGAGCGCCGCGAGGTCGAGCAGATGCGCCGCAATCGCCATGCCGGCCTCGTCGACGGCGACCGGATGGCGCAGCAGAAGATCGCTGTAGTCCATCGCGAGCGACAGCGCCCCGCCGGGCGCAAGCTCCTGCCCGACCAATTCATCGACGTCGGCGACCATCGCGCGCAAGGTTGCGACCGGCAGATGCACGTTGGTGAAGCGCTTGTGGTTCGCGCCGTCAGCTGCGAAGAACGGCTCGTCGAGCTTGAGCAGCACCATCGATCCCGGCCGCAAGGTGATCTCGCGGCCACGGTGACGCACATAGGAAGCGCGATCACCGGTGTTGCGCACGAGACAGAAGCGGTCGTCGCCGGTCTCGATCACCTGCCGCTTCTCACGCCGCACCGTGACGAAGCTACCGTCGCAGCGTCCGAGCATGGTGGTGCCGATGTGGATCGAGTTCATGGCGGCGCGAAACGGCACGTCGAACGCGGGGTCGAGCTCACCGGTGTTGGAAAAATGTTCGAACAATTCCGCAAAGCGAATGAAGCGCTGCCGCTCAGACAGCCCCTGCGGCAGCATATCGGTCGATAACGCTTTCCGGATGACGGGCATCGGGGAAGGAATTTTTGGGGAAAGGACTTTGAAGAGAGACTTGTGAAGACTGACTGGCAAGAAACGGAGCGAACTTGCCGGGCGCGGACTGAACGCCCGGTGAACGCACCTCGTCAGGCTATCAGCACGATGACGTGATTTAAACAGCGCCGGTCAGTCCAAACCCGAAATCATTCGACGCCGGACAGTCCAAGACGGCGCGCGGGCGAGAGCCTTATTCAGGCCGCGGATGCGTCGGGCTCGTCTTCGCGCCGGCGCATCCCGGCATCCGGGCGGCCGCCGCCTGACGCCCGCTGGAGGAGACAACGACATGCGAACTTCTCTACCCCGCAGCCTCGCGCTCGGCGCGACGATCGCCGCAAGCCTCGGCATCGGCTACGCAATCGGCGCCCAGCCGCACATGGACGAGAGCGTCACGATCCTGCAACAGGCCCGCGCCGAGCTCGCCAAGGCCGAACCGAACAAGGGCGGCCACCGCGAGAAGGCGCTCGGCCTGATCGACCAGGCGATCGCCGAAGTGCGCGCCGGTATCGCTTTTGCCGCCACGCATTGAGCCGCCGGACGGAGAACAGTACATGATGCGACACATCCATGCCGCCGCCTTTGCGCTCGCCGCGATCACCGGCTCCGCCCAGGCCGCTCCTCTCGCGCCGGTCGGCACGCCCGCGACGAGCGACATCGTCGCGGTGGCCGGCGGCTGCGGCGCCGGCTGGCATCGCGGACCCTATGGCGGCTGCCTGAAGAACTACGCCAATCCCGCCGCCCACGCCTGCCCGCGCGGCTATCACATCGGCCCCAATGGCGGTTGCCGCGGGAACGGAAGGTCAGACGACTCCCCCTCTCTCCGCACGATCCGCGGGGAGAGGATCGCCGCGGCCGTCAAACGTCCGCGCGCGACTTGATGCAGCTCGCTCCTGATCCGCAAACAACGCACTCCGCCACTCCGCCCCATGATTATGGGTGTCGCAGGCGACGCGGCGCAGCTAAGCTCGGTTTTGCGCCGCGGGGGACACGCGGCCCAAGGTTTTTGCCATGACGGAACGGGACGGGGCTCCTGCTGCGATCACCATACTCCTCGTCGAGGATGATGCGCCGACCTGCTGGCGCTTGCAGGATGCGCTGGTCAAGGCGGAGTACGAGGTGCGCACGGCCGGCACGCTCGGTGAGGCGCGCCAAGCCCTCAATGCACGCGCGCCGCGGGTGCTCTTGACCGACCTCCGCCTGCCCGACGGCCATGGCATCGAGCTGATCCGCGAGACGCGGCGGCGCTTTCCCGACACCGAGATCATGGTGATCTCCGCACTCGGCGACGAGGAAAGCGTGATCTCGGCAATCACGGTCGGCGCCACCGGCTATCTCCTGAAGGACGCCTTCCCGACCGACATCGCGACCACCGTGCGCGAACTGGTCGCCGGGCATTCGCCGATTTCGGCCTCGATCGCGCGCTTCATCGTGCGGCGAACGCAAACCACCGCCGAGCCGCCGCCGGGGCCGGCGCTCAACACCGCAAGGCTCACGCCGCGCGAGATCGACATCCTCTGGGGCATCGCCAAAGGCTTCAGCTACGCCGAGATCGCGAGCCATCTCGGCCTGTCGCGCCAGACCGTGCCCGGCCACATCAAGAACATCTATCGCAAGCTCGAGGTGCATACCCGCAGCGAAGCTGTGTTCGAGGCGGTGCAGCAGGGCCTGATCAAGCTGTGAGCGAGGTCGCCGTAAAGCCGCTCGTGACCGCAAGGGCGCGGCTGCGGCTGGCGCGGCTGGTGCCTTATCTGCTGCTCCAGGTGCTGATCGTGATCGCCTGCATCCTGGTGCTGCGGCTGTTGCAGCCGAGCGACCCCGACGATTTTGCGCTGAGCGAGTTCACGCAGCTGGAGGATGGCGTGACACGCCCGGTGACGCTGCCGCATTTCACCAACTCGCGCTATTCGCTCGCGGATCCGCCGCTCTACACGGGCAGCTTCACCTTCAGGACTGCTGACGCGGCGGCGTGGTCGGTGTTCCTGCCGCGCTTCAGCAACGCCGTGGAGGTCGCGGTCAACGACGTGGTGATCCTCGATTCGAGGCGCGACGCCACCGCCAACCGGCCCGACCGCAACACGCCGGAGATCGCACCGATCCCGTCGGCGCTGTTGCGCGACGGCGCCAACACCTTCACGTTGCGGCTGTTCGTGTGGGGGCCGTTGAAGGGCTTTCTCGACACCGTCTATGTCGGACCGGATGAGAGCCTGCGCGGCGCCTACGAGACGCGTATGCTGCTGTTCGTCACGCTGCCCGTGGTGTTCTCCGCCTGGCAATCGATCCTGGCGGTCATTCTCGCGATCATGTGGCTGATGCGGCGCCACGAGCCGGTCTATGGCGTGCTGGCAATCGCGATGGTGCTCGGCGTGATCCAGGCGTTCCTGCCGCCGCCGGTGCCGCCAGCCCACCCCTCGCGGCTCGCCGCGGTGCTGCTGGCCTCCGCCCCGATCGAGAGCGCCCTGATCGTGGTTTTCGCCGTGCTGTTCTTCGGCTGGCGCTGGCCGCGCTATGGCACGCTACTGTTCGCGCCCGGTCTCTCCGTGTTCGCGGTCGGGCTGGTCGCGGGCCAGCCGCTGCCGCGCATCCTTTTTCTGCTTCTCGGCATCCCGACGGTCGGCATCTGCCTGTTGCTGATGGCCGGCGTCACGGCAACGGCGGTGGTACGGCGCCAGGATGCGGCGAGCCTCACACTCGGCTGCGCGGTGACCATCGTGCTGGCCTGCTGGGGCCACGACATGCTCTCGGTGTTCGAGATCCTGCCCAATGAACGCACCTTTGTCTCGCGCCTGTCCTATTCGGCGATGCTGGTGGCGATCGGCGCCGGCCTGACCTGGCGGTTCGCCCGCGCGTTGAACCAGGTCGACAGTTTCGCCGGTCAGTTGATCGCACGCGTGCGCGAGGCCGAGGACCGATTGAAGGCAAGCTTTGCCCGCGAGGAGGAGCGTGCGCGGGCCGCAGCCCTCGCCAATGAGCGCACCCGGCTGATGCGCGACCTGCATGACGGCCTCGGCGGTCAGCTCGTCAGCATCGTCGCGCTCTCCGAACGCGGCGCGGACGGCAGGCCGATCGCTGACGCCGCGCGCGCCGCGCTGAAGGATCTGCGGCTCGTGATCGATTCCATGGACGATATCGGCGGCGATCTGATGCTGGCGCTCGGCTCATGGCGCGAGCGCGCCGCGGCACAATTGCGCCCGCACGACATCGCGCTCGACTGGCACGTGACGACGCCACAGGGCCTGCCGCTGCATCCGGAGCTGCGGCCATGGCACGTCATCCAGATCGTGCGCATCCTGGATGAGGCCGTGACCAACGCGGTCAAGCACGCGAAGGCACGCAGGATCACGGTGACGATCGAGATGCTCGGCGGGGCGCCGCAAGATCAGCGCGGCGTGATCAGCATCGCGGACGACGGCCAGGGTTTTGCTCTTCCCATCGATGGTGCCGGCAATGGCGAGGCGACAGGGGCGAGCCAGACCGCGCGGGGCTTGCGCAACATGAAGAGCCGCGCCGGCCGTTGTGGTGCAACGCTCGAACTCGACTCCTCCCCTTCGGGCACATCCGTGCGGCTGCAACTGCCGCAGCGCTTTCCCGACAGCGATGCGGCCGAGGGCTGAAAAAGCCCCCTCCCCGAACGTGTGGGCGACGCGCGGAGAGAGGGGGTGCGCTTGCAGGCATCCCTGCGCCCGAGATCTTCTTCCTCTCCCCGCAAACCGGCCGAGGTGGAGAAGGAGCTCGCTCAGCGCACGCCGACGCGGTTGACCGGGCCGCCGCGGTTCATCGGCGTGCCCGCTCGAACACCGACCCCGGGCGCACCGACGCCGGGGGTCGCTACCACAGTGGCAGCGACCGGCGCGGCCGGAGCCACCACCGCCGCGGTGGGCCGCACGACGCAGCCCTTGGGCACGCCGACCGTCTTGCAATAGACCACTGCCTGCGCCGGACTTGTGCCCAGCGACAGCATCGCTGCACCCGCCAGCGCCGCAATCGCCAAGCCGATGCTCAGCGTTCCTGCTTTCCTTGCCATCTCAGCTCTCCTGCTTGCCGTCCGGCCTGTCGATGCAACCATCGCTTCTCGCGGGCCGACGTAAGGGCTCAATGGCAAAAGATCGCGCGCCGATACATGCCATGAAGATGGGGGGGGCGCGTGTGCGGTCGCAGAGACCGGACGTTTCGGCTGCCATGAACATGGCATGGACCCGCGGGCCCGCTCCGCAGATGGTCGCGCCGCCTGGTTTCAAGCCGGACAACGAAACCCGAAGAGGTGAATGATGAAGATTTCAGTTATTGCCGCGCTCGTGCTTACGTCGACCGTCATGCTCGCATCGACCGTCGCGCCCGTATCGGCGCAATCGGGCCCGACGCCGCAGGAGCAGATGGCCTGCCGCGGCGACGCCAGCAAGTTCTGCGCCGAACATATCGGCAAGCCGCCGCAGATGAACGCATGCCTGCGCGACAACAAGGCCAAGCTCTCGGACGCCTGCCGCAAGGTCGTAGAGTCGCACGGAGGCTGATGCGCGCGCTAAAGCGCGATGAGATTAGGATGAACCGTCATCTGCTCTAATCGTCGTCATCAGCTCCGAATAATCTGAGCTGCGGAGAGCCGCGGCTCTGCGGGACGAAGCTGCGGCGCGGACTGGATCCGAATTCGCGGACATCGGCATCTTCGCGAGTATTGCGTGCGACGTCGTCCCAGTCGGTCCGATCGCGCGTCTCGCGAGGATCGCGCATGTCGTAGCGGCGGCGCTCGGCCCAGCGCTGCCGCCGGTCGGCACGATGCCGCTCCGACGCCGCGCGCTTCACGTCGGCGTCCTTCGCTTTCGCATAGGCATTATCCGGCGAGGCAGCCTGCTCGGTCGCGGCTTGCTGCTCCGCAGGCTTGGCAGGGTGCGCAGCTTGCGTGTTGGCCTGCTGGGACTCATGGCTGGCAGCCGGCTGTGCCGGCGGCGCGGAAGGTTCGGCATTGGCCGTGGCGGTCGGCGCCGCAGCCTGGACAGGCGGAGCGACCACGGCGCCGAAGACCTGCGATCCCGTGAGATATTGCACGCGCTCGGATGGCGCATGGGTTATTGCCGTCGAGTCTGCACGCCGCTCCTGCTTGCCCGTATCGGGGCCGTGCTTGAGCGCGATGGGGTTCATGATGTTGCCGGCAACGATGCCGCCACCAAGACCGATGGCGATGGCTGCGACGATGGTTCCCCCACCGACGAAATAGGCTGTCAAGGCGCGCATCGATCCACTCCCTCTTTCGAGCGAGCAACGCGTCGCGCAATTTGATGTTCCGGGAACGGAGCAACGTCAGGGAAAATGCTGCAGCTCCGCCGCCAAGCGCGCGGAACTTGCGAGCTACGTCAGATCTGCTGGGCGACCTTCTCGAGCCCGATGATGCGGGCGAGCTTGCGCACTTCCTCTTTCTGATCGTCGCGCAACTGGAACAGCAGGGGCATCGCGGCCGACTTCAGCTGCTGGACCTCATCGCAGTTCGGATCGATCGGCACGCCCTGCACCTGCGGATTGGAGAGCTTGTTCGCCTGGATCTTGCGCGCGACGTTGCGCAGCGCGGTCTCAACCGAGGGCCAGTAATATTCCTGCGACGACGACAGCTTCAGCCGCTCCTTGATGCCCGCGATCTGCACGTCGGAGAGCAGCGAATAGGATTTCTGCGGCTGCGGTTTTGCGACCACTTTCGGCTTGGCAGGCGCGTCGGTCGCTGCGGCCGGCGCCTCGGAAGCGTTCGCCCTGGGCGCCGGGGGGAAATCGGATGGCGTGGCGGCGGCGAAGGCCTGGCGCAGCGTCTCGGTAAGAACAGGCCTGTCCACCGGCTCGACGGCAGCGGAGGCTAGCGCGAGCGTCGGCACGTTCAGCCGGTCGGCCTTGCTGGCGCGGTTGGCGGCGACCGGCTTGGGGACGGCCTGCGAGACCATGTCGCTGCTCGCGGCCGGCACGCTGTCACGGCCGAAAATGGCGGTGGCGGCGGCGCCAAGAACCAGGAAGCACGTCAGCACGACGATGGTGATGGCTTTCGACAAACGTCCCTCCGCGTCCGGCTCTCGATCGCTCAATGCCCCGAAACTGGGCAGGAATTAAGGCCTAACCGTGCCACCACAGCGGAAAACGCTGGGCCGATGGCGACATGGCATTGGAAATTCAACGAAATCAGGCGGCTAGCGCCAAGTCATAGGCGTCCTGGATATCGGCGACGATCTCGGAGGCCTCCCACACCGCACGCGGCTCGACCGCCTGCAGCGTCACGGTCCAGTTGCCGCCGCGACGGGTGCGGGGCACGCTGACGATGTCGAAGCGCACGTTGCGGCAGAGCGGGTGACGGGCGAGTGCATGCGCAACGCGGACGCGGATTTCATCCAGCGAAGCCTGCGTCCTGGCGTTGAGAAAATCGTAGTCCATCGCCCGTCCCCTCT
Organism: Bradyrhizobium sp. Ec3.3; assembly: GCF_000472925.1. Taxonomy (GTDB): domain Bacteria; phylum Pseudomonadota; class Alphaproteobacteria; order Rhizobiales; family Xanthobacteraceae; genus Bradyrhizobium. The sequence continues at coordinate 173,996 of NZ_AXAS01000001.1, forward strand.
TCGTGCCGATTGGCGGCTGCGAGGAGATTCTGGGAGCGCGATGGTTAATGCTGCGTTAAATGGCGTTTGTTCAGCCCGCGGCATGTAGCGGCTGCCGATTTGCCGAGTCCCTCAGCGCTTCTCGATCACGAGGCTTTGCACCGCGCGGCCGAAATAGCCTTGCCGGTCGGCGAGCCGCGACATCGCGAGGCCCGTGCCGTCTGCGCCGATCCAGGATTCGCCGTCGAGCAGGATCCAGTCGCCGACCGGCTGCCGAGCAAAGCTCACGGTGAGGTCGGCGTTGATGTAGGTCCAGGCGCGAAAATCGAGCGTCGAGGCCGTGCCGTTGGAGAAGTCGGCGGCGACGACCGCGCGCATGGCCTGCGAGACGGCTTGTCCCTCGATCAGTGGCTTATCGACGCGAAACCAGATTGCGCCGGCGCCGGCCTGGCCGAAGCGGCCGCGCGCCGCACGCATCGAGACCGAACGCACGAACGGGCTGGTGGCAGCATGTCCGTCCTCGACCAGCGACTGCTCCGGCGCCGGGAGGGTCACCGGCAGCTCCTTGACGTCGTCGGGCAGCGTCAGCGCCTGCCGCTTGATCTTCAGCACGGTTGCCCCGACCACGACCACGCCGTCCGCCAGGAGCTTGATTCCGCAGAGCTGGATCTTGCGGCCTTCGCGCAAGATTTCGGTCGCGATGGTGAGGGGCGCCACCGGAACCGGACGCATCAGATCGATAGTGACGCGCGCGATGTCCATCGGCACGGAAGTCGCCATCCGCTCGGCCGCCCACACCACGAGCGAAGCCGGCGCCGAGCCGTGCTGCATGCGCGGATCCCATGGACCCGCAGCATCAGGGCTGGTGACGACGCTGTTGCCGTCGACGCGATAGATGGCGGTCATCGCGAGAGCCATTACAACGGCGGATCGATCGCTTCTTCGTATTCCTTCTTGAAGCGCGCGATCAGCTCGGCGGCGGGCACAATTCCTTCGACGCTGCCGATGCCTTGGCCCGAGCCCCAGATCTCCTTCCATGCCTTCGGCTTGGCGCGATCGCCGGAAGCATCGGTGCCGAAATTCATCTTGGAGGGATCGGACGTCGGCAGGTTCTCCGGATCCATGCCGGCAGCGAGGATCGACGGCTTCAGATAGTTGCCATGCACGCCGGTGAAGAGATTCGAATAGACGATGTCGTCGGCCGAGGAGCCCGCGATCATCTCCTTGTACTTCTCGACCGCGTTGGCTTCCTTGGTCGCAATGAAGGCCGAGCCGATATAGGCGAAGTCGGCGCCGAGGATGCGCGCAGCGCGGATCGCCTTGCCGTTGCCGATCGCGCCCGACAGCGCGATCGGGCCGTCGAACCATTTGCGCGTTTCGGCGACGAAAGCCAGCGGCGAGATCGTGCCGGCGTGGCCTCCGGCGCCGGCCGCGACCAGGATCAGACCGTCGGCGCCCTTCTCGATCGCCTTGCGAGCGAATTTCTGGTTGATCACGTCATGGAAGACGATGCCGCCCCAATTGTGCACGGCCTGATTGAGCTCCTCGCGCGCACCGAGCGAGGAGATGATCATCGGCACCTTGTACTTGGCGCAAAGCGCCATGTCATGATCGAGCCGGTTGTTCGACTTGTGCACGATCTGGTTTACCGCGAACGGCGCGGAAGGACGCTCGGGATGCGCGCGATCATAGGCCGCGAGCTCTTCGGTGATGCGCGCCAGCCATTCGTCGAGCAGCTCCGGCGGCCGCGCGTTCAGCGCCGGGAACGAGCCGACCACACCCGCCTTGCACTGCGCGATCACAAGATCGGGCACCGAGATGATGAAGAGCGGCGAGCCGATCACGGGGATCGACAGACGCCCCTTGAACAAGGCAGGCATGGACATTGCGAAACGATCCTTTATTGGCGGACAAGTTGAAGGCTTGGCGCCATACCAACAAGGCAATCTTTCCACTGTCAAGTATTGCGTTTTAGCGCCGCCAGGCGGACGCCATTACCGCAATTCCAAGGCGCGGAATTCACCACACGGACGCGAAAGCTCTCACTCGGTCAGATCCGGATTGATCAGCCGCTCGAACGAGAACATCTCGTCCCATTTCTCCTGCGTCAGCAGCTTGCGCTCGACCACCACGATCTGGTGCAGCGACTTGCCGCTCTTGTAGCCCTCGCGGGCGATCTCGGCGCATTGCTTGTAGCCGAGCAGCGGCTTCAGAACGGTGACGATGCCGAGCGAGTTGAGCACCATGTTGCGGGTGTGCTCTTCGTTGGCGGTGATGCCGACGACGCAGTTCTCGCGCAGGCTGTTGACCGCGCGCTCCATGGTGCGGATCGAGAAGAACAGCGCGAACGAGATCACCGGCTCCATCACGTTGAGCTGGAGCTGGCCGGCGGAGGCCGCGAGCGTCACCGTGGTGTCGAGGCCGATGACGAGGAAGCTGGTCTGGTTGACCACCTCGGGAATCACAGGGTTGACCTTGCCGGGCATGATGGACGAGCCCGGCTGAAGCTGCGGCAGGTTGATCTCGTTGAAGCCGGCGCGCGGGCCGGAGGCCAGCAGACGAATGTCGTTGCAGATCTTGGTGAGCTTGCTCGCGGTGCGCTTCAAGACGCCGGAGAGCTGCACATAGGCGCCGGTGTCCGACGTCGCCTCCACGAGGTCGCCGGCGAGCACGAAGTCGACACCGGTCAGCGCGCTCAAATGCCGGACCGCGACCTTTGGATAGCCGGGCGCCGCGGTGACCGAGGTGCCGATCGCGGTGGCGCCGAGATTGATCTCGCGCAACAGCGCGCGAGCTTCCGAGATACGATCGACCTCTTCGCCGATCGTGGTGCCCCAGCCGCGGAATTCGGCGCCGAGCGACATCGGCACCGCGTCCTGGAGGTGCGTGCGGCCCATCTTCAGCACGCGATCGAACTCGCGCCCCTTGGCGAAGAATGCCTCCTGCAGCTGCCGCAGCGCCGTCATGTAGCTTTCGAGCCGCAGGATCAGCGCCAGGCGGAAGGCGGTCGGATAGGTGTCGTTGGTCGACTGGCCGTAATTGACATGGTCGTTCGGGCTGACGTGCTGGTAGTCGCCCTTCGCAAAGCCGAGCGATTCCAGCGCGAGGTTGGCGATCACCTCGTTGGCATTCATGTTGGTCGAGGTGCCCGCGCCGCCCTGGATGAAATCGGTGACGAACTGATCCATCATGTCGCCGGCGATGACGCGGTCGCAGCCGAGGATGATCGCGTCCGCGACCTTGGCGTCGATCGCGCCGAGGTCGCGATTGGCCATCGCTGCGGCCTTCTTCACGTAGCCAAGCGCCTTCACGAAGTAAGGCTCCTGGTTCATCGGAATGCCGGTGATGTGGAAGTTCTCCTTCCCGCGGATGGTCTGGACGCCGTAGTAGATGTTGTCGGCGATCTCACGCTGTCCGAGGAAGTCCTGCTCCGTACGGCTCATAGGCGCTCCTTAAGGTTTGCTCGCGCGCAGGTCATCGCCTCAGTTCTGGCACAGCGCGCTGGTGACGAACGTATCGGTGCGGCAGTCATCCGACTTGCGGGTCCTGCCGGGAATCAGGACCTTTGCCGAACAGCTTTGCGCGGAGTCCGCGTTCAGGCTCTTGCCTTCCTTGTAGCCTTTGCCCTGGCAGAGCCTGTCGGCGGCCTGCTTGCAATCGGGCGCGCCGTTTGGCGAGGCCGGACAGGCCACACGCCCCGACACCAAGCTCGATGGCTTTGCCATGCGCGACAGATCGTCGATGGTCTCGCTCGGACTTTTGATCGGCGGCAGGATCGAGGGCAGCTTGTCGAACAGCTTGCCCATTTCGTTGATCAGACCGGGATTTTCCTCGCGCGCCGGTGGGGCTGATGCCGTGGGAGTAGATTGTGGCGGCGGCGCCTGCGGCCCGGCGTCTTGAAGGCCGAGCGACGGCGCGGGGGCCGTTGACTGTGCCCATCCGGGCCCGGCGATACCAGGCAGTAGGAATAGCGCCGCTGTCACAATCATCCAGAGTCGCGTGACCGGATTGCCGGATCGAACCATCATGGCCCAACCGTAACCGAAGCCGGCGCGCCGGCAAAGCGCCTGACGCGCCGTCAGATAAGCTTGATCAGATCAGCTTGATCGCGATCACGAAGCCGAGCACCAGCACCGCAGCGAAGATCGCCACCCACAATCCGAGATGCCGCTCGATCCTGACCCGAATCCAATCGCCATAGCGGTTGAGCAGGATGGCCGCGATGAAGAAGCGGCCGCCGCGTGCAATGATGGAGAACAGGACGAACAGAAGCAGATTGTAGCCGGCAAAGCCCGAGGTGATGGTGACGAGCTTGTAGGGGATCGGTGTCAGGCCCTTGAGCAGGATGATCACGGCGCCCCATTCGGCGTATTTGGCACGGAATCCCTCGACCTGGTCGCCGAGCCCGTAGAGCTGGATCAGCCAATGACCTAGCGAGTCATAGAGCAGCGCACCGATGGCGTAGCCCAGGATGCCGCCCAGCACCGAGGTCGCGGTGCAGACCGTGGCGTAGACCCAGGCGCGCTGCGGGCGCGCCAACGACATCGGCACCAGCATCACGTCCGGAGGGACGGGAAAGAACGAGCTTTCTGCGAAAGCCACGGCGCCCATGATCCAGAGCGCGTAGGGCTTGTGGGCGGCGTCGATGCACCAATCGTAGATACGTTTCAGCATGGCGCCGCGATGAAGCACCATGGGACGGATTTGTCCATCGCAAGATGGGGCCGGTTTGTTCCGCTTCTAGTGGCGCTTGCGTGCCGCGCGGCCCTCGAGCGCGACAATTGGCCGCCGGGTGGCAACGCGGGGCGAGGCAACTTTGGGCAGTTTCATCGGCGATTTCGGCAGCTTCTCGGCGATGCCGAGCATGTCTTCCCGCCGCGCCATCTCGCGCCAGACATCCTGAGGCCGCACGCCGGCCGCGGCCCAGAGCACGGTGAGATTGTAGAGAAGGTCGGCGCTTTCCCGGATCACGGCTTCGCTATCGCCATGAACCGCGTCGATGACCACCTCGATGGCTTCCTCAGCCAGTTTTTTCGCCATTTTGGCCGGGCCGCGCTGAAACAGCCGGGCGGTGCGCGATGTTGCCGGATCAAGATCCCTGGCCGCGAGCACAGCCAGATATAGCCGCTCAAGCGAATCACTCATGTACTCAAAACTACTCTAAACCAATGGTAGACGCGTTAACGTCCGACAATAAAAGCAAAATTTAAGCCGGCGCGGCAAGCGCGCCGGCTCGTCGTGGTCAACGGCTTACCAACAATACGCGCCGCTTCGGCTACAAGTGGCAAAGGGATCGCGACCGACATTGCCATTGTACGGGTAGTTCGGATCGCTCCCGTAGTAACCCGGGCCCCTGTAGTAGGCCGGCCCACCGTAATAGACTGGCCCGCCGTAGTAGGCGGGTCCGCCATAGTCATAGGCGTATGCATCGCGGGCGGCGGCGATCGCAAGGCCCGTGCCGACGATGCCGGCGAAGGCCGCGGCCGCAGCGGCTCCGCCACCACCATGCCAGTGGCGGCCGCCCGCGAACGAGGTCGAGGGGATAGCGGTCGTGAGCGCCAGCACGGCGGCGGTGGCGAATATGGCCTTGCGGCCTGCAAATCTTGAAGCTTGGTCGAACATGACTTTGGACTCCTTGGGACCTTCAATGGGTGCCTGGGGACAGGCTTTATTCGCTTAAAACCCGCGCATCCCATGTTGGGTTCCCCAACCCAACAGAAGCTGAACGGCGACAAATTCGCGCGGAGATTGCGAAATCGTGATGCGTTCCGCTCATCAACCGTTCAGGTTTGATCGGCCAGGATGACGACCGCCGGCGCTTTGCAAGCGTCACAAAAAGAAACAATGCTGGTCCGGCCTGAATTCATGCGCGCATGCCCGACATCCCTCTCCCGCTGTCTGTTGGCTCTCTGGATCGGGCTCGCGGTGCTGGCGTGCTCGGGCCCGCGCTCGGCGAGCGCCGCAGACGACGCCGCTCGGCATGTCGCGATCCAGTTCACTTTCGACCGCCCGATTGAATCGAGCATGGCGCCGTTCTTCATGGCGGCGAAGGACGGATTGTTCGGCGCCGAGCATCTCGCCGTGTCGTTCGGCAGCGCCGCGGGCTCGCCGGAGGCGCTTGCGCGCATCGCCAGGGGCGACAGCGATCTCGCCCTCGTCGACATCAACGAATTGATCCGCTTTCGCGACAGGACAGACGCCCCGCCGATCAAGGCCGTGTTCGTGCTGTTCAACCGCGCGCCCTACGCGATCGTCGCGCGCAGGAGCCGGGGCATCCATACGCTGTCCGATCTCGAGGGCAAGACGGTCGGCGTTGCCGACAGCGATCTGTCGATCCGGCTGTGGCCGGCGCTCGCGCATCAGAACGGGGTCAACGCGGCGCACGTGAAATTCTACAAGATGAGTGCTGCGGTGCGCGAACCGATCCTGTCCGCCGGACAGGTCGATGCCGTCGCCGGGTTCAGCTATCTGTCGGCCGTGAATTTGCGCGACCGTGGCGTGCCGGCCGACGATCTCGCGGTGCTGCGCTATGCCGATTATGGCTGCGAGGCCTATGGCTTTGCCGTGGTGGTGAACCCGTCCTTTGCCGCGTCGAAGTCGGACGCCGTGAAAGGTTTCGTTCGCGCGCTGATCGGCGGGCTCAATGCAACGGTCAAGGAGCCGGAGCGCGCGGTCGACGAGACCGTTAGCCGGATGGAGGACGGCGTGCGCGACCTCGAGCTCGCGCGGCTATCCACCGTGCTTGCCGACAACATCCTGACCGACGAGGTCCGGCGCAACGGCCTCGGCAGCGTCGATCCCGCCCGCTTCGATCGCGCGATCGACCAGATCGGGCTGGATTTCAAGTTCCGCAAGCGCCCCACCGCGAGCGATATTTTCGACGAACAGTTCCTGCCGCCTGTGGCTGGCCGGCTGATCAATTGAATAAAACTGACAGCTTCGGCTGTATCTTGCGGCCCATCCCTGATTAGAATGCTACCTCGTTCGATCCCGCCCGCGCGAGTGCCGTGCCTTTCATGTCGATCCTTCGTCTCTACACCCGCGTTCTTGAGCTGCTCGGCAAGGAGGCGCGGCTGGGCTGGCTGCTGGCAGTCGCCAACCTGCTGCTTGCGGCGGCGCAGTTCGCCGAGCCCGTGCTGTTCGGCAAGATCGTCGACGTGCTCTCCGGCAAGACCGTCGCGGGTTCGAACTCCGCCTGGCCGTTCCTGTTCGCCTGGGTCGCGTTCGGGCTGTTCACGATCGGCTGCAGCGCGCTGGTGGCGCTGCATGCCGACCGGCTCGCCCATCGCCAGCGCCAGGCGGTACTGACGGATTATTTCGAGCATATCCTGCAACTGCCGCTGACCTTCCACTCCGGCACCCATTCCGGACGGCTGATGAAGGTGATGCTGAACGGCACCGACGCGCTGTGGCGGCTGTGGCTCGGCTTCTTCCGCGAGCATTTTGCCGCGATCCTGTCGGTGTTCGTGCTGCTGCCGCTGTCGCTCTATCTGAACTGGCGGCTCGCGATCCTGCTGTTCGCGCTCTGCATCGTGTTCACGGCGCTGACGACCTTCGTCGTGCGCAAGACCTACGGCATGCAGATGACGGTCGAGGAGCACTATAGCGACCTCTCCGCGCGCGCCTCCGACGCGCTCGGCAATGTCGCGCTGGTGCAGAGTTTCGTGCGCGTCGAAGCCGAGGTGCAGGGACTGCGCTTCGTTGCCGACCAGTTGCTCGCGGCACAAATGCCCGTACTGTCCTGGTGGGCGCTCGTCACCGTCATCACGCGCGCCTCCACCACCATTACGGTGCTCGCGATCTTCACGCTCGGCATCGCGCTGCACGACCAGGGGCTGACGACGGTCGGCGAGATCGTGATGTTCGTGAGCTTTGCAACGCTGCTGATCCAGAAGCTCGAGCAGGTCGTGGGCTTCGTCAACAACGTCTTCATGGAGGCGCCACGCTTACGCGAATTCTTCAACGTGCTCGATGCCGTGCCCGCCGTGCACGACCGGCCCGATGCGATCGACGTCGGGCGCCTGTCGGGCCTTGTCGAGTTCCACGACGTCACCTTCTCCTATGACGGCAAGCGGCCGGCGGTCGAGGACCTCTCCTTCACCGCACTGCCCGGACAGACGATCGCACTGGTCGGTTCGACCGGCGCCGGCAAGTCGACCGCGATCGCGCTTCTGCATCGTGCGTTCGATCCGCAATCCGGCTTCATCAAGATCGACGGCATGGACGTGCGCGGCGTGACGCTGACATCGCTGCGGCGGAACATAGGCGTGGTGTTCCAGGAGGCGCTGCTGTTCAACCGCTCGATCACGGAGAATTTGCGCGTCGGCAAGCCGGACGCAACCGACGCGGAGATGCGGCTCGCGGCCGAGCGCGCGCAGGCGCTCGAATTCATCGAGCGCAGCGGCGGCTTCGAGACCAATGCCGGCGAGCGCGGGCGCATGCTGTCCGGCGGCGAGCGGCAGCGGCTGTCGATCGCGCGTGCGCTGCTGAAGGACCCGCCAATCCTGATCCTGGACGAGGCCACCAGCGCGCTCGATGCCGTCACCGAGGCGAAGGTCAACGCTGCTCTCGATGAAGTGATGCGAGGCCGCACCACCTTCGTGATTGCCCATCGCCTCTCCACCATCCGCAACGCCACGCGGATCCTGGTGTTCGACAGCGGCCGCGTGATCGAAAGCGGAACTTTCGATGAACTCGTGGCCAAAGGCGGCCATTTCGCCGCGCTCGCCAAGGCCCAGTTCATGGTGCAGGAAAATGCACGGGCGAGCGTGGCGGCGGCAGAGGCCGCAGCCTCGGCTGTGAAGTCCCGGTAAAACCGTCGAAATTCGGCCTATTTCATCGCTGAATACCGGGCCCAGCCCCCTGTTCTCGGTGAACGAGCCGGTATAGGTTTGCACCCGCCGCAAGCGGCGGCACTGACATACGCTTCATACCCGAACCTCAGATCATGAGAACCGCATTATCGAGCGGCTCTCCAAGGACCGGAATCGGATAGTGCACTTCTTTCGCCCGCTGCTTCGCCTCGCCCCGTTGAACCTGGCCGTCGTGGCCGCCGCGCTGATGCTGCTCGCGCCGCGCGACGCGCGCGCCGAGGCGCTGCTTCTGATCGAGGCCGAGAGCGGCAAGGTCTTGCAGGCGGAGAATGCGACCATTCCCTGGTATCCCGCCTCGGTGACCAAGATCATGACCGCCTATGTCACGCTGAAGGCGGTGAAGGACGGCAAGCTCACGCTCGACACGCTGCTGACGGTCTCACCGACGGCCGCTTCGCAATCGCCCTCGAAGATGGGCTTTCGCCCCGGCACGCAGGTCACCGTCGACAACGCGCTGAAGATGATGATGGTCAAGTCTGCGAACGACATGGCCGTGGTGCTCGCCGAGGGCGTCGGCGGTTCGATCGACGGCTTCTCGGCGATGATGAACCAGACCGCGCAAAAGCTCGGCATGACGCAGACGAGCTACGTCAATCCCAACGGCCTGCCCGCCGACGGCCAGATCACCTCGGCGCGCGATCTCGGAATCCTTTCGCGCTCGTTCCTGCGCGACCTGCCGGAATACGAATATTTCGTGCATATCCCGGCGATCCGTTTCGGCAAGCGCATCACGCCAAACTTCAACAAGCTGATCGGCCGCTATCCCGGCGCCGACGGTTTCAAGACCGGCTTCATCTGCGCCTCCGGCTACAACCTCGTGGCATCGGCGTCGCGCAACGGACGGCGGCTGATCGCGGTGGTGCTCGGCGCCAATTCCGGCACCGCGCGCGCGGTCAAGGCGGCGCAGCTTCTCGAGCGCGGTTTCTCGCAGGACACGCTGTCGTGGTTGCGTCCCGCGCTCGGCACGGTCGACAGCCTCGCGCCGGTCGACGCCTCGCCGCCGAATCTGCGCGACGAGATGTGCGGCGGCCACCGCAAGCGGCCGGCCAGCGACGACGACGATGCACTGATCGCAACCAATGGCGGCACGGGCGGATCGACGTCCCTGACCGGCGGCGAAGCCCAGGTGACGTTCTTCACCGCCGGCCTGCAACCGCCCACGATGAAGGCTTCGGATCTGATGGCCTCGGCCGCGGCGGCCGTCGAGCCAGTGCCGGTCTATACCGGCCCGACCCGGACCGGCGCCGCCCTGATTGCGGCGGTCGCGGCCGATGCCGACCAGCAGGCGACCCCAAAGGCGCGAGGCAAGAAGTCGCGCGTTGCGGCGAAGAAGCCTGACGCGAGCGACAAGCCAAAAGATGCGGGCAAGGACGCCAAGTCGAGCGCCAAGCTCGATGCCAAGCCGGATGCGAAGGGCGAAGCCAAACCCGCAGCCAGGCCGGTCAAGCACGCCAATGCGAAACCCGACGCGGCTGCGAAGGGCGCGGAAAAGCCGGCGGCGAACGGCGATTCCGCTGCCAAACCCGCCAAGCCGAAGACGACCACCAAGCCCGCGAAGCCTGCGCCCAATAACAGTTAACGGCGCGCCGGCCGACGGCTGCACCTGCACTTCGCAACTGCGACAGCGCCGTTTGCGACGATTCCAGTAGCCACTTTCGGGCCGTTGTCCTAAGCCTCAACCGCTTGCCAGCGGTTGCGGCAGGCTCAATACTGCGTGAAACGAGGCAAGCCTGAGACACATCGGGCTCTGGTTTAGGAGGGGAGTACCTATGGAGCGCATCTGGCTCAAGCAATATCCGCCCGGCGTGCCAGCCGATATCGAGCCGACGCAATACGCATCGCTGGTCGATCTCCTGGAGGAGAGCTTTGCGAAGTTCGCCGACCGCAAGGCCTTCATCTGCATGGACAAGGCGATCAGCTACCGCGATCTCGACCAGATGTCGCTGGCGCTTGCCTCCTATCTGCAAGGCCGCGGCCTGCAGCGCGGCGCGCGCGTCGCGATCATGATGCCGAACGTGCTGCAATATCCGGTCGCGACCGCGGCCGTGCTGCGCGCGGGCTTCGCGGTCGTCAACGTCAACCCGCTCTATACGCCGCGCGAGCTCGAGCACCAGCTCAAGGACTCCGGCGCCGAAGCCATTTTCGTGCTGGAGAATTTTGCCCACACCGTCGAGCAGGTGATCGCCAAGACGTCCGTCAAGCACGTCGTCATCGCGAGCATGGGCGACCTGCTCGGCTTCAAGGGCGTGATCGTCAACCTCGTCGTTCGCCGCGTGAAGAAGATGGTGCCGGCCTATTCGCTGCCGGGAGCGATCGCCTTCAACGATGCGCTGGCGGCGGGCCGCAGCGCGACCTTCAACAAGCCAAAACTCTCACCCGGCGACGTCGCCTTCCTGCAATATACCGGCGGCACGACCGGCGTCTCCAAGGGCGCGACGCTGCTTCACCGCAACATCGTCGCCAACGTGCTGCAGAACGACGCCTGGCTCCAACCGGCGGTCGCCGCGCCTCCGCATGTCGACCAGCTCATGATCGTCTGCGCGCTGCCGCTCTATCACATCTTCGCGCTGACGGCCTGCTACCTGCTCGCGGTGCGTGCCGGCGGCTGCAACCTGTTGATCCCCAACCCGCGCGACATCCCCGGCTTCATCAAGGAGCTGGCGAAGTACCAGGTCAACAGCTTCCCGGCGGTTAACACGCTCTACAACGGGCTGATGCACCATCCCGACTTCAGGAAGCTCGACTTCTCGAAGCTGAAGATCTCCAACGGCGGGGGCATGGCCGTGCAGCGCCCGGTCGCCGAGCAGTGGAAATCGGTGACCGGCTGCTTCATCGCGGAAGGCTATGGCCTGTCGGAGACCGCGCCGACCCTCACCTGCAATCCGGCGACCACGACCGAGTTCTCCGGCTCGATCGGCATTCCCGTGCCCTCGACCTGGATCTCGATCCGCGACGACGACGGCAACGAGGTGGCGCTGGGACAGCCCGGCGAAATCTGCGCCAAGGGCCCGCAGGTGATGGCGGGCTACTGGAACAGGCCCGAGGAGACCGCCAAGGTCATGACCGCGGACGGCTATTTCCGCACAGGCGACATCGGCGTGATGGACGAGAAGGGTTACATCAAGATCGTCGATCGCAAGAAGGACATGATTCTGGTCTCGGGCTTCAACGTCTATCCGAACGAGATCGAGGAAGTGATCGCGAGCCATCCGGGCGTGCTCGAATGCGCCGTGATCGGCATTCCCGATGCGAAGTCGGGCGAGGCGGTGAAGGCCTTCGTGGTGAAGAAGGACCCGAACCTGACGGCCGAGGACGTGATCAAGTTCTGCCACGAGCAGCTCACCGGCTACAAAGTGCCCAAGCACATCGAGTTCAGGACCGAGCTGCCGAAAACCAATGTCGGCAAGATTTTGCGCCGGCAGCTCCGCGACGAGAAGAAGGCCGAGGCGGCGTAAGCCGGCGCCTCGGTGCCTGATGCCAACGACATTGCGCCGGCCGGCGTTCTCGCCTTCTGGCGCGAAGCCGGCGGCGAGCGCTGGTACAAGCGCGACGATGCCTTCGATGCCGAAATCCGCAGCCGCTTTCTCGAGCTGTGGCGGCGCGCGGCGAATGGAGACTTATCATCGTGGGAAACGGGCGATGACGGCGCGCTGGCGCTCGTCATCGTGCTCGACCAGTTTCCCCGCAACATGTTCCGCGGCGACGCCATGACCTATGCGAGCGATGCGCTGGCCCGCGAAGTGGCCCGCCGGGCGCTCGCCCGCGGCGCCGACGGGCGGGTCGATCCAGCCTTGCGCGAATTCTTCTACCTGCCGTTCATGCATTCGGAGCATCTGCCCGATCAGCTGCACTGCGTCGCGCTGTTTCGGAAGATCGACGACTGCGAAAACCTGAAATACGCCGAGGAGCACGCCGACATCATCCGACGGTTCGGCCGCTTCCCACACCGCAATCGCATCCTCGGCCGCGAAACCAAGCCGGACGAGCAAGCGTTCCTGGATGAGGGCGGCTTTTCCGGCTGATGACATCACGGTGAAGGGCTACGAACCCCGCGCGCTTTGCGCATCGGAAATATTGTGCGGCCCGGCCGCCCGGTCTACAAAGCGGAACCGATTTTCAGGGAGAATGACGATGGCGATCCAGATTGGCGACAAGCTGCCCGAGGCGAAATTCCGCGTGATGACGGCGGAGGGGCCGCAGGTCAAATCGACCGACGACATTTTCAAGGGCAAGAAGGTGGCGTTGTTCGCGGTCCCCGGCGCCTACACCGGCACCTGCCACAAGATGCATCTGCCGAGCATCTTCCTCAACGCCTACGCCATCAAGGACAAGGGCGTCGACACCATCGCGATCGTCTCCGTCAACGACGCCTTCGTGATGAACGCCTGGAAGCGCGACACCGACCAGCGTGACGAAGCGACGTTCCTCGCCGACGGCAATGCCGACTTCACCAAGGCGATCGGCATGGAGCTCGACGCCTCCGCCAACGGTCTCGGCATCCGCTCCAAGCGCTACTCGATGCTGGTCGAGGACGGCGTGGTGAAGAAGCTGAACCTCGAGGCGATGCCCGGCAAGGTCGAGGTGTCCGGCGGCGATACGCTGCTCGGGCAGCTGTAAGGGGGCCACCGCTTTCAGTCACCTCTGACGCTGTCATGCCCCGCGAAGGCGGGGCATCCAGTATTCCAGAGGCAGCGAGATTCACAACGACCGCCGCGGCGTACTGGATCGCCCGGTCAAGCCGGGCGATGACGGCGGAGAGTGTGGCGGCGTCTGCAGCGATGACTCCCGGAGCGCGCTGCGAGGCGTCCGCCTACTCCCCGACCCTCTGCTGCAACCTTGCCTTCGCGATCCCGTCGCGCGCCAACTGATCGGCGCGCTCGTTTTCGGGGTGGCCGGCGTGGCCCTTGACCCAGTGCCAGCGCACCTCATGCGCTTTCAGCGCAGCGTCGAGGCGCTGCCATAGCTCGACATTCTTCACCGGCTTCTTGTCGGCGGTGCGCCAGCCGTTGCGCTTCCAGCCATGGATCCAGCCGGTGATGCCCTGCCGGACATATTGGCTGTCGGTGTAGAGATCGACGGTGCAGGGCTTCTTCAGCGCTTCGAGCGCCGAGATCGCCGCCATCAGCTCCATCTGATTGTTGGTGGTGTGGCGTTCGCCGCCGTTCAGCTCTTTCTCCTTGTCGCCGAACCTCAGAATCGCGCCCCAGCCGCCGGGCCCGGGATTTCCCGAGCACGCGCCGTCCGTGAAGATCGTGACATTGGGCAGCTCGCTCACGCGACCAGTCCTGACGGCAAGAGGCCATAGTCGCGCACGCTCGAAACGCTCTGGTGGAAGCGGAGCTTGCGGACGTATTCGACCGGGTCCTTGGGACGCACCAGCGCGCCGGGCGGCACGTTGAGCCAGTCGACCAGCCGCGTCAGCAGGAAGCGGATCGCCGCACCCCGCGCCAGCAGCGGCAGCGCGGCTTCCTCCGCCTCAGTCAACTTTCGCACGCGACCATAGGCATTGAGGAAGGCGCGCGCCTTGGTGACGTTGAAGGAATGATCCGGCTCGAAGCACCAGGCGTTGAGACAGATCGCAACGTCATAGGCGAACATGTCGTTGCAGGCGAAGGTGAAGTCGATGATCCCGGAGAGCTTGTCGCCGAGGAAGAAGACGTTGTCGTTGAACAGATCGGCGTGGATCACGCCCTCGGGCAGTTTGGTCGGCCAGACACCGCTCGAGAGATGGTCGAGCTCGGCTCCGAGGAACGCACGCAGGCCTGGCTGCACCTCGTCGGCGCGGGCGGCAGCCTGGTCGAACAGCGGCCGCCAGCCGGACACCGAGAGCGCGTTGGCGCGTTTGATCGCAAAATTGGCGCCGGCCAGATGCATCTTCGCCAGCGCCTCGCCGACGCCGGCGCAATGCGCAGCGTTCGGCTTGCGCGGCCAGACGCCTTCGAGAAAGGTGATGATCGCCGCCGGCCGTCCCGCAAGCTCGTGCAGCGCCTCGCCGTCCTTCGCCTTCACCGGCAGCGGACAATTGATGCCGTGCTCGGCCAGATGCGTCATCAGCGCGAGGAAGAACGGCAGGTCGTTCTTCGCCACGCGCTTCTCGTAGAGCGTGAGGATGAACGAGCCCTTGCTCGTGTGCAGCAGGAAGTTGGAGTTCTCGACGCCCTCGGCGATGCCCTTGTAGGAGAGCAACTCGCCGAGATCGTATTGGCTCAGGTAATCCGCAAGCTCGTCGGCGGCGACGTCGGTGTAGACCGCCATACAAGACTACTCGGCAGCAGCTTCGGGGCGCAGCGAGCGCGGCAGCGGGAAGAACTCGTTCTCTTCCGCGGCCGATACCGTCTCCACATGCAGCGCGTAGCGCTCGGCAAAGGCGTCCATGATCTCCTCGACGATCACCTCCGGCGCCGAGGCACCCGCGGTGATGCCGAGGCTCGTGATGTCGCCGAACTTGTCCCAGTCGATGTCGCTCGCCCGCTGGGCCAACACGGCGATCTTGCAGCCCTCACGCTCGGCGACCTCGCGCAGGCGCTGCGAGTTCGACGAGTTCGGCGCGCCGACCACGATCAGCGCATCGACCACAGGGGCCACCTTCTTCACCGCGAGCTGGCGGTTGGTGGTGGCGTAGCAGATGTCTTCCTTGTGCGGCCCGTTGATGTTCGGGAAGCGCTCCTTCAGGAGCGCCACGATCTCCGCGGTGTCGTCGATCGACAGCGTGGTCTGGGTCACGAAGGCGAGGTTGTTCGGATCCTTCGGGGCGATTGTCTTGGCGTCCTCGGCGGTCTCGATCAGGGTCACGGCACCGACCGGCAGCTGGCCGAGGGTGCCGACCACCTCGGGATGATGGGAATGACCGATCAGGAAGATCTCGCGGCCACGCTTGAAGTGAATCGCGGCCTCGCGGTGCACCTTGGTCACCAGCGGGCAGGTCGCATCCAGCGAGAACAGGTTGCGGGACTGCGCGTCGGCCGGAACGGACTTCGGCACGCCATGGGCCGAAAACACCACAGGAGCGGTTGTATTTTCCGGGATCTCAGCCAGCTCCTCGACGAAGATCGCGCCCTTCTTCTTCAACCCATCCACGACATATTTATTGTGCACAATCTCATGACGAACATAGACCGGGGCGCCATACATGGTGAGCGCCCGCTCCACGGTGTCGATGGCCCGCACCACCCCCGCGCAAAAGCCGCGGGGAGAACAAAGCACGATCTTGAGGTCTGGTTTGGCTGACATGAAGCGATCTCGGGACCGAATCACCCAACGGCCATTGGGCCGGGACCGGTCGATTGATGAAATAGGGCTTGGCACGGACTGCTAGGGACTTGGGCCCCCTTTCGGGCGCTGTCAAGGCACTATCTATAGCAGAACCATTGCGTGAATGGCCCCTCACGGCTTATATAGGGGTTAATTCCCGTCATCGCTGATGACCCCCCGGTTTCGCCTCCAAAGAGGTGGGCGAAGCACAAAGGAGATTTGCCCATGAGCAACGCACCTCTGATGCCCAAGGCGACCGCCGTCTGGCTGCTCGACAACACGGCGCTGACCTTCGATCAGGTCGCCGATTTCACCAAAATGCACCCCCTGGAGGTGCGCGCGATCGCCGACGGCGACGCCGCCCAGGGCATCAAGGGCATGGACCCCCTCTCCAACGGCCAGTTGACCCGCGAGGAGATTGAGAAGGGCGAGAGAAACCCCGACTACCGGCTCCGCCTCCAGGAGAGCAAGGTGGTGCTGCCGCCCCAGCCCAAGCGCAAGGGGCCGCGCTACACCCCGGTCTCGCGTCGCCACGAGCGCCCGAGCGCCATCCTCTGGCTGCTGCGTAACCATGCCGAGCTGAAGGACGCCCAGATCATGCGCCTGGTCGGCACGACCAAGAGCACGATCGCGAGCGTGCGTGACCGCACCCACTGGAACACCGCCGGGCTGACGCCGATCGACCCCGTCACCCTCGGCCTCTGCTCGCAGATCGAGCTCGATTTCGAGGTGGCGCGCGCAGCCAAGGAAAAGCCGATCGACGCAGCCTATGGCGGCGCCACCCTGCTGCCGGCCTCCGAGACCACGAAGAAGGACGAATACGAGCCGGCGGAGAAGAGCAGCGACGACCTCAACGTCGACGCCGTGTTCGCCAAGCTGAAGACGCTCGGCGGCAAGAAGCAGGAGGAAGAGGAGTAGGTTGCAGCTCCTCGGCTGAACGTCGAAATCGATTCGGACGCGGCGGGGCCATCCGCCGCGTTTTTGTTTTTTGGGCACAGCGGATCGCGCGGCCCCTCATTCTGAGGAGCACGGTACGGCCTTCCCGGCCATTGGCTTTCACCGGTTCAACGGCGAAAGCATCACGATGTCTTCGCATCCGGACGGCACAGCGCGTCGCCACCGCGGGCCATATTGGAAACGAACGGATACGAGCGGCGCATGACGCTGAAGTCGGCGCGACTATCACCCAGGATTTGCAGGCGCGGCGCGTCGTTGGTGCGGAAGACGCGAGCCCGGACAAAGTAGGGCTGCGCTCCAGGCGCCAGTTCGAGCTTGCCGCTCAGGCTGACAAATTCCGGTCCTTCCTTGGACTGCTTCACCCGCAAGACCGTGGCGCCGCACACCCCCTCCACCACGTTGACGCCGCACCAACCCTCTCCACAGGATGAGATGTCGAGAACGAGCTTGTCGCCGGGCATCTCGTCGACCCAGCGGCCCCCAAGCGCGAGGGCGGAAAGGTCGGACTCGGCAAGTGCCTTGCCGGCGAAGCAAACCGACGCGGCGTTTGCAACGACAAACGGTAGCGCGATCGCAGCAGCCCATCGCGCGAACATCGGCCTATGGCGACGTCCACCGCCCGCCAGGATGAAGTCGCGAAAGCGTGTCAGGAACGTGACGGTCATGGTGTATGCCTTCCAGAGTGATCCATTTGTGTCGTGCTCTCGACGAGGCGGGTTCACGCGCATGCGCCGCGACAAAGCCGCAGCGGTGAGCCACGATTCCATGGAAGACTCCCCAGCAGGCTCAACCCGACCGATGAGGCGTCCCGGCATTGCAATCATGATTGCAATCGGCTTGCTGACATTGCCGATCGGGCTTGCGGCGGTGGCATCAGGCCTCGGCGTGCTGCGCCTGCCCTACCCGTTATTCGTCGTGCTTCAACGCCTCCCGATCATCTTTTCGCTGCACATGATCGCATCGGGCGCGGCGCTCATGATCGTTGCCCTCGTGATCCTGCTGCGGCGATATCCGGCGTGGCACCGTCCGCTCGGCCGTATCGCGGCAGGGTGCGTGCTGATCGGCGGCTTTACATCCCTTCCCGTCGCGATGGCGAGCGAGGCGAACGCGATGGCGCGCGCCGGTTTTATCGCCCAGGGGACGGTCTGGATTGCGCTGACGGTTGCCGGTCTTCTCGCGCTCAGGGCCAGGGATTTCCGGCGCCATGCGCGCTGCATGTTGGCCATGGCGGCCGTGACGTCGGGCGCAATCTGGCTGCGGCTGGCGACCACGGCAGCGGTGCAACTGATGTGGTCTTTCGCACCGGCTTACGCCTCTGCGGCCTGGCTATGCTGGCTCGTGCCGCTCTTGATTGCGATCGGCTCAACGCGTGGGCTGGCGGCCGGCCCCGGCGCGTCCCCCGATCTGGCGCGTCTTGCAAATGCCGTGAACAAAGCCTGAAATACTTCGTCAACCCAGCTCGATCGTGTCGTCGACCTCGTGGACGAGTCCGACGCTGTCGATGGTCAGCACCATCTTCGCCTTCAGCTTCTCATGCCCCTTGATCTTGCCGCCCGCGATCGCATCGCGCACGGCCTTCTCGATCTCGCGTTGCGAGGTGACGCCGACTTGCTTGAGGAATTTACGCAAGGACGTGTTGAACTGGTCCTCGTTCATGACGGCCTCCGTTGACCGGGCCGGCTTACGGCCGCTCCGGATGGTTGAGCATGTACTCGCCGAGATCGCGCTGGCGGCGATCGGCGCGGGCAGTCGCGGCGCTGCGCTGGACATCGCGGTCCTTGCGGCAAGCGACGTATTCGGGCGAGCCCTGCGCATAGCCGCGGCTCTGGCAGGCGGCGTCGTCATCGTCGTTGCCCATCGCCACCGGCGCCTGGTTGCGCGCAGCGCAGGCGGACAGGGCCAGCGCAAGCAGAGCAGCAGTGAAAAAGCGCAACGCAGTCGTGATGGGCATAAGGGGTCCTCGATTTGCCGGCACTCTGTAGCGCGGAATGAGGAAAATGTAAGTCCCGCAACGTGCTTTCGTCATGCCCCGCGAAGGCGGGGGCATCCAGTATTCCAGAGGCCCCGAGAGACGCGGAGAGGGCGCGGCGTACAGGATTCCCCGCTTTCGCGGGGAATGACAGCGGAGGCCGAAGCGATGGCGTCCCGTCACGCTCGCAGGATGCGTTTCGCCTCACACTCTTCCCTTCAAGGCATCCCCGATTTCATCCAGCACCTTGGGATCCTCGATGGTGGCCGGCATGGTCCATGACTCGCCGTCGGCAATCTTCTTGATGGTGCCGCGCAGGATTTTTCCGGAGCGCGTCTTGGGCAGGCGGCCGACGGTGATGGCGAGCTTGAAGGCCGCGACCGGGCCGAGCTTATCGCGCACCAGCGCGATGATCTCCTTCTCGATCTCGGCTGGCGCGCGCTTGACGCCGGCCTTAAGCACCAGGAAGCCGCAGGGCACCTCGCCCTTGATTGCGTCCTTGATGCCGAGCACGGCGCATTCGGCGACATCAGGATGCGAGGCGAGGATCTCCTCCATGCCACCGGTCGACAGACGATGGCCGGCGACGTTGATGATGTCGTCGGTGCGGCCCATGACCCAGACATAACCGTCCTCGTCCTTGTAGCCGGCGTCGGAGGTTTTGTAGTAGCCGGGAAATTCGGTGAGGTAGGCCTCCTTGAAGCGCGCATCCTGATTCCACAGCGTCGGCAGGCAGCCCGGCGGCATCGGCAGCTTGATGACGATCGAGCCCATGGTGTTGGCGGCAACGGGCTTGGCCGCCTCGTCCACCACGTCGACCTGATAGCCCGGCATCGGCACGGTCGGCGAGCCGTGCTTCACCGGCAGCTGACCGAGGCCCACCGGATTGCCGGCGATGCACCAGCCGGTCTCGGTCTGCCACCAGTGGTCGATGACAGGCACCTTCAACTGCGCTTCCGCCCATTCCACCGTCGGCGGATCGGCGCGCTCGCCGGCGAGGAACAGGGTGCGGAATTTCGACAGGTCGTATTGCCGGATGAATTTTCCGTCCGGATCCTCTTTGCGGATCGCGCGGAAGGCGGTCGGCGCGGTGAACAGCGCCACCGCCTCGTGCTCTGATATCACGCGCCAGAACGCGCCCGCGTCAGGCGTGCCGACCGGCTTGCCTTCATACATGACCGTGGTCGCGCCATGAATCAGCGGGCCGTAGACGATGTAGCTGTGGCCGACCACCCAGCCGATGTCGGAGCCGCACCACCAGACCTCGCCCGGCTTGACGCCGTAGAGGTTGAACATCGACCATTTGATTGCGACGAGGTGCCCGCCGTTGTCGCGCACCACGCCCTTGGGGATGCCGGTCGTGCCCGACGTGTAGAGGATGTAGAGCGGATCGGTGGCCGCGACCGGCACGCAAGGCGCGCGCTTGCCGTCGTTCAGCGCCTTGCGGCGCAGGCTCGCCCAGTCATAGTCGCGGCTCGGTGTCAGCTCGCATACATGCTGCGGACGTTGCAGGATGATGCAGGCTTTTGGCTTCGCCGTCGCCAGCTTGATCGCCTCATCGAGCAGCGGCTTGTACTGCACGATGCGGCCCGGCTCGATGCCGCAGCTTGCGGAGAGGATCAGCTTTGGCTCTGCGTCGTCGATGCGGGTGGCGAGCTCCTTGGCGGCAAAGCCGCCGAACACCACCGAGTGCACCGCGCCGATGCGCGCGCAGGCGAGCATGGCGACCACGGCCTCCGGCACCATCGGCATGTAGAGGAGTACGCGGTCGCCTTTGGCGACGCCGAAATCCTGCATGATCGCGCCGAGTGCCTGCGCCTCTTTCAGGAGCTCGGCATAGGTAAATCTCGTGACGCTGCCCGTAAGCGGGGAATCGTGGATCAGCGCGAGCTGGTCGGCCCGGCCGCGTTCGACGTGGCGATCGAGCGCGTTGTAGCAGGTGTTGACGACGGCGCCTGCGAACCAGCGGCCATAGGTGCCCTGGGCGGGGTCGAAAACCTTCTTCGCAGGCTCGATCCAGTCGATCTCCTGCGCGGCCTCGGCCCAGAAGCTCCCGGGGTCGGCCAGCGAGCGCGCATGGACCTCGTGATATCGGCTCTTTCCTTCGAGGCTTCCCTGGACGTTCATACCCGGCTCCCGTTTCCTCTTATTCGCTGGCTTTGACCTGACGGCGAAAACGCTGTTCCGCCATGATCAGGGTCAATTGCCCGCGCTGTTTGGGGGTATTTTCCCGGGAACGGGCTGCGGTTCAAGCTGAAAAGGATGGGCTTTCGGCGGACATTCCGCCTTGGGCGCGCCCCGGCGGTGCTGCACTCCCTCTCCCCGTTCTTACGGGAAGAGGGTTGGGGCGAGGGACTGCGTCCGCAAAAACAGAGATAGCTGAACTCGCGGAGGTTCCCCCTCACCCGGATTGCATCTGCGATGCGATCCGGCCTCTTCCCGCAGGCGGGGAGAGGTGGAAAGGGGCCTCAGCTCTCCATCCCGCTCAGCCGCTGCAAACGCTCCTGCATGGCCTTCTTCAGGTCGTAGCCCGGCCGCCCGAAGCCAGTGTTGCGGGCACTCAGGAAATCGCGCTGGGTGCGGCGGAGGTCGGAGGCGGTGCGGCCGTTAGATGACTTCAGCACGCGCGCATAGGTGTCGGCGATCTGGCGGTCGAGCACGCCGAGCTGCGGATCGGCGCAGATCACCTTCTCGACCTCGCGCTTTGCGGTGGCGCAATCAAACGACGGGCCGCTATCGTCGGCGGACCGCGCATGCAGTGGGCGCGACGGTTGAGCACCGAACTTGGCGATCTCGGCAATCATGGTGCGGCGGCCATCGGCCGCATTCTCGTTGCCGGGATCGAGCCGCAGCGCCGTCTCGTAATCGGCCAGCGCCTTCTTCCGCTCGCCCATCTTGCCGTAGAGCACGGCGCGGTTGTTGTAGGTGAGGGCAAAGCTCGGATCGAGCTTGAGCGCGGCATCATAGTCGCCGAGCGCAGCACCGAGCTCGCCCTTGAACTGATAGGAGTCGCCGCGATTGGTGAAGAAGTTCGGCCGATGCTCCAGCTTGAGCGCCTGGTCGTAGTCGGCGATCGCCTTGTCGTACTCGCCCTTCTCCGCGTAGGACAGGCCACGATTATCGTAGAATTCCGCCTCCGTGGGATCGAGCCGGATCGCCTCGCTGTCGTCGGCAATGGCCTTGTCGAGCTGGCCGAGCTTCTTGTAGGCGGCGCCGCGGTTGGTGTAGCTGCGCGCGTGGTTCGGATCGAGCCGCAGCGCCTCGCTGAGATCCCGGATCGCCTTCTCATGGTCGCCGCGGAGATACCAGGTCGCGCCGCGGTCGGACCAGGCTTGCGCATAGTCCGGCTTCAGCTTGATCGCCTGGTCATAGTCCGCAAGCGCCCGGTCGAGCCGGCGCTGGTTGGTGTAGACGATGCCGCGCAGCTCGTAGGCTTCCGCATCCTGCGGATCGAGCTCGATTGCCTTGCCGAGGTCGGCCGCGGCGCGGCCGAGATCGCCGCCGGCCTCGCGCAGGAGATCGCCGCGCAGGCGAAAGGCGCGCGCGTTCCTGCCATCGAGCGCGATCGCGCGATCGAGATCCTTCAGGGCGTCCGCCGAGCCGCCGGAGGTTTTCGCGTTGGCATCGGCGCGCACCACCAGCGCCGCGGCGCGGTCGGTCGCCGCATTCGCGGTCTGGTCGATGATCGTGGTGCAGGCCGCAATGAGCCGCGGAATGGATTCCTTGCTGCCGAGCACGCAATCGACGGGCGTTCCGCCGGCCGCGGCGGGGCCTGCAGCAAGAGTGAGGCCGACCGCAAGGCTGGCGCCAAGCAGCGAGGTTCTGGCAAGGAACGAAAGTTGCGGGCAATGATGCGGACCGCACATGGCGATGGCTCCGAGACGACGGCT
The DNA here is from genome assembly GCF_000472925.1 of Bradyrhizobium sp. Ec3.3. GTDB lineage: Bacteria > Pseudomonadota > Alphaproteobacteria > Rhizobiales > Xanthobacteraceae > Bradyrhizobium. The sequence goes on from NZ_AXAS01000001.1 coordinate 196,915, forward strand.
TTCTCCGTTGTCGCAGTCGCGCGGAGACAGGTTCAAGACGGCGCCACACGCTCGGTGCACCTCTCCCGCTTGCGGGGGAGGTCGGCGCGAAGCGCCGGGTGGGGGCTCTCTCCCCTCAGGGAATCTCTCTCTGTGGAGACACCCTCACCCCAACCCTCTCCCGCATGCGGGAGAGGGAGCGCACCTCCCGCGCCGAAGCAGTTCAGTACCCATCCACGCCGTTCAGCCGCTGCAAGCGGTCCTTCATCGCCTTCTTCAAATCATACCCGGGCCGGCCAAATTCGGCGTTGCGGCCGGCGATGAAATCGTCCTGCTCGCGCTGGAGGGTCTTGGCTTCCGCGGGACTACCGGCCTCGCGCGTGACGCGCGCGCTGGCGGCAAAGATCTCGCGGTCGAGATCGGCAAGCTCGGGACTGCCGCAGATCGCCTTCTCCACGGCGCGGCGGGCGCGTGCGCAGTTGAAGCTCGGCTTGCCGGCGACCGCCATCTGCGCGCCCAGACGCTCGAGCTCCTGCGCCATCGCCTTGTGGTTGGCCCTGGCCTTCTCGTGATTGGGATTGATCCGCAAGGCCGCGCCAAAATCCTGCACCGCCTTGGGCCGGTCGCCCTTCTTCAGCCAGAGCTCGCCGCGCGCGTTGAAGATGTCGGCGAGCGAAGGATCGAGCAATAGCGCGCGGCTGAAATCGGCGATGGCACGATCGATCTGGTCGTGCCGCGCAAGCAGCGCGCCGCGCGAGACCAGCGCCTTGACGAGATCGGGCTTGGCGGTCTTCTCGTTGTCGATCACGTCACCGCAGGCGGACGTTGCCTTCTCGACATCATCCGCCGCCGTCGCGGCGAGGCACGGCGCGATGTCGATCTGCGCGACTGCGGCCGGCTCGCCACCGGTCGCGGCCCGGCCTTGATGGGCCGGCAGCACGCACAGGATCATGGCGGTGCAGAGGCTCGGAATCAGAATGGATCGGCGCATCATCGTTGCAGTCGGAAATTCTCGCGTCGTGGAGGCGCTCTCCACTATACAGCCGGATTGATGCTAGCATCGTACCGCTGACGGTTTGGGGATATCTCGTGTCGACCTTCGAATGGATCATCGCACTTCTGCTCGGCGCCGTTGCCTTATCGGCGCTGGCGCGGCGGATCAAGGTCCCCTACCCGACCTTTCTCGCCATCGGTGGCGCGCTGCTCGCTTTCGTGCCCGCGAGCCCCTCCTGGACGCTCCAGCCCGATCTCGCCTTGGCGCTTTTTGTCGCACCGGTGCTACTGGATGCCGCCTATGACACCTCGTTGCGCGATCTCCGCAACAACTGGGTTCCGGTCTCGACGCTTGTGGTCGCCGCGGTCGGCTTGACCACGGCCGGTGTCGCACTGGTGACGCATCGGTTGGTCCCCGATATGCCCTGGGCCGCCGCGGTCGCGCTCGGCGCGATCGTCGCGCCGCCGGATGCGGCTGCCGCGGTCGCCATCCTGCGTCAGGTCCGCCTGCCTTATCGCATGGTCAAGGTCCTCGAAGGCGAGAGTCTGCTGAATGATGCGAGCGCGCTGCTGATCTATCGCATCGCGGTCGGCGCGGTCGTGATGGAGCACCTGAAGTGGAGCGAGATCGCGCCGACAATCGCGCTCGCGCTCGGCGGCAGCGTCATCGCCGGCTATCTCGCGGCGCGCATCATGCCGCTGTTCATCACGCGGATCACGGAAGCGCCGAGCGCGATCATCGTGCAATTCGCTACGACCTTCATGATCTGGATCGGCGCCGAGCATCTCGGCCTCTCCGGTATCCTGACCATCGTCGTCTACGCCATGGCCGTCGCGCGCATGGCGCCGGCGCGCATGCCGGCGCGGTTGCGGGTGCCGTCCTACGCGGTGTGGGAGACGACCGTGTTCGTGCTCAACGTGCTCGCCTTCATACTGATCGGATTGCAGGTTCAGCCGATCTGGTCGCGCCTCGCAGAGGATGTGCGCTGGGAGTATTGCGTGGCGGCAGCGTGGATCCTGCTCACGGTGATCCTGGTGCGGCTCGCCTGGGTGATGACCTACCGCACGATCCTGCGCATCCTCGTCGCGTACGGCATCTATTGCCCGACGGACCCGAATGCAGTGACCTCGCCCAAGGGCGGCATCATCGTATCCTGGTGCGGCATGCGAGGGCTGGTGACGCTCGCCACCGCCTTTGCGCTGCCGGAGAATTTCCCCTATCGCGACTTCATCCTGTTCATAGCCTTCGCCGTCGTGCTGGGATCACTGGTGATCCAGGGCCTGACGCTACGGCCGCTGATCCTGGCATTCGACCTCAAGGACGATGATCCCGTCGCGGGCGAGGTCGCTCGCGGACGCGCGCTCGCCTATCAGGCCGCGCTCGACGAGATCGATGCGGATCCGTCGGAAGAGGCCGAGATCCTGCGGCTGGAATACCGGGCGCTGCTGATGCAGGCCGAGAACGATCCCAATGGCGGCGTCGCCAGCGGCGAGCTGCCCGCCGATCCCCTGCGCCGCCGCGCCATCGACGCCGCCCGCAAGACCATCTTCGACCTGCGTGCCACAGAGGTCATCGGCGACGACGCGTTTCACAAGCTCGAGGAAGAGCTGGATCGTGCCGAGCTGAGCGCGGGGGGATGATGCTCCCAGACAAGCGAAGCGCAGATCCGGGACGACAGAGGAGGGTGTGGCTGGCGATCACGCCCCTGATTTACACGTGATGCCGCCGTCGACGATGAGCTCGATACCCGTCACGTATTTCGACTCGTCGGAGGCCAAAAACAGCGCGGCGTTGGCGACGTCCCAGGCGTCGCCCATGTGGCCCATCGGCACCTGGGCGTCGCGGGCGCGCCACATCGCCTCCACGTCGCCCTTGGCGTAGCTGGCAGCGAGACCTGCGGAATGTTCGACCATCGGCGTCTTCATCAGGCCGGGCAGGATCGCGTTGACGCGGACATGGTGGCGCGCGAACTCGACCGCCGTGGTGCGCGTCATCATGTTCATCGCAGCCTTCGAGGTGCCGTAGCTGACGTAGGAGAGGCCCATGTGGCGGATCGAGGCGATCGAGGAGATGTTGATGATCGAGCCGCCGCCCTGCTTTGTCATCACGGGGATCACCTGCTTCATGGCGAGGTAGGCGCTCTTGAGGTTGACGGTGAAGACGCGATCCCAGCTCTCCTCGGTCACCTCGACCACGCTGCCCATCTCGGCGATGCCGACATTGTTGTCGAGCACGTCGATGCGGCCATAGGCTTTCAGGCACGCTGCGACCATGACCTCAATGTCGCTCGCGCGCGACACATCGGCGGTGAAAGCGGCCGCCTTGCCGCCCTCGCTTGTGATGATCTTCGCGGTCTCCTCGGCCGCAGTGCCGCTGCGATCGACGCAAAACACCGACGCGCCCTCACGCGCAAAGGTCACCGCTGTCGCCTTGCCGTTGCCCCAGCCCGGTCCGATCGAGCCGGCGCCGACTACCATCGCGACCTTGCCCTTGAGCCGATCCATCGCGTTTCTCCCTTACTTCTGTTGTTCTTCGCAGACGCTCATGCGGGTGACATCAGTACCGACGGCGTGGCCGATGATCTCCGACAACGTCCGGCATTTTCCTTCGCTGCACAACCGCCACTCCCCGGCGACGCCGGAATTGCCGAGCATCACCTCACGCATGGGTGGGCGCGCGGGTCGCCACTGGAACCAGCCGTCAGTGAGGCGCGCCTCGGGCGGCGGCTCCATGCCGGCGCCGGAGCCTTTGACTCGCGCCTGCACGAGCTCGAGGCCCTCCGGCGTGACGCGCCAGTCTTCCTGCCAGTCGATCTTCTCGATCGAATGCGTCCAGACAAGCGTGAAGGCTGCGAGCGCCAGCGCCTTCACGCTTCCGGCCGAGGCGAGGCAGAGGCTCACACCGCCTGGACCGTTGCCGGCGGGCGCTGCCGCCATTGCCAGAGCACGATCGCGGCCGTCAGCACGAAGCCGATGGTGTCACTGAGCGGGAAGTCGCCAAGCAGGCAGAGCGCGGCGCCGAGCGCGAGCGCGCGTTCGAGCAAGCTGAGCCGCGTGAACAGGAAGCCGATCGCGACCATGCCGAACAGGCCGATCGCCGCCAGCGCCTTGAAGGTCGCGAGCGCCACCGCGCCATAGAAGCCGAGCTTTGCGGCCATCGGATCGCCCGCCTGCAGCATCAACGCCGGCGAATAGACGAAGATGAAGGGGATGACGTAGCCGGCGAGCGCGATGCGCATCGCTTCCCAGCCGATCTTGTCCGGATTCTCCTTGGCGATCGGCGCCGCGGCGAGTGCGGCGAGCGCGACCGGCGGCGAGAGGTCGGCCATGATGCCGTAATAGAACGCGAACATGTGGCTCGCGATCAGGGGCACCCCTAACTTTGCCAGCGCGGGTGCGGCGAGCGCGGCGGTGATGATGTAGGTCGGGATCGTGGGAATGCCGGTGCCGAGCAGGATCGACAGCAGCATGGTCATGATCAGCGCCAGGAATAGGCTCTTCTCGCCGAGCCCGATCACCCAGCCGCCGAAGATTGTGCCGACGCCGGTCTGCGACATCATGCCGATGATGACGCCGACGATGGCGCAGGCCATGCCGACCGTGATGGCGGATTTCGCGCTTTCGGCCAGCGCATCGCGGCAGGCGCGCAAAGCGGCAAGCCCGCCGCGGACGAAGGCGGTGATCACGATCAACCCGGCGACGACACATGACACCGGCACGATCTGAAGGCCGTCGCGCGACAGTGCGGCGACGACGAGCGCAAGCCCGATCCAGAAGATGTAGCGGATCACCATGGCCGATGCCCCCGCCGTGATGCTGGCCCCCAGGATCAGCGTCACCGTCAGCGCAAGGCCCATGCTGCCGGCATAGAGCGGCGTAAAGCCTTCGAACAGCATGTAGACGAGCGCCGCAAGCGGCAGCACGAGGTACCAGCGCGTCACCAGCGCTTTCCAGGCGCTCGGGATTTCCCCGCGTTTCATGCCGGTGAGCCCGTGCTTGCCGGCTTCCAGATGCACCATCCAGAAGGCGGAAGCGAAATAGAGCACCGCAGGAATCGCAGCCGCCTTCACGATTTCCGAGTACTGGACCCCTAGCGTCTCCGCCATGATGAAGGCCACCGCGCCCATCACCGGCGGCATGATCTGCCCGCCCATCGAAGCGGTGGCCTCGACGCCGGCGGCAAAGGCGCGGCGGTAGCCGAACTTGATCATCAGGGGAATCGTGAACTGGCCGACTGTCACGACATTGGCAACGCCCGAGCCCGAGATCGTGCCCATCATGCCCGAGGCGAACACCGCGACCTTGGCAGGGCCGCCACGGGTGCGGCCGAACAGGCCGAGCGAGACGTCGGTGAAGAGCTGAATCATGCCGGCGCGCTCCAGGAACGAGCCGAACAGGATGAACAGGAAAATGTAGGTCGCCGAGACGTAGATCGGCACGCCGTAGAAACCTTCGGTGCCGAAGGACAGATGCGTGACGATCTGGTCGAAGTCATAACCGCGATGGTTGAGCGGCGACGGCAGGTACTGGCCGAAGAACCAGTAGACGAGGCACGCGCCGCACATCAAAGGCAGCGCCGCGCCCATCAGGCGCCGCGTGCCCTCGAAGATCAGCACCGCGAGCAGCGTACCGACGGCGAGATCGACCTGCGTCGGATCGCCGTCGCGCGCGATCAGATCGGCGTAAAAGATCCATTGATAGAGGCCGCACAAAAATCCGGCGCCGCCGATCAGCCATCCGATCGCGCGGCCGGCATCGCTTCGGGCCGTGAAGTTGCCGATCAGGCCGAAGGTGAGCAGCACGAGGAAGCCGACATGGACGCCGCGCACCACCTGGCTTGGCAGATAGTTGAAGGCGGCGACGTAGAGCTGGAAGGCCGCAAACGCGATGCCGATCCAGTAGGCGAGATGACCCCACCAGCCCGGTCCGAATCCTTCCGGAAAGCCATGCTCGAAATTGTCGAATTCGACCTTGATGGGCGCCTGTGCGCCCTCCGCCTGCAACATGCCCGTTTCCCCGCGCCCCGATGGGGGCGTTATTACAGCATTTGCGCTGCGTCCTGAATACGTCATGCGCTTTGCTCCGTCATTCCGGGGCGATGCGACGGGACCGCGCGAAGCGCGGCCCGGAGCATCGAGCCCGGAATCTCGAGATTCTCAGGTGCGCAACTGCGCACCATAGCTCGGCTCTTCGAGCCGCCCCGGAATGACTACGGAGAAAGTCGCGCTACTTGATCAGTCCCTTTTCCCTGTAATAGCGGATCGCGCCGGGGTGCAGTGGGACCGGGCTGCCGGTCGCCGCCGTCTCGAGCTTGATCTCCTTGCCGGCGACATGCGCGTTCGCAAGCTCGGGCAGCGACTCGTAGATCAGCTTGGTCATCTGATAGGCGAGATCATCCGAGACCGCCGCGCTCGTCACGAGATAGTTCACGACCGCCGCCGTGGGCACGTCCTTGTCCTGACCGGTATAGGTGTTGGCGGGGATCACGGCCGAGATGAAGGGCGGGCCGATCTTGTCGACGGTCTCCTTCGGCACGGCGACGACCGTGATCGGGCTCGAGGTCGAGAGGTCCTTCAGCGAGGCAACGCCGAGGCCCGCCGATTGCAGCGTCGCGTTGAGCTGGCGGTTCTTCATGAGGTCGACGGATTCGGCGAACGGCAGATATTCCACCTTGCCGAGATCCTTGTAGCTCATACCGGCGGCGGCCAGGATCGCGCGCGAGTTGAGCTCGGTGCCGGATTTCGGCGCCCCGACCGAAAGGCTCTTCCCCTTGAGGTCGGCGAGGGTCTTGATGCCGCTCTCGGCGGTCGCGACGATCTGGATGTAGTTCGGATAGATCGCGCCGATGGTGCGGAGCTTGTCGAGCTTGTTCTTGAAGCCCGCCTCCTCCTCGCCATCCCAGGCAGCCTTCAGGGAGTCGCCGAGCGTGAACGCCAGTTCACCGCGGCCCTGCTGCAGGAGGATGAGATTCTCAACCGACGCCTTGGTGGCCTGCACCTGCGTCTTCACGTTCGGAATCTTGTCGCTGTAGATTTTCCCGATCGCGACGCCGAGCGGATAGTAGACGCCGGAGGTGCCGCCCGTCAGCACGTTGATGAACGATTGTGCCTGCGCACAAGAGGCTGACAAAGGCACCGACGCCGCCAGAGCAAGAGCCGAGGCTGCGCCGATCAACTTCAATTTCATGATTTTCATCTCCCCAAACCGGCGGCGAAATTGGCCGGATGGGGGGTGCGGGTCAACCCATCCAAAAGGCAAAACAGGGCTGCACGAAACAGCCGTTATGCCTGATTTTCACGGAGCTCGGCGGGTGCGGCGACGTGGCGCACTTCAGCCTCGAGTCGGATCGACTGAGCCGCGGTCTCGGTCACCTCTCCCGCTTGCGGGAGAGCATAGGCCGCCTTCGGCGGCCGTCCTCTTAGAGACGCGGAGGCAAAGCGCCTCGGCTATGCCGAAGGCGCGGGTGAGGACTCTGTCCGCTCGGGGTTCTCAATTGCGGAGACACCCTCTCCTCAGCCCTCCCCCGGGAGCGCCCCCTCACTGGAACGTCATGTCCAGGCATTTGGAAATGTCGGAGCCGAGGCCGGAGGAAATGATGATGCAGCCGCGCACCTTCTGCGTGGTCACGTCTGCGGCCCACACCGAATAGCCGCCGGGGCCGAAGAACGAATTGGTATTCGGCGGCTCGGTCTCGGTCGCATCGAAATCGTAGTGGCCGTCGGTCTCGAAGATGCGCGGCTTCTTGGTGCAGCCGCCGTCGGTCTGCACGTTGATGACTTCCTTGTTGTCGCGGGTCAGCGCCAGCGAGACCTGGCAACGGAAATATTCCGAGGTCTTGGTGTTGAAGAGATAGGTGTAGGACTTGCAGGTGGCGGTGTTCAGCTTGCCAGGGGCAAGGCCGCGGCTGCAGGAAATCCGCTGATTGTGGCTGAGCTGGTAGTCATCGGCATGGGCGACGGGCGCGAGCGTCACCAGCAAGGCGGCGGACAAGCAAATTTTTATGACATGGTTCATTGGAATCATCCCTACCCAATCTCTTTGTCGAATTGCGTTCTAGACGGAAAGCGGAACATAGTCGCGAGAGGGCGAAGGGAAAATCACAAACTGCTGGTCGGGATGTGATTGGGCACGACGACCCGCCTGACGGGACGTGCGTTGCGACCGAGGCGCGTATTGACCGGCAAAGACCGTTCGTGATTTGTTCGGAACGGCAACCAAGAAGTTACGGGGAGGATGAGGATGACTGGATTTCCAACGAAGGCCTTGATGGCCGCGGCGATGCTCGGGGCGCTCGCCGCGCCGGCCGTCGCGCAGACCGCCGCGACGCCGTGGGAGCTGAAGCCCGACATGGGCTATGCCTATGACAAGGAAGGCAAGACATTCTCCTACAAGATGGGCACCAGCAATGCCGGCGACCTCCTGAAGGGCGCCAAGAAGGTACCGCGGGGCACGCTGTTCTTCATCGGCCAGAACGGCCAGCTCTACATGCGCACCGGCCCGTACCTCGAGGGCGACGGGCGGTTCAAGTTCGGCCCGGATCAATAAGGGGGCGGCGGAGCGGCGCCATTCAGTCGATGTCATCACCCGCGAAAGCGGGTGATCCAGTATTCCAGAGACAGCGATGGGATACGGAGAGGCCGCGGCGTACTGGATGCCCCGCCTTCGCTTCGCGGGGCATGACGGCCACCTTCTAAAACGCCCCCGCCAGCTCCTTTGCCCCAGCATTGTTGCTGTTGCTGTCCATCCGCGCATCCGTCACCGCCAGCAGCTTCGCCACCGTGTTGTGACGAATCGCGACCGGGTTGCGTTCATAGCCGCTGCGCTGGAAGAAGTTCGAGGTCGGCACCTGCACGCGCATGGCTTGCGGCATCGTCACCATGTCGAGCCCGGTGCCGTCGCCGGTGAGATTCATCATCTCGAGCTCGGCGGCGGTGAGCGGGCGGGTGTACCCCTTGGCGCGCGCGAACAGCACCGAGGTGAGCAGCTTGTGGGTCTGCAGCATCGGCCCGACGTCGATGTCGAGCACCATGGCGTGCATCGCCCAGCCCTGTGCGGTGTCGCCGATCTTCTCATGCTCCGACCAGGTGTCGGGCACCGACTTCGCCTGCGCCACCATCTTCTTCAACACGGCGAGCTTGTGCTCGAGCGTTTTGCGCGCGGCGCCCGAGCTCTGTGCGGTCTTCTCGGAAAGCGCGCGGATCAACTCGTGGCCCTGCTCGGCGAGCAGCTCGACGCTGTTGGTGGTCAGCAACTGATTGTAGCCCATCGCAGTCGATATCGCGCGCTTGCCGCCATGTTCAATTCCCGCTTGCACGTCGTGATTGCCGGTGCCGCCGGTCTCGAACGAATAGACCCGCACCGCCTGCTCGCGCGTCAGCCCGAAAGCGAGTGAATAGCGGGCGTAGGCGCGCTTGAACTCGACCTCGGTCGCCGGCCGCTGCGGCGTGAACTGGTAGAGATCCTGCGCCGCGCGCAAGAGATCGGCGACGACGGGGATCGGCTTGCGCGGGCGCGGCTCCGGCTCCTCGGTGGGCTCCGGATTCACCGGCCGCTTCGGCCCGGTATAGAGCGGCGGCTGCTCCAGCACGTAGTCGTCGAGCGTGATCTGCTGCCCGCCGCGCCGCTTGGCATTGCGGGTGCGGCGTTTCTCGGAGATCGCGCCCCAATAGGCGCCGGCCTCCGCGTCGAAAGCCGCGCGCGCCTCCTGATATTCCTGGAGGCGCCGGCGATATTCGATGATGGCCTGGGGCGACACCTGCGCCATCGCGTTGCTGACGGCGGGTGGCAGTGCAGACGAGTCGCGCGCAAGCGCGGGCGGCACGAGCAGGACGAGCGCGAGCGGTGCAAGCGTCAGGGCGCGCCGAATCGGTTGGTGATGCATGGCACCGTTGTAGCAAGCATCGCGTGACTGTCAGGTTAAAACCCGTTTACGTCTAAGGTCATTTCCAGGCGAACACCGGCTGTTCCAGCTCGGCAACGCGGGTTGCGCGCCCCGCCAGCACCTCGCGGAACTGATAGATCAGCGCCGCAGTCGGGGCATGGATCAGGCTCTCCTCGTGATGGAAGCGGATCACACGCCGCGCGCTTTCGGGGATGGCGACGAAGTCGAAGGCGTCCTCGCGCTCGATCGTAGCAAGTGCAATCGGGTGCACGGAGGCGACCTCCTGCGGGTTCGGCACCAGTGTCGTGCCGCTCGCGGCCCAGACCACGACGGGCGTGATCAGATAGCCGGAGCGGGTCGGGTAGTCGTCCAGGAGGCCGAGCACCGCGTCCGCGCTAAGCCTCAATCCAAGTTCCTCGTCGAGCTCGCGCAGCGCCGCCTCGACCGGCGTTTCACCTTCATCGCAGCGCCCGCCGGGCAAGGCCCATTGCCCGCGATGAGCGCGCAGGTGAGATGCACGCAAAGTCAGCAGCAGCGCCGTGTCGCGCCCCTCGCCTGCCGCGGCAAGCGCAATGGCAACCGCGGCGCGCTTCAGCGCCGGCGGCTCGCCATCATCGGGCAGGCGCGCAAACGCCGCGCAGGCGCCGGCGATATTCCGCCGTGTGGCATCGTCGAACGGTCTCATGATGCTTGACTACACCAGGAGCGCGCTTGATGAAATGAGGCGCAGATGCCCGCTTTCACAGACGGACTCGGACATGATCGACAAGGCCGCCGCGAGACTCAAGCACGACGGCTGGGCCGTTGTCGAAACCACCGGCTTCATGCACCTGATCGGTCCCCTGTGGGAGCGCCAGGTCGACGGCCAGTATGAATACGCGCTGATCACGCAGGACAAGCATCACAACCGCCGCGGCATGGTGCAGGGCGGCCTGACGATGACCTTCGCCGATCGCACCTGCGGCATGACCGCGCGCTATGCCACCGGCAAGCAGTACATGGCGACGGTGCAGCTCGACACGCATTTCGTCGAGGCCGGCAAGATCGGCGACATCCTGATCTCGCGCCGCGCGTGGTGCGCTCGACCCGCAGCCTGATCTTCATGAGCACCGAAGTCACCGTCGACGACCGCTGCATCGTGATGGCGAATGGGGTGTTCAAGATCTTGAAGGGGCCGGAGTAGCCTCATTGCAAGACGTCCTCCGACGTCGTCCTGGCGAAAGGCAGGACCCATTACCCCATGGCGCAATTGTCGCGCGAGCTCGTAACCACGAGTCTCCACCAAACTACTTCCTGGGGTTATGGGTCCTGGATCAGCACTCGCTCCGCTCGCTTGTCCAGGACGACGATACTGAAAGAGCACGCGTATTGAAGCAATACTGGATTGCTTCGCTGCACTCGCAATGACGGAGTGAGATCGCTATGGTGGTACCCATAAACGCATCGAGGATTGACCCATGCAATACCGCCAGCTCGGCCGCAGCGGCCTGAAAGTGTCGCCGATCTGCCTTGGCACGATGATGTTCGGTGGCCTCACCAATGAAGCCGATTCCGCAAAGATCATCGCGAAGGCGCGCGAGGCCGGCGTCAACTTCATCGACACCGCGGACGCCTATTCCAACGGCGGCTCGGAAGAGGTGGTCGGCCGCGCGATCGCCAACAACCGTCACGCCTGGGTGCTCGCCACAAAGCTCGCCAATCCCATGGGCGATGATCCCAATCGCAGCGGGCTGTCGCGGCGTTGGGTGTTGCAGGCGGCAGATGAAAGCCTGAAGCGCCTCGGCACCGATGTCATCGACATCTACTATCTGCACAAGGAAGACCATGCGACACCCCTCGAGGAGACCGTGCGCGCGATGGGAGACCTGATCCGCGCCGGCAAGGTGCGCTATTTCGGCGTCTCGAACTATCGCGCCTGGCGCGTCGCCGAGATCTGCAACATCTGCGACCGGCTCGGCATCGACCGGCCCGTGGTGAGCCAGCCTTATTACAACGCGATGAACCGCATGCCGGAGGTCGAGCATTTTCCGGCCTGCGGCTATTACGGCCTCGGCATCGTGCCCTATAGCCCGCTGGCGCGCGGCGTGCTGACAGGCAAGTACCGCCCCGATGCGCCGCCCGACAAGGAGACGCGTGCAGGCCGCAATGACACCCGCATGATGCAGACGGAATGGCGTCCCGAGTCCCTCAAGCTCGCGCAGGAGATCAAGCAACACGCGGAGAAGAAGGGCATCACCGCCGGCCAGTTCGCCGTCGCCTGGGTGCTCAACTCCGCCTTCGTCACCTCGGTCATCGCCGGCCCGCGCACCGAGGAGCAGTGGGACGACTACATCCGCGCGCTCGACTATCGCTTCGGCGCAGAGGACGAAGCGCTGATCGACACCCTGGTGACGTCGGGCCATCCCTCGACGCCGGGCTACAATGACCCGGCCTATCCGATCGAGGGCCGCCGCGCGCGAACGGCATGAGGAAGTGAGCATGGCGCATCAGGACCGCTACGGGCTTCCGCTCTCCACCACATCCGATGCGGCTGCGAGCTCCTATCGCGAGGGCGTCGACCTCCTGCTCGCGGGCTGGACGGGCACTGCGGAAGCGCTGGAGCGCGCGACCGAGGCTGATCCTGATTTCGCGCTGGCGCACATTGCGCGCGCACGCGTGCATTCGTTCTATCAGCAGGGCGAGCTCGCGCGGAAGAAAGCGGGCCTGGCGCGCGAGCTGGTGGCGAAGCGCGGCACGGAGCGCGAACGTTCGCACGTCGAGGCGCTGGCGCTCGCGGTCGAAGGGCGGATGCCCGAAGCGCTGGCCGCGACCTTGAAGCATATCGAGGCCTGGCCGCGCGATGCGGTGGTGCTGGCGCTGCCGCTCGGCGCCTTCGGCCTGTTCGCCTTCTCCGGCATGGCCGATCACGACCGCGCGCGGCAGGATCTCTGCGCACGCGTCGCGCATCACTATGGCGAGGACTGGTGGTTCCTGACGCTCTACGGCTGGGCGATCACCGAGAACGGCGATGTTACGCGCGGCCGCGCGATCACCGAGCGCGGCTTTGGCCTGAAGCGCAAAAATGCGCATGGCGCCCACGCAGTGCTGCATGCCATGTTCGAGGACGGCTCAATCGACGAGGCGGACCGCCTCGTCGACGAATGGATCGGCGGCTATGACCGTTCCGGAATCCTGCACGGCCATATCCGCTGGCACCAGGCGCTGGGTGCGCTCGAGCACGGCAATGCGGCGCGCGCGCTCGCGATCTATGCTGACGTGCTGCAACCGTCGATGACACAGGCGCCGCCGCTCAACGTGATCACCGACGGCGCCTCGCTGTTGTGGCGCCTGTCGGCCTATGGTCACGCTGTGCCGAAAGAGCTATGGATCGAGGCCGACGCCGCCGCGCAAAAGCTGTTTCCGAAATCGAGCATCCCCTTTGCCGACGTCCACATGGCGCTGTTCGCGGCCGCCACACAGGATCGCGAAGCACTTGCCGCGCGTCTTGCCGTCATCGAGCAGCGGCTGGCCGACGGCAAGCTGCCTGCGGGCCCCGTCGTGCCCGCGATCTGCCGGGCGTTCACGGCCTTCGCCGACGAGGATTATGCCGCCTGCGTGCGCCAGCTTGCGCCGGTTCTCAGCCAGGTCGTGCGGATCGGCGGCAGCCATGCCCAGCGCGAGCTTATAGAGGACACTTTTATCGTCGCATTGATGCGCAGCGGCGAACTCGCGCGGGCCCATGCCCTACTCGATGCCCGCCTGCATCGCCGCCCCTCGCTGCGCGATGCGCGCTGGCAGACTGCACTCCAGTGAGAAGTTTCGATCAGGCAGCGCCGAGCCGCTGCCGTGCGCTGTCGTTGGCGTCGGTGATGCCGCTGGAGGCGCCGGCCTTGCCGAGGCCGAACGGGGGCATGCCGCTGTAGATCGCCTCATAGTCGCCGGCGTGGACCCGGTAGGTCTCGTGCCAGATGCCGACGTCGCCGCGGCTGTCCTTCAGCCGCCGGTTGAAATCGACCCAGGCCGGCCAGTGTTGCGCGTCATGCGCCCTGGCGTAGCGCTCCAGATGATCAAAGCTCCGCCAATACTGCACCATGTTGAGAAGGCCGAGCTCGGTGTGGCCGAGGAAGCCCACCTCCCTTGAGGCCTTCTCCAGCTCCTTGATCATCCTCGGCATGGCGAGCGCGACCGGCAGCCATTTGTGGAGCGCCCACGGCTTGTTGACGCGCATGCCGATCAGAAACACGACGAAATCGCCTTCGATCCGGCCGGCGACGCGGCTCGGGATGACCTTGGTCATGCGAAGCCTCCCCGTAGATTTCCGGAGACACTGCCGGAGGGCGGTGGCGGCGACAAGCTTTGCCACGAAAAAAACATGGCCCTGACGGCAAGTGCGCGCCGGGTCGAGGTTGAGGCGGTTTTCGTGAATCGCCGGCGGGTGGCGCGGTGGTATTCCAGACGGGCATGTGCTTCGCACAACAAACGGGATCGCAACCAATTGGTAGCTGGATGGTTGAGGCACGGAACTTTTCCGTTTCCGCCACGCGCCATGCGAGCCCCATGATGCGCCGCCGCTTCCGACCGGTTCTGGCCGCGAGCCTGATTGCTCTCGCAACTCCTTGTTTTGCCGGGTCTTCCGCCCCCATAGGAGTCAACAACCAGGCGGAGCCGCAAAACTCCTTCATCGACCTGCTGGCGCTGATGTCAGGCCAATGCAAGACCTTGCGGATCGCGGGGCGCGAGTTCGCCTGCAAGACGGTGGCCTACGCCCATGGTGACAAGGGCCGCGTCAATTTCGCGGTCGCGATCGACGACCCCACTGATGACAGCCACGTCGTCTCGTTCTCCGGCGAGAACGGCAAGCGCGCCGACGACAATTCCTATGAGCTGCCGATCGACCGCATGCTGCTCAATTCCAAGGACCGGCCCAGGGTCGACGGCCTGCCGGTGCCGGCCGAGCAGATCTCCACCGGCGTCTGCCGCCAGACCGGCAATTTCGCCGCCCGGCAGGTCTCGAACATCACCTGCACGGCGACCGACAACGAAGGCCGCAGGTACGAGCTGCTGTTCGTCTCCGACGGCACGCCGGTGAGCGTGCGCCGCGTCCGGCAGTCCTCACCGTCGATCCAGGATCCGTTCAAGTAGCCGGCGGACGGCCGCTTACCTGCCAAGGAGCAGGATGAGGCCCGGGACGACGATCCGCAACGTTTCGTGCTTCATGACGCCCGGTCGCTAGTTTCGGGCTCTCAGCTTGGGCGATCTCCGAATATTTTGAGCTGTCGCGAGCGAAGGAGTCACGATAGCCAGCCGGTGACAGTGCACTTAACTAGCGATTTTGCGATCTATCAGGTCGAGCGTGCACTGAGTGGTCGCGGTAGGGACGCGAGTTGCCTCGCGCCCCCCGCACAGATCCGCACGTGCGGTTTTCCCGCATACGGCTCTTACCTCGGGTGTCTGACGGCGAACCGCTGGTTGGGCCAAGGATGCAGGATTTCCGGTTTGGGGAGCCACACGTCCGCGAGCTGCCTCATTTGCTCCCATCCAAGCGAGCGCCTCTGGCTGCGACGCTTCAGCGTCCGCCACCAGCCTCGAACCACCTCGTCCCGGAAGTTTGCGACCGCCCGCCTGTTGGTCGGTACGGCGTGGTAGTTGAAGTAGCCACGGATGACTCGCCTCAGCCATTTACCCTGTTCGGGGACTGACTGATGCATACGCCGTCGCAGCTCCTGCTTCACGGCTTGCAACTTCATCCGCCATACGATCGCGGCGGGATTTCCGCTTGATCAGGAACTTGCCCTGCCGCGACTTGCCGCAAATGAAAGTGAAGCCGAGGAAGTTGAAGGTCTCCGGCTTGCCAAGCCCGCGCCGCTTGCGGTTGTTCGCCGCAAAGCGCCCGAACTCGATCAGTCGGGTCTTCTCAGGATGCAGTGACAGCGCGAGCTCCTTCAGCCGTTCGCGCAACGTGTCGAGGAAGTACCGGGCGTCATGTTCGCGTTCGAACCCAACGACGAAGTCGTCGGCGCAACGCACGATGATCATGTCGCCCGTGGCCTCGCGCCGTCGCCCACATGCCCTTTACGGCCGGGCAGAACATCCTTGATCCTGTCCCATTGATCGTCCCGAAGGGCGTAGCGGCGCATCTGTCAGCTCAGAATCAGCTGACACCCCATGAATCACGCCGCTATCCTCTTGTGAATCGCCCAATTGAGGACAGGCCCTAGTACTTGGCGACGACAGGACCACCAAATTTGTAGCTGAGGCCGATCCGCACCGTGTTGATGTTGGTGCGATCCCAAGAGAAATTGTTGCCGAAGGTTGGAAACCCAGCCGAGAACACGGAGACGTTCGGGCCCTTGCCCAAGCTGGAGTAGAGGTATTCAGCCCTCACGATCCAGTTCGCGGCGGCCATCCATTCTGCGCCAGCGCCCACGACGTAGCCCGTGTTCGAGGAAGACGATCCCCTGAACACCGCGTCGTAGCCAGTGGAATTGCTGCCCTCGCCGAAGTAGTCCCGCTTGCCCCAAGCGACGCCACCGGTCGCATACAGGAGGACGTTCGGTGCAACGAGCACGCCGGCTCTGCCGCGGACGGTCGCGAGCCAGGACAGATTCGTTGAAATTGTCGTGAAGCAACTCGCCGCAGGAATAAAAGTACACGACGCCGCGCCCCCAGCCGTCCAGATTGTGGTGGCACTGCTGTTCGCCTTCAGGCCTGTCCAGTCGGCTTCGATACCCACGACCGCCTGCGGCGACACCTGCCAATTATATCCGGCATGAATTGAGCCCGTCACCGAAGAGGCGCTGTTGTTGAAGACCTCATTGTCGGCCCCAAACTTAGCGCCGTTCGGAAGGAAGTTGTTCGCAACCGACGTACGCGCCCACGCGCCTCCAACGTCGCCACCAATGTAGAATCCGGTCCAGCTCGCGACCGGCGCGGGCATCGGGGCCTTGACATAGGGCCGGGCCGCGAGGTCGGCCGCTGAGGCCGATCCGGCCATCGCCGCCACCGCTATCAGCGTCAGCAAAATCTTCTTCATGTCAAACCCCAAACTTTTGCCCATGTGGACGGTGCGAGCACACCATCCGTTTCTGTGTTTCGTCTATAGCTGGATCCGTCGGCACGGCTGTATCCGACCGGCGCAGATTGAGGATAGTCCGACGAGCCTGTCGCCGTCTTGGAACGCACCGCCAATCGTTTCACCATCAGCGCCCTGCGGGCGTGACGGCGGCGCCGTGATGCAGAACGGCCACGGGCAGAAGCGCCCCCAAAGTGGTTTCAAGCGCAACGGCAAACTGAATCTGTCCGCGTCGCTCGCGGCTTGATGGCGGCGCGATCAAAGCGCGGGGAGATACCGGGTTCGCCCCGATTGGACTCCAGCGCCAAACGTGTAGATTGAGGCGATCTCCGCTGGCGCTGGCCTTTCGCTTGCGCGCGATCTCCGACTATTTTGGGCTGTCGAGAGCGAAGGAGTCATGATGCAACAAGCGGGCGCGCCGAATTTCTTCATCAACAGTTACACGGGCGCGCCGCACGGGCGCGACTACGAACGATGGCGCGAGGAATTGTGCCGGTGCATGTGCCGGGCTGACATCAAGCCGAGCGAAGGCAACAGCATCGACTGCACACTGCAGGTCAGCCTGCTCGGCGGCATCCTGTTGGCCGCCTTGAGCGGGTCGTCGGCTGAACTCTTGCGCACCCGCGAAACACTGAAGGACGGTTTCGACGGCATGTGTCTCGTCCTCGCGACGTCCGGCCGCGTGCTGGTATCGCACGAGCGACAGTCGATCGAACTGTCGGATTCGCAGATGTGTCTCGCGGACATGAGCGTGCTCTGTGGCACGGGCATCAGCAACAACTGCGAGGTCAAGACCGTACGCATCCCGCGATCCATGCTGTTGACGGTCTGCCCCGAGGCCGAGGACCGGCTGGCGCTGGTTCTTGGCGATCAAGCTCCCATCAGAGAAGCCATCGTTCGCTACCACGCGCTTGCCGCCAATCTTGGCCCGCACACCGACGTGGTCGGCCAGCACCTGATGGCGCAACACATGGTCGATCTCGTCGCCCTGTTGCTGCGGACAGACGCCGACCACACCGAACTGGCGAACAGAGGGTATTCTGCCGTGCGGCTCGACCTCATGCGCGCCGACGTCATCGCCAATCTGAGCCGGGGTGATCTGACGATCTACTCGGTCGCGCAGAATGCGGGCGTTAGCCCGCGCCATGCCCAGCGCATGTTCGAACAGACGGGAACCACGTTCACCGAATTCCTCCTCGAGCAGCGCCTGCTGCTCGTGCGCAAGCTGCTCCTCGACCCTCTCAACCGTTGGCGCAAGGTCAGCGACCTCGCCCATTCAGCGGGATTTCCCGACATCTCCTATTTCAACCGCGTGTTCCGACGGCGGTTCGGCGTAACACCGTCCGACATGCGCGGCGTTTGAGAGAAGCATCGATCAAAGCGGCAAAGGTCGGGTTCGGTTGGAAGTTCGGACGTCATCGATCAGAAACTCCGCAACAACGGGGTCGCCATGCCGGTATCGGACACCATCTTGAAATCTGGAAACCGCGTCAGCAGCGCCTCTCTCAAAAAGCGGAAATGCTTGATGTTCTGCGACAGCTGCCCCAGCCGGAGCCGACCGTCTGAGATTTCCGTGTCGAGCAGATTTTGGTGATGAATATCGAGCGAATCACGGGTCACATACTCGTCGACGTCGTTGCCGCTCGTCACCGCGGCGCGCGCCAGGACATCATCAATTCGCAAACTGACCGTCGCCCGTTCGGCTTCGGCCACAGAGAGCGCGTCATCGATCGAGCGGACGATCGAGGCAACGCACAGAAAATCCGTCTCGACGTCGCACATCATCAACCGCATCACCCTCTTGAAGCGAATCGCATCCAACCTTCTGGCCAGGCGTACGAGAACATCCAATATGCGAATTATCATTGCGTCACACCATTGCGTCCGGTTGAGCAGCCGCGCTGAAGTGGGAGCGGAATCCCGCTCGCCAGCGCGACATCGCTGACTTCGTATTTGCAGCTGCGCGGTTCGCCAGGCAAATCCGCACCACAAGCCCGCGTCCTGCAACGGATCCGGGATATTCTGCATCGCGACCAGGCGATCCGCCGTAACCAGCCAAGCGGGGCTCAATCGTTCCGAGTTCCTACCGGGCTGGAGGCTCAATCGTCTAGGAACTGAACGGCAAACGTTCAGCCGGTCACGACAGGCAGTCATCTTGGTAAATAGATGATGCTGGCAACCGTGCAAATTGCACGCGCAACCACAGACTGAATCTGCTCATGTCGCTCGCCACCCGATAGCGGCACGATCAAAGTGCAGGAGGCGCCGGCCTCGGCGCCAGCGGCGGCTTCCTTGCATATACCTGCTCGATCTCCGCGGCGAAGCGATGCTCCAGCGCGGGGCGCTTGTTCTTCAGCGTTGGTGTCAACAACCCCGCCGCGATCGTCCACGGCTCCAGCGACCACGACACCGCGCGCGGCGTCGCATAGGCCGGATAGTCCTTCACGGCCGCGGCGATCCGCGCGAGCAGAGCGGCACGCTCCCCGCCCTCGCCCTGCTTACCGAGCCCTGCGAGCCTCTGTTGCTCCTGCTCCCACGTCTTGGCATTGAGCACCACGAAGGCCGTGAGGAAAGGTCGCTGCTCGCCGATCACGAAGGCCTGCTCGAACAGGGGATCGGCAAGGATCGCGGTTTCGAGATCGACTGGCGCAATCTTCTCGCCGGTGGAGGTGACGAGGATGTCCTTGATGCGGCCGGTGATCGTGATGCGGCCGTGCTCGATGCGCGCCTGGTCGCCGGTGTGCAACCAGCCATCGGCCTCCTTGACGCGGCGCGTCTCCTCCTCCCGGTGCCAATAGCCGAGCATCACGCTCGGGCCGCGGACGAGCAGCTCATCCTTGTCGCCGAGCTTGACCTCGATGCCGTCGAGGACGTGGCCGACCGAGCGCGGGTCGTTGTCCTCGGCGGTGTTGACGGAGACGACCGGCGAGGTCTCGGTCATGCCGTAGCCTTGCAGGACGTCGAGCCCGAGCGAGAGAAACAGGCGGATGACCGGTTCTGCGATCGGCGCACCGCCCGAGACGGCGACGCGCAAGCGCCCGCCGAACTGTGCCAGCACCTTGCCGGCGACGCGGCGCTTCAGGATCGGCCAGGCCAGCTGGTCGAACAGCGAGAGCGAGCGCCTCCCCTGCCGCGCGTCAAAGCGCCGGCCGCCGACGGCAAGGGTGAAATCGAACAGCGCGCGCTCGGCGCGGCCGGCCGCTTCACGGTGCTGCATGATCAGCGCAAAAATGCGCTCATAGATCCGCGGTACTGAAATCAGTACCGTCGGCTGCACATGCTTCAAGTCCTGGGAGAGCTGCGGCACCGAACGCGCATAGGCGACACAGGCGCCCGCCGCGATCGGATAGTAATAGCCGCCAGTGCGCTCGAACGTGTGCGAGAGCGGCAGGAAGGAGAGGAAGACATCGTCCGGCTCGGCGGCGATGCGCCGCGCGATCGCCTTCACATTCGCAACGACGTTGCCATGCGACAGCATCACTCCCTTCGGCCGCCCGGTGGTGCCCGAGGTGTAGACAATGGCGGCGAGATCATCTGCACGGACAGCAACGTTGGCCATCGCGGGACCGCCGGCCACAGAGCCGAGCCAGCGATCGAGCGCGATGACGCGGGCGTCAGTCGGCGATGCCTCTGAAAAACTCGCGCAGACGACGCGCGCGAGACACGGGACCGGCTGCCCGGTCGCGACGATCGCCTGCCAGCGCTCCAGCGTATCCACGAACAGCAGGCGGGCGCCGGAATCGCCGAGGATGTAGGCGATGCTGTCGGGGTTGTCGACGGCGTGCATCGGCACCGGCACGAGACCGCGCGACAGTGCCGCCTGGTCCATCGCGACATGCGCGAGGCCGTTGGGCATCAGGATCGCGACCCGCTCACCGGCCGCCAAACCCTCAGCGGCGAGCGCCCGGCGCCAGCGGTCGAACTCGGCGTCAATCTGTCGCCAGGAATAGCTCGCCCAGCGTCCCGCCGTCGCATCGTATTGGCGATAGGCCTCCCTGCCCGGCGTCAAGGCCACGCGCCAGCGCAGCAGCTGCGGCAGCGTCATCACCTCCGCCAGCGTCGGCGGGACATCTTCCTCAGTGACGTGCTCTGCCATGACGTCTTCCAGTGTACAGGCGAATCGCCGCTATTGGGAGAGCGATACATAGCGCGACCGGCGATGCCTCACATTGATCGTCAGCAAAAACGCCGGGCGCCCGACGCCGAACTTGAAAGTCAGCGCATCCGCTGCCTCGTCTTCTCCAGCCGCTCACGGATCTCGCGCGCCTGCGGCTTCAGTTTCAGGGCGCGGGCGTAGTCGGCGCTCGCATGGTCGAAGTCGCGGATTTCCTCGTAGGCCCGGCCGCGGGCGGTGAGCGCATCGACATCGTCCGGGTTGACGCGCAGCGCCTGCGAATAGTCGGCGATCGCGCTCGCATAGTCGCGCTTGAACGCATGGGCGCTGCCCCGGTTGAGATAGGCGGTACTGTCGTTCGGATCGAGCGCGATCGACTGGCTTGCTTCCGCGATCGCGGAATCGAAATCGCCGGTGCGGACGTAGGCGGCTGCGCGATTATGCAGGGCATAGACGTCCTTCGGATCGATCGCGAGGACCGCGCTGTAATCAGCGATTGCCGCCCCGTAGTTGCCCATTTCCTGATAGGCGCGGCCGCGGCCGATCCGCGCCGCGGCATAATGCGCGTCGATTCGCAGCGCCTCGCTGTAATCCCTGATGGCGCGATCGAATTCGCCCTTGTCGTCGAAAGCGTCGGCGCGATTGGCGAGCCCGATGGCATTGTTCGGATCGATCGCCAGCGCCGCGTTGAAGCCCGCGATCGCGGCGTCGAGCTCGCGGCGTGCATGGTGCACCATCGCGCGGCCATAGAGGGCGGTGAGCTGCTTGGGATCAAGCCTGAGTGCGCGGTCATAATCGGCCATCGCATGGTCGAGATCCCGCATCTCCTGCCAGGTCCGGCCGCGGTTGGCCGGGAAGATCGCATTGGCCGGGTCGAGCCGCATCGCCGCGTCGAAATCGGCCAGCGCCTTCTCATAGCGCTGCTGCCGGCGAAGCGCCACGCCGCGGCTGTTGAACGCCGCGGCAAAGGTCGGGTCGACCGCGATCGCGGCGTCGAGATCGGTTAACGCACCATCGAGATCATCCGCGCGCATCGTGTTGCGCCCGCGCTCCCAGAGCATGCTGGCGAGATCGCGCGGCGTTACCGCCCCGCTCGTCACGGCCGCGCGGCAACGGGCGATCGCCGCATCATCAGCGCTCTCATGGCAGGGCTTTTCGTCAGCCGCCATGGCGACGCCCTGGAATGCAATCGACAGCATGACGACTGTTGCCAGGCGAAGGAGCGCGCTCATGCATCGGCTCGGTCAACCCTTCACCTTGCAGGTGACGGGGCCATTATCGAGCATGAGCTGGTTACCGCCGAGATCGGTCACGATCTGCCCGGCGTAGATGCCCTTGGCCTTGTCGCGCTGCGCCGAGATCACGACCCGGACACGGCTCTTGTCCGACTCGTCCATGGCGACGACCAGGAGATTGTCGTCGCGGAAGCTGAACAGCGTGACCTTCGACGGATAATCGAAATCGATCGGCGGCAGGCCACCCTGCTTTTTCGGCACCTCGAACGTTAGCTCCTGGTCTTGCGGGTAGGAGCAGGTGATCGACTTCGCGGCCGCGGCACCCGCTTGTAGGGCGAACAACGAGGCGGTGCAGAGGATGGCGGCGCGCTTCATGACAAAACTCTTGACGTGAATCTTGTGCATCTGTCGCGCCGGGCGGCCAACACGTTCAGGCGTCAACCGCGAATGTGTTGTATGGCTCCCTGCCATAGTATTGTGAGACCTCAGCAACAGGGGCTTGATTTCCATGACCCGCGACCACCTGTTTCTTTTGCGCCCCGGCTTTGTCGATCCGGCCTATCCGGGCCAAAACTTCTACTGCTGGCACTGCGCACTGATCGAAGGAGTGCTCGCCTCGTTTCCCGACCTCGCCAACAAGATCGACGTCGAGCGCATCGCCTGGCCGCGGCCGCGACAGGCCGTCATCGACCTCGTGGGCGAAGAGAATCAATCGCTGCCGCTGCTCGTGCTCGCTGACGGCGTCACGTCGCCGCATCAGACCGGCAGCCATCGGGGGCGCGCGTTCATCGCCGACAAGGACAAGATCCTGGCCGCGCTCACCGAGCGGCACTGCTTTCCCGATCCGCATCCGTGATGCCGGCACGTCAAGCCTTGCGGCGATTCTGTGCCGGCAAAGCGCCGATCAAGGCGGCACTTTGTCGCCGGAACGTGCAGGCCGCTCATTCCGTTATTGCCTCGCACATCAATTGGAGTGAGTGACGGAATGAAAAATCTCTTTGTGGCGATAGCTGTTGCTGCTGCAGCGCTCGCAACCTCATCCGCGGCGAACGCCGCCGGCGAGGGCGCAGCCAAGACCGCGGCAAAGCCGCACATGCAGGCCAGCCCATCGACCGACATCAGCGCGCAAGGCCGGCATCATCACTGGCACGGCCCGCGACATCACCATTGGCGGCCTCACGCCTACTATCGCCCGCACTACCGGAGCTATGGCTACTATCCGCGGCCACATGTCTATCACGGCAGGCCCCACGGCTATTATGGCGGCCACCGCTGGTGAGAAGAAGAGCCCGCAGCGATGCGGGCTTTTTGCCTGGAAGTCTGCGTCGTCAGACCAGCAGCAACGGCCGGCTCGATGACGCCACGTGGCGGATCAGCTCCATGTCTTCGCTTGAAATCTCGAACAGGCCGAGACGCAGCTTGTAGCCCCAGTTCGGATTGTCGCGCGTGAAGGCGAGACTTTCGAGCAGCGGCCGGATCGGCACCTCGGCAGCGTCACTCCATGCGACGTCGCGGCGGAACGGGTGGAAGCCGCCGCCCATGTCGGCCTGGTAGGGCACGCCCGGCTTGACCACGCCATCGCGGTGAAGGCCTGGAGCCGATCCTTGCCGCCAAAAGTTTCGGTCGGCGAGTAGTAGGCGACGCGATCGCCCGGCGAGATCCGCCGCAGCGGGCCGCCTTTGCCGTGGCAGACCTGCATGAAGCCATGCGCACGCCCGATCCGGACGTGCTTGGCCGAGGCGACGGCGATCCAGTGCTTCATGTGAGGTCCTCCGACAGATGCCCGCCCTTTAGCAGCAGGCCGTGTCAGATTCTGGCAGCAGCCATTCGGCGCACGGGTTCGGCCAAGCCGGACACGCCGAGAATCAGGATCCGTCAGCCGTCCCTCCGCGGCCGTTCGAGCTTGTGCCTGCCGCGATAAGCAGCATCGCGTCCAGGCCGGCCGCAAGCACACTTAACGTCTTAGTTGCAATTACTTAAGTAGACTAGTGGCGAGAGTCGGCCGCTGGCCGAGCCTATCGTGAAAACGCCCGGATAAGTTTGGTCCAACCGATGTCAGAGCTTCCTTCGCCGTCTGAGCACTCATCCGCAAATCGCTCGAAGCGCGGGATCAGCCTGCGATGGAAAATCCTGGCTGGCAATCTGATTACGGGCCTCCTCGCCGTGGCCTTCGCCGTTTCGGTCGCCTGGGATGGATGGCGTGATCTGCGCAAGCGGGAAGCGGCCGCGCGCGCGCTCACCGCATTCGAACTGGTGATGAAGGCCAACAGCCTGATTCCGGCCGAGCGTACTGCTTGGTTTGCGGTTACGGGCCCGACAGCCGAAGCGGCCACGTCCGAAAAATTGTCGGCCTTGGACAAAGTTGTCGCCGGCACCGATGCTGCCATCGGCGCGGCCAAGAAGGCCGTTGGCGCGGCGGACCTTCCGGTCGCATCGATTGAGGCTGCCGAGCTTGCCTTGCAACAAACCCGCAGTGCCGGTCGTCAGGCGGCGGTCATGGCCAAGGCGCAACGCCCGCCCAACAGCCAGACCGCGATCGTGGCCGGACTTGCGCGCGCCGTCGACTCCCTCACCGCCGCGACCGGCGAAGTCCTGATCAACCTGTCGCGCACCGGCAGCGACATAGAAAACCTGTTGCCGTCGGCGCAACTCGCGCAAAGCGCACAAGCCATGCGCACCACCAATGGTGCACGCACGGCGATCCTCGGCCTCTTCGTCCGCAACCAGCCCTTGTCTGCCGCCCAGAACGTCGAGGTCACCGAATTGACCGGCCAGGTCGGCCTGCTCTGGCGCCAGATCGAGCAGGGCGTCAGCAATGCCGGCGGCGCGCCGGAGCTCGTTCGCTCGATCGACCAGGTGCGTTCCAAGCTCATGACCGAAGGCGAGCCGCGGTTTCACGAGGTCTCCGCGGCCGCGCGCGAGGGCCGCCCTTCTCCGGCCAGTGAAGCCGAGTGGCCCGCCTGGATCGCCGGTACCTTGAACAGCGTGCTGAGCCTGCGCGACGCTGCCCTCGACTTTGCCCACAAAGCCAATGACGCCGCGATCGCTGAGGCCCAGATGCGGCTGAGCTGGGCTATCGCGGTGCTGTTCGTCGTGCTCGCCGCCTCGATCGCCGTAGTGTTCGTAGCGATGCGCCACGTGATCCGGCCGCTGGCGCGGCTGACCGGGGCGACGCTGCGGCTTGCCGACCGGGAGCTCGGCGTCGAGATCCCGGACGGACATCGCAAGGACGAGATCGGCACCATGGCCAACGCGCTGCAGATCTTCAAGGACGCGCTGATCGCGAAGAAGCTCGCGGATGAAGCGGCTGCACGCGAGGCCGAGGCGCAGATCGAGCGCGGCCGCCGGGCCGACGCCATCACCCGCGATTTCGAGGCCGTGATCGGTGAGATCGTCGGCACGGTGTCCTCCGCGGCGACGGAGCTCGAGGCTTCCGCCGGCACGCTGACGGCGACGGCCAACCGCTCGCAGAAGCTCACCACTGCGGTCGCAGCGGCCTCCGATGAAGCTTCCGTCAACGTGAACTCGGTGGCCACCGCCACCGAAGAGCTCACCTCGTCGGTGACCGAGATCAGCCGGCAGGTTCAGGAATCCGCGCGCAGGGCGAGCGAAGCGGTCGAGCAGGCCCACAACACCAACAAGCGCGTCGGAGAGCTGTCGCAGGCAGCAGACCGAATCGGCGACGTCGTCGAGTTGATCAACTCGATCGCGAGCCAGACCAATCTGCTGGCACTGAACGCGACCATCGAAGCCGCGCGCGCCGGCGAAGCCGGCCGCGGCTTCGCCGTGGTCGCGGCGGAGGTGAAGGCGCTGGCGCAGCAAACCGCGAAAGCGACCGAGGAAATCCACCAGCAGATCATGGGCGTCCAGGCGGCGACGAAGGAGTCGGTCGGCGCCATCGGGGAGATCAGCGCCACCATCGCGCAACTTTCGGAAATCGCCTCGGCGATTGCCGCCGCCGTCGAAGAGCAAGGCGCGGCCACGCAGGAGATCGCCCGCAACGTCCAGCAGGCGGCGCTCGGCACCGAGCAGGTATCCGCAAATATCGCCGACGTGCGCGACGGCGCGAGCCAGACCGACTCGGCCTCATCGCAAGTGCTGTCAGCCGCCCAGCTCCTGGCCCGCGACTCCAGCCGCCTCAAGCTCGAGGTCGGGAATTTCCTGGAATCGGTGCGCGCGGCCTAGTTTGAACAGCAACCGCGGACAGCATTCACCTCTCCCCTGCGGGGAGAGGTGAACTGCACTTCGCACCAATCCAACCAAAGGTCATCATGTCCAAGCGAGCTAGGCACGCCCCTTCAGGATGATGCGCGCCGTCTCCTGCCCGCTCGCCAGCGCCGCCTCGACGGTGCCCATGTCGCTGCCGCGGTAGAGGGCTTCGCCGGAGAACAGCACCGTGGAGCCGTCCGCGCTGGCGAGGATCGATTGCGCATCACGCGTCTGCGGCGTGGCCCAGGAATAGGCGCCGCGCGCGAAGGGATCGTGCGCCCAGTTGATCGCGCGGGCAGCGACGATCTTTTGCGCGAGATCATTCGGCGACAGTGCGAAGATGCCGGCAAGCGAGGCGAGCCCAGCCTCGATCAGCTCCGGCTCGCTGATGCCGGCAAGGCCTGCGGTCTGCGGGCCCCCGAACCAGCCGGTGAGCACGGCATGCCCTGCCGGATGCTGCGTCCACCACACCGGGATTTGTTCATCCGAGAGCAGGAAGGTCAGGTCTGTGAAATCAGCCTGCCGGTCGAGCCACCAGCGGCTCTCGAAATGCAGCAGGATTTTGATGACGTCGCCGAAGCCGATATCCGCGGCCGCCGCAGCCTTCTCGCGCGCGACGGGCGGCAGCGCGATCTCCTTGAGCAGCGGCAGCGGCACGGTGAGCACCGCAGCGTCGCCATGATGCACCTCGCCATTGCCGCAGCGGACGGCGATGCGGCCTCCCACCTCCTCGATCCCTGACACGGCGCAGCCGAGATGGATATCGACGCCAAGCGCACGGCCCTCCGCCTCCAGAAATGCAATGAGAGCGCCATAGCCGCCGACGGGACGCGCCTGCATATGCCGCCCGCCAGCCATCCATTCATCGCGCAGCGCCAGCGTGCTGGCACGCGCGGGATCGGCGGCGTCGTAGCCTTCCACCATCCGCTCGACGGACTGCCGCAACGACTCGTACTGGCTGCCCGGAAAATGCCGGCGCAGAAATTCGGCGACGGTCAGGTCGTCCTTCAAGTCCTTCACCACCTGATGAAGCTCGGCTTCGTGCGGATCGTGGCGCGCCTCGCGCGAGAATTTTCCGCCCTCGAAGTTCCATTGCGTCCCCTCGATCGTGGACAGCGAAAGCCCCGCCTCGGCGAGCAAAGCGCGCGTGACCGGCGCCTCGCCATGGACGAACTCGGCGCCGCCGGCCGCTTCATATCCGAACTCCGCGGCGGGAAGCGGAAGAATCCGTCCGCCGCACCTTGTGCGCGCTTCCAGGATCGTTACCCGCCGGCCGGCACGTGCGAGCTCGCGCGCCGCCATCAGGCCGGCCGCGCCGGCGCCGACGATGAGGATGTGCTCTGACTTGTCCGCCATGCCTGTACTTTACTGGCCCGCGGCTTTCGGATCGTTCTGCATCAGGTAGCGCAACAGCAGCACGCCGCCGCCGAGCGGCCGCGTGCTCTCGAGCGTCATCTCGGTGACGGGCGCACGCTGCTCGCTCTCGGCATCGCCCGAGTCGAACACGATCGGCGCGCCCCTGGCGCCGTCCACGGCCGGACAGAGGACCAGATTCAACTCGTCGATGAGGCCTGCGCGCAAAAATGCGCCGTTGGCAGCGCCGCCGCCCTCCAGCAGCAACCGCTTCACGCCGAGCTCGCGATTGAGGATTTGAAGCGTGAGCGGAAGGTCGATCTCCGACTTGCCCGCAAAGATGTAGGACACGCCCTCGCCGCGGAGCCCAGCAAGATGCGCATCCGGCACGCGCTCGGTCAGCACCACCACGATGGGATCGCCGCCGATGTCGCAGCGGCCCCAGCCGATCTTGCCCTGCGCATCGAGCACCACGCCGTAGGCTTTCGCGTCGCGCCGCGCAAACCAGTTCTCGCGCGGGAAAGTCTCAGTCGTTGTGGTCGGATACGGCTTGCCCTTGGCGAACTCCGAGCCGGTGACGCGGCCGATCAGCCAGGCATCGCCGCCAAGCTCATCGTGTATCCGCTCGAACCACTCCGAACCGGCGCCCTTCGGACGCCAGCGGCTGTGATGCACACGGCCGTCGACGCTCGAGGCCATCAGGCAGATAACGTGGGGCTTCATGCAATTCTCCGTAGCTGCTTCTCAGGCCGCTGGTCCGCCGCCCTTGATGCGATCCTTGACGCGATTCTTGGCGCGATCGTTCACGATCACCGCCAGTGGATTGAGCTTTGGCGGCGCGACCAGCTTGAGCGTGTTGGTGTCGCGATGATTGAACGGCGCGCCTCGCACGAAAAGCTCGGTCTGGATGAGATAGGTCCAGCTTCCATCATCGTTGAAAGTGATGTCGCAGCGGTAACTGTCGGTGCGGAAGGCTTGTTCCAAAAAGTCGGTCGAGCAGATCCCGTAAGCCGTCTCGCCGCGCTTCGCGGTAACGGAAATCTTCTTATCATCCGGCGTGGCATTGCCCGACGCGAGCAGCACCTGCCCTCGCGGAATCGCCAGCGTCTGCATGATCAGCCCGGTTGCCGGCTCCCACAGCCAGTAGCCGACCTGGTCGTGGAAGGTGATGTCCTCCTCGGGCGTGTTGATGTGGATGTGATAGCGCAGCCCATAGAAGAGCTGCGGCCCGTTGGCCTGCGGATCGATCGGATCCATCCGGATATGCTCGATGAATGTCCGCCGCTCCGGCCCGTCGGCCTTCGGGTTGATATCGACACCTTTGTCGGCCTGCCACACGCCGGCGAGATGGAGCAGCGGTCCGAGATTGGCGAGAGCGTCCGGGGAGACGTCGTCGGGCTCGGTGAAGATGTCGGCGGGGATGGGGAGCATGGGGACCTCCGTGTGAGGGCGGGAGCAGCAATAGCACGAGTGTGGTGTGCGTGGCTCAGCACGTCCTTCACAAGCGCGAGTGGGCAAGGGCCCACTTAGGGCATGATCCGGAAAAGTGTGGAGCGGTTTTCCCTCGCGACAAATGCGGAGCGCGTTTGCGCGGAGATCATGCTCAAACAACAACCTAAAGCGCGATGACGATTCATCCCGGTCTCATCGCGCTTTGGAGCCGAAAAAGCCAGCGCGGCCAGCGTGTCAGGTTTCGGGTGGCTCTCGCTGGCACCCTGCGGTTGGATGTCGTGAGCACAGTCATTGCCGAGAGAACCGAAGGTAACATGGCCAACAGGACCTACGGGACGGTCAGTCCCGAGCGACAAAGGGAAATGAGCGGGCTGGAGTTCGTCAAGGGCCTTGCCAGCGGGGCACTACCTCTTAACACGATCGCGCAGACCTTGGGCTACGACGTGGTGGAGGCCGAAAGCGGTCGGGTCGCCATCACGCTCGATCCAACAGGCGCGCACCTCAATCCATGGGGTACGGTGCATGGTGGTCTCACGGCGACGCTTCTCGATAGCTGCATGGGCCTCGCTATCCAGTCGATGCTCGAAAGAGGCGTTGGCAGCACGACGCTCGAGTTCAAGATCTCGCTGGTCCGAGCCATCACGCTGGAGACTGGCCAGATCAGGGCCGAAGGCAGAGTCCTGAATTGCGGCCGTCGCGTCGGGACGGCAGAAGGCCGCGTAACCGATACCCGGGGCCGATTGCTCGCGCATGGCACGACGACCTGCCTGATTTTTCCGAGCTAGCGTTGTTGCACCCGGTTCAGGTTTTCAGATCGGACGTTTCCTGCTAGTGCAGCAAGGGTATTCGACTGAGCAAGGCAGATGCCATTCAACCGACTTCATGTTCCGCAGGCATTGGCAATTGAGACATGCCAGGCCATCAACGCGTGTCTCCATGCAAGCCTGGTCGCCACCTGCGGCGTGAACCCGGACGACGACTTTTGTCTGATCTCACGGTATCCCCCAGGCGACATGATCTGCCACCCGACCTTCTTGGGGCAACGCGATCCGAACTCGACTGTTGTCGTTGAAATTACGTTGCTCGCGGGCCGCTCCGACTCTCAAAAGGAAGCCTTGTACAAGGATGTTCGCAGCCGACTGGCCGAGATCGGCTTTGATCCGGCAAACTCAATTATTTTCTTGACTGAGAACAAGCCCATTGATTGGTCTTTCAGCGAAGCTGGATCGGTTAAGTCAGTTCTCGGGCTATAGTCGACAAGCCTGGCGATGCGACGCATCCCCGATTATCAGCCCTCTGGAACGAGCGTCTAAAGATTTCGTCTCACACTTTCGAGAAATCGTTCTTTCTCACCGGGCGCGTAACCTTGGGAGGCGCCGAAATACGGTTCATTGTAATTATTGTACGGGGCGGCCCGGTAGGCAGGTGGCACGTAGGTCATGCCCTGGTTGGGTCGAACAATAGCGTGCCGCCGGTGTGCGGGATGCGCCGTAGCCGCGTTCGCAGAGCCACACAGGGTGACCAAAAGGCTTAAGGCCAAAATAGAACGCATCGCTTGTTCTCCAATCGGCCACGCCGTCCCAACAAACGGCGGCTTCACGATTGGTCACACCTCTTCAGCCGAAGGTGCGTCGAACAATGACTTAGACACTGGCTGCGGGGTGCGGCGGTTGATCCAAGTCAAGGCGCGCCGGGCTAATAGCACGCAGCCGGACAGGCGCCGCCTGCCGTCAGCACACCAACGATACTCCCAAGTTCCTACCCTCTTGATGGCATCTTCGGCGCGGAAGGGTCGGCCCGACCTGTTTCAGCGAACCACGCGACATAAAGTGTGGGCAGGAAAACGAGCGTAAGGAGCGTCGCGACCAGCAAGCCACCCATGATCGCGAATGCCATCGGTCCCCAGAATACCGTGGGCGCGATCGGAATCATTCCAAGGACTGTCGACACGGCCGTCAACATGATCGGCCGAAAGCGCGAGCTGCTGGCATCCACCGCAGCGTCCCACGGCGTCTTGCCCTGGGCACGTTCGGCATCGATCTGGCCGATCAGGATCACCGCATTCTTGCTGATCATGCCGAGCAGCGCGAGTACGCCGAGGATGGCGACGAATCCGAGCGGCCTGCCGGAAAGCATCAACGCTGCAACGACCCCAATCAGACCGAGAGGCGCCACGCTCAGGACCATGAACAGCCGTGGGAAGCTTTGGAGCTTGATCATGAGCACCGTGAACATGACGAACAGCATCACCGGCACCACGGCCAGGACCGATGCCTGCGACTTCCGGCTCTCTTCGACGGTCCCGCCCACGACCACGTGATAGGACGACGGAAGGGCCTTTCTGAACTTATCGATCGCTGGAGACAGCGCCGTGACGACGCTCTCCGGCAGTGTGCCGCCAACAAGGGCAGCCTGAACCGTCAGGGTCGGAACGCGGTCGCGCCTCCAGATCAGCGGAAACTCCTGATCGTATTCAAAGGAGGCGAACTGGCTGAGCGGCACGGTCTGTCCGCCCGGCAGCGGGACCTGTAAACTGCGCAGGCTGTTCAGCGAGACCCTCTGCTCGTCGGTCGCGCGCGCCAGGACGTCGACCAGATAGATGTCGTCGCGAACCTGGGTGACGGGAGCGCCGGAGATCACGGCGTTCAGGACGGTCGAGATCGCCTGAGAACTGAGACCGAGCTGTCGCGCCTCGTTTTGGTCGACGCGAATGCGCACCTGGCGATCGGGCTCCATCCAGTCGAAGTTGACCTGCTGGGTTTGCGGATTTGACGCGACGATCTGTCCGATCTCAAGTGCGATCTCACGGACCCGCTCCACGTCGGGTCCGCTGACCCGATACTGGATAGGCCAGCCAACCGGCGGTCCAAGCTCGAGCGGCGATACGAATGAAATTGCCTTTGGAAACGACTCCGCCAGCAGCTTTTCCAGCCGGGCATGCAAGCGTTCGCGCGCGGCGACGTCCTTTGCGATCACCACGGCCTGGGTGAAGAAATCGTTCGGGAGCTGGACGTTGAGGGGCAGGTAGAAGCGGATGGCGCCGCGCCCGACATAGGTGCTCCAGCGGGCCACATCGGGATCTGCCGCGAGGGCCGCCTCGAACCGCTTCGCAGCCGCCTCGCTTGCGAAGATCGACGCGTTTTGCGGCAGGCTGATGTCGACGAGCAGTTCTGGCCGATCCGACGACGGAAAGAACTGCCGCGGGATCAATGGCAGTGCAAGGATCGAGGCGACAAAGAGCGCTAACGAGACCGCAATCGTCAACCATTTCGCGCGCATCGCGAATGTCAGGAAGCTCCGGTAGATGCGGAAGACCGCGCCCGGCTTTGCCGGGTCCTGCTGCTTGGGCGGAACCAGAATGGCCGCTCCCATCAGCGGCGTGAAAATGACCGCAACGAACCAGGACACCAGCAGCGCGATCGTCACTACGGCGAAAAGCGAGAAGGTGTACTCGCCGGCCGAGCTCGCAGCAAAACCCACCGGTATGAAGCCCGCGATCGTCACCAGCGTGCCCGCCAGCATCGCCATCGCATGGGTCCGATAAGCAAAAGTTGCCGCCTCGATCTTGCTGGCGCCCTCCGCCAGCTTGCTGAGCGTCGCGTCGGTCGTCGTCATCGCGTCATCAACCAAGAGCGCAAGGGCGATGATCAGCGCGCCAAGCGATATTCGCTGCATGTCTATGCTGGCGAGTTGCATGATCGGAAAGACGATTGCCAGCGTGAACGGGATGGCGAGCGCAATGATCAGACCGGGTCGTATCCCGAGACTGATGAAACTCACCACCATGATGATGGCGATGGCCTGCACCAGCGAAACCATGAACTCACGGATGGCATGATCGACCACGACGGGCTGGTCCGCGACCAGGCTGGGCTCGATTCCGATCGGCAGCTCCGCCGTGATCTCCGCCATCGCCTTTCGGATGTTGGCACCAAGCGCGAGGATATCCCCGCCTTCCTGCATGGAGATTGCAAGACCTATTGCCGGCTTTCCGTTGACTCGAAACATCGGCTGGGGCGGGTCCGTGAACCCGCGCCGGACCCGCGCAATATCGCTCAGGCGGAGCATGCGCCCGCCGGCGGAAAAATTGATGTTGGCGATGTCCCGCTCCGATTGGAAGCCGCCCGACACCCGGATCGAGATGCTCTCAGTGCCGGTCTGTATCGTTCCCGCCGGACGCACGTTGTTCTGCGCCTGAAGCGCCGCGATAAGCGCGGAGCGATCGACTCCGAGGGTTGCCAACTCCTTGGTGGAGAACTCGACGAAGATCACCTCATCCTGTTCGCCCAGGAGTTCGATCTTCGAGACGTCAGGCACGAGAAGCAACTTCGAGCGGATGTCTTCGACCCGGTCCCGTAGCTCGCGCTGCGTGAATCCGTCACTGGTAAAGCCGTAGATGATCCCGAACGTGTCACCGAATTCATCATTGAATCCGGGCCCGATCACACCGGCGGGCAGCGTATGACGCATGTCTCCGATCGTCTTGCGCACGTGGTACCAGGTGTCGGCGACCTGTTTCGCGGTAGCGCTTCCCTCCAAATTCACAAAGACGGTCGCGACACCTGCCCTTGTGAAGCTTCGCAGAAAGTCCAGGTGTGGCGTTTCCTGCAAGTGACGTTCGAGGCGCTCTGTCACCTGCTTCATGGTTTCTTCCACAGATGCGCCCGGCCACGCGGCCTGGACGACCATGGTTTTGATGATGAAGGCAGGATCTTCGTTGCGACCCAACCGAAAATAGGACAGTCCACCCGCGACCACCGCAATGATCATCATGTAGACGACCAGCGAGCGGTGCTTCAGCGCCCAATCGGAAAGATTGATTCCGCTCATGGTTCTGACCCGAGAACGCGGACCTTCTGACCTGGATGAAGCGCCTGGACTCCGGCGGTGACAACGATTTCGCCGGTGTCGAGTCCCTGTGAAATGATTGCTTGCGCTTCGTCGAACCGCAACACATCCACATTGCGGACCGACACCGTGTTGGTGGCCGGATCAACGATCCATACGGCGGGCCGCTGATTCATCCTGGTCAATGCGGAGGAGGGTATGTCTATCATAGGCCCTGCATCCGTGTTCACGCGCCCGACGACCGATGCGCCGAGGCGCATGGCTGGTGGCGGATCCGTCAGACCTACCCTGACCTCGAAGGTCCGGGTGACGGCGCTGGCCTGTGCGGCAACCTCGCGGACTCGTCCCTGCGCCCTTATTGACGAATCATCTGCCAGGCTGACGTTGATTTCGGTGTCAGCCGAGGCGGACCTGATCGATTGAGCGGGAACATCGAATACTGCATCGCGGCCGTCCTGCCGTGCGATCCTTGCGATCATCTGCCCGACCTGAACGACCTCGCCGGCTCCGGGACCGCTCGCGGTGATCACGCCGGGCGCATCGGCCTTCAGTTCGGTGAAGCCGACCAGGTCATGCGCGGAATTCAGCTGCGCTTCAGCCGCATCGACCTGCGATTGCGCCGTTTGCTGCGCCTGAGTTGCGGCATCGAAGTTGGCGCGCGTGGTCCACCCCTGCGCCAGGAGCGTCTCCTGACGATCGAAGTGATTGCGCGCCTGCGTCAATTGCCCTTGAGCGGCGGCAAGGGATGCCTGCGCCTGTCGCAACGTGTTCAGTTCATTCTGCGACTCCAATCGCGCCAAAACCTGACCGGCCTTGACCCGATCACCTATCTTGGCGTCATTGATCAGCAGGCGGCCCGAGATCCGGAATGCCGCATTGACTTCATCCTCGGCCTCGATCCGCCCGGAAAATGTCAGCGGCGTCGTGACCTTGCGCTTTTCTATGGTCGCTGTGCGAACGATCCGCGGCGCTGGTGCATCATTCGTTGCAGCTTCCCTTCCGCACGCCCCGAGCATCAAACCGCATATCGATGCCACAAGCGCCAATGTTGAGATCTGGCGAGGGGTTCTTCGAGCGCCGCACGTAGCCATGGTGTGCCCTTTGCGTTCTAGAATCGTTGCCGGGCAGGCCAGCTATACCGGAGGCCCTGCCGCTTCCGGGTGTCGTCTCGGTAGTTTCCGGGCATTCTCGTGCGAGGAAGCGGCCGCGCACATCGGTAAATCTACCGAGGGCAATGGATGCAACCGTGGTCAGTTTCGGGCAGGCACCCGACGGAGTCGAGCCCTCACGTCCTAGGGAATTCCCGAGATTTCAATCAGGCAATCACCCGATATCTGCGGTCGCAACCGTAGCGCATAGGCATTGATGCAACGGTTCCCAAGGCGCCTCCAGAGCTGGAGCTGTAAAGGCATGGCGTTAAAGGCGGCTTCGCGAGCGGCCTGGTTCTTATGCCTCTGGCTCGTGCTGGCTGGAGCGGATCCCGCCGACATTCCTGCCGCAGCAGCCGCCATCGCCGCAGCGACCTGGACGAGCTTGCGCTTGCTAGAGCCCAGCACCGCACGGCGCTCTGTTCGTGCCATCGGTCAACTGGTGTTGCTCTTTCTATACCACTCGGTCGTGGCCGGAACGGATGTCGCAAGGCGCGCGCTCGATCCGCGGTTGCCCCTGCGCCCTGGGTTCGTGGCTTATCCGACCCGTCTTTCATCCGGGATTCGTCGCAACGTATTCACAACGCTCACCAGCCTGCTGCCCGGCACGGTGCCGACCGGAGAGGAGAACGGTCAGCTCGTCTATCACTGTCTCGATGTCGAGCAGCCGGTGGTTGCTGAGCTTGCCGCAGAGGAAGCGGCCTTGGTTCGCGCGCTCTACAATGACTGAGTTCCTGACAGCCGCAGTCGGCTTCATTCTCGCGATGCTGGCGCTGGGGCTGGTGTCGATCCTGCGTGGTCCGGGAGACGCCGACCGTATGATGGCGATGCAGTTGATCGGAACCGGCGGTATCGCAACACTGCTGCTGCTCGGCACGGTAGCGAGCCTGCCGGCGGCAATCGACGTGGCGTTGACTTTGGCGCTTCTCGCCACGTTCGCGTCTATCGCCTTTGTCAAGAAAGGACTTTCCAGCCTCGATGCCGATGGTACCGCACCAACGGAGCCCAAATGAGCTTGCTAGGCGACATTATTACGATTGTGGCGGTGTCGGCGGGCGCGTTCTTCTTTCTGGCTGGCACAGTGGGTCTTCTTCGCTTTCCCGATACGCTGACACGCCTGCACGCACTCACGAAGGCAGACAATCTTGGCCTCGGTCTCGTCGTGCTTGGATTGCTCCCGCAAGCAGCAAGCCTCCGCGACGGGTTCAAGCTGGTCAGCATCTGGCTGCTCGGACTGCTCGCGGGTGCGACTGTTTCGCAACTGATCGCGCGCGCAGCGCGCCAAGGCGAATCGGCCAGATGAGCATCGCGACGATCTTCGAAATCGTGCTTGCGGCCGTCGTGCTGGGCCTCGGCATCTGGACGATCGTCGTGCGCGAGACCTATTCGGCGACGGTCGGCTTCGTTGCTTACGGACTGCTGGTTGCACTGATCTGGGTGCGCCTCGACGCTATCGACGTTGCGCTGACCGAGGCGGCAATCGGCGGAGGGCTGGGCGGCGTATTGTTGCTGGGCGCGGCTGCCCAACTGCGGGATTCCGAGCCGGCGGTAACGGATGCGGCGGGTAACGCGGTGCGCGTGTGCGCGGCAATACTCTCGGCGCTGACCGCCGCGACGCTGGCCGGCGCGGTACTGGTCCTGCCCGATCCTGCGCCAACGCTTGCGCCCGCGGCCGTTTCAAATGCCTGGGCGACAAGCCTTGCGAACCCCGTCACCAACGTGCTCATGGCGTTCCGCGCCATGGATACCATGCTCGAGAAAGTCGTGCTCTTACTCGCCATCATCGGCGTTTGGTCGCTCGCACCTGACAGTGCCTGGGGTGGCCACCCAGGGCCCCGCCATCAAGCCGATCCGCATGGCGTTCTCGTCTTTCTTGCACGCTTGTTGCCGCCGATCGGCATCGTCGTCGGGATCTATGTCCTTTGGACTGGAGCCAACCACCCCGGCGGAGCCTTTCAGGGCGGCGCGATTCTCGCGGCGATGTGGCTGCTGGCAATCATGGCCGGGTTGGCGGACACGCCACCCGTGAGCAGTCGACGGCTACGGCTCATCCTCGTTGCCGGGCCCGGCCTGTTTCTTGTCGTCGGCATTGCAGGACTTCTGTTTGGCTCCGCGTTCCTCTCTTATCCGCCAGCCCAAGCCAAGCCGCTGATCCTCGCTATCGAGGTCGCCATGATCCTCACGATTGCGGCAACCCTCGGCCTTCTGCTTGCAGGCGCACCGGAACGGAGAACGGGGCAATGAGCGGCGTGACTGTGTTTGGATTGTGTGCCGCTGCGGCGGTCGGACTTGGCCTCTACGGCCTGATCACCAATCCGCAGCCCCTTCGCAAGATCATCGCCTTCAATTTGCTGGGCAGCGGGGTGTTCCTCCTGTTCGGCGTCATCGGACGGCGGGGCGCGGCGGCGGGCATGGGCAATGACCCGGTGCCGCAGGCCCTGGTGATTACCGGTGTCGTCGTCGCATTTTCCGCAACGGCACTGGCAATCGCACTCGTGTTGCGGCTGTTTCAGACGACCGGCTCCACAACATTGAGCAATGCCGCTCCATCGGGCACTGGCTCAAATCCGTCTGGTGACTGATGCTGCCCCCCGCCCCGGCGCCGGATGCAGCAACGACCACGAGCGGCTTCCTGCTGGTCTTGTCGATTGTCGTGCCGATCGCAGGTGTCTTGCTGGCCTTCGTTCTGGGCGGCCGGTACGTCAGGCTGGTCGCACACACGATCATTCCTTTCGGGGTGGCGATTGCCGGAGCGATTCTCCTGGCGCTGCCGCAGAATGAAGGCCCACTGGTTTACCTGCTCGGCGGCTGGCCACCACCGCTGGGAGTAGCACTCCGCGCCGACGGGCCGTCGGCCGTCATGCTGGCAACGACTGCAATCGTGATCTGCGCGGTCGCCATCTACGCCGCGGCTGATTTCTCCGTCCCTGCGGCCGAGACCCGCGCGCCGTTCGCTTTCTGGATATTGCTATTGGCGGTCTGGGGGGCGCTGAACACGATCTTCCTGGGTGGGGATCTGTTCACCCTCTACGTTGCCCTGGAATTGCTGACATTCGCCGCAGTTCCAATGGTCTCGCTCGACGGCCGCGCGGAGACGCTGCGATCGGCGCTGCGATATCTGCTGTTCGCCTTGCTCGGCTCGGTCTTCTATCTGGTGGGCACGGCACTGCTCTATGGTCTCCACGGCACGCTCGACATCGTGTTGCTGTCGCGTCGCGTTGGCGCGGAGCCCGCCGCACTTGTTGCGGCCGCATTGATGACAACGGGCCTTCTGGCGAAGTCCGCGCTCTTCCCGTTGCACCTGTGGCTGCCGCCCGCCCACGCAGGAGCACCGGCTGCGGCCAGTGCGATTCTGTCCGGCCTAGTCGTGAAGGGATCTTTCTTCATTGTCGTGCGGCTCTGGTTCAACGTCCTGCCCGGCCTGCCCGGCTTTGCGGCAACGCAATTGCTCGGTGCGCTCGGCGCGGCGGCGATCGTGGTCGGAAGCATGGTGGCCCTGCGCCAGGAGCGTCTCAAGCTCCTGATTGCTTATTCCACCCTGGCCCAGATCGGCTATCTCTTCCTGATGTTTCCGTTGGCGTACGATGCCTCGGGCCGTCTCGCGAGTGGTGACGCCTTGGCGGGCGGCCTACTCCAGGCCGTTTCTCACGCTACCGCGAAGGCCGCAATGTTCATGGCCGTGGGGTCGATCTATGCGATGCTTGGCCACGATCGCATCACGGGGCTGGGCGGTGTTGCACGGGCCTCGCCCCTGAACGTCCTGGCCTTTGCGCTCGGCGGAATCGCGTTGATGGGCGTTCCCCTCAGTGGCGCGTACCTTGCGAAGGATCTGCTGCTCCGGTCGGCGAACGAGAATGGGCAGTGGTGGTGGGAGATTGTGCTCCAGGCCGGAGGGATGTTCACGGCCGCCTATGTCGTGCTCGTCCTGGCTCATGCGCTTGCGGCTTCAGACAAGCCGATCGCCCTGGCCGGCCCTACATCGCGCATTCGGGACGCGGCGCCACTCGTCCTGTCACTCTGCTCGCTATTGCTTGGCCTCGTGCCGTTGGGACTGTATCTGCCAATTCCGTCCGACATGACATCCTCCCTCTTCGGACCTGGGATACTTTCCAAATTGCTCTTACCCGTGCTGGGCGGCGTGGTTATTGCGATCCTGCTCAGCCCTTGGCCGCATCCGCTGGCGTCTTCGACCTCCGGGAAGGCAATCATGACAGGGGCCACCCGCGTCCGACGCGGCAGCCTCGCCCTCGGCTACCTCGTCGAAAGGACAGATGAGGCTCTTTCCCAATGGCCTGCGGCAAGCATGTGCCTTCTTTTGCTGGCACTGCTGCTTGGCGCGCTGATGTGCGTGGCTACCTGAACGAACCGGCATCCGATCAGATGGCTCGCCACGCCCGACCTGCGCAGCGGGCTGAGGATGGTGCGCCATTCAGAACAGAACTGAGAACTCATATATGATTGAAATACCTATATATTATCTGCAAGCGCTTGCGCCGCATCGCGCCTGGACGGCGGTTCTCCTTATCGTCCAAGCAGCAGCACTATTGAGGCCATTAACCCCGTGACGCCGATGGCGGGTACAACGATCCAGAAGGCCTCATTCCACTTATCGGGAAAGCGACAGGCGAGCTGCCAATTCGACAGCACCACGCCCAGATATCGGGAAATTGACTTATGCCGCCGACGCAGCCGCGCCCAAAGCGTCAGCGCAAACAAAGCCCGCGCTTGCGAAGTGCGGGCTCCGGTCATGGGAGTCCATGACCGGTTCGCGAGGAGCGTCCCATGTCGCCCCCCGGAGCGCACGCGGCGAGGCCGCGGCGCAATTCGCACAGTCGGCTGATTGCAACCGATCCCATCGGGCAAGGCACCATCTTTTATTTCGGGAGTACGGATTACGTTAGCACCGTCTCGCGCTTCGTAGTGGCGGCAAAGATATTCGCTACCTTTCCGGCAATCGCTGCCCCCAAATCGGCGTTGTTCTTGGCCGTGAAATGAATTCCATCAACTCCATCGGTCGAAATCACGCTTCCCGCGTCGAAGAAATCGACCTTAAGGAAAGCAGCGAGCGATCTGTACTGGCTGGCGAGTTCGATGGTCTTCTCGCGCCCGCCCTCAAACATTCCCTGAAACCACGGGTCCGGCAAATCGGCGAGTGGCGGCGGCGAAACGATGAGCACTTTGGGCGCGGGATACACTGTTCCTACTCCGCCGCCAGAAGTGAGCACTTGTCCCGCCAACTTGGACATACCGACCGCGATCTCGTAAGGCGTGCGACGGAAATAGCTCTTCGTATCGTTGGTCCCGAGCATGATGATGACGAGATCCAGCGGAAGATGACTTGCAAGGGCGGATGGAAGGTAGGCGGACCCGTTCAGTCGTGGATCCACTGGATCATCGAGCGACGTCGTGCGTGCACTCAACCCCTCCTCGATGACCTCGTAGTCGGGCCCGAGCTTTGCTGCCATGGCTCCCGTCCACCGCTCCGCATAGGGAAACCGCGTCGTCGGCGAGCCCTCCGGGACGGCAACCCAGCCCCAGGTAAGTGAATCTCCAAAGCACAGGATACGTTTCGTCATCGGTCCCTCACGAGTTTGATTTAGAGCGAACGCCGTAGAAGATCGCGGCGAGGAGAATGATCAGCCCTTGGGCGATGAGCTTGCCTGGCTCCTGCACCCCCATAGTCGTCATGACTACGAACAGAAGGGCGAAGCAGAGGACGCCGACAAATGGACCCCAGACTTGGGCGGGTCGGCCGAAGACCACGCCGCCTAGAATAGTTGCCGCGATCGAATTCATGACGAGTTCAGGTCCGAACCGCACGCTTCCGACCGCTATCGAGGATGTTTGGACCAGTGCAGCCACGGCAGACATGAGTCCCGAGATCGTGTGCGCAAGCACGACGGTGCGTTCGACCGGCACGCCCGAAAAATGTGCGGAGATTGGATTGCTGCCGATCGACCACACGAATCTGCCGAACACGGTTCTTCCGAGAAAGCCGCTCATCACGCCGGCAAGCACGAACCAAAAGATGACTGGGGCCGGGAGTGTCCCGAACCGTAAATTATAGAGTTGGCGGAACTGGTCCGGGACATCTCCCGGCGGCTTCCCATTCGCGAGATATTCAACCAACCCGATCAGAATGATATTCACCGCAAGCGTCACGATGACGGCGGATGCTCGGCGCTTGCCGACAAGAAGCCCGTTCAAAAGACCGACCGAAAGCCCGACACTTAGGCACAGAAGAACAACGAAAAGAATCGGCCATTCGTAAAGGAGGCCAGAAGAAATCAGGTAGTTGACGAACAGAATAACTCCACCAGCGGACAGGTCGATGGAGCGCGAGGAGATTACGAGCAGTTGACCGAGAACGACGATACCGAGCGGCACGACCTGTCGCGCGAATGTACCCAGGATCGCGACGTTCATCAGGTTGGGCCGCATCATCCACAAGGTGACAAGGAGCACCAGGAGAACGATGTAGGAAGGCGGTATTCGCAACGCGGCGCGAGACAGG
This sequence comes from Bradyrhizobium sp. Ec3.3, assembly GCF_000472925.1. Taxonomy (GTDB): domain Bacteria; phylum Pseudomonadota; class Alphaproteobacteria; order Rhizobiales; family Xanthobacteraceae; genus Bradyrhizobium. Next base: position 238,692 of record NZ_AXAS01000001.1, read on the forward strand.
TCGTCAAGTCGCTTCATGACTTACAGTCCAATCGTCTTGCGCGGCTGAAGCGATATGACTGCGAGTAGTATCAGCCCCTTCACGATGGTCTGGATGAAGGCCGAGACATTGAGAAGATTCATGCCATTTGCGATAACTGCGAGAAGCGCGCAGCCGATGACAGTGCCGTGGAGGCTGCCGACTCCTCCGGCGAGTTGGGTGCCGCCAAGCGCAACGGCGGTGATCGAATCAACCGCATATTGCGTCCCGATGTTTGGGTCACCCGAGACGATGCGGCCCGCCAAGAAGATGCCGGCCGCAGCAGCGAAACAGGAACTCAGGACGTAGGCTGCGAGGACGTTGCGCCGCTCTGCGATGCCAAAGGTAGCCGCTGTTTCACCTCCGCCGATCGCAAAGAGGTGCAAGCCGAAGCGGGAGCCGTGCACGACCTTCCAAGCCACCAATATTGCGGCGATGACCCATATGACAGGCATGTAGATGCCAAATAGCTTGCCGCTCACGAGAAAGAGGATCTCAGATGGGACGGAGCCGCCAGCAGAGGGCCGGACAAACATCGTTATGCCCTGCACGATGCCCATCATGGACAACGTTGCGATGATCGGATGCACTCTAAAAGTGGTTACCGTAATCCCGTTTAGGAGCCCAATCACGACGGCCGCGAGCATGACCCCCGGCACCGCAACATAGACGGGAGCGTTGAGCGACAGGATTCCGGTCGTGAGGCTGACGACGGAGCCGACCGACAGATCAAGACCTCTCACAAGGATCACGATCATCTGCCCGATGCTCACGAGGATGAGCGGCGCCGCCTGAGCAACTAGATTGAGAATGTTTTGCGAACTCACGAACTCATTGGTCGAAAATGCCAAGGCCAAGGAACAGGCCAGGGCGACGAGCAACGGAACCGTCCACAACCCGTGCCGTGAGTTTGCTCCAACAAATAAGCGACCAAGCTGGCTCATCTCGGTTGTTTTCACCTCAACTATGTAGGGCCGCTTCAAGAATGGCGTGCTCGGTAGCCGATTCGGCGGGCATCTCGGTAACGACATGCTTGTCGTGGATGACATACAGCCGATCGCAAAGACCGATCAGCTCCAGAGTTTCTCTCGAAAGGACGACGACCGAACCGCCGGCGTTCGCGTAGTCGCGAAGGAGCTTGTAGATCTCTGCCTTTGCGCCCACGTCGACGCCTCGGGTCGGCTCTTCAATGATCAGTATGTCGGCCCCCAATGCGAGATATCGTCCAAGAAGAACCTTTTGCTGATTTCCGCCAGACAGAGCGTTCACCGGCAGCGACGGTCTAGAGGCCTTTATCGAAAGGCTTTTCATGGAGTTCGCGATCACCTCGCGATGAGCCGATGCCGGTTTTAGTTCGAAATGCCGGCTGTGCAGTCCAATGGTGAGATTGTGGGCAAGAGAAAGGTCGAGAAACAAGCCTTCGAGCTTCCTGTCCTCGGGCACAAAGCCGAGGCCCAGCGCCTGCATCTCGCGAATGCCGAGCTCTCCTGAGAGCGGGAAGGCGAACTCCCGTCCTCTAACGGCAACCTTGCCGCCGTGGGGCGTGTATTGTCCGACGAGCGACCTTACAAGCTCCCGCTGCCCCTGGCCCTCGAGGCCTGCGAGCGCCACGATCTCGCCGCGCCGGAGCATGATCGACGACGGCGTAGCGTCCGGAGTCAGCCGAAGACCCTCAATCGAGAGAACGACTTCGCCCTCGGTTCGGTTCGACCTGGGCGGAAACAACTCGCTCAGCTCCCGGCCGACCATCATGGCGATCAACTGCTTGGGGCGGATCGCTGAAACCGGCACGCAATCTACGTTGCGACCATCCTTCAACACGGTGATGGTGTCGCAAATCTTGAAAATTTCTTCCATGCGGTGAGAGATGTAGACGACCGCCTTCTGCTGCTTCGTGAGGGCCAGAATCTGAGCGTTGAGAACCTCGACATCAGCGGCATTGAGCGCAGCCGTTGGTTCATCGAGAATAACGACGTCGGCGCGTGCTGATATGCCGCGGGCGATTTCTACAAATTGCCTCTCCGCGATCGAAAGGTTTCCAACGAGGGTTGCTGGATCGAGCTTCAGGCCAAGCTCGGATAAAATCTCTTTCGCCTTCCTCTCCATCCAAGCCGTGTCGGTTACGCCGAACTTTGTAACCGGCTCTTTGCCGAGGTACATGTTCTCGGCGATCGACAGATTAGGAAGTAGCGAATGTTCCTGGAACACCGTCGATACTCCGGCATCGAGCGCCTCACGAGGTGAGACGAATCGGACGATTTGTCCGTTCTTCCGAATCATGCCGCCGTCTGGCTGAATGACGCCTGCCAAGATCTTCATGAGGGTCGATTTGCCGGCCCCGTTCTCGCCCATGAGCGCATGGACTGATCCGGGAAGCAGTTGAAAATCGACGTTTTCGAGCGCGGCAATGCCCCCGAACGTCTTCGAGATTGATGTCATCTGGACAAGCGGCTGTACGGTCATCGCTTCGATCCAAAGCTTGCATAGGGGGACGGTGGTGCCGGCGCTTAAAAAGAGCGCCGGCACCAGCAAAGATCAGTGCTTGCCGTAGTACTTCTGCAGGTCCTGCTCGGTCAGGCTGGTCGGAAACCAGGCATTGGCGCTGAGATCCTTGCGATAGTACTTCTTGGCTTTCTCCAGGTCCCAGCCTTCGGGCTCATAGATGTACCGCTTGTGGAGTTGCTTGCCCTCGAGCAGAGCGACCGCGGCGCGCACGCCGGCTGCCCCCTGCTCCGGACCGTACTCCGGCGAGATGGAGGGGAAGCCGAGTTCGATCCACCGGGCGAAGAAGCCATTGTTGCCTTCGCCAGTAATCGGCGGGATCTTGGCACCATATTGCTGGAACACATCGACGCAGGCGCGGGTCATATCGGCACCCGATGACCAGATACCATCGACCTTCGGGTTGTTCAGATAGAGGGTCTCGCAGACCTGCTTGCCGACATCATATTGCCACTTGCCGGCATCTTCCGCGATGATCTTGACGTCTGTACCTTTGATCGCTTCCAAGAGGCCCTTGTAGCGGTTGATGTCCTCGGGGTGCGCCGGAAGTCCACGCAAGACCCAAATATTTCCCTTGCCGCCAAGCTGCTTGACAAGGAAATCTCCCATCACCTTTCCGAAGTGGACGCCTCCGCCCTGGATGTCGACGGTGTATTTGTCGGTCTCGGTCAGACCGGTATGGACGATGACGGGAATGCCCGCCGCGACTGCCTTTTCGATGCCGGCGTCGGCAGAGGTCGGCGTCAGCGGCGTCACGATGATCGCATCGACCTTCTGCGCGATAAGATCTTCGATGTCGGCGACCTGCTTGGCCTGGCTGATGTTGGCATCGAGCAGGATGAATTGACCGACTCTCTTGTCGAGCTTCGCAGCCGCTTCCGCGTCATGCGCCATCTGGACCGTCCAGGTGTTGGCGTTCACGCCAAAATGGCTCATCCCGATCTTCCACGGAGCGTTCTTCTTGAACTTGTCCGCAGCCGTCGTGCGTTCATCGCCGGGCCGTGGCGTGACGCCGTCCATCAGCTTGACTTCCTGCGCGCGAGCTTCCGTCCAGGCAGCCAACGTCGCAGCGACTAGCCCAACTCCGAGTAATTTTAGTCCTTGGTGCATGAATCCCTCTCTCCGCGTGCGATGCGCAATTCTTTTCACTAGCGGGAAGCAGAGCGCAGGTCGGCGCGCGCCCTCCCGCGACATCGCAGGGCGGACGTTGTCAGATCCATTCGAGTTGATGGATCGGCTCCTCGCGACGAAGAGCTGCCTCTTGGCGTTCTACTCCCAATGCTGACGGGCTTTTCAGTCCGCCGCGAGCTTACGAGTGCACGGCGACACAGCACCTGTCAATAGTTATTCAGATTGAATGAGCAATTGATTTGTTGCACACTCTCGACTGCGGAGACAATGTACGAGCCGAAAAAGCACGGAGATTCAGAACCATGCCGGTGCGTTCGGTTCTATGTTTCGGCGATTCCAATACTCACGGCCAAATTCCTGGCCGCGGACCTCTCGAACGCTACGATCGTCCGACCCGATGGCCGGGCGTGCTTCAGGCCGAGCTTGGATCGAAATGGTACGTGATCGAAGAGGGGCTGAGCGGGAGAACGACCGTCCACGACGATCCGATTGAGGGAGCGCACAAGAACGGCCGCACCTATCTGCGCCCGTGCATCCAGAGCCACACGGTTCTGGATCTCGTGATCATCATGCTGGGCACAAATGACCTCAAGGTGCGCTTCAACAAGCCCGCTTCCGAGGTCGCGATGGGAATGGGATGCCTGATCTACGACATACGGGAGCTGGCGCCTGGCCCAGGTGGAAGTGTACCGGAAATCATGATCGTGGCCCCTCCTCCAATGCTGGACGACATCAAGGAATGGAAATCGATCTTTGCCGGCGGACCAGAGAAGTCACGGCAACTCGCTCTGGAATTCGAAATCATGGCGGATTCCCTCGGCGTGCATTTCTTCAACGCCGGAGCGGTTTGCCAATGCGACGAAGCAGACGGATTTCATCTGAACGCCGATGCACATCGGACGCTGGGTATCGCGCTGGCACAAGAGATCGAAGCGATCGGGTGGTCCGTTGCTGAGCATCAGCGTTGAGCGAACCTCTGCTTGAGGTCTTCCGAGAGGAGCAGTTCCTTGCCTGACATGCGATTTGCGCCACCGAACCCGCTGCGGATCGCAGACCGGGCGAGCGGCCTGAATGCGCCAAGCGTGAGAAGCTACAATGAACGCCTTGTGCTTTCATTGCTCTTGCAGAGCGCCGGAATTTCGCGCCTCGAAATCGGCGAAAAAACCGGTCTTTCCGCGCAAACAGTATCTGTCATCGTGCGTTCATTGGAGCAGGAAGGCCTGGTCTCGAAGGGTGAGGCGCAGCGAGGTCGGGTCGGCCCGCCGGCAATTCCCCTGTCGCTCAATCCCAAAGGGGCCTTCTCGATCGGCGTAAGCTTCGGCGAGAACGCGGCCGATATTGCCGTCATCGACTTTGTCGGCGACGTGCAGCACCACGCCGCGCATCCATACTCCACGTTGCATGGATCCGGCGCGCTCGCCGCGAAAATCCAGGAAACTCTGGCGGCGCTTCCACCCTCGAGCCGAACCCGCATTGCCGGTATCGGACTGGCGGCCCCCAACGAGACAGGCTCGCATCGTGTGAGAGACCTTTTAGGCAGCGATCTAATCGATCTCCAGGCCAGCATTGAGAGCGCGCTCAATCTGTCCGTTTACATCCAGGATGACATAACGGCGGCTGCAGGCGGGGAAAGCCTGTTCGGAGTGGCGCGCTCTTTGCCCGATTTCCTCTTCTTCTATCTGGGCTCACACCTGCACAGTCGTCTCGTTCTGAACTATCAAATCCACAGCGGCAGGTTCGGCATGAGTCATGACGTCGGGCTGCTGCGCTTGCGAGAGGAATTCAAGCGGCTTGGGCTGGTGCTGGAAGACGTCGGATCCGAAACCCTGCCGAGGGCTGCTGCCGAATACTACGCCGAATGGCGTCGCATGTGCTGCCGCCAGCTCGTCGGATCAATTCGTTCCCTCCTGAGCTTTGTCAGTTTCAAGTCCGTGGTCATATCGAGCTACGCACCACCGAAACTAGGGCAGACCCTATGCTCCGAGCTTCATGAGGAAGTACCTGAGGTGCAGTTCCTCTATGGCGCCAACTCCATCGCGCCCAAGGCGGTGGGCGCAGCCAACCTGCCGTATCACTCGCGGTTTATGGTGCAGTAGACAGGCCGGCACCGAAACCCGAATTGCTGCACCCGTTCGCCGGTGAACAATGCCGAATGGGGCACCGACTATCTCAATCGAACCGGCACCGCCAAGTCGAACATGTACGACAATCGGCCCGAGGAAACGAAGTACATCTACACCGACGATGACAGCCAAGGAAAACAATTGAGCGGTCAGAACACCTATTCCATCACTTTCGCAAAGGGCGAAGTGCCACCTGTAAATGGGTTCTCGTCACTCACTCTGTACGACGCGGAACATTTCTTCAATCCGAACGGGCTGAACCGATATTCGCTCGGCACCAAGAACAAGACCCTGAAGTTCAACGCGGACGGCTCGCTGACGCTCAATGCGAGCGCCAAATCGCCCGGCACGACAAGGAAAGCAACTGGCTGCCGGCACCCGAGGGAGCTTTCTCGCTCTATATCCGCGCCTACCGGGCAGAGAAATCCGTGATCGATGGGCAGTGGAAGCCCCCGATTGTTGCTCGCGTGCAGTAGACGCAGCTAAACGCACGACGGCAGTAGCCGACGGCTGTGATTTTGTCGAGGCAGAGCCGCAGCGGCTACCGGATTGCCCGCAGCGCCATTTGGATTGCCTTTTGTGTCGGCGCCACCGCTTTGGCGTCCAGCCGGACAGTCGATCAGCCATCCGCGGCTAACGAAGAAACGTGTCAGTAACGGGTAGCAGTACCTGACCGCACTCAATCCCGGCTTACCGGGGGCGGGATTGCGCGCTGCAGACGGGTTATCGCTTTCGGCGAAATGCGCGAGAGGGGCGCGCGCTGCCTGATCGTATTCTGCGCCGACAAGTGCAGCCATAGCGTCAAGCCAGAACGAGCGATGGTCGAGCAATGGTCGGATGATCTGCGGCTCTCCGACCTCGAACCTCGGTTTGGAAGGCCTGCGGCAAGCGCGGCGCGATCTTCACAAGCGATAGCTCGCCGACGATGATGGCCGTCCGTCGCTAGCGCACTGGCTTGATGCTGAGGGCAATCACAAAGACGTCGCACACCAGCATGAACGTTTCCATTCCATCGCAGGGCAGAATGTTCGCACGGCCGGCGCGGTTTGATCCACAACCTTGATCAAGGGGAGTGGCCTTCATCCGGGTCGAGCGGCACAGCATTCGGACTGTTCGGCCTCGGCGCGGACGAGCAGCGGGCGCGCTTGCGGGGGCGGTTAAGCCCACAGAGCAGCCTCGGCGCTGGAGCCAGACGCCGAGGCCGCGCTCTCTGCCGATTCTTTGCTGGGGTGATGACAGAGTCGGCAGCGCGATTGTGTGTCTACTCATTTCATGAGGGATGCGTCACGGCTAGCTTTTGATCTCGATCAAGAGTGTCGCTTTGAAGGCGGTAGGTGTAGTTCCCTGAGTGGACGGTGGCCGTCGAACGAGCAGCGTAGCCTAGCTAGATGCCGGGACATACCGCAGGAGGCACACTGCACCACTGACCCCGTCGCACCCATCAAAAAATCGGGCTGGGAAAGCTTCGTGACACGGTGTGGCCGCTGTGATCTTCATCGTGGTGAGCCGATGCGGAAGCGGCAGTGCGTCAGTGCCGCTGGCCTTATCAAAGAGGCAATCCGATGAACTTCCTTTGATCTAGCGCAACGCTCGCGCTGGTAATAAGAGCAGCGCTCCAAGCGGGCAGGTCATAGTGGAGGCCAAATCCATGAAGCAGATGAGGCTGAGAAATCTAGCAATTGCCTCGACCTTCGCGTGTGCGGCACTGCTCTCCTTCCACTGGTCTGAGCAAAGCGGTGTTTCGCTGTCGATCGCAGGTGCGCAGGCGCAAGACGGGCGGGCCGGGTACGCGCGCGGGCATGGGCACAGGTACGGCGCAGGCCCGTACCGGTACGACGCGGCCGGCATTGCAGGCCCGATGGCGGTTAACTACGCCGGCCTTGCAAGCGCGGCTGGCACGCCAGTCGCCGCTGGTCCCGGTTACGGCGGTACTGGGCCCTACGGCGGCACGTACGTCACACCACGTGGCACACGCCAGTACGGCGCAGGCCCGTACCGGTACGACGCGGCCGGCATTGCAGGCCCGATGGCGGCTAACTACGCCGGCCTTGCAAGCGCGGCTGGCACGCCAGTCGCCGCTGGTCCCGGTTACGGAGGTACTGGGCCCTACGGTGGCATCGAAACCAAGCCATTCTACCTGCAAAGGGCTTACTACGGGAATGGCCCTTGGTACGGCGTTAACGGGTGGGCTGCCTACAAGGCCCGTTACGGGATCGTCTGCGACCCCGGTACCGTGACGAAGGGCGACGACGGCCATATGCACGTCTGCCAGTAGAACTTCAGAGTGAAAGTTCACAAGAGGCTGCTCAAACAGGAGCGGCCGAATCGTCGTGTTATTGCGGACTCTGCAAGAACTCGACGAGTTGCATTAGAACCGCCAATCGTGCGGAGTCCATTCCAGCAGGCGCTCCTCGCACCCACGGGGCGCGCTCGCTGTGATAACGCCATTCGAGGCGCTGGTGATTCCAGCAGACGATCCCGCCAACCGCTGGTGGATGCCTGCCGGCTGTCACTCCTGGGAGGGCTAATCCGCGCGCGACGGAACGAACCCGATCTGATTGCGAGATCGAGCGGGACGCGCGGCTTACGGTTTCCGATCCGCCGCGAGGCAAGCTCGGGTTCGCCAAGTTCCACGATTGATCGCACCGTGCGTGACGAGGACAACTCCATTCCCAAGCGGAACGCATCCGCCACGCCGGGACGGCCGCGCCAGATCGTCCTGCAAATCACCATGCTTGACCACGCTCCTCAGACTGGAGGATTCGTCGCTAGAGACCGCCGCAGGCCCATGCATATAGCGTGACCCTCACCAGCATGCGGGCAATCGCCTCCGCCGCGGAATGCGGAAGTGCACTTCCGTTTTCTGTATTGGGGGTTGTGCGAGCCAAGTTGATCCACTCACCCGCTCGCTGATGCTGAAATTGCGCTAACGCGGCCGCAGGCTGGGGCGGATTTCAGCCACGACTGGCGGTGGACGCGCGACGATCCGATCCACGAGCTATTGATAATTTGCCAGCAGGGTCGTGCGCAGCTTTGATCGCGGCATGCCCGCTCTCACCCGCCGCCGCAGCAAGGACGATCCCCACCGCGAGACATGGCTGATATTCTTCGGCGACATCCGTGTCGGCGTTATCGGTCGCCGCGCCGGTTGCAGGCGCCCGCAGCCCATGCCACCTATCGCGCATGACCGATGAAGCACATGCCGCGCCAGGCCGCGTCGTTCGGATAACCCCGAAGGACACAAGTGGGGTCTTCCGTACGCGGCGGTTGTTCGCCGTAGCGGTTGGTGACGACCAACAAGCCCTCGCCCACTTCAAGCGGGTGTATCCCGAGCTTGACGCGGTTGTGGAGATTGTCGGAGATCTTTGCCAGGAGTCTTTGCAGGATTTGGGCCTCAAGCCCGGTCTGCTGGTTCCCCTGTGATGAATGCGTTGAAGATCTCGGCCTAGCGTACGGGCGGTCGAGAGGCCGCCCTTTTTCATTTCAAGAGTTCCGGGTTCTCGTAGATGTTGCCGATGACTTCGTAGTTGTCGCGGGGCAAATCACAGAATGCACGCCAGAGATATGATGGGGGCGGAAACTCAATTCCGAAACTTCCGTTTGAGAAACGTACGTCATATCGGAATCTCTTGTCGCCCTGCTTCTTCTCGATCACATCCCCCTCATAAATTTCACGGCCATTCTTGTCTCGTAGGCCGGTGAATTGCATGAGTGTCACCGGCTCTGGATAGTGATCGTTCTCGTCAATGACGATGAGCGACTTGCTGCTTTCGTTTGTGAGGCAGCCCCATCCAAAACGCATTCGCTCTCCTGTCCATCCTCTAAACTTTATATCTCTCATTGTAATTGCGCTCGTACGTGCCCGCGCTAGTCACGACGGGCACACACGAACGGACTAGCTAATATACGTTATTGAACCATATGCGGGAGCGTGCGCAACAGCACCCGTGTTGATAGAAACCGGGATTCGAACCACAGACAAATTTCCTGGGTAGCGCGAACGGCACCGTATCCCAGCTACCCAGATTCCTACCCATGTGAGAGTTGGTCGCGGTCGCTCACCGCGTTCCATAGCGCTTCATGTGGCGTCAGATCGGGAATCGAACCACCGACATTTGGTGGGTAGAAGTTCTGGTGCCCAGGGGCGGAATCGAACCACCGACACTGCGATTTTCAGTCGCATGCTCTACCAACTGAGCTACCTGGGCGTGCTCCAAGAGAGGGGCCAAGGCCCATCGAGCGGGCGGTTTATAGTGGGCTGGAGGCGGCCTGTCCACCCGGCTTCGCCTGAAGGCTTAGCCGGGCGCAGCCCGGCTGTGTACAAGATCGGCGCGGGCGTGCGGCGGGGCTCTCGCGAGCAGCTAATCCATTGATAATAAAATATTATTCCACATCATCCACCTCGTCGTCGCGGCCGGGGATGACGTAGGAGCCCTTGAGCCAGCGGTTGAGGTCGACGTCGCGGCAGCGCGAGGAGCAGAACGGGCGGGTGGCCTCGGACTGCGGTTTGCCGCAGATCGGGCAGGTCTTGAGCGGGGGAAGCGGCTTTTTGACTTGGTCGTCCATGAGGTGAGCCTACACGAAGTCGGGGGACAAGAGGCTGTGGGGCGGTGGGGTTCCGAGGCGGCAGCGGGGCTCGCGGCTCCCCCCTCTCCAAGGAACAGAGCGCACCGCCGATGTGGCGAGACGCCCAATTCGGGCGTCGCGGCAAGGGCCGACTGGCGGCCCTCCTACTTTGCATGGGGTTGTTTTCGAGATTTTGGTGGGAGGGCGCTTCAGACGCCGACGGCGTTGAGCCAGCCGAAGCGGATGGGGAAGCCCTCGCCGCCGAGCAGCGTGGTGGTCTCGTAAAGCGGCAGGCCGACGACGTTGCTGTAGGAGCCGACCATCTTGACCACGAAGGAGCCGGCGATGCCTTGCACGGCGTAGCCGCCGGCCTTGCCGCGCCATTCGCCGGAGCCGATGTAGGCCTGGATGTCGTCCTCGGAGAGGCGCTTGAAGCGGACGCGGGTCTCGACCAGGCGCTGGCGGAAGGCCTCGCGCGGCGTGACCAGGGTGATCGCGGTATAGACGCGGTGGTTGCGGCCCGACAAGAGCCGCAGGCACTGCGCGGCCTCGTCCACCAGGTTGGCCTTGGGCAGGATGCGGCGGCCGACCGCGACCACGGTGTCGGCGGAGAGGATGAAGGCGCCGCGCAGCTCATCGTCGAGCTGCACTGATTTCAGCGCCGCATCGGCTTTTGCCCGGGCGAGACGATTGGCGCAGGCGCGCGGCAGCTCGCCCCGCTTCGGCGTCTCATCGACATCGGCCGGCCGCAAGGCATCGGGCTCGATGCCAGCCTGATTGAGCAGCGACAGGCGCCGTGGCGAACCGGAGGCAAGAACGAATTTGGGGCGGCCGAGCATCAGGTGTTTTTGGGGGACGAAGCAGGGGGTGAATTGCGCGCGGAACCTATCGGAAGGGGGCCGGTTTCACAACCCGGGAACCGGAAATCGAGCGATTCGAGGTGACTTCAGATGCGTGTGCCTGCGGTCTGTGACGCCGGTGTTACGATGGTTTCGTGTCCCGGACGCGGCGCGGCATGAAATGACGCGACGGAGAGCCGGGACCCAGGGGCTTGCGCTCGCGGTGAGATGGGCCCCGGCTCTGCAGCGCATCGCGCAAGACGCGCTGCGCTGCGTCCGGGGCACGAGAGCTACCCGCTCGCGGCCCCCGCCTTCGCGAAGCGCTTGCGGATGCGCAGCAGGAGCTGGTCGCAGACTTCGCGGTAGGCGGCGAGCTTCTGGTCGCGGCTGCCTTCGGTGCCGGTCGGATCGTGCGTCGGCCAGTACTCGACGTCGGCGGCGAGCGTCCGCGTCAGCTCCAGCGCCTTGTGATGGGCCTCGGGCGACAGCGTGATGATGAGGTCGAAATTGAGCCCCTCCCAGTCCTCCAGCTCCTCAAAGGTCTGCGGCTTGTGGGTGGAGATGTCCTGTCCGAGTTCGGCCATCACGGCGACCGCGAAGGGATCGAGCTCGCCCTTCCTGGCGCCGGCGGACTTCACGTAGAGCCCGTGCGGAAACATGTGATGCAACAGGCTCTCGGCCATCGGCGAGCGCACGCTGTTGAGCGCGCAGGCAAACAGCACCGATTGCGGATCGCGTGCGCGTGGGGGCGCAGCCATCCGCGTTTAGCCTTTCCAATGAAGAACAGTAATGAGCGTGAACAGCCGGCGCGAGGTCTCGAAATCGACCCGCACCTTGCCCTTCAGCCGCTCCTGGAGCGTGCGCGATCCCTCGTCATGGATGCCGCGGCGGCCCATGTCGATGGCCTCGATCTTGTCAGGCGTCGCAGTCCGGATCGCCTGGTAGTAGCTGTCGCAGATCATGAAATAGTCCTTCACGATCCGCCGGAACGGTGTCAGCGACAACAGATGCGCGACCACGGGCGCGCCGTCCTCGCGGCGGATGTCGAACATCAAGCGGTTGCCGGTGATGCCGATATGCAGCGTGAACGGACCCTGCCCGTCGGCGCCTTCCGGCGCGAACAGGTTCTGCTCGATCAGATCGTAGATCGCGATCGCGCGCTCATGCTCGATGTCAGGCCCGGAGCGCCCGATCGATTCCTCGTCGAGCGTGACGCCGACGATTCGGTTCTGCGTGTCGTCTGCGGGCTTGTTCATGACAGATTGAGGCGCAATCCCACCGAACGCGCATGGGCGTCCAGCCCTTCCGCTTTGCCGAGTGTCATCGCGGCGGGCCCGAGTGCACGGAGCTGATCGGGGCCGCATTTCAAAATCGAGGTGCGCTTCATGAAGTCGTGCACCGAAAGTCCCGAGGAGAAGCGCGCCGAACGCGCGGTCGGCAGCACGTGATTGGAGCCGCCGACATAGTCGCCGATCGCCTCGGGCGTGTGCGCGCCGAGGAACACCGCGCCGGCATTGCGGATCCGGCCTGCGAGCGCGTCCGGGTCCGTCGTCATGATCTCGAGATGCTCGGCGGCGATCGCGTCCGCGAGCGGGATCGCGTCATCGAGGTTCTGCACCATGATGATGGCGCCGAAATCGGCCCAGGAGGCGCCGGCGATCGCGGCGCGCGGCAGCGTCTTCAACTGCGCGTCGACCGCCTTTTCGACATCGGCGGCGAGCCGCGCGCTGTCGGTGATCAGAATCGACTGCGCGCTCGTATCATGCTCGGCCTGAGCCAAAAGATCGGCGGCGATCCAGTCGGCATTGCCGGTGTCGTCGGCGATCACCAGCACCTCGGAGGGACCGGCGATCATGTCGATGCCGACCTTGCCGAACACCAGCCGCTTTGCCGCGGCAACATAGGCGTTGCCGGGGCCGACGATCTTGGCGACCGGCGCGATCGTCGCAGTGCCATGGGCGAGCGCGGCAACGGCCTGCGCGCCGCCGACGCGGTAGATCTCGCTGACGCCGCCGAGATGGGCGGCCGCCAGCACCAGCGGATTGAGCTTACCGTCGGGCGACGGCACCACCATCACGAGGCGCGCAACGCCGGCGACCTTGGCCGGCACCGCATTCATCAGCACCGAGGACGGATAGGCCGCGGTACCGCCGGGCACGTAGAGGCCGGCCGATTCGATTGCCGTGTAGCGCCAGCCAAGCTCGACGCCGAGCGGATCGGTGAAGCGCTCATCCTTCGGCAGTTGACGCGCGTGATAGGTCTCGATGCGGTCGCGGGCGAGCTTGAGCGCATCCAGCGTCGCGGCATCGCAGGCTTTTGTCGCGGCCTCGATCTCGGCGGCGGAGACACGCAAGGAGGGCGCATCGAGCTCCAGCCGGTCGAACTTGCGCGTCGCCTCGATCAGCGCGGCGTCGCCGCGCCTGGCCACATCGTCGACGATGGCGCGCGCGGCGGCCTCGACGTCGGCCGAGACCTCGCGCTTGGCGGCGAGGAAGGCCGCAAATCGCTGGTCGAAATCGGCGCTGCTGCGGTCGAGGCGAATGGGCATGTTGCGGCGGTCTTTTGGCTGGTCTTGGGGGTGGATCGGGCTCACCAGGTCCCCTGCTCAATGGCGCGGCGGGCCACCGCCGTCAACCCTTGGGAGATGTCGTTCCGGTTTGACCCCCTAGTCCTCCCCGCCCTCCCCCGTCCCGAGCTCATCCGCGCCCAGGTCGGTCAGCTCGCATTCCAGGCATTCGACGTCGAGCCGGATTGCGCCGCCATGGGCGAACAGGAGCAGCGCGCTGCCACCGGGGGCGTTTTGGTCGTGAAACTCGATGCCGACGAGGTCCAAAACCCGCTCGGGCGCGGCGAGGTCGATATTGCGCGACTTGCAGGCGAGCACGCGGTCGAAGCGGAGCGCGGAGACCAGCCGGCGCGGCTCGGTCTCGCCGTCCAGCGTCTGCTCCCAGTCCAGCCGGTTCATGCCGACCACCAGCCGCTTCTCGCCCTGCCGCCAGATGATGTCGGAGGTCTGCACCCGCGCGTCCTGCACATGGGTGGAGATGACGGCGAGGTCGTCGGCATCGAGTGCAATCAGTTTGAGCTGGGGCGGCATCGGCCTGCACCTCTCATGGACGTCGCGGGCTGCGCCTCAACGCAGCCGGACCGCGGCGGTTTCTGTAGAAGCTATCCGGCCGGTGGTCCGTAGGCTATCGCTATCACCTCCCGGTCAGGCAGCGGCCGCAAACTCGTCGAAGGATATGCCGGTCAGCGTCGCCGAAGCATCCCACAGCATGGCCGCTGAGGCGAGATCCATTGCCTGCGGCATGATCTTCGCCGGTGCGGGCGCGCCCTTCAATTCGTAGAAGCCGTTCGGGCCATAATAGCCGCCTGCTTGCGCAGCGGGCGAGCTTGCGGCGAACAGCGTCGGCAGCGCACCCTCGGCCGCGGACTGGCTGATATAGGGCTGGATCAACCGGCCGATCCGCCACGACAGGGTACCGGTGCCCGGACCATTGGCGATCAGCTCGGTGCGTGCGAAGCCGGGATGCGCAGCAACGCTTTTCAGTCCCCAGCCGGCAGCATTGCTGCGGCGCTGCAATTCGAGCGCAAACATCAGCATCGCTAGCTTGGACTGACAGTAGGCGCGCCAGGGCCGATAGGAACGCTTGCTCTGGAGATCGTCGAAGTCGATTCGACCGGAACGATGCGCAAGGCTTGCGAGCTGGACCACGCGCGCGCCCTGCGCACGGCGAAGCTGCGGCAACAAATGCGCCGTCAACGCGTAGTGGCCGAGATAGTTGGTGCCGAGCTGCATCTCGAAGGCGTCGGCGGTCTCGCGGCGTTTCGGCAGCGCCATCACGCCGGCATTGTTCACCAGGATATCCAGCCGGTCGTGGCTGGCGGCGAACCGCCCGGCAAACTCGGTGACCGAGCCGAGCCTTGCAAGGTCAAGCTCCTCATAGGCAACCAGCGCGTTCGGAAAGCGGTTGCAGATCAGCTCGAGGGCGCGTTGGCCCTTTGCCTCGCTGCGGCCGGCGAGTATGACGGTAGCGCCGGCACCGGCGAGCGCCAGCGCGGTCTCATAGCCGAGCCCGCCGTTTGCGCCGGTGACGATAGCGGTCTTGCCGTCGAGCGAGGGAATATCGGCAGTGGTCCAGTCAGGCATGCCAGTCTCCAGCACGTTGGTTCTTGTTGAATTGAAGCGCCCCGCGACGGCTCTAAATGTGCACTTAGTGCAACTTTGCAAGAGGTGAGAATTTGACCGCCGCGAAGACGGCCAGAAACCGGGCCAAGCCCTCGTCGCCGAGGGAAAAATCCGCGCCTGCGACCGGCCTTCGGCAGCGCAAGCGCGAGGCGACGCAGGAACGGCTGACCCGGGCGGCGATGGCGCTGTTCCTCCAGCGCGGCTTCGAGGCGACGACGATCGACGATATCGCCGCAGCCGCCGAGGTGTCACGCCGCAGCTTCTTTCACTATTTCGCGAGCAAGGAGGACGTGGTCTACGCCTGGCAGGAGGATATCGCCGCATCGCTCACCGAGGAGGTCGCAGCACGCCCTGCAAGCGAATCCATGCTGACAGCCGCAGAAAATGCCATCGCGGCGGCGACGAAACGGCTCGATCCAAGCGAGGCGCTCGCCATGGCGCGGCTCAAGCGCGACAATCCGATCCTGCAAGCGCGCGACCAGCTCAAATATGAGCGGCTCGAGCGCGCGCTTGCAGAAGGGCTCGCCCGGCGCACGAACAGGAAGTCCGAAAAGCTCCGGGCACGCCTCGTCGCGATGATCGCAATCGGCGCGATGCGCGTCGGCGGCGAAGTCTGGGTCACCGAAGATGCGCGCGAAAAGCCGGAAGCCTTCGTCAAGCGCATGTTCGACGCGATCAGGGGGATTTTGAAGTGAGGTGACGTTCTTCTTCCTTCTTCCCTTGGCGGCGGGAGAAGGGAAGAGTTCAGCACCAGTCTCACTCCTTGAAAAACGCCAGCAGGTCTGCGTTGATTGTCTCCGCTTCCGTGGTCGGCGTGCCGTGCGGGAAGCCCTTGTAGGTTTTCAGCGTGCCCTGCTTCAGAAGCTTTGCCGAGAGCGGTCCGGAGTCGGCGTAGGGGACGATCTGGTCGTCGTCGCCGTGCATGACGAGCACGGGCACGTTGATCTTCTTGAGATCCTCGGTGAAATCGGTCTGCGAGAAGGCGACGATGCCGTCGTAATGCGCTTTCACGCCGCCCATCATGCCCTGGCGCCACCAGTTCTGGATCACCGCTTCCGACGGCTTTGCGCCGGGACGGTTGTAGCCATAGAACGGACCTGCCGCGATGTCGCGATAGAATTGCGAGCGGCTAGCCGCAACCTGCGCCTGGAAATCGTCGAACACTTTCTTCGGCAGGCCGCCGGGATTGGCCGGCGTCTGCACCATCAAGGGCGGCACCGCCGCGATGATCGCGGCCTTCGCGACCCTGCCTTCGCCGTGACGGGCGATGTAGTGCACGACCTCGCCACCGCCGGTGGAATGGCCGACGTGAAGCGCGTTCTTCAGATCGAGATGCGCGGTGAGCGCAGCAAGATCATCGGCATAGTGATCCATGTCGTGGCCGTCAGCGACCTGGCTGGAGCGGCCGTGACCACGGCGGTCATGGGCGATGACGCGGTAGCCATGATTGAGGAAGAACAGCATCTGGGCGTCCCAGTCGTCAGACGACAGCGGCCAGCCATGGCTGAACACGATCGGCTGGCCCTTGCCCCAGTCCTTGTAGAAGATCTCGACGCCGTCTTTTGTGGTGATGGTGGGCATGATTTGCTCCCTGTTCTTGAGTCATTCCGGGGCATGCGAAGCGTGAACCCGGAATCTGGAGACTGTTGCGCGAGATTCCGGGTTCGACGCTGACGCGTCGCCCCGGAATGACGAGCAAGTGGTGAGTGTCAGGCGAATGCCATCGGCTTGAACCGGCGCCAGGCGCCGATGATCACGAGCACGAAGAACACCAACACGATGCCCTGCACCACCGCGAACACCGGTCCCGATGGCGGAGCCGGCGGCACGGCCGGCGCCAATACCGCCAAAGCGGGCACCTTGAGGAACGACTGGATGATCAGCACGAAGACGTTGAGATAGAGCGAGGTCATCGCCGTGACGATGTAGATCGGCCGCCATGCGCCGGAGAGTTTTACGCCGTAAAGCGCGATGCAGGCGATCGCGAGCAGAACCAGCGAGAGGATGCCGACCATATGCGACGGCAACAGCTCCTTGAAGGGAAACAGGAAGCCGGTGGCGCTGGTCAGAATCGTGAACAGCAGGAAGATCGCGGTGAGGCCCGGCATTCGCTTCGAACCGAGCAGTCCGAACATCACGACGATGCCGGAAGCGATCGCGATCAGGCTGATGATGACATGGAGCATCGTGAAGGCAGGCAGGCTCAACCCAAGGACCATGGCTACTCTCTCCCCATTGAGAAGCAGGGATGGTATTACGATCCTCATCGGACTGCACCATGCGATGTCGCCACACGCAGGCATTGAGCCATGCGTTCGCCGTTCAATACGACGAACGCATGCCTTGATTTTGCAGGGCCGTCACACGTGACGGCCGCCAGAGCGGCATTGAAATCAGTTGAGAAGCACCGGTCGGCACGTCGCGGACCGCTTCTCGCGTCACACGACTTTGGTATCGAAGATGAGCAGGTCGGCACCGCCGCTGGCAAATTTCGGGACGTCGCCTCCAGCCGCCCTGCCTTCAGGGCTGGCAAAGCCCGCCTGGATGTCGGCAACGCTGTCGAATGTCAAAATGGCGACGAGATGTACCCCGGAAGGTCCGGAAGGCGTTCCGACGGGTCCGGTGCTGATCGCGTATTTCTTCAGGCCGGGAATCTTCTTGGCAAGCGGGATATGCGTTTCGGCGTAGTACTTGTCGAAGGCAGCAGCATCCTTGGGTGTCTTGTAGAGCACGACGACTTCAGCCATTTAGTCCTCCCTTGAACCTTGTCGTTTTTCGATCCTCATGGTGAGGAGCGTGCGAAGCACACGTCTCGGACCATGCAGGCCCCGCAGTTGCATTGCGGCCTTCATCCTTCGAGACGCCGCGTTCCGCGGCTCCTCAGGATGAGGGGATAGTCCGCAGTTGCCGGCGGGATGGCAAGTCACTTTCGCCCAACTTACATTCGCCCAGGTCGGATTCGCCAAAGTCCGGTTCGCTTGGCCCTGCTTTGTCCTATGCTTGATTAAAGCGCCGGTTTCGCGGCATCGCCAAGGAAACCGTGCAGCGAGGCCACGACCTGCGCGCCTTCTCCGATGGCGCCTCCGACGCGCTTGACCGAGCCGGAGCGCACATCGCCGACGGCATAGACGCCGGGCACCGAGGTTTCGAGCGGCGCAACCAGCCGACCCTGGTTTTGCTCGGACTGCGCGCCGGTGACGACGAAGCCGCCGCGATCGAGCGTCACGCCGCAGCCATCGAGCCAGCTGGTCGCCGGATCGGCACCGACGAACAGGAAGAGGTTGCGGACATCGGCGGCATCCTCGTCGGTCGACAGCCGGCTCCTCCAGCGGATACGCCGGAGCAGCGCGGCCTCGTCGCCCTCGAGCGCGACGATCTCGGTGTTGAACAGGAGCTCGATGTTCGGTGTCGCCTCGATACGCTCGATGAGATAGCGCGACATGCTGGCCCCTAAGCCACCGCCACGGATGATCATCAGCACCTTCTTCGCGTGGCCCGACAGGAACACGGCGGCCTGCCCCGCTGAATTGCCAGCGCCGACGAGGGCCACCTCCTCACCCGAACAGAGCCGCGCTTCGACCGGCGAGGCCCAATACCAGACGCCACGGCCCTCGAACTTCTCCAAATTCTCGATTTCCGGCCGGCGATAACGCGCGCCGCTCGCGACCACCACTGCGCGCGAGCGCAAGGTGTCGCCGCAGTCGAGCGCCAGCGAAAAGGTGCCGGCACTGCGCGAGCAATCCAGCGACTTCGCCGACATCGGGATCATGATATCGGCGCCGAACTTCTGCGCCTGCGTGAAGGCGCGGCCCGCGAGCGCCTGGCCGGAAATGCCGGTCGGAAAGCCGAGATAGTTCTCGATGCGCGCGCTCGCTCCGGCCTGGCCGCCGAAGGCACGCGTGTCGAGTACGGCGACCGAGAGGCCTTCGGAGGCCGCATAGACCGCGGTCGCAAGCCCGGCCGGTCCGCAGCCGACGATCGCGACGTCATAGATCTTTTCACCGCGTGGACCACCGATCATGCCGATGGCGCGTCCAAGCTCGATCTCGGTCGGATTGCGCAGCACGGCGCCGTCGGCGGTGACGACCAGCGGCCAGTCCTCGGGCTTGGGCGAATAGCGCGCGATCAGCTCGGCCGCATCGTGCTCGCCATCAGGGTCGAGCAGGTGATGCGGCTGCCCGTTGCGGGTGAGAAAGCCCTGCAGGCGCACCACACCGGCCGAATGCGACGGGCCAATCAGAACGGGGCCGCCGACGCCGCCTTGGATCAGGCTGACCCGGCGCAGGATCAGCGCGCGCATGATGCGCTCGCCGAGATCGGCTTCGGCAACCAGCAGAGCGCGCAGCCGATCCGGCGGGATCAGAAGCGTCTCGACATCGCCGTCGGCATGGCCATCGACCAGCGCGGGCCGCCCGGAGAGCTGGCCGAGCTCCGCCAGAAACTGGCCGGGCCCTTGATCGATCACCGGCGTGACGTGACCAAGCCCGTCGCGCTGGGTGATGGCGACATGGCCCGACAGCACCACGAACATGCCCGGCCCGCGCTTGCCGGTCTCGAACAGCAGCTCGCCGCTCTTGTAATGCCTGGTCTCACCGAATTGGCGCAGGCGCTCGACCTCGGCCGGCGTCAGCGTCGGAAAAGTCTGCTCGGGGCGGGAGAAGCGTGAGATCAGCGCGTCCCCATCGGTTCGTTCCGGTCCATCCTGCGCCATCACCGCTCTCACTCATTCCAAAAATCTAGCCGCCGGGCTTACCGGCGATCTCCTCATTGGTGCTTGGTTCGTCGTCCTGTGAGGGACCGGCCGTCCCGGCGCGCTCGCGCGCCTGCGCCTTGCGGCGCTTCAGATTCTCGCGCAGCGCCGATTTCAGCCGATCCTGCCGGGTATCTCCCGCTCGCGTCTTGTCGTTGCCTTCGGTCATTACGGGCTCACCATCATGATCGACGACAGGATGCCATCGAACGAGGACAGCTCAAGGGGCGGTGGCCGGCCGAAACAACGAAGCGGCCAGAATGGGTCGAATTCAGGGTTTCGGCCAACTGGCCAGTTGGCTGGGGATTTTGCGGAACCAAATCGCCCCAAAGCGGGTCATTTCGGGGCAAATTGGCCCCTTCGGGCACGCAACCGGGCCATTTATCGATTTCGCGGAGCCAGCGCGCTTGCACAGAAGGGGGGCTTGTGGCAGAGATCGCCCCGCTTGGTGGGCCCATGTCGCGGCCCGATTCTTTGCCAGCATCTGCTGCCGTAGCTCAGTGGTAGAGCACTCCCTTGGTAAGGGAGAGGTCGACAGTTCAATCCTGTCCGGCAGCACCAGCCAATCCCATTTGCCGACGACGTCTCGTCCTGCCCCTCACGGATGCCATCTTGATCAAACGTTCCCTGCCCTATGAAGGACTGCTCCACGAGATCGTCGAGCATAACGGCGTGCTCTATCTCGGCGGCGTCGTTCCCGAGGATGCCGGGCTCGACATGGCGGGGCAGGCCAACGATGTGTTTCGCCAGCTGAAGACCCTGCTCGAGGGGGCCGGCTCAGATCTCTCCTGCGTTCTGCAGGTGACGATCTACATGACCGATCTCGCCGACAAGGCGGCGCTCAACCAGGTCTGGAAGCGCTATTTTACCGCGGAACATCTGCCGGCACGTGCCGCGGTCGGCGTCGCGGATCTCGGCCCGGGCGTCAAGCTTGAGCTGACCGCGATCGCCGCCCGCCGCTAGGCCCTTCCGGCTAGCGAGCGCATCCCACGATCATCTCCGGCAGCCGCGAGACCGGCGTCGGTCTCGGTCCCAACCGAAACATCGAAAACAACCCCATGCAAAGTAGCGCGCCATCGCCGCCAGGGGATGCCGAAGACATCTGGCGCGTCGGGCAAATCAGCAGCAAAAATCCATGATCGCGGCCGCAGCGCGCTTTCTGCGCGCGACTGACGCCCCAGGATCGGCCGATCTTGGGGACGGGTGTCAGCCGTTCTCATCAATGGCGACGATGGTCTCAGCGCGCGGCAAGGCGCACACCACCCGCGTGGAGTTCGGCAAAGTAATCGTCAGCCACAAGGTCTCGTCGTCGTGCGCACCGATCACGACGAGGGCTTCGAGGTAGGCCGCTTCGTAATCGTCCGCGACGGAAAAGCCGGCACGCTTCAGCGCACCGCGCTCCTGTTCGTCAAACTTCACAATTGTCGTCTTGGTTTTGGGAAGCCCCGCCGCTCGCCGTTCTATCCGGGTTGGGCGCTGAAGCCTCGTTAATTTGCGGAAAGAAAAACGGCACGCAATCGACGGAACTATCGCGATGCGATCCTTCGCTCTGCCCTCCATCGGTAATTGAAAACCGCTTGGCTTGATCGCGCACATGGCAGGCATTCGCGATAAGGAGATTACTCCCCAGCTTTCATAAGTTTAATTGGCTTTCGACGATTTCAAATCGATAGAAGGCGAAGGAGACTTGGCCGGGCGTGAAGGCGCTGTACGGACAAACAAGAATAACAGGCAAGCACAGCTACTTTTCGTCCCAGGAGAAACATGCGCGGCATCATCCATGTCGTGGATGACGACGTGTCATTCCGAACAGCTATCCAGCGACTACTAGAAAAGACCGGCTACCGCGTCGTCACCTATGCATCGGCTCAGCAGTTGCTGGACCAGCCGCCGGAACCAGATGCCGGTGGCTGCATTCTTCTGGATGTCCGGATGCCGGACTTGAGCGGGCCTGAGCTTCAAAGCCGTTTGACCGAGCTCGGCTCGACGCTGCCCATCGTGTTTCTGACCGGCTACCCGGACATCAGCCTCACGGTGAAAGCGATCAAGGCGGGAGCAGACAACTTCCTCACCAAGCCAGTCAGCTCGACGGAGCTACTGAGTGCAATCGAAGCGGCGATGACGCGCTACGAGACGGAACGCGCACGCAACGGCGAATTGGAAGCGCTTCGGGCCCGGCTGTCGACGCTGAGTCCGCGCCAGCGGCAGGTCTTCGAGATCATTGTACAGGGCAAGACAAACAAGCATGCCGCGCGCGAACTTGGCTGTGCCGAGCGAACGATCAAGGCGCATCGGCAAATGATCATGGAAAAAATGAACGTTCAATCGGTGGCTCGGCTCGTCACGATTGCCCAGCGGCTCGGCATCTCCAGTCCGGGAGAAGAAGGATCACGGGTGCGCGAATAAATCAGCTCGACGGGCGACGCATGACGCCGCCCGCGTGCTGCGTACGCAGCCGTCAGCTCAGAACGCCGTATTTCCTGAACCAGGCCTGCGTCTGCGCCCAGGCATCCTCCGCCGCGTCCTTGCGGTAGCTGGGGCGGTAGTCGGCGTGGAAGCCGTGCGGGGCGTCCTTGTAGAGCTTGAACTCGGCCGTCTTCTTGTTCTGCTCAAGCGCGGCCTTCATCTGCTCGACCTGCGCGACCGAAATGCCGGTATCGGCTTCGCCATACAGGCCGAGCACGGGCGCCTTCATCTCGGGTGCGAGCTGAAGCGGGCTCTTCGGCCACACCGGATTGGCAGGATCGACGAGCGAGCCGTAGAACGCGGCGGCTGCCTTCAGCGCATCGCTGTGCGCGGAATATTCCCAGACGTAGCGTCCGCCGCGGCAAAATCCGATCATGCCGAGCCTGTTGGTGTCGCCGCCCTGCGACGCGGCCCAGGCGACCGTGGCGTCGAGATCGGCGAACAGCTCGGCATCCGGCTTGGCGTTGACGATCGGCCGGAGCTCGTTGACGTCGGTGATCTTGGTCAGATCCGGGCCCTTGTTGAAGTAATAGTTGGGCGCGATCGCCAAGGCGCCGAGCTTGGCGAGGCGCCGCGTCACGTCCTTGATGTATTCGTGCAGGCCAAAAATCTCCATCGCCACCAGGACCACCGGCGGGCGGCTGACGCCGGCCGGACGTGCATAATAGCCGGGCATTTCGCCCTCGCCGACCTTGATCTGGACGTCTCCGGCCTGAAGGCCGGTCGTGTCGGTGGTGATGACTTCGGCGCGGACGGGTCCCGCGGCAAGCGTGTAGCCCGCTGCGACCGCCGCGGTCGCGCTCATGAAGGCGCGGCGCGAGACCGGAGCGACCCTGGTCAACCCGATTTCGTCGGCAGTCATGATGGTTTCGGCAGTCATTCGGCTTGTCCCTTTGTCTGATGTTCGAGCGCGATGAATTCCATCGGCAATTCGGGACCGAATAGCAAGTCACCAGCCTGCGAGGACCCGCGGACGTGAAGTTAGCTCCGCTGGTTGCGAGCGCTGACTCGGCGTCCTACACTCGATGCGTGGGCGGGGTCGCGCAGCGCCGATCCGTCAAAGTCCGCTCGGGGGATGCTGGATGGACGTGATCCGCAGTCGCGCGTTCGAATTCGTCGAGAAGGTCGGGACGCTTCCCGACGCAGCCAGCGTCGTCGACGCCATGGGCCGCGTGCTCGGCCAGCATGGATTCGACTATTTCTGCTGCACCTATGTCGCTCCGCTGTCGACCGAACCAGCGCGCAAGGCCGTTCTCGCCGAACGGCTGCCTGCCGGCTTCCTGGATATGTATTCGAAAGCACAATATGTCTGGGACGATCCGGCGCTGCGCCATTGCAAGGCAACGGTCCGGCCGTTCCGCTGGTTCAGGGAGGCGCCCTATGATCCGGAGCGGGAGCCACGCGCCGCCGAGCTGGTGCGGCGCGCCCGCGACTTCGGAATGGTGGACGGCTTCATGATCCCGGTCGCCTCACCCACGGGCCGCATGGGGCAGGTCTATTTCGGCGGCGCCGCGATCGAGCTGCCGGACCGTGAACTGCCCGCGCTCCATCTCATGGCGCTTTATGCGTTCGACCGGGCGCTGCGACTGCGCGGCCGGCCCGACGTCCCGCAGCTCGCGTTGTCATTGCGTGAGCGCGAGGTGCTGACGCAGGCGGCGCTTGGCCGATCCACCGACGAGATCGCCGATGCCCTGAACATCACGGGGCGCACGGTGAAGGCCCACATCAAGAGCTGCTGCGAAAAGCTCGGCGCGGCGACCCGCACGCAGGCCGTGATGATCGCGATGCGCGACCGCATCATCTCGCCGTAATCCGGCCCGGTCGACGTATGGGCTGACGCCGCGCGTCGATTTGTGGCACAACGGCCATCCTCGCCGACCGACCAACGAGGCCAAGCATGCCCGCACCCAAGCCCCCTGCATTCGAAACCCTGAGCCTGCATGCGGGCCAGCATCCGGATCCCGCGACCGGCGCCCGTGCGGTGCCGATCTACCAGACCACATCCTACGTGTTCCAGGATACGGACCATGCGGCGGCGCTGTTCAATCTGGAGCGCGCCGGCCACATCTACACGCGGATCTCGAATCCGACCACGGGCGTGCTGGAGGAGCGGCTTGCGGCGCTGGAGGGCGGCGTCGGCGCGATCTGCACCGCCAGCGGCCAGGCGGCGATGCATCTGGCGATCGCCACGCTTCTCAATGCCGGCGACCACATCGTTGCGTCGAGCTCGCTCTATGGCGGCACCATCAACCTGCTCGCACACACGCTGCCGCGCTTCGGCATCACCACGAGCTTCGTGAAGCCGCGCGACCACGATGCGTTCCGTGCCGCGATCAGGCCGAATACAAAACTCGTGATCGGCGAGACGATCGGCAATCCGGGGCTGGAAGTCCTTGATATCCCGAGGGTCACCGGCATCGCGCACGATGCGAAAATTCCGCTTCTGATCGACAACACCTTTGCCACGCCCTATCTCAGCCGGCCGATCGAGCTCGGCGCCGACATCGTGATGCATTCGGCGACCAAGTGGATCGGCGGCCATGGCATCGCGATCGGCGGCGCGGTTGTCGACGGCGGCCGCTTCGACTGGCGCGGGTCGGGCAAGTTCTCCGTGCTCACCGAGCCCTATGCCGGCTATCACGGCATGGTCTTCGACGAGCAGTTCGGCACGGCCGCCTTCATCATGCGCGCGCGCACGGAAGGATTGCGCGACTTCGGCGCCTGCATGTCGCCGACCAACGCGTTCCAGCTCTTGCAGGGGGTCGAGACGCTTCCCGTGCGCATGGACCGTCACATGCAGAACACGCACGCCGTGCTGGAGGCCTTGAAGTCCAACAAGGCCGTCGACTGGGTGCTGCATCCCTCGCTGGAGACCCACCCGGACTATCAGCTCGCAAAGCAGCTGCTGCCGCGCGGCGCCGGCTCGATCGTCTCCTTCGGCATCAAGGGCGGCCGCGCTGCGGGAAGAAAATTCATCGAACAGCTGCGCATGATCAGCCATCTCGCCAATGTGGGCGACGCCAAGACTCTCGTGATCCATCCCGCGAGCACCACGCATCAGCAGATGGATGCCGAGCAGCTCAAGGCGGCCGGCATCGGGGAAGAGCTGGTGCGCCTGTCGGTCGGCATCGAGACCGCCTCCGACATCATCGATGATCTCGCCCAAGCGCTGCGCATCTCGCAAAAGGCCTGAAAGCCATGAAGCTCTCCGTCAACGGCGCCGAGGTGTTTGTCGCAACCGGCGGCCGCGAATTCGACAAGTCGCTGCCGGCCGTGGTGTTCATCCATGGCGCGGGTTTTGATCACTCGACCTGGGCGTTGCATACGCGCTGGTTCGCCCATCACGGCTATTCCGTGCTGGCCCCCGACCTGCCCGGCCACGGCCGCTCGTCCGGACCCTCGCTGTCCAGCATTGCGGAAATGGCGGACTGGACCGCCGCCCTGCTCGCCGCGGCCGGCGTTGCGAAAGCGCACCTGATCGGCCATTCGATGGGATCCCTGATCTCGCTGGAGGCCGCGGCGCGCCACCCCGACAAGGTCTCGGCGCTGAGCCTGATCGGCACGGCCGCAACCATGACGGTCGGGCCTGATCTGTTGAAGGCTGCAGAGGCCAACGACCAGGACGCGATCGACATGGTCTCGATCTGGGGCCTCGGCTTCAAGGCCGAGCTCGGCGGCAGCCTCGCACCGGGTCTGTGGATGCACGGCGGCGCGCAAGCCGTGTTGAAGCACTGCGAGCCGGGCGTGCTGTTCAAGGATTTGTCAGCCTGCAATTCCTATGGCAACGCGCTCGCGGCGGCCGCGACTGTAAAGGTGCCGACCACGCTGATCCTGGGCGAACGGGACATGATGACGCCGGCGAAAGCCGGCGGGGCTCTCGCAGCGGCGATCCCTCATGCGAAGACCGTCGTGGTGCCGGGCGCGGGCCACATGATCATGGCGGAGCGCCCCGACGATCTGCTGGCGGCGTTGAAGGGCTAAAGAGGATCAATCTGCCGTTCTGCGCGTTGCGGTCAGGACTCCCTTGTCAATCTTTTGAAGGGAACCTGACTCATGCCAAGACAAGAAATCATTCGTAAGGCCAGGCAAGATAAACGCGAAGGCAAATCGCCGAGTACGCAGGCCGGCGAATTCGTGAAGGACGAGATCGACAAGATCCGCAAGGGCAAGCACGGCGCGCGTTCGACGCGCCAGGCCATCGCCATCGGTCTTTCCGAGGCGCGACGCGCCGGCGTCGACCTGCCGCCACCTCGCAAAGGGCGTACGAGGAAGGCGACGCGCCGCAGCGCCAAATATGCCTATGAGGCCGGCCAGGGCAAACGGCATCCAAAGCGCCGGCCACGCGTCTCACGCGCCGTGGAGAATGTGCTGAAGAAGGAGCCGCGCGGGGCCGCTTCACGCCGCGCGCTCTCGAAGCAGGCCAAGCGTGCCGCGAGCCGGCGTAGCGCAGCCTCACGTTCGGCAGCCGCGCGCAAGGCGAGCCGCACCAAGGGCGCGAAGGCTCGTTCCACCGCCGCCAAGAAGGCGGCGCGCACCAGGGCGCGCCGCCGGAGTTGATGGAGATGAGCGTTCGGGTTCAGGAACCCGGATTCCACTTCCAGACGACGCTCGAGACGTCGATCGACTTCGGGATCAAACCAAGCTTTGCGAAGCGGTCGGCGATCGCCTGCTGACTCCTGATCACCTCCGCATCGAGCGGCACGACGCGATTGTTCGAGCGATCGACGAAGCGCCTGATCGCCTCGATATCGACGCCGGTCGCCTCGGCCTGCGCTTTCGCCACCTCCTCGTGATGGCTCTCGGCCCAGACGCCCTCGGCTGCAAACGTCGCGTTGAGCTTTGCGACCAGCGAGGGGTATTTTTCGACGAAGTCGGAGCCGGCGATGTAAAAGGAGTTCGGCTTGTGCACGTCCTTGTCGAGGACGAGCACGCGTGCGCCCTCCTTCAGCTCGGCTAGCGCGAAGTACGGGTCCCAGATCGACCAGGCATCGACCGCCCCCTTGACGAATGCCACTGTCGCATCGGCCGGAGCGAGCGGCGCCGGCGTGATGTCGCTCCAGGCGACGCCGCCCTTCTCGAGCGCCGCGACCAGGAGATTATGCGCGCTCGATCCCTTGCCGAAGGCGATGCGCTTGCCCTTGAGATCGGCGAGCGTGTGAATTGGCGAATCCTTCGGCACGATGATCGCCTGGGACGTACCGTCCGATTTCACCGCCGCGACATAGCGGATCTTGGCGCTGCCGGCCTGAGCGAAAATCGGCGGCGCATCACCGACATAGCCGAAATCGACGCTGCCGACATTGATGGCTTCCAGCAGCGGCGGACCAAACTGAAAGTCGACCCATTTGATCTCGATGCCGAGCGGCTTGAAGGCATCCTCGATCGTGTGACGTTGTCGCACCGCCGGGAAGAAGCCGCCCTTTTGCGTGCCGATGCGGATTTCGGTCGGCTTGTCTTCGGCGTGCGCGGGAGCGGCCAGCGCGGTTGCGAGCAGCAGGGCGGTGGTCAGGATGGATCGTCGTGTGATCATGACAGATGATTCCTTATCGTTGCCGCTTCAGATGGCGAAAAGCGATTGATTGAGGAGATGGCGCCGTTCGGAGAACACGGCGCGTGCGGCGCGCTCGGCGTCGCGGGCGGAACGGAACTGGCGGCCTTCGAGACTGTCGAACAGGCGCTCGGAGGAGAAGAAGCGGAAACCGCGCGCATCGCGCGCGATGATGCCGGCGGTGCGGTCGTGGACTTCGATGATGTAGGCTTGGGTCATGGCTGCTCGTTCGCCGAGGATGTCGGCGTTTCTGTCTCTGAAATTTGCGATTGCAGGTGCGGCTGAAGTGACGATCAGCAACAACAACAGCGGCCGGTCGCCGCAGAGAAACAGCGGCGCGTCATGCGCTTGCGCATGTCGCTTTGAACTCGCTGGTCATTCGTTCTCATGCTGCGGTCTTCGGCATCGCGGGAGCAGTTTCGATGCGACGAATATCGGGCGATTGACGCGATCGGTCAATGAAATGGCTATCCATATTTCGCGCGGAGGCGCGTGGGCGCTTCTCTCGCCGCATCGCCCGACAAATGGAATAATCTCGCGGTCGCTTCACCTCGCCCCGCTCGCGGGGAGAGGTCGGATTGCATCGAAGATGCAATCCGGGTGAGGGGGACTCTCCGCGAATCCGTCTTTCACCGTTTGCGTGGAAGCAGCCCCTCACCCCAACCCTCTCCCCGTAAGAACGGGGAGAGGGAGAGGAGAAGAACGGGAGAGAGGGTAAGACAGTATCACCACATCGTCGCGGCCGCGCGGGCGGGCCACGCGCGGTCGTACTCTTCGCCGCCGACCTTGTTCTCGCTCATCTCGGCGAGGATCTGGCCGGGCGTCGGTAGAGTCTTCGGATCGACGCGCTTGTCGGGATTCCAGAGGTCGGAGCGGACGATGGCGCGGGCGCACTGGAAATAGAGCTCATCGATGGTCATCACCATGACGCTGCGCGGCGCCTTGCCGTCGACCTCAAAGGAGGCGAGCAGCTCCGGATCCACCGAGATGTGCGCCCGGCCGTTGACTCGGATCGCGTTGCCGGAACCGGGGATCAGGAACATCAGGGAGACGCGCGGATCACGAACGATATTGCGCAAGGAATCAATGCGGTTGTTGCCGCGGCGGTCCGGCAGCATCAGCGTCTTCTCGTCGTGGATGCGCACGAAGCCCGGCAGATCACCGCGCGGCGAGCAGTCGATGCCCTCCGGACCAATGGTGGCCAGCGCGGCAAAGGGCGATGTCTCGATGAAGACGCGGTAGAGCGGCGTGACGTGATCAGCGACCTTCACGGTCGAGGCGTCGTTGGTGACGCCATAGATGGCCTCGAGCTCCTCGACCGTCGTAATCACCGTCATTCCACCTGCTCCTTTGCTACTCGCGCCAGCATTCGTTGCGGATCACCCGAACGAGCTGGCGGCTGTGATAATCGGCGCTGCCGGCATTGACAATCGTGACGTCGGCATGCGCCGCTGCGTCGTCGACGTTGCGGCTGAGCCGCTCCGTGATGTTGCCGTCGCTGCGGCGCGCCCGCGCGGCGAGGCGCTGGGCAAGGACGTCGGGCGGCGCCGTGATCGCGACCACCACGACGTTGGCATAGGCCTGGCGCAGCGCGCCGATCACCGTGCGCGAGACGTTGACGACGACCGCGCGGCCGGCACGGATATCGTCGTTGATCTCGATCGGCAGCGCATATGAGAGGCCATGTGCCTGCCAATGCGCAGCGAAATCGCCGTGGTCCAGCTCGCGGCGGAATTCGTCCGCAGTCACGGACACATTGTCCTCGGCTGCGGACGCCTCCCGCGTCACGATCCGGCGCGGAAAGACCACATCGTGATCTTCAGTGAGGGCGGCTTTGGCAAGACCAAGCAGCGTATCCTTGCCGGCTCCGCTGGGACCAACGACCAGAACCAGACGTCCGTGCCCGATCGCCGCGATCTGTTGTGGCGCAATTGACGGGCTTTCGCTCATGCGACGCGCCCTCCTTCCCGCCAGACGCTGCGGACCACGGGAACGCTGCCTGCGACATGGACGCGGATCAAGTCGGCGCGCTTGCCGACCGCGATCTCGCCGCGATCGGAAAGCCCGACGGCCTCGGCCGGCGCCTTCGTCACCGTGCGGATCGCGGCCGGAAGGCTGATCGCCGGCACCTGCTGCGGCAGTTGCAGCGCAGCCATCAAAAGGCTCGACGGGATGTAGTCGGACGACAGGATGTCCAGGAGCCCCTCGCGCGCGAGATCGACGGCGGCGATGTTGCCGGAATGCGAGCCGCCGCGCACCAAGTTCGGCGCGCCCATCAGGATGTCGATGCCGGCTGCGTGCAGGCCGCGCGCAGCTTCCACCGTAGTCGGAAACTCCGCAACCGCGACACCGTCGCGGATCGCGTCGGTCACGTTCTCCTCGGTGGTGTCGTCATGGCTCGCCAGCGGAATTTTGTAGTCCTTCGCCAACGCCACGATCTCGCGCATGTTGGTCGCGGCATAGGTCTGCTGGTAGGTGAAGCGTCTGGCAAAGAGCTCATCGAGCTGGGCGTCGGTCATGCCGCCGCCCTTGCCGCGGTAATAGTCGCGCAGCTTGACTTCGTCGCGGAACTGACGCTGGCCCGGCGTGTGATCCATCAGCGACATCAGCCGGACGTCGGGGCGGCCGACCAGCTCCTTGGCCTCCTCGACCACGCTCGGCATCGGGATCTCGCAGCGCAGATGGAGGAAGTGATCGGCGCGTAGCAGATTCTTCCCGCGCGCCGTGGCGATCGCAGCGGCGAGCGTGCCGGCGCGGCCATCGACCTCCTCGGCTCCGTCCTCGCGCCAGACCCGCAGCGAGTCCAGCACCGTGGTGATGCCTGATGTCGCGAGCTGCCCATCATACGAGATGACGGCGGCGACGGGATCCCAGAACACCTTTGGACGCGGTACGTAGTGTGCTTCCAAATGATCGGTGTGCAGTTCGATCAGGCCCGGCGTGATCAGATCGCCGCCGGCGTCCTCGGCGCCCGCAGGCGCCCTGCCCTCGCCGATCTCGGCGATGCGCCCCTTTGCAAGGGCGATCCAGCCCTGCTCGATCACGCTGTCAGCCAGCACGATCCTGGCGTTGGCGATCACGGTTTCATTCGGCTTCACGTTCATTTCCAGGTCCTTCACGCCGCGGCGGCAAAACGGGTGACGTCGACGATGCGGTCGGCGATCAGATGGCGGATCTCGTCGTCATGGACGATCGCGACCATGGCTGTGCCCTTGCGTTTTTTCTCGGCGATCAGCTCGACCACGACGGCGCGGTTGGCGGCGTCGAGCGAGGCGGTCGGCTCGTCAAGCAGCAGGATCGGCAGCACCGGAATGAAGCCGCGCGCGATGTTGACGCGCTGCTGCTCGCCGCCGGAGAAGGTGGCGGGCGGAAGCTGCCAGAGACGCTCGGGAATGTTGAGGCGATGCAGAAGCGCGCCTGCGCGATGTTGTGCCTCGGGCCGCGCCACGCCGCTCGCGATCAGCGGCTCGGCGACGACGTCGACTGTCGCAACGCGCGGCACTGCGCGCAGGAACTGGCTGACATAACCGATCGTGTCGCGCCGGACATTGAGGATCTGCCGCGGCTCGGCGCTGGCAAGGTCGATCAGCGTGCCGCGATGGCGGATGCCGATGCGGCCGCCGTCGCAGCGATAATTGCCGAAGATCATCTTCAGGATCGACGACTTGCCCACGCCCGACGGGCCGGACAGCACGACGCATTCGCCGGGATTGACGTGGAACGTTACACCGCGGACCACGGGCAGCTCGACACCACCCTGGAGGTGCATCGTAAAGGTCTTTTGCGCATCGGCGACGTCGATCATGGCAGTCATCGGGCGGCTCATGGCGGCAGAATCGAGGAGACGAGAAGTTGAGTATAGGGCTCGCGCGGGTCGTCGAGCACCTGGTCGGTCAGCCCAGTCTCGATGACGCGGCCACCCTTCATCACCATCACGCGATGCGACAGCAGGCGCGCCACCGCGAGATCGTGGGTGACGATGACGACGGCGAGATGCAATTCGGCAACCAGGTTGCGCAAGAGGTCGAGCAGGCGGGCCTGCACGGAGACATCGAGGCCGCCGGTCGGCTCATCCATGAAGACGAGGCGCGGCTCGGTGACGAGGTTGCGGGCGATCTGGAGGCGCTGCCGCATGCCGCCGGAATAGGTTTTCGGCGCATCGTCAATGCGCGCGACGTCGATCTCGACGCGCTCGAGCCAGTTTGAGGCGGTGTCCCGGATGCGACCGTAGTGATTCCATCCCACGGCCATCAGCCGTTCGCCGACATTGGCGCCGGCGGAGACCGCCATGCGCAAGCCCTGCGCGGGATCCTGATGCACAAAGCCCCAATCGGTGCGGAACAGGAAGCGCCGCTCGGCTTCGCCGAGCGTGGCGAGATCTCGCGTGACGCCATCGCGCATCCGGTAGGACACATGGCCGCTGCTCGCCGCAAGCTGGCCGGAGAGAAGCTGGAGCAGCGTCGACTTGCCGGAGCCGGATTCGCCGACGATCGCCAGCACCTCGCCCGGATAGAGCGCGAAGGAGACGTCGCGGCAGGCGGCGATCCTGCCGTAGGATTTGCTCAAGGCTTCCGCGACCAGCAGCGGCTGATCGTTCTCAAGCACAGGCTCAGCCATTTGATTCCCCTTGCGCCTTCTCCTTGTACGGCGCGGCGCTCAGGCTGCCGTGGTGGCCGGCGGCCTGGCGGCCCTCGCAATAGTCGGTGTCGGAGCACACGAACATGCGCCCACCCTTGTCGTCGGTGACGATCTCATCGAGATACGAATTCTCCGCACCGCACAGCGCGCAGGGTGCGTTGAAACGGTAGGGCTCGAACGGATGATCCTCGAAATCGAGCGACACCACCTGCGTGTAGGGCGGGATCGCATAGATGCGCTTCTCGCGGCCGGCACCGAAAAGCTGGAGCGCCGGGCAATTGTCCATCTTGGGGTTGTCGAATTTCGGCGTCGGCGACGGGTCCATGACGTAGCGCGCGTTCACTTTCACCGGATAGGCGTAAGCGGTGGCGATGTGGCCGAAGCGAGCGATGTCCTCGTAGAGCTTGACATGCATCAGGCCGTATTCGGCGAGCGCATGCATGCGCCGTGTCTCGGTCTCGCGCGGCTCGAGGAAGCGCAGGGGTTCGGGGATCGGCACCTGATAGACCAGCACCTGGTTCGGCCCAAGCGCCGTCTCCGGGATGCGGTGACGGGTCTGGATCACGGTCGCATCAATCGTCGCAGTCGTGGTGGCGACGCCGGCGGTCTTGGCGAAGAATTTCCGGATCGAGATCGCGTTGGTGGTGTCGTCGGAACCCTGGTCGATCACCTTCAGCACGTCATCGGGGCCGAGAATCGCGGCCGTGACCTGCACGCCACCGGTGCCCCAGCCATAGGGCATCGGCATTTCGCGGCTGGCAAACGGGACCTGGTAGCCGGGAATCGCGATCGCCTTGAGGATCGCGCGGCGGATCATCCGCTTGGTCTGCTCGTCGAGATAGGCAAAATTGTAGGCAGGCGCGTTCATTCCGCGGCCTCCTTCATCGGCTCGACGTCGTTGGCCTCGGCAAATTCCTGTCGCAGCTTACGCAGCAGGCCAAGCTCGGACTGGAAGTCGACATAGTGCGGCAGCTTCAGATGCTCGACGAAGCCGGTGGCCTGGACGTTGTCGGAATGCGACATCACGAACTCCTCGTCCTGCGCCGGCGCAAGCACCTCCTCGCCGAGCTCGCGCGCCCGAAGCGCGCGATCGACCAGCGCCATCGACATGGTCTTGCGCTCGCTCTGGCCGAAGGCGAGGCCATAGCCTCGCGTGAAGCAGGGCGCTTCCGTCGCCGAGCCCTTGAACTGGTTGACCATCTGGCATTCGGTGAGCTCTATCGCGCCAAGCGGCACGGCGAAGCCGACGTCCTCGGCGAAGAACTCGACCTCGACCTCGCCGAAGCGGATCTCGCCGGCGAACGGATGGTTGCGGCCATAGCCGCGCTGGGTGGAGTAGCCTATCGCCAGCAGAAAACCTTCGTCGCCGCGTGCGAGATTCTGCAGCCGCAGGTCGCGATCGGCTGGAAAATTCAGCGGCTCGCGCGTGAGATCGCCGATGGGCACGCCGTCTTCTACTTGCGGCGACGGCTCGATCAAGCCATCGCGACCGAGAATGTCGGTCACGCGCGGCGTGGCCACAGATGAGGCTTCGGCCGTCGCCGGCTCATCCGGCACGAAACCCTCGGCAAGACCCGGATCGAGCAGGCGATGCGTGTAGTCGAAGGTCGGCCCGAGGATCTGCCCGCCCGGAATGTCCTTGAAGGTCGATGACACCCGTCGCTGCACCCGCATGGCGCCGGTGTCGACCGGCTCGCTCGCGCCGAAGCGCGGCAAGGTGGCGCGGAAGGCGCGGACCAGGAAGATCGCCTCGATCAGGTCGCCGCGCGCCTGCTTGATCGCAAGCGCAGCAAGCTCGCGATCATAGAGCGAGCCTTCGCTCATGACGCGATCGACGGCAAGGCCGAGCTGCTCGGAAATCTGATCGAGCGAAATTTCGGGAACGCCCTGATCGCCGCGCCGCGCGTGCGCCAGCAGGCGATGGGCGTTCTCGATGGCGCGTTCGCCGCCTTTGACTGCGACATACATACGTTAACTTCCCTTGTTCACGACCCGCGTCGTGCGCGGGATCGCAACCACGGCGTCATCGGCGACCAGCACAACGTCGATGCCGCGCGGAAACAGCGCGTCGTTGATGCGCAGGCGCTCGAACAGATCGGCGGGCCGGATCGCCACCTGAAGTGTTGCCACGCCGTCGATACCGGGGCCGCGCAGTTCGTAGGGACGACCGGCGCTGAGGCTCTCCACCTGAAGGATCAAGGTCGTCGAGCGGTCCGGATACTCGTTGCTGCCGAGCGCAAAGCGATCGAGCGACGGAAGCGCGGCACCATCCGCGATGAGCGCAAAGCTCGCGATCGAGGAATCCTGGACTATTGGCGCACCGGTGTGGAACTTCAGCCATTTCAGCACGTCGGAGCTTTCAGACATCCGCGCATCGAGCCAGAGCGGCGTGTCGTGATCGAACAGCGTGAGCGCGATCGCCGCCGTGCCGCGCATCATCGGTCCGGGCGCCCCCGCGATCGGCACGATGCGCTGCACCGAGCCCGGCCGCGCCATCGCGTCCATCACCGAGCGAAAGGTCGATTGCGCCGACAACACCTTGTCGGCGAAGCCCGGCGGCAGTTCCGCAATCGTGGTCATGGCCTCACCCCTCACCGCGCACCATGGTGTAGAAATCAACCTTCGTTGCGGCCGTCTGCGCGGCGCGCTGCGCCTGCCGCGCAAGCAGCTCCGCGCGCAGCGGCGCGACGACCTCCCGCTCGACGCCGCCCGCAAACTCTTCCGACTGCACCAGCGCGTCACAGAGCGCGATCAGCCTGGCCTTCTCACCGTCGCGGCCGAGCGTATAGCCGAAACCGACCTCGCCGGTCGCAAGCCGCACCGCGGCGCGCGACACGGTAGCCTCGCCCAGATTGAACGGTGCGCCATCGCCGCCGACGCGGCCGCGCAGCATCACGAGGCCGTTCTCGGGCTCGCGCAGGTCATCATGTCGCGGCAGCGAGAGGCCGCGGAGGCGGCCTGCGATGTCGCTCGCTTCCGCATGCACCAGCACGGCCATCGCCGCCTTGCGCCGGGTCTTGAGGCTGTCTTGCGGGGTCACGTCGGTCACCAGGCTTGCCGAATCCAAGTTGTCTATGATAATAGACAACTTGATAATGAGGCGCCATGACTGTTTCATGACGATCCTGTGATTTTGGAGATGGGCTTCCGGTCGACATGAGCCTTCAGGACACCGCCTCTTCCGGCGTCGCGCTGTGGCGCCTGGTCGCCGACGGCATCGAGCGCGGCATCGCCGACGGCCGCTTTGGCGCCGGCGAGAAGCTGCCGGGCGAGATGGAGATCGCCGAGACCTATCGTGTGAACCGTCATACGGTTCGGCGCGCGCTGGCGGCGCTTGCCGAGCGCGGCCTGGTGCGCGCCGAGCGCGGCAGCGGCACCTATGTCGAGGCGCAGAAGCTCGCCTATCCCCTGCGCTCGCGCACGCGCTTCTCGGAGATCGTCGGTGCCGGCGGCCGCGAGCCGCGCGGGCAGTTGATCGAGGCGACGGAGGATGTTGCGAGCCGGGAGCTCGCACGGGAACTCGGCGTGAAGACCGGCGCGCCGCTGGTCCGGATCGAATCCGTGCGCTTTGCCGACCGCACGCCGATCTGCGTCTCGACGTCCTGGCTGTCAGCCGAACTCTTTCCCGACGCGGGTGCGGTGTTCGCCGCCACGCGCTCGATGACAAAGCTGCTCGCGCATTACGGCGTGCGCGACTATCGCCGGGGCTCGACGCGGATCACCGCCGGTATTGTCGATGCAACCGACGCCGCGCGGCTCGATCTCGCGCTGGGGCGTCCGATCCTGGTGGTCGATTCGACGGACCTCGATCCCGACGGCAAGCCGCTGGTCACGAAGCGCTCGCGCTTTGCGGCGGAGCGGGTGGAGTTTCTGGTGGAGAATGGGTGAACGCGTTGCCCCGCAGTAGGTGCACCTCTCCCCTTGTGGGAGAGGTCGGATCGCATCGGCAGATGCGGTCCGGGTGAGGGGTCTCTCTCCGCGAGTGCCGCTGGCTATCGAGTTTGCGGAAAGAGACCCCTCATCCGGCGCTTCGCGCCACCTTCTCCCACAAGGGGAGAAGGGAAGAGTTCGCGCTCTACGCCACAGCCCGCCTGCCGATAATGGCGAAGCGCAGCTTTCCGGAGATGAAGTCGATCGCGGCGACCGCGACCAGGATCATCAGAACGAGGAACGACACCTTCTGCCATTCCAGCACGCGGATCTGCTCGGCGAGCTGAAGGCCGATGCCGCCGGCGCCGACGATGCCGATGATGCTGGCCGAACGCGTGTTCGATTCGATGAAGTACAGCACCTGGCCGGCGATGACCGGCAGCACCTGCGGCATCAGGCCGAAGCGGATCTCATGAAAGGCATTGCCGCCCGACGCCCTGATGCCCTCGACCTGCTTCTTGTCGGCCGCCTCGATCGCCTCCGAAAACAGTTTTCCCAGCGCGCCGAAGTCCGAGACCATGATCGCGAGCACGCCGGCGAACGGGCCAAGCCCGACGACATTGATCCAGACCAGCGCCCAGATCAGCGTATCGACGCCGCGGATCGAATCGAGGAAGCGACGCACCGGAAAGCGAATGATGTTCGGCGGCACGATGTTGCGCGCCGCGAGCAGCGAGACAGGCAGCGCCAGCGTCGCCGCGAGCGTGGTGCCGAGCAGCGCGATCGACAGCGTCTCGCCGAGCGCCTTCAGATACAGCGGCAGGGACGTTCCGGGATCGGGCGGGATCATCATCATGGTGATCCAGCCGAGCTGCTTGAGGCCCGCGATGAACTTTGCCGGCTCGAAGCCGAGATCGTGCAGGCCGAAAATGAAGACGGCGAGCGCGGCTGCGATCATGGCCGGTGTCGCAAGGCGCGCCGCAGCCGGCCGTTCAAAGGCATCGGGATATTTCGCCCGCAGCGCCGCCGTGTCCGGTTTCTCAAGCTCCTTCATGACCGCGCATCCTTGCCGAACAGCCGCGCGCGCAGCCAACCGGTGGTGATATCGATGACGAAGATCGTGAGCACGATCATCAGCAGGATCGCGCTGACGTCGGAGTAATAGAACTTGCGGATCGCGACCACGAGCTCCTGGCCGATGCCACCGGCGCCGACGAAACCCATTACCGAGGATTCGCGAACATTGATCTCGAAGCGCAGCAGCGCGTAGCTGACATAGCCGGCCGAGACCTGCGGCAGCACGGCAAAGCGCATGCAGGACAGCCAGCTCGCGCCGGTCGAGCGCACGCCTTCGACCGGCTTCATGTCGGCATTCTCCACGATCTCGGCGAACAGCTTGCCGAGCGCGCCGGTCGAGTGAATGGCGATCGCCAGCACGCCGGCCATCGGTCCGAGCCCGAAGGCCATGACGAAGATCAGGGCGAACACGATGCCCGGCACGGTGCGGGCGAATTCGAGCAGCCGGCGCACGGTGAAGCGCAACCAGGGCGCCGGCGAAGTGTTTTCAGCGGCGAAAAAATTCAGGCAGAAGGCGCAGACCGCGCCGATCAGCGTGCCGACATAGCTGATCAGCAGCGTCTCACCGAGCAGCTTGCCCCATTTGTACCAGCCCCACAACCACTCGCCGGGATCGGTCCAGACGCGCTGGCCGCTGTCGAGGGTGAGGATGCGGTCGAAATAGCTGACGAAGTTGCCGAAATAAGCGAACAGCGTCCGCAAGTTCACCTCAGCCCCGATCGCGGCAAGGATCAGTGCGGCGATGAACACCACGGCGCCGGCGAACAGCCGCAGGCGCTTGCGCGCCACGGCCTGGCGGTAGGCCGCGTTCAGCGCCGCCAGTTGCTGCTCGGGAAGGATCGAAACCGCGATGGTCATGGGGTCAGCGGACAAGGCTCGATATAGAAAAGAGCCGGGTCGATTGACCCGGCCCCAGGTGCGTCGTCCCGTTTGATCAGGACGCCTTCTTACGCAAATTGTCGACGAATTTGATCAGCTCGATCGTCTTGTTGTAGTCGTCGGTGGCGATCGGCGCCCAGGGCTTGTTCTTGCCGTCGGAGAGCTTCTTGAACGCTTCGGGATCCTTGTCCGCCGCCTCCAGGAAGGCCTTTTTGATCGCGGCTTTCATGTCCTCGGGCAGATCGCTGAGATAGGCGTAGGGCGAGTTGATGATGAGGTCGGACTTCACGACGATGCGGAAGTCCTCCTTCTTCATCACCGTGCCGTCGGCCGACTTCACCATGCCCTTGTTGAGCATGCGGGTCAGGTTGGAATCGTCATCGGCGTTCCACCAGTTGGCGGCGACGTCGACGGTTCCTTGCGCGAGCGCGAGAACGGCGTTCTCGTGGCTGCCGGTGAAGACCACCTTGGAGAAATAGGCGTCGGGATCGATGCTCATCTGGTTCAGCTTGAAGCGGGG
The DNA here is from genome assembly GCF_000472925.1 of Bradyrhizobium sp. Ec3.3. Lineage (GTDB taxonomy): Bacteria > Pseudomonadota > Alphaproteobacteria > Rhizobiales > Xanthobacteraceae > Bradyrhizobium. The sequence goes on from NZ_AXAS01000001.1 coordinate 277,808, forward strand.
CATATTGTTGCCAGAAGTGGAATTCGGATCAACAAGCCCGAGATTCTTGCCCTTGAGGTCCTCGATCTTCTGGTACGGCGACTTCGCCAGCACGTAGAACACGGAGTAATAGCCCTGCGAGCCGTCGGAGTTGACGTCGATGACGAAGGCATCGGTCTTCACGCCGGTGAGGCGGGCGCGCGCGAAGGACGCCGGACCGTAATAGCCGATATGGATATTGCCGGCGCGCTGGCCCTCGATGAGGGCAGCGTAATCATTGGCAACACGCAGCGTGACCTTGATGCCCAGTTCCTTGGACAGATAGCTGATGAAGGGGGCGTAGCGCTCGGTAACGCCCGAGCCGTTCTCGGCCGGAATCGCCGCGAAGGTGATCTCCGGATATTTGGTTTTCCAGTCCTCGGCGGACGCGGATGCGGTGAAGGCCAGTGCAGCGGCGCCGGCAAGGACGATGCGACGAGTGATCATGATACCCTCTTGATCGGTTGGACGCGGTGAACGCAAAACTTGGGTCGCGGCTCAGGCGGCGGCAGCGGTGCCGAGCGCCGGAACGGCTTCAGGCACGGGCAGCGGCACGCCGCCCATGACTTCACTGGCTTCGAGATCGTAGAGCTCGCGCGCGACGTGCTCGGTGAGCGCCGACGGCGCGCCGTCGAACACCACGCGGCCCGCCGCCATGCCAATCAGGCGATCGCAATAGCTGCGCGCCAGATCGAGCGAATGCAGGTTGCAGATCACGGTGATGCCAAAATGCTTGTTGATGCGTAAGAGCGCATCCATCACGATCTTCGTGTTGCGCGGGTCGAGCGAGGCGATCGGCTCGTCGGCGAGGATCAGATCAGGCTGCTGCACCAGCGCGCGGGCGATCGCAACGCGCTGCTGCTGTCCGCCGGAGAGCTGGTCGGTACGCTGTGCCGCGAGCGAGGCCATGTCGAACTGCTCCAGCGCCGACATCGCCAGCGCCTTGTCCTCTTCGAGCCAGGCCTGCGTGAGCGAGCGCCAGGCTGGCATCGCGGCAAGGCGCCCCATCAGCACATTGGTGAGCACATCGAGCCGACCGACGAGATTGAATTGCTGGAAGATCATCGCGGCACGGGCGCGCCATTGCCGCAGCTCCTTGCCGCGCAGCGCGGTGACGTCGACGCCGTCGAACAGGATGCGCCCCTCTGTCGGCGTCGCCAGGCGATTGATGGTCCGCAGCAGGGTCGACTTGCCGGCGCCGGAACGGCCGATCACGCCGACGAAGCCGCCGGGGGCGATTTCAAACGAAGCACCGTCCACCGCGGCTTTTGCGCCGAAGCGGCACGTCAGACCTTCAACCACCAGCATGCAGGGGCTCCCAACTAGCTGGGCCCAACCGCTAACGCCGCCGCTTTACATTTGTGTGACAGGGGCACTGCGGTGCGGCGATGCTACGCACGTCGTCCCCTGTCATCTCCTCGTCATGACATCGTCATCAAGGCGCTCGAAGACGAACTCCCCTCCCCTGTTGACGGACGCACCATGGTCGCCAAAGCGCTTTCGGTCCAACCGACCATCGATCCCACTGCCAAGCTGCACGAGACCAAGCTCGGCGCCTATTGCGAGGTCGGCGCGCGCACGATCCTGCACGAGGTGAGGATGGGGGACTATTCCTACGTCGTGAACGATGCCCAGATCACTTACACGACGATCGGAAAATTCTGCTCGATCGCAGCGATGACGCGCATCAATCCCGGCAACCACCCGATGCGCCGCGCCAGCCAGGCGCATTTTACCTATCGTGCCAGTGCCTATTTTCCGGGCGAGAGCGACGAGGCCGAGTTCTTCGACTGGCGGCGCCAGCATCATGTCCATATCGGCCATGACGTCTGGATCGGCCATGGCGCGATCGTGCTGCCGGGCCGCAATATCGGCACCGGTGCCGTGGTGGCGGCAGGCGCCATCGTCACCAAGGACGTTCCCGCCTACACCATCGTCGCCGGCAATCCGGCCCGCCCGGTCCGGCGGCGGTTCTCCGACGAGATCGCCGGCCGGCTGGCAAGGCTCGCCTGGTGGGACTGGGATCACGAAAGCTTGCGCGAGGCCTTGCCTGATTTCCGCAGGCTCGGGATTGAAGATTTCCTCGCAAAGTACGAAGCACGGCTCGTTGCCAACCATTCTTCCCTCAGCAAGCGAAGCATCCTCGCGTGACCGAAATTTTTCTTGAGGGCGGCCGGGCCCTGATCGGCTCGGAGATCGTCGAAACGTCACTTGTTGTTTCCGGGCAGGATATCGCGGAGATCGGACGCGGACGCGCGCGGCTCGCAATCGACGCCCGCAACCTGCTGGTCCTGCCGGGCATCGTCGACCTGCATGGCGACGCCTTCGAGCGGCAGATGATGCCGCGCCCGGGCGTCGACTTCCCGATCGACGTGGCGCTCGCCGACAGCGACCGGCAGGCCGTCAGCAACGGCATCACCACCGTCTTCCATGGCACGACCTGGTCGTGGGAGCCGGGCTTGCGCTCTGGCGACAATGCACGGCGCACGCTCGAGGCGATCGAGCGCTTGCGGCCGCAATTTGCCGCCGACATCCGCTTCCATCTGCGGCACGAGACCTACAATCTCGACGCGGAGGACGAGATCGGCCAATGGCTCGCCGAAGGACGGATCGATCTGTTCGCCTTCAACGATCACATGGCTTCGACCATCCGCGATCTGGCGAAGCCAAACAAGCGTGGCCGCCTGGTCGACCGGACCGGACTGTCCGACGCGGCCCTTGAAGAGCTGGTCGGCCGCGTCGCCGCTCGCGCGGCGGACGTTCCGGCGTCGACTGCGCGGCTCGCCGCCGCGGCGCGCGTGGCCGAGGTGCGGATGCTCTCGCATGACGACGCGACACCGGCGATGCGCAAGGCGTATCGTGATATGGGTGTCACGATCGCCGAATTTCCGGTCAACGAGGAGACGGCGCGCGAGGCCGCGGCGGCCGGTGACGCCATCATCTATGGCGCGCCGAACGTGGTGCGCGGCGGCAGCCACACCGGCTGGACCAGGGCGTCCGACATGATCGCCAAAGGGCTCTGCTCGGTGCTGGCGTCCGACTATTATTATCCGGCGCAATTGCTCGCCACCTTCCGGCTCGTGGCTGATGGCGTGCTTCCGCTGGCGCAGGCCTGGAAGCTGATTTCGGAAGCACCGGCAGAGGCCGCAGGCCTGTCCGATCGCGGTATGATCAAGGAGGGACGGCGCGCCGACATCCTGCTGGTCGACGACACCGTGCCGCTGCGGCCGCGAGTGGTCGCGGTGATCGCCGCAGGCAAGCTCGTCCAACTCACCGATGGCACGCGCCTGCTGGGCTCAGCCGCGGCGCCGCGTGAGGCTATCGCCGCCGTCTAAACCCGCTATATCTGAGGCGATGACAGGTTTCCCCCGCTACGCGATCTACTATGCCGCCGATGCCGAGAGCGCGCTGTCGCGCTTCGGCGCCGAGCTGCTCGGCTATGATGCCCACACCGGCCGTGAGCTGCCTTTTCCTGCCGATGCGCTGCAGCTTGCAGCCGGTTGGCACGACGTCACGGCCGATCCCCGCAAATATGGTTTTCATGGCACGCTGAAGGCGCCGATGGCGCTCGCGGGCGGAAAGACCGAGGCCGAGCTGGTTGCGGCGTGCGCAGCGTTGGCGGGCAAGCCGCGGCCGATCCCCATGATTCGCCCGGTCGTGGATTCCATCAGCGGCTTCATCGCGGTGATCCCGGCCGAGCCGGTCCGCGAATTGACGCAGCTCGCCGCCGACTGCGTGCGCGATTTCGATGCGTTTCGTGCACCGCTGACGGCGGACGATCGCGCGAGGCGCACCCCGGAAAGACTGCCCGAGCGGCAGCGCGATTATCTCGATCGCTGGGGCTACCCTTACGTGATGGAAGAATTCCGCTTCCACATGACGCTCACGGGCCGGCTCGATGCGGAGCGGCGCGGGCCGATCGTCGAGATGCTGCGGAAGCGGTTTGCGGAGCTGCGCCTTGTAACGCTCGCCATCGACCGCATCGCGCTGTTCCGGCAGGAAAACGCCGCGGCACGCTTTCACATCATCGGCGAGTGGCCGCTGACGAGGTGAGGCTCATCGCCAGCTCGCGAGGTTGAATGCGAGCGCTGCGGCGCCGACCAGGACGAGGCTCGCAGCCCAGACCGCATCCAGATTGAACCAGCTTCGCGATACGAACTTGAGACCGAGATAGCGGTAGACTAGCCACCCAAGGCAACCGCCCGCCGCGACCATGGCGAGGACGTGCACGAGCGAAACCAGCACCGCCATTGCAAGATTCGCCGTGACGAGAGCGCCGGCCGCTTGGTGGGCCGCGTCGAGGTCAGCGGCCTGGCACAGCCCGAGATAGATCGGCACCAGCATCAACGCGGCGCCATGGGCGATGGCAACCGCAAACGACCACAGCGCCAACTGTGTTGGCGGTATCCGCGCCAGCGCCCGCGGATGGCGCCGGTCGATGAGACGGTAGGCGCCGAAGCCGATCACCAGCAGGCTCGCGCCGAGCTGGATCGGACGCTGCCACTCGGCCAGCGCCAGCAGCAGCGCGAACGGCAGCAACACCAGGAACGTTGCCAGCAGATGCCCCGCCGACAGCGCTCCGAGCGCGCCAAGCAGCGCGCGCGGACTTCGTTCCATGAGCCCTGCCGAAACCGCGAGCGGCCATCCCATTCCCGGATTGATGCCGTGATAGATGCCGCTCGCAAGGAGAGCGAGCCAGAGCCAGCCAAGTGTCCGGCTCGCCTCTCCCCAATCTAGGCCGACGGATAGCAAAAGGAATCCGTCGAACAGTCGCCGCCCTCAAGCCTGACCTGATGGGCCCGATAGCCTTCCGGGAAGCTGACGAAATAATCGCTGGCGAGTTCGAGCCCGCCGCTGCGACCGACATTGGCCATCACTTCGACGCCGGGAACGCCATCGGGATAGAACTGGTCGTCCCAGGTCGAGTAGAGCGAGTTGGTCCAGTACACCCGCTTGCCGTCGCGGCTGATCTCGACCATCTGCGGGCCACCGGCATAGGCCTTGCCGCTCGGATGCGGCGCGCGACGCACGATGCCTCCGGTGTACACCGAGCCCGCAAGCTTGGGTTTCCGGGGATCGCTGACGTCGTACTGGCGCATCTCGCCGGTGCCCCAGCAGGAGACGTAGAGAAACCTGTCGTCCATCGACAGATCGATGTCGGTCACCAGTGGCGGGACCGCACCAAAGCCCTGCAAGAGCGGCGGAAGCTTTTCCTTCGGCGCAGGCTCCGGTGGAATCGTCGCCGTCTTTTCGGCGTGGAATTTTCCGCCCTCGCGCCACCAGGTCCAGATCGAGCCTTCCAGATTGGTGGTGTCGACCACCACGCCGGCAAAGCCATATTCACGAACCGGATCGTGCGCGGGCCGCACCTCCAGCGCCATCTGATGGTTGGCACCGAGGTCGATGGTCTGGACGTTGCGCCGGGCCCGGAGATCCCAGAAGTGGAGCCGGTGGCCATATTTGTTCGACAGGAGATCTTCGGGTACGATCCCGTTCTCGAATTGCGGCGGCAGCCCCCACTCGCTCGTCACCATGTAGTCGCGCGGCAGATTCCACCAGAAGTCATAGTGCAGCGTCTGCGGACCGCGATCGATCTCCCAGCGACCGAGCACCTCGAACGTCTCGCAATCCATGATGAAGACGCCGGGAGGCCCGCTCGTGCCGTCCTTGCCGCCACCGCCGAGCGTGCTGACGTAGATGCCGTCCGGCCCGCAATGGATGGTGTGTGGCCGCGAGTAGCCGGTTTTCTTGAAGACTTCCTCCGGCTCGATGACCTTGTGAATTTTCGCTTGGGTCGGATCAGGCTTGGTGTCGATGATGTAGATTCGCGACGAGCGGAGTCCGGGAATGATGAGATAGCGCCGCTCGATGAAGGCGTGCCCGGCGAGCGGAGACAATGCCGACGAGCAGGCATTCCAGCCGAAATGATGAAACTCGTCGCCCTTGTTCGGCATCGTCACGGTATGGACGATCTGACTGTAGGTCGGCGATCCCGGCTTGGCGTCGATGACCGCAAGTGCGTCGGGCTTTGAGAAATCCGGGCTGAGCAGCAACGTATAAGCGAAGTTTTCGGGCGGCGCTTCCATCGCGAGTTTTGGCGATGCGTGGAAGGTCGGATCTGGCCGCATTGTCATGGCACTGCCTCCCTGTTTGCGTCGGCTTGCGCCAACCTGGCTCGGGATAACGGCATAATGAAGTGCTGACGCGCGATGTCTTTAAGTTGCTCCGCAGGCCTGGTCGGCCCGGGAAGATTACGTCATCGCGCCGCCGCGCGAAACCGGCCGAAGCGCGCCAATTCGACGCTTGGAGCCGAAAGGGAAGCTGCCGAGAAGGCTGGATCGCGCTCCCGTCCTCGGCGTCGTCCCGGCCTAGTGCGCAATTGCGCACGGGGGCCGGGACGACAGCAGCGTGCGTGGCGCGTTACTTCCCCCAGCGCAGCGCCAGCGCGTCGCGTTCCTTGGCGAGTTCGAGCAGGCCTGCGCGCGTGGCCGGGTGCAGCGGTTGCAGGGGATGGCGCACGGCGTCTGACTTGATCACGCCGCCGGCCTGCATCATCGCCTTGCAGGCGATCAGGCCGCACTGGCGGTTCTCGTAGTTGATCAGCGGCAGCCAGCGCTCATAGGCGGCCTTGGCCTCCTCGCGCTTGCCGGCAAAATAGGGATCGATGATCTGGCGGATGCCGTCGGGATAGCCGCCGCCGGTCATCGCGCCGGTGGCGCCGGCGTCGAGATCGGCCATCAGCGTGATCGCCTCCTCGCCGTCCCATGGACCTTCGATCGCGCTGCCGCCCGCCTCGATCAGGCTGCGCAGCTTCGCCGCGGCGCCCGGCACCTCGATCTTGAAATAGCGGATGTTGGAAAACTCACGCGCCAGGCGCGCCAGCAGCTCGACCGACAGCGGCGTGCCCGCGACCGGCGCGTCCTGGATCATGATGGGGATGTTGATCGCCGCCGACAGCACCTTGAAGAACTCGACGATGCCTTTCTCGGGCACCCGGAAGGTCGCGCCGTGATAGGGCGGCATCACCATCACCATGGCGGCGCCGGCGGCCTCAGCCTGCTTGCTGCGCGCCGCGCACACGGCCGAGGAGAAATGGGTGGTGGTGACGATGACGGGGACGCGGCCGGCGACGTGCTCCAGCACGGCATGCATCACGGTCTCGCGCTCGGCGTCGGTCAGCACGAACTGCTCGGAGAAGTTGGCGAGGATGCAGATGCCGTTCGAGCCGGCATCGATCATGAAATCGATGCAGCGACGCTGGCCTTCGAGGTCGAGCTCCCCACGCTCGTTGAAGATCGTGGGGGCGACGGGAAAGACGCCCCGGTATGGACGCTGGACTTTGGTTTGGGGCGTGGCCGACATCGAAACTTACTCCCTGGAATTCTTGCCGCGACTTTGTGGTGGGCCGCCCGCGATGCCGCGCGAGCATGGTACCGCTACCATTTAGCGCGGCAGCGCACCTGCGGCAATGCCGATCGCGGCGGGAACTTCAGATCTGATGGAGCTACGCCGAACGAACGGCGCCCAGGAAACCTTCGACCGCCACGCGCAGGTGGTCGGCATCGGCCGACATCTTCTTGACCGACTCCGTCAACACGGTACCGGCATTGCCGGTCTCGCGGTTGAGGCTGGCGACGCTGCCGATGGTGTCGGTCACCTCGCGGGTGCCGAGCGCGGCCTGCTGGAAATTGCGCGAGATCTCGGTGGTCGCCGCACGCTGCTCTTCGACCGCCGCAGCGATCGCCGTCATCTTCTCGTCGATGCCGCTGATCGCCCCGCCGATCGACCGGATTGCGGATACCGCCTGCCCCGTCGCGGACTGGATCTCGGCGACCTGGCGCGAGATTTCCTCGGTCGCGGTCGCCGTCTGCGAGGCGAGGTTCTTGACCTCGCCGGCGACCACGGCGAAGCCGCGGCCCGCCTCGCCGGCACGCGCCGCCTCGATCGTGGCGTTCAGCGCCAGGAGGTTGGTTTGGCCTGCGATGGCGCTGATCATCTTCACGACCTCGCCGATGCGCGCGGCGGTCTGGTCCAGGATCTCGACGGTGGCGTTGGTGTGCTCGGCCTGCGCGACCGCCTCGCGCGCCTCGCGCGCGCTGGCTTGCACCTGCGCCGAGATCTCGCCGACCGATGCCGACAGCTCCTCGGTCGCGGCCGCAATGGTCTCGAGATTGTTGGTGGCCTGCTCGGCCGCGGATGACACCGCCGCCGTCTGGTTGCTCGACTCCGATACCAGTGAGCGCACCCCCGTCGCGGTGGCGTCCAGCTCCCTCGTGGATTCGGCAACGCTGTGGATCACCGCCTGCACGGTGTCGTCGAAGCGCCGGCAGGCCGCGTCGACCGTGCTGGATCGCGCGAGTTGTTGGGCCTGTTGCGCCTCGCGCTCCTGACCCAGCCGCTCCGCCGTCGCCGCGCTCTCGCGCAGGCTCTCGAGCGCTGACGCCATCGTGCCGAACTCGTCGGGATATTTCGACCGCGGCACCGGCGTTGCGTAGTCACGGGCGCTGATCCGGGCGATCGCGCCCATCAGCGATTGCACCGGCCGCACCAGGCGATTGCGCACCACGAACACGCCGGCCAATGTCACTGTCAGCGCCGCCAGGAAGGCCAGCGACTGCACCACGAGCTTGCTGAGCGCCGTCTCCTGCACCACTTCCGCGCGCGCGATCGACTGGTCCAGCGCCTTGTTTGCGACGGCCACGATCGGCCCGAACGGCGACTGGCAGAGCGCATTCCACTCCTGGGCGGAGACGGCTGGACGGCCGCTGCCGTCGAAATTCTTGGTGATCTGCGAGATCTGCTGGACGACCGTGTCGGTCTTCGCGCGCGCTTCCTTGGCCGTGGAGACGAGGTCCGCGGTCACATCGGGCGCGGCGAGAAGTTCCTCGATCCCGGTCCAGCCCGCGCCGACGACGCCGTTCCATTGCGCCACGTTCAGTTTCTGGGTCTCGTCGAGCGGCTTGCTCGCGTTGACGTTGGGACGCAGCGCCGAGCACTGGATGCCATAGCGGTCGCGCACCTGCCAGGCGAGGCGGCGGACCTGGATCATTCGGGCGATGAAGGGATCGTTCATCCAGGCGCGGTTCGAGACCGCAGTCGAGGCGAGGTTCGCCGCATCGATGGTCTTGGTGACCGCATCGTACCAGGAATTGGTGCGGTCGATCTTGCGCTCGGCGCGCGGACGCGCGGCTTCGTCGAAGAACAGGCGGAACTGCGGCGCGGCCTCGCCCCAACGCTGTTTCAACGTGCTCGCAAGCTCCTCGCGACGGGCGAACTCGACGGTCTCGATGGCTGCGGCGATCGACTCGTAGCCGGCCTGTTCGAGCTTCTCGATCTCAGCCAGGCGGTTGCGCGGATCGTCCTCGCCAAGCAGCGCGCTCTGGGCATCGCCGCGGTTGGTCCGCAGCGACAGCACGCCCTGGAAGATTGCCTTGTCGGCGGCGGCCAGCCGTCCGGTCTCCTGGCTGTCACGATAGCGACCGATGGCTCCGGTCATCTGGATCGCCGTGCTGGTCAGAGCACCAATGGCCAGCAGAGCCATCAGCACCAGGAGAAGCGTGCTTACCGATTTCTTGATTATCGTCATTGCCGAGGCGCCCAGATTGCGCGGCCACTTTGCCGGGCGACCTGCCAATGTTTCGTTAAGTTTTTAGTCGAATTGGCTGCAATGCAAATTTGCGCAACGGCTGGTTGGTGACGACCAGCGCGCCGGCAGGCCTGCGGCCGATTTAGCGCCGATCGGGCCTGAGCTTGTTCGCGGCGGCGATGTCCGCATCGCCCCCGGCCACATCGCCCCTCTCCCGCTTGGCCACACCGCGCCAATGCATGGCGAGCGCGTAGGTCGGCAGCAATTCGAGCGCCTTGTCGTAATTCGCAATGGCGCGATCGAGTTCGTGCTTGTCCTGGAAGGCGCGGCCCCGCCCGTAATAGGCCGTAACGAATTCAGGCTCGCGCCGGATCACCTCATCATAGTCGGCGATCGCGCGATCGAAAGCGCCCTTATCGCGCCAGGCAAGGCCGCGATTGTTCAGCGCGTAGACCTCATCGGGCTCAAGACGGAGCACTGCGCTGTAGTCCGCGATGCTGCGATCGAGATCACCCTTCTTCTGGTAAGCGAGACCGCGGTTGAGCAGACTCATGGCATCGGTCGGATCGAGCTTGATCGCCTCGTCGAAATCAGCGATCGCGCGATCGGGCTCGTTCTTCATCAGGAGCGCGCTGCCGCGGTTGTAGAAGGCGTGCGATGATTTCGGATTGATGCGGATGGCATCATTATAGTCGGCAATCGCACGGTCCTGATCGCCCTTGGCGCCGTAAACGCTGCCGCGGCTTTCATAGGCGCTGCCATAGGCCGGATCGATCCGGATCGCGTCGTCATAATCGGCGAGCGCGTGGTCCAGATCGCCTTTCGCCTGATAGACTTGGCCGCGATTGGCGACCGCCATGGCGTATTTGGGATTGAGCCGGATCGCCGTCTCAAAGTCGGCGAGCGCCCGATCGGGATCACCCCGCATCTGGTAGATCGTACCGCGATTGTTGACCGCTTCGGCATCGGTGGGGTCAAGACGAACGGCCTGCTCGAAATCGGAGAGCGCGTGATCCAGCTCGCCCTTACGCCGATAGAACATTCCGCGTCCGCCGAAGGCCGAACCGAAGCTGGGATCCGTCAGAATTGCCAGGTCAAAATCGGTACGCGCTCGATCGAGATCGCCGCCCGTCATCCGCGCAACGCCTCGATTGAACCGAGCGACGGCGAGGTCGCGCCCCGTGAAGGCACCCGCATCGATCGCCTTGGTGCAGGCAGCAAGCTGCTCGCTGAGCGGCCGGTCGGTATCGCCGAGGCATTTCAGCTCCCGCGATTGGGCATGGCCCGGCAGCCCCGCCAAAGCGAGCACCACGACCAGACCCATCATCCGCAACGCCAACATCGGTCCCCCACAAGCTAGATGCCCGTTCGTCGCGGGCCGGGGCCATTTCGTTCAATCCGCTCAGGCGGATAGAGGCGCCGACCACGCTCCCGTCAGGGCCGGCGTCATGCGACCTTGGTGAAGTCGGGCGGGCGGCGCTCGGCGAAGGCCGTGAACGCCTCGCGCGCCTCGGCGGTGCGCAGGCGCTTTGCGAACTGCTCGCCTTCGGCGGCCATCTGAGCGACGAGAGCCTCGCCGTTGCGCATCAGCTGCTTGGTCGCGACCAGCGCGCCGGCCGGTTGCTGGGCGAGGCGCCGGGCGAGCGCGGCGGCCTCGGCGTCGAGCTGGGCCAGCGGCACCACGCGGCTGGCGAGCCCCCATTCGAGCGCGGTGTTCGCCGGCACGGCCTCGCCGAGCGCGAACATCTCGTAAGCGCGGACGTGACCGATGCGCAGCGGCATCAACAGGCTCGAGGCCGCCTCCGGCACCAGTGCGAGGCTGACGAAGGGCGTCGACAACAGCGCATTGTCGGCCAGCACGACGAGATCACAATGCAGGAGCATCGTGGTGCCGACGCCGACCGCGCGGCCCTGGACGGCCGCGACCAGCGGGCGCGTGCAGCGCGCCAGCGACTGGATGAACCTGACGACGTTGCGGCTGCCCTCGGATTTACCGGTGGCGACCGCGGCGAACTCGCCAACGTCGTTGCCGGCGGTGAACATGTCGCCTTCACCGCGGATCAAGAGCACGCGTACCGACGAGTCGGTCTCGGCACCCTCGATGGTATCGGCGAGCTTGCCGTACATCGCATCGGTCAGCGCGTTCTTCTTGTCGGGGCGCGCCAGGGTCAATGTCAGCACGCCATTGGTCATCTCGGTCCGGACATGCTCGGTCATGAAACGGCTCCTCTCATTCGTCGGTTGCTCGTGGAAACTTGGTTTGAATGCTCGTCAGCCAGCGCGCGACGATGTCGATCTCGGCGCTGGAAAATCCGTCTGTCAGCGCGGCGTTGATTTCCGCCGCCGCGGCCTTCGCCCGCACCTCGACCGCACGGCCTTTGGGGGTGAGCCAGACGCGCCAGGCGCGGCCATCCTCGCGATCGGCCCGCCGCTCGACCAGCCTTGCCGCGGCCATCCGGTCGACGAGGCCGGAGATGCCCGCCGGCCCAAGATCGAGCGCGGCCCCCGCCTCACCCATCAAGGCGCCGTCCTGCCGGCCGAGGATGAAGAGGAGTCCTGCCTGGGATGGCGTCACCTCGCTCTCCGGCTGCGCCGCCATGAAGCGCTGCAGCCGGCGCTGCGCGACGTTCAGGAGGTAGATCAGCCGGGGGTGCCTTGCCGAGGTCATGCGCGGCTCGATTTATTTCGCATGCGAAATATATAGTCCGGCAAAACGAGCCTGTAAAGCGGCGTGGGCGTCACGCCGTTGCGGCGCGACATCCGTCCAGGAAAAGAGCCGCGGCGGCGCGGACGCGGCGCTCGATCTCGTTGCGCGATGGCAGCGGCACGCCGCCATAGATCGTGGCGCGCTGCGGGGCCGAGACGGCCATCCCGATCAGCATGCCCGCGGCCTCCTCGACATTATCGAGCGCGAGGCGCTCCGCCTTCACCTGGACGCGCAGCCAGCGCGCCAGCGCGGCCGCCGTGCGCGCAATGCCATTGCGATAGAACGCTACGGCAAGATCCGGAAACGCCGCCGATTCCTGGAGCACGATGCGCTGCAGGGCGACGACCTCGGGATCAAGCGCGAGGTCGGCGCAGGCGAGCAACGCGGTGGATAGGGCCTCCGCAATATCGGTGTGATCGATGCCCTTGAGCTGGACGTCGGAGAGCTGCCGGTCGAGCCGGTCGGCGACCATGGCCTCGAACAGCGCCGCCTTGGCCGGAAACAACCGATAGAGCGTCTTGGTCGAAATGCCGGCGCGGCGCGCCAGCTCCTCGGTGCTGGTCGCCGCGTAGCCGTTCTCGGCAAAAGCGTGCCGCGCGGCGTCGAAGATGATCTGACGCGTCTCGCCGTCGTAGCGCAGTGGCGGCCGTCCACGGGGGCGGTATTCACTGGAAGATTTTTCCTGAGCCATGCTTTTACATGATGCCTGTCATTCTATTGACAGTTTTCAAGCTAGTCCTATTTTGGAAACCGTCAAGTTTCCTAATTCAGGGAGCCGGCCATGACCGTCCACACCAGCCCATCCAAGATCGAAACCACAGGGATTCCGGCCAGCGTTCCGGAGAGCCTGCTGCCCGTGGAAACGCCGTCCGCCCCGCCCAGAAAGCTCAACTTTCGCAAGCTGTTGTTGGCTGGTGTCGCGGCCGCGGCGCTAGCCGGTGCGAGTTGGTATGGCTGGGACTACTGGACGGTCGGCCGCTTCCTCGTCTCCACCGATGACGCCTATGTGAAGGCCGACAACACCACCATCGCACCGAAGGTCAGCGGCTACCTGGTCCAGGTGCAGGTTGCCGATAACGAGCAAGTGAAGGCTGGCCAGGTGCTGGCCCGGATCGACGACCGCGACTTCAAGGTCGCACTCGACCAGGCCCGGGCCGACGTTGCGGCCGCGAGCGCCACCATCACGAGCAAGGAGGCGCAGCTCGAGGTTCAGCAGGCGGTGATCGCGGCGGCCAGGGCGACGATCGACGTCGACACTGCAGCCAAGACCTTCGCGAGCCAGGAGAACAAGCGCTACACGGACCTCGCTGCGTCGGGCTTCGGCAGCGTGCAGAATGCGCAGCAGGCGCAGGCGCGTGATGCCGGTGCAAACGCCGCGATTCAGCGCGACACCGCCAATCTCGCCTCCGCCCTCAAGCAGGTCGACCTGTTGAAAGCCGAGATCGTGCAGGCCATGGCCGCCCTCGCCCGCGCGGAAGCCGTGCAGCACCAGGCCGAGCTCAATCTTGGCTACACGAAAATCGTCTCTCCGATCGACGGCGTGGTCGGCAACCGCACACTTCGCGTCGGCCAGTTCGTCCAGGCCGGCACGCAGTTGATGTCGATCGTGCCGGCCGACGGCGCCTATGTGGTCGCCAATTTCAAGGAGACCCAGCTCACCAACGTGCATGCCGGCCAGACCGTCGACATCGATGTCGACATGTTCCCGGGCCATGTCGTGCACGGCCATGTCGATTCCATCGCGCCCGCGAGCGGCCAGGAGTTCGCACTGCTGCCGCCGGACAACGCCACCGGCAACTTCACCAAGGTGGTTCAGCGGATCCCCGTCAGGATCGCGCTCGATGCCGAGAACGCGCCGTCGATCGCGCTGCGTCCGGGCATGTCCGTGATCCCGACGATTGCGACGCGTTCCAGCGCGCCCGCCGCGCTGGCAGTGACTTCACCCAAGGCAAACCAGACCAAGGCAAACCAGACCTCCGGAGGGTCGCGCCATGTCCAACAGCCTCACAATCCCGGCGTCCGCACGCTTGATTCCGGCCGCGACGCCTGATCGCGCCATCGCCGATCCGAACCGCGCCAGTGCCACGATCTGGATCGCCGTGTTCGCGGCGATGATCGGCGCCTTCATGGCGATCCTGAACATCCAGATCACCAACGCCTCGCTGCTCAATATCGAGGGCGGCATCGGCACCGGCGTCGACAATGGCTCCTGGATCTCGACGTCATACCTGATCGGCGAGATCATCGTGATCCCGCTCACCGACTATTTGTCGCGGGTCTTCTCGTTCCGTAACATCATCCTGAGCTTCGCGACGCTGTTTGCGGCATTCTCCGTCGCCTGCGCCTTCACCCACGACCTGCCCTCGATGATCGCGATGCGCGGCTTGCAGGGCTTCTTCGGCGGCGTGCTGATCCCGATGGCCTTCACGCTCGTGTTCACCAAGCTGCCCAAGGGCCAGCAGCCGATTGGCCTTGCGATGTTCTCCCTCGCGGTGACCTTTGCGCCAGCGATCGGCCCGACGATCGGCGGCTATCTCACCGAGAATTACGGCTGGCAGACCATCTTCTTCGTCAACGTCGTGCCGACCGCGATCATGGTCACCACGCTGTTCTTCACGCTGGAGCGCCAGCCGCTTCAGCTCGGCCTGCTGCGCGACGGCGACTGGTTCGGCATCGTGACCATGGCGATTGGCCTCGCATCCCTCCAGGCGGTGCTCGAGGAGGGCAACAAGGACGACTGGTTCGGCTCGCCCTTCATCGTGCGGCTTGCCGTTACCGCTGCGATCAGCCTCTCGCTGTTCATCTATATCGAGCTGGTCGTCGAGAAGCCGCTGTTGCGCCTGCGGCTGCTGACGCAGTGGAATTTCGGCGTCGGCACGATCGCCGCGGTCTTCCTCGGCTTCGCCCTGTTCGGCTCGGTGTACCTCCTGCCCGCTTATCTCGGTCAGGTGCAGGGCTACAATGCCGAGCAGATCGGCAACGTGCTGGCCTGGACCGGCCTGCCGCAGCTTCTCCTGATCCCGCTGGTGCCGAAGCTGATGCAGCGGTTCGACACCCGCTATATCGCGGCCATAGGCCTCATCCTGTTCGCAACCAGTTCCTTCATGAACATAGAAATGTCACTCGACTATTCCGGCGATCAGTTCCTGCTGCCCAACATCGTACGCGCGGTCGGACAAGCGCTCACCCTGGCGCCGCTCTCCGCGCTGAGCCTCGGCAGCGTCGCGCCGCAGGACGCGGCCGCCGCCTCCGGCATCTCCAATATGATGCGCAACCTCGGCGGCGCGATCGGCACCGCGGTACTCGCGACCATCATCACCAAGCGCGAGCAGTTTCACTCCAACGTCATCGGCCAGTCGGTGACGCTCGGCCGCGAAGAGGTCCGCGGACGCATCGCGCAGCTCACGAACTATTTCATGGCCCACGGCGTGCCCGACCCAAACGCCGCGCATGAGCAGGCCGTCATCGCCCTTGGCAAGCTGGTCAAGCGCCAGGCGCTGGTGATGGGCTTTTCCGACACTTTTGCCGTGATCGGGGTGGTGCTGGTACTGGCCGCGATCGCCGTGCTGCTGACGCGGCAGGTCAAGGCGGCGGGCGGGCCGGCGCACTAGGCTTCAATCATCCGGTTTTTTTGAGCGGCCGTCACGCTTGACGGCCGCTACTTTTTGTGTTCTTTCTTTGTTCCATTCAAGCACAGGTTGTAGCACGAGTTAATTTCATGATGAGTGATATGCACAGCGATAGCGGGCCGGCCCAGCTCGTGATTCACGATGACGAAGATACGCCGGAAGAATTTGTGATCGAGTTGCTGCGCCGGGTTTTCGGCAAGTCGGAGCGGGAGGCGCTCGCGCTGATGACCCGGATCGAGCAAGAGGAAAAAGCCGGTTGCGGCCCTTACCCGCGGTCCGTCGCCGACGCTCTGCTGAAATCCGCGCTCCAGCACATTCAATTTGCAGGTCATGGCCTGCGGATCACGCTCGAACCGGTCAAGACGACTTGCGAGCTTTGCGGCAAGCCTGAGGCGCAGACCGACGTGCGCCTCGGGAGCCGTACGATCTGGCTGTGCAGCGAGTGCATGCGTGCTGCAGGCAACACCGGCAATGAGCCGGAAGAAGAGGAGTTCGGATATGCCTGCGAGGTTCTGGACCGGCATTTTGCCGGCGTTCCGCGCAGCAAGCTCGTGACCACGGTCCGCCAGTTTCCCGGTCACATGCGCGCAGACGTTCAGGCGGCCATTGACCGGCTGTTCGCCTCCGCAATCCGGCTGTTCGGCATCAACGACGAGCAACGCTACGAGACGCTGTCGATTGCAAGGCTTCTGCGTGACGGGCGCCATGCGCAGGCGATTGCGCCGCTCCAGTATTTCGATGTCGACATTGGCGAGAAGAACCCGGTCAAGTGCCTCAACAACGGGCTGTGGCTATGCGCGCAGGGCGATCTCCGCTACGCCGTGCTGCTCTGTGCGCATCGCGAGTTCAGCCGCGAGCCCGGCATCCGGATCGAAATCGCCGTACCCTCGGGCGCCGCGGGCGCAGCCCTCGTCCAACGATGCTTCGGCGAGCTGGAGCAGGCCGTGCAGGCCGCGCGCACCTATCGTGGCAAGATCCTCTCGCTCGACGCCGACAGCGATTATCGCGGCCGCTCGCGCGGCATCACCGTACATCGCCTGCCGCCGGTCGCACGCGACGAGGTGATCCTGCCGGAGCAGACCTTGCGGCTGCTTGATCGCAATGTCCTGAGATTCGTCGGCACGCGCGATCAATTGCGCCGGCTCGGCCAGTCGACGCGCAAAGGCGTTTTGCTGTACGGCCCCCCGGGCACCGGCAAGACCCACACCATCCGCTATCTCGCGACGCACCTGCCCGGGCATACGACCCTGATCATCACCGCCGAGCAAATGGGCCTTCTCGGCGCTTATATGAGCCTGGCGCGGCTCCTTCAGCCCTCGATGGTGGTGATCGAGGATGTCGATCTCATCGCCCGCGATCGCGATGACATGGGGCCGTGCGAGGAATCCCTTCTGAACAGATTGCTCAACGAGATGGACGGGCTGAAGGAGGACGCAGACATCCTGTTCGTCCTGACCACCAACCGGCCGGAGGACCTCGAAGGTGCGCTAGCCGGCCGGCCCGGCCGCATCGACCAGGCCATCGAAGTGCCTCTCCCCGACGAGATCGGCCGCCGCAAGCTGGTACGGCTCTACGGCAAGGGGCTGCCGCTCGATGACGCCATCGTCACCGAAGCGGCGCAGCGCAGTGCGGGCACGAGCTGCGCCTTCATCAAGGAATTGATGCGGCGGCTGGCACAGGCGAGCCTGGCACGCGACGGCGGCAATTCCGTCATCTCCGCCGACATCGATGAGGCGCTGGACGACATGCTGTTCTCCGGCGGTCGCCTCAATGCGCAGCTGCTCGGCGGCGCGCAAGCGATGGCGGCGGGATGATGACCGTTCTCGCCGCTGGAGCATGATCCGGAAAAGTGTGAAGCGGTTTTCCGAAAAGATCATGCTCAAACAAGAGCCTAAAGCGCGATGACGATTCATCCCAATCTCATCGCGCTTTAGAGCGTCTAGTACTCCGCCGCGAGATGCCGGGCGATGTCGCCGACCGGAAGCCGCGTCAGGTCCTTGGGCAGTTCGCCGACGATGCGTGCCTTGACGTCCGCGTGAAACGCGTCGCGCAGGTCCGCCAGTGCGCGCGGCGGTGCAATGACGACGAGCGCCTTCACGTCGCGCTCGCGGACGAGCTGCTCCATCGCGGCTGCGACCCGCCGCGCGAAACGATGCTCCTCGATATCGTGCCAGTCGGTCGGCTCGACGGCCGCCCTTTGCCCTGTCGGCTTGTTGAGACGGCCGGGACGATCGGTCCCCTGCTCGCGCGTCGGCGGATTCTCATCCGCGAACACGTCCTCGGTTTTCAGGTTCGGCTGCGCGGGATTGCCTTCGTTGCGCAGGAACAGCGCCTTGCAGCCGTCGCCGATGAAGACGAAGGCACCGTGGGGGATCACCAGGCCGCTCATGTCGACGCTCCAGCTTTCGCTTCGACATTCAACCGTTCACCCGCCAGCGGGTTGATTCAAATCAACGCGAGCCTGCCGCGGCAAGATGCGTGTGCTGTGCTTACCAATGTGTAAGCACGGGGAACTTGCCCGCGACGTCCGGTGCATTGTCCAGCGAATTTGAGAGAAATCAACGACTGGTCGCGAGAACAGGTGGACGTTTGATCATCGAATGAACTCTAGTCTCTCAAAGAAAGAGATGAAGGAGAGAAATCGTGGCCAACGAAACCAAGCTTCCGGTGACCAAGAAGACCAACGAACCGGTGTTCTCCGGCGGAACGTGGAACCCGTTTGAGACGCTCCGCGGCGAGGTCGACCGCCTGTTCGAGGATTTTGGTCGCGACGATTTCTGGCGTCGGCCGTTCCGCTCGCTCGCCGGGCTCGAGCGCAGTCTCGCGCAGAAGCTCGTGAGCGCACCGGCCGTCGATGTCGCCGAGACCGACAAGGCTTATGAGATCACGGCCGAGCTGCCCGGCATGGACGAGAAGGGCATCGAGGTGAACCTCGCCAATGGCGGTCTCACCATCAAGGGCGAGAAGAAGGTCGAGAAAGAGGAGAAGCAGAAGGACTATTACGTCTCCGAGCGCCGCTATGGTTCCTTCGAGCGCACGTTCGCTCTGCCGGAGGATGTCGAGGCCGACAAGATCGAAGCTTCGTTCAGGAGCGGCGTGCTCAAGGTGACGCTGCCCAAGACCGCGGAGGCGCAGAAGCCTGCCAAGAAGATCGAGGTCAAGGCGGCCTGACGATCGGTTCACGCGAGGCTGGCGGTCCCGGCAGCCTCGCACCAGCTATCCGCGTCCGGCGTGCTCCGTCACTGCGCGCAGAAGAAGCTTGCCGAGTCCGTCACCGGCCCCGCCTTGTAATGCGGCCAGGCTGGCCAGCGGCACAGCGGCAGCGCGCGCACAACAGAAAACGCCGGCGCCTCGACCTTCTGCTCGGTGACCTCGAGATCGCCGGGCGCCTTGTCCTTCTCGACCCAGTCGACCAGCACGCTCAGCATATCGACATTGGCCGGCGCACCGGAGCCGACATGGTCGACGCCGGGCGCCGTGTAGAGCCTTGCGAACAAGTCCGTCGTCGCCGAGCCCATCAGGCGCTCGACGTTCTCGAAATAGCGAATGCCGGCATAGGGGCTCTGCGCATAGTCGGCCATATGCTCGAGCACGATCAGGCGGCCGCCATGAGCGCGAAAACGGCTGAGATCGGGATTGGTCGAATCCATCAGTTGGGAGATTTCGAGTAGCCGCGCCTTGTGGTCTTCGGGCTTGTAGGTGGTGACGTCGAGCTTGGGATCGCGGGCGAAGACATACTGAATGGTGCCGGCGCCGTAGATCCAGGCGATCCCGTTGTTCGGTGCCGGCGGCTGCGCAGGCGGTGCCGTGCCGAGCCACCACGCTGTCCATCCGCCGGTCGGGCCGACGGACGGCGTGTCCTCGCCCGACACGCCCCAGCCCGGGTAATCATCGAGGCCGTTGGCAAGCGGGAACGGGAATTTGTAAGCACCATGCAGCGTGTCGATCGCCTTGATCTGCGGGTCGGTGAGGCATTGATCGCCATTCCGCTCGCTCGCGCAGCGCAGCTTCTGTGGCTTGAAGGTCGATTTGCAATCGACGGGATCCTGCACCAGCGCATCGTCGGAGCCGTCGGCCTTGTCGCAGGCGGCGCGCACAGCGTCACCCACGAGCTTCACCTGGGCCGGCCTAATCCAGGCGTCGCCCATGGTCACCAGCCCCGACCGGGTGCCGGCATGCTGCAAGCCGACCCAGTTGATGACGGGCACGCGCGAAAAAATGCCGTCGAAATCCTCGGGATAGCGCTGCGCCATGGTCAGCCCTTCGCGGCCGCCCTCGGACGAGCCCATGAAGTACATCTTCTGCGGTCTTTTGTCGTAGGCGCGCTCCATCAGCGCGACGGCGGCATCGCGCACCTTCTTGTAGGCGCGGTGCGCAAAATTCTCGAACGCTTCGTCGTTGAGCGCGAAGGCCTGGGGCGGCTCGCCTGGCTTGGTCTCATGGCCGGAATCGGTGCCGTAGGTGACGAAGCCGCGCGCCAGCGGCGAAGGCTTGTCGAAGGGATAGGCCGGCGGCAGCGCAAGGCCCGTGATCAGGACACCATTGAATCCGTCGCCGCCATATTGCAGCGAGCGCCCGTTCCATTCGACCGGCAAATTGACCTGAAACCTGATCGGCGGCGCTTTTGGATCTGTCGGCTCAATGTGACCGAGCACCTTGCAGAAAGCAGGATTGGCCGGCGTGACACGTCCCGACGACGTCGGTCCGCGTTCAGCGACGGCGAGCGGCGACGGCGCCTGGAGCGTCGCGGAGTCGATCTTGACGGCGCCGGCGTCCGAAGCAAGGCCCTTGCAGACGGTGTCTGCATCCTCGGCCAGCGGCAGCGCGGACGCGCCGTCGACATGAGCCATGGCCATCAGCAGGCTTGCGAAACACACGGTTACGCTGATCCGAGAACGCGTCATCGTTTCCACCCGCATTTTCTTGTTATCAACGACAAGCGGGTGCATTCAACGCAACGTTCGGCCGTCCGTCAATTGCCAGCGCCGGATTGCCCGCCGTCAGAACGAACCCACGACACTGCCGAGCGCGATGACGATGACCAGCGCCAGCAGGGACGCGACGATGCCGACCATCACGATATCCCGGTAGCTGTCGCGGTGGGTCAGTCCGCAGATCGCAAGCAGGCTGACCACCGCGCCGTTGTGCGGCAGGATATCAAGCGTGCCCGAACCGATCACCGCAACGCGGTGCATCAGCGCGAGGTCGACGCCGGTTCGCGCGGCGATCTCCACATAGGTCTGACCGAGCGCATCGAGCGCGATCGTGAGGCCGCCGGATGCCGAGCCGGTCAGCGCGGCCAAAATGTTGGTCGCGACCGCGAGTGACACCAGCGGTCCCCCCTCGATCGCGAGCACCCAGTCACGCACCATCTCGAAGGCCGGCAGTGCGGCGATGACGGCACCAAATCCGACCAGGCTTGCAACACTCATCGCCGGGAGCACGGAGGCATTGGCGCCGGCATCCATCGTCTGCCGCAGCGACGGCAGCCGGCTCCAGTTGAGCACAATGGTTGTGGCAATTGCAGTGGCGAGCGCGACGACAACAGACCAAACGCCTGCAACCGCGGCAAGCGACGTGCCGCCGAAACGCTGCTCGCTCAGATATGAGACATCGAGCCGCGGCAACACGAGGAGCGACATCACGAGATTGACGGCTACGACGACAACCAGCGGCGCGATGGCGTTCACCACCGGCGAAGGCGCTTCGCTGCGGCGCCCGTGCCGGATTTCCGCCGGGTCGAACTCGCGCGCCGTCGTCGCGCGTTCGCGCAACAGCTCGTCATCCGCCGCAGCTTCGGCTGTACCCTGCGCCTCCTCGCCATAGCCTTCACCCGCCTGACGTGCCTTCGCCTCCGCCCGTTGCAGCCACCACAATCCCGTGCCGAGCATGATGAGGGAAGCGATGATGCCAAGACCCGGCGCGGCAAACGGCGTCGTGCCGAAAAATGGCATCGGGATCGCGTTCTGGATCGACGGCGTGCCCGGCAGAGCCGACATCGTGAAACTCGAGGTGCCCAGCACGATCGTCGCCGGAATCAAACGGCGCGGGATGGCGGCCGCGCGGAACAACGACTGTGCCATCGGAACGATGACGAAGAAGGCGACGAACAGGCTGACGCCGCCATAGGTCACCAGCGCCCCCGCCAGGACGACTGCGAGAATCACGCGCCTTTCGCCGAGTCGCTTCGCCATGAAGGCGGCGACCGCCGTCACCGCGCCGCTGTCGTCCATCAGCTTGCCGAAGACGGCACCGAGCAGGAAGATGGGAAAGAACTGCGCCAAAAAGCCCGCGGCGCTCGCCATGAATATTTGCGTCAGGTTGGCGAGCAGCGGCTCGCCGCCGAACGCTGCGGCAACGAGCGCCGCGAACGGGGCGAGCAGCAGGACGCTCCAGCCGCGGAAGGCCAGTACCACGAGCAGGCCGAGCCCGACGAGAATGCCAAGAAGCCCCACGTCTCAGCACTCCGCCAGGAGAACGTCGAGATCGGCCGTCGAGCGCCGGCCGAGGTCATCGCCGTGACGTTCGAGGAATTCGCTCGCGGCCAGCCGGCCCTCGGCACGGAGCATCGAAACAAACTGCCATTCCGCGTTCAGCTTGGAGGAGGCGCCGAACGTGGTCAAAATATCGCTCTTGATCCGGTGCGTCCTCATCCGCGCCCAGCGTGCACCCTCGCCGCTTCCGGGATCCGCGGCCTGACGGAGCAGCGCGATCATGCGCAATTCCTTCATCAGCGGCGAGTTGAACGAAATCTCGTTGAGCCGGTTGAGGATCTCCGCCGCGCTGCGCGGGTCTTCCGGCCGCTCCGTCGGATTGATCTGCACCAGGATGGTATCATAGGCGTCGCTTTCGCGGACCAGCGGCGTGATCGTCGGATTGCCGGCGAAGCCGCCGTCCCAATAGGGCTCGCCGTCGATCTCGATGGCGCGGAACATGGTCGGGAGGCACGCCGAGGCAAGGAGAACGTCGGCCGTGATCTCTGCGTTGCGAAAGATCCGGCCGCGGCCGGTGCGCACCCGCGTCGCGGTGATGAACAGCTTGATCTCGGAGCCGGCGAGGCGCTCGAAATCGATGCTCTCGGCGAGCACCTTGCGCAACGGATTGTAATCGACCGGGAGATCGTAGGGCGAGAACAGCCGCGACATCAGGTCGGTGAAGACGTAGGCCGGCGAGGTGTCGAGCGTCCAGCGACCCATCAGGCGATCGAGCGGCGAGCGCTGCAGCGGGCTGAACGCCGCGGCGCGCGAAACGCGGCGCCAGTATTGGTCCAGCGCCTCACGCGCGCCTTTGGCACCGCCCGCCGTCCATCCGTCGGCCAGCACCGCGGCGTTCATCGCCCCGGCGGAAGTTCCGGAGATGGCGACGATATCAAGCCATGCCTCTTCGAGCAGACGATCGAGCACGCCCCACGTGAACGCGCCGTGCGAGCCTCCGCCTTGAAGTGCAAGGTCGATCGGTATGCGGTCTCGGGCCATCGTGTCCGCACTCACGAAACTTAAGCTCAACTTCGATGAGACTTATTAGACGAGACTTGTTAGACGAGACTTGTCTTCAGCACCCCGGTAACCACAGGTAGTCTAAA
The DNA here is from genome assembly GCF_000472925.1 of Bradyrhizobium sp. Ec3.3. Taxonomy (GTDB): domain Bacteria; phylum Pseudomonadota; class Alphaproteobacteria; order Rhizobiales; family Xanthobacteraceae; genus Bradyrhizobium. The sequence goes on from NZ_AXAS01000001.1 coordinate 301,330, forward strand.
AAGCGGAAGGCGGGCCACGCAACAGCGCAGCCCGCCCGGACACGTCACAGCGTCGTGATGCAAAAAGCCGTCAGCCCATTCGCGCGTCAGTGCTCGAACACCAGGCGCGCGCCGATCGTACCGTCGAGCGCGCGGATCTGCTGGAGCAGCTCGTTCGAATCCTGGCCGCCAAGATCGGCGTCGAGCACGACGTAGCCGAGCTCGCCATGCGTCTCCAGGTATTGGGCGGCGATGTTGACGTCACGCTGCAAGAACACCTCGTTCAACCGGCGCAGCATGCCCGGCACGTTGCGGTGGACATGGCTGAAGCGGGCGCCTGTGGGACGGAGGTGGAGCTGCACCTCCGGGAAATTGACGGCGCCCATGGTCGAGCCGGTGACGTAATAGTCGACGAGCTTCCGCGCCACCTCGCCGCCGATCCGCTCCTGCGCCTCTTCCGTGGAACCGCCGATATGCGGGGTGAGGATCACGTTGCTCAGACCCTGCAGCGGGCTCTTGAAGCGATCGGCGTTCGAGGACGGCTCGACCGGGAAGACGTCGACGGCGGCGCCGGCGATGTGCTCGTCGCGCAAGGCACGCGCCAGTGCATCGAGATCGACGACGGTGCCGCGGCTGTTGTTGATCAGGAACGAACCCGGCTTCATCAGCCGCAGCTCGCGCTCGCCGATCATGCCCGCGGTCTCCGGCGTTTCCGGCACATGCAGGCTGACCACGTCGCTCTGGGCCAGGAGGTCCTCGAGCTTCTCGACCGGCTCGGTATTGCCGTGACGCAGCTTGTCGGTGCGGTCGAAGAAGATCACCCGCATGCCCATGGCTTCCGCGAGGGTGGAGAGCTGCGAGCCGATATTGCCATAGCCGATGATGCCGAGCGTGCGGCCGCGCACCTCGCGGCTGCCGGTCGCCGACTTGTCCCAGCCGCCGTCATGCGCCGCGACCGAGCGCGGAAAGATCTGCCGCAGCAGCATCACGATCTCGCCGATGACGAGCTCGGCAACGCTGCGCGTATTGGAGAACGGCGCATTGAAGACGGGAATGCCGCGCTTGCGGGCCGCGAGCAGATCGACCTGATTGGTGCCGACGCTGAAGCAGCCGACCGCAAGAAGCTGGTCGGCGGAGGCGAGCACGTCCTCGGTGAGCTGGGTGCGGGAGCGGATGCCGAGCAGCGATACACCCTTCACCGCCAGCCGCAGCGCCTCGCCGTCGAGCGCCTTGGTCAACCGCTCTACATTGGTGAAGCGGGCGCTCTTGAACAGGTCCACTGCGCTGTCATTGACGCCCTCGAGCAGCAGCGCTTTCGCGGTTCTCTGAGGGGTCTGGCCTGTGGCTGACATGGGATCTCCGTGAGTATCGCCTTTGCGCGCGGCTTAGTCGCCGGCGGGGCGGAAGACAATATGATTTTCACGTGGACACAAGATGGCGGGCCATCTCGATCGTCCGCCGGGCCTGCCTGCGCACGTTCAGATCACGTAAAATCCGTGCGTCGCGTCGCGGCGGAGCTGCTCGACGAGGCCGTATTCCCAGTCGAGATAGGCCTGCATCGCACTTTCTGCGACGTCGGTGCCCTCGTAGGGACGCCGGTACCGGTGCGCGGGATCTGGCTTGGGCAGCACTTGCGGCGGCCCCATTTCCAGCGCGCCGTCATAACCGCCTTCGAGCACGTAGACCTCCCAGCCCATCTGCGCAAGCCAGGACGCAGTCATGTCGGCGCGCACGCTCCTGTCGTCGGTCAGCAGGATGCGCGCGCCGCGCACCGGCGCCGCCATGTCGATCTCCTGGACGAGCTGGCCGCCCGCGTAGTGGCGGAAGCCGGCGAGGTGACCCGCCGCATATTCCTCGGCGTCGCGCACATCGAAGCGATAAAGCGTTCGCGAGGTTTGGGCAGCGAGTGCCGCCGCCTCGCCCGGGCCGATGTGGCGAACCCCGGCACGATAGGCGACGTCGCGGGCACTGGCCGCAGCGCCCTCAAACGACCCGATCGCACCGCGCCGCCCGGCGCCATGCTCGAGCGTGTGCTTGGCAAGGGTCCAGCCGATCGTGCCGTTGCGCAGCGCGTGCACTTTGTTGGGGACCCCCGCATTGATCAGCGACTGAGTGCCGATGATCGAACGCGTGCGGCCGGCACAATTGACGATGATGGTGGTGTCGGGATCGGGTGCCGCGCGGCCGGCGCGCAGCACGAGCTCGGCGCCGGGTACGCTGACCGAGCCCGGGATATTCATGGTCGCGTATTCGTCGAAGCGGCGAACATCGAGGATCGCAACATTGGCCTTGTCGGCAATCAGGCTTGCGACCTCGTCGGCGCTGAGCGAGGGCGTGTGACGGCGCGCCTCGACAAGCTCGCCAAAGGCCTTGGCATAGGAGTTGACGTCCTCGAACACTTCGTAGCCGGCCGCGCGCCATGCATCGAGGCCGCCGTCGAGCGCGCGGACATTTGTGCAGCCGAGCGCCCGCAGCCGTTCGGCGCTTGTCCCAACCAGACTTTCGCCGTCATCATAGATGACAATCGGCACGTCCTTGCGCGGCAGCCGCGCCTCAGCCTCAACCGCGATCCGATCCGCCGCCATGTTGGCGGCGAACAGGGGATGGCCGGTGGCAAACGCCGCCTCGTGCCTGAGATCGAGCAGCGCGATTTCCTCGCGCAGTAGCAGCGCACGACGGATGTCAGCGGGGGTGACGGTGGAAAGCTTCATGGGACGGAGGCCTTGCGGAATGAGCCTCGCGCTTTTGGACCATTGTCGCGCCCTTGGCTAGCCTCGCGCGCTCATTGCTTCGGGCCGACCGTCCCGGTTGCCTTCAGCCGCGCCGATCTGACCCAGCCTGACACGGCATTTCCGGTTCTGGGGTTGGTGTACATCACCGATGACCAGCCGTCTTTGGTCTGGGCATAGGCGATCAGCTCGTCCTTGGGGATGACGAACACGCCGTTCATGGCGCAGGCGGGGTTCGGAGCCGAATAGAATTGCAACCGTCCCGTTCCTGTCACGACTTCGGCCTCCGGCGGCGACAGCATCGGAACCTGCTTCGAGCCCGGTTCCGGCTCCTTGCAACGCGTGTCTGCAAGGGCAGCAAAGGAGCCGAGGAGCGCTGCGCTGAAGACGACACCGACGAGCCATTTGGCCAACGACATATTGATCTCCCTGAGCCGAAACGCCGCCTCAAGCGGCCGGCTGCGCCGGCACCAGCGCATAGCCGACGCCGCGGACGGTCACAATCGGCGCAATCGCGCCTTCATACTGCATCTTGCGACGCAGCCGCACGATCAGATTGTCGACGGTGTGCCCGCTGATGTCCCGGGGATCTCGATTCGAAATGACGTCGAGCAGGAAATCGCGGCTGAGCGGCTGCGTCATCCTGGAGGCAAGTGCGGCCAGGATATTGAACTCGCCCGTGGTGAGCTCGACCATCCTGCCGTCGGGGCGAAACAGCTCGCGCCTGACGGGATCCAGGATCCAGCCGTCGAAGGTGATCACCGATTCCCTGGTGCGGCGCAGGACGCTGCGGATGCGGGCCAACAGCGTGCGCAGATTGACCGGCTTGGAAACGTAGTCGTCGCCGCCCGCCTCCAGTCCGGAGAGAACATCCTCATCGGAATCCCGGCTGGTGACGAAGATCAATCCGCATTGCTCGCCAAGGCGCAATTCGCGCGCGAGCGCAATGCCGTCGGAATCCGGCAGGTTGATGTCGAGCAGGACAATATCGGGCTTGAACGCGGCGAGCTTGGCGCGCAGCTCGGCGGCGGTCGCCACACCGTGCGCCACCATGCCCTGCTCATTGAGGAATGACGTCAGCATGACCCGGCTCTCCGGGGCATCCTCAACCACGAGTACGGTCGTCGACATGAGCCTCTTCGCGTTCAGTGGTGATGGGTTTGGGAAGTCCGAAGGCAGATACCGGGTCCGCCTGCTGGTCCTGCAGGACGACGTCGATCTGCCGACGCAGGGCGGCGACGGCCCGATCGCGAGCCCCGAGGCTCGTGGCCACGGCCTTCGCTGCCGCGAGCGCATCGTCGGCGCGCGCGGCAAGCTCCGGCATGCGCAGGTTTGCCGCGCTTCCCTTGATGCGATGCGCGATGCTCGCAAGCTCCTCCGGCGCGAGATCGCGGCGCCCGATCCTGCGATCGAGCTCGGACAGGCTCTCGGCGAACAGACCGCGCAGCTCGTCGATCCGCGCACGAGCGAACACGTCTTCGAGCTCGAACGATCCCTCCATCTGCTGTGGTGCGAGGAACGCCTGGAGCCTCCATGCGACGTCGTCCGGCGACAGCGGCGTGGCGAGCACCAGGTCGGCTCCCTCCTCAAGCAGACGCTGCGCCTCATCCTCGTCCGCCGGCGCGGCGATGACGAACAGTGCCCTGCCATCGTGTGCAGCATCTTCGCGCCAGGCGCGCAGCGAACCGGGAGGGGGCGCGACCGCGACCAGCCCCGAAAATTCCCGCGCCGACAACATCGTCCTGGCGGACTCGAACGACACGGTCGGAAACGCGCGGAAACCAAGGCGCGCGAGCGGGCCATGCATTGCCTTGCCGGGATCACCTACGACGAGGACATCGCCGCCCCCATTCAAGGCCGCGCCGGTGCCTGACGGTTGCCGTCCGCGTCGTGCCAGCGCCTCGTCCAGCGTCCTGTGCAGGACCGCGGCGTCGATCGGTTTGGCCAGATGACCGTCCATGCCGGCGGCAAGACACGCCTTCACGTCCGTCGCCATGACGTTGGCGGTCAGCGCCACGATCGGGACCTGGCTCAGTGGCTCCGCAAGCGCGCGGATGCGCCGCGTCGCCTCCAGCCCGTCCATGTCGGGCATCTGCATGTCCATCAAAACGGCGTCGAAACGTGCGCTCTGCATGAGCTCGATCGCCTGCTCGCCGGACGATGCCACCGCAACGCGGTGGCCCGCCTTGCCCAGAATTCCGCGCGCGACGATGGCATTGACGAACAGATCCTCGACCAGGAGCAGGTTCAATGGCGCGACGCGCACAGCCGCGGCCCCGACACGACCGCGCTCGCCGGGCAGCTCGACGGCGGGCAGCGGCAGGGAGAAATGAAAGCGGCTGCCGTGCCCCGGCGTGCTCGTCACCCCGATTTCGCCCTTCATGCCTTCGACCAGCCGCTTGCAGATCGCAAGCCCGAGGCCAGTACCGCCGAAGCGGCGGCGGATCGAGGCGTCGGCCTGCTCGAAAGGCTCGAACAGGTGCGCCTGCTGCCCTGCAGTGACGCCGATCCCGGTGTCCGAAACGCAGAACGCAATCACAGCATCGTCCGTCGATCCGGCAGATACCACCTCCACGGTAACGCCGCCGCTGCTCGTGAACTTCAGCGCATTGCCGATCAGATTGAACAGCACCTGCCGCACGCGCGACAGATCCCCGAGCACCAATTCGGGGACGACGGGCGACAGCATCAGTTGCAGTGTCAGCCCCTTTTCATGCGCGCGCGGCGTCATCAGATTGACGATCTCGCGCACGGCCTGCCCGAGGTCGAACGGCGCTCGCTCGTAGACGTCGGCGCGGGTTTCGAGCTTCGAGATGTCCAGGATGTCGTCGAGGATCTTCAACAACCCCTCCGCCGACGATTTGATGACCGACAGCCGCTTGCGTTGCGCCGGCGGCAGTGGATCATCCAGCGCCAATTGCGCCATGCCCAGAATTCCGTTCATGGGGGTGCGGATCTCGTGGCTCATCACCGCGAGGAAGTCGGTTTTCACGCGGGCCGCTGCTTCCGCAGCGTCCTTGGCTTCGGAGAGGTCGAGATTGATCCGCCGCTCGCGCGCGATGCGCAAGTACTCCTCGCGCCGCAGCCGGTTGAACTGGGCGCGGGCGACCGCGCCGACACCATAGCCGACCATCACCACCAGCAGGATGATGGCGAGATCGAGCGGGCTTTCCGGATCCGGCCGCAGCACCGCCCAGAACAACAGGCTGATGATGGGCGCATAGGCGCTGGTCAGCGCGACCAGCCGGAAGCGGCCGGGCAGGCACAGGTTCAGCGCAATCGCGATCAGCGGCAGCAGCAGCCCGCCATGCCGCGTCAGACTCGGATGATTGAAGACCAGCGCGTTGAGCGTGAAGAACGTGAACTGATGGACATAGGTAATCGCGACGATGCGATTGAAGCTGGCTGCACGCAGCAAGGCCAGCAGCGCCGCGATGGCCGCAAGCGCGATCAGCAGCCGGATCTCCAGAAAGAAGACCAGACGCGAGGCCGGCAGCGTCAGAAAATCCAGCGGAACGAAGGCCAGGCTCGCGGCCGTCTCGGCCAGGACGCAGAGCAGCGCCATTGCACGCGCCGGCCGCGCAATGCCCGCACAGAACTCCGCCTCCGTCGCCTCGTTGCGAAATTCGCCGGTCCAACCGACGAGATCAGGAAGGTTAGATTCTACCTCCGGCACTCGGCCGATCCCCACGCACGCCCATCAACTTGCGCCTTTCTTTGCAGGAGTGTCGCGCCTTCGTCCAGCCCTGCGCACGCGACCGGTCAGGCATGGCCTGCGATCAGCAGCCGGCGTTTGCGCCACGGATGTCCCGAACTCGCCAACATCAATGGCGGTTGATGAATGAGCGGGCGCCCAGCATGGCAGCGCATCTCGCAAGCCGCTAAACGCGAAGCGGTGATCTCTTCTGTGCCTTGTCGTCTCTCTCCGACGCCCAAGCAAAGTGCACCAGTCGTTTCGTTTCGAGGTTTGTCGTGTCACGTGCTCCACGTTTTCTCCACTCGGCTCCCATGATCTGCGGAGCAGTCGCAGCAGCCTTGATCTCCAGTACCCAGTTCTCCAGTGCCCAGGCAGGAGACATCACGACCTCGCCGGTCGTCGTTCCGGCGGTCGACGGCGTCAATGCCAAGGCCGAAGCCTATGGCGGCTTACTGGCCGGCAAATCGCTCGGCGGTGCCGCAGGCGCGATCTCGATGCCGCTCGGCAGCAATTACGGCTTGCAGATCGATTCCGCGGCCGGTGCCTTCGACGGCAGCCGTTTCGGCAACGTCGCGGGCCATGCCTTCTGGCGCGACTCCAGCGGCCTGGTCGGCCTCTACACCAGCCACACCTGGTGGGACCGCAATGGCGGCGTCTATCTCGGCCAGGTCGCGGGCGAAGGCGAGATCTATCTCGGCCGCTTCACGCTACAGGGCATCGCCGGTGTCGAATTCGGCAACACCGCGCAGGTGATCTCGACGAGCACGAGCACGGTTGCGCCGGGCCTCCCCGATCCCCTCTTGGGTGGCGCCCCGGGCGTCACGACCACGACGATGATGCTCGACAGCTACGCGGTGAAGACGCGGTTCTTCGACCAGGTCAATTTCAAATATTACCTCAGCGATCAGTGGTCGGGCTATGTCGGGCACCGCTATCTCGGCGGCAGGAACGCGCTCGCGCTCGGTAGCGAGGTGGCGCTGCCGCTCGGGCACGGCGTGCTCGCCTCGGCCTTCATCGAGGGCCGCGCGGGCGAAGCCAACATGCAGGGCATCTGGGGCGGCGTAAAATTCTACTTCGGCGGCAAGGACAAGCCGCTGCTCGCCCGCCATCGCCAGGACGATCCGAACATATGGAGCACCGATACGCTCTATAGTCTCGCAAATTCGCACAGCTCGTCGAGCTCCTCGACGAGCACGCAATTCTGCGCCAGCGGCACGACCATGGTCGACGGCGTCTGCTATCCCGACGGCCCGCGCGGATGGGACTGATCGAGCGCGCGGCGAAATGTTCAATGCGGGTTGATGCTGCTGGGATTTACGGGCGCGACTTCACGCGCGAGGAACTGTGTCGACGGGGCCGCCGCGGGGCGCGGCCAACCACCTTCCATTCATTGAGGCTCTTCATGCGTCGTCTATCCCTTCTTGTTGCCACGTCGCTGGCCGCCGTACCTGCATCAGCGGCCGATTTGATCGCGCGCAAGGCGCCCCTTCAGGAGACTCAGGTTTTCAGCTGGACCGGGTTCTACGCCGGTGCGCATCTTGGCGGCGGATCGGTCTACGAGACGCAGACTTTCCTCGGCACGACGGGCTTCGCCATCGATCCCGTCGGGACGAGCTACACCACCAATCGCTCGAGCGTGCTGGGCGGCATCAATGCGGGTTACAACTACCAGGTCGGCCATGTCGTACTCGGCGTGGCCGGCGATGTCTCCGGGACCCGCGCCAATGGCTCGAACGTCACCCCCGCAATCAACGTGCCTGGCTTCGTGCTGACGAGCAATGGCAGGACGGATTGGTATGCGACGCTGACCGGCCGTCTCGGCGTGACCTTCGATCAGGTGCTGCTTTACGGCAAGGGCGGCGTCGCCTGGTCGCGGCAGGTCTATGACGGACGGGCCGACGGTTTTGCCTCGGTGATCTACAGCCCGTTCTCTGACATCAGGACCGGCTACGTCGTCGGCGCCGGCGCCGAATGGGCGGCCACCAGAAACATCTCGGTGTTCGCCGAATACAACTACCTGAATTTCAGCACGAAGACTTACAACGTCACGGACACTACCGGTGCCGTGACAACGACATACTCCGCCAAAACTTCCGCCAATCTGGCGAAGCTCGGCGTCAACTATCATTTCTGACGATCGTTTCTCGCACTCCGCCATCGCGTGCGCGCCTGCGACCCGCTGCAGGCAGTATGAGGTGGCGGAGCTTTTTTTGCTCGCCCGCCGGCTCCAGCGCGGCCGATGCGACGCCTCAGCCGGCAGCGGCCACCTGCTGTTCGATGATGCTTGCAACACGCACAGGGGTTTCCAGCATCGTGTAGTGGCCGGCATCGTCGATGGTCTCGAACGTCACGCGCGGGTAGGCAGCTGCGAACGCGTTATGCGAGGGCTCGCCGCGATAGAAGGCGATGTCGAGCGCGCCGTTCACAACGTGCAGCGGCGCCGTGAGACGTTGCGAATCCTCGGTAATCGATGAGGTCGTGAACATCTTCAGATAGCCGCGCATCGCCTCGACCGTACCGGCCTCGCGCGCGATGGTCAGCTTGCGCTTCAGCCAGCCGGCGCCATAGCGGCTCGAGGTCCTTGCCGTGATGGCCCGCGCAGCCGCCTCGTCCTGGTCGATCACGGCGTTCAGCGCCTTGAGCGCAGCCTCGTCGGCGCGGAAGCCCGTCGGCGGCACCGGCGAGAACAGCGTGACGCTCTGGATCCGCGAGGCGGCCTGGAGCGCAATCTTCTGCGCCACGAGGCCCGACATCGAGTGTCCGACCAGATGGAAACGCGTGAGCGCGAGCTGATCGGCCGTGCGCAGGACGTCCGCGGCGGCTTCATCCAGCGTGTAGCTGCCGGCCAAGGCGCGTGACCAGCCGTAGCCGCGCAGGTCCATGACGATGAGCGTGTGGCGGGTGGGATCGACATGGGGCAGCACCGGCTCCCAGTTGACGTGATCGCCGAGCCATTCATGCAGCACCACGCAGACCGCCGGGCCATTGCCGACGCGGCAATGGCCGAGCCGGTCCACCGTCGCCAGTTGCGGCGCCGGCCAGGGCGAGGATGATGCAATCTGTGCCGATTGCGCCGGCTGCCGGTTCTGAGCGACCGCCGACGTGGTGGCCACGGCGGCAGTGAGGCCGAGGCCCTTCAGAAGATTGCGACGCTGCATTTGCTCTCCGTGCCAACCCGGATTCGTCCTGATCCAGAATTCGAAGCACGGACAAATAGCCGGCAGGCGTCGCAATCGAGAAATTGATTTCCGCAATCACCTTATTGATAACTCTCATCTGGACCCGCGCGCTGTCAGCGGGCTCATCTTCGGGAGCTGCCCTCATGCCGACGACCCTCGATATCGACACGCTCCGCTCCCTCATCGCCATCGTCGAGCTGAAGAGCTTTTCGCGCGCTGCCGAACGGGTCGGACGTTCGCAATCCGCGATCAGCCTACAGATCGCCCGCCTCGAAGGCCTGGTCGGCCATCCCCTGCTCGAGCGGGTGCGCGGTCGCGTGATCGGCGTGACCGAGCGGGGCGCCGAGTTCGTCGCGCATGCGCGCGAGATCGTCGCGCTCAACGAACGCGCCGTCGCCGCCATGCGCCGGCCGGCCGCCAGCGAGCGAATCCGGCTTGGCATACCGGCGGATTTTCTGGAGCGCGATTTTTCCTCGACCCTCTCCGAGATCCGCGCGCGCTGTCCCGACGCGAGGCTTTCGCTGCGCACCGACCTGTCGGCGCGGCTGGCCGAGGATGTCGGCCAGGGCCGGCTCGATCTTGCCTTCTTCAAGCGCGCGCCGTCGAACGAAGCGAGTGCCGCGATCGCGTTCGAATCCATGGCCTGGTTCGGAGACGCTACCTCTGCGCCTGCCGGGCGTGATGATGCAGTGCCGCTGGTGGCGTTCGCGGAAGGATGCGCCTATCGCGAGGAGGCGCTCCGCAGCCTGCGCCTGACAGGCCGAGACTGGATCATCGCCTGCGAGGCACGCAGCCTGTCAGCGCTGCTGGCCGCCGTTCGCGCCGGCCTCGGCTATGCTGCGCTCCCGGCAAGGCTCGCCGCGCGCAAATCGCTGAAGCACGCCCACAGACGCGCCGAGCTGCCCGACCTCAATCCGGTCGAGCTTGCGCTCGGCATTGCCGAAGGCCGCAACATGGCTTTCGCCCGGACCATCGGCGGCATCATCGCGGAGCGTTGCTCGCTGGCCTGATGCCCTGCGCGGACGTCACGCGATCGCGGGACTCACCAGCGCGTCGATCTTCGCCTTCAGCGCCTTGCCGTCCGAGAGGCCACGAAGCGGCGGACGCACGCGCAGCCAGCCGGGATCGGCGTTCTGTGCTGCGAGAATGGCTTTCAGCGTCGCGGCGAACGAAGGCGTGTTGACGACGATATCGATCGCCGCCTGCATGCGTGCTCCGACGTCCTTGCCATCGACCATGCCCTTGACGAGCTCGGGCACGATGTTGGCCATGCCGCAGATGGTGCCGGCGCCGCCCGCCGCGATGGCGCGGGTGATGTCGGCTTCGTTGCCGACGGTGATGGCGAGCTCGGGCGCCGCGGCACGGAATGCCTGGAATTGCTTGAACTCGCCGCTAGAGTCCTTGAGGCCGGCAACGAGCTTGCCATAGCGCTTGCGCAAGCTGGCCGCGACTTGCGTCGGGATGGCGACGCCGGAGACCTGCGGGATGTGATAGAGATAGGCGCGCAGGCGATCGTCGGCAACGTCATCGAAGATCGCCGCGAACGCGTCCTCGATTCCCTCAGGCGTGACGCTGCGATCGAAATAGGGCGGCAGCACCAGCACGTGGCGCAGGCCGAGGCTCAGCACCGAACGCGTCAGGGCGATGCTGTCGGTGATCGCGGGAAAGCCGCCGCCAATGCCGATGCGATCGGCGGCGACGCCGGCCTTGAGCAAGGCCTCCACGGTCGCGATCCGCTCTGCAACGTTAAACGAGGTGCCTTCGCCGGTGGTGCCGAACACCACGACGCCGTTGACGCCCTTCTTGAAGAGCCGAAGCGCATGGTCCGCCAGCCGGGCGGGATCCACGGCTCCCTCGGCCGTCAGCGGCGTCGGCGTGGCGACCCAGAACCCGCGAATTGCGTCCGTCATGACCTGTCCTCTGTTAGAGAGCTATCGTTCTAAACCATTGATCAGGCTTGCCTTTTTAGAAAAGCGCGAAACCTGCTTGGCGTTCCCATTTACTTCTTGTACCTTACATACAACATCACCGCAATTCCAGGTGACGCGGGGTCGCGCCGTCAAAAATGCATGGGCCGGCGCTGACCCGGTAAAGCACCAGACAAAAAAAGAGGCTCCGATCGACATGACGACGATGCTCGAACGCCCTGAGGACATGCTGCGCGATCTGCGCGACCGGCTTGGCCCGCAAGCCGTGCTGATCGGCAACGAGGTGCCCGCGCGCAATTGCAACGACTGGAGCGCGAGCCTGCCGCAAACGCCGCTCGCGGTGATCCGCCCGGTCGATGCGGCCGGCGTTGCCGCGGCCATTGCGACATGCCGCACGGCAAGCCTGCCGTTCGTGCCGCAGGGCGGCTTGACCGGCCTGTGCCGCGGTGCCTCGCCCGAGCTCGGCTGGGTCGCGATCTCGCTGGAGCGCATGACCGGCATCGAGGAGATCGATCGGGCATCCGCGACCATGACGGTGAAGGCCGGCACGCCGCTGGAGACGATCCAGAAGGCGGCCGATGAGGCCGGCTTCTTCTTTCCGCTCGATCTGGGATCGCGCGGCTCCTGCGCGATCGGCGGCAATCTCTCCACCAATGCCGGCGGCAACCGCGTGATCCGCTACGGCATGACGCGCGAGCTGGTGCTCGGGCTCGAGGTCGTGCTGCCGGACGGCACTGTCATCACCAATCTCAACAAGCTGATCAAGAATAATGCCGGCTACGATCTGAAGCATCTCTTCATCGGTTCGGAAGGCACGCTCGGCATCATCACGCGCGTGGTGCTGCGGCTGTTTCCAAAGCCGCGCTCGACCATGGCCGCGCTGTGCGCGCTGAAGGATTATGCCGCCGTGGTCGCGCTGCTCGATGCCGCACGCTCCGGCCTCGGCCCGCTGCTGTCGGCCTTCGAGGTGATGTGGCCGGATTATTGGGAGGTGATCACGGCGCGCGCGGGCGTCAAGCCGCCGGTCGCGGCAGGCCACGGGCTTTATGTGCTGGTCGAAGCGCAAGGCACCGATGAAAGCCTCGATGCACCGCGTTTCCAGAGCTGGCTCGAGGATCTGATGGAGCGCGGACTTCTGGCGGATGCTGCCGTCGCGCAATCGCTGGCGCAGACGCAGAAATTCTGGGCGGTGCGCGACATCTGTTCCGAGTTCGGCCAGGTGCTGGGGCCGCACCTCTCCTACGACATCGGACTTGCGGTCAAGCGGATGGACGAGTTCGCCACGCGCTGCAAGGCCGCGCTCGCAGACAGCATCAAGGGCTGCGAGAGCGTCTATTACGGCCATATCGGCGACGGCAATCTGCATCTCGTTTCCTGGGTGACGGGCCTGCCGACCGAACGCCAGCCGAAGGCCGAGATGGACGCGATCATCTATGGCCTGGTGCGCGAGATGGGCGGCAGCGTCTCGGCCGAGCACGGCATCGGCACGCTGAAGAAGCAGTGGCTGGGCCACGCCCGCAGCGAAGCCGAGATCGCGCTGATGCGTACGCTGAAGGCCGCGCTCGATCCCGATCATCTCCTCAATCCCGGTAAGGTCATCTGAGGACCGATGAAGTCGCTGAAGCTCGACCCGCCGAAATCGCTGGCACAGCGCGTGATGCTGCGGCTGCGCCAGGGCATCATCGACGGCGAGTTCGCGCTCGGCGCGGCCATTTCCGAGGAGATGGTCGCGCAGTCCTTCGGCGTCAGCCGCACCCCCGTGCGCGAGGCGATGGGCCAGTTGCAGGCGCAGGGCCTCGTGGTGATCCGGCCGCAGGTCGGCAGCTTCGTCTTTACGCCGAGCGCGGAGGACATCACGGCGCTCTGCACGTTCCGGATCGTGATCGAGCCCAAGGCGGCCGAGCTGGCCTTTGTCCACGACCGCGCCGGCGCGATCGCGGCGATGGAGGCCGCAATTGCCGGGATGGAGCAGGCGGTCGCGGCAAAGGACAACGTCGCCTATGGGCGCGGAGACACCGCGATGCATGAAGCGCTGTTCGCCCACTGCGGCAATCGCTACCTCCAGGAATCCTATCAGCTGGTCTCCGGGCGCATCGCGACGCTGCGCACCAATCTGAGCTCGCCGATCGACGTGCGAACGCCCGAGTCCTTCGAGCAGCACCGTACGCTGCTGCGCCTGTTCGAGCGCGGCGACTTCACCGCTTTCGAGAAGCTGATGACCACGCACATCACCAATTCGGGCAAGACCTATGCGAGGGCATTGCAAATCGCTTGAGCCACCCGTGGCGGATGAGTGACGAGATCAATCACAACCAAAGAGAGGAAACGAGAAGTGTTGAGTGGTTACAGGAAGGCGATCAGGACCTGCGCCGTGTCGATGTCGGTGCTTCTGGGCGCGGCATGGACGACGCAAACGACCGCAAGCGCTGAGGAGAAGCTCGTCGTCTGGTGGAACAAGGGCTACTACAAGGCCGAGGAAGACGCGCTGCTCGACGTCATCAAGAAGTTCGAGGCCAAGACCGGCGTGAAGGTCGAGCTGTCGCAATATGCGACGCAGGACATGATCCCGAAGCTGGTGGCGGCGCTCGATTCCGGCAATCCGCCCGACGTGACCTATGCGGACACCTACAATTTCCAGGGCGTCGGCAAGTGGGCCTCCGAAGGCAAGCTCGTGGATCTCGGCTCCATCCTCGATCCGATCAAGGGAGAGTTCGCTCCGCATCCGCTCGAAACGGTCATGCTGTACAACGAGAAGACCAAGGCGAAGGCCTACTACGCCTTCCCGGTCAAGCAGGCGACGCTGCATCTCCACTTTTGGAAGGACATGCTCGAGGAGGCAGGTCTCAAGGAAACGGACATCCCGAAGGACTGGAAGGGCTTCTGGTCGTTCTGGTGCGACACGGCGCAGCCGGCCGTGCGCAAAGCGACCGGCAAGCGCATCTACGGCATCGGCCATCCCATGGGCGTCGACGCCACCGACAGCTTCATTTCGTTCCTGGTTTTCATGGACGCGTATAACGTGGTGCTGGTCGACGACAACGGCAAGCTCCTGGTCGACGATCCAAAGGTGAAGGCGGGCCTCGTCGCCGCGATGAAGGACTATGTCGAGATCGCCGCGAAGGGCTGCACGCCACAATCGGCGACGAGCTGGAAGGATCCCGACAACAACGTCGCCTTCCACAACAAGACGACGATCATGACGCACAATTCGACCATCTCCGTTCCCGGCAAGTGGCTGGACGATGCCAGCAACGAGACGCTGACCGCCGAGCAACGCGAGGAAGCGAAGAAGAATTATTATGACCGCATCCGCACCATCGTCTGGCCGAACAAGCCGGACGGCACGCCGGTCCACACCCGTGCGTCGGTGACGGTCGGCATGATCTTCGAGCAAGCGAAGAACAAGGAGCGCGCCAAGGAGTTCGTGTCGTTCCTGCTGCGCGACGAGAACCTGCAGCCTTACGTCGAGGGCGCGCTCGGCCGCTGGTTCCCGGTCAAGACCGTCGCCCAGAAGTCTCCCTTCTGGGACACCGACGTGCATCGCCGTGCCGAGCGCGATCAGTTCTTCGCGGGTGTCGGTGGCTATGAGATGAGCAAGAACTACAAGTTCACGGTGCTCAACAACGAGAACGTCTGGATAAAGGCCGTGAACGCCATCGTCACCAACAAGGTGCCGGTGGAGCAGGCGGTCGACCAGATGATCGCGCGCATCAAGGAAGTGGCCGGCAATTGAAGCCTCACCTCAAGCGCGGGCGTTGCAGGCGGGTTCACCTCGCTCATGCGCCCGCGCCAGGCGCCGGTGCCTGCGCCGCTACGGATAGAACGAAAGCTCGGCACGAAAACATCGTCCGAGCTCGCGGACGGAAACCGGGGTTCGCGGGTTCGAAGTGCGCGACGGCCGCGATCGTGATGATGGCAGGCGGAAATTGATGTTCCGTTCGATTGAATTTGCGGCTCGCCCGGCTTATGCGTGGGCGCCATGGATATCACCACCAGCCTCGCAAAACCCCTGAGTTCCTGGCCCCGCCACCGGGCCCATCCCGGCAAGGCGGCGCCTTTCCTGCCGATGAGCCGTGGCGAGATGACGGCGCTCGGTTGGGATGCCTGCGACATCGTGCTGGTGACGGGTGACGCCTATGTCGACCATCCGAGCTTCGGCATGGCGATCATCGGCCGGCTGCTGGAGGCCCAGGGCTTTCGGGTCGGCATCATCGCGCAGCCGGACTGGCACTCGGCCGAGCCGTTCAAGGCGCTGGGCAAGCCGAGGGTCTTCTTTGGCGTCACCGGCGGCAACATGGACTCGATGGTCAACCGCTACACGGCAGACCGGCGCCTGCGCCACGACGACGCCTATACGCCCGGCGGCGAAGGCGGAAAGCGGCCGGACCGCTGCACCATCGTCTACGCCCAGCGCTGCCGCGAGGCGTTCAAGGACGTGCCGATCGTGCTCGGCGGCATCGAGGCCTCGCTGCGCCGGATTGCGCATTACGACTACTGGTCCGACAAGGTGCGCCGCTCGGTGCTGGCCGACGCCAAGGCGGATCTTCTGCTCTACGGCAACGCGGAACGTGCCGTCGTCGAGGTAGCGCACCGGCTCGCCGAAGGCGAAGCGCCGCGCGAGCTCGACGACATCAGGGGCGTCGCGCTGTTCCGCCGCGTGCCTGAAGACTATGCCGAGCTCCACGCCGACGATCTCGATTCCGCCGACGAGGGCGCAACGCGCGAGAAGGGCGCAACCGTGATCCGGCTGCCCGCGCTAGAGCAAGTCGAGCAGGACCGCGAGGCCTATGCGCGCGCGTCACGCGTGCTGCACCGGGAGAGCAATCCTGGCAATGCGCGGCCACTGGTCCAGCGTCATGGCGATCGCGACCTCTGGCTGAACCCGCCGCCGATCCCGCTCTCCACCGAAGAGATGGACGCGGTCTACGACCTTCCCTACGCCCGCGCGCCGCATCCTTCCTATGGCAATGCCAGGATCCCGGCCTGGGAAATGATAAAATTCTCGGTGACGATCATGCGCGGCTGCTTCGGCGGCTGCACCTTCTGCTCGATCACCGAGCACGAAGGCCGCATCATCCAGAACCGCTCGGAAGGCTCGATCCTGCGCGAGATCGAGCGCATCCGCGACAAGACGCCGGGTTTCACCGGCGTGATCTCCGACATCGGCGGCCCCACCGCCAACATGTACCGGATGGCGTGCAAGGATCCGAAGGTCGAAGCGGCATGCCGGCGGCCGTCCTGCGTCTTCCCCGAGATCTGCCCGAACCTCAACACCTCGCACGACGACCTGATCCGGCTCTATCGCAAGGTGCGCGAGACCAAGGGCATCAAGAAGGTGATGGTCGCCTCCGGCGTGCGCTACGATCTTGCGGTGGAGAGCCCGGAATATGTCAAGGAGCTGGTCACCCATCACGTCGGCGGCTATTTGAAGATCGCGCCCGAGCATACCGAGCGCGGTCCACTCGACAAGATGATGAAGCCGGGCATCGGCGCCTATAACCGCTTCAAGCGGATGTTCGATGCAGCCGCAGAACAGGCCGGCAAGAAATATTACCTGATCCCCTATTTCATCGCGGCGCATCCGGGCACGACCGACGAGGACATGATGAACCTCGCGCTCTGGCTCAAGAAGAACCGCTATCGCGCCGACCAGGTGCAGACCTTCCTGCCCTCGCCGATGGCGACCGCAACCGCGATGTACCACACCGGCGTCAATCCGCTGCGCGGCGTGCACCGCGGCGGCAGCGACAAGGTCGAGGCGATCAAGGGCCTTCGGCAGCGCCGGCTGCACAAGGCGTTCCTGCGCTATCACGACCCCGACAACTGGCCAGTGCTGCGCGAGGCGCTGAAGGAGATGGGCCGCGCCGATTTGATCGGCTCCCGCCCCGACCAGTTAGTCCCAGCGCACCAGCCACCCGGCACCGGCAAGGCCGCCGGCACAAGGCGGCCCGTGCGCCCGGGCGGCCGGACGCAGCGCTTCACGACGAAGGGCGTGCGGGTGATGAAGTGAACCGCTAAGCCGTTGCGGGTTAAGGGCGGTCGGCCCATCGCGGGCTTGTCCAAACCACGCGGAATTGTGGTAGTATCATCGGGTCGCTGCCGAAAGCACGACCTGAACATTTCACTGGTCTTGGGTGGTGCTCGCCATGCTCAGGCCTGCAGAAGACACACGTGAAATCCGAGAGCTGAACCCGGCTGAATTGGGTGCGATTGCCCATCTCTATCGCGGCGAGATCTATCGCAGCACCATCTGGCGCACACGCCTCGACAACACGACCAACTGGTCGATCGTAACCTTGGGCATCGCCCTGTCGTCGACATTCTCGTCCAAAGAGGCATCGGCGCTGCCGCTCATCCTGATTGGCATGCTGCTCGCGGTCTTTCTCGGACTCGAGGCGCGCCGTTATCGCTATTTCAACGTTTGGCGCGCGCGGGCGCGCTTCCTCGAAACGCATTGGTACGTTCCGATCTTGAGCGGCAAACGCGAAGATGACGACGCCGGTTGGCGGAACATCCTCGCGGAAGACTACCTGCATCCGCGTCATCATATCAGCTTCGTTCGCGCCGCCGGGCGCCGTGTTCGCCGCACATACATCTGGATCATCGTGATCCAGACATCCGCCTATATCGGCAAACTCGCGATTCATCCTGAAATGGCGGCGCACCTCAACGAGTTCATGGAGCGCGCAGCAATCGGCCCGATCCCGGGCTGGGTGGTGATTTGCTGCGGCCTTGTCTACAATCTCTGCTGGGTCGTACTTGCCGTCGCGACGTATTGGCTTGATCGCCGTGCGCATGGCACACGACCCTCCGCAGGCGGAATGGGTTGACCGAAGAGGCGGCGCGGTCCCCGCGGTTCGCAGATAGGTCGGCCATACTGACTAACCCCGCAGCGGTTGGCGTGGAATCGTGTCGTTGCGCAATGACGAATTGCGGCAGCCGACCGCAGCGCCTATGTTGAGAACCCGACAAATCAGGCGGCCGCCTATCGTGCGGCGGGGACTCACGGTGGACGGCTTGCATACCCATCGGAGGGCACGCCATGTCCATTGCTCCGACGCTGCACCGATATCTTGCTGCCGAGAACATCCAATATGCCGAGATCCCGCACGATCTCACCATGTCATCCACGCGCACGGCGCAGGCCTGCCACGTCTCGGGCGATCGTCTCGCCAAGGCCGTCGTGTTGCGGCATGACGGCGGCTACATGCTTGCGGTCGTGCCGGCATCGCACCATCTCAACCTGCCGGACCTGAAGCAGAGGCTCGGCGAGGATCTCGTGATGGCCAACGAGACCGAGATCAATCGGATCTTCGCCGACTGCGCGCACGGAGCCGTCCCGGCCGTCGGCAGGTGCTACGGGCTCGATCTCATCGTCGATGACACCATCCAGGCCCAGCCCGAGGTCTATATCGAAGCCGGCGATCACGCGACGCTGCTCCAGCTGACGCACGCGCAGTTCGCGCGCCTGACGGCCAATGCGCCGCATGGACGCTTCAGCGTGCACGACTGACGCGGCACGACGGCGACATGCTCCACCGGCACGCCCTCGTCGCGGTGAAGCGTGCGGTCGTGCCCGGTTCGTTGTATAGTCACGTAACGGGGGCAGCGTTCGCAACGGAGGTCCTCCATGAAAGTCAAGGACGTGATGCACAAGGGCGTCGATTGGGTCAGCCCCGACACCCCGATCACCGAGATCGCGAAGTTGATGCAAGGGCACGACGTCGGTTGCATTCCGATCGGTGAAGGCGACCATTTGATCGGGATGGTGACGGATCGCGATATCGTCTGCAAAGGCCTTGCGAGCAAGGATTTCAACGCCGCGCGCATGACGGCGCGGGACGTGATGACCGAAGGCATCCATTGTTGCCGCGAGGACGACGATCTGGCGAAAGCCGTGCATCACATGGAGACGCTGAAGATCCGGAGGCTGCCCGTCATCAACAAGAGCAAGCGGATGGTCGGCATGATCAGCCTGGGTGATGTCGGCCAGTCCGCCACCGCCGATCTGTTGACCCAATGCGTGAAGGGTGTCTCGGCCCATCATCATTGAGGCAACGCCGGCTCGACCTTGGTACGTCAATGGCTCCGTGCCCGGACGGCACGGGCAAGGGAGGACATGATGGCGTGGCGCGACGACAAGGCCCGGGCAACCCTCATCCGCGACGCGGCAGGAAGCGTCCAGCCGGGCAAGAGCCCCCGGGCCTTTGCCGAGCTTCTGTTCGGCTACACCAATCTCGAGGACCTCGCCAACCACGATTCCTCCTCGCTGGCTCTCCTCGCAGAGCAAGCCTGGGAGCATGTGCAGCGACGCACGGCAGGCAGTGCCGACATCCGCGTCGTCAATCCGACGATGCCCGACGGGCGCGAGATTTCCGTGCTCGAAATTCTCAACGACAACATGCCCTTCCTGTTCGACTCCACCATGGCGGAGCTCACCGAACAGGGCATCGAGGTCACCCTCGTCGCCCACCCGATCATCGCGGTGGAGCGCGATGACCAGGGCAAGCTGCTGCGTTTCTACGGCGAGGCGTTGCCGGAAGGGGCTAGCGGCGCGCGGGAGAGCATGATCCACCTCCACATCACCCGGCTGGATGCCGAGGCCGACCAGCAGAAGCTGATCGTCGGCCTGACCAAGACGCTGAACGACGTGCGCGCCTGCGTCACCGACTGGCGAGCCATGCGGGACCGGGTCGAGCAGGCGATCAAGACGTTCACGTCCAACCCGCCGCCGCTCCCGATCGACGAGGTTGCCGAGGCCAACCAGTTCCTGCAATGGCTGTGCGCCGACAATTTCACCTTTCTGGGCGTGCGCGAATATCGCTTCTCGCCCGACAGCGATGCGTCGGACAACATCACGACCGGCGAAGGCCTCGGCATCCTGCGCGACCCCAATGCGAAGGTTCTGCGCCGCGGCAACGAAATGGTGGTGATGACATCGGAGATTCGCGAATTCATGCGCGAGCCCACCCTGCTCATCGTCATCAAGGCCAATGTCAACAGCCGTGTCCATCGCCGCATCCGGATGGACTATGTCGGCATCAAGCTCTACACGCCCGACGGCCGGCTCGAGGGCGAATTGCGCGTCGTCGGCCTGTTCACCTCGGGCGCCTATACCCGCTCGGTCCGGCAGATCCCCTATGTCCGCCACAAGGTGTCACGGGTGCTCCAGCGCGCCGGCTTCGACCCGAGCGGCCATTCGGGCAAGGCGTTCATGCATATTCTCGAAGAGTATCCGCGTGACGAGCTGTTCCAGATCGACGTCGACACGCTCTACGATTTCGTCATGGAGATCCTGATCCTCTACGAGCGCCCCCGCGTCCGGGCGCTCGCGCGGGTCGACAAGTTCGATCGCTTCGTCTCGATCCTCGTCTTCATTCCGCGCGACAAATACGACACCGACGTGCGTACGCGCGTCGCCAACTTCCTGGCGCAGGCCTTCCGTGGGACGCTGTCGGCCTCGTACGTGTCCTTCCCCGAAGGCGCATTGGCGCGCGTCCACTACATCATCGGGCGCTATGAAGGTAAGACTCCCGCCGTCGAACGCGCCACGCTGGAAGCCGGCATCAGCGCCATTGCCGCAACATGGGCCGACAAGCTGAAGGCCGCACTGACTGCGTCGACCGATGGCATGCGGGCGCGCATGCTGGCCAATCGCTATGCCCAGGCCTTTAGCGGCGGCTATACCGAGGTTTTCACGGCGGAACAGGCGGTCGCCGACATCGCGACCGTCGAAAAGCTGACGACAGCCCGCCCGGTGACGATTTCGGTTCACCGCTTCGAGAGCAACGACGATCCCAGACGCTTCGGTCTGAAGGTCTTCTCGGACGCAGCGCCGCTGTCGCTGTCCTATCGCGTGCCGGTGATCGAAAATCACGGCCTGCGCGTGGTCAACGAACGCACCTATCAGATCGTGCCCGGTAACAGGCCTGAGCCGGTCTGGCTGCACGACATGACGATCGAGACCAGCGACGGCAAGCCGATCGAGATCAGCCCGGAATTGAGCCATCGCCTGGAAGCATCGATCATGGCAGTTGTCACCGATCGCGCTGAATCCGACGGATACAATGCCCTGATCCTGCGCACGGCCCTGGGCTGGCGGGAAGTCTCGAGCATCCGGGCGCTGTCCCGCTATTTGCACCAGATCCGCGCTCCGTTCAGCCAGGACTATATGTGGGAGACCTTGCGCAAGAACGCCGCGATCACCGCCAAGCTCGTCGCGCTGTTCCAGGCCCGCCTCGATCCGCGCCTCGCCCTTACCGAGGCCGAGCGGCTGGCGCGCGAGACGGCCCTCCTTGCCGAGATCGAGGAGCAGCTCAAATCCGTCGCCTCGCTCGATGAAGACCGCATCCTGCGCCGTTTCACCAATCTGGTGCAGTCGACCATCCGGACCAATCTGTGGCAGGTCGGCCAGGATGGACATCCGCGCCCGGTGATCTCCTTCAAGTTTGACGCCCGCGGGATCGAGGACCTGCCTGCGCCGCGACCGCTGTACGAGATTTTCGTCCATTCACCCCGTGTCGAAGGCATTCACCTGCGCTTCGGCAAGGTTGCGCGCGGCGGCCTGCGCTGGTCCGACCGGCCGCAGGATTTCCGCACCGAGATCCTGGGCCTCGTGAAGGCGCAACAGGTCAAGAACGCGGTGATCGTACCGGTCGGCGCCAAAGGCGGCTTCGTGCCCAAGCGCCTGCCGTCCCCTTCCAATCGCGACCACTTCATGGCGGAAGGTACCGAGGCCTATCGCATCTTCGTTCGCTCGCTGCTCGAACTCACCGACAATCTCGACGGCGACGACATCGTGCCGCCCGACTCCACGGTGCGGCATGACGGCGACGATCCGTACCTCGTCGTCGCTGCCGACAAGGGCACCGCCACCTTCTCCGACGTCGCCAACGCGATCTCGGCCGAGAAGAACCATTGGCTCGGCGACGCGTTCGCCTCCGGCGGCAGCCAGGGCTACGACCACAAGAAGATGGGGATCACGGCGCGCGGCGCCTGGGAGGCGGTCAAGCGCCACTTCCGCGAGCTCGGCACCGACATACAGACCATGCCGTTCACCGTTGCCGGCGTCGGCGACATGTCCGGCGATGTCTTCGGCAATGGCATGCTGCTCTCGCCGGCGACGAAGCTCGTCGCGGCTTTCGATCACCGGGACATCTTCATCGACCCCTCGCCCGATCCGGCGACCAGTTTGGCCGAGCGCCGGCGCCTGTTCGACCTGCCGCGATCGAGCTGGCAGGACTACGACAAGTCGCTGATCTCGCAAGGCGGCGGCGTGTTCTCGCGCTCGCTCAAGGCCATCCCGCTCGCACCGGAGGTGCGCGCCCTGCTCGATCTCGACAAGCCGCAGGCGACGCCCTTCGAAGTGATGACGGCGATCCTGAAAGCGCGTACGGACCTGCTGTGGTTTGGCGGCATCGGCACCTATATCCGCGCGTCCGCGGAGAGCGACGATCAGGCCGGCGACCGCGCCAACGATCCCATCCGCATCACCGGCACTGAGGTCCGCGCCAGGGTGATCGGCGAAGGCGCCAATCTCGGCGTCACCCAGCGCGGCCGCATCGAAGCGGCGCAGAAGGGCGTCAAGCTCAACACCGACGCCATCGACAATTCGGCCGGCGTGAACACCTCCGACGTCGAGGTCAACATCAAGATCGCGCTGGCCCGCCCCGAGCGCGAGGGGCGACTTACCCCCGCCGACCGCAACAGCCTGCTCGCTGCGATGACAGACGAGGTCGGCGCGCTGGTGCTGCGCAACAACTATCTGCAGACGCTGGCGCTCTCTCTCGCCGAACGCAAGGGCGTGGCCGAGACCGGTTTCCTCACCCGCCTGATGCAATCGCTCGAGCAGCGTGGTCTGCTCAGTCGCGCCGTGGAGTTCCTGCCGGATGACGCCGCGATCACCGATCGCACCAGGCGCGGGCAGTCCCTGACGCGGCCCGAACTTGCCGTGCTACTCGCCTACGCCAAGCTGACGCTCTACGATGACCTGCTCGTCACCAGCGTGCCTGACGATCCCTATCTTGCCCGCGAACTGTCCCAGTATTTCCCGAGCGAGGTCCAGGACAAATTCCCGACAGCGGTCGAATTCCATCGCCTGCGACGGGAGATCATCGCGACCAGTCTCGCCAATGCCGTCATCAACCGCGGCGGCCCAGCGTGTCTCGTGCGCCTGATCGACGAGACCGATGCCGACATCCCCACCATCGTCATGGCCTATGTGGCGGTGGATGAATCCTACGGGCTCAAATGGCTGAATGACGGGATCGATAGACTCGACGCCTGCATCGACGGGCAATTGCAGCTGTCGCTCTATGCGGCGATCCAGGACCTTCTGCTGTCCCGCATGGTCTGGTACGTGCGCAATGTCGATTTCAAGGACGGCCTCGAGGCAGTGATCGCGCGCTTCGGCCCGGGTATCCGCGAGGTCACAGCCTCCCTCGACAACTCCTTGCCACCGGACTTGCAGGCCGTGCGCAGCAAGCGCCGGCAGGAGCTCACCGAGGCCGGTGTTCCGGCCGGCCTTGCCGGCGAGCTCGCCGATCTCGAAGCGCTGATCGCTGCACCCGATATCGTGACGGTCGCCGAGCGCACCTCCCGCACCATCGGCGATGCCGCTGCGACCTTCTTCGCCGCGGAAGCCAATTTCCGTCTCGACCGCATCATCGCCGCGGCCCGCAGCGTGCCGGCCAACGACTATTTCGAACGCCTCGCCATCGATCGCGCCGTCGACCAGATCGCAGCCGCCGAAAGACGACTGGCTGCGGATATGCTTGCAACCGGCCGGTCCGGCCAGCAAGCCGTCGAGACCTGGCTCGCGGCTCACCCCGAGGCAACGCGGATTCGCCGCTCGGTCGAGGACATCGCTGCCAGCGGCCTGACGCTCGCCAAGCTGACGGTGGCGGCGAACCTGCTGGGGGATCTGGTCAAGGGCTGACGCGCGCCCGCAACGGAGGCACCAATGATCCACGCGACTTGCCATACCGCAGACAACGTCGTCTGCCTCGAGTTCGATGCGACACCGTGGTTCAACGAGGCCGACGCTCCGAGCATTATCGATCTGGCCAAACGAGAATGGACGAGCGCAGCAATCGCGGAGTCGCTCGAGCGCAGGCAAGGATATGAACGCCTGCATAACCTCATGGAGTACGCGGCGAAGCGACTTCAAGAGGAGTCCCTGGAGGACCCGACCTGGGAAACCTTCGAGTGCGTCGTCGACGGGCCGGAGGCCCTGGCCTGGCTCGAGAAGAACCGGCCTGAAATTGTGGCGAGAATTCCGAGCCAGGGTCGGCGTGAGCGCTAACGCTTATCGGCCTTGACTGAAAGGGAACCGGGCTCGCCCTCTTCTCGCCGCCATCATCATTCACGGAGCTAGCAGGGCGGGGCAAACGGTGGGCAATGTTCCCGAAGGTTCCGTGTGATCGTCCGACATCTTCTTCTGCAACATGAAACTCAGCTGTCACGACGCGCGCTCGTGCGCGGGCTCGCGTCCTTCAGCGCCCTCGCGCTCGGCGGATGCTCAGGCTTGGGTGCGACCGGCGCGCGCTACGATGCATCGTCCCTCTCGGTTGACCCCACATTGCTCGTCACCACCACGCGCAAGCCCGTGAACGGCGGTCGCACGAAACCCTGGTTCGGGCCGGAGCGCGCCACCACGATGACGGTGGCACGGGCCAAGCTGGTGGCGCCGGACGACAGCCGTCTTTCCCTCGCCTCCGTCGGAATTGGCGATTGGCGCCTTGACCGGGTCGAGCCGGCGTCGGCCGAAATTGGCGATCTCCTCGCGCAGACCGGCGGAGGAGGCGACGTATTGATCTACGTGCACGGCTTCAAGCAGACATTCGAGACGGCGGCGCTCGATGCCGCCCATCTCTCCGATGGGATCAAGTTCCGCGGCCGGACCATGGTGTTCTCCTGGCCTTCCAAGGCAGGACTGTTCGACTATGCCTATGACCGCGACAGCGCGATGTGGTCCCGCGACGATTTCGAACGCGTGCTCTCGTCCATCGTGTCAGCGCCAGGTAGCGGCCGCGTGCACATCGTTGCGCACAGCATGGGAACCATGCTGACGCTCGAAAGCCTGCGTCAGCTCTATGCGCGATACGGCGACACCGTTACGGGCAGGATCGGCGCTGTGGTGTTCGCCGCGCCTGATATCGACATGGACGTGTTCTCGTCGGCGATCCACCGCATCGGTCCGCTTGCCGGCAAGATCACCGTGATCGCCGCGACGAACGATCGCGCACTTGCGCTGTCGGGGCGACTCGCCGGCGGAATGACACGGGTCGGCGCCGCCGAGAAGGCTGCCATCGAGCGGCTTGGCGTTCGCGTGATCGACGCCTCCGACGCCGGTTGGGGTATCATCAACCACGATCTGTTTCTGTCGAACGCCGACGTGCAACGGGTGATCCGCCGCTCGATCGACGGCACGGCCGCGTAAGAGAGCGCCCGCTCCCCGCCTGCCCGCCTTCGCGTATTGCCCGCTGCTGGACCGCGTGTGTCGTGGTCGGCCGGTTGCTTGACCGTCATCCCGGCCACGCGATCCCATGCTATCATGATGCGTGGACGATCATCGGGAGCCTCGGTTGCAGCGCCAGCAGTTCAAGATCGACATCCAGTCCGACGAGCCGGTCTGGACGCCGGCGCGACAGGAGCTGTGGCGACGCATCGAACAGCATGATTTCGAGCCCGACACGCCGCTGAACTTCACCCGGCGCCTCGCGCGCGACCACGGCTGGAGCATTGACGAGGCCCGCGCGGCCGTCGATGCCTATCGCCGCTTCTGCTTTCTCGCCATCGTCTCGCCGACACCGGTCACGCCGAGCGAGATCGTCGACGAGGTCTGGCACCAGCATCTGATCTACTCACGCGACTATTGGTCGATCTGGTGCGGCGAAAGATTGCAGGCGCCTCTGCACCATGATCCTACTCCCGGCGGGCCCGAGGCCCAGGCGACCTATCGCCGGCAATACGCCGAGACGCTTGCGCTGCATGAGCGCGTGTTCGGACCGCCGAGCGCGGAGCTGTGGCCGGCGACACATCTGCGCTTCGGACGCCAACGCTATCATGTGACGGACCGCAACCGCTGGCTTATCATGCCCAGACCCATCGCATGGATTCGCAGCCGATTGATGAGGACCAACCGATGACGTGGAATCCGCTGGACTGGACCGCCGGTCCTTTCCTGACTCTCTATCTGACCAGCGCAGCCATCATCTTCATGCTGGGTTACCATTTCAGGTCGACGATCGGTCCCGCCGCAAACGCGACGCGCGAATTGAACGCGCTGGAATTGGCCTATCTCGCCGGCGGTGCACGGCGCCTCGGCGATGTGATCCTGCTCAGCCTGACGTCGGGGGATGGTGCCACCATCGCGCCCAACGGCCGCAATATCACCGTCACCGACCAGACGCCGCTGACGACCATCATGCGCAAGCCGGCATCGCTCGCAGTCCAGCCGAACATGTCGCGCCAGCAATTCCAGACCGCGGTCAAGCCGATCGTCCAGCAGATCCAGGGGCGCCTGCAACAGCTCGGCTACGCTCCGACCGACGATCAGATGATGTCCTTCCATATGACGGTCCTCCCTTTCGTCGCGCTCCTGCTGGGTCTCGGAGCCATCAAGGCCTCCGTCGGCGCAGAGCGGCACCACCCGGTTGGAATCCTGATTGTCCTTCTCATCGTCACGGTGATCGGCGGCATCATGCTGGCGCAGCGCCCCATAAGGACAAGAGCTGGCAACGAGGCGCTCGCAAGCTATCAGGCCTCCAACGCGCGGGCCTCGCGCGCCCCGCGCGATCACGAGCTGCTTCTTGCCGTGGCGCTCTCCGGCGCCGTCGTCCTGTCGGGGACTCCCCACGCCCCGGTCTATGCCGCCTCGCAGACGATGAGCAGCAGTGGTGGCGACGGCGGTGGCGGGTGCGGCGGCGGCGGTGGAGGTGGCGGCGGATGCGGCGGGTGCAGTTGAGGGGGCGGCTCGCACTAAACCTTGTGCACAACGTTGTCGCCGGTGGTGACCATGATGTCGGCGTAGCGGCAAGCGCCGCGCCGGCGCTGAAAGGGCGCGACTGCCAGCAACCAGATTTTCGAGATGGCTTTCGCCGATCCGCCGATATGGGCCGAGTAGTCTGCTGCGATGTCGCGTTCCTGCCCTTGCCAGGTCCCGAGATCTGCCTTCCCGGAACGGACGATCATATGCGTCTCGATCGCCTTCCAAGCGGGCAACGGGCACCGGAAAACCTTGCCTTCGGGCAAGTGCTCGCTCCAGATGTATGTCAGATCCTGCCCGTCTTCGAACATCACGCCGATCGAAAGATAGTCGTGGGTCGCAGCCTGGTCCTCCGGGGCGACGGATGGCAATCGATCGATCTTCCAGCGCCATGCGAGGCGCGGACGTGAGGCCAACGGAAGCGCCAGCTGCCTCTCGATGATACTGACGTGGCCCGTGGTGTCGCAGATGATCTCGCCGTCCGCGCCTTGGCTGAAGATTTCCTGTCCACCCCCAAAACCGAGCAGGTTCGACCAGCCCGCTGGCAGCTTGCCCCCACGCTCAAGACGCGCCAACTCGGAATTAAGCAGACCGCCCACATCGCCATGTGCCAGGAGGCTCTTGACGCCCACACCGGCATCCCCGCGCCACAGCAGGGCGATACCGGTAATGTTGACGTCCGCCTTCTTGTAGATGTCTTCCGGCGTACCCAGTACCCCGTCCTCGTTGGCCCATTCCGCTGCCGAACGCGCGACCTCGATCCGTCCATCGTGGGAGGCCGTCATGGTCCCCGTATCCAGCATCGGATTGTAGATCGGTCGGAGGGCGCGCGTGCGCGCGTGGAAGATCAGGCCGGGCCCGAACCAAAGATCGTGTTCGCGCGACAGCCACATTTTGCCGCTCAGGAGGAACGTCACCTGTTGGCCCCGCCCCGCGTCGAGACCAAGATCGGTCCATGGGAGATCAGTGCCGTTGATCTCAAAAGCCTTGTAGGAAACCAGTTCCGGTGAGCTCGCCTTCGCAATGATATCCTTGATCCCGCTCACCAGATCCGCTGGAGCCGGACCGCCCTGCTCTGCCGCTTGCGCCGTCCGCGACGCGGAGCCGGCAAACGGCAGGACCAGGCCGAGCGCCGATGCACGCAACATGACATCACGTCGGGAAATTTTCCCAGCTGGAGACGATAAGCCTAGGCAAGCAAAGCACATACATTCCTCCCTGGCCTCACTCGACGCGGGAGTTTGGCCGTGTTCATCGATGGGGATTCGAATGCTATATTTTCGCTCCGAATTCAGCCTGCCATGATGTGCCGACGTGGCAGCCAATTTGGCGCGTGAGGGCAGATGCACCAGACAGGTTACACACGCGCGAGCACGCTTGGTCCGATTGCCAAGGTCGTGACGGCAGCCGGGGGATCGATCGAGCGGGTCTTTCGCCGTGCCGATCTTCCCCTCGCCCTGCTGGAATCGCCGGACACGCTGTTGCCGCTGCGCGATCATTTCCGGCTGTTGATGGTGACTTCGCGGGAATTGCACGACGAAGTCTTTGCGGCCCGGCTTGGTCGACAGACGTCGATGGCTGGCCTCGGCGTTTTCGGCAGATGGGTCACTCAGGCCCCGACCTTGCTCGAGGCGATGCACCGCGCCGGGACGAGCCTGCCGCACATGCTGCAGACCGCCACGCAGCTGGTCGTCCGCCGACACGGCAGCGAAATTCACTGGTCGTATGAATTGACCGACCCTGCGCGCGACGGGCGCCAGCAGAACGAGATGCTCGCGATCTGGTACATGATCGCTGTCGTCAGGCATTTTGCCGGCGCATGGTGGCTGCCGAGCCGGATCATCTTTGAGGGTCTCCCGCCCCGGCTGCGATGTCCGATCGGCGAGTTGATGTGTACCGACACGGCGATTGGCAACACTGCCAGCGCGATCGTGTTCGACCGGCGGCTGCTGACGGCCGTCAACCCAAATCTCGGACGGGACGATGGGCTGACCGCGACCGAACTCGGACGCATTTTCGACCTGCCGGATCCAGAAGACCTGCCGGGCCGTCTTTCCGTACTGATCGAATTGGAGCTGCTCGATCGGCGTCCTACCCTTTCACGCATCGGAATCCGGTCGGGACTCGCGAGACGAACACTGCAGCGCAGGCTCAGCGAAGTCGGACTGAGCTATAGCGACCTGTTGCGAAACGCGCTGCAGCGACGGGCGGTGAAACTGCTGTGTCAGACGGACCGATCGATCAGTGAAATTGGATCAATGCTCGGCTATGACGACCCCGCCCACTTCAGCCGGGCCTTCGAGCGCTGGAGCGGCGTTCCTCCCACCCGTTGGCGGCGCCTACAGGAATCGCGATTGCGACCGGACGCAAAACGTGTCGCCGGGATGATCTCGGGCCAAACGGAATAGTGCAAACGATCGGGTTGGACACTCGGTACCGTCCAGCACACAAAACTCCCCGAGCAAAGGCAGCGCGCGTGCGATGCGTTTCGGTTAAGATACCTCCTCCTGACGCATCCAGAGCCATTTCGCATGAACATCGACGCGCTCGCCCGAGAGATCAGCGCCGGCAAGCCTGTCCGGTCGCTCCAGATGTCCGACGATCACTGGCCCGAGATGGATTGCACCGGCATCTCATTTGCCGACTCGGTGTTCGAGCGGGTTCAGTTCTCCAATGCCGTCTTTGAGGACGCGCGCTTTGCCAATTGCAGGTTCGTGTCGTGTCGCTTCTCGCACGGACAGCTTTCGGGCGCCCGTTTCGAGAGCTGCAGCTTTGCCGATGAGGATGGCAACCGCTGCAGCTTTGCCTTTAGCGATCTGCAACGGGCCGCGTTCAGCGCGTGCGATTTGTCGCTGGCTTCGTTCGATCGAACCGAGCTTTTCGCAATCGAGATGCACGATTGCAATCTGACGGGGGCGAGGTTCACGAAGGTCGACTTCAGTCGTGCCCTGAGCCGCAAGCAGATCGAGACGCGGGCGCACTTTCATGCCTGCAAGATGGACCTGGTCGAGCTCTCCGAGGTGAAATTGCCGGGTTGCAGCCTTTCCGGCAACCGGCTTCGTGAAGCCGATTTGTCCGGCGCCGACCTGACCGATGCCGACCTGACGGACTGTGACCTGTTCCAGGCCATCCTCGATGGTGCAAAGCTCGCCGGCGCCGACCTCACCGGAGCTGAAGTGAGTGGATTGAACCTAACGACGCTTGCCGACTTCGCTGGCCTGAAGATCAGCGACGATCAGATGTTTCGGCTGCTCGACGCCATGGGGGTATCGGTACGCACGCGGGAGCTATGACCGGCCTCCGACGTCGCAAGCGCGCGCCACCGAGTTCGTCATGCCGGCCAAGAGCCGATGGATCACGCCTGGGAGGCCGAGAACACGCCGCCGGTCTTTTCGCCGGCACAGATGGCGTGATGACTCCTGTGGAACGACGCAGCCTCAACCGCCGACCTTACCCTGCGAGTAATTCAAGGGCACGTATGCGTACGCCTTCTCGCCGTTGCGTCGGACATGGCCCAGTCCAGGAAAAGATATGTGCGCGCCCCCGACCAAATGGCCATTCTCCGCGGCATCTGCAAAGGCGAGCTCGTGGACGTGTTGGGCCTCTCCCGCGTCCACATCGTAACCGATCGTGACGGACGGGTCCTCGAATTGCACCGCGGCGACGTGCACCACATCGCCCCACAGAACGAGCTTTTCGCCCCTGCCCTCGACCACGTACATGGTGTGACCGGGCGTATGCCCATACGCTGCTTGCGCACGCACGCCGGCGATGAGGTCGGTATCGCCATCGAATACGACGAGCCTGCCGGCCTGCATGTAGGGGGTGATCGAAACCATGGCGGCCTGAAAGAAGCGCTTCGCCTCCGTTGGGGCGGCGCGCATATTTGCCTCGCTGAGCCAGAAATCGGCGTCACGCCTGTCGACGCGCACGATCGCGTTAGGAAAGGCGCGTTTCCCCCCGGCCATGAGCCCGCCGACATGATCAGCATGCAGATGCGTGAGATAGATCTCGTCGACCTGCTCCGGTTGATAACCCGCGGCGCGAAGATTGCTTAAGAGACGACCGGTCGAGGGTCCCAACAACGAGCCGGCGCCTGCGTCGATCAGCACCAGCTTGCGACCGGTATTCACCAGAAACGAATTATGGGAGGTCTCGACAAGGGCGCCGAGATAGTTGCGTTTCAGTGCTTCCTCGAGCCGAGCAGGGTCGCCCTTCAGCAGTTTCGTAGCAGGGAGCATGTTGGTGCCGTCGGACAACACCACCACCTCGAAGTCACCGAGCGTCAATCGATAGAACGCAGGCGCGTCGCCCTTCGCCATGGGCGCATCTGCAAGCACCGCTGTCGGCGCTCCCGCCCCCAGGCAGCAAAGGCAGCCGGCGGCCAGGAAGGAACGGCGGCTGAGATCGATGGCGCTGCTGGTGGCGGAGCGTTTCGAACGATCAAACAAGCGATCGAGCATCATGCGGGACAACCCTGTGGACGTTGGAGTCCTCATTAGAAAGAAACGATTATTGCCGTTCCTCGATCACGGCCATGAAGTCACATAGCACCAAGGCAGGTCCCTCCACCTGCAGGGGCTGGGCATGCCGGGCCGGACGGGACTGAGGGTCAGGAAACATGCGCAACCACTCCGCGTTCAGCGGCTCGCGGTTATTTCGATCCCGTATGAACACATTTACTTTGATGATGTCGTCCGTCGTTCCGCCAGCCGCTTCAATCACGGACTTCACGTTCCCAAACATGTTTGCGCATTGGGCGGCCAGGTCATCCGGGATGACATGAGTGGCCGGGTCGACCGGTTGAATGGCGCCCGAGACGACGATGTTGGCGATACGGCAGGCATTCGGCACCGGAAATTTATGCGCGATCTCGGAAACGGTAACGCTCTTGCGGCCAGGCATGGCGGGACTCCTCATCATCTTCACGTGGCAGTTTCGCGCGTCATCACGGGGTTGCGGGACCTGGCTGGGTCGTGACGACGGCGAGATTTTTTCCGGCGTCGGGCCTGATCTCGTCTTCCACGCCGGACTTAAGGCTGATGCCCTTCGTTTCGGGCAGCAGTAGCGTGGCGACCAGGGCGATGCCGTAGCCGATCAACGCCACGAGCCCGATCGCCTCAGCCAGCGTGATCCACTGGGCCAGGATTCCAATGCAGGAAACCGCAGCCGCGCCGACCGCCTTGCCGAAATTGTAGGCGAAGCTTTGGCCGTTGGCCCGGATCGCTGTCGGAAACAGCTCCGTGAAGAACGGTCCCAGCACGGCATAGTTGCCGATCGTGAAGAAACCGAATGGCACTCCGAGCAGGATCAGCGTCCCGCCGGAGAGCGGCAGGAACATGTAGGCGACGGTCACGACCCAGGAGCAGACCAGGAACAGCTGAAACGTCCGGCGGCGACCAAGCTGATCCGACAGATAGGCACTCACCAGAAAGCCGAAGAAGGCTCCACCAGTCACGAAGAACACGTAGTACCCCGAGGCGCTTGGTGACAAATGGCGAATGGTCTTCATGAAAGTGGGCAGCCAGTTCACGATGGCTCCGCCGACACCGATCACGCCGAAGGCCAGAAGCGACGACAGAATGGTGGTCGGAAGAATGGCGGGCCGGAAGATGGCCGCCAGGCCGGGGAGTTGGTCCCTCTCCGCGAGAGCGGCGCGCGTATTTGTGTACACCTCCGGCTCTGTGAGGCCGCGACGCAGATAGAGAACAAGCAGCCCGGGCAAGACGCCGATCATCAGCAGAACGCGCCAGCCATAATCGTGCGGAAGGAGCGCGAAAACGACACCCGCCAGAATGGCGGCCATGCTCCAGCCGATGCCGAAACCGCTTTGGACGCAACCCACGGCTTTGCCGCGATGTGCCGGGCGGATGATCTCACCCATCAGAACCGCGCCCGCGGCCCATTCACCGCCGAACCCCAGTCCTTGCAGCACGCGCACGACGATGAGTTGATCGAAATCCCGGGTGAACCCGGCGATGAAGGTGAACAGCGAAAACCAGAGGATCGTGAACTGCATCACCCGGACTCGGCCGAACCGATCGGCCAAATATCCGCAGGCCCAACCACCGATCGCTGCGGAAAGAAGAGTTGCCGTTGCGAGGTAGCCTGCCTGCGCCGTGCTCATCCCCCAGGCCGCGATCAGGACAGGGAGCGCGAAACTGAAGAGCTGCGCGTCCATGGCGTCGACCGCCCAGCCCGCGAAACAACTCCAAAACGTACTACGCTCACGGTCAGTCAATTCCCGATACCAACCGAACATCTGATCCGTCCCTGGATTTGTTTTTTGTTGTTTGTTTGCGCTTGTTAGACGACGAGAGGCGTCAGACCTCCGTCCATCGTCACGGAGGCGCCGGTCACGTACGACGCCCGTGCGCTTGCGAGGTACAGCACAGCATCGGCCACCTCCTCCGGGTTGGCATATCGGCCGAGCGGAATGCGCTGCTGATTTTGTCGGAGCAGTTCCTCTGGCGGCTTGCCGGTCAGGCGGGACTCAGCCTCGAGCGACATCTGCACACGATCGGTGAGCGTGGCTCCGGGGTTGACCACGTTGATGCGGACGCCGGCATGTCCCCAGGCCGCCGCCAGTCCGGCAGAGGCGAGCATGAGCGCGGCGTTTGCGGCTCCGCCCGGCAGGTGGATCGGAGACGCGATCTTGCCGCCGGTGCCGACGATGTTGACGATCGCACCGGCCCGGCGAGCGACCATCCGGGGCAAGGCGAAGTCGATCGCGTTCATGTAGGAGAAGAATTTCGCGTCCATGGCAATCCGCCACTTGTCCGTCGTCAGCTCGCTCGGGGGAACGCGCTTGGCGCCTCCGGCCGAGTTGACGAGAACAGCGAGGGGGCCAACCTGCTCCTCAACCGCTACGACCACCTTTTCCGCATCCGATGGATTGGACAGATCGCCCGCGAAGCAGGCGACGCTAATGTCGTGCTCGCCAAGCGCGGCTCGGGCCTTGTCCAGATTGGCCTCGTTGCGCGACGCAATTGCCACGCGGGCCCCTTCTCGTCCGAAGGCCTGGGCGCAGGCAAGACCGATGCCTTTGCTGCCGCCGGTGATCAGGACGACCTTTCCGTCCAGTTCGAGATTCATTGGCACGATTCCTGTTTGAGCGAGGCCGGATTGCGAACGTTGATTGGCGTGCCGCGCGCGAATGCCACGATCTGGTCGAAGGCGTTGCCGTAGCCGAACTCGTAATTGTCACGCTCCACATAGCCGAGATGTGGCGTGCACAGGGCATTTGGCAGCCGAAGGAGCGGATCGTCGGGATTCGTGAGCGGCTCGCGCTCGAAGACGTCCACCGCCGCCTTGCCCGGCCGCCCCTGCTTTAGAGCTGTCACCAGAGCGCCGGGCTTAATCAGTTCTGCCCGGCTGGTATTCACAAGCAGCGCGGTTGGCTTCATCCGGGCGAGGTCGTCCGGGCCGATCATTCCCGCGGTGTCCGCGCTCAAGCGCAGATGCAAACTCAAGATATCTGACTGTTCGAACAGCTCCTTCGCGTTCGCTGCCACATGGTAGCCTGCGGCCGCCGCCCGCTCGAGCGATCCCTGCCGCCCCCACACCAGCAGCTTCATTCCGAATGCGACACCGATTTCCGCCACAAGAGCGCCAAGCTTGCCGAAGCCGTAGACGCCGAGCGTCCGGCCATGCAGTCCCAACCCGATCGTCGACTGCCATCGTCCCGAGCGCAAGGAGCAGCTTTCGAAGGGGATGTTGCGCATCGCAGCCAAGATGAGGCCCCAGGTCAACTCGACCGTGCAATGAGAGAGGCGCCCGCCCAAGGCCGAGCAGACGACCACATCGTGCCGTGTGCAGGCGTCGAGATCGATGTGGGGCACGTGCCCGTTCTGGCTGATCAGCTTGAGCTTCGGCAGGCGGCTGAGCAGCGCCGCGTCCACCTTGGTGCGCTCCCGCATCAGCACGAGCGCATCGGTCTCGGCCAGCCGCCCGGCCAAGGCGTCGAGATCCCCGACATGGTCGTTCCAGATCGTCACCTCGTGCCCCCGCAGTTTCTTGAAGCAGTCGAGGCTTCGCACCACGTCCTGATAGTCGTCGATGACGGCAACGCGCAGCCGCTGCATGGGATGGCTCCGCGCTCAAGCGTTGGTCGGGAGATCTGCGACCGAAACGCCGGCATCGATGGCTTCGCATTTCCGACTTTCGAACGATGCCTTCTGGAGTGCGCGCACCAGCACCTCCGGTGCACGGTCGCGCGGGATGAAGCACACGCCGGTCTCATCAGCGACCACGATATCGCCCGGCGAAACGCGAACGCCGGCCACCTGAATGTCTCCGTTGATCTCGACGGTCTCGATGCGCCACTTGCCGGTCACCGGCGTGATCTCGGTGGCCCAGATCGGATAGCCGACACGCCTGGAGTGACCGACGTCGCGGACGCCGCCGTGCACGATGGCACCGGCCTCGCCCTGCCGCTTACCGGTTTGCGCCGAAATACCGCCCATGTTGGAAATGCCGGCGACGCCATCGATCACCACCACGTCGCCGGGAAGCGCGAGGTTGTGCGCCTCGAATTCCGCCATGCGATTGACGTGATCGCGCGCGGTTTCATAGACGTGCTCGCGCTGAAGAATGTTGCGCACCGTCAGCGCCGGGCCGACGATGGCTGAGCCCGCGATAGTGGGCTTCAGCAACGACGCCCCGATCGCCCCGGTGATGCCCATCTCATCCATGATGTCCGAAATCACGCTGGTGGCATCTCCGATCGACTTGAAGCCTTCAACCAGCCCGCGAGGGGGGCGAGGGGCGCGCGCGAGGCGTATCCGGTCGGGAGCGATTTTCCCCGTGAGTTTCGGCAGGCGGTCCTCGGTGACGGCGGGATTCATGCGATAGGGCTTCCTCAGGTGCTCTTGCGAGACCCATGCTTGGCGGCCTCGGTTTATAAGTTGCGCAAATCATTTCCCCAGTCCAATTTAGATTTTGATGGACCATCATCATCTGGGTGAATAACGTGCGTTTCGACCTAAACCTGGCCGCCGTACTGGAAGCCATCATGTTGGAGCGCAACGTGACGCGTGCCGCGGCCAGCCTCGGCATGAGCCAGCCGGCGGTCAGCAACGCGCTACGACGCGCGCGTGCCCTTGCCGGGGATCGGTTGTTCCTGAAGGCGGCCGCCGGGGTGCAACCCACGGCACGAATGCTGGCAATCTGGCCAGAGCTTCATCGCTCGCTCGGGATGATCCGCTCGTCGATCACGCCGCAGCATTTCGACCCTCGTACAGAGACGACGACCTTCCGATTTGCAGTCACTGACAGCCTGGCCGTGGAAGCGGTCTCCGCCGTAACGTTGAGGTTGAGAGCTGCCGCGCCGCTGGCACGGATCGCGTTTTCCTTTCACACCAATGCAAATTCCCTGGCGGGGATTGAGCGTGGGACGTTGGACTGTGCGGTCGGCATGTTCCCGGCCCTCCCCAGGCACATGCACGTCCAAGGCGTGCGCACGGATCAATATATTTGCGTGATGCGCCGGGAACATGAATTGGCCCACCGGCTGACCCTGAAACGGTTTGTCGCGGCCGATCATGTTTTGGTCACGCCATCCGGCACCGACCTGGGCGTGGTCGATGGATGGCTCAGCTTGCAAGGCCACACACGATCGATTGCGGCGGTGGTCAACCACTTCGCTGATGCTTTGCGAATTGTCGCGGAAAGCGACTTGCTGACCTGCGTGCCGCAAAGTTACGTCGACGGCTATGGCCGGTCCCTCATCGCGAAGCACGAGCTCGCAGCCTTCGCGTTACCGTTCGAAACCGAGCGAATTCTTCACAAAATGATCTGGCACGAGCGTCTTCACGCGCATCCTGCGCACCAGTGGTTTCGCGCGTTGGTCGCCGACGCCTGTAGTCTCCCTGCTGGCAGTGAAACTCCTACGCCTTAGTTCGGAATGCTGACGGTCACCGATAGGATGGACCGCGATGGACGAGCGGAGCAATCGCGAGGATTGCCGCCTCAACTCGTCGCGGCGCGCTGAAAGCGCGCCATAGCCGAAACGGGACAGGAACTCGGGAACAGGTGATGCGTTACGACGACGGCGCGGATGAGAAGGCCGCGTGGAGGTGACAAGCCCCAACTTTTGCTGCCGGGATAATCGAGTTAGCTCCGCTACCGTCCGCATCATTGACCGGCATTGGCGCACCTCGGTGAAGGAGGCCTCCATGTCAAACGGCGTCGGTTCGAAACACAGCATCCAGGAAGCAGCCGGCGGCCGGCAGGACGAAAAACGCGCCGGATGGAGCTGGTGGTACCTGCTCCTCCTCATTCAATTCGTCGCCGTTCTCTGGCCGCCGTTCTACAACATGGCCGAGCCCGAGCTCATCGGCATCCCATTCTTCTACTGGTACCAGCTTCTCTGGGTCATCATTGGAGCCATCCTGACTGCAATGGTCTATTTCGCGACGGAGGAATAGCCCGCTCGCGGGTGCAATCACGCAAGGGGAAACGATAACGAGGAGGGCCAATCGGGAGGAGTGCCGTGCAGGACGTCAACTGGACTGCCTTGATCATCTTCCTGGTGCTGTTTGCGCTGATCACGTGGCTCGGCTTTGCAGCCGCGCATTGGCGCAAGGGCGACCTCGATCAGTTGCATGAATGGGGGCTTGGCGGACGTCGCTTCGGCACAATCGTCACCTGGTTCTTGATAGGCGGCGACCTCTACACGGCCTACACCTTCATTGCGGTTCCGGCGCTGGCTTTCGGGGCCGGCGCGGTCGCTTTCTTTGCTGTCCCGTATACGATCATCGCTTACCCCATCCTCTTCCTGGTTTTTCCGCGGCTTTGGTACGTCTGCCACCGGCACAACTACATCACGGCTGCCGACTTCGTCCGCGGGCGCTTCGGCAATCGCTGGCTCGCGCTGGCGATGGCGGTCACCGGCATCGTCGCGACATTGCCCTATATTGCGCTCCAGCTTGTCGGGCTTCAGGTCGTGATCGGTGGGATGGGCGTTTCCGGCGAGGGCTATAGTGGCGACCTGCCGCTGCTGTTCGCGTTCATCATCCTCGCAGCCTTCACCTATTCGAGCGGACTGCGGGCCCCCGCGTCAATCGCCATCGTCAAGGACATCCTGATCTACATCACGGCGTTCGCTACCATCGTCGCCGTTCCCATACAGCTTGGCGGTTTTGAGAAGATCTTCGCAGCCGTACCGGATTCGAAACTCCTGCTGGCTACGCCCGGCGCCAACACGACCGGCGCGTACGGCGCCTACGCGACGCTGGCGCTCGGATCGGCGCTGGCGCTCTTCCTTTACCCCCATTCGATCACGGGTATCCTGAGCGCCAGCAGCGGACGCGCCGTCAGGCGCAACGCGGCACTTCTGCCTGCCTATTCATTCATGCTTGGCCTGCTTGCGCTCGTCGGCTTCTTCGCGATTGCCGCAGACGTCGGCACGCTTCCCGAATATGCGACCGGCTTCAAACAGTTCGGCAACAATTTTGCGGTGCCGGCCCTGTTCCTCCACAGCTTCCCGTCATGGTTCGTCGGCATCGCCTTTGCCGCCATCGGCATCGGAGCGCTCGTGCCCGCCGCGATCATGTCGATCGCTGCCGCCAATCTCTACACGCGCAACATTCACCGCGAATTTATCAACGGCGCGCCCACCGACAAGCAGGAAGCGCAGATGGCAAAGTGGGTGTCGCTCATCGTCAAGTTCGGCGCGCTGGCCTTCATCGTGTTCGTGCCATCGAAATTTGCGATCTACCTGCAGCTCCTCGGCGGAATCTGGATCATCCAGACGCTGCCTGCCGTGATGCTCGGCGTCTACACGCGATGGTTCAACGATTGGGCGCTACTCATCGGATGGGCCGCGGGAATTGTTGCGGGAACCGCGATGTTCGTCGCCGCGAACCTTACCCCGACCTATGCTCTTGCGGTAGGCGAGTTCACCTTTCCCGGCTATTCGGCGCTGTATGCCGTGGTCCTCAACCTCATTCTGACACTCGTCCTCACGCCGCTGTTCAATCTCGTCAGCCGCACTTCGGCCGATGAGACTCTCGCGACCGAATATCGGGCGCCGTTGCGAACCTGAGAAAGCATCGCAAGACGGAAAAGCGCAGTGTCGCAGTCCGGTTGCGACCGGCGGAAAACGCCATTGAGAGTACGGTGCCCGTCAGGCTTCCCGGACCTCTCGCCGAATATCACCGGCTCTATCCCAACTTTGTCTTGGCAATTAATTCTTGGCGCAACTAATTCCTGGCGTTCCGCGTCTTGCTCGCTCCCCTGAGCGGGGTCACAGGTGATGGAGCCGGATTGTCCCAGCCTGCCATTTGCAGACAGGTGAGCAGATCGACATAGCTTTGTATTCCCCCTTGCGAAGCCTCGCCTTCGCAACTTTCGCGCATCGGAGCAGGAACGGTCAGCCAGGTCGAGCTCAGCTGTTGCTGATGGAGCGATGGAATACTGAGAGGGATCGGGATTTGTTGTGAGCGTATCCTCCGACTGGTTCGCGTTCACCTGAACCGCAGATTGTCGCGCGAGAGCTGGCTGACCGAGGTGCAGCCCATCAGCTTCATGTCGCGCTCGATTTCGGTCCGCATCATGCCGAGAGCCCGCTCGACGCCGGCCTGGCCGGCGGCAGCCAGAGGATAGAGATAATAACGGCCGAGACCGACCGCCTTGGCGCCGACTGAGAGGGCCTTCAGGACATGGCTGCCCCGTTGGACCCCGCCATCCATGAGCACGTCGATCCGGTCACCCACGGCATCGACGATTTCGGCCAATTGATCGAATGACGCCCGAGAGCCGTCCAGTTGCCGGCCGCCATGGTTGGAGATGACGATGCCGGTACAACCGATCTCGGCGGCGCGCCTGGCGTCGTCAGCGGATACGATGCCCTTGAGGCAGAATTGGCCGTTCCACGACCGAACCATTTCAGCCACATCGTCCCAATTCATGGATGGGTCGAGCATTTCCGTGAAATAGCGGCCGATCGAGAGTGCGCCGCCGCTCATGTCAATGTGCTCGTCGAGTTGCGGCAGCTTGAAGCGCTCGTGGGTAATGTACTCTAACCCCCACCTCGGCTTGATCGCAAATTGCAGCATGCCGGCAAGCGTCAACCTGAACGGTATTGAAAAGCCGGTGCGCAGATCGCGTTCGCGGTTGCCGCCGGTGATGCTGTCGACGGTCAGCATCATGACCTGGACACCGGCGTCCTTCGCTCGTTGCATCATGGCCCGGTTGAGGCCCCGGTCCCTGTGAAAATAGAACTGATAGACCTGTGGCGTATCGTGAGCCTTGCGTAGCTCCTCGAGGCTCACCGTCCCGAGCGAGGATACTCCGAACATGGTGCCGTATTTTGCTGCTGCGGCCGCGACGGCGCGCTCACCCTGGTGGTGGAAAAGGCGTTGCAAGGCCGTCGGGGAGCAATAGACCGGCAGAGCCAGCTTCTGGCCCATGACTTCGACGGAGAGATCAACCTGCTCCACGCCGCGCAGAACGTTGGGCACGAGGTCGCAGTCCTCGAAGGCTTTCGTGTTGCGCCGGTATGTCACCTCATCGTCTGCGGCGCCGTCGATGTAGTTGAATATCGGGCCGGGCAGCCGTCGCTCGGCCAAGCGACGGAAGTCATGAAAGTTGTGGCAGTCGCGCAAGTTCATGGGTGCTCTCATGCTCGATCCGAGCCCGTAAGGCTCTACCGGTCCCGGTTGGCAGCGACCTCACCAGGGAGCTACCTCGTCGGCGAGAATATGCCAAGGTCTTGGGTGCCTGCCACATCTGAAACTGCCGCGTCGGATTTCGATTCCGAGCGCGCCGGTTGCATATGTTTCTCCGTCAAGAAGACATGACCCGGTTGATAAGGTCGGTTCAACTGGATCTCCGGATTCACGCGCACGCCGGACCCGGGCTTTGAGGTCGAGGCTCATCCAGCAGTCGTACATGAGCCAGAAGTCGTCGCCGACCTTGTTGCGCATGTCCTCAATGATCTTGATGTTCTTCTTCAGACCCTCATCGCCTTCGGCGGGACCGTGTAGCAAGGGCAGCTTGCCGCCGATGAAGCCGAGTTCCTTGGCGATGTCAGTACGCGCACTGGTGGCATAGAACTGCAGCTCGTCGCGCACGGGCCCCGTGACGACGCAAGCCAAGCAGCACATCGAGCATATCGCCGACTGGTACGTGAAATATCAGATCATTCCCAAACGACCGGACATCGCCAATTTCGTGACAGATATCACGGGCGAACGCTGACGATCATCGCACGCACCTATGGGCACCAGATTTCGGCGTCAGGATTGAGCGGCTTCCAGCCGAAAAAGCCTCCAGCAGAGCAGCACGCATCGTCTCGCTATGAAAAAGGCTGAGGCTGGCTTGCCCAACCGACGCTCGCAAAGCGAGCGAGAAATGGCGCGCCAGGGCCGATGAAGATGGGCACTACTGCTTCGCCGTGGCGCTATGATGCAACGGCCGAAACCGCGACGATCACGCGCGGCGGTTGCCAAGGGTACGCCCCAGCATTCGGGTTGAGGTGTTCGGATGCTATCACCGAACGCAGGCGTTGCACGAACATGCTGGTATTCCATGGCTTTGAGGAAATCACAGGAAGAGCGGGTGATTTGAACCCTGGAGACGTCGTCCGCTACAAAAGAACCTTAACGGGTCCGGCGGGGATGGGTTGCCATGAGATCAGTCCGGTTGGCATCAAATCCGGTTTCGGCTTTGGTGCGGTCTGCGTCTTTTGCGACGCCGACTCTGGCAATGGCTTTCCGCGCCTGACCGGCTGCCTTGCAAAGCACCTAAGCGCCGGCTGCGGATCGATCGCCGAAGGAATCGAAGATGGCAACGAACTTTATTCTCAGAAGCCCTTACCTGCCATCAAACCGGTCAACCTACAGGTTGGATGCGCCATCGCCGCTTGCCTGGTTTCAGTCGATTTGGCCTCGCCTGCGCGAAGATGCCGGCATCAGCAGCAAGGAATTGCTGAATGTCGAAAACCTATATTACTTCGCGGGCTTCGCCGAAAACGTCCGGGACAAGGGGCTCGCCGCGCCCGCGAACATGGTCGACTTGCAAACACTTCTGTCTCACAACTGGTATGGTATCGTCGAGTGCCGGGATGGATATGTCTTCATCGAGACCGACGACGACGAGGTGCAACTCGCTTTCTGGTGGGTCAGCGACGAAGTTCTTGAGGCGGAACAAGAGCGCTTCGCCTGCTATTCCGCCGATCGACTGCCGCCGGAAACCGGCAGCGGAGGATTCGATCCTGGTTGCGGCATCGCCTTGGCTGGCAACGTTGGGGGAGTTGGCTCGGTTTTCGGCGTCTTTGCGACAGTGTGGGACGGCGGCAATCTCCTCGACCTCCCCGGTCCCATCGAAGTGCGTGGGTTGCGTCTTCCTGAATTCGCCGGCTGGCTGCGGGCTGTTCCACCCGGAAAAATAACCATACCGGGACTGCTTCCGCCAGGACTCAAGGTGGACCATTTGCTCGAACTCGAATGGATGGCGCTGATAGCGCGGCACAATCCGGAACTTAACGTTCCGGCCTTGTTGCGCCGTCTGGGCGAGGTGTCTCCGACGAATGTCGATAAGCACTGCGAGGAAATGGCGGCGGGCACGCTGACCGAGGATGAGCTGCGGAAGGAGCCCCGGTGGCACCGTCGGGATGAACCTTCGATCTCCTTGCAGGACAACGCGCATTCAGTCGAACTCCGGCTGTCCGATGGATTTTGCACGCACGTCTGGTTTCTGTTCGATGACCTCTGGGCATCGGCGCATCCGGTCTTGGCCCGTTCATTGCTGCGGTTCGGCCTGCCGATTTCCCAAGAAGTCTGGGCGGAACGGCATCCGTGACTTCTGCCGGCCGCTACCGCCCGATTGCAGGTTTGGCATACGTGAACGGGGCATCCAACGGGTGGGATGCGAGCCCTTCGGCAAACAGTGAAGGAGCGAACAGCCATGAACGCTATCCTTCGCGCTAGCGCAGTGGCCGCTGCGCTGCTTCCAGTTTGGCTGGCGCCGGCGCTGTCGAGCGCTGAGCAATGTCGCACCGGTCCTGTTACTTGCGAGGCCCCAGCCTGCACCGTCGAGAAGACCGCCTACGGGGAAGGACCGGCCTCGTACGCCCAATGGAAAGAGGGTGGGACAATCTACACGGTGATCGTGGTCACAGCGAGAACGCCGATTTCTTTCAAGGGGTATCTTGGGAGATGGCTGCACCAGCACAAATGCACCGCCAGCGAAATCCCCTTCGACCACAAACTCGGCATCGAAGGCGTCGAGAGCTCAGTCAAGCCCGGCACGCCGCCGCAAATCACATGGAAGGGAACATGCGCTGCCTATGAGAAGTATATGGTCCGCGCGATCAGCCTCAAGCGGCAGGTGGTGGAATTACATGTAACCCTACCGTTGGGTGACCCCGCTCCGATTGAAGCCGCATTGGCCGCATTCTTGGACCGGGTACGCCTATATCCCGCGCAGTAGTGGCAGAGTCCGCTGCTTGGCCCGGTGACAGTGCACCCAACTCAACAACTAGACTGAGGTCAATCGAAGGATCGGCCGGTTTCGGCGGCGATAGCGAATACCGAAATGGCGCGCCACGGCCGATGAAGATGGGCACTACTCGTTCGCCATCGCACTATGACCCGGCTGCCGACCAAGCGATCCAGCCGGATGACCTGCGACGGACTGCGATCTTGCGCTACGCCTTATGGGCGGCTGTCCTCCCGATTTCGCGGCTGGTCCGGTTACTCTTCGATAGCGGCCCTTTCAATTCCGGGAACGGCGTGATGGGCCAAATGTCGCCAAAGGCTTTCGACCTTTGGCAGCGAACGCTTGCAGAAGGCCTGATGCGATGTGGGATTGCCTCGGAAAGCGCAGGTCTGCTTGCGTCAACAGTCCCGGCCGCTTTTGAGGGCGGGCTTGTTCAGGCGCAGGTGGCTCGGTCCAAAGAGCCGCTCTAGGTGTGTGCATCACAGATGGCTTATCTTTGCTCTCGGTCGCAAGATTCCGCTTCATCCGGCAAGAAAGGGTAGAGCGGCGCGCGGCTTCGGCTCTCTCGAGGTTCGAGGAGTTCGCTTCGAAGTAATT
This sequence comes from Bradyrhizobium sp. Ec3.3, assembly GCF_000472925.1. GTDB lineage: Bacteria > Pseudomonadota > Alphaproteobacteria > Rhizobiales > Xanthobacteraceae > Bradyrhizobium. The sequence goes on from NZ_AXAS01000001.1 coordinate 345,870, forward strand.
ATTGCTGGTGCGCCACCACCGCGCCGAGCCAAGTCTGCAGCAGTGATAGTCGGCACAGGCTCGGAGGGGCCCAAACTAAGCAGTGGGGCAGCTTCGCCGTCGCCGGTGTTCATGGGGATACCGGCGCCGGGCGGTTCAGTTCTTCGAGTGCAAAACCGCGCAGGTCAGCAATTTCCTCGAGAGATGCACGTTCGGTCACCAGACTGTTGATCGGTTGCGACGCGTCGCGGTAGCCGAGCGAGATGCCGCAGAACACGATTAGCTCCGGAGGCAAATCGAGATGCGCGCGCACCGTCTTGTGCATCGCCGCCCACGCCGCCTGCGGACACGCAGCCAAGCCGCGCTCGTGGGCAAGCAGCAGTATAGATTGCAGGAACATGCCAGTATCGGCCCATTGTCCCTGCTCCATGGCGCGGTCGATCGACAGGATCATACCGACAGGCGCGCCGTAGAAATCGAAATTGCGCGCAAATTGCATCAGGCGGCCCAGCTTGTTTTCTTTGCCGATGCCGATCGTTGCATACATATCCTCAGCGCATTTCAGGCGCCGACTATTGTAAGGGTCTTTCAGATGAGCCGCGTAGATATTGTACTCGGATCCTTCGCCCGCTGAATTCGCTGCAAGGCTCTGCTTTACTGCCGCCTTGAGCTGTTCGAGATCGGACCCCGCCATCGCCGTCACTCGCCATGGCTGCATGTTGCTGCTCGAAGCTGTATGGCGGGCGATTTCGATGATCTCGCGCACGATTGAAAGCGGAATGGACTTGTTCAGGAACGCACGCGCCGAATGACGCTCTAAGATGGCTCGCGTTACGGTTGTCATGGATGCTCTGTGAGAAACCTGGATGATCTTAAAGAAAGCTTCTATTCAACCAATCTACGGATTAATAGATAGATATATCGATTAAGACAAATCCGTGAGCCGCATGAATAAGGCAAGCTTCTCGGAGGCTGAAGCGTTCTTGGCGATCGTGGACACAGGCGGCTTTGGCGCGGCTGCGCGCGAGCTTGGCGTCACGCAATCGACGGTCAGCCGGCGCGTCACCGCTCTGGAAGCACGCATCGGAAGGCGACTCATCCAGCGCACCACCCGCCGCGTCTCACTTACCGAAGCAGGATCCGCGTTCGCAAATGATCTGCGGGATGTTCTGGCAAGATTGGCTGATGCGGAGGGTCGCGCACAGGCAGACGAGATCGAGCCGGGAGGTCTGCTCCGCGTCACCATGCCGACTGCATACGGGCGCACGCGTATCGTTCCAAGATTGGTTATCTGCGCGCTATCCTCGTCTCCGGCTGGAAGTCGATCTGTCGGATCGATACGTCGATTTGCTCGAGGATGGGTATGATGTTGCAATCCGCATTGCGGAGCCGACCCAGTCGGGCTTGGTGTCCCGGCAGATAGATCGTTTCACGCTCCACGCGTGCGCATCTCCCGATTACTTGATGAGAAAGGATTCAATCGTACATCCACGTGATCTTGTTCGCCACGACTGCGTCGTGCAGCGCACCTACGCGCCGCGCAATAAATGGCGCTTCAATATGGGTGACGGAGCTGTTGAGATCAACATCGTGCCACGAATCGTAGTCAGCGACATGGCGGCCGCGAGAGAGCTTGTGGTCTCTGGCGCAGGAATATCGATTCTGCCGTCGTATTTGGTGACCGACGACATCGCAGCCGGGCGGCTAGTGGAAGTCATGCCGGCAGCATCACTTCCGAGCGTCGAGGTTTTTGCCTCATTTTCTCACCACCGCCGGACCCTTTCCAAGATCCTCGTCTTGATCGAAGAGCTCGAAGCAACAGGATCGCTTTCGAGACGCCCGCCACACTGAAGCGATTATCTGCAGGCAGACAGCCGCGTCGAGCACCGACGAACTGCGTCGTACGCAGTGCCCCAGGCCGCTGTAAGGCCCGAGATGCGTTGTCCATGCCATGGGGGGTTAGGGGGCAGCGCAGGAACGGCCCATCATGCGGGCCATAGCGTGCTCTGGCGTAAAATGGCGCGCCCGGAACGATTCGAACGTCCGACCCTCAGATTCGTAGTCTGATGCTCTATCCAGCTGAGCTACGGGCGCGTGTTTCGCAAACAGCTATGCGGGCCAGGCCCACACGCAGCCTCCGGACAGAGCCGGAGGGGGTGCGAAAGAGCGCTCTGACTAACCGCTCTTGTCCCGGTTGGCAAGGTCTGGATAGGCCGTATTTGGGGCATTTCCGCCTTTTCAGCCGTCATTCCGGTGCGCCTCGAAGAGGCGAGCCCGGAATCCATAACCACCGGTCGGGGTTATGGATTCCGGGCCTGGCCCGGAGCCTGCCATCGGGCCGGCCGAAGGCCGGACCCGGCGGGGCCATCCCGGAATGACGAATTGTGGGAACAGCGTCCGGAATCGCAGGCGCGGTCGGCCTCTGGCCGACCCTACGCCCTCGCCCGCTCGTTGCGGATGGAGAGGAGTTCCACGGGGCGGTCGGGGATCACGATCCGGAAGGTGGCGCCGATGGTGCCCTCGACGAGGTGGATGTCGCCGCCATGAGCACGGATGAGCTCGGCGGCGATCGCCAGCCCGAGCCCGCTGCCGCCTGGGCGGCCCGAGGTCTGGAACGCCTCGAACAGGTGCTCCCGGGTCTTTTGCGGCACGCCGGGGCCGGTATCGGAAACCTCCAGGATCGCGACCGCGCCCTCGCGCTTGCCCGTGATCCGGATCTGCTGCGGGCCGGTCGCGCTCGCGGCGTGGGTTTCCAACGCCTGCGCCGCGTTGCGGACGAGGTTGAGCAGCACGCGGAACAGCTGGTCGGGGTCGGCATCGATCGACAGCCCGCGCTCGATCGCGGCAACCCAGGTGATCGAGGCATCGGAGGCGAGGCCCGCGGTCTCGCGCACCTCTACGACCACCGGCTCGATCAGGATCAGGCGGCGATCGGGCGCGGCCTCCTGGGCGCGGCCGTAGGACAGGGTCGACTGGCAGAACGCGATGGCGCGCTCGAGCGAGCGCACGAGCTTTGGCGCAAAGCGCTGCACCCGCGGATCGGGCACGCTGGCGAGTTGGTCGGACAGCAGCTGCGCCGAGGCCAGCAGGTTGCGCAAATCGTGGTTGATCTTGGAGACGGCAAGACCAAGGGCTGCGAGCCGGCTCTTCTGATGCAGCATCGACATCAGGTCGCGCTGCATGTCCGACAGCTCGCGCTCGGCCACCCCGATCTCGTCACCGCGCTGGCTCGGCACGATGATTCCCGCCGAACTCTCGGGGTTTTCATGGAAGCCGACCAGGCTCGCGGTCAGCCGCCGCATCGGCCGCACGAACAGATAATGGAGCGCGAGATAAACGAGGCCCGCGGTCAGCACCGCGATGAACAGCGCGACCACCACGACGTTGCGGGAGAAGCGGTACATCGCCTGCCGCAGCGGCAATTCGTCGGTGACGACCTCGATGAACTGCGCATTGCCGCTCGCCGGGCCGACGATGCGGATGGCCTGGTTGCCGGTCTCCAGCATCATCTGGAACGAGCCAGTGATCGCTTGCCACGCCGTCATCTCGCGCAGGTCGATGTCGTGCTCGATCGCGGCCGGCAGATCGGCGCTGGCGAGCAGGCGGCGCTGTTGGCCCATCTTGATGGCGACGGCGCGCGCGTTGATGCTCTTGAGGATCTGCCGCGACAGCGAGTCCGGGACCATGCCGAGCGGCGCGGCGTCGAGCACCAGGGCCGCGGTGTTCGCCGCGGCGACGCGGTCGTTCAGCCGGTTGACCCAGAAGTTGGCGATCGCGGGCACGTAGAGCATGCTCGCTGCGATCATCACCAGGGGGACGGTCAGCAGCAGCAGCTTGCCGGACAGGCCGAGCCGGCGCGGGGCGCGCGGCCGCACCGCCGCCGGCGACCCCGGGTCTTGGGGCTCCAGGTCCTGCGGCTCCAGGCCCCTTTGGGCGCGCTGAAGGTCTGTCGCTGACACGAATTTCGCCTTCGTTGGCCTCGACTTGTGGAGGATGCGACCCGTAGCACCTGCCGGTCAAATTACGGATCGCTAATCTGCCAAGGTAGGATGTAGGCGCGGAAACGGCGAGTCGCTACCTCCACTGGGAAAAACCCCGCGGAAACAGCGATATTCGCCAATTGGACCCGCCCCGCGGCGTTGACGAAAACGGGACGCTCCCTTATAAGCCGCGCCGAATTGTCCGCGATGACCCGGTGTGACACCGGGAGCGGCTCTTTTGGGGCCGGAAAGGGCCCGTTTTGGGCCGCATCTTTCGGACGTATCCATCAATTCCAAAGGCAAATTGCCCGGTCAGCGGAGAACAACCCGTGAAGCGGACTTATCAACCCAGCAAACTGGTGCGCAAGCGCCGTCACGGCTTCCGTGCTCGCCTCGCCACCGCCGGCGGCCGCAAGGTCCTCGCCGCCCGCCGCGCCCGCGGCCGCAAGCGTCTGAGCGCCTGAGCCGGACTGGCCCTTTTTGGGATTTCATCATGGATCGGCTGAGGCAGCGGGCGGATTTCCTCGCCGTTGCCAATGGCGCGCGGGTGAACAGGCCCGCGTTCGTCCTGCAAAGCCGTCGCCGCGATGACGCCGGCCCGATCCGGGTCGGCTTTACCGTTACCAAGAAAAACGGCACCGCTACCGAGCGCAATCGCATCCGGCGCAGGCTTCGCGAACTGGTGAAGTGCTGCGACCCGCTGTCGATGCACCCCCACCATGATTATGTGCTAGTCGGCCGCAGGGACGCGCTGACGCGCGAATTCGCGGTCATGCTCGACGACCTCCGTGCAGCGTTCGCCCAATCGCAGCGGCCGGCGACGAAGGGACGCGGGCAGAAGCCCTTACCTGCGGACCGCAAACCGGACTGATGACGAGAATCCAGAGATGACCGACAATCGCAACACCATCCTCGCCGTCATTCTGTCCGGCCTGGTGCTGATCGCGTGGCAGTATTTCTACAACGTGCCGCAGATGGAGAAGCAGCGGGCGCAGCAGCAGGCGCAGGCCGAGCTTCAGAAGAACGCGCCGCAGCCGAGCCCGACCGCCTCGCCCCAATCCGGAACCGCGACGACCGCGCCGCAGGCCGGCGCCACGCCGGCACCGGCCGCGCCTACCTCCGGCAACCAGCCGGTCGTTGCCCGCGACACCGCGATTGCAGCCAGCCCGCGCGTGAAGATCGACACCCCGCGCCTTGCCGGCAGCATCGCGCTGAAGGGCGGCCGCATCGACGACCTCGCGCTGGTGCAGTACCGCGAGACGGTCGACCCGAGCTCGCCGCCGATCATCCTCTATTCGCCGTCCGGCACCGCGCAGCCTTATTACGCCGAGTTCGGCTGGGTGCGGGGACAGGGCGTCTCGGCCAAGCTGCCGGACGCCTCGACGGTCTGGCAGCAGGACGGCTCGGGCAACCTGACGCCGTCGACGCCGGTCGTGCTGAAATATGACAATGGCGAGGGCCTGACCTTCCGCCGGACCATCGCGGTCGACGACCACTATCTCTTCACCATCAAGGACGAGGTGAGCAATGTCGGCAATGCGCCGGTCACTCTCTATCCTTACGCGCTGATCTCGCGCCACGGCACGCCGCAGGTCTCCGGCTACTACATCCTGCATGAAGGCCTGATCGGCTATCTCGGCGAGCATGGCTTGCAGGAATACGCCTACAAGAAGATCGACGAAGCCAAGCAGGTGAACTTCAAGGCCACCGACGGCTGGCTGGGCATCACCGACAAGTACTGGGCTTCGGCGCTGTTGCCCGACACCAATGCGCAGCTCCAGGCGCGCTTTTCGTCGGATCTCGCCAACAATATCCGGAGCTACCAGACCGACTATCTGCTCGATCCCGTGACCGTCGCGATCGGCGGCACCGCGACGGCGAATGCGCGGCTGTTCGCCGGCGCCAAGGAAGCCGGCGTCGTCGGCGTGTTCCCGTTCGCAGGCCTCGGCGGCTACAACAAGGATCTCGGCCTGAACCATTTCGATCTGTTGATCGACTGGGGCTGGTTCTACTTCATCACCAAGCCGATGTTCTTAGGCCTCGACTTCTTCTACCGCTTCTTCGGCAATTTCGGCATCTCGATCCTGCTCGTGACCGTCATCGTGAAGCTGCTGTTCTTCCCGCTGGCGAACAAGTCCTACGCCTCGATGGCGAAGATGAAGTCGATCCAGCCGCAGCTTCAGGCGCTCCGCGAGCGCTATCCCGACGACAAGGTGAAGCAGCAGCAGGAGATGATGGAGATCTACCGCAAGGAGAAGATCAATCCGGTCGCCGGCTGTCTTCCCGTGGTGATCCAGATCCCCGTGTTCTTCTCGCTCTACAAGGTGCTGTTCGTCACCATCGAGATGCGGCACGCGCATTTCTACGGCTGGATCAAGGACCTCTCGGCGCCGGATCCGACCAATTTGTTCACGCTGTTCGGGCTGATCCCGTTCGATCCGACCACGATCCCGGTGTTCGGCCACTATCTCGCGCTCGGCATCTGGCCGATCATCATGGGCATCACGATGTGGTTCCAGATGAAGCTGAACCCGACGCCGCCGGATCCGACGCAGAAGATCATCTTCGACTGGATGCCGCTGATCTTCACCTTCATGCTGGCGGGCTTCCCCGCGGGCCTCGTGATCTACTGGGCCTGGAACAACACGCTCTCGGTGATCCAGCAAAGCTTCATCATGCGCCGCAACGGCGTGAAGGTGGAGCTGTTCGACAACATCCGCAGCTCGTTCAAAAAAAAAGTGACTGAGGCGACCTAACGCCGTCATTGCGAGGAGCGAAGCGACGAAGCAATCCAGACTGTTTCCGCGGAGAAAGTCTGGATTGCTTCGCTTCGCTCGCAATGACGCGGGGAGCGAGCGGGCATTCGCATGAACGCAGAAACCGACGACAGGCTGATCGAAGCGGGGCGAAAGCTGTTCGCGCGCGACTGGCAGTTCATCTGGGCGTCGCCCTCGATTCAAACGCTGCCACCGATGGCGGGGCTGGAGATCGCCTTTGCCGGGCGCTCCAATGTCGGCAAGTCGAGCCTGATCAACGCGCTGACCGGCCGCAACAATCTCGCGCGCACCTCGCATACGCCGGGGCGGACGCAGGAGCTGATCTTCTTCGAAGTCCCAGGAAAGTCCGACCTGCGGCTCGTCGACATGCCCGGCTACGGCTATGCCAAGGCGCCGAAGACGCAGGTCGCATCCTGGACCGACCTGATCCACAAATTCCTGCTCGGCCGCGCATCACTGGCGCGCGTCTATGTGCTGATCGACGCGCGGCACGGCCTCAAGGATGTCGATCTCGAAATCCTGAAGACGCTCGACCGTTCGGCCGTCAGCTACCAGATCGTGCTGACCAAGGCCGATCAGGTGAAGGCTTCGGAGCTTGCCAGCCGTATCACCGAAACGGAAGCGGCGCTGGCAAAGCACCCGGCGGCGTTTCCGAACGTGCTCGCGACCTCCTCGCGCAGCTCGACCGGCATGGAGAGCTTGCGCGCCGCGATGGCACGGCTGCTGGAAGAGCGGGCGTGATGCCGCAAGCGTTCCGCCTGTTGATCGGGCTTGCCGGTTTGATGGGCGCCGCCGGCATGGCGCTGGCAGCGGCTGGCGCCCACGGCGCGGAGGCAAGCCGGCTCGCCACGGCAAGCTCGATGCTGCTGTTTCACGCAACTGCCATATTGGCGACGACGGCGCTGCTCGCGCGCGGCCTTCTGCACGGCGGAATTGGCCTCACCGCCGCCTTCGGCTTCGCGATTGCGGCCGCATTGTTCGCCGGCGACCTGACGCTGCGCCAATACGCCGGCCATTCGCTGTTTCCCTACGCCGCGCCGACGGGCGGCACGCTGATGATTTTGAGCTGGCTGGCGGTGGGCGTGGCAGCGGTAGTGCCGCGTTGATAACTCTCGTGCCCCGGACGCAGCGCAGCGCTTCAGCGGTGCGCTGCTGAGCCGGGCCCATGCCGACGCTGGGTCCCGGTCCAGCGGCGCGTCACCATAGCGCGTCGAAGACGCGCGTGGACGCGCTTTTGGTGCCGCACCGCGTCCGGGACACGAGAGTGGTGCGGATGACGCTTTGCGCCTCGCCCGCCAATCGGATAGAACGCGGCCCGACAGTCCCGCCAGCGAGATCCGCCCCATGACCGACATCTCTCCGCTCGACCAGGCCCGCATCCTGTCCGAAGCGCTGCCGCACATGCAGCAGTACGACGAGGAAACCATCGTCATCAAATATGGCGGCCATGCCATGGGCGACGAGGAGACCGCGAAGAATTTTGCCCGCGACATCGTCCTGCTCGAGCAGACCGCGATCAACCCGGTGGTCGTGCATGGCGGCGGGCCGCAGATCGCGACCATGCTCAAGCGCCTCGGCATCGTCTCGGAGTTTGCCGCGGGCCTGCGCATCACCGACAAGGCGACCATCGAGATCGTCGAGATGGTGCTCGCCGGCTCCATCAACAAGCAGCTCGTCGGCTACATCAATGAAGCCGGCGGCAAGGCCGTCGGCCTCTGCGGCAAGGACGGCAACATGGTGACCGCCACCAAGGCGACGCGCACCATGATCGATCCCGGCTCCAACATCGAGAAGGTGGTCGATCTCGGCTTCGTCGGCGAGCCGAAGAAAGTCGATCTCACTTTGCTCAACCAGCTCATCGGCTACGAGCTGATCCCGGTGCTCGCGCCGCTGGCGACCTCGAAGGAAGGCCAGACCTTCAACGTCAACGCCGACACCTTTGCCGGTGCGGTCGCTGGCGCGCTGAAGGCCAAGCGCCTGCTGCTGCTCACTGACGTGCCGGGCGTGCTCGACAAGTCGAAGAAGCTGATCCCGCAACTCTCGGTGAAGGACGCGCGAAAACTAATCGCCGACGGCACCATTTCCGGCGGCATGATCCCGAAGGTCGAGACCTGCATCTACGCGCTCGAACAGGGCGTGCAGGGCGTCGTCATCATCGACGGCAAGATGCAGCACGCGGTGCTGCTCGAGCTCTTCACCAACCAGGGCACGGGAACGCTGATCCACAAGTGAGGGACGGGACGACGAGAGCAGCCGTCATGGCCGGGCCAAGGCGCCGCACCGCCCTGACCCGCCTCCTGATGACGTTGCCGGCGGCGGTCGTCTCGTTCTTCGCGTCGGCCGCCCCGGCTCTCGCCGACCTCAAGATCTGCAACCGCATGTCCTATGTCGTGGAAGCCGCGATCGGCATCGACGACAAGGCGGCGACCGCGACGCGCGGCTGGTTCCGGATCGATCCGGCCACCTGCCGCGTCGTGGTGCAGGGCACGCTGACCGCCGACCGTATCCTGCTCCATGCGCGCGCGCTCGGCGTCTATGGCGCCTCCCCGATCCCGCAGAATGGCAGCGACATGCTGTGCATCGCGCAGGAGAATTTTGTCATCGCTGCCGCGCGCCAATGCCGCAGCGGACAGACGCAAGCCGCCTTCACCCAGGTGACGCCGACGCAGGGCGACGACGGCAACCTCGTCGCCTATCTCGCCGAGGACTCGGAGTATGACGACGAGCAGGCCCGGCTCGCCGGCATTCAGCGGCTGCTGGCGATCGCCGGCTATGACGCCGGCGCGATCGACGGCGTCGACGGACCGAAGACGCAATCAGCGCTCGCCGCTTTCCTGAAGAGCCGCGGGCTGCCATCCGACGTGACGCAGTCGCCGAACTTCTTCAAGACCATGGTCGACGCGGTGCAGACACCGTCACCAAGCGGGCTCACCTGGTGCAACGACACGCCGCACAAGGTGATGGCAGCGGTCGCGACCGACGACGGCAAGGCGGTGACGAGCCGCGGCTGGTACCGCATCGATCCCGGCAAGTGCCTGCACCCTGACGTCGCCGGCCAGCCGAAACAGATTTTCAGCTTTGCGGAAGCCGTCGACGCCGACAACCGCACCATCAAGCTGAAGGACAAGCCGCTGAACTGGGGCGGCGAGAAGCAGCTTTGCACGCGCGAGACCAAGTTCGAGACCAACGAGCAGGTCGATTGCGGCGCGCGGGGATTTGCGGCGGCCGGCTTTGGCGCCGTCGACATGAGCAGCGGCGGCAAGACGCTGCGCTTTGCGATGCCGTGAGTGCTGGTGTGCGACTCGCGACACAATTACCGCTGTCCCGGGCTCGCGCTTCGCGCGCCCCGGGACGACGAGTTTGAGAGAGCTTTGATGACCCCACCCCGCCCCTTCACCCATATCGACACCTGGGTGTTCGATCTCGACAACACACTCTATCCGCATCACGTCAACCTGTGGCAGCAGGTTGATGCGCGGATCGGGGAGTTCGTTTGCAGCTGGCTGAACGTGACGGCTGAGGAAGCGCGCAATATCCAGAAGGACTATTACCGCCGCTTCGGCACCACCATGCGCGGCATGATGACCCTGCACGGCGTGCGCGCCGACGACTACCTCGCCTATGTGCACAAGATCGATCACTCGCCGCTGCAACCGAATCCGGCGCTCGGCGAGGCCATCGCGAAACTTCCGGGGCGCAAGCTGATCCTGACCAACGGTTCGGTCGACCACGTCGATGCGGTGCTGTCGCGGCTTGGCCTCGCCACACATTTCGATGCGGTGTTCGATATCATCGCCGCCGAGTTCGAGCCGAAGCCGGCGCGGCAGACCTACCAGAAATTCCTCTCCGATCATGCGGTCGATCCGACCCGGGCCGCGATGTTCGAGGACCTCGCCCGCAACCTCACCGTTCCGCACGAGCTCGGCATGACCACGGTGCTGGTGGTGCCCGACGGCACGAAAGAAGTGGTCCGCGAGGACTGGGAACTGGAAGGCCGCGACGCCGCCCATGTCGACCATGTCACGGATGACCTGGCCGGGTTTTTGGCGAGGCTGTCGCGTTGAGGCCGTTGCGGCGGTGAAGCCCCAATAAGGCGTCTTCCCCGCGAAAGCGGGGTATCCACTAATCACTGCTGTCTCGATTCATCACAACCGCCGCGGCGTACTGGATCACCCGCTTTCGCGGGTGAGGACGGCGAACCAAGCTTGACTCCGTCCCCTCAAATCCCGAAAAAGCCCCCCAATCCGTCACAAATCATTCCCTCCTTGAGGAAATCCCGATGTCCCTCCAAGCCCTCGAATCCACCATCAACGGCGCCTTCGACGCGCGTGACGGCATCTCGACCTCGACCAGGGGCGAGGTGCGCGAGGCCGTGGATCATGCGCTGGAGATCCTGGACAAGGGCGAGGCCCGTGTCGCCGAGCGTGAGGCGAGCGGCAAGTGGAAGGTCAATCAGTGGCTGAAGAAGGCCGTGCTGCTCTCCTTCCGCCTCAACGACATGGCGGCCATTCCCGGCGGTCCCGGCAAGGCCTCGTGGTGGGACAAGGTGCCCTCGAAGTTCGACGGCTGGGGCGAGAACCGGTTTCGCGACGCCGGCTTCCGTGCCGTGCCCGGCGCGATCGTGCGCCGCTCGGCTTTCATCGCGCGCAACGTCGTGCTGATGCCGTCCTTCGTCAATCTCGGCGCCTATGTCGATGAATCCACCATGATCGACACCTGGTCGACGGTCGGCTCCTGCGCGCAGATCGGCAAGCGCGTGCACATCTCCGGCGGCGTCGGCATCGGCGGCGTGCTCGAGCCGCTGCAGGCCGAGCCCGTGATCGTCGAGGACGACTGCTTCATCGGCGCACGCAGCGAGGTCGCCGAGGGCGTCATCGTGCGCAAGGGCGCGGTGCTGGCGATGGGCGTGTTCCTGGGCGCCTCGACCAAGATCATCGACCGCGAGACCGGCGAGGTTTTCATCGGCGAAGTGCCGGAATATTCCGTGGTGGTGCCCGGCGCCCTGCCCGGCAAGCCGATGAAGAACGGCCAACCGGGCCCGAGCACCGCCTGCGCCGTCATCGTCAAGCGCGTCGACGAGCGCACGCGGTCCAAGACCAGCATCAACGAGCTGCTGCGGGACTAACTTCGCACCGCGAGCGCCATTCCTTCTCCGTCACCCTGGGGTGGCCGCGAAGCGGCCCTCGAAGGGCGACGGCCCGGCTGCATCCCGGCGACATCTCGGCCGCTCATCCTTCAAGGCTCGCTACGCGAGCGCCTCAGGATGACGGATTGGCAGGGTCGAACCCAGCAATCCAATCAAGCGACCAATCACCGGGCGGCCTTCGCCGCCCGGAGCCTTCGCATGGACTGGACCTGGTACCTCTTCCGCTCCGACGGCCGCATCAACCGCGCTCTGCTGTGGCAGGCGCTGCTGATCGTCGCGGTTCTGGCGGCCTTGCTCGGAATGATCGGTCAGGTGATCCACCTCCTCACCGCCAAGGGATCGTTGACCTTATCCTCAAAACTCGATTTCGACTTCGGCCTCGACGACCTCTTCAAACTGGTCGATCCTCGGGCCTACCGCTCGCTGGCATCCTTTGACCGCACGGATCTGATCCTGAAGGCGTTTGGCCTGGCGCTGTTTTCATGGATTTTCCTGGCAACGGCCATCAAGCGGTTGCACGACCGCGACAGGAGCGGCTGGTGGATCGTTGCGTTCTTCCTCGTCCCCGGCCTCTACAGTCAGTTCTCGGACCTGCTGCCTCACTCCAACTGGGTGCTTCCGTTCAGCCTCACTGCTTCGATCCTGTGGCTGTGGGGGTTGATCGAAATGTTCATTGTGCCCGGCACCTCGGGCAGCAACCGGTTCGGTCCAGATCCGCTGGCCGAAATCGAGGACGGCGCCGCATCGGCCCCTGCGAAAAACTGGGACCAGCAGAACGAGATCGAATTTGTCCCGCCCAGCGCTAGCCCGCCCGGCGGCATGCATGTTAAGCGGGGCGCATGACCGATGCCCTCTCCATTGCCCGCGACCTCATCCGCTGCCCTTCGGTAACCCCGGCCGATGCCGGTGCGCTGGGGGTGCTTGAAAAGGCGCTCACCGCAGCAGGCTTCACCTGCCACCGCGTGACCTTCTCCGAAGCAGGCTTTGCCGACGTCGATAACCTCTACGCGAGGATCGGCAGCGAAGGCCCGCACATCACCTTTGCCGGCCACACCGACGTGGTGCCGCCCGGCGACGAGAGCGCCTGGAGCGTCGGTGCATTCTCCGGCGAAGTGAAGGACGGCATCCTGCACGGCCGCGGCGCGGTCGACATGAAGGGCGGCATTGCCTGCTCCGTCGCGGCGGTGTTGGAGCATCTCGCAGCCAATGGCGGCAAGCCGCACGCGGACGGTAAGGGCTCGATCTCGTTCCTGATCACCGGTGACGAGGAAGACGTCTCGATCAACGGCACTATCAAACTCTTGAAGTGGGCCGCGGAGCGCGGCGAAAAGTTCGATCATTGCGTGCTCGGCGAGCCCTCCAATGTCGAGACACTCGGCGACACCATCAAGGTCGGCCGCCGCGGCTCGCAATCCGGCACGCTCCATGTCGAGGGACGGCAGGGCCACGTTGCCTATCCGCACCGCGCGTCCAATCCGGTGCCCGATATCTCCCGCCTGATCGTGGCGATCTCCGACGAGCCACTCGATCATGGCAGCGCGCAGTTCCAGGCCTCCAACCTCGAATTCACCTCAGTCGACGTCGGCAACACCGCCTACAACGTGATCCCCGGCCAGGCGCGCGCAAAGTTCAACATTCGCTACAACGACAATCACACGCAGGCGAGCTTGCGCGAGCTCGTCGAGACGCGGCTGGCCAAAGCCTGCGGCAACCGCATCCGCGCGCATATCATCTGGGAGCCCTCGAATTCCAACGTGTTCGTCACCAAGCCCGGCCCCTTCACCGATCTCGCGGTCGCCGCAATCGAGGAGGTGACGGGCCGCAAGCCCGAGCTGTCGACGTCAGGCGGCACCTCGGATGCGCGCTTCATCTCCAGCTATTGCCCGGTGATCGAGTTCGGCCTGGTCGGCCAGACCATGCACCAGGTCGACGAACGCGTGCCGGTTGCGGACCTCGAGAAGCTGACGAAGGTGTATCGGGGGATTTTGACGCGGTATTTTGCGTAGGGCTCCGAGACTACCCTGGCGCCCGCCACACATTCCGCCGTTGCCACCCACTCCGCCGTCATCGTCCGCGAAAGCGGACGATCCAGTATTCCAGAGACAGTGACGAATACGGAGAAGCCGCGGCGTGCTGGATGCCCCGCCTCCGCGGGGCATGACACCGGAGAGTGTGGCGAGAGCTCTGCTCAGTCGCTCGTAGCTTAGTAATCCACCTTCACCAGATAAAGCCCCTCCGGCGGGGCGACGATGCCGCAGGCGGCGCGATTGCGGGCTTTGAGTGCTGCGGAGAGATCATCGGCGCTCCAGCGGCCTTCGCCGACCCAGACCAGCGAACCCACCATCGAGCGGACCTGGCTGTGCAGGAAGGAGCGCGCCGAGGTGAGAATTGTCACTTCGCGCCCGTCGCGCAAGACGTCGAGCTGATCGAGCGTCTTCTCCGGCGATTTGGCCTGGCACTCGGTATCGCGAAAGGTCGTGAAATCGTGCTTGCCGATAAGGCGCTGCGCAGCCGCATGCATGGCACCAGTGTCGAGCCGGCGCGGCACGCGCCAGGCGTGGCCGACGTCGAGCGTGAGATTGGCGCGGGTGTTGATGATGCGATAGCGGTAGTGGCGCTTGATGGCCGAGAAGCGTGCCTCGAACGTCTCCGGCACGATCGCGGCTTCGAGCACCGCGATCGGATGCGGACGCAGATGCGCATTCAGGCCATCGCGAAGGCGATCCGGCGCAAAGGGCTTTTCGATATCGACATGCGCGACCTGGCCGAGCGCGTGCACGCCGGCGTCGGTGCGGCCCGCGCCATGCACGCGCACGTCGGTGCCGCACATCGCCTTCACGGCCGTCTCGAGCGCGCCCTGCACCGAGGGTAGCGTCGCCTGCACCTGCCAGCCGCAGAACGGCGCGCCGTCATATTCGATGGTGAGCTTGTAGCGGGGCATCTTGTCCAATTTCGCTGTCATCGCCCGGCTTGCCGCCTTCGCTGAAGCTCCGGCGAGCCGAGTTCGCGAGCCTCTTCGGAGCCTTGGCGGAGACGGGACCGGGCGATCAGTACGCCGCAGCGTCTCCGTTCAACCGAGAGGCCTCGGCGTACTGGATACCCCGCCAGCGCGGGGTATGACAGTGTTAGGTGAATTTGGCTCCTGCCTTCAGCGGCACGCCGCGCAGAAAGTCCGCCGTCTGCATTCGCGCCTTGCCTTCGCGCTGGAGCTCGATGATGCGGATGGCGCCCTCGCCACAGGCGATCGTGAGCTGCTCATCGAGCACGTCGCCCGGCGCGCCCGCCCCCTTTGCGAGCTCACAGCGCAGGATTTTCACGCGCGCGTTTTCGCTCGCGCCGGCAAGCTCGCTCCATGCGCCGGGAAACGGCGACAGGCCGTGAATGTGACGCAGCACCGCGCGGGCCGGCTTGCTCCAGTCTATCCGCGCCTCGGCCTTGTCGATCTTGGCGGCGTAGGTGACGCCGTCCTCGCTCTGCTTCTTGAGCTGGAGGGCGCCGCGTTCGAGCGCGGCCATCGCACGCACCATCAAGTCAGCGCCGAGCCGGGCGAGGCGATCGTGCAGATCGGCGGCGGTCATGGTGTCAGAAATCGCAAGACGCTCGGCCATGGCTACGTCGCCGGTGTCCAACCCCACGTCCATCTTCATCACCATGACGCCGCTCTCGGCGTCTCCGGCCATGATCGCGCGGTTGATGGGCGCAGCACCGCGCCAGCGCGGCAGCAGCGAGGCGTGCAGATTGTAGCAACCGAGCTTTGGTGCATCGAGGATCGCCTGCGGCAGGATCATGCCATAGGCAACGACGACGGCGGCATCGGCATCGAACGCGCGGAATTCTTCGAGCGCTTCGGGCGTCTTCAGGGTCTTCGGCGTCAACACGGGAATGCCAAGCTTTCGCGCGGCGTCTTCAACCGGGGTCGGCTGCAACTGCAGCCCGCGCCGCCCGCCCGGCTTCGGCGCACGGGTGTAGACAGCCACGATCTCGTGGCCGTGCGCCACGAGCTCGAGCAGCGTCGGCACGGAGAAATCGGGCGTGCCCATGAAGATGAGGCGTAGAGGCATCAGAAAAGAACCTGCGAGCTATACCGACCGTCACGTCTCTCCGTTCCGTCATTCCGGGGCGGCTCGAAGAGCCGAACCCGGAATCTCGAGATTCCGGGTTCGATGCTTCGCATCGCCCCGGAATGACGGAGAGCCCTACTCCACCGCGCGCTTGGCGGCTTTCTCGAACTTCTTGAACACGCGGTCGCGCTTGAGCTTCGACAGGTAGTCGACGAACAGCACGCCGTTGAGATGGTCGATCTCATGCTGGATGCAGGTGGCGTAGAGGCCTTCGGCATCCTCCTCGTGCAGCTTGCCGTCGAGATCGGTGAAGCGCACCCGCACCTTCGCAGGCCGCTCGACCTCCTCGTAATATTCGGGGATCGAGAGACAGCCCTCCTCGTAGACCGACAGCTCCTCGGACGAGGCGATGATCTCCGGATTGATGAAGACGCGCGGCTCTCGCGCGGTCTCGCCGCTCTCGTCGCGCTTGGCGAGGTCCATGGTGATCAGACGCAGGGGTTGCGCGACCTGGATCGCCGCAAGCCCGATGCCGGGCGCGTCGTACATGGTCTCGAACATGTCGTCGGCAAGCTTGCGGATCTCCGCCGTGACCTTCTCAATCGGCTTGGAGACCAGACGCAACTGCTTGTCCGGCAGGATGATGATTTCTCTGAGGGCCATGGCGCGATTTAAGCCGCGCGCCCGGTGCGGTCAATCCGGCGGCGAACGGCGTTAACGGTCTGCTAACCATAATAATTAGGGCTTCGTTAACCATAAAAATTCACCGCTGGTTAACCATAAATGTTCCCTCTTCGTTCGCGCGCTGCCGCGAATCGGCTAGAAGGGTTGACATGAACGAGATCATTTTTACCGCTGGCGACTGGCCGGTGCGCACAGCCGACGCACTGATCGGCTTTGGCGTGCTGGCCCTCATCCTGCTCCTGGTGATCGCCATCGTCATCGCGCGGTCCTCGCGGCGCGGGGCGGAACTCGCCATGGCCCAGACCATCCGGGCCGACGAGCTGGAGGAGCGCCTCAGCCAGATGCTGCGCGCCCAGAGCGAGGCCTCGGGGCGGGTCGACGCAATGGCGCAGACGCTCGCCGGCCGCCAGGCCGAGATGGCGCGCGCGGTCAACGAGCGGCTGGATTCGGTGACCCATCGCGTCGGCCAGTCCATGGAGCACACCACGCGCAACACCATGGAGAGCCTGCGCGCGCTGCACGAGCGGCTCGGCATCATCGACAGCGCGCACAAGAACCTGACCGACCTGACCACGCAGGTGACCACCCTGCGCGACGTACTCGCCAACAAGCAGTCGCGCGGCGCCTTCGGCCAGGCGCGGATGGAGGCAATCGTCCAGGACGGGCTGCCGAAGGGCTCCTACGAGTTCCAGTTCACGCTCTCGACCGGCAAGCGGCCGGACTGCGTGGTGTTCCTGCCAGACCAGCGGCCGCTCTGCATCGACGCCAAATTTCCGCTGGAGGCGATGACGGCACTGCACGATGCGCGCACCGACGAGGAGCGGCGCATCGCCACGCAGCGGCTGCGCGGCGACGTGATGAAACACGTCAGTGACATCGCCGAAAAATATCTCGTCACCGGCGAGACCCAGGAGATGGCGCTGATGTTCGTGCCGTCGGAGTCGGTCTATGCCGAGATCCATGACGGCTTCGACGACGTGATCCAGAAGGCCTATCGCGCCCGCGTCGTGCTGGTCTCGCCTTCGCTGCTGATGCTGGCGATCCAGGTGATGCAGCAGATCATGAAGGACGCGCGCATGCGCGACGCCGCCGACCAGATCCGCACCGAAGTGATCAAGCTCGGCGACGATCTCGGCCGCCTGCGCGACCGCGTACTGAAACTGCAGAAGCATTTTGCCGATGTGAACGAGGACGTGCGCCAGGTCCTGATCTCCGCCGACAAGATCGAGAAGCGCGCGGGACGGATCGAGGAGCTCGATTTCAGCAAGACCGACGCGCCGGAGGGCCCACGCCTGGTCGCGACCACACCAGAGCTGTTCCCGCGCAAGCTCCAGGCGGGGGAGTGATTCCCTCCCGAGTCAAAGTAACCTGCGACCCCAATATGGCTGTCGTCGCCCGGCTTGACCGGGCGACCCAGCATCCCAGAGGCGGCAGATGGGCGCACGCTGCTACTACGTCTACATCCTCGCCAGCAAGATCGGCGGTGCGCTTTATATCGGTGTGACCAATGATTTGGTCCGCCGGGTGGCCGAGCATAGGCTGAAATTGGTCGATAGCTTTACGAAGGAATACGACATCGTGAAGCTGGTCTATTTCGAGCAGTTCGATGATCCCGAGAATGCGATCAAGCGCGAGAAGCGCTTGAAGAAATGGAAGCGCGCATGGAAGATCGCGCTCATCGAGAAAGACAATCCGAACTGGAACGATCTCTACCCGGGGATCGCTGGTCCTTTATAATTCCGGTCTCTGGAATACTGGGTCGCCCGGTCAAGCCGGGCGACGACGCCTCACTTGTGGCCGCCAGAATCTGCTAACACCTCCCCATGACCGCACCCGACGCGACTTCCGGAACTGCCCCGGCAACCGCCGATGCTCCCGCCGCCTCCTGGCGCGACAGCCTGGCCGTGTACCTGCAGCCGCGGGTGCTGATCGTGCTGTTTCTCGGCTTCTCCTCCGGCCTGCCGCTGGCGCTGTCGGGCTCGACGCTGCTGGTGTGGATGCGGGAATCCGGCGTCGATCTCGGCACCATCGGGCTGTTCGCGCTGGTCGGTACGCCCTATACGCTGAAGTTCCTCTGGGCGCCGCTGGTGGATGCGCTGCATGTGCCGCTGTTCACCCGCGCCTTCGGGCGACGCCGCGGCTGGCTGCTGTTCTCGCAGCTCCTGCTGATCATCTCGATCCTGCTGCTGGCGCTGACCGATCCTGCGCGCTCGCCGTTCTTCGTCGCGCTCGGCGCGCTCTTGGTCGCAACGACTTCCTCGACGCAGGACATCGTGGTCGACGCCTTCCGCGTCGAGAGCCTGCCCGAGAGCGAGCAGGCCGCCGGCATGGCCTCCTATGTGGCGGCCTATCGCATCGGCATGCTGGTCTCGACCGCGGGCGCGCTGTTCATCGTATCCGGCTTCGAAAGCACCGGCATTCCGAAGCCGTCGGCGTGGATGTGGGGCTATGTGGTGATGGCGGCGATGGTGCTGATCGGCACGATCACCGCGCTCCTCGCCACCGAGCCTGCACAATCCGCAAAGGCCGAAGCCGCAACGCAGACCGAGACGGCATTCGTCCGCGTCATGCACGCTGCGATCGGCGCCTTCTCGGAATTCCTGTCGCGCAAGGATGCGCTCGCCGCGCTCGCTTTCGTGGTGCTGTTCAAGTTCACCGATGCGTTCTCCGGCACCATGACGGCGCCGTTCGTGATCGACCTTGGCTTCTCCCGCAACGACTACGCGGCGATCGTGAAGGGCGTCGGTCTTGCCGCAACCCTGATCGGCGGCTTTGCCGGCGGCTTCGTCGCGCGGCGCTATTCGCTGGCAACGAGCCTGTGGATCGGCGGCGTGGTGCAGGCGATCGCGAACCTGTCCTTCTCGTGGCTCGCGCTGGTCGGCACCAATCAATGGGCGCTCGCCTTTGCGATTACCTGCGAGAACTTCACCAGCGCCATCGGCACCGTGATCTTCGTCGCCTATCTCTCCGCGCTGTGCCAGAACCCGCTGCACACGGCGACGCAATATGCGCTGCTCACTGCACTGGCCGCTGTCGGGCGCACCTATCTCTCGTCAGGCGCCGGCTTCGTGGCGAAGATGACGGGCTGGCCACTGTTCTTCATGATTTGCGTGGTCGTCGCGGTGCCCAGCCTGATCCTGCTCGCATATTTGCAGAAGCGCGGACATTTCGAGACGCTTGGGCCGGTGCGGGTGTAGCAATCACGGTATCCGTCATGCCCCGCGAAGGCGGGGCATCCAGTATTCCAGAGACGTCGAGATCTATTACGACCGCCGCGGCGTACTGGGTCGCCCGGTCAAGCCGGGCGACGACACCGAGTTATTGGCGCGTCCCCTACTGCTTCTTCACCAGGCTCCATTTCGTGATCACGGCCTCGCTCACCTGGCCGGGATCGCTGGCGCAGGCGACCTCGTCGACCTTCACGGAAATTTCCTTGCCGACGAATGATTTCAACTGCGCGGCCTGCGCGTCGCTGGAAGTGACGAGCTGGAATGTCTCGGGGCCGGTCTCGAGATTGCACAGCCCGCTGGGCGCGGGCAGCCGCCGCGGCTCGGACGTGATCTGGTAGGTCGCGACCTTCTTGCCCTTCTTGGCATCGCGAACCTGCATCGTGTTCAGCTCGCCCGAGAGCACATCGCCGTTGTTGATCGGCTTGCCGGGCTTTGACGGCGGCGGAGCACCATCGTCCTGCTGCGCCGAGACGGCCGGCGTCACCAGCATCATCATCGTCGCGACCAAAGCCAGCCGTTTGGCGAATCGTTTCGTCATGTCGTCCGTTCCGTCGTCTTAAGGGAATAGCTAGAACAGGGTCCGCTGCCGCATTGCCGCCGATAGCGTACCTTCATCGAGATAATCAAGCTCGCCGCCGACAGGCACACCATGGGCGAGCCGGGTTACTTTTACGTTGGCGTCCTGAAGCAGGTCGGTGATGTAATGTGCCGTGGTCTGGCCGTCCACCGTCGCGTTCAGCGCCAATATGATCTCGTGCACCTGCGGATCATGCGCGCGGGCGACCAGCGCGTCGATGGTGAGATCCTGCGGGCCGACGCCGTCGAGCGGCGACAATGTCGCGCCAAGCACATGATAGCGCCCTTGCGTCGCATTGGCCCGCTCCAGCGCCCAGAGATCGGCGACATCGGCGACCACGACGATGATGGCGGGGTCGCGCCGCGGGTCGGTGCAGACCGTGCAGGGACTTTGCGTATCGATATTGCCGCAGGTCTTGCACACCTGGACCTTGTCGAGCGCGACCTGCAAGGCGGCGGAGAGCGGCATCATCAGCGCTTCGCGCTTCTTGATCAGGTGCAGCGCGGCGCGCCGCGCCGAGCGCGGGCCCAAACCGGGCAGCCGCGCCAGAAGCTGGATCAGGCGTTCGATCTCGGGACCGGCAACGGCTCCCATGTCACTGGCCGAACAGGCCCGGCGGCAGGCCGAGCCCGCCGGTGAGCGCCTGCATCTTCTCCTGCATGGCGGCTTCCGCCTTGCGGCGCGCATCGCCGAGTGCGGTGACGAGCAGATCCTCAAGCACCTCGCGCTCCTCAGCCTTCAAGAGCGATGGATCGATCCTGACGCCCTTGACGTCCATCTTCGCGGTCATGCGCACCGCAACCAGGCCGCCGCCGGAGATGCCCTCGACCTCGACATTGCCGAGCTCGTCCTGCATCGCCTGCATCTTGGATTGCAGCTGCGCCGCCTGCTTCATCATGCCGAGAAAATCAGCCATGAGTTCTTGTCCTTAAAACGGGTGTGTCCTTAAAACTGACTAAAGCGCGATGACACACGCTTTAGCATTTTGTTTGAGCATGATCTTCCCGGAACACCGCTGCACACTTTGCGCTAACGCGGCCCTTCGGATCCGGATCATGCTCTAGAGATCGTCGATGTCGGAACCGTCGGGCGGATCGTCACTGCCATAGTCGGCGTTAATATTGGATTCCGGCGTCTCGGGGGCAAGCCTGCGGACCTCGACAACCTTGGCGCCTGGGAAGCGCGACAGCACCTCCTGCACGCGTGGATCGGCCTCCGCGGTCCGCGCGTGCTCCTGCTTGGCGGCCTGGTTGATCGAGCGCAGTGTCGGCTGGCCCTGCTCGTTGGACACGATCACCGTCCAGCGGCGGCCGGTCCAGAGCTCGAACTTGCGCGCGAGTTCGGAAATCATGGTCTTGGAGGCGTTCGGCTCGAGCGCGACTTCCAGCCGGCCCTCCTCGAAACGGACGAGGCGCATGTCGCTTTCGAGCGCGCCCTTGGTCATGAGGTCGCGCTTCTGGCCGGCGAGCGCGACGAGCTGGGTGAAGCTCGTGATGCGCAGCGCGGGCGCCGAGCCTTGGATCTCCGGCGCGGGCGCTGCCATTTGCGGCCGCGCGCCACCGCCGAATGAGGACGGCGACGAAGGCGCGCGCACCGGCGCAGCAGAAGCAACCGGCGCGGTCGGCGTGCTGCGCGCCGCGCTTCCGCCGCTCACGACCGGCGAAGCGCCGCCGTTCTGCTCCAGCATCCTGATTGCTTCGTCTGGCGTCGGCAGGTCGGCGACATAGGCGATGCGGACCAGCACCATCTCCGCGGCGGCCGCCGGGCGCGTCGCGGACTGCACCTCGGTGATGCCCTTGAGCAGCATCTGCCACATCCGCGACAAGACGCGCATCGAGATCTTGGACGCAAAGTCGCGCGCGCGCAGCCGCTCGGTCTCGCCATAGGCGACGTTGTCGGCGGTGGCCGGCACGATCTTGACGCGGGTGACGAAGTTGACGAATTCGGCGAGGTCCGAGAGCACGACGATGGGATCGGCACCGGTGTCGTACTGGTCGCGGAACTCATTGAAGGCGGCGGCGATGTCGCCGCGCACCAGCGAATCGAAGAGGTCGATGACGCGGGTGCGGTCGGCAAGGCCCAGCATCTGCCGCACTGCGTCGGCCTTCACCTGGCCCGCCGCATGGGCGATTGCCTGGTCGAGCAGCGAGAGCGAATCGCGCACGGAACCTTCCGCCGCGCGGGCGATGATGCCAAGCGCCTCGGGCTCGATCTCGACGCTTTCCCTCGCGGCGATATTGGCAAGATGCTTCATCAATACATCGGCCTCGACCCGGCGCAGGTCGAAGCGCTGGCAGCGCGACAGCACGGTCACCGGAACCTTGCGGATCTCGGTGGTCGCGAACACGAACTTGGCGTGCTCCGGCGGCTCCTCCAGCGTCTTCAGGAAGGCGTTGAACGCCGCCGTCGACAGCATGTGGACTTCGTCGATGATGTAGACCTTGTAGCGGGCGCTGGCCGGCGCATAGCGCACGCTGTCGTTGATCTGGCGGACGTCATCAACGCCGGTGTGCGACGCGGCGTCCATCTCCAGCACGTCCATGTGCCGGCTTTCCATGATCGCCTGGCAGTGCACGCCCAGCGTCGGCATGTGGATGGTCGGGCCCTTCACCGAGCCGTCCGGCATCTCATAGTTGAGCGCACGGGCGAGGATGCGCGCGGTGGTGGTCTTGCCGACGCCGCGGACGCCCGTGAGGATCCAGGCCTGCGGAATACGCCCGGTCTCGAACGCATTGGAGACGGTGCGGACCACGGCCTCCTGGCCGATCAGATCGTCGAAGCTGGAAGGACGGTATTTTCGCGCCAGCACCCGGTACGGCGTCCCCGGCTGGGCGCCGAGCTCAAAGCCAGCCTGGCTGGCGCTGTCAGGGTCGGAAGGGGCGCCAGCGTCGGTCATCGGTCGATCCGCAATGAAATGTCTCTCGGCCGGCTTTTGCGGAAAGGAGCGCGCTGGCGGGGAGCCCGCCGGCGCAATTCGCTCGAAAAAACAGGTAGGAGACTGACGAGCGACCCGATCCGGACCTCGTTAGGGCTGCTTCCTTCCGGACCTGACCCGGTTGGCGAGTGGCTCGTCCACCGCCAATCTCCCGGTCCCTATTTGGGGCCAAAAGGGCCGGAAAGCAAGCGGGTATCGGATCGGGTATCAGCCTGCCCAGCATCCGGGCAAATCCCCGCCCAAAGCGCCAAGAGGCTGTGCTTTCACTGATGGTGCCGCCTTGGTATGAACGCTGCCGGAACTTCACCCAATCAGAAAAGCGATACCAAAAATGGTTACACGTCGTGATGTTGCATCGATTGTCGGGCTTGGCGCGGTCGGCGCGGCAATGGCGGCAGGCGCGGTCGCATCCCCGGCGGCGGCGCAGACGGCCCCCGATGCCAGCGAATCCACCTTCGCCCGCATCCGCCGCACCAAGAAGATGCGGATCGGCGCGGTCAATGGCGGCGCGCCCTATTACATGAAGGACCTCGCCAGCGGGCAGTGGAAGGGTTTTTACATCGACATCGCCAAGGCGCTCGCCGACGACATGGAAGCCGAGCTCGAGATCACCGAGACCACCTGGGGCAATTCGGTGCTCGATCTCCAGTCCAACAAGATCGACATCTTCTTCGGCCTCAATCCGACCCCGAAGCGCGCGCTGGTGGTCGATTTCTCGATTCCCGTCTTCAACAACGCCTTCGGCTTCCTCGCCAAGAAGGATTTCAAGCCGAAGACCTGGGCCGAGCTGAACTCGCCCGACATCAAGATCGCCGTCGACCAGGGCTCCTCGCACGACCAGGTCGTCAGCCGCCTGATCCCGAAGGCGCAGATCTCGCGCCTGAAGACCGCCGATGACGCCACCGCCGCGCTGCAGACCGGCCGCGTCGACGCGCAGTGCCTGATCACCATGCTCTCGCTGACGGTGCTGAAGAAGAATCCCTCGCTCGGCCAGTTCGTGCTGCCGACGCCGATCTTCGCCACCACCTCGAACGCCGGCTTCCGCCGCGAGACCGACAAGACCTGGCGCGACTACGTCAACACCTGGATCGACTTCAACAAGGGCCTCGGCTTCATCCGCACCGCGATCCTCACCAACATGGAGCTCGTGGGCGTGACGGAGGCGGACATTCCGCCGGGTGTGACGCTGTAGGTAGGATGAGTTTGAGGCAAGCTCGATCCGCGATTGGCACTGCGCCCCCTCTCCCGCTTGCGGGAGAGGGTTGGGGTGAGGGTGCTTCCACAAAGAGACTCCGGCAATGGAGGGAGCCCTCACCCGGTGCTTCGCGCCGACCTCTCCCGCAACCGGGAGAGGTGCAGTGAGACTGCGGCTCCGCCAATCCAAACGTCCTCAAGGCTGAGGTCCGGAAGACATGTATCAGTGGGACTTCGGCATCCTCTGGGGCTATCGCTGGCTCTTCCTCAACGGGCTCGGCGTCACCGTCGGCTTCACCGTGGTCATCGTGCTGCTCGGGCTGCTGTTCGGCCTCATCGCCGCGCTCGCGATGCTGTCGCGCTTTGCCTGGCTGCGCGGCATTGCGCTGACCTTCGTCGAGGCGTTCCGCTGCACGCCGATCCTGGTGCAGCTGATCTGG
Source organism: Bradyrhizobium sp. Ec3.3 (assembly GCF_000472925.1). GTDB lineage: Bacteria > Pseudomonadota > Alphaproteobacteria > Rhizobiales > Xanthobacteraceae > Bradyrhizobium. Next base: position 370,873 of record NZ_AXAS01000001.1, read on the forward strand.
TTCTACTACGCGCTGCCGATCCTGGCCGGCGTCGAGATGACGCCGATCACGGCCTCGGCGCTGGCGCTGTCGCTCTATGGCGGCTCGTTCTATTCCGAGATCATCCGCGGCGGCATCGTCTCGATCGACAGCGGCCAGTCGGAAGCAGGAGCCGCGCTCGGCATGACGCCGCGCCAGGCCATGATGCGCATCGTCTTGCCGCAGGCGATCAAGCGCATGATCCCGGCGCTGATGAACCAGTCGATCATCCAGTTCAAGAACACCTCGCTGGTCTCGGTGCTCGCCGTGCCCGACCTTGTCTATCAGAGCCAGGTCGCCGCGCATGACAGCTACCGGCCGCTCGAGACCTACACCGCGGTGGCGCTCGCCTATGCCGCGATCCTGATTCCCCTGACCATCATCGTGCGGCGGGGCGAGAAGCGCCTGGCGGTCAGCGAATGAGCGATACGTCCAAAGATACTTGCAAGATCGAGATCCGAAGCTTGCGCAAAAGCTTCGGCAGCAACGAGGTGCTGAAGAACATCAACCTCGACGTCGCCAAGGGCGGCGTGGTCGCGCTGATCGGGCCGTCGGGCTCGGGCAAGTCGACCCTGCTCCGCTGCATCAATCTGCTGGTCGTGCCTGATGGCGGCAGCGTCCGCGTCGGCGAGACGCGGTTCGCGTTCGGTGAAGGCACGAAGCTGCCGGATGTGAAGACGCTGGCAAAATTCCGCGCCACCACCGGCATGGTGTTCCAGCACTTCAACCTGTTCCCGCACATGACGACGCTGCAAAACGTGATGGAAGGACCCGTCACGGTGCGCCGCATGCCGAAGGCAGACGCGGAAAAACTGGCGCGAGCGCAATTGGCAAAAGTCGGGCTTCTGGAAAAGGCCTATCAATATCCGGCGACGCTTTCGGGCGGACAGAAGCAGCGCGTCGCGATCGCGCGGGCGCTCGCCATGGAGCCGGACGTGATGCTGTTCGATGAAGCGACCTCCGCGCTCGACCCCGAGCTCGTCGGCGAGGTGCTGGGCGTGATGCAGCAGCTCGCCTCCGAAGGCATGACCATGGTGATCGTGACTCACGAAATCGCTTTCGCCCGCGAGGTCGCGGGCCGCGTCGTGTTCATGCGCGACGGCGTCGTGGTCGAGGACGGCCCGGCGCGGCAGGTGATCGATGCCCCGCGCGAGGCCGCGACGCGGGCCTTCCTCAGCCATTTCCACCGCACCGGCGCATTGCCGCCGGCCAACGTGACATCGTGATGCCCGAGATCAACCGCGTTTATCTCGTCACCGGCGCCGCCAGCGGCATCGGCCGCGCCACGGCAAAGCTCCTGGCAGCGCCCGGCACCGCGCTCCTGCTGCACACACGCTCGAACGCAACCGGCCTCGATGCTACGGCCGCCGAGGCCGAAGCGCGCGGCGCGACGATTGCAAAATGTCTTGGCGACTTCGCTGAGGAGAGAGCCGCGGCTGATGCCGTCGCGGCCGCGCAAGCCGCCTTCGGCCGGCTCGACGCGCTCGTCCTCGTGGGCGGCCATGCCCGCCGTGGCAGCGCGATCGGCACGCCGGCGGACGAGTTCCGCCACGCGATGGACGAGTCAGCGCTCGCCTTCACGCGGCTGGTGGAGGCCGCGCTTCCGCTATTGCGTGCGGGGCACGACGCGCGGATCGTGGCGGTGTCGTCGTTCGTGGCGCACGCGATCCGCCCCGACTTCGCGCCATTCGCGGCGACCGCCGCAAGCCGCTCCGCGCTGGAAGCCTTGGTGCGGCTCACCGCAGTTGAACTGGCCAGCGACGGCATCGCAGTCAATGCGGTGGCGCCGGGCCTCATCGTCAAGGACAAGCCGAGCTCGAGCCGGCTTTCGCCCGAACAGATCGCCGCAACGGAAGCGTTGATTCCCATGCGCCGTCGCGGCCGCCCGGAGGAAGTGGCCGAGATCATCGCCTTCCTGGCATCACCGAAGGCATCCTACGTCACCGGCCAGGTCTGGCACGTCAATGGAGGCCTGGCATGACCGAAGCAACCGTCGCGCGGCTTCGCCTGTTCCTGATCGAAAGCCCGATCAAGATGGCGCGCCTCCAGGGCGTCGGCAACGTCAAGGGCACGGTGAAGCGCGTGCTGCTCGAGCTCACCGCAAGCGACGGTGTGGTCGGTTGGGGCGAAGCGGCGCCGTGGGAGGTGTTCACGGGAACGCCGGAAGCGGCGTTCTCCGCGCTCGACATCTACTTGCGTCCGATCCTGCTCGGCAAGCCGGTGCGCCGCATCCGCGCACTGATGGCGGAGCTCGACCGCGCGCTGGTCGGCCATGCGGAAGCAAAAGTCGCGATCGAGACGGCGCTGCTCGACATCGTCGGCAAGTCGGCGGGACTTTCGGTCGCCGACCTGCTCGGCGGCCGCGTGCGCGACACGATCCCCCTCTCCTTCTCGATTGCCGATCCCGATTTCGCCGCCGACCTCGAGCGCATGCGCAAAATGGTTCCGGACGGCAACGTCATCTACAAGGTCAAGACCGGTGTGAAGCCTCATCGCGAGGACCTCGATCACCTCTCGGCTATCCGCAAGGAATTCGGCGACAAGGTCGACCTTCGCGTCGACTACAACCAGGCCCTGGCGCCGTTCGGCGCGATCAAGATCCTGCGCGACGTCGAGCAGTTTTCACCGACCTTCATCGAGCAGCCGGTGCCGCGTAGATATCTCGACGTCATGGCACAGCTAACATCAGCGCTGGAAACGCCTGTTCTCGCCGACGAAAGCTGCTTTGACCGCCGCGACATGATGGAGGTGGTGCGCCGGCAAGCCGCGGACGCCGTCTCGATCAAGCTGATGAAGGCCGGCGGCCTGTTCGAGGCACAGGCCATCATGGCGATTGCCGACGTTGCCGGGCTGCCCGGCTATGGCGGCACGCTGTGGGAAGGCGGCATCGGGCTCGCTGCCGGCACGCAGCTCATCGCGGCAACGCCCGGCATCTCGCTCGGCTGCGAATTCTATATGCCGCATCACGTGCTGGCCGAGGACGTCCTGGAGGAGCGCATCCCCAACCGCGGCGGCCATGTCGTCGTGCCCGATGGTCCCGGCCTCGGCATCCGCGTCAGCGAAGCCTCTATCCGCGCCAACGCGCGCGTGCTGGCGGAGGCGTAAATGACACGCCGTCATTCTGGGGCGCGCGAAGCGCGAGCCCGGAATCCATAACCACAGGATCAGGTTGGGAGGCGAGACTGTAACCGATATCTCGCGCCACAACTGCTCCCTGTGGCTATGGGTCCCCGCCTTCGCGGGGACGACAGCAGAGCATGCCGCTCCTGCGGAGCGCGATCCTTCCCCTATGGGAATCCGTGGCGTATGGTCGGGGCAAAATACTTGGGGTTCCTGCCCTTGCCGCCCGAGCCTGTCGGGCCATCCGGACACTCTTCATGCCTGATCCCGCCTGGTCGCTGCACTCCCGTCTGAAAGAGGACACCATCGACATCGGCGACCTGCCGTTGTCGAAAGTGCTTGTCATCAAGGACGCGCATTACCCGTGGCTGTTGCTGGTGCCGCGGCGCGCGGATGCGGTCGAGATCATCGATCTCGACGAGGTCCAGCAGGCGCAATTGATGACCGAGATCACGCGCGTCTCCCGCGCGCTGAAGGAGATCACCAAATGCGACAAGCTCAACGTCGCAGCCCTCGGCAACCTCGTGCCGCAGCTTCACGTGCACATCATCGCGCGCCGCACCAGCGATGCGGCGTGGCCACGCCCGGTCTGGGGCGTGATGCCGCCCTTGGCGCATGATGCCGAAGAGGTGCAGAATTTCATCAGCGCGCTTCGCCGCAAGATCTGGTTGGGTTGAAAGAACGATTGGGTTGAAAGAACAATAATGTCAGCATTCGACTCGTTCCCGCTGGGACAGCCGGCCTTCGTCACCAATGTCCTCGATCGCGCCGCGCACCTGCGCCTCAATGAGGAAAAACTCTTCGCGATCGAACAGAAGCCGTCGTCGCGCGCTTATGTGATCTATCGCGACTCGCTCCTGGTGAGGCGCGAGGGCGAGCGCGTCCGCGCCCTGCTCTCGATCGACGAAGCCATCAAATGCGGCGCCAATCCCGGCACGATCTTCTTGGGGCTGCGCGATGGCGCCGCGGTGTTCGGCATGGGCATGCCGCAGGCCGCGGCCGAAAAGCTGATCGGCCGTGAGGACTATGCCGTGACCGAATTGCGCGGCATGGCCATGCAGGGCACGATCCACCCCGAGGAGCTATCCGCGATCGCGATGGCGAAGTCGATGGTCACCTGGCATCAGCGCCACGGCTATTGCGCCAATTGCGGCGCCCGCAGCGCGATGAAGGAAGGCGGCTGGAAGCGCGAGTGCCCGACCTGCAAGGCCGAGCATTTTCCGCGCACCGACCCGGTCGTGATCATGCTGGTCGCCTCCGGCGACAAGTGCCTGCTCGGCCGCCAGAAGCAGTTTCCGCCGGGCATGTATTCCTGCCTCGCCGGCTTCGTCGAGGCGGCCGAGACCATCGAGGACGCGGTGCGCAGGGAGATTTTTGAGGAATCCGGCATTCGCTGCACGGACGTCGCGTATTACATGACACAACCCTGGCCCTATCCGTCGTCGCTGATGATCGGCTGCAGCGCGCGGGCCCTGACCGATGAGATCACCGTCGACCACTCGGAGCTGGAGGACGCCCGCTGGTTCAGCCGCGACGAGGCACGACTGATGTTGTCGCGGACGCATCCGGAGGGGCTTGCCGGCCCGCACCCCTTCGCCATCGCCCATCATCTGGTCGGCCGTTGGTTGCAGGGCAAGGACAGCGTGTAGCTGCGACGGCCGATGTCCGCCAGAACAATCTCGCCGCGCATCCTCTGCATCGGCATCCCCGTGCGCGACCTCACCTTCCGCGTGGAAGGTGTGCCCGGGCATGGCAGCAAGGCGAACGCCACGCATCTGGAGGAGATCTGCGGCGGCAATGCGCTCAACGCCGCGATCGCCATCGCGCGGCTGGGCGGCCGCGCTGCGCTGGTCGGGCCGATGGGCGATGCGCAGGAGACCTCGAGCGGCTTCATCCTCGAACGCATGGCGCAAGAGGGCATCGATGTCAGGCACGTCGTGCGCATGCCGGGCCTGACGACGCCGGTCTCGGCGATCATGATCGACGCGAGCGGCGAGCGCACTCTCGTCATCTATCGCGATCCCAAGCTGTGGACGGTGAAGCTGCCTGAAGCCGACGCGCTGCTCGGCGATTGCGACGCCATTTTGGTCGAGAGCCGCTGCGCCGAACTCGCCCTTTCCCTCTGCGCCGAGGCGCGACGCCGCGGCATTCCCGTCATCATGGGCGTCGACCGTGCGATGTCGCCGGGCGATGGCCTCTTCGCCGCCGCCTCGCACATCCTGTTCGCCAGCGAGCAGCTACAGGAAACGGCTGCTGTTGCCGACGACGGTGGGGCGCTAAAGACGCTGACGAGGCTGACGCCGGCATTCCTCGCCGCCACCCGCGGCCCGCGTGGAACGATCTGGCTGAATGAGCGGGGCGAGCCGGAGGAGATGGCGGCCTTTCCGGTCCACGCCGTGGATACGCTCGGCGCAGGCGACGTCTTCCATGGCGCCTTTGCCCTTCGCCTCGCCGAAGGCCGGGATGCGCGGGAGGCGCTGCAATTCGCCGCGGCCGCGGCGGCACTGAAATGCACCCGCTTTGGTGGCGGCCTGGCCGCCCCGCAACGCATTGAAGTTGAAGGGCTTTTGCTCGGAGGCTGACCGGCGCGGGCACCCTGTCGCCCGGAATATGGGCTTGCTCTAGAAGATTTTTCTATATATGAGGTGTTTCGACCCCTGAAATGGAAAAAAGTTCCTCAAATGAGCGACCTCGCCGTCCAACTCCCAGAGACCAACCGCCGCCTCGACGCCATCGACCGCAAGATTCTGATGGTACTCCAGGAGGACGCCTCCCTGTCGGTCGCCGAGATCGGCGACCGGGTCGGGCTCTCGTCCACGCCTTGCTGGAAGCGCATCCAGCGCCTCGAGGCCGATGGGGTGATCCTCAAACGGGTGGCGCTGGTCGACCAGAACAAGATCGGGCTCGGCATCTCCGTGTTCGTCTCGGTGGAGAGCGCCGACCATTCGGAGGCCTGGCTGAAGAAATTCGCCGAGGCCGTCAGCGCCATGCCCGAGGTGATGGAGTTCTACCGCATGGCCGGCGACGTCGATTACATGCTGCGCGTCGTGGTCGCGGACATGCAGGCCTATGACGTCTTCTACAAGAAGCTGATCAGCGCCGTGCCGCTCAAGAACGTCACCTCGCGCTTCGCCATGGAGAAGATCAAGTCGGTCACCGCACTCCCGATCCCGGCGGTGGTGGCGGCTTAGGCTTCGAATCTCACCACAAGAGAACTGTCATCGCCCGGGTCGACCGGGCGATCCAGTATTCCAGAGACGGCGATTGAATACGGAGAAGCTGCGGCGTACTGGATGCCCCGGTCGAGCCGGGGCATGACAGCGGAGAGGAAGGCATCGATCACGCCTCCCTCGAGCCGCCTCAAATCTTCTGATTGTACTCGCCGACTTCCGGATGCGTGCGCAGCACGCCGTCCACCATCTCGAACATGTCGCGCATGCGCTGCTCGGAGACGGGGCTTTCGACCACGACGACGAGCTCGGGCTTGTTCGAGGACGCGCGCACCAGGCCCCAGCTGCCGTCTTCCACCGTGACACGCACGCCGTTGACGGTGACGAGGTCACGGATCGCCTGACCGCCGATCTTGGCGCCCTTCTCGTGCAGGCCTTCGAAATGCTTCACCACGGCATCGATGACGCCGTATTTGACCTCGTCCGCGCAATGCGGCGACATGGTCGGCGACGACCAGGTTTTTGGCAGGGCGTTCTTCAGATCGGCCATCGACTTGCCGGGGGCGCGGTCGAGCATGTCGCAGATCGCGATCGCGGAGACGAGGCCATCGTCATAGCCGCGCCCGAACGGCTTGTTGAAGAAGAAATGGCCCGACTTCTCGAAGCCGGCAAGCGCGCCCATCTCGTTGGTACGGCGCTTCATGTAGGAATGGCCAGTCTTCCAATAGGCGGTTTTTGCGCCCTGCTTCTGCAGCACCGGATCGGTGATGAACAGGCCGGTCGACTTCACGTCGACGACGAACTGCGCATCCTTGTGGATCGCCGACATGTCGCGCGCCAGCATCACGCCGACCTTATCGGCAAAGATCTCCTCGCCGGTGTTGTCGACGACGCCGCAGCGGTCGCCGTCACCGTCGAAGCCGAGGCCGACGTCGGCCTTGTGATGCAGCACCGCATCGCGGATCGCGTGCAGCATCTCCATGTCCTCGGGGTTCGGATTGTATTTCGGGAAGGTGTGGTCGAGCTCGGTATCGAGCGGGATCACCTCGCAGCCGATCGCTTCCAGCACCTGCGGCGCGAACGCGCCGGCGGTGCCGTTGCCACAGGCCGCGACGACCTTGAGCTTGCGCTTCAGCTTCGGCCGGCTGGTGAGATCGGCGATGTAGCGCGCCGGATAATTTTCGTGGAACTGATAGGAGCCGCCGGCCTTGTTCTTGAAATTGGCGCCCAGCACGATCTCCTTCAGCCGCGTCATCTCGTCGGGGCCGAAGGTCAGCGGACGGTTGGCACCCATCTTCACGCCGGTCCAGCCATTGTCGTTGTGCGAGGCCGTGACCATGGCAACGCAGGGCACATCCAGGTCGAACTGTGCAAAATAGGCCATCGGCGTCACGGCGAGGCCAATGTCATGCACCTTGCAGCCCACCGCCATCAGGCCGGAGATCAGCGCATATTTGATCGAGGCCGAATAGCCGCGGAAATCGTGCCCGGTGACGATCTCTTGGCGAACGCCGAGCTCGGCGATCAGCGCACCCAGCCCCATGCCGAGCGCCTGCACCCCCATCAGGTTGATTTCCTTGTTGAACAGCCAGCGCGCGTCGTATTCGCGGAAGCCGGTGGGCTTCACCATGGGCTCGGATTCGAAGGCATAGGTGTTGGGCAGCAGCGCGGATTTCGGCGTGGGAAACATCGAGACAATCTCGTTAACAGGCAGGAGGAATATACCGCAGCCATAGCGAATGCTCAGGCCGAGCGGAAGGCGGGATCGGCGGCTTATGGCTAATAATTGCGGCAGTTTGGTAACGGAGAAACCTTACTTCAAGCGCGGCTCGGAGCGAAGCGCGGCTCGGAGCGCGCGGAACGGTTCGGCAAAGTTGTCGGCCAGAGTTCTCGACCATGATCGATCCGCTCATCGCGGATGTGCACTTTGTGCCTCACAACCTCTGATCGCGATGTCGTGTTGAAACCAATCGGGCCGATCGCGCATATCCCACCCAGGATTACTCCGTCTCGCCCGGTGAACGATCCGCAATCGCCATGGCGCAGGACGCGGCCTGACTGATCATTAGAGCATTAATTCAAGCCTCGTCTCGAGCTCTCTCCACGACGTAACGCGTCGGAGACAAAGCATGCGCACGGCGTCGATCCTGGCTGCGATTGCATCCGGCATGATCTTGTCGATCAGCCAAATGACAGCCGCTCAATCTGCAAACGAGAGGTTGCCGGGCCTGCCGACCGGTCCCCCGTCCATGCCTCTGCACCTCAAGTTTGGCGATCCGACGCTTCCTCCGATGGCATACACGGTGTTCTGCCTGCACTACCGGGACGAATGCCGCCCCCGCCTGATGTTTCGTGGCGGTCCGGTGCACTTGACCGAGGCGCGATGGGAAGATCTGAAAGAGGTCAACGCGACCGTTAACAACGCCATCATCTCGGAACCGAACGAAGGGGGCCTGGCAACGGAGGTCTGGCTCATCGACCCCAAGCGCGGCGACTGCAACGACTACGCCGTCAGCAAGCGCCACAGGCTTCTGAGCCGAGGCTGGCCCGAGCGGGCGCTTCTGCTCAGCGAGGTCGAGACCGTCTGGGGCAAGCATCACCTGGTTCTGGTCGTTCGAACGCAGAGCGGCGACCTGATTCTGGATAATTTGACGGCGCAGATCAGACCGTGGCCACGCGCACCCTATCGCTGGATTCGAATTCAATCGCCGAGCAACCCGCGATATTGGAGCATCGTCGCGCCGCGTAGCGTATAGGGCGCCGTCAGGCGTTGGACCGAGGCGCTCGCCTACTGTTCCAGCACCATCTGGCCGTTGGCATATTCGAAGCGCCTCAGCTTGGACAGAAAGGAGAGGCCGAGCAAATTCTCGGACAGCGCCTCGTCAGGCAGAACCATGGCATCGACGTCGCGAACGATGAGACCGCCGACGTCGAGCATGGCGATGCGGGCGCGCGCGGCCTTGATGGTGCCGTTGGCGGTGGTGACCTTCGCGTTGTAATCGCCGCGCGACGGGCGCAGGCCGAAGCGGGCAGCCGATGTCTCGTTCAGCGCCACCACGGAAGCGCCGGTGTCGACCATGAAGGCGATGCGCTGACCGTCGATCCGCCCTTCCGTCTGGAAATGGCCGCGGGCGTCGCGCGGGATGCTGACGCTGCGATTGTTCGCTTGCGGCGCGGCGGCCTGCACGGCGGCCATCTGGCGCGGCACCGAGGTGGCGGAGGCCGAGCTCATCTTGTCGGCCATCTGCGCCATGAATGTGCCCAGCCCGATCAAGATGGCCGCGAAGATCATAATGTTACGCATGACACCACTCGGAACCGAAAACACGATTTCATCACGCTACGCGCCCGTCCGCGAGCGAGCCTGCGACCGGGGCGCCGCCATTTTGGCGAAAAGCGTGACGGAAGGGTTAATGCAGGCTTATGGAATTACGTCCCGCGCGGCTTGGCGCGCCGGGTGGGCAGAGCGTTCGCCGGATCGTCCGGCCAGGGATGGCGCGGATAGCGCCCGCGCAGATCGGAGCGGACCGCGATGTAACTGCCGCGCCAAAAACCGGGCAGGTCGCGCGTCACCTGCACCGGGCGCTGCGCCGGCGACAGCAGTTCCAGAACGAGCGGCACCTTGCCGCCCGCGATCGATGGATGGCTGTTGAGGCCGAACAGTTCCTGGAGCCGCACGGCGATGGTCGGCCCCTGCTCGGCCTCATAGTCGATCGCGAGCATCGTCCCGGTCGGCGCCTCGAAATGGGTGGGCGCCTCGCGTTCGAGCCGGGCGCGCAGCTCCCACGGCAACAGCGCCATCAGCGCGTCGGAGAGGTCGCCGGCGGAGACGTCCTTCAGCGCCGTCTTGTCGTAGAGCGCAGGCACCAGCCAGTCATCGCGCCGCGCGATCAGGGCGTCGTCGGACAGATCGGGCCAGCTCTCGCCTTCAGCCTTGCGCAGGAACATCACGCGGTCGCGCCATTGGATGGCGGCTTTCGACCAGGGCAGCCGGTCGAGGCCGGCGGCGATCAGGCCGTCGGCGAGAATGCGGGCCGTCGTCTCGGACGGCGTGAGCGTGAGGGGTGCCTCAGACAACGTGATGGCGTGCAGCGCGCGTTTGCGGCGTGCGCGCAGCGCCATCGCGCCGCGATCAAAAGAAATCTCGTCCGAGGTTTCGATGTGCTCGGCGAAATGGCCTTCGATGTCGCCCTCGCTGATCGGCGCGGCAAGGAGGATGCGCCCGCTCGCCGCCGTGCCCGTCATCTCGGCCACCGCAATATAGGGCGCGCGCGCAAGCGACGACGTCTGCTCGACGGCCGCGCCGCGGCCATTGGCGAGCACGAAGCTGCCGTTGCCACGGTTGCGCGCGACACGGTCGGGGAAGGCGTAGGCGAGCATGATGCCGGTGCGCAAGTCGCCCTGCCCCAGCGTCCCTTTCTCCGATGATGCGACTTGCGAGGCCCAGCGCCGTGCGAGGTCGCGGGCGCTGCTGGCGCGAGGCGAGCGGTCGCGGCGGAATTGATCGAGACGGTGGTCGAGATCGACGCTGTCGCCGCCGAGCCCGCGCTCGGTGAGGATGGCGGCGATTTCGGCGGCGGCCTCGCCGCTGCCAGCGCGATGCGAATCCACGATCATGCGCGCGAGCCGCGGCGGCAGCGCCAGCGCGCGCAGGCTCTTGCCTTCCGCCGTGATGCGACCGTCGGCATCGAGCGCGTTGAGCTCGGCAAGCAGGCTCTTTGCCTCTTTCCAGGCGGGCTGAGGCGGCGGATCGAGGAACGAGAGTGCCGAGGCATCGCTCACGCCCCATTGCGCGAGATCGAGCACGAGCGAGGAGAGGTCCGCGCTCAGAATTTCAGGCTGGGTGTAGGGCGCGAGCGAGGCGGTCTGCGGCTCGTCCCAGAGCCGGTAGCACACGCCGGGCTCGGTGCGGCCGGCGCGGCCGCGGCGCTGATCGACCGCGGCGCGCGAGGCACGAACAGTCTCGAGCCGCGTTAAGGCGATATCGGGCTCATAGCGCGGCACGCGGGCGAGGCCGGAATCCACGACAATGCGCACGCCCTCGATGGTGAGCGAGGTCTCCGCGATCGAGGTCGCCAGCACCACCTTGCGCGTGCCTTTGGGCGCCGGCGCGATGGCGCGGTCCTGCACGGCGGCATCCAGCGCGCCGAACAACGGCACGATCTCGATTGCAGCATCATGGACGCGTTCGGCGAGAAAGTTCTGCGTGCGCCGGATCTCGGCCGCGCCGGGCAGGAACGCCAGCACCGAGCCGGCATCGGCGCGCAGCGCGGAGGCAATCGCATCCGCCATCTGTCGCTCCAGCGGCGCATCTGCCTTTCGACCGAGATAGCGCGTCTCGACCGGAAACGCGCGGCCCTCGCTCTCGACGACGGGCGCCTCCCCCAGCAGTCTCGCCACCCGGGCGCCGTCCAGCGTCGCCGACATCACGAGGATGCGCAAATCCTCGCGCAGGCCCAGTTGCGCATCGCGCGCCAGCGCGAGGCCGAGGTCGGCATCGAGCGAGCGCTCGTGGAATTCGTCGAACAGGACGGCGGCGACGCCCGTCAGCTCGGGGTCGTCGAGGATCTGGCGGGTGAAGATGCCCTCCGTCACCACCTCGATGCGGGTCGCGCGCGAGATTTTCGAGCCGAAGCGGACGCGATAGCCGACGGTCTCGCCGGCGCGCTCGCCGAGCGATTTGGCCATGCGGTCGGCGGAAGCGCGCGCCGCGATGCGCCGCGGCTCCAGCACGACGATCTTCTTACCCCTGGCCCAGGGCGCGTCCAGCAGCGCCAGCGGCACGCGCGTGGTCTTGCCGGCGCCGGGCGGCGCCACCAGCACGGCAGCGTTGTGCTTGTCCAGCGTGCGCGACAGGTCGTCGAGCACCGCATCGATCGGAAGGGGCGTGTCGAAGCTGCGAGGCAATGCGCTATCCGTTCGTCCTGCCCGGGCAAAAGCGCGAAGTACGTCTTCGCACCAAACGTCCCGGGGCATCCACGTTTCTTTAGCGCGGAGTGAACAAGACGTGGATGGCCGGGACAAGCCCGGCCATGACGGAATCGTTGCGGCGGCCTATCGTCAAACCTGCCCGGCAGGCCGTCCCACGCTCTCATAGACGAAGCCCGCGGCTTCCATGTCTTCGGGACGGTAGATGTTGCGCAAATCGACCACGACGGGCTGCACCATGGTCTCCTTCAACCGGTCGAGATCGAGCGCGCGGAACTGCACCCATTCGGTGACGATGACCAGCGCGTCCGCGCCCTTGGCGCAGGCATACGCATCTTCGCAATAGTCGATGGCCGGCAACTCGTGCTTGGCCTGCTCCATGCCGACCGGGTCATAGGCGCGCACCTTCGCACCCTGGTCCAGCAAACCGGTGACGAGCGGGATCGAGGGCGCATCGCGCATGTCGTCGGTGTCGGGCTTGAAGGTGAGACCGAGCACGCCGATCGTCTTGCCGCGCAGCGCGCCGCCGAGCGCGTGGCTGACCTTGCGCGCCATCGCGCGCTTCCGGTTCTCGTTGACGGCAAGCACCGCCTCGACGATGCGCAGGCTCACGTCATAGTCCTGCGCGATCTTGATCAGAGCCTTGGTGTCCTTCGGGAAACAGGAGCCGCCGAAGCCCGGGCCCGCATGCAGGAACTTGGTGCCGATGCGGTTGTCCAGACCAATGCCGCGCGCGACCTCCTGGACGTTCGCGCCGACCTTCTCGGCCAAATCGGCGATCTCGTTGATGAAGGTGATCTTGGTCGCCAGAAACGCGTTGGCGGCGTATTTGATCATCTCCGCGGTGCGGCGCGCGGTGAACATCAGCGGCGCCTGGTTCAGCGACAGCGGACGGTAGATGTCGCTCATCACTTTTCGACCACGCTCGTCATTAGTGCCGACCACGATGCGATCCGGGAATTTGAAATCGCGGATCGCCGCGCCCTCACGCAGGAATTCGGGGTTGGACGCGACCACCACATCGGCCTTCGGATTGGTCTCGCGGATGATGCGTTCGACCTCATCGCCGGTGCCGACCGGAACGGTCGACTTGGTGACGATGACCGTGAAACCGGAGAGTGACGCAGCGATCTCGCGCGCGGCAGCGTAGACGTAAGACAAGTCGGCATGACCATCGCCGCGCCGCGACGGCGTACCGACCGCGATGAACACGGCCTCCGCCTCCGCCACCGGCCCCGAAAGATCGGTCGTGAAGCTCAGGCGCTTGGCCTTCACATTGGTCTCGACCAGCGAGTCGAGCCCCGGCTCGTAGATCGGGATCTCGCCGCGGTGGAGCGCCGCAATCTTGCGCTCGTCCTTGTCGACGCAGGCGACGTCATGGCCGAAATCCGCAAAGCACGCACCGGAAACCAGCCCCACATATCCCGTGCCGATCATGGCAATTCGCATGAAAAACCTGCCCGTCTTGGTTAACGCATAATGATGCTTCGCAGCGGTCTTAGAGCATTTTCATGTCCGCGGGGAAGAGGCTGCCCCAAGAAAGTCGGCAAGAAAACCGGCATGTGATTTGTAGAGTAAAGGGGACCGAAACCTGCCGCCGGCATACTGCCCCGCTCTTGGGCGGCAACCGCCTCGAAAAGGGACACCATGGCACCATCAGGCACAATCGTGGCAAGCGGAGGTTCCAAGACCTCGCCGCCGGCGCGCCTCGATTGGGTCGATTACGCCAAGGGCATCTGCATCGTCATGGTCGTGATGATGCATTCGGTGCTGGGGGTCGAGCTCGCTGCCGGCGAACCCGGGTTCATGCATGGTCTGGTCGCCTTCGCAAAGCCGTTCCGGATGCCGGATTTCTTCCTGATTTCGGGCCTGTTCTTGCCGCTCGTGATCGACCGCGACTGGCGAATCTATCTCGACCGCAAGGTCGTGCATTTCGCCTACTTTTATGTCCTCTGGGTGACAATCCAGTTCGGCTTCAAGGCGCCAGCCTTCGCGGCCGAGACCAGCTGGCACCATGTGGGCCTTCTGTATCTCGAATCATTCATCGAGCCGTTCGGCACGCTCTGGTTCATTTACCTGCTGCCGATCTTCTTCGTCGTCACAAAACTGACACGGCGAATCCCGCCGCTCGCGATCTGGCTCGTCGCGGCGATGCTGGAGACGGCGCGCATCGCAACGGGATGGACCGCCATCGACGAGTTCTGCGCACGCTTCGTCTATTTCTATTCCGGCTATCTGTTTGCGGATTACGTGTTCGCCTTGTCGGATCGCGCGCGCCGGCATCCAGCCGTTGCCCTCGCGACGCTTGGCGCGTGGGCTCTCGTCAATGCGGGTATCGTTGCACACGGCGCCAGCGAATGGCCGATGGTCTCGCTTCTGCTCGGTTTCTCCGGCGCCGTCGCCGTCGCGACGATGGGCACGCTGCTCGCGCATGCGCGCTGGCTCAACTTTCTTCGGTTCTGCGGCGAGCACTCGATCGTGATCTATCTCGCCTTCTTCCTGCCGATGGCCGCGACACGGACGCTGCTGCTGCGCACCGTCGTTGTTCCCGACATCGGCATGATGTCGCTGATCGTCACCATCGTGGGCGTCGCCGGTGCGCTCCTGATCTGGCGGGCCGCGCTGCGCCTGCACGCCCACTTCCTGTTCGAGCGGCCGGACGCCTTCTGGATCGCGCCGAAGAAGGCGGGGTCGGTGTTGCAGCCGGCGGAGTAGTTTCTCGCTCCGCTGTCGTCGCCCGGCTCGACCGGGCGACCCAGTATTCCAGAGACAGCAGTTATTGACCGATAGGCCGCGGCGTACTGGATTCCCCGGTCAAGCCGGGGAATGACAGTGGGGATAGCGGCGCCAGCGGCCCAAAAATCGCCCCTCAAAGGCTGTCAAATTCCGCAAAAATTCATACATTGCGGCCATGCCCAAAACCTCCCCGAAGACCACCGCCAAAGCTGACACCAAGGCTGCTGCGCCCAAGGCGGCCGCTGAAACCAAATCCGCTGCTGCCAAGGCTGCTGCCAAACCCGTGGCGGCGAAGGCGGCCGGCAAGGGCGACCATGTCTTCCTGGTCGACGGTTCCTCCTACATTTTCCGCGCATACCACGCGTTGCCGCCGCTCAACCGCAAGTCTGACGGTTTACAGGTCAACGCCGTGCTCGGTTTCTGCAACATGCTGTGGAAATTGCTTCGCGACATGCCCGCGGACAACCGGCCGACGCATCTGGCGATCGTGTTCGACAAGTCGGAAGTCACCTTCCGCAACAAGCTCTATCCCGACTACAAGGCGCATCGGCCGCCGGCGCCGGACGATCTCATTCCGCAATTCGCGCTGATCCGCGAGGCCGTGCGCGCCTTCGACCTGCCCTGCCTGGAACAGGTGGGCTTCGAGGCCGACGATCTGATCGCGACCTATGCGCGGCAGGCAAGCGAGCGTGGCGCCGTCGCGACCATCGTGTCCTCCGACAAGGACTTGATGCAGCTCGTCAATGACAAGATCACCATGTACGACACCATGAAGGATCGCCGCATCGGCATTCCCGAGGTGATCGAGAAATTCGGCGTGCCGCCGGAGAAGGTGGTCGAAGTGCAGGCGCTGGCGGGCGATTCCACCGACAACGTGCCGGGCGTGCCCGGCATCGGCATCAAGACCGCGGCGCAATTGATCGTCGAGTATGGTGACCTCGAGCAGCTTCTGTTTCGCGCGACCGAGATCAAGCAGCCGAAGCGGCGCGAGGCGCTGATCGAGAATGCCGAGAAGGCGCGGATCTCGCGCCAGCTGGTGCTGCTCGACGACAAAGTCGATCTCGAAGTGCCGCTGGACGATCTCGCCGTCCACGAGCCCGACGCGCGCAAGCTGATCGCCTTCCTGAAGGCGATGGAGTTCACGACGCTGACCCGCCGCGTCGCCGAATACGCCCAGGTCGATCCCGCCGATGTGGAGGCCGATCCCGGCTACAAGACCGGTGCCAGCGTGTTCTCGCCACTGCCGCCCTCGGACGTCGTGCCGGCGCCGGGACCCGGAGCATCGGCGCAAACTGCACCCAGGGAGCGCAATAAGGCCGCCGGCAAGGAGGACAAGGCCGCAAGCCCGAAGGGCGCGCCGGTCTCGCTCGCCGAGGCTCGCGCGGAAGCCGCGCGCAAGACCAGGATCGACCGTACCAAATATCAGACGATCAAGACGCTCGACCAGCTCGAGGCGCTGATCGCGCGCATCCACGACACCGGCCATGTCGCGCTCGAGGTGAAGGCGAACTCGGAAGACCCGATGCAGGCCGACATCTGCGGCATCGCGCTGGCGCTCGGCGCGGACGATGCCGCCTATGTGCCGCTGGCCCACAAGCCACCGGGCGGCGGCGCCGGACTGTTCGATGCGGGGCTCGCGCCCGACCAGGTGAAATTCGAAGCGGCCGTCGCAGCGCTGAAGCCTGTGCTCGAGTCGCAGGGCATCTTGAAGATCGGATACAACGCCAAGTTCATCGCGGTGCTGCTGGCGCAGGCCGGCATCACGCTGTGCAACCATGATGATTCGGAATTGATCTCCTATGTGCTCGACGCCGGCCGCGGCTCGCACGCGCTGGAATCGCTCGCCGAGCGCTGGCTCGGGCACGCGGTGCTCGCCGAAAGCGAGCTCGTCGGCAGCGGCAAGAACAAGCTCACCTTCGATCAGGTCGCGATCGACAAGGCGACCGAGCATTCCGCCGAGCGCGCCGATGTGACCTTGCGTTTGTGGCACGTGCTGAAGCCGCGCCTTATCGCCGAGCACATGACCGCCGTCTACGAGACGCTGGAGCGTCCGCTGACCAGCGTGCTCGCGCGCATGGAGCGTCGCGGCATCTCGATCGACCGCCAGGTGCTCTCGCGGCTGTCGGGCGACTTTGCCCAGACCGCGGCGCGGGTGGAAGCCGAGATCCAGGAGATCGCCGGCGAGCCCGTCAATGTCGGCAGCCCAAAGCAGATCGGCGACATCCTGTTCGGCAAGATGGGACTTCCGGGCGGCACCAAGACCAAGACCGGCGCATGGTCGACGACGGCGCAGGTGCTGGATGATCTCGCCGAGCAGGGCCATGACTTCCCGAAGAAGATTCTGGAATGGCGCCAGGTCTCGAAGCTGAAATCGACCTACACCGACGCACTGCCGACTTACGTCAATCCGCAGACCCATCGCGTGCACACGACCTACGCGCTGGCCGCGACCACCACGGGCCGGCTGTCGTCGAACGAGCCGAACTTGCAGAACATTCCGGTGCGCACCGAGGACGGGCGAAAGATCCGCCGCGCCTTCATTGCGACGCCCGGGCACAAGCTGGTCTCGGCCGACTATTCGCAGATCGAGCTGCGGCTGCTCGCCGAGATCGCCGACATTCCCGTGCTGAAGCAGGCCTTCCGCGACGGGCTCGACATTCACGCGATGACGGCATCCGAGATGTTCGGCGTGCCGATCAAGGGCATGCCGAGCGAAATCCGACGCCGGGCCAAGGCGATCAATTTCGGCATCATCTACGGCATCTCCGCGTTCGGCCTTGCCAACCAGCTCGGCATCGCGCGCGAGGAGGCCTCCGCCTACATCAAGAAGTATTTCGAGCGCTTCCCCGGCATCCGTGCCTATATGGACGAAACGCGCGATTTCTGCCGGAGCCACGGCTATGTCACGACGCTGTTCGGCCGCAAGTGTCACTACCCCGACATCAAGGCGTCTAACGCCTCGGTGCGCGCCTTCAACGAGCGCGCCGCGATCAACGCGCGCCTGCAGGGCACGGCCGCCGACATCATCCGCCGTGCCATGACGCGGGTGGAGGACGCGCTGGCGGCAAAGAAGCTCTCGGCGCAGATGCTGCTTCAGGTGCATGACGAATTGATCTTCGAGGTGCCGGACGCGGAGGTCGAGGCGACGTTGCCGGTCGTGCAGCACGTGATGCAGGACGCACCGTTCCCGGCCGTGCTGCTCTCGGTGCCGCTCCATGTCGATGCCCGCGCGGCGACCAACTGGGACGAGGCACACTGACGGCGGGCACCCTGATGAAGATCGCAACGATCTCCGGCAGCTTGCGCGCCGGCTCGAGCAATACGGCTGCGTTGCGTGCAGCGGCCCTGCTCGCGCCTGTTGGCGTCGAAATGGTAGCCTTCGAAGGAATTGCGGGCCTGCCCTTCTTCAATCCGGATCTCGATGGCAATGACGTGCCCGCCCCCGTCGGGGCAATGCGCAACCTCATCGGAAGCGTGGATGGCCTCCTGATCTCCAGCCCCGAATATGCTCGCGGTGTCGCCGGCGTCCTGAAGAATGCGCTCGACTGGCTGGTCGGAAGCCATGAATTTCCGGGCAAGCCGGTCGCATTGATCAACACCTCGCCTCGCGCCACGCACGCGCTCGCTGCCCTCACGCTCACCTTGGAGACGATGTCGGCCCGGATCGCACGGGACGCCTGCGTGACGCTGCCCCTGCTCGGCGGCGCCTTCGACGAGCACGGCATCGTCGCAGATCCCGCAATCGCAGAGCCGCTGCGTTCGGCGATGGAGCGTTTTGCGGCGTTCATCCGGAGCGTAGAGGCCGACGCGTCCTAGCAAATTGTCCTCCGTGCAATTGCGGGATGGCGACGCGAGCCCTCGCATATTAGAACCGGTGTATCTCCCGCACGAGTTCACCGATGCCCCCCACATCCGCCCTGCTCGGCTTTGCCCTCGTCTGCCTCGGCCTCGTGCTGACGCCTGGGCCGAACATGATCTATCTGATCTCGCGCTCGATCACGCAGGGGCCGGCGGCCGGCATCGTCTCGCTCGGCGGCGTGGCGCTGGGCTTCGTGTTCTACATGCTGTGCGCGGCGTTTGGCATCACCGCGCTGCTGCTCGCCATTCCCTTCGCCTATGACGCGCTGCGCCTCGCCGGCGCCGGCTATCTCTTCTGGCTCGCCTGGCAGGCGGTGAAGCCGGGCGGCCGCTCGCCGTTCCAGGTGAGGAAGCTTGAGATCGACAGCCCGCGAAAACTGTTCGCGATGGGCTTTGTCACCAACCTGCTCAATCCCAAGATCGCGATGCTCTATCTGGCGCTGCTGCCGCAGTTCATCGACCCCGCCGCTGGCAGCGTGCTGACACAGTCGCTGGTGCTGGGTGCCATCCAGATCGCGATCAGCGTCAGCGTCAACGCGATCATCGCGCTCGCCGCCGGCTCGATCGCGCTGTTCCTGGCAACGCGACCGAGCTGGATGCTGGTGCAGCGCTGGCTGATGGGTACGGTGCTCGCCGGACTTGCCGTGCGCATGGCGGTGGAAGCGAAGCGGGTGTGACGCGCAGGCGCAGGCGGGGCATCCAATACGCCGCGGCTTGTCGGTTCTAGTTCGACCGTCTCTGGACCACTGGATCGTCCGGTCAAGCCGGGCGATGACAGCGTCAAATCAATCCAGTTTCGCCTCCATCCCCCGCTTCACCGCGGGGCGCGCCATCAGGGCCTCGTACCAGCGCTTCACGTTGGGAAAGTCCGCGAGCTCCACCTTGTGGCGCGGGTGGCGCCAGGCCCAACCCAGGATGGCGAAATCGGCGACCGAGAGATCGCCCGCGACGAAATCTCGGCCCTCGAGCCGGCGATCCAGCACGCCGTAGAGACGGCGCGTCTCGGCCATGTAGCGCTTCAACCCATAGGCGCGGTCCTGCTCGTTCTCGAGCGCAATGAAATGATGCACCTGGCCGGGCATCGGCCCGAAGCCGCCCATCTGCCACATCAGCCATTCGTAGACGGGTATGCGCTCGGCAAGCGACTTCGGCAGGAATTTGCCGGTCTTCTCGCCGAGATAGAGCAGGATCGCACCGGATTCGAACACGCTGACGGGCTTCCCGTCCGGCCCCTCGGGGTCGACGATCGCGGGGATCTTGTTGTTCGGGCTGAGCTTGAGGAACTCGGGCGCCATCTGCTCGCCCTTGGTGATGTTCACCGGGAAGACCTTGTAAGGGAGCCCCATTTCCTCCAGCGCGACCGAGATTTTTCGGCCGTTTGGCGTATTCCACGTGTGGAGCTCGATGGTCATTGCCGGTTTCCTTCCCGCTTTGTCTGGCATCCCACTACTCCAGGACGTTGCGGCCTTACAACCAGCGGTCCGGCATGGTGGCTGTCCGACCGGCGCGGCCGATGCCCTGTTGACGGTAGTTTTGCGGACCCGACCTCCCTCTGGCATGTCGGCTCCGTGGCGGATAAATTCCGCCTCCTCCAAAAGAGCCCCAGAGGACCGTCGTGTCGAAATCAGCCTCCCGCGCCCGCTTGTTCGAAATCATCCGTCGGCGCTCCTTCGGCCGCGGCGAGGTGACGCTCGCATCGGGCCGCAAGAGCGATTTCTATTTCAACCTGAAGCCGACCATGCTCGACCCCGAAGGGGCGACGCTGCTGGCCGAGCTCACCTATGAGGCTCTGAAGGACGACCAGCTCGATTTCATCGGCGGCCTGGAGATGGGCGCGGTGCCACTGGCCGGTGCGCTCGCGCAGATCTCCTGGATCAAGGGCCATCCGATCGCGGCCTTCTTCGTGCGCAAGAAGCCGAAGGAGCACGGCGCCAAGCTCGCGATCGAAGGCCTTGCCAAGGGCGAGACGCTGGAAGGCAAGCGCGTCGTGATCGTCGAGGACGTCACCACCACCGGCGGCTCGGCGCTGAAGGCCGTGGAATCGGTGCGCGAGGCCGGCGCCAATGTAGTGTTGGTGCTGACCATGGTCGACCGCGAGGAAGGCGCCAACGACACCTTCGGCCAGGCCGGCCTGCCGTTCCGATCGCTCTACAAGGCGTCGGAATTTTTGAAGAGCTGAGACAGCAAGGGCTCACTCCATTGTCTTGCCCGGGCTTGTCCCCGGCCTTGACGCGATTCGATCCAACAACCGCCACGGTCACCGCTCATTTACTATCCGGAACTATGGTGAATCAGCGCTGAGATACGTTGCTCTCGGTGGGGTTCGTTGCGTCCGGTGGAGTGGGCATTGCGTACAGATTTGTCCAAAGTGCGTTGGCCGCACCGCGCGATACTCGTGGCCGCAGCCGTTGCGGCGCCGCTTCTCGTGGCGCCAGCCCCCGTGTCCGCCGAAGGCCTGTTCGACTTCTTTTTCAACGCACTCCAGCGTCCGCAGCGCAGCGCGCCGCAGCCGAGTTCCTACATCGATCCCTTCGCGGCAGCGCAGCCGATTGGGCCCGCCCAGGATTCGCCCACGCGATCGGCCGCTGGCGGATCGGGCCCGGCCTTCTGCGTGCGGACCTGCGACGGCAAGTACTTTCCGCTGATGCGCGGCGTGGCCTCGCCGGCGCAGATGTGTCAGGCTTTCTGTCCTGCCACCACGACCAAAATCTATTTCGGCTCCAGCATCGACGGTGCCGCTTCGCAGACCGGCGAGCGCTATGCCGACAGCGAGAACGCGTTCGCCTTCCGCAAGGCGCTGCGCGCCGACTGCACCTGCAATGGCCGCGAGCCGGTCGGACTTGCGCCGGTGGACCTTGCTCTCGATACGTCGCTGAAGGCCGGCGACGTGATCGCGACGAGTGACGGTCTGGTCGCCTATACGGGCGTCCGCCTTGGCAACGAGCAGGCCGCCGACTTCACGCCGGTCGCCTCCTATCCCGGCCTCACCGCACAGGTCCGCTCCCGCCTCGGCGAGATGAAGGTCGCGCCGGTGCGCGCCGAAACGGTGGCGGCGGATGCGCCACCGCCGGAGATCGTACGCGAGACGCCGCCGGATGTGACGGTGCCGAAGACGCCGACGCAGAAATCGGGCAGGCGCGCGGGGCTGAATTGACGCTTCGCGTCACCGTCCGATGATCACGCCGATCACGTTCGGCGCTGCCAGATATTTCTCCTCGATCGCCGCGCGCGCAGCGGCGCGATTTTCCGGCGTGAGCAATCCGCGCTTCTCGGCGAGGATCATCCAGCAGAAGCCCCACCAGTCCGTCAGCATGCCCGCATCGTCGACGAGATCATAACCCTGTTCGGCTGCGAAAATGCGCGCCTGCGCCTCGTCGAGCGTGTCGAGGAACAGGTGGTCCTCAGCCGAGAACAGGTCGTCGCTGATGTCGTCGATGGTGTAGCCCCAGATCGACTGGCAAACCGCGTTGAACTCGCGATCGATCTGATCGTCATCGACCGCGTAGCGCCGCGCCGCCTGATGCAGCCGCGACAGCGAGCGCGCAAAGTCGCCAATTCGGGTGAGGGCGAATTGATCAAAGGCAATGGTGGACATGTAGTCCTCGCGAAATCGGACAGACGCTAGATATTGTGTCGGCAATGCGCCGAATCACAATGATATATCAAAGACTTGCTAAATTGTTCTTAATTTGTTCCGAGGACCTTTGAAGCCGTCGTCCTGGCGAAAGCCAGGACCCATTATCCCGGTCAGCGTTGTCTTTGCGAGGTTGAGCCAGCCATGAGCACAGGCAGCTACTACGTCTACATCCTGGCGAGTCGACATCACGGCACTCTCTACATCGACATCACCAACGACATCCGTGCACGGCTCGAGCAGCATCGCTCCGGTCGCGGGTCGAAGTTCGTCCTGAAATACAAGATATTCCGCCTTGTGCACGTCGAAGCATTCGCTACTCCGCAAGAGGCCATTGCGCGCGAGAAGCAACTCAAGTTCTGGAAACGCGACTGGAAGATCAAGCTGATCGAGCAGGAAAATCCCGACTGGAACGACCGGTCGGGCCTCATCTGACAGTTGGGGCAATGGGTCCTGGCTTTCGCCAGGACGACCAGATGGAGAGAGCTTTTGCGCCTAACTTCTCAATTCGCCGCCGACAGCATCCTGTCGCCGCAATAGCTCGCGTAGAACCTGCCGCCGCATTGGCGCTTGATGGCGGCGCAGCGTGCGGCTGGCGTGGCGTTTTGCGGCAGGGAGAATGCGCAACTCACGCCGTCAGCGCTGCGGCCGATCTTGTCGGCGGCAAAGGCGGCGCTGGAGGCAGTGATGCAGATGACGAGCAGGGCGGCCGTGGCGATTTCGATCAGCAGTCTCATGGGCGTATCCTCCCTCCACACCAAGGGCTGAATCCTCCACCAATTTAGCACGAAATCCGCGTCTCTCCGTGCGCGACCGGGTTCCCAAAGCGGCCCATTCCTTGCATAAATTTGCGCCAGCGCAGTGCACGGTCGCGCCGGCGATGGTTCCGCTTCCGCGACGAGCCGCGTAAGGTTTGCCGCGCAAGATTTGGCGCGTAAGCTTGTTCCGTGTCCCGAGACCAGGAAGTGACTGTTTTGCAAGAGCAATCGTTCCAGCCGAATTTTCCCGCAGCCGGTCAGCCCATCGACGAACTGGCGCTGACGGAGATCAAGGGCGCGATCCTGGCAAAGCTGCGCCTTGCCATCGGCAAGGACGCGGGCATGGCGACCAGGCACGACTGGTACCAGGCCGCAGCTCTCGCGCTGCGCGATCGTATCGTGCATCGCTGGCTCAGCGCGGAAAAGCGCAGCTACGATGCCGGGCGCAAACGCGTCTACTATCTCTCGCTCGAATTTTTGATCGGCCGTCTCTTCACCGACGCGCTGAACAACATGGGCCTGCTCAATATCTTCGAGGTCGCACTCGGCGATCTCGGCGTCTCGCTCCCTGAGCTGCGCAAGTGCGAGCCGGATGCCGCGCTCGGCAATGGCGGTTTGGGGCGGCTCGCGGCCTGCTTCATGGAGAGCATGGCGACGCTGTCGATCCCCGCGATCGGCTATGGCATCCGCTATGATTACGGCCTGTTCCGCCAGATCATCAATCAGGGCTGGCAGCAGGAATATCCGGACGAATGGCTGAGCTTTGGCAACCCCTGGGAATTGCAGCGGCCGGAGGTCGTCTATCACGTCCATTTCGGCGGCGGCGTCGAGCATGTCGACGACAAGGGCCGCGACCGCTCGATCTGGCATCCTGCCGAGACCGTACAGGCGATCGCCTATGACACGCCGATCGTCGGCTGGCGCGGCCAGCACGTCAATGCGCTGCGGCTGTGGTCGGCGCGCTCGCCCGATCCGCTGAAGCTCGACGTGTTCAATTCGGGCGACTATGTCAGCGCCTCGTCCGAGCAGGCGCGCGCCGAAGCGATCTGCAAGTTCCTCTACCCGAATGACGAGAGCCCGGCGGGCCGCGAGCTGCGCTTGCGACAGGAGTATTTCTTCGTCTCGGCCTCGCTCCAGGATCTCGTCAAGCGGCATCTCTCCGCCGACGGACAGTTGCGCAGCCTGGCGATGAAGGTCGCGGTGCAGCTCAACGACACGCATCCGTCCCTTGCCGTGACCGAATTGATGCGGATCCTGATCGACCTGCACAATTTCCGCTGGGACGAGGCGTGGAAGATTACGGTCGCCACGCTGTCCTACACCAACCACACGCTGCTACCGGAAGCGCTCGAAACCTGGCCGGTCGAGCTGTTCGAGCGGCTGTTGCCGCGGCATCTCGAGATCATCTACCGCATCAACGTCCAGCATCTGGCGCTGGCCGAAGCGCGCTGCCCCGGCGACATCGACTTCCGCGCCTCGGTCTCGCTGATCGACGAGAGGAGCGGCCGTCGCGTGCGTATGGGCCAGCTCGCCTTCGTCGGCTCGCACCGCATCAACGGCGTCTCGGCGATGCATTCGGACCTGATGCGCGAGACCGTGTTCCACGATCTCAACCATCTCTATCCCGGCCGCATCACCAACAAGACCAACGGCATCACTTTCCGCCGCTGGCTGATGCTGGCGAACCCGAAGCTCACCGACCTCTTGCGCGAGGCTTGCGGCGACGCCGTGCTCGACGATCCCACGCAATTGACGCTGCTGGAAGCGCGCGCCAGCGACGTCGCGTTCCAGCAAAAATTCCGCGCGGTCAAGCATCACAACAAGACGGCGCTCGCGCGCGTGATCGGCGAGCGGCTCGGCATCAAGGTCGACCCGAGCGCGCTGTTCGATGTGCAGATCAAGCGCATTCACGAATACAAGCGCCAGCTCCTCAACATCATCGAGACGGTCGCGCTGTACCAGGCGATCAAGGACAACCCCAACGGCAACTGGGTGCCGCGGGTGAAGATTTTTGCCGGCAAGGCGGCGGCGAGCTACCGCTACGCAAAGCTGATCATCAAGCTGATCAACGACGTCGCCGAGGTCGTCAACAACGATCCCGCGATCGGCGGTAAGCTCAAGGTCGCCTTCCTGCCCGACTATAATGTCAGCCTCGCCGAGGTGATCATTCCCGCGGCCGATCTCTCCGAGCAGATCTCGACCGCCGGCATGGAAGCCTCCGGCACCGGCAACATGAAGCTGGCGCTGAACGGCGCGATCACCATCGGCACGCTCGACGGCGCCAATATCGAGATCCGCGACCATGTCGGCGCGGAGAACATCGCGATCTTCGGCATGGAGGCCGGCGACGTGATGATCCGGCGCAAGCAGGGCCTCGATGCGGCGGACGTGATCCGCAAATCCCCGCAGCTCTCGCGCGCCATCAATTCGATCGGCGTCGGCGAGTTCTCGCCCGGCGATCCCGGCCGCTTCGAATCCATCGCGCATGCGCTGCGCTATCTCGACCACTACATGGTCAGCGCCGATTTCGATTCCTACTACGAGGCGCAGCGTGGCATCGACGCGCGCTGGCAGGTGGCGCCGGCCTGGACACGGGCCTCCATCCTCAACGTTGCGCGCATGGCCTGGTTCTCCTCCGACCGCACCATCCGCGAATATGCCGAGGAGATCTGGAACGTGCCGGTGCACCCGACGACGCCCGCTTTCCAGGAGGCAGAGGATCAGCGCGGCGCTACGGGCTGATTTTTCCGCGACGTGGAAGCGATTACTCCGGAGGTCATTGATTTGGCAGGATAGCCATCATACTACGGTATGAGGTCTTCTAGCCGGAGTCGATTATGTCTGTTGGCGAGTATGTCAGCCCTGATGGGCAGCTTCGGCTGCTCGTCATTTGTCCCGACGGCGATTGGACACTGGGCTTCGACGGATTTCCTTGGCACACGCACGGCAGCATCCTTGCCAGTCTCTCTGGGAAAGACGAGGAGACCGCGATCGATGGCTTTGTCGCTGATTTGACCACGGGCAAGAGCGTGATCGCGATCAGACACATCGAAGGCACCGTGGCGGATGTCTGGGTAACGGATGATCCAGCGGAGGATCTCTCGAATTCTAAACTATATGGCCCCGTGGATGAAACGATTGAATTCCGTCTTTGGGATGGAAGCGCAGTGAAGGTCTAGTCCATGCACGCCAAACTCCCGCACCTCTTCGACGAGGCCACCCGCGTCACCGCCGGCGACAGTTGCTGGCAGGGACACACCAGCGATGACTACTGGGCCTTCGTCGGCCCGTTCGGCGGCGCCACCGCCGCGACCGTCTTGCGCGCGCTGATCGACCACCCACAGGGCGCCGGCGACCCGCTGTCGGTCACCATCAACTACTGTGCGCCGATCGCCAAGGGCGCGTTCGATCTCGACGTGCGGCTGGTGAAGGCCAATCGCTCCAGCCAGCATTGGTGCGTCGAGCTGTCACAAGGCGGCGGCGAGGTCGCAACGCTGGCGACCGCCGTGTTTGCCGAACGCCGTCCATCCTGGTCGCATCAGGTGGCGAAGTTTCCCGACGCGACGCCGTTCGAACAGACGCTGCCCTTTCCCAAGATCAAGGCGTCCTGGGCCAACCAGTACGAATTCCGGTTCGTCGAGGGCGAGATGCGGAACGGCCCGCCGCAGACCGAGCCGGCCAGCGCCTATTCGAAAGTCTGGATCAGCGATCGCACGCCGCGCAAACTCGACATGCTCTCGCTAATGGCGATGTCGGACGCGTTCTTCGGCCGCATCTTCCACGCGCGGCGCGAACTGGTGCCGTTCGGCACGGTGTCACTGACGACCTATTTTCACACCGACGCGGAGGAGCTTGCCGCCGAGGACATCACGCGCGTGCTCGCCACCGCCGATGGCAAGATCTTTCACAAGAGCTACGGCGATCAGACCGGCGAGCTGTGGTCGCCGAACGGCCGCCTGCTCGCGACCACGACTCAGATCGCGTATTTCAAGGCGTAGCTGCTTCCGCAAGCTCGTCATTGCGAGCGCAGCGAAGCAATCCAGGATCCCTCCGCGGAACGACTCTGGATTGCTTCGCTGCGCTCGCAATGACGGTTGAGAGATGGCACCGAATACAAGAAGGGCGGCCTCGCGGCCGCCCTCTTATATTCAGAACAGAGCAAACCTACTCCGCCGCGAGCTTCACGTCCGGCGCGGCGGCGCGGACTTCGGCGTCGACCTGGGCCTCGAACTTGGCAAAATTCTTCTGGAACATGCCGACCAGGGCGCGGGCAGTCTTGTCGAACTCGTCCTTGTCCTTCCAGGTGTTGACCGGGTTGAGGATCTCAGCTGGCACGCCCGGCAGCGCAGTCGGGACGGCGAAGCCGAAATACTTGTCGGTGCGGAATTCGACGTTGCGCAAGGAGCCGTCGAGTGCGGCGGTGAGCAGCGCGCGCGTCACCTTGATCGGCATGCGGCTGCCGACACCGTACTTACCGCCGGTCCACCCCGTGTTGACCAGCCAGCAATCGACATTGTGCTGGGCGATCAGGTCGCGCAGCATGTTGCCGTAGACGGACGGATCAAGCGGCAGGAACGGCGAGCCGAAGCAGGTGGAGAATTCCGGCTGCGGCTCATTGCCGAGACCACGCTCGGTGCCCGCGACCTTCGCGGTATAGCCGGACAGGAAGTGATACATCGCCTGCGCCGGCGAGAGCTTTGCGATCGGCGGCAGTACGCCGAAGGCGTCGGCGGCGAGCATCACCACGTTCTTCGGCTGCGGCGCGCGGCCGGTGCGCGAGGCGTTCGGGATGAAATCGAGCGGATAGGCCGAGCGCGTGTTCTCGGTCTTGGAGCCGTCGTCGAAATCGACCACGCGGTTGTCGTCGTCGAGCACGCAGTTCTCGAGCACCGCGCCGAAGCGCGTCGAGGCGGCATGGATCTCGGGCTCGGCTTCCTTCGACAGCTTGATGCACTTGGCGTAGCAGCCGCCCTCGAAGTTGAACACGCCGTTCGGGCCCCAGCCGTGCTCGTCGTCACCGATCAGCGTGCGGTTCGGATCGGCCGACAGCGTCGTCTTGCCCGTGCCGGACAGGCCGAAGAAGATCGCGGTGTCGCCCCTGGCGCCGACATTGGCCGAGCAGTGCATCGGCATCACGCCACGCTCGGGCAGGTAATAGTTCAGCGTGGTGAAGACCGACTTCTTCATCTCGCCGGCATAGTACGAGCCGCCGATCAGCACGATCTTGCGCGCGAAGTCGATCGCGACGACGTTCTCCGACTTGCAGCCGTGACGTTTCGGATCGGCGCGGAAGCTCGGCATGTCGATGATGGTGAGCTCGGGCACGAAGGTCGAGAGCTCGATCGCCTCGGGGCGGATCAGGAGCGTGCGGATGAACAGCGAGTGCCAGGCGAGCTCGGTGAAGACGCGGGTCTTGATCCGGTAGGCCGGATCGGCGCCGCCATAGAGGTCCTGCGCGAACAGGCTCTTGCCCTCGGCGTGCTTGAGGAAATCCTGATAGAGCGTCTCGAACTGCTCCGCGGTGATCGACTGATTGCCGGCCCACCACATCTTCTTGTCGGTGGTGGCGTCGCGCACCGTGAACTTGTCTTTCGGGCTGCGGCCGGTGAATTCACCGGTGTCCGCGCAGAGCGCGCCATCAGCGGAGAGCACCGCTTCTCCGGCAGAGAGCGAGTGCTGATAAAGTTGTGGCGCGCCGAGGTTCCAGTGAACCCGCTTGAGATTCTTTAAGCCGAATTTATCGGCGCCGAAGGCACCGTTGCGCACGCCCGTCTCTTGCACGAAAAATCCTCCTAGAACCCGCATTACTGGCGCGATCATCTTTGAGCGCCATCCATCGCGGCCACCGTGAATAATAGGCCGTCCGGCCTCGGCTGGACGACCTAATACTGATGAACGCTGGCGTTGCCAAGCCGATCCCGCAGGATTTGGTTTATTCAAGGGCCGGGCCAAAAGTCGCGCATGCCTACCCTGAAGCGCGTGCGTCGAAAACGATCAATGATCGCGCAACCAAATGGGCAAATCAGCGTTGTCCAGGATTTTGCAACGCACAATCCGCCACTGTTTTTCCAGCGCTGTTCTATCGTACCGCACCTTCTCCGATCAGCGCGAAGGGCGCCCAGATCGCAGGATAGGCATTGCGCGGTGAGGAGGCGTCATCGAGATAGGTTAACATTGCGCGCCGCAATGCTTCGGCACGGCCGATTGCTGGTTCGTTTTTGAGCAAGTCGAAAGTCGATGTGGTCAGCCGGGTGGCGGCCTCGGAATCCACTGCCCAATGCGAGACCAGAAGTGCACGCGCGCCGGCATAGAAGAACGCGCGCGCCAGTCCCGATAAAGCTTCCGCACCCGGCTTGTCACCGGCGATGGTGTTGCACGCCGAGAGCACGACCCAGTCTGCATTGAGCTTGAGCTGCGCGACTTCGCTTGCGGTAAGCAGGCCGTCGTCGAAATCGCTCGGCTGATCCGGCATCGAGAGCGCAAGCGAGGGCTCGCCCAATCCCTTGACGTCGCCGGCGACGAGGCCATGGGTGGCGAAATAGATGATGCTGTATTGGGCAAGCGCTGCCCGCTTCAGCGTCGTCTCGCTGGCATCGCGGCCGAGATGGACATCGGCGTCGGCAGCACCGACGTCCTTCGCCACGGCACCAAGCTCGTCTGCCGTATCGGGCAGCTGTGGCAGTGCCTGGGCGAGCCGCGCGCGATCGACGCCGGCGCCGCGCCAGAAATCGGTATAGGCGAGCGTCGCAATGCTGCGCGCGACGGTCTTCGTGGCGCGCCGGTCCGCGGGCGCCTCCTGCGTGGGATTGAACAGGGGATCGCCAAAGCCGGTCATCGGCTTGACGCTCTGATCCCTGCGCGCAAACGCGCGCAGGGACTTCAGGCTGACCACCGAGGGCAACACCGAGACCGCCTGGCGCCGCAACAGCCACGCGGCGCCGCGATAGCCTTCGAGCGTATCGGGTATCGCAGCTTGCGGCTTCTCGGTGACGAGCAGATGAAACGGCAGTGCCGTCAGCGCACCGGAGGGGACCACGAGCAGGCTGCGCTTGTCCTTTGTAAGCGCCTCGACTGGCCCGAGCAGCGTCACATAGAGCTCGTTGGCGAGCGCAAGATCGAACAGCCCCGACTTATCAGAGGAAGCGCGGGCCTTGCCGACATCGAGCCCCTTGCGGAACGCCGAGACCTTTTGCGCGAGCGCGTCGGTGCCGAGCGGAATCCGTTTCCAGTCGACGCCTTCGCGCGTAATCGCGATGACATAGCTCTCCTTGTCGATGACAGAGAAGAGTGCCATCGCTTCGTCGGCCGATAGCAGCGCCTGGATCTCTTTGACCGCCAGCGGCAGTGGATTGGAGAGCGAGGCATAATCCGGGAATTCGACGGCAAGTGTTTTCTGCAAGCTCGCGCGCTCGCTCGCGATCGCCGCAAGGCGTTGCCGGTTGCGCTGCTCGGTGGCCGCATCGCGCTGCGCGGACTGCTTTGACACCGCGGCGATGATCGCCTTGTCCAGTGTATCGGCCTCTGCGGCGAGATCCTGATCCCGCCGCACCAGTTCGGCGAGCCGGTCGCTGCCGGCCGCGAGCCGCACCGCGAGCTTGTTCACGGCCGACGCGGCAGAGGACTGCGTGCCGCGCTGGATGGCGGCGAGCGCGTCATCCAGCGACTTGTCGTCAGCCAGCAATTGCTGCTGCCGCGCGGCCAACAGGACCGGCAGCACGACGCGGAGCTGTGCGCGATTGTTGGCGAGCGTCCTCTGCACGAGCGGCAGCGCTTCGGCGGCGCGTCCCGAGGCCTGGAGGAAATAGGCAAGATTGCTGGTCGAGGTCGCGACATCGGGATGATCAGGACCAAGCGCACGCTCGCGGATCGACAGCCCGCGGCGATAAAGCGGTTCGGCATCCGCATACCGCTGCTCGTGCTCATAGAGCCCGGCAAGATTGTTCAGCGAGCGCGCAACATCCGGATGATCGGCGCCCAGCACCTTTTCGCGGATCGCTAGCGAGCGCTTGATCGGCGCTTCGGCATCCGCATCGCGGTTGAGATCGCGATAGAGCTGGCCGAGATTGTTGAGCAGCGTCGCGACCGCCGGATGCTCGGGACCGCCGGCCTTCTGGTAGATCGCGAGCGCGCGCTGAAACAACGGTTCGGCGTCGGCATAGCGTTCCTGCTTCACATAGAGCGTGGCGAGATTGTTGAGGGACTGGCCGACATCGGGATGCTCGCGCGGCAACGTCTTTTCGCGGATGGCAAGCGCACGCTTGAACAGCGGCTCGGCCTCAGCGAAGCGTTGCTGACGTTGATAGAGCGCGGCAAGGTTGTTCAGCTCGGGCGCGATCTCCGGCGTGTCGAGGCCGAGAGATTTTTCCAGCAAAGCGACCGCGCGCTTGTAGAGCGGCTCGGCCTGGTCGTCATGACCTTGCGCGGCGTAGATCTGCGCGAGATTGTTCAGCGCACCGGCGAGGTCGCGGGTGTTGTTGCCCTTCTCGAGGCTTGCCACCATGGCCTGCGCCAGTGACAAGGCTTCCGCATATTTGCCGGCGCGACTGAGCTCGTTGATCTTGGCGCTTTGCGCGGCGAGATTCTGCGCCGTGGCGGAAGTGGCGAAGGATGCGCCGAGCGCGAGCGCAAGGCCCGCCGCCAGCGCCAAACGTCCATATCGTGTCATGAAAACTCTCGCTGCCGACCCGGGCCAAATTGCTTGACCATGGGTCGCAGCGAGGAGCGCCGCCGTTCAAGCCGGCTGTTGCTAACCGCCCTTGGCCCGCGCCTCACCCGCCAGTCTGACCAGCATCTTGCGCAGCGCGTTGCCGTCAGTCACCCGCTCGGGGAACTCGAGCCGCAGCACGGCCTGTTCCGACTGCATATTGATCCCCTCAGGATCGCAGCCGGTACAGCGCCAGTCGCCCTCGGCCGCGCCGAGCAGTTTTGTCGCATACAGAGCCATGGTGTCGCGATGGTCGGCATTCATGTGCGCGACCGCGCCCTCCTCGGCTTCAAGCAGCTCATCGGCGCCAGCGAGGTCCGTGAGGAACTGCGCGGGCTTCAGATCGACGATCCGGCCGAATCCGGCAACCAGATGAGTTCCGGACGGCCTGATCCGGAAGAAGGAAAAATCCTTAAACGAAACAAAGTCTTCCGCAGATGGATGGGCGGCAAGATAGCGCCGGCGCAGGAGCTCCAGCTCGCCTTCCGTCCCCTGCTCCGCCCGTCCCGACAGCATGATCCGGGCCCCTTCCAGGGGATCGCCGGGGGCGCGCTCATCCAGCATCAACGAGACCCGGCCGTCGGCCAGGATGTTCTTGGTATGCACGGCGAGCCGCGAGATCAGCAGGATCGGCGATGCGTCGGGGTGGCTCGCCAGATTGACGAGGGAGCAATAGGGATCGCCGGTATTGGGCATCAGGGTCGCGAGCGCCCCCTGCCGGGAGCGCCGCAACAGCGATTTGGCGAGCTTTCCGGGGTCGAAATCGGAGGTCGGTTGCATCTGATTCTCTTCGGTTTTCCGGCTTTTACGGGTTGCAAGGCCGGCCTTTTCGGGGTTAAACGGGGTCCGGTTATGGGTCGGACCACGGCTGCTTCGCCGTGTTTCCAGGAACTTTGGTCACACTTCAGCCCAGCTTGCATTGCTCGGTGACAAGGTTCGAACCCCAGGTTGGGGGCCCATGTACGCGGCGCATCACTTAATTGCTCGCCGTTTTAGATCACGACCCCAACGGAAAGCAGAGGCTCATGCCCACAATCGCTTTGGTCGACGACGACCGCAACATTCTCACATCCGTCTCGATCGCGCTGGAAGCCGAAGGCTACCGCATCATGACGTACACCGACGGCGCCTCTGCGCTGGACGGCTTCCGCACCACGCAGCCCGATCTTGCCATCCTCGACATCAAGATGCCGCGCATGGACGGCATGGAGACGCTGCGGCGGTTGCGCCAGAAATCCGATCTGCCGGTGATCTTCCTCACCTCCAAGGACGAGGAGATCGACGAGCTGTTCGGCCTCAAGATGGGTGCCGACGATTTCATACGCAAACCGTTCTCGCAGCGGCTGCTGGTCGAGCGCGTCAAGGCAGTGCTGCGCCGCTCGGCACCGAAGGATCCGACCGCCGCGCCGAAGGAGAACGACGCCAAGGCGCTCGATCGCGGCCTTCTGCGCATGGATCCCGAACGGCACACCTGCACCTGGAAGAACGAACCGGTGACGCTGACGGTCACCGAATTCCTGATCCTGCAGGCACTGGCGACCCGGCCCGGCGTGGTGAAGAGCCGCAACGCGCTGATGGACGCCGCCTATGATGACCAGGTCTATGTCGACGATCGCACCATCGACAGTCACATCAAGCGGCTGCGCAAGAAGTTCAAGGTGGTCGACAACGAGTTCGAGATGATCGAGACGCTTTACGGCGTCGGCTACCGCTTCAAGGAAGCCTGAGGCGATCGCCTCCTTCGGGGACTTTGCGGACTGACGTTGCCGTCGGTCTCGGCTAAGATGCGGGACCAAACGCACGACCAGTCCTAACGCGGGCGTAAGCATTGCTTGACCGGACGCAGCCTGATGCAAACCTGAACGCCGCCGACGTCACGTCGGCGGGCGTTCAGGAGTATTCGGCCGAGGAGAAGCAGGTCACGCAAGGCTGGCGGCCGCTGAACTGGCTCAAGCGCGCCGGGCAGTTCTTCTTCGCGCTCTCCTTCTCGAGCCTCACCCGCCGCATCGTCTCGCTGAACCTCGCCGGCCTGGTCGCGCTGGTCGCGAGCATCCTTTATCTGTCGCAGTTCCGTGCCGGCCTGATCGACGCGCGCGCGCAGAGCCTTTTGGTGCAGGGCGAAATCATCGCGGGTGCGATCGCGGCCTCCGCGACGGTACAGACCAACGCCATCACCATCGACCCCGACCGGCTGCTCGATCTCAAGCTCGGCGACAGCTATGGCGGGTCCGACGACTATTCGCCGCTGGATTTCCCGATCAATCCGGAGCGCGTGGCGCCGGTGTTGCGCACGCTGATCTCGCCGACCAAGACGCGCGCCCGGATCTACGATCCCAACGGCATCCTCCTGCTCGACAGCCGCAACCTCGAGAACGTGCTGCGCTACGACCTGCCGCCGCCGTCCGAGAAGCCCGGCATTCTCGAACGCGGCATGACCTCGGTGCGCACCTGGCTCAACCGCGGCGACCTGCCGCTCTATCGCGAGCTCGGGCCCGAGAACGGCAATGGCTATGACGAGGTCGGCGATGCGCTGAAGGGCCAGAAGCGGTCGATGGTGCGGGTCAACTCGCGCGGCGAGGTCATCGTCTCGGTCGCGGTCCCCGTGCTGCGCTCGCGCGCCATCCATGGCGCGCTGATGCTGTCAACGCAAGGCGATGACATCGACCAGATGGTCACCGCCGAGCGGCTGGCGATCCTGAAAGTCGGCGGCGTCGCCGCCGCCGTCATGATCATGCTGTCGCTGCTGCTCGCAAGCACGATCGCAGGTCCCGTGCGGCGCCTTGCCGACAGCGCCGAGCGCGTCCGCCGCCGCATCAAGTCCCGCGTCGAGATCCCCGACTTCACCCGCCGCCGCGACGAAATCGGCCATCTCTCCGGCGCGCTGCGCGACATGACCAATGCGCTCTATCGCCGCATCGAGGCGATCGAGATGTTCGCCGCAGACGTCGCGCACGAGCTGAAGAACCCCCTGACCTCGCTGCGCTCGGCGGTCGAGACCTTGCCGCTGGCGCGCAACGACACCAGCCGCGCGCGCCTGCTGGAAGTGATCGAGCACGACGTGAAGCGGCTCGACCGGCTGATCTCGGACATTTCGGATGCGAGCCGGCTCGACGCCGAATTGCAGCGGCAGGATGCGATCCCCGTCAATCTCAGACGCCTGCTGACGACGCTCACCTCGGTCGCCAACGAAACCAAGCTCGGCCACGACGTCGCGGTCGAAACCCGCTTCGAGGGCCGCGGCCCGACCGACGGCCTGTCCGTGAACGGCCACGATTCGCGGCTCGGGCAGGTGATCTCCAATCTCCTGTCGAACGCGCAGTCCTTCTCCGAGCCCGGCAACAAGGTGCGCATGACCTGCCGCCGGGTGCGGATCGAGATCGAGATCGTGGTCGACGATGACGGCCCCGGCATCCGCGAGGACGCGCTGGAGCGCATCTTCGAGCGCTTCTACACCGATCGCCCGCATCAGGGCTTCGGCCAGAACTCCGGCCTCGGCCTGTCGATCTCCAAGCAGATCATCGAGGCCCATGGCGGACGCATCTGGGCGGAAAATCGCGCTGGTCCCGCGGACGCCGACGGCGTGCCCACGGTTGCCGGCGCGCGCTTCGTGGTGAGGCTGCCGGCGCTATGAGCGAGGACAGCGCCAGCGTCCACGCTTCCGCGGTCAAAATCGGGAATAGGGCTGTGCTGATCCGGGGGCCCTCAGGCGCGGGCAAGTCGCGCCTTGCCTTCGATTTGATCATGGCAAGCCGCGCCGGGGTGGTCGAAGCTGCCGTTTTGGTGGGCGATGACCGTGTCCATCTGGCGACACTCGGCAACGAAATTGTGGTCCGCCCTGCCCCTGTCCTGGCCGGCCTGATCGAAATCAGAGGCCTCGGCATCCGCCGCTGTGACTTCGTGGACCATGCGACGGTCGGCCTCGTGGTCGATCTCGCCGCGCCCGACGCGGAGCGCCTGCCACAGCCGGAAGCGCTGAAAACCACCATTTCCGGCGTCGAATTACCGCGAATCCCGGTCGGAGCCGGTTACCAGCCCCTTCCCCTGGTTGTCGCGGTCTTGACCACTACCAAGAGTTAATCTTCCCTTAAGCCGTCCCGCGATTGTTTGAAGGGGAATGGTAACCATATGAGTCCCACTATCGCGACCGAATAGACCGGCGCATTTCCCCTCATCCATCCGTCTAGTTTCAGGGAGATACGCAACATCCCCTCTTGCGCGGGGGCTCTGGATGGTCAAAGTGGCGCGTTCGTGCGGCGCACCAAGAGCGCCCGCGAGGAGTTTTCCGATGATTGGTCTAGTACTTGTGACCCACGGGCGCCTTGCCGACGAATTCAAGGCAGCGCTTGAGCACGTCATGGGCCCACAAAAGCAAATCGAAGCGATCACGATCGGCGCCGAGGATGATTCCGATCTCTGTCGAAGCGACATTATCGAGGCGGTTAATCGCGTCGATTCCGGCGACGGCGTTGCGATCCTCACCGACATGTTCGGCGGCACGCCGTCCAACCTTGCAATATCCTGCATGAGCCGACCCAAGGTCGAAGTGCTCGCGGGCATCAATCTTCCGATGCTGGTTAAGCTCGCCAAGGTGCGCGAGGAGCGCGCGCTGCCCGACGCGATCGCGATGGCCCAGGAAGCGGGCCGCAAATACGTCACCATCGCCAGCCGCGTGCTCGCCGGCAAATGAGCGACGACGCGCCACTCGGAAGTGAGGCCAGTCCTCCTGCGGGAGCTGGCGTGCCCGAAGGGGCGATCTCCAAAGAGCTCCTGATCATCAACAAGCGCGGTCTGCACGCGCGCGCGTCCGCAAAGTTCGTGCAGGCGGTGGAACGCTTCAGCGCGCAGGTCTGGGTGACGCGCGGGGGCGAGACCGTCGGCGGCACCTCGATCATGGGAT
Organism: Bradyrhizobium sp. Ec3.3; assembly: GCF_000472925.1. Taxonomy (GTDB): domain Bacteria; phylum Pseudomonadota; class Alphaproteobacteria; order Rhizobiales; family Xanthobacteraceae; genus Bradyrhizobium. The sequence goes on from NZ_AXAS01000001.1 coordinate 407,696, forward strand.
TGATGATGCTGGCCGCAGGGCCCGGCACGACGATCACCGTCTCAGCCAAAGGCGATGACGCCGAAGCCGCGCTCGCCGCGATCACCGAGCTCGTTGAAAGCAAGTTCAACGAGGAAGGGACGTAGGCGGCTTCAGCGAATGAAGCTGCCGTAGGGTGTGCAAAGCGAAGCGTGCCCACCATGTCTCCAGTTCTCGACAGAAGTGGTGGCACGGCGCTTCGCGCCTTTGCCCACCCTACAGCTACAGCTTGCTGCGATCAGGATCACCCTCCCGGCGGCGCGATGTAGACGTTCCATGTCATCGCAGGGCCTGCCTTGCCATGGGTGAAGCGGCGTGTCGTCATCACGATCCGCTCGGCGTTCGGCGCGGTTTCCTTGACCCATTTGTCGAAATCGCCCGCGCGGCCGTCGGTCGGATCGAACACGCCGATGAAGCCGAGGCGCTTGACGTCCTCCGCGGCGGTCAGGCCGGAGCTCCAGGCCTCGTGCGGCGTGAACGGGCTCGGATGATCGGGGCTGTAGAACGCCATCGGCTGGATGGTTTCCATGGTGCCGGCGACGATCGGCCAGCGTGAGCCGAAGCGGCTGCGCCACGCCTGCGTCAATTCGCGCGCAAGCTCCGAGCGCGCGCCATAGGTCGCGGTGTTGCCGGCATTCGCTGCCATCTCGCGCGCGGCGATCCAGGGCGAGGCGGCGAGCGTTGCCAGCGACAGCACGAGCCAGATCGCGGTGATGTTGAACAGGCTCGCGCGCTGCACGCGCAGCGCCGGGATCGAGACCAGCGCCAAGGGCACCAGGAAGAACAGCGAGATACCCCAGTCGGTCTTCAGATAGACGCTGAAGGCGAGCGCGCCGAGCGGTGGGCCGACCGCGACGATGATCTGGATGATCCAGATATTCAGCGCCTGCGAGATGTTGACGCCGGGATTGTCGCCGCGCGCCCAGGCGCGGGTGACGATCGCCAGCGGATCGCGCATGAGCAATCTCCACCACGGCGGCACCAGCGCCATTGCGAGGGCCGCCAGCGCCACGGGAAGCGCGAGCAGCGCGAAATTGTGCAGAGCGTAGCCGCGTACGAGCTCGTTGATCTGCGACTGATCGGCGAGGCTATAGGTGTCGCCGGCATAGGTCAGCGGCACGAAATGCGCATCAGCGAGCCAGATGCCATGCGGGATCATCGCGACGATGAGCGTTGCGATCGCAACCCACGGCGCCGGCGAGGCCAGGAACCTGACGCGATCCGGATGAATCAGCGCGGCAAGGCCGACGGCGCCGATCATGGTCAGCACCCAGTATTTCGTCATCAGCGCGAGCGCACCGGCGAGCCCGAGCAGGACGCCGGATTGCCAGCTCCGCTTCTCGAACGCGTTGAGATAGGCGAGCATGAGAAGCGGGAGCGTGACGAGCTGCAACAGATCCGGGTTGTACTTGAAACCCTTGAAATTGAAGATCGGGTAGAGCGCGACCATCACCAGGACGAGGAACGCGCGCCGGGCATCGACCACGCGCAGCGCGATCAGCCAGCAGATCACCATGCCGACGCTGACGGTCGCCATCGCGAGCGCATAAGTGGCCCAGTCCTTCGGCGGGAAGACCATGAACCAGAGGCCGGCGATCCAGCCCGACAGCGGCGGGTGCTTGCCATAGCCGAGCAGGAATTTCTGGCCCCAGGCATAGGCTTCTGCGACGTCCATATGAACGTCCTGCGCAGCCTTCAGATTGATCAGGATGAAGGTCCAGATCACCGCATGGAGGACGGCGAGCTGGATCACCAGCCATAGGCGGGTTCTGGGATCGGTGGCGCTGGCGACCAGCCGGGCCACGAGCCGCCTGGGGTTCAAAGCGCGTTTCGCGTGCGTTCCGGGTGAAGGGATTGAGGTCGTCGACATAAGCCGTTGCCTAGCGCGTTTTGCGCTTTAGTGAAATCAGCTTGGCGTGAATGAGAATCGCTGAACACTCCTCCGGCGCGGAAGAGTTATCGAGAATCGCCAGCCAGGAGTTCCGGGCGATATTCGAAGTGCATGGTGTCGTAGTGATACCATTTGCCGCCCCAGATGAATCCGTGGCGTTCGAAGATGTCGACGATCTCCCGCGGCATCCTGTTCTTGTAGGGGATGGACTTGCTCCGACCCGCCCACAACCAATAGTCGGAGTATCGCAAGTTCAGATCGATCGCGGCGGCATAGCCATGCATGCTCATTCTTCCCGTGTCGGCGACGGGCCGGCACGACAGAACGCCCGCAATTGGAAAGGCAGCAGCCTTCAGCGCGGGATCGAGCTTATCGATTTCCGCTGACACTTCCCTGAGCCGATCTGCGACGCCATTTATCCGCGTCACCTGGATCGCCTTCCCCCATGACCGGGGTAGCCAGACGACGGTGACGAGATTCCGCTGGATCTCTCCATTGTGGCAGTCGCCATACATCTTCCTGAAGAACGCCTCGTTCCGGAACCTTCCGGGATCAGCGTTCAATGCAGGGGGCGCGGAAGCGCCGACAGGATAGAGCAAACGCAGCTGGTCGAGAATGGAGGCATTGCGTAGGCGCTGATCAAAAGACTTGTCGTCGACGCCGTCGTCCACGGGCATGACAGAGCCATCGCGCCAAAGAATGTGCTTGCCGTCGTGGCTCGACAGAGCTTCGGGATAGGCACGAACCAGCCGATCGAGCAATTCGGTCCTGGTTTGGGCCTTCGCGAGCGCGGGTGCAAGCAGGAGAACGATGAGGACGCGGGCCGCCCGCGACGCGATCATCGGTGCTTGCCGGCCTGATCGAGCAGCGCGACGTTGGCCTCCTCGATGGAATTGAGCTTCGTATTCCATGTGTTGGGCGAATACCACGGGAAGCGCTCGAAGCGGGCTTTCAGATCCGCCGATTCGAAATAGCGTCCGCGACGCGCAAAGATCTCGTTGCGCGCGATGCGGAGCTCGTCGTTCGAAAGCCCGCGCAGATCGGCGGGCGTGAGCAGGCGCCGATCCGAATCGGGAAAGATGAATCCGCTTTGAGGCGAACCGCCGGATTCGTAATGCTCGATCAATGCGACATTTGCTTTCTCGACGGCGTTCAGTTCGGGGTTCCAGGTGTGGGGCACGTACCAGGCAAATCTTGAAAACCTGGCCGTCAGATCTGGCGAGTTGAAGTAGCGCCCTCGCCGCGCAAAGATTTCGTTGCGGGCAAGGCGCAGCTCATCCTTGCTCAACGTCCTCAGATCGCTATCGGCAAGCAGGCGTGTATCCGATTCCGGAAAAAGGAAGTCCGATTGAGTCCTCGTCACGGAAGGCGCGGAAGAAGGAAGGTTGGAGGTGGGCGGCACGACCGTTGCCGGCACGTCGACCGTCGCGACCTGGGCTGCTGGGCCGCCGGAGAAGTAGAACGAGCCATCGATCGGGGAGGTGGAAACCCAGGGTTGCTGCGCGCTGCCGGTCGCACGCTTCACGGAGAGTCCCACCTGATTGAACGTCTGAAGCACATCGAGCCCGGGCCGTTGTATCGCTTCGACCAGCGCCCGCGTGTAGGGGCTATGCCCGTCATCCCCGTCGAGCGCAACGTTTCCAGGCTGTGTCGCATAGGAGAGCAGCGTTCCCTCCGGTGCGCGGATTTGCGCCAGGCCGCCGTCGGAAGCGCGGAGTCCTCGTCCGCCAAACGGATTGTTCCTGCAGGCATCAAGGATGACGATGTTCAGCTTGGTACCTGCTCCGTCCATCTGTCGAAGCACCAGCGCGACATCGACCATCTGGAAATCGACGTCCGTCTCGCGGGTCGGGTTCGCCGTAACCGGCACGAGGTAGTTCGTTCCCCGAATCTGGATGCCGTGCCCGGCGTAGTAGAACAAGGCGACGTCGGCGCCGATCAATTGGCTACCGAAGTGCTGGACCGCATTGTCGAAGCCCGCCTTGTCCAGCTCGACCTGGGCGGCGCCGCCGACCAGCGTGAAGCCGAGCCGCTGCAACGTACTGGCCACCAGCTGCGCGTCGTTCTTCGGATTTTCCAGCCGCGGCACGCTGTGGTAGGCGGAGTTACCGATGACGAGGGCTACGCGCTTCTCCGCCGTGGCTGGGGAGGTAAAAAATGCGGCAACTAGGACAATGCAAAGAATTTTCCAACGCATGGCCCGCTTCCACCATCGAAAGCCGCAAAAATAGCAGAGGCGCCGCCTGAAATCGATGGGTGGAAGGTTTGGGAAGCCCCGGGGCGATCCCCCGGGAGATCAAGGGAATGGTTGCCGCACGGGGGTGTGAGTGGTATCCCGCGCCCCATGACGACCGCCCCCATTTCCAACATCCGCAATTTCTCCATCGTCGCCCATATCGACCATGGCAAATCGACGCTGGCCGACCGCCTGATCCAGATGACGGGCGGCCTGTCCGAGCGTGAAATGGCCGGCAAGGAGCAGGTGCTCGATTCCATGGATATCGAGCGCGAGCGTGGCATCACCATCAAGGCGCAGACCGTCCGGCTCTCGTACCGCGCCAAGGATGGCAAGGATTACATCTTCAATTTGATGGACACGCCCGGCCATGTCGACTTCGCCTATGAGGTCTCGCGATCGCTGGCGGCCTGCGAGGGTTCCCTGCTCGTGGTCGACGCCAGCCAGGGCGTCGAGGCGCAGACGCTCGCCAATGTCTACCAGGCGCTCGACAACAACCACGAGATCGTCCCGGTCCTGAACAAGGTCGACCTTCCGGCCGCCGAGCCGGAGAAGATCAAGCAGCAGATCGAGGACGTGATCGGCATCGATGCGTCGGACGCGGTGATGATCTCGGCCAAGACCGGCCTCGGCGTGCCCGATGTGCTGGAGGCCATCGTCACCCGCCTGCCGCCGCCGCAGGGCGACCGCGACGCCACCTTGAAGGCGCTGCTGGTCGACAGCTGGTACGACGTCTATCTCGGCGTCGTCGTGCTGATCCGTGTCGTCGACGGCGTCATGAAGAAGGGCAGTCGCGTCCGCATGATGGGCACGGGCGCGGCCTATGACGTCGAGCGCGTCGGCTTCTTCACGCCGAAGATGCAGCAGATCGACGAGCTCGGTCCCGGCGAGATCGGCTTCATCACCGCCGCGATCAAGGAAGTCGCGGATACCCGCGTCGGCGACACCATCACCGACGACAAGAAACCGGTCTCCGAGATGCTGCCGGGCTTCAAGCCGGCAATCCCCGTGGTGTTCTGCGGCCTGTTCCCGGTCGATGCCGACGATTTCGAGACGCTGCGCGCCGCGATGGGCAAGCTGCGCCTGAACGATGCCAGCTTCTCCTTCGAAATGGAGACCTCGGCTGCGCTCGGCTTCGGCTTCCGCTGCGGCTTCCTCGGTCTGCTGCACCTGGAAATCATCCAGGAGCGGCTGTCGCGCGAGTTCGATCTCAACCTGATCGCGACCGCGCCGAGCGTCATCTACAAGATGAAGCTCACCGACGGCCAGGAGATCGAGATCCACAATCCCGTCGACATGCCCGACGTGGTCAAGATCGCCGAGATCGACGAGCCCTGGATCGAGGCCACGATCCTCACCCCCGACGAATATCTCGGCAGCGTGCTGAAGCTGTGCCAGGACCGCCGCGGCTCGCAGAAGGAGCTCACCTATGTCGGCTCCCGCGCGATGGTGAAATACGATTTGCCGCTCAACGAGGTCGTGTTCGACTTCTACGACCGCCTGAAGTCGGTCTCCAAGGGCTACGCCTCGTTCGACTATCATCTCACCGACTACAAGCCGGCCGATCTCGTCAAGATGCAGATCCTGGTCAACGCCGAGCCGGTCGACGCGCTCTCGATGCTGGTGCATCGCACCCGGGCGGAGGGCCGCGGCCGCGCCATGGTCGAGAAGATGAAGGAGCTGATCCCGCCGCACATGTTCCAGATCCCGATCCAGGCAGCGATCGGCGGCAAGGTGATCGCGCGCGAGACGGTGCGCGCGCTGCGCAAGGACGTCACCGCAAAGTGCTACGGCGGCGACATCACGCGTAAGCGCAAGCTTCTGGAGAAGCAGAAGGAAGGCAAGAAGAAGATGCGGCAGTTCGGCAAGGTCGACATCCCGCAGGAAGCTTTCATTGCCGCGCTGAAGGTGGATAGCTGAGGCGGGAGAGACCGGGGCTGGCCTGAGGCTGCCGCGGCCGGGCAAACAAAAAGCTCGAAAACAACCCCATGCAAAGTAGCCGGCGACTGCCGGCACGGCGCTTTCCGATTTTACGAAATCCATTTGACACGTCGGGCAAATCACCGGCATGATGGCATCATCGCAGCCCGTGGGACCGGTACAGTCCTGCTGGGGGAAGACGATGCATCGTTCGATCAACCTTATCGCGGCCGTAGGCCTTGCACTTGGTGGCGCCCTCGGAATGGCGGGGGCCATGGTCACGCAACAGAACGTGCAGGCGATTCTGTGGGCGATCGACGGCTCGGGACTTGTGATGGCCGCAGCATTGCTCGCCACGAAATACTTTCGCGCAGGACATGACGTTGTCGCCGGCGGCTTTCTGGTTTTTGCCATTGGCGAGGGTGTCATCATGCTGTCAGGCCCGGCCGCGGGTCTTGCAGGCAGCATCCCGGCATTTGCCGCCGGCAGCGCTCTTTGGGGGACGGCGCTTCTCCTCATCAGCATTCCAGGGCTGTTCGCCACGCCAATCCGAATCCTCGGCATCGTTAGCGCGGTCCTGTTCATCGTCACCGCGGCGAGAATTTTCTGGGGTGAGCCGCTAGCGCCAACGTCCACACCGTTGCCGACCTACGCTTATCCCGTGCTGGTCGCGACCTTCGCCGGCTGGATCTGGACACTCCGGCGGGAAGCCGACAGCAAATAGCGTTCGACGTTACTTGCGTCGGTGAAGATGGATCGCCGAGCCCAGCTTTATTTCGTGGGCTGATCGAACCCGAACCGAAATCAACGACACTATCTTCTGCTGAGTGATCTGCCGCGTCCGCCTGGGGGCGGCACAGGGGAGAGGCTGTCATGCGGAAGCGAAACTGGCGATTGATTGCCGTAGGCGTCGTGCTCTTGGCTCTGGCCGCCTTGTTCTTCCTGTCCATGCGGGACATGACGCCGTGGTCCAACGATCCCGTCGCCCTGATGCGCACGGTCGGCGAAGTCTCAGGCGCCATCGGCGGCATCAGTATCGTGATGATCGTGTTCGGCCTGATCGGCCGGAAAGCGCCGGCCTGATAGGCTGCGTACCCAAAAACCCGTTGGCGTGACGCGACGAAGGCTCCGTCCGCATTGCCCCGTTAGCGGTCAAGTGCGCGCGACGGCGTAGTATGTCGCGAAGGGCCAAACTGCGACATTTCTGCAAGATCATTCCTTGCCTCCTATTCGATCACCTCGTCGGCGCGCAACAGGAATGATTCGGGGAGGTTTAATCCGATCAACTTCGCTGTGGTGAGATTGACAGTTAGAAAAAACCGGTTGGGTTGCTCGATCGGCAAATCGGCGGGCTTAGCGCCCTTGAAAATCTTGTCGACGAGAACCGCCGACCGGCGGAGGAAATCCTTAATATCCTCGCCATAGCTGAAAGTTCCCCCATCAACCACGTATTCGCGGTGACCGAACATCGTCGGCAGCCGGGCCTTCATCGCCAGCTCCGCAATGCGCCTGCGATGCAAGGCAAAGACGGAGTCAGGGATAACGACAGCCGCTTCGATCCGCTCATGGGAAAACTTGACGAATGCGACGTCGATTTCGTCTGCGTTTCGCGCGTCCGCCTGAACGAGTTCAACAACGGCTTGCCGAGCCGCTTCCCGAGCCGCTACCAGGTTCGGGACAGTAGGGCTGTCCGGGTTGGCAAGAATCCCGACGCGCGAAAGCTTCGGCAGAATCTCGGACAACAGTTCAATCTGCTTTGCGGTCGTGCTCTCATGGGAGGTCGCGAGGCCAGTGATATTGCCGCCCGGCCTCGCGAGGCTCGAGACGAAGTCATTACCGACCGGATCGCTCACGACAGCCATGATAATCGGGATTGTACTCGTTGCCTTCCGCATCGCGGGAATGGCTGCAGGCGTGCCCAATACGATGACGTCAACGTTCAAACGAACCAGTTCGGCCGCAAGATCAGGAAATCTGTCGTAGTGCCCTTCGGCGTACCGATACTCGACGATGTAGTCGCGGCCCTCAATATATCCCAAATCGCGCAGACCCTCGATTAGCCCGACGCTAACCCGCAACGTTCCTGCCTGCGTTCCTCCGATTAAGTGTCCGATACGACGAAGTTTTTGCCCACCTTGCTGCGCCCGCACGGCCAGCGACCAGGCTGCTACGGTGGTAGCAATCGCTGCTATGAGCTCACGTCGTCGCATCTTCGCAAGCTCTTGATGAAGCATCTTATTGGCTCAAACGAGCACCCCGTCAGATGGGTGGAATCAGCTTTGATCCAAGATCCACAGGCCGCGGCCCAATGTCCCAGCTGGGTCATTTTCAACGAATTTCTCGGGGCCATCGGCCGGTTGATGCTGCTTCTATCCTGTAAGCGAGATGCCAAACTCGACGCTGATACGTCGCCCTGAGCGAGGAGCCTCTCACCTTGATCCTTCCCGCTGGATCAATGAGAACGGCCGCCACTTCAACGACACGTTGACATTTTGCCTGTGGCGTCGCGGGCATTGATCCGGCAGGATCAGCTCACAGCGGTATTCGCGCGCGGTCAGGCTCCTCCGTCAAAGCGGCCTTGAGATGGATAGACATCAAGCGTGAACACGCGAGCATCAGATCACCGTAGTCTCCCTTTGCGCCGTGGAGTACTGTTTTCTCAGCTGGGAGCGTGGGGATGGCACACTACCGAGCTTACCTTTTGGATCAGGACCGCCACGTTATAAGCGTGGCCAATCTGAACTGCGCCGACGAGCAGGAAGCAAGAGAGCGCGCCCGGCAATTGGTTGACACCAACGCCATCGAGCTATGGTGTCTTGATCACCGTATTGCAGTATTTGAGGCGACCAGAACCCAAACCTCGAGGCGGACGGGACATGGAGAACCCTGAAGGAAAGCTCGTCCCGCGGGTTCGCTGATGGCCCGCAAGATGGAAGACATCGAGGCCAAAGGTTCGGTGGCACTGTACATCGCAATCCGCGCCATCGGCGCACGCGACTGCGCGCGTGCCACGAACGGCGACAGCGCTGCGCTACCGACGAGCGCAATCAGAAGCTCTAGCCGCCTCATTCGATCACCTTGTCTGATCGGCGTCCGATCGGCGCTCGCTTTTTGAGCCGAAACTGCGAGTATCGTCAGCCGCACGGCAACACTTGTCGAGAAAACGCTCCTCATTCCGCGACCTCATTGGCGGCGGCCAAGAATAAGGGCCACGCTAATGGATAACGAGACTAGCACCTTGGGGTTGTGCGGCAGAAAAAAGAGGCTTTTGCTTCAAGCGGCATTTGCTGCGCGAGCCGCACGAGAATACAGCATCGCCATGCACAATTAAGGCGCCAGCGCCCTCGCCTTCAGCCCTTGCGAAACGAAGAGCCTGAACCGGAAGTCTCGCATGTTCTGCAGCGTCTTTTCTAGGGAACACGCGCTCGGTCATTCGGGTAAGCCCGTCACTCGAAAGGCCCGGCCCGACGCCGTTTGAACAGCCAATCGTATTGACCGATTGTGTAATGGACAGCTGCCGACTGCCGTATCGACATCGACCGCGTGCAACCACCTTGCGGCGCAGCTACGGAACAACGTTACATCTGAAAGATCCGCGGAACGAAACGGGTCGTCAGTCTTTCTCTGGCCTTTGGGAGGTGCCCATGACTTCTCAGGCAATGGAAGGTGCGTGTGCGTTCGCCTGGCGGAACTACCTGCTGCTCCACAGCGGTGTCAGCGAGAACGACGACAGGCGTTCCGCCCTCTATCGCTACGTCACCAATCTGCGTGATACCGGCCAATCTGATTTCGATCTCTTGCAAATAGCGGCAGTCGCTTACTTGAAAAACCTGGACGAACTGCATGACGACCGAGCTGCGAGATTCGCGGCAGATCGAGTGTTGGCCGAGTGCTTGGGATCACGCAGTGCACAACCCGACACTCGGCTTTAGCACTTGGCTTTAGGACTTGGCTTTAGGCCATAACACCAGAGCGAAGGAGCGAACGCATGGCAGATCAGACCGCTAACGCAAACCGTTTCGCGCACGACTCACAGAAGCGCATCACCGCAGCAACAGCAATCGGCATGAATGCCTTGAAGCCGATCATGCACTTTCAGGTCTCGATGCTGAGAATGTGGGCCGATAATATTGAGAGGTTCACGGGCAATTACGAAAAGGGGTTGGACGAAACCGCGGCCGCCGTAGAGGAACAGTCAGACAAGGACCGCGCCGCGTAAATTGACGCGAACGCCGAGGTTATCCCGAGGTTATCCTCAAAGCGGCGGGTTGGCCGACATCCGCCAACCGCCGCTGGAGGCCATGAGCGGACAAGCGAATGGACCGATCAAATGTCGAGCACACTCTGGTAGGCGAACAGAGCCGGGGCTCCGCCGGTATGAATGAAAACAACATCCGTGTCGGGCTGCCATCGCTTCGCTCGAACAAGCGCGATCAGGCCGGCCAAGCCCTTTCCGGAGTAGACCGGGTCTACGGGCAAAGCTTCGAGCGCTCCCGCAAGCTTGATGGCCTCGATGGTTGCTGCATGCGGCACGCCATAAGCCGGACCGGCGTGCCCGGCGACGACCTCGACATGGTTCTCGTCGAAATCGGCACGGATCAAATCGGCTGCGGCTCTTGCGTAGGTGATAACGTCGGAACGCACGCGCTCGGGTTCGGCATCGACGTCGACACCGATGATCCGCGTCTCCGGCATCGCAACCGATGCCCCGACAACAAGACCGGCTTGGGTTCCCGCACTACCGGTGCAATGTACGATCGCGGCGGGGCGAATGCCGAGTCCCCGCGACTGCTCCGCGATCTCCACAATTGTCGATGCGTAGGCAATCGCGCCGAGTGGATTGGAAACACCGTATGGCACGACGTAAGGCCGACGACCTTCTGCCCTGAGCCGGTTTCCCAGTTCCTCAATCGCAGCGTTGCGATTTCCCGTCCACGGTACGTCATGGAGATGCGCGCCGAACAACCGGTTGAGGAGCGCATTTCCCGAAGTTTCGTACTCAGGGGCCGGCGGAGCCACACGACCGTGGTAGACAGCAAGATGGCACTCCATCCCGAGCTTGGCTGCAGCGGCAGCGACCTGGCGCTGGCTGTTCGACTGGACGACGCCACCAGAGACCAGCACGTCAGCCTTGGACGCGACGGCGTCGTGAAGCACGTAATCGAGCTTGCGCAGCTTGTTGCCGCCAAAGCCGAGACCGGTCGCGTCCTCACGCTTGACCCATAGACGTGGCCCGCCCAGATACGCGGTAAGCCGCCTCATTGGCTCGAGAGGTGTGGGCAGGCTCGCGAGCCCCATGCGCGGAAACACCGACAGCTTGGAGGCTAGAACCGATGCGTCTGCCGTCATCATGTCGTCGAAAGTACAGAGGCTGCCGACTTCCGCAAGGGTCAGCAGCGGCCTTCGCCTGGAGGCGCTAGAAAGGTCGGCTCCGGGCCACCTGCGGAAGCACCCCATTGAGTGAGACTTTCTCGCTTCTCGGTTCTGAGTGAAAAAGTGAAGCTGCATTGGGGCAGCGTGGCTGTCACACTACATCGCTTGCTTAGGAAAGGCGTTGGCGCACCTCTGTAGAGGGCGGAAAACCGCCGCCATGTTACAAGGGCACAGAGGGAAGCACTTGTGAGACTGCCACATAGCCGAGAGAGAGCCAGTGGAAAACATTCGCGATCGCGCATTCGAGTTCGTCGAGAAACTGCAGCGGATTCCCGAGACTGCAGGCATCATGGATGCATTGCGCGAAGCGCTCAGGCAGCACGGCTTCGAGTATTTCTGCTTCAGCTTCGTCACCCTCAGAGCAGACGAGCGCACCGAAGATATCATCCTTGGTGACGAGTTCCCGGACGGTTGGGTGAAGCACTATATCGAAAACGATTACGTTCATGCTGATCCCGCTGTCCGACATTCCAGGACGGCGACTCGACCCTTTCGATGGGTCAAGGAAGCCCCCTATGACGCGCTGCTTGAATCGAGGATGGTCGAGATGGTGCAGCGGGCACGGGACTGGGGCCTGCAGGATGGATACGTGGTCCCGGTCGCCTCACCCGCTGGCCGGCTGGGCCAGGTATGGTTCGGCGGCCACGAGGTCGAGCTGCCGGAGCATGACCTGCCTGCGCTGCATTTCATGGCGCTGTACGCGTTTGATCAGGTGCTCAGGTTGCGCGGCACGCCTGACGCGCCGCACATCATCCTATCGGAGCGCGAGCGCGAGGTGCTGACGCTGGCGGCCCTCGGCCGGACGAGCGATCAGATCGCAGAGGCGATGAATATAACCGAGCGGACGGTGAAGGAGCACATCAAGAACTGTTGCAAAAAATTGGGTGCGGTAACCCGCACGCAGGCTGTGATGATTGCGATGCGCGACAGGATCATCCAGCCGTAGTAGCGTTCCAGCGTGAGTGAGACGCCGCCGCCGGATTTGCGACAGGCCGCACACGGCAAGCAGCCTGATCGACCGCAAGGTACCGGCCTGCCGTGTACCGATAAAGCCGTTGGCGTGAGGCTCCGTCCGCTTTGCCCCGCTTTCGATCAAGCCGGCACCGCCGCGCGATATGTCGCGACGAACCAACCGGAAGTGCGATCCTACTCCGGAATGACGATGCCAGCCGCCGCAATCACCGGGCTGTTCCGCGCGATTAAGGACTTGAGCTTGTTGACTGCGCGGATGGCGATGCCGAAGGGGAACGGATTATTCAGCCGGAGGAAGGCGAGCTTCCTCACATAACCCTCGACGTGCCATTTGACGCGCGCACCCCTGCGAAAATAAATCACGTCACCAACGCCATAGCGCTTCGGCGGCATACCCTCGCTCTCAAGCACGATCGAGCCTTCGAGGATTATGATGGTCTCGTCGAGGTCGTAGTACCAGTTGAACTTGCCTCCAGTGCAGGACCAGATGAGGGTCTTGGCAGTGTTGCATGCGCTCGTCGACAGCAGGCGCGAGCGAGCTTCCGGATTGCCTTCAATGATCCAGGATGGCTCAATCGGCGACAGATCGAGCTCCAACCCGGAATGCGCAGCTTCAACCAACGCGAGCGACATTAATCACCTCCAACGAAAACAAAATCGCAGGTTTCAAAAGCAGCCAATGCCACTTTTCCCCGGCGGAGCTGTACAATCAGTTTTTCGGCGGAAGCGGTGAAGAGGGCAGTTTGCCGCAATCACATATTTCGTTGACACTCTAAAGTAGTACCCACTTCGGCGAGGCGGGCAGATGTCTGCTGCCTCCTCTAGTGCATCATCACCTGGACCCCCGCCGTCCGCCAGAGTGCCATGCTCCTTCCTCTGCCTTGGATGCCGGAGTTGGGTCATTCTCGACGGATTCGGCTGGGTCGTCGGCCGGTTGATGTCCGCTTCTGTCCCGTAAGCGGAATGCCGGGCTCGACGCCGATGCGTTGCCCCGGAACGAGGGGTCTCTCGCCTTGATCCTACCCGCCAAATAGACCACCATCCCCGTCCTCACAGCTCACGACAAGAATGGGCGAGGAAACGCGGATGACCCAACTTCCCGGATTTGGCCTGGCCGAACGGGCACGGGCGCTTGCGCCGCTGATTGGACGCGAGGCGGATGCAATCGAGCGCGAGCGGAGGCTGACGCAGCCCGTCGTCGCAGCTCTGATCGAGAACGGGCTTTACCGCGCGCTGCTGCCGCAGAGCCTTGGCGGCGCCGAGGCCGCGCCCGAAGTCTTCATGCAGATGCTGGAAGAGGTCGCCAAGGCCGACGCGTCGGTCGCCTGGTGCCTCGGACAGTGCGGCGTCTGCGCGATGATCGCGGCCTCGCTCGACCACGACACGGCGCGCGAGATCTTCAACACGCCGCCCGGCATCCTCGCCTGGGGCGCGGTTGCGCATGAGGCGCGCGCGGTCGAGGGCGGCTACCGCGTCACGGCACGCTGGGATTTTGCCTCGGGCTCGCGGCAGGCAAGCTGGCTGGGCGCGCATGTCCGCATCGTCGGCACTGACGGCGAGCCGCGCAAAAATGCCGATGGCTCGCCGGAGGCGCGCACCATCCTGTTTCCGGTCGCAAGCGCCACGCTGCATGACGTTTGGCATGCGATCGGCCTCGCCGGCACCGGCACCGATTCCTATGAGGTCAGCGATCTCTTCATCCCCGAGCGGTTCGCGACGTTCCGCGACGTGCCGTCTGCGTTGCGCGAAACCGGACCGCTCTACGGGCTCGGCACCGGCTCGGCTTTCAGCCTCGGCTTTGCCGCGGTCTCGCTCGGCGTCGCGCGGGCGACGCTGGATGCGGCAATCACGCTCGCGCGCGGCAAGCATCAGTCGCTCGCTGCGAAGGCGATGCGCGACAATGCCGCCGTACAAGGCCTGATCGGCCGCACCGAAGGCGATCTGCGCGCCGCGCGCGCCTATCTCTATACGACGGCGGGCGCGATGTGGCGCGAGCTGACCGCGTCAGGCGAATTCAAGGAGCCGCATCGCTCGGCCGTGCGGCTGGCATCGACCTGGACCATCCAGCAGTCAGCGAAGGTGGTCGATACCGCCTATCACATGGCGGGTGCGACCGCGGTGTTTCGCAACAACCCGTTCGAGCGGCGCTTCCGCGACATGCACGCGATTGCCCAGCAGATCCAGGCGCGCGACACGCATTACGAGGATGTGGGTAACGCGATTTTGTCGGCCGGCGTCGAAACCAGCTACTGAATCTTGTTTACGCCTTGCGCGCGCCGGGCAGCCTGCCTCGCCAGCCCATGCCGATGATGAGAGCAATCATCAGAAGGAAGGCAACGGCCGTGGCGAAGTCGACGATGCGGTCGCCTCCCGAGCAGACATCACGATCGAGGCAGGCGCGGGACAAGAGGCCAGCCCGAAGCAGGGCCGCGAGCACGCCGAAATAGAACAGGACGGCGAGGACGAGATAGACCGCCGTCACGAGCGCACGCCGCAATCGAGAAGGCATCGCCGGGTCGTCCTCGCTTCGTTCGGTAACGAATTGTCCCGGCTTGGCCTTGAGCGGATTGCGTATCTGCACGGTGGAATGGGTCAGGAGATCGTGAACCGCCTGGTTGCGTCGGGTGGCGGTCATGGTCAGGAAGGAGTACCAGCCCAGCACGCTCTTGACGGCGAAGCGAGCCAGCGCCTTTGCCAAGCTCAGGTTGCCGCCGTGGTCGTCGACAACGCGCGAATTGGCCCAGAAGTGCCCGAGCGTACCGCCGGTCCACCAGACCAGCACCGGCTCGTAAAGCAGCAGAATTACGACGACCGACACACCGAGGATTCGGGCCAGCGTATCGCTCTGCGCGTTGCTCGCCAGCGCCACGGCCCCGAACAGCAGGGCCATCGCCAGCATCCAGTCGAGCAGGATAGCCTTCAGCCGCCGCGAGAAGCGGGCATAACGCGGCCCATCCGTTAGGGCTTGGTCATTGAGGCTCATGGGTCCGTTCCGATGCTGATCCAATGATCAGACGCCGGACGACGACCACAGGTTCAATCAGGCGACCAGCGCGGCGCCCGCGTCGCCCGGCACGTCCGCCCCGCGCTGCGCCGCGAGCAGGCTGACGATCTCGGTATTGGGACGCGCCTTGCTGAACAGGAAGCCCTGCCCCTCATGACAGCCTTCGGCGCGCAGGCAGCTCAGCTCGGCTTCGGTCTCGACACCCTCGGCGGTGATGGTGACGCCCAGGCCTTTGCCGAGGCTGACGATGGAGCGGATGATCGCTTGCGATTCGCGGTTGGCGCCGAGATCGCGCACGAACGACTGGTCGATCTTAATCTTGTCGAAGGGGAAGCTGCGCAAGTAGCTGAGGCTGGAATAGCCGGTGCCGAAATCGTCCATGGAGATCCGCACGCCAAGCGCGCGCAGGGCATGCAGCGTCGCCAGCACCTGGGCGCTCTTCTCCAGCAGCAGCGTCTCGGTGATCTCGAGCTCGAGCCGGCGCGGCGGCAGGCCGGAATGCTTCAGCGCCTCGGTGACCATCGAGAGCAGATTGCCGCTGCGGAATTGCAGCGGCGACAGGTTGACGGCGACGCGGACGTCGTCCGGCCAGGTCGCAGCATCCGCGCAGGCCCGGCGCAGCATCAACCCGCCGAGCGGGTTGATCAGCCCGGTGTCCTCGGCGACCGGAATGAACTCGGCCGGCGAGACCATGCCGCGCTCGGCATGCGGCCAGCGCACCAGCGCCTCGAAGCCGGTGATGCGGCCGCTCGAAAGGTCGATTAGCGGCTGATAGAACGGCCGCAGCACGTCGTTCTGGATCGCGTCGCGGAGCTCGACCTCGATCTTGCGGCGGCTCTGCGCCTTCGCATGCAGCGCCGCCTCGAAGAAGGCGAACGTGCCGCGCGCATCTAGCTTGGCGCGCGACAGCGCCATGTCGGCGCTCTTCAAGAGCTTCTCGGAGTCATCGCCGTCGCCGGGCGCCATGGCGATGCCGATGGAAGCGCCGATCACGACGGAATGGCCGTCGAGCAGATAGGGATCGGCGATGGCTTCCAGCAGCCGTTTTGCGAGCCCCACCGCATCTTCCGGGCGGGTCAGGCCGCTCTGGACGACGACGAATTCATCCGAATTGAGCCGCGCCAGCGCGTCCTCCTCGCGCAGGGTCGAGCGCAGGCGCTTGGCGACGCCGCGCAGGAGCTTATCGCCGATCGCGTGGCCGAGCGTGTCGTTGACCGCCTTGAAATTGTCGAGGCCCAGCATCAACACCGCGACCTTCTCCGCGTTGCGGCGCGTATGCAGCAGCATCTCGTCGATCTGCTGACGCAGCAGATTGCGGTTCGGCAGCCCGGTCAGACCGTCGTGCTCGGCCATGAAGGCAAGCCGCGCCTCGGCGCGCTTGCGTTCGGTGATGTCCATCAGCGCCAGCAGCACCGCCGGCCGATCGGCGTAGGTCAATTCGCGCGAATAGATTGCGAGATCAATCAGCGCGCCGTCGGCCTTCACATGCTTCCAGGTGCGCGCGGCCTGCTCCTCGCTGCTCCGGCCACTGGTCCAGGGCGGCTCGCTGTCGAAGGCCTGCAACGAGCGGATCGTCAGCTTCTCGAATTCGGCACGGCTGTGGCCGTAGTGCGCGACCGCGGCATCGTTGACGCCGAGGATGCGCTCGTCGTCCAGCGCGCAGACGATCATGGGCACGGGGTTGCCGTCGAACAGCAGGCGGAACGAAGCCTCGCGCTGCTTCAATTCGGTGATGTCGACGCGCAGGCCAATGAGGCCGCCATCATCGGTCAGGCGCTCCTCGATCAGGATGACACGGCCGTCGGCAAGCTTCTGCTCGTGACGCCCGCCGGGCTGATAGAGTTTTTGCAACCGCTCGGCGAGCCATTCCTCTTCATGGCCGGCTGCGTCAGGATATTCGCCGCGCGCAACGCCGATGCGCAGCGTATCCTCCAGCCGCGCGCCTTCCGCGAACAGATCGGCGGTCCTGTCGTAGATCTCGGCGTATTTCTTGTTCCAGAGGACGTAGCGCCCCTCGGGGTCGAGAAACACGATGCCTTGCGGCAGTATGTCGATGGCCTGGCGCAGCCGCTCATGCGATTTGCGCGCATCCGCGATCGCAGCTTCGGCTTCCGCGCGGCTCTGCACGAGGGCATCGATCTCGACCGGCGCATCATGAAACTCAGCGCGCTTCGACGCGGGCTTGCGCGATCGTCGGGCTGCCCAGGTGAGCGCCGTCCGCTTTCGCTTTCTTGCTTTTCGAGAGCCCAAACTCAACTTCGCCCGTCCCACTCGCGCTTAGCAGTCGCAAGTTGTCCGACAAGTGTCTGAAAAAAAAGTAATCTTGAGCGCGCCGCCGGCCGAGCGCACCGCTCTGCGTCCGCGCGAATCGTACTTTCGTGCTCGCTTGCGGGGCGACCGCGTGTTGGCCGTCGCGATAGGCGAATACGGTGGTCGCTATTGGAAGGAGGGGTGGCGCAAAAATGCGCGCTTCCTATGAATCGATTCCGAATACGTGTCCGTTTGTATGCAGGGCAGCGCCGTTCCTGACGTCATCGCACGAATTTTGATCAATCCAACATACGGTTATTGCGGCGTTAAGAGAGGCCGCCGTCAGCCCCGTCGGGGCTGAGTTTTCGCAGAGAACCCTAATCGCCCCCCTAATCAGCGCCTGGCTATTTGGGCACAACAGCTTTCGCATTGTCGCGTGAAAACACTGGCGGCACGTCGAACTTGCCGGTCTCCAGGTCATATCTGCAGTGCCAGCCGTTCACCACGCCGGTCTGCTCGTGTTTGCGACCCTTGACGTCGGCATCCCCCGACAGGCCGATCAGAAGGTAGCGGTTCGCCGGCCAATCGACGCCGAGCCCGCGATAGTTGTCCTCAAGCCCCTCCAGCAGATACGCCGCCTCGTGATACTCCGGCGCCTTCCTGATCTTTCGCCAGTCGGGTCGAGACTTCATATAGTCCCACGCGAGATCGCCGAGCGGCTTCTTGCTCGCGCGCACATAGCCCTGCGGCGTTAGGCGATACAAATAGAGCGTCGACTCGCCCGAGCCGGTCTTCTGTCCGCGAACGATCCATTTCAGATCGCTGGTGAAGACAAATCCCGCGGGATAGCCGGCCGGCTCCGGATCAAGCAGCGTGAATGCGCCCTGCCGGCGCGCCCAGAACTGCCATTTCCAGTCGTCCGTCTCCTTGTTCAGATATTGCTCGATCGTCACCGCGCCATCCGGCGATTTCCGGGTGTATTCGTCTTCGATGTTGTAACCCGAGGGCGGAGCTATCGGCGGCGTGGCGGCCGCCGCACTGCAGATGCCGATACTCAAGGCAACGAGCAGGCCGATCCAAGATGTCCCCATGCAAAATGTCCTGTCCTTCATTTCCTGGCTCCTTTGATCCGGTCATGCGATTGGTCGCGCAAGTCCCGATCTAGTTCGTTATGGGCGCACTGGCGGCGGTTTTCGCCGCCGCAAGCGGGCCATCGGCAGTGAACCTTTGCGGCGCGGTCCGCGACAAACGACGGCCATCGTCGCGGTCAGCGGCGCGTGCCCATTGAGATTCCCCATGCCGATCGTCAGAATCCTCCTCATCCTTCTCGCACTCGCCTCGCCGGCGCTCGCGCAGGACGGCGCGCGCGATGTCGCCGCCGCGAAGGAGGCCGCGCAGGCCTTCCGGGTCTATGTCGATGGGGTGACGAAAAAGGATGAGCGGCCTGACCTGACCCGGCCGGAGGTCGCAGCCCTTCTCGGCCGCATCTTCGATCTCGACGCCTTCAACGCGCTGCCCCCCGCGCAGGCGAGCGATCTTGACTGGCTGCCCCACTGGATGGACGCCGTAAACGCGACCAGCAAATTGTTCACCCTCTACGGCTCGAAGCCGGGGCCGCAGCCCGATTTCGCGGCGCTCCAGCGCAACATGACCGAGTATGGCGACCAGTACGCGGCGGCGATGAACTTCATGATCCGCGGTCAGGCGCGCATGGCGGTTTCGATGAAGATGTCACGGGCGGGGCTCGCGCCGGAACAGCTCACGCGCGTGCGCGAGCAGGCGTACGCGGGCATCCGCAAAAACATGGCCGAGTACATCCTCGAGGCCATCTGCTCGGTGATCGAGAGCGGCGGCAAGCCCGCCAACACCCGTCTGGTGGCGGCCGCTATCCGCGACACGCGCGAGGTCTGGGCAGACTTTTTCCTGCCGCAGGATCGGGCGCGCGTCATCGAACAGCTCGCCGACCTTCCCAAGCTGGTGCCGGACGAGATGGCGCGAACCGATCTCGCCGTCTTCACGACCGCGCTTCAAGCGGTGAAGTGATCCGACGTCTTGCAGACTGCGCCGGCAACGGCGTCGGGCGCGAACAAGAAACTTGCGCTCACGGCGCTGCGCCAAGCGCCTTCAGTTCGGCAATGGCACCATCCCGCTCGTCGAAATCTTGCGGGCAATCGCTCACGACCTGACGGAAAAAGCGAGTTGCTTCATCCTTCAACCCCTTCGTCAGCGCAAGCTCCCCACTGTAGAAATGGACCTCGCAGATTTTGTCCTTCTTCTTGGCGGCGTCCAGATCGTCGATGGCAGCGAGGACAGCAGCAGGCGTCATCTGGTCCATGAACAATCTGATGACCGGCGCCGGCCAGACGGTCATATCGACCTTGGAGCTGGCTTGCACCAGACGGCTCGGGAGATTGTTCCGCCGACTGGCGATATCGAGCCACAACGCCGAATAGGCATCCTCCGGAGCATTCGCACTTGCCCGGCTAAAATCGGCCAGCGCCTTTTCGGCCGAGCCGGCAAAGAAATATGAGCGCCCTCGGAGAACGTAGGCCATGTAGGATTTCGGATCGAGCCGGATCGCCTCATTGTAGTCGGCCATCGCGCGGTCGGCATCGCCCTTGGCGCGATAAGCCATGCCTCGAATCATGAAGGCGTTGGCCTCTTTGGAGTCGAGCCGGATCGCCTCATTGAAATCCGCGATGGCGCGGTCGCTGTCGCCTTTGGCGCGATACGCTATACCTCGGCCGAGGAAGGCGCCGACGCGTTCGGGATCGAGCCGGAGCGCTTCGCTGTAATCGGTGATGGCGCGGTCGTTGTCGCCCTTGGCGCGAAACGCCATACCGCGACCGACGAAGGCCTTGACGCGTTTGGGATCGAGACGGATCGCCTCGCCGTAGTCGGCGACGGCACGGTCGTTGTCGCCCTTGTCGTGATAGGCGCTGCCTCGATTTTGGAAGGCCATGGCGAATGTGGGATCGATACGGATCGCCTCACTGTAGTCGGCGATGGCACGATCGTTATCGCCCTTGTCGCTGAAGGCGTTACCTCGATTGAGGAAGGTGCCGACGCGTTTGGGATCGAGCCGGAGCGCCTCGCTGTAGTCGGTGATGGCGCGGTCGTTGTCGCCCTTGGCGCGAAACGCCATACCGCGACCGACGAAGGCTTTGACGCGTTTGGGATCGAGACGGATCGCCTCGCCGTAGTCGGCGACGGCACGGTCGTTGTCGCCCTTGTCGTAGTAGGCACTCCCTCGATTTTGGAAGGCAATGGCGAATGTGGGATCGAGTCGGATCGCCTCACTGTAGTCGGCGATGGCACGGTCGTTATCGCCCTTGTCGCTGAAGGCCTTACCTCGATTGAGGAAGGCAATGGCGCGTTTGGGATCGAGACGGATCGCCTCGTTGAAGTCGGCGATGGCGCGGTCGGTGTCACCCTTGTCGTTGAAGGCATTACCTCGATTGACGAAGGCCATGGCGGATTTGGGATCGAGCCGGATCGCCACATTGTAGTCGGCGATGGCGCGGTCGTTGTCGCCCTTGTCGTGGTAAGCGTTACCTCGATTTTGGAAGGCCATGGCGAATTTGGGATCGATGCGGATCGCCGCATCGTAGTCGGCGATGGCGCGGTCGTTGTCGCCCTGCTCGTTATAGGCGGCGCCGCGATTGTTGAGGGCCATGGCCAATTTGGGATCGAGACGGATCGCCTCATTCAAGTCGTCCATGGCGCGGTCGAGGTCGCCCTTGGCTTGATAGGCGGCAGCTCGATTGGTGTAGAAAGCCGCCAGATGGGAGCCTTTCCATTTCCCAGAATCGATGCTCTGCGTGCAGTCTATGATCGCAGCCTCGGGGTCTTGACTGTCACACTCGCCAGTGGCGGCGGCTGAGTGGCTCAAGAATATCGTGGCGGCAAAAAGCGCGCTCCAATATCTCCAATCCGCGGGGCTCATGCAATGTCCTTGGCTGACCTCAGATATCCCCGAGTTTGTATCAGTTTTTGTTGTTCCGGTTCACATTCAGCTGGCGCGAGTTAACCCCGAGGTCGCATTGGGGTATAAGGGGCGCAGCATGAGTCCCTGCCGCCTCACCCCCCTCCTGCTTTTGCTTGTCCTCCTGAACGCCGGCAGCGCGCTGGCTCAGGACAAGGGCAGCGTTAACCCAAAACCGCTGCCGCCGCTCGCCAATCCCAACGACCCCAAGCTCGGCGCCAAGGAGTTGTTCGCGCGAAAGCTGCTGCCCTCGACGGGGCCGGCGCATGTCATCGGCTCCTACGTCAAGGGCTGCATCGGCGGCGCGGCGCAGATGCCGCTCAACGGCGAGAACTGGCAGGTGATGCGGCTGTCGCGCAATCGCAACTGGGGCCACCCGGACATGATCGCACTGATCAAGCGCCTCGCGGCCAAGGCACACAAGGATGCCGGCTGGCCGGGCATCCTGGTCGGCGACATCGGCCAGCCGCGCGGCGGGCCCGCGCTGTCGGGCCATGCCAGCCATCAGATCGGCCTCGATGCCGACATCTGGCTGACGCCGATGCCGGACCATCGCCTCTCGCGAGAGGAGCGCGAAGAGACGTCCGCCGTGATGATGGTGCGTGAGGACCGGCTCGACATCGATCCAAACGTGTTCACCCCTGGCCACGTGCTGGTGCTGCGCGATGCGGCGCAGGAGCCGGCGGTGCAGCGCATCTTCGTCAATCCCGCGATCAAGAAGGCGCTCTGCCGCGAGGCCAAGGGCGACCGCTCCTGGCTGTCAAAAATCCGGCCGTGGTGGGGCCACGACTATCACTTCCACATCCGCATGCGCTGCCCGCCCGGCGCCGGCGAATGCCAGAGCCAGCCGTCACAATCCGAGGACGAAGGCTGCAAGCCGTCCGATCTCGCCTACTGGTTCAGCGATAGCGTGCTGCATCCGAAGCCGCCGCCGACCCCGCCCAAGCCGAAGCCGCCGATGACGCTGGCACAAATGCCCGCCGCCTGCAAAGCCGTGCTGCGCGCACCGGACGCGAAGCCGTAACAAGTTCGTCAGCCGGCTGGTCGATCGCCTCCCGAATGCGTTAGAATACGTCGCTGCCTGCCGTAAGCGGGCGGCTATGCCGGGATACGCATCCCGCCTCACCTACCACCCCATTCGTGCGCGCGGCGACGGCGCCGCGCCGAGAGCAATTGTGAGAACCCCATGCGCATCAGTGCACGCAATCAGATCAAAGGTACCGTCGTCGAGGTCACCAAAGGCGCGACGACGTCCCATGTCCGCGTCGATATCGGCAACGGCACGATGGTGACGTCCTCGATCACCAACGAAGCAGTCGACGATCTCGGCATCAAGGCAAAGGGGCAGGTCACGGTCGTGATCAAGGCGTCCGACGTCATGATCGCGGTGGATTGAGATGCACAGACCTCTGGTTGTTGCCTTGCTGCTGCTTGGTGCCACCCCCGTTTTCGCGGCGGAAGAGCCGAGCGGCTGCGATAAGTTCAAATGGCCGATCGAGCGGGAGCGCGCTGCGCTCAACGCGCCTGATCACACCAAGCTCGCATCGGGGAGCGAGCAGGCGGCCGTGCCGGCATCCGCCGTCACGCTGGCGCTGGTGACGCCTGGCGAAGCCAGGTTGCCCTCCCCGCCTGAGCGTGCGCCGAAGGACGGCACCTTTGCCGGCTTTGCGAGCTTCAAGACGGCGCCCAAGGCGGGGCTCTACACGATCAGCCTGTCGGCCGGCGCCTGGGTCGACGTGGTCCAGGACGGCCATTTCCTCAAGCCCGTGGGCTTCAGCGGCGCGACCGATTGCAACGGCATCCGCAAGACCATGAAATATGAGCTTTCGGCCAAGCCTTTCCTGCTCCAGGTCAGCGGCGCCAAGGAGAATTCGGTGTCGATCGCGATCCTGCCCGCGGAGTAGGCCTGATACATTGTGTCTGCCGCTGCGCACTTTGCGCTGACGCGGCCCTTCGGGTCCGGATCATGCGTTAGACAAACGGCCGCCTTTACCGTAAGCCCCAGCCTGCTATGTTTGCAGTGCGATATCCCTGCCGGCCGTAAGCCGTTGCGGGGCTTAGCGGAGCAGCGCTTCCGCCGTCGCACCCCAATCCACCTCACGCCAGATCTGCGCGTGCTTTTTTGCGCGCGACCTCGCACGGAGCGCTATCCATGTTTCGTTTTGCCGGACTTTTCACCGCTTTCGTGGTCTTCCTTGGTGCGGCCCTCTCGCCTGCGGCCGCCGAGGACAAGACCATCACCGTCTTCGCCGCCGCCTCGATGAAGAACGCGCTCGACGAGATCGACGCGGCCTACACCGCCAAGACCGGCGTCAAGTTCACGGTCAGCTATGCCGCGAGCTCGGTATTGGCCAAGCAGATCGAGCAGGGCGCGCCGGCTGACGTGTTCGTCTCCGCCGACACCGACTGGATGGACTATGCGATCGGCAAAAAAACCATCAACGAGCCGACCCGCGTCAATTTGCTCGGCAACAGCATCGTGCTGATCGCTCCGAAGGATTCCAAGATTGACAACGTCACGATCGCCCAGGGTTTTGACCTCGCCAAGCTCGCCGGCGACGGCAAGATCGCGACCGGCGATGTGAAGTCGGTGCCGGTCGGAAAATACGCCAAGGCCGCGCTGGAGAAGTTAGGGGCATGGCAAGCCGCCGAGCCTAAATTCGCCATGGCAGAGAGCGTGCGCGCCGCGTTGACGCTTGTTGCGCGTGGTGAGGCCGCGCTCGGCATCGTCTATTCGACCGACGCCAAGGTCGAGCCCGGCGTCAAGATCGTCGGCACCTTCCCGGCCGATTCGCATCCCGCGATCATCTATCCGGTCGCCGCGACCACGACCGCGAAGGGCGAGACCTCTGACTATCTCGCCTTCCTGCGCTCGACGACGGCCAAGACCATCCTCGAGAAGTACGGGTTCAAGTTCCTGATCAGTCCCACGACGTGATGCTTGCGACTTGATGTCCGCGATTACATCGGCCGAATGGACCGCGATCCTGCTTTCCCTGCGGGTCGCGGTCATCGCGACGCTGGTGGCGACGCCGTTCGGCATCGCGCTGGCGTGGCTGCTGGCGCGGCGTGACTTCTGGGGCAAGTCGCTGCTCGACGCGTTGGTGCATCTGCCCCTGGTGCTGCCGCCGGTCGTCACGGGCTATCTGCTCCTGCTGACGTTCGGCCGGCGCGGCCTCGTCGGCGGCTTGCTTGCGGATTATCTCGGCATCGTCTTCGCGTTTCGCTGGACCGGCGCCGCGCTCGCTTGCGGTATCATGTCGTTTCCGCTCCTGGTGCGACCGATCCGGCTCTCGATCGAGGCGATCGACCGCAGGCTCGAGCAGGCCGCGGAGACGCTGGGTGCGGCACCATGGAAGGTGTTTTTGACGGTCACGCTGCCTCTTGCTTTGCCTGGTGTGCTCGCCGGCATGGTGCTCGGCTTTGCCAAGGCCATCGGCGAATTCGGCGCGACCATCACCTTCGTCTCCAACATCCCCGGCGAGACCCAGACGATCTCCAGCGCCATCTATTCGCTGATCCAGACACCGGACGGCGACGCCGCGGCGGGACGGCTCGTGATCATCTCGATCGTGCTCGCGCTCGGCGCGCTGATTGCGGCCGAATGGTTCGCGCGACGCGCGACCGCGCGGCTGCACGGGAATTGACCATGCTGCGCGTCGACGTCGAAAAACAGCTCGGTGAATTCTCGCTTCAGGCATCCTTCGCCAGCGAAGGCCGCGTCACCGGCCTGTTCGGCGCGTCCGGCGCCGGCAAGACCTCGCTGGTCAACATGATCGCAGGCCTGCTGCGGCCTGACCGCGGCAGCATCGTCATCGACGGTGACGTCGTCGACGACACTGCGGCCGGCATCCACGTGCCGGCCTACCGCCGGCGCATCGGTTACGTGTTTCAGGATGCGCGGTTGTTTCCGCATCTGAACGTCGCGCAGAACCTCGACTATGGCCGGCGCATGAACCGCCTCGCGCATGATCCGGCGCAGGAGAAACGCATCGTCGATCTGCTCGACATCGGCGCCCTGCTCGACCGCCGGCCCGGAAAGCTCTCCGGCGGCGAGCGCCAGCGCGTCGCGCTCGGACGCGCGCTGTTGTCCAGGCCGCGGCTGCTGCTGCTGGATGAGCCGCTCGGAGCGCTCGACGAGGGCCGCAAGCTCGAGATCCTGCCCTATCTGGTGCGGCTGCGCGACGAGGCCAACGTGCCCATGGTCTATGTCAGCCACGACGCCGCCGAACTTCGCCAACTCGCCACCCAGATCGTGATGCTGCGCCAGGGCCGCGTGACATCGTCCGGCGGGGTGAAGGTGCTGACGTGAGAAGGCGATCTTGCTTGAGGCACCTCACCTGCCTCAACTTCCGCTGTCATTCCCCGCGAAAGCGGGGAATCCAGTACGCCGCGGCCTCTCAATAAAATAACTGGCGCCTCTGGAATACTGGATTGCCCGCTTTCGCGGGCAATGACAGCGAGATTGCGTAACGCTTACCACCCCCGTTCAACATTGCGCACGTCGCCGGTGTTGGCATCGACATAGACCTCCATCCAGCGGCCCGCGCGGTCACGGCCCTGGATTTGCCATTCGTCGCCGAGGAACTGGGTGTTCGAGACGGTCCTGATGCCGATGTTGGTAGCGATGCCGAGCGCGGCCTCCATCGAGACCTGGTCACCGGAATCGAAGGCCAAGGCAGGCGCCGACGCGCCGAGCGCAAGGACCGTGACGATCGGGATGATGAACTTTCGCATGGAACCACTCCTGTTGAGTTGCCACGCGGCTAACAAGGGGCACAGGCGAGCGTTCCGTGTTCCGATCACGATGCGGTGCGCGAATGTTCGGCAAGTCGCGGCGGATTGGTGGCGGTTCCGCACGCTGTCACGCTCCGTCGTCGTCCTGGCGAAAGCCAGGACCCATTACCCAAGGGAGAAGTCGCAGCGGGAGATGGTAACTCCGAGTCCTCGTAAAACTGCCGACAGTGGTTATGGGTCCTGGCTTTCGCCAGGACGACACCGGAGAAGCACGTCGGCATCACGCGCCGTCGCGCGCAGGTAGGCACTAAATCCCCGCCACCGAAATCCACAAATCCGCGAGCTTGCGGCGCAGCGCCTTCATCCGCGTCACCGGCTCGGGCGTCTCCTCGTCCTCGGGCAGGCGCAGGCCGACCACGTTGACGCGGCCGCCGGAGATCGAGCGGGCGACCAGCACGATCTCGTCGAGCGCGAGCTCGGCGCCTTCCTTCGGCGCGCGGTCGAGATGGACGTCGAAATAGTCGGCGAGCGTCAGCTTGCCCTCGTCCTCGCTCACCTTGACGCCGTAGATCGCGGCGAGCTCGGCCAGCGTATGCTCGGCGGAAACCATGAAGTCGCCGAGCAGATGCGGGTCGGGCGCGGTGCTCGGCTGCATGTCGACGAAGAAGCGGTCCAGCGACTCGGCCTTTTCCGGCGGCGCCAGCAGGTAGATGTAGTCGCCCGGCGCGATCGGGTCGGCCTCCGTCGGAGTCAAAATGTTCTCGTTGCGGATGACAAGCGTCGGCTTCGACCAGGACGGGATCAGGCCGCGGCGGAAATACAGGCTCTTGGGCCGCACGGCATAGCCGACGAGTTGCTGCTCGAGCTGCCCGGGCAGGTCCAATTCCACGCGGCGTGGGCCGCGTTCGCTGCGCGGCAGCGCGACATGCAGCTGCCGCGCAGCGGGCGCCAGCGTCCAGCCTTGCAAGAGCAGCGAGATGATGACGACCACGAAGGCGACGTCGAAATAGAGATAGGCCTTCGACAGCCCGACCAGCATCGGGATCGAGGCCAGGAAGATCGCGACCGCGCCGCGCAGGCCGGTCCAGGCGATGAAGACCTTTTCCCGCCAGTTGAAGCGGAACGGCGCAAGGCACAGGAACACCGCGAGCGGCCTTGCGACCAGCATCAGGACCAGCGCGACGGCGATCGCGGGCACGGCGCTGGAACCGAGCCGCTGCGGCGAGACCAGCAGGCCCAACAAAACGAACATCACGATCTGTGCGAGCCAGGTCGCGGCGTCCAGGAACGTCACCACCGAATTATGTGCGCGGGTCGGCCGGTTGCCGATGATGATGCCGGCGAGATAGACCGCGAGGAACCCCGAGGCGTGCATGATCTGCGAGCCGCCGAAGATGACGAGCGCGGCTGTGGTCACGAACGGCGCATGCAGGCCCTGCGGCAGCGCCACCTGATTGAGCGCGATCACCACCAGCCGGCCGCCGATCACGCCGACGATCGCGCCCAGCACGGCCTCCTGGACGAACTCCATCAAGACGTGCCCAGGCGAGCTCGATCCCAGCGAGATATATTCGACCAGCATCAGGGTGAGGAAGATCGCAAAGGGATCGTTGGTGCCGGATTCCGCCTCCAGCGTCGCGCCGACGCGCGGACGCAGGCGCAGGCCTTGCGTGTGCACCAGCAGGAACACCGCGGCGGCATCGGTCGAGGCGACGACGGCGCCGACCAGCAGCGACTCGGCCCAGTTGAGATCGAGCGCATATTTTGCGAACGGCGCCGTGATCAGCGCGGTCAGCAGCACCCCGACCGTCGCGAGCACCACGGACGGCGCCAGCACCGTGCGGATGCTCTGGAAGCGCGTACGCAGGCCGCCGTCGAACAGGATCAGCGCGAGGGCCACCGAGCCGACCAGGTAGGTCGTCCGCACGTCGTCGAACTGGAGCTGCCCGGGGCCGGAATCGCCGGCCAGCATGCCGATGACGAGGAAGACCAGCAGCAGGGGCGCGCCGAAGCGCAACGCGAGCAAGCTCGACAGGATGCCCGCCATCACCAGGACGGCGCCGAGCAGGATCGCGATGCTGACCGAGTCGAGGGACGCCATCCGTCGTCACGTGGGAGAGGAAATCATTGTAAAACCATCCTTATCGTCGCCACACTTGCCCGCCAACCCATTTCTGCCGCTCGCGGCAATCTGCCCGCATTTTACGGCCTTAACTCGCATCGCGTGCCGGTGTATCGATGGCCCGGCCGCACCCTTTGTGGGAATCTGCCGCTGCCGCGAATCAAACCCGCCCGATCTGCCAACGAAACCTCGCCACTGACATGGACCTCAAAGACCTCATGGAGTTCTTGCAGACGACGGCGCGCAGCGTCGGCGCCGAGATCGCCTCGCCCTGGTTCTACCTGCAATTCGGCCTGATGCTAGGAGCGGCCGGGATCGCCTGGGCCTCCGAGGCGGCCATCCGCAACCGCATCGACATGACGTCGCTGGCGATGCGTTGGCCGCTGCCGCTGCGCCACTTCATCCGCGTGCTGGTCGGCAGCGCATCCACGGCGGTCTTCACCTTCCTGGTCATCGTCGAGCGCGTGGTGATGTCCCACGCGACCTGGCCGAGCCGCAGCTATCTGTTGATGGTCGCCGCAAAGCTCGGCCTCGCCTGGCTCGTGATCCGGCTTGTGACCTCGGTGCTGCGCAACGCCTTCATCGTCAAGCTGGTGTCGGTCACGGCGTGGTTCGTCGCGGCCCTTTCCATCATCGGCCAGCTGGATGCGACGGTCGATCTGCTCGACTCCTTCGCGATCGTGCTCGGCGGCTTGCGGCTGACGCCGCTGCTGCTGATCAAGGCAGGCGCGCTCCTGATCATCGCGCTCTGGCTCACCAACATCGCCAGCAATTTCGCCGAGAGCCGGATCAACTCTACGGCCGACCTGACCCCGTCGGTCCAGGTGCTGCTGATCAAGATCATCCGCATCGGGCTTTTGACGGTGGCCGTCGTAATCGCGCTCGACGCCGTCGGCATCAACCTGTCGGCGCTCGCGGTGTTCTCCGGCGCTGTCGGCGTCGGTATCGGTATCGGCCTCCAAAAGATCGTCGCGAACTTCATCTCCGGCATCATCCTGCTCGCGGACAAGTCGGTGAAGCCCGGCGACCTCGTCACGATCGGCGACAATACCGGGCGCATCAGCGCGATGAAGACGCGCTATATTTCCGTCGCTGCTGGCGACGGCCGCGAATTCCTGGTGCCGAACGAAGATCTGGTGACGCAGAAGGTCGTCAACTGGACCTACACCGACAAGAACACGCTGGTGAAGATCGCCTTCGGCACCAATTACGACGCCGATCCGCGGCTCGTCTGCAAGCTCGCCGCCGAAACCGCCACAGCACATCCGCGTGCGCAGAAGGGCAAGCCGCCGAATTGCATCCTGACCGAATTCGCGGAGGCCGGGATGAAGTTCTCGCTGACCTTCTGGATCGCCGACCCCGACGGCATGGACAACGTCAAGAGCGACGTGATGCTGGCGCTATGGGACGCCTTCAAGCGCGAGGGCATCCGGGTTCCCTACCCGGTGCGGGAAATCCGGGTCCGCGGCGGCGCACTGCCGGTCGAAACCACCGTAGAAGTCCCGAGTTGAGGCAGCTTTTCGCCGCAAGGCGGCCAAGCTTGGCTTGCATGAAGGCCCGCGATCATTAAATTAGGGCCAGAAATCAAACGCTTCCGCCGAAAAGATTACCTTTCATGAGCTACGTCGAAGCCACCGATACTTCCTTGCGCAAGACCGGACAGATCAAGCTGCATGGCCCGAACGCGTTCGTCGGCATGCGCAAGGCAGGCGCGCTGGTGGCCAAGTGTCTTGATGAGCTCACCGACATCGTCGGCCCGGGCGTGCCGACATCGCGCATCGACGAGTTCGTCCGCGAGTTCGCCTTCAGCCATGGTGCCTATCCGGCGACGCTGATGTATCGCGGCTATCGCTACTCGACCTGCACCTCGCTCAACCATGTGGTCTGCCACGGCATGCCCGGCGACCGGCCGCTGAAGGAAGGCGACATCGTCAACATCGACGTCACCTTCATCGTCGATGGCTGGTACGGCGACTCGAGCCGCATGTATGCGATCGGCCCGATCGCGCGGAAGGCCGAGCGGCTGATCGAAGTGACCTATGAGGCGATGATGCGCGGCATCGCCGCCGTGAAGCCCGGCGCCACCACCGGCGACATCGGCCACGCCATCCAGAGCTTCGTCGAGCCGCAGGGCATGAGCGTGGTGCGTGATTTCTGCGGCCATGGTCTCGGCCGCATGTTCCATGACGAGCCGAACATCATCCATATCGGCCGGCCCGGCGAAGGCGTGCAGCTCAAGCCCGGCATGTTCTTCACCATCGAGCCGATGATCAATCTCGGCAAGCCCCACGTGAAGATTCTGTCCGACGGCTGGACCGCGGTCACCCGCGACCGCTCGCTGTCGGCGCAGTTCGAGCACTCCGTCGGCGTGACCGCCACCGGCGTCGAGATCTTCACGCTGTCAGAGCGGCACGGCGAGAAGCAGGTGGCGTGATCGCCCGCTGATCGTGTCGCGAGGCACCCTGGAACGCGCGGAAGTCGTCTGATAGAGATCGCCAGCGCTGGCGCCGCGAGCTAGCGGCGCGGCTGGGGTTCATGGTGCATGTGGTTCAAGGTCGAGTAGAACCGCTCGTCGGTCGGCCAGAAATATGTGGTTCGTTGCAACTCCGAAGTTGCCGGCAAGCCGGTGATCGAGGAGCGATCGGTCAAAGGGATGGCCGAGGCCCGCAAGGCCGCTGAAATTCTCGCATCGTCGCTCAACGTGACGGCAACAGTGTATGGCACCGATGCCGACGGCGAGTTCGTTCATGGCGTCTGCGAGGTCAGCGAAGGCGCCGCTGTAGCCAGCGACCCGCTCATCAAGCGGCTCTACGCCGAATCCGCCGCAGCATCGTTGACGCTGAAGGACCAGCTACTCACCGAGATACCGGAAGACACCATCAAGGGCTTTGCGACAATGTCCGCCGCCCTTGGTTACATCGTGGCTCAGCATAAGCAGATCAAACGCTCGGCGACGCCGCAGATCGGCTATTCGGCCCTGTTCCGCATCTTCTGCGGCGGCAAAGACCCGAGCACGCTGTCGCTGCCCGCCGACGACGCCACGATCGCAATCCTGACCCGGAAACTGGGAGATCTTCCTGGCTGGATGTGGCTGAGCGACCTTCCCGGTTTCGGCTCTGCCGATCGCAACGCCGTCATCCCGGGCCGGCGCGCGAACAAGATCACCCTCACCATCGACGGCGAGTTGCAGGTGATACGGCCGCGCAGCGTTTTTCGGGGCACGGTCCCGGAAACGGGCGCGCAGTTCATGCTCGTGGTTCAGATGGCAGACCGCCATGTATACGGCCAGTCCCCCCTTGATAGCGTCGGATTGATCTATCGCGAACAGGACGAGGCGGCCGTCGTGTCGCTGGTACGTCAGCTGCTGCGCGAGTCGAACCCATTCAAAGGCCGGGTGGTGCTCATCAACCGCGACCTTCGGACTGTCCGCTCGCGCATGTCAGACCGCTCCTGGAACGATGTGATCCCCCATGAGCACGCCCGTCGTGAACTCGACTTCATCGCCGCGTCGATCCGCAACCGCGACATGTTGAAAACGGAAGGTCTCAGCATCAGGCGCGGACTTCTTCTCTCGGGCCCGCCCGGCGATGGAAAGTCGACGGCGATCGAGTGCTTCGTCAACGACGTCGCCGGCGAGGCCACGATTCTGGTCGTCGAAGCGGTCGAACACATCCGCGCGATTTACCATCTGGCCCAAGCGCTGGCCCCGGCCGTCGTCATCCTCGAAGACCTCGATCTCATGACCAAGAGCCGGCAAAATCCCTATGCTCTTGCGGGTACCAACAAGGACGACGTCACCGGTGAGCTGCTTCAGGTTCTGTCCGGCGGCTCTGCGTATGACGACATCGTTACAATCGCCACGACGAATCATCCGGAAGCAATCGACGAAGCGCTGGCAAAGCGAGCCGGGCGCTTCGATGCGCATATCCGGATGGGCTATCCCAGCGACGCCGACAAGCAACGCATCCTCGACCTTTATCTGGACCGATTCGACGTCAACGACGAATTGACGAGACGCCGACTGCAACAGACCCTGACCCGCGACCTGGGGCGGCTGCACCTCGTTCCCGCGCATATCGAGGAATTCGTAAAGGCCGGCATCAAGCGGGCGCGCCTCGCCCGGCGCCCGCCGGAATATCTGGACTTCGAGCCAGGCATCGAGGCCACCAAGTCAATCGCGACCCAAAAGCCGGCAACGTCTTGAGCGGTAACGACACGGCGAGAAGCAAATTGGCTGATCTCCCGCCACCGCCTCCGCCGCATCGCCTATCGCCGACGAAATGACGATGGCGGCCGCTTGTAGGTCGCGGCAAAGGCATCGTTGAACCGCCGAACGCTGCCGAAGCCGGCAGCGAAGGCAATCTCCGCCAAATTCATGTCGGTCTGGTCGATCAGGCGCTTGGCTTCCTGCACGCGGCGCGTTGCTGCGATCTCGCTCGGGCTCGCGCCGGCATGGCGCATGAACAGGCGCAGGAGATGGCGCGGCCCGACGCCAAGGGCTTCGGCAAGCTCCGTCATCGACGCCCGATCCAGAAAGCCGTCATTGATCAGGCGCATCCCGCGCGCCACGGTGGTGGCTGTTCCCATCCAGGCCGGCGAGCCCGGCGCCGTTTCCGGCCGGCAGCGCAGGCACGGGCGAAAGCCGGCTCGCTCGGCGGCGGCTGCGGTCGCATAGAAGGTGACGTTCTCGGAGCGCGCCGGACGAACCGGGCAGACCGGCCGGCAGTAGATGCGCGTCGAGCGAACGCCGGAAAAGAACAACCCGTCGAAGGCGCGGGCACGCGCCAGCCGCGCCCGATCGCAGGTCTCCCAGTCGAGATGCGGTGGCAGTGTCTGCCGGTGCACCAAAGCCTTCGCCATGGCGGGATAATAGTTTCAGCACAGCCCGCCGAGTAGCTGAAATCGGACTCGATCGGTCGATGAGGTCCGAATCCAGCCAGCCTGCGCCGCCGCTTGGGGATCATGGTGCCGAAACATCCCGGAGCAAATGGCTGAGCACACAGGCGCAACAGGCAACGTCAGGGCAAACCTCTCTCGCGTTCGAGATCGGGCTCCTGCTGCTTCTCTCAATGATCTGGGGGAGTTCGTTCACGCTGATCAAGGTCGCGATCCCCACGATTCCGCCATTCACGATGGTTGCCGCGCGCGTGGCGATCGCGGCCATTCTCCTGGTCCTGATCGCTCGCGCGCAGAGACACGCCCTTCCTCGCCAGCTATCGGTGTGGGCGGCTTTTTTCGTGCAGGGGCTGCTGCAAAGCGCGCTGCCGTTCACCCTGATCAGTTGGGGCGAGCTGCACATCGCGAGCGGTCTCGCCGGCGTGCTCAATGCGACCCCGCCGATGTTCGTGCTCGCGATCGCGCTAATGACCGGGCGCGGACGACTGGCGATCAGCGGCCAGAAGATCATCGGCGTCGGCCTCGGCCTCGCCGGTGTCGCCATGACGATGGGCATCGATGCGCTGTCCGGGATCGGCACGGCGGCGCCACTGGCGCAGATGGCCGTGCTCGGCGCGAGCTTCTGCTACGCACTCGCGCCAATATGGGGCCAGCGATTCTCGAACCTCCCCGCAATCGTCACCGCGGCCGGCGCCATGAGCTGCGCCGCGCTCCTGATGCTCCCCGTCGCAGCCATCCTCGAACGGCCCTGGACGCTGGCGTCGCCGCCGGCGCAGGCGATCGCGGCGGTGATCGCGCTCGCGGTGGTCTGCACGGCCTTCGCGATGGTGATCTATTTCCACCTGATCCACACGATCGGCCCGCTCGGCACGACCAGCGGGAGCTACCTGCGCGCAGGCTTTGCGGTGGCGCTCGGCACCGCATGGCTCGGCGAGCGCTTTACATGGTCAATTGCTGCCGGAATGGCGCTCATACTCGCCGGCGTCGTTGCCGTCACGGTGCCCCTGCCGGCGCGAAACAGCGGGAAACCTCCGGGCTGATTATCGCCATCTTCGAAGCCTGATCTTGCCATTCCGTTCGCCGATGACAATCTGTCGTCAGAGCAAGGAGAGATTTCGTGAGCACGTCGACGCGCCGTGGCTTTCTCGGATTTGTATCGGCCAGTGCCGCAGGCCTGCTGCCAACCCGCGCGCAGGCGGCGTCCGAGCCCGCCGCGGCCTCGGATGAGCCGGCCTGCATCCTGACGCCGCAGGCAGAGGAAGGGCCGTTCTATGCCGATCCAAAGCTGCTGCGGACAGACATCACCGAGGGCAAGCAAGGCATTCCCCTCACGCTGCGGCTGCGTGTGATCGAGGCCGGGCCCTGCACGGCGATCAGGGGCGCCCGCGTCGACATCTGGCATTGCGACGCAAAGGGCCTCTATTCGGCGTTTCCAGGCCAGAGTGATAGCCACAACGTGGACGCGACCGGCAAGACGTTTTTGCGCGGCACTCAAGCGACTGACTACGCCGGCTGGGTCACGTTCAACACGATCTATCCCGGCTGGTATGACGGCCGCACCACGCATATCCATTTCAAGGTTTTCCTCGACGAGAAAAACGTGCTGACCGGGCAGACCTTCCTGCCCGACGCGCTGAACGAGTTCATCTACACCAACGTGCCCGCCTACAAGGACCGCGCGCGGCAACGCACGATCATCAACGCCAACGACATGGTGATCGAGCGCTCCGATCCCGAGCATCGCGCCTTCTGCGCGGTGAAGGAGGAGCGCGACCGTTACGTGGCGAGCTTGACGCTCGGCGTCGACCGCCGCTCCGACGCGACGGTCGGGCGCGCCGGCCCGCCACCGCCGCCACCCGGTTCGCGCGGCGGACCTCCGCCCGCGGGCGGGCCGATGTTCGGCCGTCAGATCAAGGACCGGCTTGCCGCGCTGGTGCCGGGGCTGAAGCCGGGCCGCTGAACGCGATCGCAATTGACGGTTGCAAAATCGCGGTTCCGCGGCGAAGCTGCGTGCGATGCCCGCGAAGTCCAGCGACCCCTCCGAGAAGCCCGAACCGCCAGAGCCGCCGCACTATCACGGCCATCGCGAGCGGCTGCGCGAGCGCTTTTACAGCGCCGGCGCGGATGCGCTGAGCGACTACGAGCTGCTGGAGATGGCGCTGTTTCCGGCGCTGCCGCGACGCGACACAAAACCGCTTGCGAAGACGCTGATCAAGACGTTTGGCTCGTTCGCCGAGGTCATCCACGCACCGGTGGCGCGGCTGCGCAAGGTCGAGGGCGTCGGCGAGGCCGCGATCAACCAGCTCAAGCTGATCGCAGCAGCGGCAAGCCGCGTGACCAAGGGCGAGGTAAAGAGCCGCAATGCGCTGTCGTCCTGGAACGAGGTGATCGACTATTGCCGCTCCAGCATGGCCTTCGCCGACAAGGAGCAGTTTCGGCTCCTATTCCTCGACAAGCGCAACCAGCTCATCGCCGACGAGGTGCAGCAGACCGGCACCGTCGACCACACTCCGGTCTATCCGCGCGAGGTGATCAAGCGCGCGCTGGAATTATCGGCGACTGCGCTGATCCTGGTCCACAATCACCCGAGCGGCGATCCGTCACCCTCGCAGGCCGATATCCAGATGACCAAGGC
The DNA here is from genome assembly GCF_000472925.1 of Bradyrhizobium sp. Ec3.3. Taxonomy (GTDB): domain Bacteria; phylum Pseudomonadota; class Alphaproteobacteria; order Rhizobiales; family Xanthobacteraceae; genus Bradyrhizobium. The sequence goes on from NZ_AXAS01000001.1 coordinate 443,795, forward strand.
GATCATCGAGATCGCAAAGCCGCTGGGGATTGCCGTGCACGACCACATCATCGTAGGCAAAGGCGGGCATGCGAGCCTGCGCGGCTTGCGCTTGATCTGAAGACCTTCCAAACAAGTGATGAGATGAAATGAGCGACTGGCTGCATAACCTGCCGGTGCCGTGGATGGCGCTGGTGATTTTCGGCTTCACCTATTTTCTGGCCGCGACGGTGTTCGCGGCGGTCATGGTGTTCGCGACGGAGGCGCCGACGAAATCGCTGAAGACGATCTCGCCGGGCATGTTGCCGGTGCTCGGCATCATCTTCGGCCTGTTCGTTGCCTTCACGGCGGCGCAGGTGTGGGGCGACAGCGATCGCGCCAGCGCCGCGGTGAGCCGCGAGGCCAGTGCCTTGAGGAGCGTCAGCTGCTCGCCGCCGGCCTGCCAGCGGAGCAGGACGCGCACCTGCGCGGACTGGTGCGAGACTATGTCGGGCAGGCCGCCACCGTGGAGTGGCCGATGATGGCGCAGCGGGAGGTCTCCCTGAAAGCGACGCCGTCGGCGCTTGCCGAAGCCTTGCAGCTCGTCGTCGCGATGACGCCGCAGGGCACGGGTCAGGCGACCGTGCAGCGCGAGCTCATCAACGCGCTGGAGCAGGCGCTGGATGCGCGCCGGCAGCGCATCATCATCAGCCTTACCGCGGTGAATGCCGTCAAATGGTGGTGTCTTTATTTGCAGGCGGCGTGTGCGCTTGTGGTGATAGGCCTCGTCCATTGCGACAACCGCCTCGCGGCGACAATCGCGATGGGCCTGTTTGCGACCGGCGTTTCGGCATCCGTGCTCCTGATCGCCGCGCACGACCGGCCATTCGCAGGCCAGATCTCGATCGGACCCGAGTCGCTGCTCCAGATCATGCCGGAGAAGCCGGACAAGCAGCCTTGAGAGGGTGCGAGCCGAGGACACAGTTCACCTCTCCCGAAGGGAGAGGTCAGATCGCATCGCAAGATGCGATCTGGGTGAGGGGTTACGGTCCTACTGAGCGCTGCGGACCCTCACCCGGATTGCTTCGCAATCCGACTCTCCCCGCTGGGGAGAGGTGAAGCGGGCAGCCGGCCGCACCTTATTTTATCGCGCTTTCTGGATCCTGCTTTACGAAATCCCCACGATTTCGCGTAGCTGCGGAGCAAGCGCGGGAGTGGAGCAGAGAATAGGATTTCCTTTGCTGATGCCGTCGCCAGCGAAGAAATCATTGATCGATGCGCCCGCCTCGCCGGCGATGACGATGCCCGCCGCGACGTCCCATGCATTGATGTGCAGCTCGAGATAGGCGTCGGTGCGCCCATTCGCGACATGGCAGAGCCCGAGCGCACCCGAGCCGGAGCGCTTCACCGCGCAGCCGGCGGCGTTGCCGCGCTGGAGGACGGCGAGGTAGCGCTCGAAGGGAATGCGGGTCGACCAGCCGAGCTCGACATAGGCGCTCTTGAGGTCCTCGGTGCCCGAGACGGTGATCGGCCGCCCGTTCAGCGTTGCGCCCTGTCCGCGCTGGGCAACGTAGAGCTCGTCCAGCGCCGGTGCGGCCACGATTCCGATGGTGGGAACGTGATTGTGCAGGAATCCGATCGAGATGCACCAGTTGCGGTCGCCGCGGGCGAAGTTCGCGGTGCCATCGATCGGATCGATGATCCAGACCGCATCGCTTGCTGCGCCGCCGCCCTCCTCGCCGATCACCGTATCGGTCGGGAAGAGCACGGCCAGCCGCTGCCGCAGGAAATCCTCGACGGCTCCGTCGGCAACCGTCAGCCAGTCCTGAGCGCCCTTCAGGGTGACGCCGAGGCTGTCCTGCTTGCCGAAATAGTCCAGCGCCAGTCGCCCGGCCTCGGCGACAAGGCCCTGGACGGCATAACGCCGCATTGCAAGATCCGCCGGCGTCATCGTCCAACAACCTCGGTGGGGACCGGGGTGCCAAAGCGCTCCGCAAGATCAGGGATCAACCACGGGAGCAAGACTTCGTCGTCGCTGTTTGGCATGAGCCAGGTCGATTGCGCGTCGGCAGGCATGGTTTCACAAATCCTGGCTTCACAAATCTTGGGTTTCACAAATCTGTTGCATCAGCACGCTACGGATCGATACGTTTATTCCAAGCCGGTCGCGGAATGGAAGGACAATTCCATTCTGGCAGAATGACATCGGCGTGGAGGGAACGAATTGTGCAGGCGGAAACGCATGGCGTGTCGAGCGCCGGCGCGGCTATCCAGGTGCGGGACCTGCACGTTGCCTATGGCGGCACGCCAGTGCTGCACGGCGTCAGCCTCGACTTTGCCCCCGGCAGCTTCACCGCTCTCCTGGGCTCCTCCGGCTGCGGCAAGACCACCCTTCTTCGCGCATTGTGCGGCTTCGTGCCGGTGCGCTCCGGCTCGATCGTGGTCGGTGACCGTGACGTCGCTCTGCTGCCACCGGAGAAGCGCGACATGGCGATGGTGTTTCAATCCTACGCGCTGTGGCCGCATATGACCGTGCTGCAGAACATCGGCTACGGGCTGAAGCTACGGGGCACCGCCAAGGCCGAGATCGCTGCCAAGGTGGCCTCGCTGCTCACGATGCTGGGCCTGGGCGGCTACGAGCAGCGCAAGGTCACGGCGCTGTCGGGCGGGCAGCGGCAGCGCGTCGCGCTCGGCCGGGCGCTTGCGGTCGACCCCCGCATCCTGCTGCTCGACGAGCCGCTGTCCAATCTCGACGCCAAGATCCGGATGGCGATGCGCCACGAGATCCGCGCGATTCAGCAGCGGCTCGGCGTCACGGCCATCCACGTTACGCATGATCGCGAGGAAGCCATGACCATGGCGGACCGGCTCGTCATCATGCAGGCGGGCCGGATCGCCCAGGTCGGCACACCCGAGGAGGTCTACGATCGGCCGGCGAGCGCCTTTATCGCCAATTTCATGGGTGCGGAGAACGTCCTGCCCGTGCATGTCGTGCGCAACGAGGACGGGACGGCCGTCAGTGCCGGACACGCGGTCGCCCGGCTCGCGCACGACGATGCCACGGCGCTGCCCTTAGGCGAGGCCGTGGCCTATTTCCGCGACGATGTCGCAAGCCTCGCGGCGCCCGATGCGATGCCACAGGGCGATCTCCTCGTGCCCGGGCGCATCGCCGCGCGCAGCTATCCCGGCGGCCTCTATCGCTATCGCGTCGAGGCGGTCGGGCGACAGATCACGGTCGACGACGCAGCACGCCATGAACCGGGCGCCGCCGTCGGCCTGCGCATCCCGTTGCGACGTCTTCACATCTTTCCCGCGGCCGAAGCCGCCACCGCCGCCTGACCAGGAGCCAGACCCATGCGCATTCTCAACCTAGCCTGCTCCCTTGCGGCGCTGCTCTCAGCGTCGCCTCTCGCCGCACAGACCCTCAATGTCGCCTCGGCCGGCGACCAGAATATGGTCGACTACGTCAAGGACTATCTCGGCCCGATGTTCGAGAAGAGCCATCCCGGCGTGAAGGTCGTCTCCGTCGGCACCGGTCCCGGCGATGCCGGCTCCCAGAAGATCTTTGAGAAGCTCGACGCGCAGAAAGGCGCCGCGACCACCGATTTCGACGTGGTCGTGATCCACCAGAAGGCCGCCGGGACGATGGTGAAGCAAGGGCTGCTCGCGAAATACACGGACAAGGTCGACACCGCGAAACTGGTTTCCAGCGAGACCGCCAAGAACTCGCTCGGCGCCGACGTCTCGGGCTACGTCATCCCGATGTTCCAGTCGCAGACCGCGCTCGCCTACAATGCCGATATGCTCAAGATCCCGCCCGACAACTTCGCCGAGCTCAAGGAGTGGGTGAAAAAGAACCCCAAGCAGTTCGGCTACAATGGCATCAAGGGCGGCATGTCCGGCGTGGCTTTCGTCGCAGGTTGGATCTATGCCTTCGGCGGCGACGCCGGCAAACTGATCGAGGGGCCGTATGACCCGGCCGAGAAGGCCAAGTGGGACACAGCCTTCAGCGAGCTGAAGGACTTCAACAAGAACATCGTCATCACGCCCGGCAATGCCGGCACGCTCGACATGCTCAACCGCGGCGAGATCGCGATGGGCCCGGTCTGGGTCGACATGTTCTATTCCTGGCAGGCTGACGGCAAGCTGCCGCCCAACATGAAGCTCAAGCTCGCCTCGCCCGGCATGCCCGGGCAGCCGATGTACTACGCCGTGCCGGAGAAGGCGGCGCAGCCGAAGCTCGCAGAGGAGTTCATCGCGCTCGCCACCAGCCCGCAGGTCCAGGCGGACGGCATCGTCAAGAAGTTCAACTGGTATCCGGGCATCGACGCCAAGAACCTCGAAGGCAAGCTGGACAAGGCGGCGTGGGACAAGCTCTTCACCGACATCACCCCGGCCGACCTGTCCAAGAACGCGAAACCCTTCCCGATCGCGCCCTATTTCAACGACATTCTCGAGGGCTACGAGAAGAAGGTCGCGAACTGAGGAGACGCGTTGCGGAATGGCGTCCGGAACGCCGCGCCATATCATGAGCCTGTCCCAGCGCCAGCTCGCCTTGCTACTGATCGCGCCGGGACTCGCGCTCGTCGCGGCGCTGTTCCTCTATCCGCTCTGCTTCTCTCTCGTCTCGGCCTTTACCGCTCCTGAGGGAGGGTTCTCCCTGCAGGCCTTCGGCAAGGCCTTCGAGCTCTATTCCGGCGACATCCTCTTCACGATCGTCATCGTGGTGAGCTCCTGCGCGTTGACGGCGCTGGCGGCGATCGCCATCGCCGGCACGCTGACGCTCGGCGAGAACCCATGGGTCGTCGGAACGCTGCGCGCGCTCTACCGCTGGCCCCTGTTCATTCCCTTCATCGTGGCCGCGCAGTGCATGCGCACCTTCCTCGCCAAAAACGGGTTGATGAACAACACCTTCGTCTCGCTCGGCCTACTGGAGCCGTTGCAGGCAGTGAGCTATCTCGACTGGCGCGGGATCATCATCACCTTCGTGTGGAAGCAGACCCCGTTCGTCGCCCTGCTGCTGGCCGGCGCGCTGGCCTCGCTCGACCGCGCGACTCTCGAGGCCGGGCGCAATCTCGGCGCCTCGCGGCTCAGGGTTCTGATCGAGCTGGCGCTGCCGCAGGCGATGCCGACGCTGCTCGTCGCGCTCGTCCTGTCGTTCGTGACGATGCTCTCGGTGCTCTCGGTGCCGATGATGGTGGCCGGCTCGCAACCGACCATGCTGACCGTCGACATGGCCTTCCGCATCAATGCCTATGGCGACTATGCCACGGCGAATGCACTCGGCGTCATCACCTACCTGATCAGCGCCGGTGCTGCGATCCTCTATCTCCGGCACGGCATGGCGAAGGAGGGCGCGCCATGAGCCGCGTCGCATCCTTGCTGCGCGCTTCGCTGGCGGGCGTTCTGCTTGCGGCCTTCGCCTTCGCGCTGATCGGTCCGCTCGCCAATCTGGCGCTGTGGTCGGTGGCCGAGCGCTGGTACACGCCCTACAAGCTGCCGGTCACCTACGGCACCCGCTACTGGGAGCAGGTCTTCCGCCCGACCGGCGATGCTATGGCCTCGCTCGCGACCTCGGTCTCGATTGCGGTGTTGACGGTCGTCGTCGCGCTCGCGCTCTCCGTGCCGGCCGGCTACGCGCTGGCGCGCCTGAGGCTGCCGGTGCGTTCGCTGTTCATGATCGTGTTTCTGCTGCCCCAGGCCTTTCCCTCGGTGGCGATCTACATCAACGTGGCGCGGATCTTCTATGGCCTCGGCATCAACGGCACGGTGCTCGGCGTCGTGCTGGTCCACGCCGCTCACGGCCTGGTCTATTCCGTGTGGATCGCGGCCGCGGCTTTCGCGGCAGTCGACAGGGATCTCGAACTCGCGGCCCGGAACATCGGCGCCTCGCCGCTGCGCACCTTCTTCACGGTGACGCTCCCCCTGGCCGCGCCGGGTGTCATCGCCAGCGGCATCTTCGTCTTCCTGGAATCACTGGACGAGTTCACCGGCACGTTCTTCGTCGGCGTTCCGCAAGTCACGACGCTGCCGCTTTTGCTCTACAATGCGGCGATGGGCGGAAACTACCAGGTCGCCTCGATCACGGCACTGATCCTCCTGGTGCCATCCGTGCTGTTCATGCTCTTCATCGAGCGCTTTCTGCGCGCGGACGTTCTGGCGAAGGTGGGGGCATAGAACCTCGTCGCAAAGTCGTCAGGGTCGCCGTGCACGACCACATCATTGTCGACCGAGCTGGGCATGCGAGCCTGCGGGGATATGGGCCGATGCAGATGATCCGCCGGCCATTTACCATCTATTAACTCTTCGCTTTGTGCTGCGGGAATGTGTGTCACAATTATTCATCATCGAAGCAAAGGGGATCGATGATGAATCAGACAGTAGAGCGCATCTGGAGCACGGGCCTATCATTGCTGAGCCCGGGTCATCTGGTCGACTGGCTTCTCGACCAGATCGAGAAAATGAGCCCAATGATGATGCCGGCTCGGATCGACATGATGTCGTGCCAGGAGAGGCAAGTCGAAGCGCGCCTCGACTAAAGCGCGATGAGATCAGGATGAATCGTCATCGCGCTTTGGGTTGTTGTTTGAGCATGATCTCCGCGCAAACGCGCTCCGCGTTTGTCGCGAGGGAAAACCGCTCCACACTTTGGGCTAACGCGGCCCTTCGGGTCCGGATCATGCTCTAGTTTGGCGCGAGGACCTCTCGCACCGGCGCCATCCGCGTGACGCCGGTTTCAAGTCAGAGCAAAGCTAGTAGCAATAGCGCGGATCGACGCGCACATAGGCGCCGTCGGGGCGCTGCATGTAGCAGCCGCGCTGATAGGCGTAGTAGCCGGAACGGCGGCGCTCGCCTTCAGAGGCGATGGCAGCGCCCGTGCCGGCGCCGACGATCGCACCGACCGCGGCACCGCGGCTGCCGCCAATGGCGCCACCGAGAATGGCACCGCCGACGCCGCCGACGATCGCGCCGCCGATGGCGTCCTGCGCCGCAGCCTCATGCACCGGCACCATCATCGCAACCGCCAGGCAGGCCGCCATTCCAAGTCCTCGAAGCATCTCGATCCCTCCAGTGTGACGCTGCCCTTCATATCGCCGGCGGCGGATTCGGGCCAGACCAAATCGCCCACCGTCAGGCTTGAGGCGCCATTTCGATGTCGCCCTGGTCTCAGATTTCATATCGGCTAGGGAACGCGCGTGCTACAGAACGTAGGTTGTGCTGGCCGAACGGGCGACCGAGAATTTCCAAATGTTTCATTCGTGAGGGATAACGACATGATGCGTCAATTTCTGGTGCTGATCGGCCTGGTGCTGCTGACGATCTCCGCCGCAAAGGCCGGACCGAACGACGACGCGGTGGCGGCGCGGGCGAGCTGGGAGCAGGTCTACAATGCCGGAGATGCCGACAAGTTTGCCGCGCTCTATACCAAAGACGCGATGCTGTTCGGCTCGACCGCGCAGCTCTTCACTGGCACCGACGGCGCGCGCACCTATTTCAGCAAGCTGCCCGCAGGCATCAAGGTCAAGATGGGGGATCAGCAGGCGATCGCGGCCGGCCCCGACGTCGTGCTCAGCTCGGGCTTTGCCGACTTCACGCTTCCCAACGGCACCGTGCTGCCGTTCCGCCTGACGCTCGCTTTCGTCAAGGTCGACGGCAAATGGCGGGTGGCCCAGCACCACGGTTCGCCCCTGCCGAAGTGAGGCAGCCCGTTGTCACGGCGCTGGTCCGGCGCGGTCGCACGCCCGTCAACCGACCATGTCCCGGTCGACCTTTCGCAGCCGCACGAAGGCCGCCCAAGCCTTCGGATATTTCTTATCCTTGGGATCGATCGTGAGCAGCGCACGGCATGCCTCCTGGATGTCCTCCGATGATGGACGCATCCTCGCATTTCCCGACGACCGCGATTTCTCCCAACGCTCCTCGACATCTCTCGCCAAGGCAAGGACCTCGACCGGCGCTCGTTTCCGCGTCGGCCTGGCGAGCGGATGATCCGGGGGAAATATCGGCCATGCGTCCGGCGGCTGATCGACCCGCCACGCGGACTCATCGTGCCGGGCTCCCTCGCCCGCCGGACTTGCGTGCAGCGCGCCCTGCTGTCCGCCACGTTGTTCGTCCTCCTGGACGGACACGCCATTTGTCGTCTGTCCCACGAACTGGCGGAGCTGCTGCTCCATTGTGCCGCCGGCCGATCCCTGTGCTGCCGAAGGCGCAAGCTTTGTCGGCGTCGACACCGACGGCGACCCCACATTGGGAACGATCTTCTGCACGGTCTTTGCCATCGACAAGGCGCCGGCGGGTATCGCCGTGTCTTGCTGCGCGATCGTTTCCTCGTTCGCCAGCGGGCAGGACTGGAACTTAGTGCGCTGCTGCGTGATCCGGCCATCATTGTCGTCGATGCGCGCAAAATCGACGGCCACGGCATAGACGAAGGCCGCTTCGGCAGGCTGGCCGGACTTGTCCCTTGCCTTGACGGCGCCGCAGACATATCGCGACGCGCCTGCCTCGACCGAGCGCAATGTGCCGAATTGCGCCGAAGCCGGATCGATCAGCACGCGCCGAACCGCGGCGCGGGCTTTCATGTGATCGATGGAGAAGAGATTGAGGACGAGGTCCGGATTAATCAGTTGAGGCTGGTAGTACCAGACATATTCGGCGGCGAGAAATGCTGCACCAATGCTGGTGGCGATCAGAAGTGCGGGTACATTCACAGGGCATGCTCCCAGCGTATCGCGCTGGAACTTTCTGGTTGCAGATAATTTTTGCTGCCATCTATGCGAGCATGTCCTAACGAATGGTAAAGCGGTTGAACTTTTGAGCGATTCTAGCAGGAGATGAGTGCAGGGGATTTCGGCCTGCTTCGGTTTCATCTCCGAAGCGACGCGCTCTGCACATGCCCGCGACGCGGTTGGCCAAGATGGCGATCAGCAGGCGATCGCGGTCCACGGTTCGCCCGTGCCGAAGTGAAGCAGCCCGCCTTCATAACGCGATCCAGCGCTGCACGGCTTCGGCCGTGTCGCCCGGGTTGGTGTTGAAGCAGATCGCAGCGTTCGGCGCGAGCTGGTGCACGAGGTTGAGCACCCTCTCGAACAAGAGCAGGCGCTCCTTCGGCTCGCGCAGTCCTGCGCCGATCACCACGCAGTCAAAGCTCGCCTCGCGCAGGGCTGACGTGACCGCCGCCTCCGCAGTCTCGTCGAGATCGATCAGGCAACTCGTGACGTCGTAGCCGAGATCGGTGAGGCGCAGGAACTGCGCGTCGATATACTTGCGCACGAGCTCGGGCGTGAGCTGCGGGAATGCGCTGTAATCCGCACTGCCGGGCTCGATGCCGATCGCGAGCACGCGCTTGGCCATCGCAAAATTCCCACCACGGTCTTTCGCCGTGATGCCAACGGCCAATCCACCCGGCTGGTTCCTACGCACGCGGTCATGTCGCGCGCCAACGACAACGGCGCCGTGCCGGCTCCGGTACGCCTCAGGCCGCGCCGTCGAGATCGGCCATGGCTGCTGCGCGTCGCCCCATCATCGCCCGCTCGCGCGCGTTGGTGGCGAGACGCGCGGCCGCCTCGAACGACAGCCGCGCCTCGGTGATGCGGCCGAGCTTTTGCAGGAGGTCGCCGCGGACGGCCTGCAGATGGTGATACGACTTGAGCACCGGCTCGTCCGCGATCAGGTCCACGAGATCGAGACCGGCCTGCGGCCCTTCGGCCATGCCGAGCGCGACCGCCCGGTTGAGCTCGATCACGGGCGAGCGCACCAGCGCCGCGAGCTGTCCATAGAGCCCCGCGATGCGTCGCCAGTCGGTCGCCGAGGCCGTCTCCGCCGTGGCGTGACAGGCGACGATCGCGGCCTGCAGCGTGTAGAATTTCCCGCCACCGCCGAGTTCGCGCGCACGACCGAGCGCCGAAAGACCGCGGTGGATCTGGAGCCGATCCCAGAGCGCGCGGTCCTGGTCCATGAGCAGGATAGGCTCGCCATCGGCGCCGACGCGGGCGCGCATTCGCGCGGCGTTCAGCTCCATCAGCGCCATGAGCCCGTGCGCCTCGGGTTCCAGCGGCGCCAGCCCGACCAGCACGCGCCCCATGCGCAACGCCTCGTCACAAAGCTGAGGCCGCAGCCATTCCTCGCCGCGTGAGGCCGCATAGCCCTCGTTGAAGATGAGATAGACAACCTCGAGCACCGAAGCGAGACGCGCGGACAGGTCCTCGCCGCTCGGCGTCTCGTAAGCAAGGCCCGACCGCGAGAGCATCCGCTTCGCACGCACGATGCGCTGGGAAATGGTTGCCTCCGTGACCAGGAAGGCGCGTGCGATCTCATCCGTGGTCAGGCCGCAAATCATGCGCAACGCCAGCGCCGCGCGAGCCTGCCGGGGCAGCAGCGGATGACACGCCGTGAAGATCAGCCGCAGCCATTCGTCACCGATGTCGTCGTCCAGGTCGGTGTCGAAATCGGGCACGGCCTCCTGCTCCTGCATCAGATCGCGCGCCAGCATCTCGTGCTTGTGGGCGAGCATTCTGGCCCGACGCAGATGGTCGAGCGCACGGCGTTTGGCGGTCGCAACCAGCCAGGCGCCGGGGTTGTCCGGCACGCCGCTCAGCGGCCAGGCTTCCAGCGCGGCGACCAGTGCGTCCTGGGTCAATTCCTCCGCCAGCGGCACGTCGCGCAGCATCCGTGACAACGTGGCGATCAGCCGCGGCTGCACGATGCGCCAGGTAGCGCGAATCGTGGCGTGGATCGCACGATCGATGTCGGCGGCCGTCATCGCCGCCGACCGGGATGAGCGGTGGTGTCCATCAGGCGTGAGCGGCCACCTTGGAATGCGCGTCGACCTGGCACGCCCCCTCCATGTCGGGCGTGGCGAAGGCCCGCAATTCGCAGGTGCCTTCCCAGCCCGGCATGTGATCGAGGTGCAGCTGCATGAATTCCCCGGCCATGGCCAGCGCTTCCTCCTTGTCACGCAGCTCGAAGATGGCGTAACCGCCGATCACCTCCTTGGCCTCGACGAAGGGGCCGTCGATGACGCTGAGTTCGCCGTCGGCGATCCGCACCCGCGCGCCTGTCGCGAGCGGCATCAGACCGCCATTGTCGATCATCCGCCCGGCCTTGATCTCCCGCTCGGATATCTTCTGCATTGCCTCCATCAGCGCCGGGGTCGGGGCGGACATCGGCCGGCTGGAGGTGACGATGTACATGAAACGCATACAAAACTCCCGTTGGAGCGAGGAGCAGCCGTTTTGGCCGCAAACCGGCTCGCTATAGGAGTGACGATCCAGCTCACGCCGGATCGACATGCGTGAACAAAAAATTATTGCCGCAACAGGATCAGGGGATCGGCCGTGTCGGGCACGCGGCGCCATTGCGCGTTGTCGTCGGCCTCGAACTGCCAGGCTTCGCCGGCCTTCGACATAAGGATGATCTGGCCGCGCTCGAGCCGCCATTGCGTCGGGTTGAACTGTGCGATCTCGGCGTCGCATTTCGACTTGAGGAAGACCTGGAAATTGTCCGCACCCGCTTCGGTGTTGGTCAGCACGAGCGTGCAGACCGGCTGGCCGTTGCCGCGCACCATGGCCCAGTCGCCAATCATCTGGTCCATCGACTTGGCCATCGAGCGGGCGGCGGCGAGATTTTGCAGGATGTAGACGCCCTCGCCTTGCCGCAAGCCTTCGAAGATGCCGGCCTCGACCTCGGTAAAGTCGATCACGGATTCGCCGGTCGCATCCTGGAGCCGCACGATGTCGAGCCCCTTGACGCTCCAGGCCGTGATGTCCTTGGTGAAGGGCAGCGCGGTCTTGCAGGCCGGCTCCAGCTCGAGCTTAGAGGCCTGCCCAGCCGCGTCGCCCTTCAGCGTCACCACGCAGGTCTTGCTGCGCTCGGTGGTGGACAGCTCCCACTGCCCGACCATGTCCTTCTTCAGGGTCGTCGTATCCTGCGCCTGCGCAGCACCGGTCACGGCGACGAGCGCCGCAACGATTGCCCACGCAACGACCCGAAGATATGTCATCCGCGACTCTTCACCGGGGTTTCCGCGACCGGCGTGATCGGCGGCTTGCCGGCAAACCAGGTCTTGAGATTGTCGACCACGAGCTGGTCCATTGCGTTCCGCGTTACCACGGATGCCGACCCGATATGTGGCAGCAGAATGACATTCTGCATTGTCTTGAGCTCATCCGGCACGTTCGGCTCGGCAGCGAACACGTCGAGACCGGCGGCAAGAATCGTCCCCGATTTCAACGCCTGGACCAGCGCCGCCTCGTCCACCACGGAGCCGCGCGCGACGTTGACCAGCACGCCGCGCGGGCCGAGCGCCTTCAAGACCTCGGCGTTGATCATCTTGTTGGTGTTGGCGCCGCCTGGCACGATTACCATGAGCGTGTCCACGGCCTTCGCCATCTCGATCAGATCGGGATAGTGCTTATAGGAAACATCCTTGGACGGATTGCGCGAGTGGTAAACGACCGGCACCAGCGAGGCTTCGATCCGACGCGCGATCGCTTGTCCGATCCGGCCCATGCCGACGATGCCGACCTTGCGATCGCGCAACGAGCCGACGCTCAACGGATAGTTCTGGGTCGTCCAGAGGCCGGAGCGTACATAGCGGTCGGCCTGGATGAATTCGCGCAAGGTGGCAAGCAGAAGGCCCATCGCAACGTCGGCGACCTCTTCCGTCAGAACGTCAGGCGTGTTGGTGACGACAATATTGTGCTCGCGCGCATAGGCCGTGTCGACGTGATCGTAGCCGACGCCAAAATTCGCCACGATCTCCAGCTTCGGGAAATGCGACAGCGAATCCTTGTCGGCCCGCACGGTGTGATAAGTCACGGCCATGCCGCGGATTTTTTCGCGGACGGCAGGCGTCAGGCGCTCGAGGTCGGCGCGGGTCTCGGCCTTGTGCACGACGAAATGGTCGGAGAAGCCGTTTTCGAGGATCGGCCGCACCGGCCCATAGATCAGAAGATCGATCTTCTCTGACGAAATCGGAGCGGCCGTCATCAGTTTTCCTTTCCAAGAGCGCTTTCATGCCAGCGCCGTAAAACGAGGTGGGAAATTAGCGCCAGCACCCCATAGATGACAATCCCGGCAAGCGACAGCAGAAGCAGCGCCGCGAACATGCGAGGTATGTTGAGACGATAGCCGGATTCGGCGATCCGGTAGGCGAGGCCCGATCCGGCCCCGGCCGTTCCCGCCGCGATCTCGGCAACAACGGCGCCGATCAGCGACAGACCGCCGGCAATGCGCAGGCCGCCGAGAATATAGGGCAAGGCCGAGGGCAATTTAAGAAAACGCAGGGTTTGCGGCTTCGAGGCGCCATAGAGCTGGAACAGGCCCGCGAGGTTGCGGTCGACCGAATTCAGCCCGAGCGTGGTGTTGGCGAGGACCGGGAAGAACGCGACGATGAAGGCGCAGACCACGACGGCGGTTTCCTGGTCGAGATAGATCAGCAACAGCGGCGCGATCGCGATCACCGGCGTCACCTGGAGGATGACGGCATAGGGAAACAGCGAATATTCCACCCATTTCGACTGGTTGAACAGCAGCGCCAGCGCGATGCCGCCGAGGCTGGCTGCGATAAATCCCTCGAGCGTGGTGAGCAAGGTGGTGACAAGCGACCCTGACAGCACGGCCCAGTCCTTGATGAGCGTCAGGAGCACGGCCGAAGGCGCCGGCAGCACATAAGGCGGGATCTGCTTGATACGGACCACGAGCTCCCAGGCGATGAGACCTGCCGCGAAGACAACGAGGGGAAGCGCGAAACGCGCGGCGCGCAAGGCGCCATTCTTTGCCGGGACGACGGGCTCTGCGCTCATAGCACCGACTGCCCGGAATAGGACGGCGCGAGCGCGCTCGACACCTTGCGGCAATAATCGGCATAGCCGGTGGAGGTGCGAAACTCTTCTCCGCGCGGCTCGACGGTCTCGATCCGGATGTCGGCGCCGATCCGGCCTGGCCGCGCCGTCATCACCACGACGCGCTGGGAGAGATAGACGGATTCGAATACCGAATGGGTGACGAAGATGACGGTCTTGCGCAAGCGCCGCCACAGCGCGAGCAGATCGTTGTTGAGGCGAAAGCGCGTGATCTCGTCGAGCGCCGCGAACGGTTCGTCCATCAAGAGGATGTCGGGATCAGTGACGAGCGCGCGCGCCAGCGAGACCCGCATCTTCATGCCGCCGGAAAGCTCGCGCGGGAATGCATCGGCGAAATCGGCAAGGCCTACGCTGGCAAGAGCCTCATCCACGCGCGCGTTCGCCTCGGCCCTGGCGACGCCTGCAAGCTTCAGCGGCAGCCGCACGTTCTCGCGCACGCTGGTCCACGGCATCAGCGTCGGCTCCTGGAACACGAAGCCGATCGCATGCCCGGGCCGCGCCACACCCTCATGGCGCGAGACCCGCACCGTTCCCGTGCTCGGCGGACTCAGGCCCGCGATCAGCCGCAGCGCCGTCGACTTGCCGCAGCCGGACGGCCCGAGCAAGGAGATGAACTCGCCCTTGCGCACGGCGAGGTCGAACGGCCCCAGCGCCATCAGATCGTTGTCATAGGCCTTCGTCACGCCGCGCAGACTGACGGCCAGCGCCGTCAGCCCGACATCGCTCCCGGACGAGGCTGTGCGCTCTATCATTGGCAGGTGGCTGTTGTTTGGTCTGGCGGCGCCGCGATTTCCACCTCTCCCCAACGGGGAGAGGTCGCGCCGAAGGCGCGGGTGAGGGGGTTCAGGTCCCACGAGAGAGCGTAACCCCTCACCCGGATCGCATCTTGCGATGCGATCCGACCTCTCCCTATGGGAGAGGTGGACGATGCGGGCACACCTTGACCATATCGCCGCATCGGCTACGGCTTGCCCGGACGCAACTCGACGCCGACGCCCTTGTTGACGAAGCGCAGCGTGTAGGACTTGCGATAGTCGATGTCGGAGCGCACTACGCCGGCCTTGACCATCTTGTCGAAGAAAGAGGTGTAGCGCTCATCGCTCATGGCGCCGATGCCGTTCTTCAGCGATTCTCCGGAATCGACGATGCCGTACTCCTTCATCTTGGCCACGGAATAGGCGAGCAGCTCGTCGGTCATTTCCGGGTTGAGCTTCTTGATCATCGCGTTGCCGGCGGAATTGTCGCCATAGATGTAGTTGTACCAGCCGACGATCGAGGCATCGACGAAGCGCTGCACGAGGTCCGGCTTCTTCTCGACGATTTCGCGGCGGGTCTCGATCAGGGTGGAGTAGGTGTTGAAGCCGGAATCGGCGAGCAGCAGCACGTTGGGCTTGAAGCCCGCAGCCTTCTCCACCGCAAAGGGTTCCGACGTCACATAGCCCTGCATCGCGCTCTTGGGATTGGCGATGAAGGGCTGCGGATTGAAGTTGTAGGGCCGGACGTTCTTCTCGCTGAAGCCGTATTCGGACTTCAGCCACTGAAAATAGCTGGTCATGCCCTCCTTGGAGACGAACAGCGTCAGCGGCTTCAGATCCTCGATCTTGCCGACCTTGGCATCCGGCTGCGTCAGCATCACCTGCGGATCCTTCTGGAAGATCGCGGCGATCGTCACGACGGGCACGTTGTTGGTGACGGCGTCGAACGACATCAGCGTGTTGGCGGCCATGAAGAAATCGATCTTGCCCGCGATCAGCAGCATCCGGTTGTTCTCGTTGGGCCCGCCGGGCACGATGGTGACGTCGAGCCCATAGCGCTTGTAGGTGCCGTCGGCGACTGCCTGGAAGAAGCCGCCATGCTCGGCCTCGGCGACCCAGTTGGTGCCGAAGGAGACCTTGTCCAGGGTCTCCGCCCGCGCCGGCAGGATCGACATGCATGCGGCCATCAAGCCTGCCGTTAACGCTCGCCGCAGATGGATGGGGCGCATGATTGGACTCCGTCGATCGTTCTGGACCATGATAAAACACAAGAATTTCGGGGACGCGGCCGGCCGGGCCACGTCCCCTCGAGACCGCCAAACTACGTTACAAATTCGCGCAAAGAAACCACGATGAGACCTTCCCGTGACTGGACCGACATCCGCTGGAGCGAAGTGGCGCCAACGGAACCGGCGCGCTGGATTGCGGTCTTGCCGCTCGCGGCGACTGAGCAGCACGGGCCGCATCTGCCGCTCGAGACGGATGTGCTGATCGCGGAAGCGTATCTTGCGCGGGTGCGCGAACTCGCGCCCGAAAATCTTCCTGTCACGTTTCTAGGGGTCGAGCGGATCGGAATCTCCACCGAGCATATCGACTATCCGGGCACGCAGACGCTGCCGACCGAGGCCGCACTGAAGCGGTGGACGGGAATCGGCGAGGACGTCGCGCGCGCGGGCCTGAAAAAGCTCGTCATCGTCACCAGCCATGGCGGCAACAGCGCGGCGATGATGCTGGTGGCGCAGGATCTGCGCGCACATCAGAAATTGTTCGTGGTGACGACGTCGTGGTCGCGCCTCTCCGGCGCGGAGCAATTGTTTCCCGCCGACGAAGTGCGGCACGGCATCCATGGCGGCGCGGTCGAGACCTCGATCATGCTGGCGCGCTATCCGTCGGAGGTGCGCAAGGATGCGATCGCGGATTTTGCTTCGAGCAGCATCGCGATGGAGCAGCAATATCGCTGGCTGTCGACGCAGCGGCCTGCGCCGTTCGCCTGGCAGGCGCAGGACCTGCACGCGAGCGGCGCCGTCGGCAACGCAACGCTGGCCTCTGCTGAGAAAGGCGAGCAGCTCGTCGACCAGGGCGCACGGGCCTTCTGCGAGCTGCTGACTGAGGTCGATAACTTCGACGTGAAGAGGCTCGCATCAGGCCCCCTCGCCTAGCCCATATCCCTTTGAGATTACTGGATTATCTTTCCGATTTCGGGGCCAGCTTGGCGGCCTTCGAACCCGAACGCACAAGCCTCCGTCCAACTGAGCACGCGGGCCACAACGGACCGCCTCGCCCCGGATGGAGTTTGAAATGTCGATCAAGACCAAGATTGCCGCCATTACTCTTGCGGCCCTGACTATTACCGCCAGCGTTGCGTCCACCACCTCGACCGCCCAGGCCAAGCCGCTCGGCTGGGGCTGGGGCGTCGGCGCCGGCATCGCCACCGCCGCCGTCGTCGGCACTGCGATCGCCGCCAGCAACGACCCCTATTACTACGGCTATCACCGCTGCGGCTGGGTCGCCCAGTATGACGCCTTCGGCCATTACCTCGGCCGCGTCCGCACTTGCTACTGATCGTACGTCCTTGAGGCCCAATCCCTGAGTGGATCCTGCGTCCGACACGGGCGCCTCATCCACCCCGTGTCGTGCCCCGACCCCGTCCGGTTGTCCCCCCGGGCGGGGTCACCTTTTTTGGCGCGTGAGTTTGTTGCAGTCCCGTCACACAAGGATGCGAACCATCCGCTGCGACATTCTGCACTTGTTGCTATTGAGAATTATTCGCAATAAGCTTCACAACAGGCACAGGGACTTGGGAAGAAATCGCGTCGCACCGCGATCATCTCGTTCGATCGAGTGGACGAGAAGCACCTGATGACAGAATCGCCACGAATCGGCAGGGATATCGCGGCGGGTGGGGCAATTGGCGTTTGGGGGCGTGCGTTTTGACGTTGAGAGATCACCGATATCGGTTATTGCGCACGGCCGCTGCGATCGCCTCGGGCATGCTGATACTTCCCACGGTAAGCCAGGCGGCCGATCTGCCGCTCAAGGCGCCTGCGCTCAAGGCCGTCTATGACTGGACGGGGCTCTATATCGGCGCGCATGTCGGCTACACGTATGGCACTTCGAGCGCGACGCTGACCGACCCCACCGTCGCCACCGACCACAATGTCTTCAACGGCATGACCGGCGGCGTGCAGGCCGGCTACAACTGGCGGCTCAATTCGGGCCTGCTCCTCGGCGTCGAAGGCGACATTTCATTTCCGAACTATCTGCCGTCCAACCACGTCGTGTCATCGGCGGCGACCGCGCTGTCGATCGCGGAGGAGCGCTGGGACTATTTCGCGAGCCTGCGCGCGCGGCTCGGCTACGCCACCGGCGCCTGGTTGTTCTATGCGACCGGCGGTTTTGCCTTTGCGGGTGAGCGCTTCCTCTCGACGCCAATCAACGATGTCGAGGACCGTCGGCTGCATACGCGGCTCGGCTGGGCTGCAGGCGCCGGCGTCGAATATGCCTTCGCGCCGCACTGGACCGCGCGACTCGAATATTTCTATCGCAAGTTCGACGACGCCAGTGTCAGCTTCCCGTCGGGGGTGAACTACGCCTCGACCATGGATCTGCACACCATCCGGCTCGGCCTCAATCGCAAGATCGATTGGCCGGGCATGCCGACCTACAATCCGAAATCAGGCATCACGGACACCGAATCCGATCGCTGGGAAATCCACGGCCAGTCGACCTTCGTGGCGCAAGGCTACCCGGCGTTTCAAGCGCCCTATAGCGGGCCGAACAGCCTGACGCCGGCGCCGCAATACCAGGAGACCTGGAGCAACTCGCTCTATCTCAACGCGCGTCTCTGGGACGGCGGCGAAGTCTATTTCAATCCCGAACTGCTGCAAGGTTTTGGCTTCAACAACACGACGGGCATCGCGGGCTTCACGAATGGCGAGGCGCAGAAATCCGGCTTCCCCTACCCGCATTTCAACGCCTCGCGGTTGTTTTTACGCCAGACCTTTGGCTTCGGCGGCGAACAGGAAGAACTCGCCAGCGGCCAGCTTCAGCTGGCCGACAAGGTCGACATCTCGCGCCTGACGGTGCAGGTCGGCAAATTCTCGGTCGTCGACGTGTTCGACGGCAATGCCTACGCGCACGACCCGCGCAAGGATTTCATGAACTGGTCGATCTGGGCCTCGGGCGCCTTCGACTATGCGGCCGACAAGCTTGGCCTCGGCTATGGCGCGACCGCCGAACTGAACCAGAAACAATGGGCGCTTCGTGCCGGCTACTTCCTGATGGATGCCGAGTCGAACTCGAACAATTTCGACATGAACATCCCCAAGCGCGGCGAATACGTCGCCGAGCTGGAGACGCGTTACTCGCTGTTCGGCCAGCCCGGCAAGCTGCGTACGCTCGGCTTCGTCAACAGTGTCTTCTCCGGCAGCTATCGCGAGACGCTGGACAATCCCGCGCTCAATCTCGACATCGCCCAGACCCGCCGCGGCCGCATCAAATACGGCTACGCCTTCAATCTCGAGCAGGCGATCACCGACGATATCGGCGTGTTCGGCCGCTGGAGCTGGAACGACGGCCACAACGAGATCATGGCGTTCACCGACATCGATCGCAGCCTGTCCGGTGGCGTGTCGGTCAAGGGCACCAAATGGGGCCGGCCCGACGACGTCGTCGCGATCGGCGGCGCCATCAACGGCCTGTCGCAGGATCACCGCGACTTCATCGCCGCCGGCGGATTGGGACCCCTGATCGGCGACGGCCAGCTCAACTACCGCACCGAGCGCGTGCTGGAGACCTACTACGCGCTCGCACTGAACAAGTCGCTGACCTTCACCGCCGACTACCAGCTCATCGTCAACCCCGCCTACAACGCCGACCGCGGGCCGGTGTCGGTGTTTTCAGGACGGCTGCACGGCGAGTTCTGAGCGGCCGCGAACGCCGGGGCCGGAGCGACGTTACCGCTATATCGGGCGACGACACTGCGCGAACCTAACAGCTCTTTTCCTGCACATGCTGGATGCAGGTGCAAATGGTCGTGGCCGGATATTTGACGTCGTAATAGGGAAAGGTCGACGTGGTGGGGCTATTCGTCGAGCAGCGTGGAAACAGGTAGTAGCTGTCGGAAAGCTTTACGGTCCCGGCGATCGAATAGCCCAGATTCGGCGTGTAGTCATAGGAGACCTCACTCAGAATGAGCGAGAGGTTGGCATTGGTCGGATTTTTTGGGTCGGCTGCGGTGAATGAGGACAAGGTCATCTGCTGACCGACGGTCCTTGCTGCCGACGAGCTGTTTGACACGCTCCATTGAACCGTCGCATTGCCGTCTTTGTCGGTAGAAACTTCGGATACCGTGATCGTAATGAGCGAAGCGCCACTGGCATTCTTGATCGGATAGGGCGCCATGATGGCCGTCGCAGCCCCAAGGATGGCTTGCATCCGGGCGTCCGTGACCTGCGTATTCTGCGACACCATGTCGGCGAGGCTGTGCGCGGTCTCGCTGACCTTGACGTTCATCGCCAACCCGTTCCCGAGCTCGACGCCGCCGACGTAGAGCACCAGCATGAACGGCAGCACGATGGCGAACTCCGTCGCCGCCACGGCTTTGACGTCGGTGCACAGGTCCCGCGCGCGAGATGACAGGCTGGCGATCATGAGTAACTCCTAAGAGGACGGCTCGTTCTGGAAAGCGGCAGACCCCATGATCTCCCGACCGCCGCTGGCAAGATTCGACAGATTGAAACCAAGCGGCCCCAGGACGACCGGCCATACGTATATGACCCGGAGAACGACGATATCGCCGGCGGTTCCGGGATTGAATTGCCAGACATTCGTGACCTTGCCCTGGCTGTCGAACGTCAGCGCGGGAGTGCTCGTGTTTGCTGCCGTCCACGAATTGGCAACCTGCACGTCGACCATCAAGCCCTGGCAATCGAAGAATATGACGACCTGGTTGCACACTTGCTGCGCGAATGCAGCCTGGGTCATCTGTGCACTCTGTACCTGCCCGGTCGCGATGAGACGGGCCGACTGGCGCACGACCGCTTCGAGAGACTGCTGGGCGAAAAACACCAGAAACGTCTGAATGAGCGCGATGATGAGCGCGAGGAACGGCGCAGCGACGAGCGCGAACTCGACGGCCGTGGCCCCCTTGTTGTCCGCGAGGAAGGCGACGCAGCCCTTGCGTCTCTTCGTTGATGCGACTTCCGGCTCGCTCATGGTGCTTTCCCTACTGCACGAGGCTGGCCGTGGCGGACACGACATTGAGGAACAGCTTCGTCAGCGCATCCGGAATCTTGTCGCTGCTGTCAACATCCGCGAACAGACCGGGCGATGCGCAGGATTTCAGCCGTTGTGCGATCGTGCCCGTCGACGAGGATGGGTTGTTGAACTGTGAAATCCTGGTGTTGTACCAGCCATCCGTCGTCAGCTGCAAATACTCGGTGTAGAGGACCGCGATGCGAATGCCGCGGTTCTTAATGGTCGTGCATATCGTTGCATCGAGTGGCTGCTGGCATCGCCAGTACGAAGTTTTGTTCACGGTGACCTTCGGAAGCGGATAGGTGGCGTTCGCGTCGCAGCTCGTGCTGGTCGTGACGAGCTTGTCGTCGACCCCGTCCGTGATGAGGAAGACCACCTCCTGCGGGGTGTCATTCGATTGATTAGTGCCACCGCCGGGGTTGGGCATGATGGAACTGGCGTCCTTTCCGAGCGTCGTGAGCGCGCCCGAGATGTCCGTTCCGTAGTCGGTGTTGCAGCTCGTGGTGGTGACGCAGTTCTGGTGATCAACCGTCATGAGCTGAATATTGGAAATCTGACCGGCGGCGGTGGTCGGGGTGGTGAGCTTTTGGATCTCATTGAGGCCGGTGTCGAAGGTGTAGAGGGCCGCCTGGTAGGTCGTGTTGTTGAGCGCCGCCATGCACTGCATGACGCCGCCTGAAACACCCGCCTGCGGGCACGTCCATGGCCCAGCCAGCAATTGCGTGACCGCAGCCTTCACGAAATCGATACGCAACGTAATGTTGTTCGTACGCGCGATGCTCAGGTTGTCTACAGTTGATGCGGTCGCACCGCTGTCTTTGCTGGGATTTGTTTCATGGCAGGCGAATGCGCAGCTCTTTGAGGCTGAAGGCTGGCTACTTGTGGCGGCGATCATGGCGGTAATGGCGCTGCTGGTCGCTGCAATCGCCATGGACGGCGAGTCGTCCAGCAGCAGATAGAAATTCATGTTGGGCGCGCTCGAGGCCCGCGCTGTCGACGAGCCGTTGACTGGCCACGTCTGGCTGCCGAGAAAGAGCGGAAAATTATTGATGGACTGCGCGCTGTATGTAACCTTGATGGTCCGCTGCAGCCCGGAATCGGTGACTGTGACCGTCGGGACCGGCGTTGACGACAGACCGGCAAGACTAGCCTTCGCCGCAAACACGGCCTTCGCGGTCGCCTCGACCACGGTGGAGTCGGTCTGCGTCAGCATCGCCGGCCTCACGGCCGCGATTGCAGCTGCGTCCGCGGCTGCATCAAGCTGCTCGCGCTTGCGCAAGGCTTGCGTGTAGTCGAGCGCCATGCCCAACAGATAGATCGTCGGGATCATCACGAGCGCGAAGATGACGGCAACGTTGGCCTTACGATCTCTCGCGAAACGAAGCACTGAGCGGCGGAGCATGATCTTTACCCTGATTGCCGTCGCTGCGGCGAAAACGCTTTCCTGAAATGTTGCGGTCGCAGGAGCCGTTAGACTTCTCCATCGATCGCACGCTCGACACGCGGAAATATGGGAACGGCCTCGTTAATCAACGTTTACAGGCAATACATAGACATGGCCTGAAACCGAACCGGATGTGCCACATTGAGAAGGCATCATTAATGTCGGCTAAACAGGTTCCCAGAAACCTGGCCTCGAAAATCCGCGCCGGCGCAGGAAAGCGCTCTCGCCTGAGCCGCCTGGAGGCGCGCATCCAACCGGCACAGCCTGCCGGGACGGCGCGGAAAGATGCGACAATTTTGCCAAAGGCCGACGAAATCGGTCGAGGCATTCATATATAGGGTGAGTTGCCGGCAGGTCTCCGGCCGAAGCCTTTCCAACCATCTTGCACAATGCTCTCGCTCGAACTCCTCATCGTCGTCCTGCTGATTGTCATTAACGGCCTGTTGTCCATGTCGGAGCTGGCGGTCGTCTCCTCGCGGCCGGCCCGGCTCTCGATGCTGGCGGCCAAGGGGGTGCGCGGCGCCGAGCGCGCGCTGGCGCTGGCGTCCGATCCCGGAAAGTTTCTCTCGACGGTGCAGATCGGCATCACGCTGGTCGGCGTGCTCTCCGGCGCGTTCTCGGGCGCAACGCTCGGGCAGCGGCTGTCGCAATGGCTGGTCGAGCTCGGCTTGTCGGCGGGCATCGCCGACATCGTCGGCGTCGGCATCGTCGTAACCCTCATCACCTATACGACGCTGATCGTCGGCGAGCTGGTGCCCAAGCAGGTGGCGCTGCGCGATCCTGAAAGCATCGCGGTCAAGGTCGCGCCGGTGATGGACTGGCTCGCGAGGATCTCGCTTCCGCTGGTGGTGCTGCTGGATCTCTCCGGCAAGCTGATCCTGACGCTGCTCGGCCGCGGCGGCAAGGCGGAGGAGACGGTCTCGGAGGACGAGATCCATCACCTCGTCAGCGAGGCCGAGAGCGCCGGCGTGCTGGAGCCGGGTGAGAGGGAGATGATCGCCGGCGTGATGCGGCTCGGCGACCGTCCGGTCGGCGCCGTCATGACGCCGCGGACCGATGTCGACGAGATCGACCTCAACGACGCGCCGGAGACGATCCGCGAGATCATGTCGAAAAGCCCCCATTCGCGCTTTCCCGTGTCCGACGGCGACCGCGACAAGCCGATCGGCGTGCTCCAGGCCAAGGATCTGCTCGTCGCATACATGAACGCGCGCACGCCCGATCTGCGCGCGCTCGTGCGCGACGCGCCGGTGATTCCGGCCTCCGCCGATGCGCGCGACGTGCTGGCGATCCTGAAGGCGGCGCCGGTGCATATTGGCCTCATCTACGACGAATACGGCGCCTTCGAAGGCGTGGTCACCGCGGCCGATATTCTGGAATCCATCGTCGGCGCGTTCCATTCCGAGGAAGGCCCGCCGGAGCCGGCCTACGTCACGCGCGCCGACGGCTCGCTGCTGGTCTCGGGCTGGATGCCGGTCGATGAATTCGGCGAGCTGCTCGGCTTCGAGCTGCCGCCGCATCCCCGCTACAACACCGTGGCCGGCCTCGTGCTGCAACACTTCAACGTGCTACCGAACGTCGGCGACGCGTTCGACCTCGGCAGCTGGCATCTCGAAGTCGTCGATCTCGACGGCCGGAGGATCGACAAGATCCTTGCGAGCCGGAAAAGTGAGCAGGCGGCGGCGTGAGCTACCTCTTCACTCGTCGTCCGAGGGCGTACGCAGCGCGAGCCCGGGACGACGGTTGAGTTTGGGGCGCTACCGCGCGTCACTCGAGATTCACTTCTCGCGCTTTTGAGAATCGTCGGTAGTTCTCTGCCTGTCGTCGGCGCGGTTGCTCGCATCGGGCGTTCGATCCTGCTTGCCGCTGCTATCGAACGCGCCGCCACGGCCCACGGTATCCGACGCCCCCTGTTCCTTCCGCGGCTCGCGGCCGTAGCGTGGAGTGCCGTCCGCCGTCGTGCCGACGACGGCGTGCGACGGACTTGCGGGATATCCTCCGCCTTGCGCCATGGCCGTGGGCGATAGTGCAAGCCAGAGTAAAGCGGCCATGCTCGCTGTCCTCATGATCGCCTCTCGGCTCAACGCGCGCGTTGCAGGACAATGCAGATCGAGTGTTGAGGGTTTCAACGCGCGAGGCCGCGGCTCAGCCGAATTTCACGCCGATGCGCTTTTCCTTGCGCCACACCGCGGTGCAGGACAGATGCCTTCCATCAGCCTGGACGAAAAGCGTGAAATGCTCGGGGATGCCGACCGGGCTGGTGACGTCGAGCGCGGCGCCTGTGTCCGAGAAGTTGCGGACGGCGCAGTCGATCGCGCCGCCGCCGAACTCGATGGTTCCGGCCTTGAGCACGCGGTGCCGTGACTGGATTCGCCGTTCGTCCATGGATCGGGCCGGGCCCTCACAGAACCGGCTGGAACGTATCCGCCCGCGCCATCCGCCAGGCATCGCGGAAGCGCGGGTCTTCGGTGCCTTCGAGCAGCTCCCCAGACCGCAGGGCCGGATAGAGCTGCGCGAACGACTTCACCTCGGTGGTCGAGGTGCGCTGGGCGAAGTGGATCGGGCGCAGCTCCTGCGGATGCTCGAGGCCGGCCGCGGCGATCAGCTCGGAGAGCGAGTGCAACGTCGCATGGTGATAGTTGTGCACGCGGTCGATCTTGAGTGGCACGTAAAGCGCGCGGGCGCGCGTCGGGTCCTGCGTGGCGACACCGGTCGGGCAGCGGTCTGTATGACAGCTCAAGGATTGGATGCAGCCGAGCGAGAACATGAAGCCGCGCGCCGAATTGCACCAGTCGGCGCCGATCGCCATGGCGCGCGCCATGTCGAAGGCGGTCGCGACCTTGCCCGACGCGCCGATCTTGATGCGGTCGCGCGCGTTGATGCCGACCAGCGCATTGTGCACGAAGTTGACGCCCTCACGCATCGGCATGCCCAGATGATCCATGAACTCGAGCGGCGCAGCACCGGTACCGCCTTCATTGCCGTCGACGACGATGAAGTCCGGGTAGATGCCGGTCTCCAGCATGGCCTTGCAGATCGCCAGGAACTCCCAGGTATGGCCGATGCACAGCTTGAAGCCGGCCGGCTTGCCGCCGGAGAGTTTTCGCATCTCGGCGATGAACTGCATCATCCCGATCGGGGTGGAGAAGGCGCGATGCGAGGCCGGCGAGATGCAGTCCTCACCCATCTTGACGCCGCGGATCTTTGAAATCTCTTCAGAGACCTTGGCCGCCGGCAGCACGCCGCCATGGCCGGGCTTGGCCCCCTGGCTGATCTTGAGCTCGACCATCTTGATCTGGTCTTCGGTTGCAACTTTGGCGAAGGCGTCCGGATCGAAGGTGCCATCGAGATGCCGGCAGCCGAAATAGCCCGAGCCGATCTCCCAGATGATGTCGCCGCCCATCTCGCGGTGATAGGGGCTGACGCCACCCTCGCCGGTGTCGTGGGCGAAGCCGCCTCTCTTCGCGCCGGCATTCAGCGCGCGCACGGCGTTGGGGCTGAGCGCGCCAAAGCTCATGGCCGAGACGTTGAACACCGATGCGGAATAGGGCTTCGTGCAGTCCGGCCCGCCGATGGTGATACGGAATTTCTCATCGGACCGCGTCTTCGGCGAGACCGAGTGATGCATCCATTCATAGCCCTCGCGATAGACGTCCTCCTGTGTGCCGAAGGGCCGCTTGTCGAGCTGCATCTTGGCGCGCTGGTAGACCACCGCGCGGGTGTCGCGCGAGAACGGCATCCCGTCCTTCTCGCTCTCGAAGAAATACTGCCGCATCTCCGGGCGGATTTCCTCGAGCAGGAAGCGCATATGCGCCGAGATCGGGTAGTTGCGCAGGACCGCGTGGCCCTTTTGCAGGAGATCGCGGACGCCGAGCAGCGTGAGCCCGCCGAAGATCACGATGGGAATGATCAGGATGTCGAAAATCTTGCGGTCGGCGATGCCGAAGCCGATCAGGAGGGCGGTAACGACCGCGCAGATCGTCAGCACGATGAAACGCGGCGAGAACGGGAGCAGCAGGGTCTCCATGACGCCCTGTTCGAGAGGTCCCCTGGGCTGGTTGTGCGCTTTATTGACGTTGGACACGATCACATCCTCTCGTCGGGCTGACGGGCTACTATACGGCTGCGCCTTCATACGGATATGACGCGGCTTCCGGTTTCAGGCTACCGAATTCGGCCAGCGCAAATCAATCCGCCGGGCGGGCGGGCTGCTGCAGTGCAATAGACTGGATTGGAATGAGGCACGGACGGTGCCCGGATCGGCTCAACGATACGCGAAGACTTGTAGCCACCGTCTCGCGCCACAACTCCAGCCGGGGCTCTCGCGACGAGCGCAAGCGCTCGCGCGGAGTCCCGGGCTCGCGCCTTTCGCGCCCCCGGGATGACGATGGGAAAGTTTGGCGAGAGTGGGGGCGCCACTCTCCGCGCGGAGATCAGCGCTCCACGAAGGCCTTTTCGATCACGAAATGGCCGGGCTCGCTGCCGGAGCCCTCAGTGAAGCCGCGGCCTTCGAACATGCCGCGGAGTTCTTCGAGCATCGCCGGGCTGCCGCACATCATGATGCGGTCGGTTGCGATGTCGAGCGGAGCCTGGCCGATGTCGTTGAAGAGCTGCGCGGAGTTGATGAGGTCGGTGATGCGGCCGCGGTTCTTGAACGGCTCGCGGGTCACGGTCGGATAATAGACCAGCTTCTCGGACAGCATCGGCCCGAACAGTTCGTCATCGCGCAAGGTCGCGACGAGCTGCTCGCCATAGGCGAGCTCGGAGACCTGGCGACAGCCGTGAACCAGCACGATGGTCTCGAACCGGTCATAGACGTCGGGGTCCTTGATCAGGCTCGCGAACGGCGCGAGGCCGGTGCCGGTCGACAGCAGGAGAAGCCGCTTGCCGGGAATGAGGTTGTCGGCCACGAGCGTGCCGGTCGCCTTGCGGCCGACCAGGATGGTGTCGCCTTCCTTGATCTTCTGGAGGCGCGAGGTGAGCGGGCCGTCCTGGACCTTGATCGAGAAGAACTCGAGCTCTTCCTCGTGATTGGCGCTCGCCATGCTGTAGGCGCGCAGCAACGGACGGCCGTCCACTTCGAGGCCGATCATCGCGAACTGGCCATTCTGGAACCGGAAGCCGGTGTCGCGGGTCGCGCGGAAGCTGAACAGGGTATCGGTCCAGTGCTGGACGGAAAGGACCTTCTCTCGATAAAACGCGCTCATGTGTTTCGATATTCCGAATCTATGCGGTTTTGAACAAAAGGGTTGCCCGGCCCCTTCGACGTTGGGGGCGAACACCACTGTCATGGCGGATGATTTCGCGTCGTTGATGTACGCCATTGAGGTCAATAATCAACCTCGTTCGTGCAGCAATTGATGCCGATCAAACCGGCCCTTCCCGTTGATTTGTAAGGATAATTAACGATTTTCTCTTTTCGGGCCGCATTGCAGCAATTTCTTTGCCTAAACGGCGCAGCTGGCAGCACTTAATTTCCATTTCGCTCGCGAGAAATTCATTAAGAATAGCTGTGCTTTTGGCCATGGCAGACCGCCGATTCCGGCATGAAGCGATCTTTTGGCGGGACAAGCATGATGCCAAACAATGAACGGATATTCGTCCAGGCGATACGGAGCTATTGCGCGCGGCATGGCGTCGCCATCGACGTGCGCGCAGACGGCTGGCTGATCGCGATGGACCGGGGCGAGACCCGCCGCTTCGCCTTCGGCTACGACATCGGTCTCAACAGCGCGATTGCGCATCGCCTCGCGAACGACAAATCGGCCACATCAGAGGTGCTCGCGCTGGCGGGCGTGCCCTCTATCGCCCATCACCTCTTCCTCAATCCGAAGTTGGGCGAGCACGTCGCCGGACCGCGGTGGTGGGAGGCAATGCTCCGGCTCTTGATCCAGAATCCGCAAGGGCTCGTGGTGAAGCCAAACGAGGGTACGGCCGGCCGGTCAGTCGTCAAGGTGACAGGCAGCGCCGAGCTCGAACGCGCCGTGAGCGAGGTCTTTGCGATGAGCCTGGGCCTCGTGATCGCGCCCTATGTCGATATCGAGGACGAGGTCCGGGTCATTCTCCTCGATGAGACGCCGATGGCGGTCTATGGCAAGGAGCGGCCGTCGGTCACCGGCGACGGCGTGCAGACGCTGCGCGAACTGGCGCGCGCGGTGCCCAAGGTGAAGCTGGATGATCTCGACGCGCACGCGCTCGACGCCGTCGTTCCAAAGGGCGAGCGGCGCGTCCTCACCTGGCGCCACAATCTCGATGCCGGCGCGAAGCCCGTTCTCATTGAGGGCGGCGAGACGCGCGCGGCCTGCGCAAAACTCGCGATCGATGCCGCCCGCGCCATCGGCATCACCTTCGCATCCATCGACCTCGTCCGTGTCGATGGCGTGTGGAAAGTGCTCGAGATCAACTCCGGCGTGATGATGGAGGCGCTGGGGAAGCTGTATCCGGAACTCGTTCAGGCAACGTATGACGCGGCGCTGGACCGGGTGTTCGGATAGCGGGCCATTAGGCGAACGCTGGCCTGCCGTTGAACCGAAGCGGCGGCTGCAGGCCGGCGCACCGTTGATCTACGTCAAGGTCGGCTGATCCCTGGTCCTCACGTTAGGTTCGGCCGCACATGGGCTGCCGTAGTTTCGCACGCGCGAGGAGGAGGATCACCATGCATCGGAGGAAGCATCTTTCGATCAAGTCCGTCACAGTTACGGGGATCGCTGCCAGCGTCCTGTTAGGATTTGCAGGCGTCACTCTCAATCCAGCACCAGCCAAAGCGGTCGTGTACTGCCAGTACATTGATTATCCGCCCAGTTGCGTCGCAAGAGCAGGCGTCGTGCTCAGGCCCCGGCCGGTGGCACGTGCCGCGGTCCGCGCTGGCACGGCCGGTCCAGGCAATTGGAATGGGGGCGTCAATCGCGTCGGGGTTCGGCGGTAAGGGCTTCTTTTGCGGGTCACGAGCCCTTGGCGGCAGCCGGTGCGCCAGGTTCTTGGTCCGCCACGCGACCGCTGCACCCTCTCCCCTTGTGGGAGAGGGTGGCTCGCCGCGCAAGCGGCGAGACGGGTGAGGGGTCTCTCTCCGCGAGTGACCTCGCGAAGTTGAGTATGTGGATGCAACCCCTCATCCGGCGCTTCGCGCCACCTTCTCCCACATGGGGAGAAGGGACAGCAGCGAGCGTGAGGCTCGAGTGCTGCTCAATCGTAGGCGCTAATTATTCGCGCCCGGCGAATCGTCCATTGCCTTGAAGGCTTCCTCGAGCTGCAGCGAGATCGGCACGTTGAGCCGTTCGCCGGTCGGCAGCCGCGCCACGAACCACTTGTTGTAGAGCGGGACGAGATCGTGGTTGGAGCCGAGCTTGCGGAAGGTGCGCTCGACGACGGCCGATAGTTGCGGCTCGTTCTTGCGGAACATGATGCCGTAGGGGTCGTAGGACAGGTAATCGCCGGTGACGCGGAACTTGTCCTGCGCCTTGTGGCGCACGATCAGGCCGTAGAGCAGGATGTCGTCGGTCGCGAACGCGTCAGCCTTGCCGTCGGCCAGCATCTGGAACGACTGCTCGTGATCGGGCGAGGTGATGATGTTGAGGCCGAGCGAAAACTTCTTGTCGACCGCATGCATCGCCTGCTCGTTGGTGGTGCCCTTGGTCACCACCACCGTCTTGCCCTTGAGGTCGGTGACCCCGGACACGGTGGACGCCTTCGGCACCATCAGCTTGGTGCCGGCCACGAACATCAGAGGTGAGAACGCGACGCGCTTGGCGCGCTCGGCATTGGCCGTGGTCGAGCCGCATTCTAGGTCGATCTTGTTCTGGAGGACCGCGTCGATGCGGTCGTCCGAGGTGACCTTGACGTAATCGATCCGCAGGTTTGGATCGTCAACCTCGATGCCAATCTCCTCCACGATGGCCTCGCAGAGCTCGAGGCTGTAGCCGATCGGCCGGCCCGCCTGATCGAGGAAGGAGAACGGCAGCGAGCTTTCGCGATAGCCGAGCCGCACCACATGGGCGCTCTTGATCGCTGACAGCGTCGGGCTCAACCCTTCGCTGCCGCCGGTCTGCCCCGAGGCTCCCGTTGCCAGCACGCATGCCAGCAACAGGCCTGCCGATATCGCCGATATCAGGCGCATGACGCGCTCCCGTCAGTGGCCGGCCATCGCGGGCACTTCGCCCGGCACCATGTCCGGCGTGGGAGCCTCACCCGGTCCGAGCGCATGCTCGGGCCCGAGTTCGCCTTCCCACTTCGCGACCACGGCGGTGGCGAGCGAGTTGCCGATCACGTTGGTGGCGCTCCGCCCCATGTCGAGGAAAGTGTCGATGCCCATGATCATCAGCAGGCCCGCCTCGGGGATGCCGAACTGGGAGAGCGTCGAGGCGATCACCACGAGCGAGGCACGCGGCACGCCGGCAACGCCCTTGGAGGTGATCATCAGCGTGGCGAGCATCGCAAGCTGCGTCGCGAGCGGCATCTCGATGTGATAGGTCTGCGCGATGAAGATGCTCGCGAAGGTGCAGTACATCATCGTGCCGTCGAGATTGAAGGAATAGCCGAGCGGCAGCACGAAGCTGGAGATCCGCGAGGAGGCGCCGAACTTGGTCAACCCCTCCAGCGTCTTCGGATAGGCGGCCTCCGAACTCGCGGTCGAGAACGCGATCATCAGCGGCTCGCGGATCAGCCGCAACAGATGGCTGTAGCGCGGCCCGATCGCGATGAAGCCGACGATGACCAGGATGGCCCAGAGGATCATGAGCGACAGGTAGAAGCCGCCCATGAACACGACGAGCTTCCACAGCACCAGGAGGCCGTTCTTGGCGACGGTTGCGGTGATGGCGGCCCAGACCGCGAGCGGCGCGAACAGCATCACATAGCTCGTCACCTTCAGCATGATGTGGGCGACGTCGTCGATCAGTTGCAGGATTGGCTTCGAGCGCTCAGGCATGGCGCCCATCGCGACCGAGAAGAACACGGCGAAGATCACGATCTGCAAGATCTCGTTCTGCGCCATCGCATCCGCGATCGAGGTCGGGATCAGATGGGTCAGGAACTTCTCGATCGAGAAGGCCGAAACGGGCAATCCCGTCGACTGCCCCTTCTCCGGCAGCGTGCCGGGGAAATTCGCGCCGGGCTGGAGCAGATTGACCATCACGAGGCCGAGCATCAGCGACACGAAGGAGGCGCTGACGAACCAGCCCATGGTCTTGGCGAAGATCCGCCCGAGCCTTGCGCCCGAGCCCATATGCGCGATTCCGCCGACCAGGGTTGCGAACACCAGCGGCGCGATGATCATCTTGATCAGGCGCAGGAACATCATGGCGATCAGGTTGATCGAGGCCGCCCATTCGGCACGGGTGTCGGGCATGAAATTGTAGATCGCCGACCCCACAATGATGCCCAGCACCATCGCGGCCAGAATGTATTGCGTGAACCTGTTCGACATTTCTTACCCCCACGTACACCGGCGTTTCATAGTGTCGCAGATTTTGACAGCGACGCAACACGCTTGGCGGGCGCCCGCGTTGGCCGGATGTTCCCGTTGTGAAAATGGGTGGAGCGATCTAGCTTTCACGCAGCGCACAACGGATGCGGCTTGCATGTTTTCTGCGCGACATCTGCATCAATAAAAGTCAAACAATTAGAGAGGGGATGACCCATGAGCGGGACCGTCAATCGCCAGATTCTCCTGGTGGAGAAGCCGAGCGGCAAGCTTGGACCGGAGCATTTCAAGATGGTCGAAGGCACCGTGCCGGAGCCGAACGACGGCGAGGCGCTGTTGCGCGTGCGCTACATCTCGCTCGATGCTGCCAACCGAGCCTGGATGCATGGCGCAACCTATCGCTCGGCGGTCGAGGCCAACAGCGTGATGGCCGGCGGCGCCATCGCCGAGGTCGTCAGCTCCAAGGCAGCGGGGATCGCTGCCGGCGATATCGTGTTCGGCGATACCGGCTGGCAGGATTACGCCGCGGTGCCCGCAAAGCATCTTACAAAGATGCCGAAGCTCGAGCCACTGACGCATCTGCTCAGCGTATTCGGCATCGCCGGCCTCACCGCCTATTTCGGCCTGCTGGAGATCGGCAAGCCCAAGGAGGGCGAGACGGTCGTTGTCTCGGCGGCTGCCGGCTCGGTCGGATCGATCGTCGGACAGATCGCCAAGATCAAGGGATGTCGCGTGATCGGCATCGCCGGCGGCGAGGACAAATGCAACTGGCTCACCTCGGAACTCGGCTTCGATGCCGCGGTCGATTACAAGGACGGCGCGGTATTCAAGGCGCTGCGCGCGGCTGCACCTGATGGCATCGACGTCTATTTCGACAATGTCGGCGGCGACATTCTGGAAGCCTGCCTGCCACAGATGAACAATTACGGCCGTATCGCCTGCTGCGGTGCGATCTCGCAATATGACGGCGCGCCGTCCGCGCATGGCCCGCGCGGCGTGCCCGGCTTGATCGTGGTGAAGCGGCTCGTGATGCAGGGCTTCATCGTGATGGACTACATGAACCAGAGCCAGCGTGCGCTCACCGACCTGCAAGCCTGGGTCAAGTCGGGACGGTTGAAGGTGCAGGAGGACATCATTGGCGGCCTCGAGAACACGCCGCGGGCGCTGATCGGGTTGCTTGCGGGCGAGAACCGCGGCAAGCGCATGGTCAAGCTCTGACGATGTTGTCCCGCCACATTCGGCGGGCATAATCTACTTGCGGTAGAGGCCAAAGCGGCCAATGATGCCGCGCGCGAGATGACCCTCGCGCCGATTGCGATCATATGACTTTTTCGAAGCTCCGATTTTCAAGGCATGAGCTTCCAAGGGCAGGAATTGACGCAAATGTTCGACAGCTCGAGAATTGTCGCAACGCGCAACGCGTTGCTGGCGGCGGCTCTCTTCGCAACTGCAGCACCGATCTTCGCGCAGGCTCCGACCGACGCTCAGAAGAGTGCGATCCGGTCCGCGTGCCGCGCCGACTATCAGGCGCATTGCGCGAGCGTGACGCCGGGCGGCGCCGAGGCGCTGCAATGCCTGAACAAGAACATGTCGAGCCTGTCGTCGGCCTGCCAGAGCGCGGTGCGCGCGATCGAACCGGCGGCTGCGCCAAAGACAGAAGCCGCCCCGGCCGCACCGAAAGCAGAATCGGCGCCTGCCGCCGAACCCGGCAAGCCGGCCGCCACGACCGAAGCACCCAAGGCCGAGACACCCAAAGCCGCCGCGGCGAAGCAGCCGGGCAGCGCACAGGTGTCCGTAATCAAGAGCGCCTGCCGCTCCGACTATCCAAAAGTCTGCGCCGGCGTGCCGCCCGGCGGCGCGCCCGCGCTGGAATGCCTGGAAAAGAACAAGGCGAAAGTCTCGCCCGCCTGCGCGAAGGCGGTGAGCGCCGCGACCGGCGGTGGCGGCGCTCCCGCCGCCGCAGCGACTGCGGGCGCGGCCCCAACGGCGGCTGCACCTGCAGCAGCGCCGACGGTGATCGTGCTGCGGCCCTTGCGGCCACGCGAAGAACTGCTCATCGTGCGTTCGGCATGCGACGGCGATGTCCGGACATTGTGCGCCGGCGTGGCACCGGGCGGCGGCCGCATCGCGCAGTGCCTCGCAACCAACGCGGCCTCGCTGTCGCCCGCCTGCAAGGAGGTCCTGGCCCCCTTCGCCACGCGCTAAGATCGCGCTAGGATCGTACAACGCCGCGCATGGCCAGTTCCGCGCGGCGATGTCTAGCGGCGTGCGCAGACGATACCGCCACAGAGAGGTTGCTGACTCTTCGATTTTGATCACGATAAGACCGGGAGGAGACCATGCGTTCATGCCTGCTTATTGCGTCCGCGATCCTCGCCTTCGCGGCGACGATGGTCGTCGAAGCGCCCGACGCCAATGCCGTGGTGTGCGCGCGCGGCGTCTATCGCGCCGGATGCGCCGGGCCGAATGCCGCGGTGGTGGTCAGGGAGCCGGTTCCGGCGGTGAGGTGCTCCACGGTGCTGGTGAACGGCGCCTGGGTGAAGCGCTGCGTCTGAGGACCCGACGATCATGGCTCTGGCGCCGCGGGCCGGGCCAGACCAGTTCAGCTCGAGATAACAAGCACACTGTCAATCAGGGAGGACGACGTTGCGGATCGCCGTGATTGGCGGAGGGCCTGGCGGGCTTTACTTCGCCTATCTCTGGAAAAAGCGTCACCCCGACGACCAGGTCGACCTGTTCGAGCAGAACCCGGCCGACGCGACCTGGGGCTTTGGCGTGGTGTTCTCGGATGAGGCGCTGGAGTTCCTCCGCGCCGACGATCCCGAGACCGTCGACGCGATCACGCCGCACATGGAGAGCTGGGAAAACATCACGCTGAACCTGAACGGGGACAGCGTTGCCATCGACGGCGTCGGCTTCTCCTCGATCGGGCGGCTCGATCTCCTGAAATTCCTCCAGCAGCGCGCGATCGATGCCGGCGTCACGCCGCGCTTCGACACGCAGATCCATTCGATCGATCAGCTCAACGGCCATGATCTGATCGTCGCCGCCGACGGGCTCAACTCGCTGGTGCGCCGCGCGTTCGAGGGCGATTTCGGAACCTCGCTGTCCTACTGCTCCAACAAATTCGTCTGGTACGGCACCTCGAAACGCTTCGACACGCTGTCCCAGACCTTCGTGAAGACCGACCGCGGCGCCTTCAACGCCCATCACTACCGCTACTCGCCGACCATGAGCACCTTCCTGGTCGAGTGCGACCATGCCACCTGGCAGGCCTATGGCTTTGCCTACAAGGACGTCGAGCAGTCCAAGGGCGTGTGCGAGGAGGTCTTTGTGGACACGCTCGGCGGCCACTGCCTGGTCTCGAACAAATCGGTCTGGCGCAATTTCCCCTGGGTCTGGAACGAGCACTGGTCGTTCAAGAACATGGTGCTGATCGGGGATGCCCTGCACTCGGCACATTTCTCGATCGGCTCGGGCACGCGACTCGCGATCGAGGACGCGATTTCGCTGGTGAAGGCGCTGGAATCCGACGCGCATCTTGCCACCGCGCTCCACCGCTACCAGGCCGAGCGCAAGCCGATCGTGCAAAAGCTCGTCAGCGCCGCGCGCACCTCGGCCGGCTGGTACGAGCACTTTGCCGAGCACATGAAGCTCGACCTGATGGATTTTGCCTACAGCTACATCACCCGCTCCGGGCGGATCGACGATGCGCGCCTGCGCCATATGTCGCCGGCCTTCATGGCGCGCTACGAGGCGGAAAAGAACGGTGGGAGCGCACGCCAGGAAGACGGCGGTGGGTGAGGCGCGCGTGCAGCCTCACTCACATCGCCACCCTCACCCCGCCTTCCCCAGATGCTCCAGCGCGTCTTCGGCGCGCAGGGGGACGCGGGAGGCTTCGTTGTTGAGATCGACGAGCTGCACGAGCAGCGTCATCAGCGTCTTGCGGTCGGCGGGCTTGAGCGGCTCCAGCATGCGCGCCTGCGCGCGCTCG
This sequence comes from Bradyrhizobium sp. Ec3.3, assembly GCF_000472925.1. Taxonomy (GTDB): domain Bacteria; phylum Pseudomonadota; class Alphaproteobacteria; order Rhizobiales; family Xanthobacteraceae; genus Bradyrhizobium. The sequence continues at coordinate 479,484 of NZ_AXAS01000001.1, forward strand.
ACTGCGGGGATGATGTCCTTGAGGATCCCAGCACCTTGCCTGGTCAGATAGAGCAGCTTGATCCGCTTGTCCTCGGTCGCCGGCTTGCGCTCGATATAGTCCTTGGCCTGGAGCCGCTCGATGACGCTGCCGAGGGTCGAACGGTCGAAGGCGATCACCGCCGACAGCCGCGTCGCATCGATGCCGGGATGGGTGTGGATCGCAACCAGCGCCGCATATTGCACCGGCGTCAGGTCGAACGCCTTGCACTCCTCCATGAAGATCGAGACCGCGATCTGCTGCATGCGCCGGAACAGATAGCCCGGCGCGGCATAGACCGCGTCCATCGTGATCGGAGGAGCAGGCTTACTCGGCATCGGGCTGCTTCTCTGGGGCAGCATTCGCGAAGGCCGGCAGCGCCTTAGCCGCGGCCTCCGCCTGGAGCAGGCGCGGATAGGCCGAGACGTCGACGCCGAAGCGGCGGGCATTGCCGAGCTGCGGCACCAGGCAGAGATCGGCGAGCGTCGGCGCGTCGCCGAAGCAGAACGGCCCCACTTCGTCTTTCACCAGCGTCTCGCAGGCCGAAAGCCCCTCGCGATTGACCCAGGCGGCCCATTCCTGAACCTTCTCTTCCGCCAGCCCAAGCTCGCGCAGGCGCGCCAGCACTTTCAGGTTCTGCACCGGATGGGTGTCGCAGGCGATCGCCAGCGCAAACGCGCGCACCTTGGCGCGGCGCAAGCTATCCTTGGGCAGCAGCGGCGGGTTGGGGTGGTTCTCATCCAGCCATTCGATGATGGCGAGCGACTGGGTGAGGATTGTGCCCGCATCGTCCTCCAGCGCCGGCACCAGCCCTTGCGGGTTGATGGCGAGATAGGCCGGCGCACATTGCTCGCCCTTGCGCAAATGATGCGGCAGGTGAGCGGCGGTCAGGCCCTTCAGGTTCAGAGCGATCCGCACCCGGTAGGCCGCGCTTGAGCGGAAATAGCCGTGCAGCTTCATCGGAATCCTCCCTCATTATCTTTCCCGTCATTCCGGGGCGATGCGCCAGCATCGAACCCGGAATCTCGAGATTCTCAGGTGCGCAATTGCGCACCACGGTTCTCGCTTCGCGAGCCCCGGAATGACGGCGTGTCAAGTTGACGCTACCTAGATTGGCAGTATACTGTCAATCTACAAAACGAACGGGAGGCTCGCCATGGAAGCCGTAGCGAAGACGCCGGAACGCGAAGCGTTCTACAGGAAAATCGACGGCGAAAACCTCACCGCGCTCTGGACCGTGATGAGCGATTTGATCACGCCGGAGCCGAAAAGCGCCTGCCGGCCGCATTTGTGGAAGTTCGACATCATCCGCGACTACATGACCGAAGCGGGCAGGCTGATCACCGCCAAGGAAGCCGAGCGGCGGGTGCTGATCCTGGAAAATCCCGGCCTCCGCGGGCAGTCGAAGATCACGACCTCGCTCTATGCCGGCGTGCAGATGGTGGTGCCCGGCGACGTCGCGCCTGCGCATCGTCACAGCCAGTCGGCCTTGCGCTTTGTGCTCGAGGGCAAGGGCGCGCACACCGCCGTTGACGGCGAGCGCACCGCGATGGAGCCCGGCGACTTCATCATCACGCCATCGATGACCTGGCACGATCATTCCAACGAGACGGATGAGCCGATGTTCTGGCTCGACGGTCTCGACATCCCCCTCGTACAATTCTTCGACTGCTCATTCGCGGAAGGCGCCAAGGAGGATCAGCAGAGGATCACCAAACCCGCTGGCGACAGCTTTGCGCGCTACGGCCACAATCTGCTGCCGGTCGACGTGAAGCGATCGTCGAAGACCTCGCCGATCTTCAGCTACCCCTATGCCTACACCCGCGAGGCCCTGGAAAAAGCCAAAGCGCGCGAGGAATGGGACGCCTGCCACGGCTTGAAGCTGAAGTTCAGCAACCCCGAGACCGGCGACTACGCGATGCCGACCATCGGCACGTTCATCCAGCTCCTGCCAAGGGGTTTCAAGACCGCGCGCTATCGCTCCACCGATGCCACCGTGTTCTGCGCCATCGAAGGCAAGGGTCGCACCCGCATCGGCGATGCGACCTTCGAATGGGGCCCGCGCGACCTGTTCGTGGCGCCGAGCTGGCACTGGGTAACGCACGAGGCCGAGACCGACGCCGTGTTGTTCAGCTTCTCCGATCGCCCGGTGCAGCAGAAGCTCGACCTCTTCCGCGAGGATCGCGGGAACGTGTGACCACGAGCTGCTCGCCAAACGTTCCGTGTCGTCCCGGCGAAGGCCGGGACCCATACCGCGTGATCTATCCTTGGCGCGCGGTGCTCATCCCGAACGACGAATCTTCGCCAAACTTCTCCCTGGGGTAATGGGTCCCGGCCTTCGCCGGGACGACGGTGGAAGTTGTGGCGCGCATCTCCATCCACATCGTCATTGCGAGCGCAGCGAAGCAATCCAGAATCTTTCCGCGGAGACAGTCTGGATTGCTTCGTCGCTTCGCTCCTCGCAATGACGAACCTGGCTAGCGCCAGTGCAACAGCCGCGTTTCCAGCCAGTTGATCACCTTCCCGACCGCAAGCCCGAATACCGACAGGATCACTACGCCCGCAAGCAGCTGATCCGTCTGCATGAGATTGCCGGCCTGGAGCACGAAGGCGCCGATGCCGAACTGGGCGCCGATCATCTCGGCGCTGACAACAAGCAGGAGCGCCACCGACGCGGTGATGCGGAAGCCGGCGAGGATCGAGGGTAGCGCGCCCGGCCAGATCACCTTGCGCACGATGGTCGCGAACGGGACGTTGAAGCTCTGCGCCATGCGGATGAGGTTGCGCGGCACCGCATCGACACCGCTGTAGACCGAGATCGCGGTCGAGAAGAACACCCCGAGCGCAATGGTCGCGATCTTTGGTTCTTCGCCGATGCCGAGCCAGAGGATGAGCAGCGGCAACAGCGCGATCTTCGGGATCGGGAACAGCGCCGAGATGAAGGTGATGCCGACGCTGCGCGCCAGCCGCGACAGACCAATGGCAAAGCCGACGGCGACGCCCGCCGCGGTGCCGACCAGCCAACCGATGCCGATGCGCAGCAGCGAGGCCGAGAGATGCTGCCAGAGCGCGCCGGAGATCGCGAGTTCGTAGATCGCACGCGCGATCGCCGATGGCGCCGGCAGGAACAGCGGATTGACGAGGCGCGCGCTGCCGGCGATCTGCCACATCGCGATGACGAGCGCGAGCGCGACCCACCCGCCAAAGCGGCTGCTCGCCGGCACGAAGCCCGCGCCGCGGAAGCGGACCGGCCGCGTCACCACGTCCTTTGCTAGCGTCTCGGCCTGGGTTGCGCGATCAAGCATGCTGGACCTCGCGCTCGGCATCGATCGCCTCGTTGCGGATCAGCGACCAGATCTGGTTCTGGAGCATGAGCAGTTTTTCACGCGCAGCAGGCTCGCCGCGTTCGGCGCGCGTCATCGGTATCGTGACGACCTCGCGAATGCGGCCCGGCCGCCGCGACAGCACCACGATGCGGTCGGCAAGGCGAGCGGCCTCTTCGAGATTGTGGGTGACATAGACCGCGCCCATGCCGCCATCGGCGAGCAGGCCGACGAAGTCTTCCATCAGGAGCTCGCGGGTCTGCGAATCCAGCGCAGAGAGTGGCTCGTCCATCAAGAGAATTGCGGGTCTCACCGCAAGCGCGCGCGAAATGCCGACGCGCTGGCGCATGCCGCCGGAGAGCTGCTTTGGATAGGCCGTGCGAAAATCAGTGAGGCCGGTACGGCGCAGGGCATCGCCAACCTGCGCGCGGCGCTGCGCGGGCGAGAGCTGGGTGTGCAGCAGTGCGAATTCGACGTTCTCCTCCACCGTGGCCCAGGGCAGCAGCGCAAAATCCTGGAACACGAAGGTCAGCGGATTGAGGCTGTCCGCAGGCGGCGCGCCGCGCAGTTCCGCAGCGCCCGATGACGGCAGCAGCAGCCCGCCGAGGATCGACAAGAGCGTGCTCTTGCCGCAGCCCGACGGCCCGACAATCGCCACCACCTCGCCCGCGCTGACGGTAAAGGAGACGTCATCGAGCACAGCGAGCTCGCCGAAGCGGTGAGTGATGTGGTTGGCGATCAGGTCCATGCGGTCTCGTCCATCTCCCGTCCGTCGTTCCGGGCTCGCCCTCCGGGCGCCCCGGAATGACGAACAAAGCAATCAATCCGCCTTCACATATTCCTTCGCGATGATCGCGTCCGCGTCAAAGCCCTTGTCGGCAAAACCCTGCGCTTGCAGCCATTTGATCTGGTTGTCGACGTTCTTCACGTCCAGCTTGCCGTCCGGATCGATATAAGCGCAATTGCCGACCACCTGCTCGACCGGCAGGTTGGTGTACTTTGCGATGATCTCGAGCAGCGGTTTTGTCTGCTCGTTAATCGGCACGGTGCTGTCCTTCATCGCGGTCAAAATGACGTCGTGATATTCGCGATCGGCTTTTGCCAACGCACCGAGCAGCTTCGTCACCAGCACCTTGTTGGCGAGCGTCTTGGGCGAGGCGAAGACGGCGCCGAGCTGCCAGGGCGTCTCGTCGCCGACCCAGCCCAGGAATTTCGCGCCGCCTTCGTCCATCAGCTTTCGCGCGGTGGAGATGGGAAGCAGCGCGGCGTCGACGGTCTCGCCCTTCAGCGCAGCCGCCGCATTCGACAGCGACTGCAGCGGCACGATCTTCACGTCTGATAGCTTGAAGCCATATTTGTCCGCGAGCAGGCCGAGCGAATAGT
>NZ_AXAS01000002.1 GCF_000472925.1 Bradyrhizobium sp. Ec3.3
CAACATAGGCCCAGATTACCCGCACAGGATGATCCTGCCCGATCAGGCTGTCGATATCGACCGCCCGCAATTCGACCTGGTCGCGCAAGGGCTCACGCAGCCGAGGTGCTCCCCGCGGCACTGCTTCGGTTCGTGGCGCCGACTGTTCCGGCAACTCGCCAAAAAGTCTATCGTCAGCCATCATTCTCTCCAGCAAATCAATCTGCTTAGAGAATCATATCCACCTGACGCTCGATACGAAAAGAGTCACAGCCTCGTAGGGTGGGTGGAGCGTAGCGATACCCACCATCTAGTCGCGCGAATATCATTGATGGGTATCGCTTCGCTCCACCCATCCTACGCACCGTGCACGTGGCAGCGCCTCACATCAGCTTCATCGGCGTATCGTGCACCACGCGCAGATCGATCCGGCTGATCAACTCCGCCCGCAGCGCCTCGGCAGCACCGATGGCGTCATCGGTCTGGCGCAATGTGCTGATGTTGGAACCGAGCGATACGATCCCGCCCAAGACCAAGGCGATCGATCCGAGTGCGGCGACCTGTCCCGATCCGATCAGGCCGAGTATCGTGACGAGCAACAATGCGGCGCCGCCTGCGATCGCTATCTTCGAAGCCAGAATGAATTTGCGGCATCGTTCGGCGATCTCGGCAAGCGCCTCGATCCGTGCTTCGATGTCTGAAATCTCGTCGGTTGGATCGTCTTCGGTCATCGGATTCAGGATCGAGTCCGTAGAGTGGGTTAGCGAAGCGTAACCCACCGACGCTTTGACACGCGGTCGATTCAGCTGGTGGGTTACGCTTCGCTAACCCACCCTACGCTTCCCGCTCACAACGGCAAATTGTCGTGCTTCTTCGCGGGGATTTCGACCTTCTTGTCCTTCAGCATCGCCAGCGCCCGCGCGATCCGGCGACGGGTCGAGTGCGGCATGATCACGTCGTCGATGTAGCCACGCTCCGCCGCGATGAACGGTGAGAGGAAGCGGTCCTCGTATTCCTTGGTGCGGGCGGCGATCTTGTCGGGGTCACCGATGTCGCTGCGGAAGATGATCTCGACTGCGCCCTTGGCGCCCATGACGGCGATCTGGGCGGTCGGCCAGGCGTAGTTCATGTCGGCGCCGATCTCCTTGGACGCCATGACGTCGAAGGCGCCGCCATAGGCCTTGCGGGTGATGATCGTCACCAGCGGCACGGTGCACTGCGAGTAGGCAAACAGCAGTTTCGCGCCGTGCTTGATCAGGCCACCATATTCCTGCGCGGTACCGGGCAAAAAGCCCGGGACGTCGACGAAGGTGACGATTGGGATGTTGAAGGCGTCGCAGAAACGGACGAAGCGCGCCGCTTTCCGCGAGGCATCGCTGTCGAGCACGCCGGCCAGCACGATCGGCTGGTTGGCGACGAAGCCGACGGTGCGGCCTGCGATGCGGCCGAAACCGGTGATGATGTTCTTGGCAAAGGCCTCCGAGATCTCGAAGAAGTCGCCCTCGTCCACGACCTTCAGGACCAGCTCCTTCATGTCGTAGGGCTTGTTCGGATTGTCGGGGATCAGCGTGTCCAGCGACATGTCGATGCGCTCGATGGAATCGAAGCTCGGCCATTCCGGCACGCCGTCGCTATTGTTCGAGGGCAGGAAGTCGATCAGGCGGCGCATCTGGAGGATCGCCTCGACGTCGTTCTCGAAGGCGCCGTCGGAGATCGAGGAGCGCGTGGTGTGCACGGAGGCGCCGCCGAGCTCTTCGGCGGTGACCACCTCGTTGGTCACGGTCTTCACGACATCGGGGCCGGTGACGAACATGTAGCTGGTGTTCTTCACCATGAAGATGAAGTCGGTCATCGCCGGCGAATAGACGTCGCCGCCCGCGCAGGGGCCCATGATGACGGAGATCTGCGGGATCACGCCGGAGGCGATGACGTTGCGGCGGAAGACATAGGAATAGCCCGCAAGCGCCGCGACGCCCTCCTGGATGCGCGCCCCGCCGGCGTCATAGAGGCCGATGATCGGCGCCCTCGCCTTCATCGCCATGTCCTGGAGCTTCGTGATCTTCAGCGCGTGCGTCTCTGACAGCGAGCCGCCGAACACGGTGAAATCCTTGGCGAACACGAAGGTCTTGCGGCCGTTGACGGTGCCCCAGCCGGTGACGACGCCATCGCCCGGCACCTTGCTCTTCTCCATGCCGAACTCGATGGAGCGGTGCTCGACGAACATGTCAAATTCCTCGAACGATCCCTTGTCGAGCAGGAGCTCGATGCGCTCGCGCGCCGTCAGCTTGCCGCGGGCGTGCTGCGCCTCGATGCGCTTCTCCCCGCCGCCGAGCTTGGCGCCGGCGCGACGTTCTTCAAGGGCGTCCAGGATATGTTTCATTTGCTCCCGCCAGTTCCTAAGGTGCGATTGGCTGCGGGTTCTAACACGGCATTTTGCGCGCCGGAAAGCCGCTTTGCGCATGCCCGCCGCGCCCGGACGGGCTAAAAAGCCCAAGGAATTACAGGGGCCTACCCCAGGAGATTCAGATGGACGATGCAGTCACAGCAACCGGCGAGGTGACCGGCGGCGTCAAGGTCCTGCTCCGGCTGGAGGGGCTGACGCTGTTTGCTGGCATGGTGCTGCTCTATGCGGTCTGGGGCGGGTCGTGGCTGGTGTTCGCCCTGCTCATCCTGGCGCCGGATCTGAGCTTCCTGGCATACCTCGCCGACAGCCGGTCGGGCGCAATCGTCTACAATGCCGCGCACAGCTACATGATCCCGGTGGCGCTGCTGACGGCGGGTTTTGCGCTGGAATGGCCGCTCCTGCTCTCCATCGCGATGATCTGGCTCGCCCATATCGGCATCGACCGGGCGCTGGGCTACGGACTGAAATATCAGGCAGGCTTCGGCTTCACCCATCTGGGGCGGATCGGACGGATGGGGAAAGGGTGAATGGCCGGCCCGGGCTGCGCGTTTCCCCGCGATTTGAGCCTCGGGGCGGATTGACCGATTCAGCCGATTCAGGCTTGTTTCTGACGACGATCAGCGCCGATGGGTTCGCGTGAGCTTTCAGTCGGTACGGCGGCGGTCAGTAGGCTCGATGTCTTCTTCGGCTGTTTTTTTGACCCCGCTCCCAGGCATCACGGATGTCCGCCACGGTCGTATCCCTGCCGCCCCAAACCGGTGACGAAACCGTCGATTTCCTGCGGCGGATGGCCAGCATGGTCTCGGGCCGCAACGGCGAGATGCTGATGCGCGCCGCGGCCACGATCGAAGAGCTGTCGCAGCGGGCAATGTCGGCCGAACAGCTCTATCGCCGCCAGCTCGACGCGAGCACGCGCAATGCCGAGCTGCGCGAGGTCGCCGAGGTCACCTCCGACGGCCTGTTGCGGGAGGTCGAGGCGTTGCGCGCGCAGCTTGCGGAGATCACTGCGACCAGCACGAGTGAGCGCGCGCAATTCGAGGCGGAGCGCGCGCGGATGCTGAAGCTGATGCAGAACGCCGAAGCCCATGTCGCCGATGTGACCGCCGAGCTCGACGCGCTCCGCAAGTCCGTCGACCCCTTCAACGAGACCGCGGTCACTGTCCCGATCGCGATGCTTCGGCTTGCCCGCGCGCAGTTCGACATCCTGTCCGACGGCTTTGCCAAGAACGGCGACGTGATCTCGCGCACCATCAGCGAGATCGGCGGCTGCGCCATCGACCAGGCGCTGGCGGCGAAGAAGACGGCAGATATCTAGGGCACGCGCCGCCCGCGCATGTCCTTGCCGTTCTGGTGCAGCGTCAGCATCGGCGCGGCGCCGTCCTCGGGCTTGGCAAAGGTGAGCTGGGCGTCGACAACGCGGTAGAAGAAATCCGTCTCGCTCTCGGCGAACACCTCGTATTCGGCCTGCCCGGTCGCCTGCACGTAGAGATGAGCGCCGTCGGCACGCACCGTCAGCACGAAGGTCGGCACGATCTGGTAGCGGCCCACATAGGCCGCGAGCAGCGCGGGATCGACGGAGACCTCGCGCCTGATCTTCGGCGGCGGATAGGCCGTGTTGATCATGTTCAGCGCGAACGAGGTATTGGCGGCATAGTCGCTTGCATTGGAGAGCAGGATGGATGCCTTCCCGGTCCTGGTCGAATAGCCGATGAAGGTCGCGTAACCGCCGGTGCCGCCATCCTTCCAGATCACCTCGTCGTCGAAGCGCAGGCTGGTGAACCAGCCCATGGCGACGTCGCGCTGAGTTTCTCTTGGACGCCGCACGGACAGCGTCATCTTCATGGCGGCCGAGAGCGGCGTCTCACGCGCGCCCTGGTAGGCTTCGACGAACTTGAAAAGGTCGTTCAAGGTCGAGCGCAGCGCGCCGGCGCCTGCGAGCACATCGAGGTCCCAATTCGCCACGGGTGCCAACGCCGTATTGTGGCCCTGCGCCAGGCGCTCGCGCATTGCGGCCGAGAGCGTGATCCGCGTGTCGTCCATGCCGAGTGGCGCGCAGATGCGCGAAGTGACAAGTTCCTCGTAGCTCTTGCCGGCGCGCAGTGCCAGGACGTGCCCGAGCAGGCCGAAGCCGAGATTGGCGTATTCGTAGTGCTTGCCCGGCGTGTAGGCGAGCTTGTGGCTCGACAGGAAGTCGTAGAGCCGATCGGCGGTGTAGTCGGCGTAGGGGTTGGTGGGGTCCTTCGGCGCAAAATTGTCGGGCATGCGCGGCAGGCCGGAGGTGTAGGTCGCAAGATCGAGAAGCGTGATCGGCACGCCCTGGTACTCCGGCATCCTGACCCGCTCGGGCAGAAACTTTGCTGCGGGATCATCCAGCGCCACCTCGCCCCGCCCCACCATCTCGGCCAGCAGCAAGGCGGTGAAGACCTTCGTGATCGAGCCGATCTCGAAGACGGTGTCGGCATCAAGCGGGCGATCGTTGGCGGCACCGGATCGCCCATAGGCCGCAGCGATGCGGCGGCCGCCGTCGATGCGGCCGGCGACGAGTCCCATGGTCTCGTGGCCGGCCTCGATATGGTCCTTGAGCAAGGCCGCGAGCTCCTGCTCAGGCGACGACTGCGCATGCAGCCGCGCACCGCCAAGGAGAAGTGCGGAGCCTCCGAGCAGAAGCGAGCGGCGATGCAACATGCCCCGTCTCCGCTCTACGGCTCGCCGGGCTTGAACGGCTCTTCCTTGCCCGGCGGCACCGTCTCCTCGGCCATGGCAAGCAGCATCGCGACCATCACGTAGTTGCCGGCGACCGCTGTGAGATCGACGATCTGCTGATCGTTGAAGACCTTCTTGGCCCGCACGTAAGTCTCGTCCGCGACCTTCTTCGTCGTGGTGAGCTCTGTAACGAAATCGTAGACCACCGCCTCCTCCTCGCTCATCGTCGCCGGCCGCTTGTTGGTCTTGAGCTCGGCGATCAGCGCGGGCGAAAGCCCCGCCTTGGCCGCGATCGGCGCATGCGCGAACCATTCCACCTGCGAGCGCCACTGCCGCGCGATGACGAGGATGGCAAACTCGTTCAGCCTGGCCGGGACCGAGGTCTCCCAACGCAAATAGTAGAACAGGTCGAACAGGCGCTGGCCAAGCACGGGGCTGCGGATCATCGGATTGTAGGGACCGCCGATGCCCACGCTCGAGACCTTCATGATCTGCTCGCCCAGCGGCCTCTGCTTCTCATCGAGCTGATCCATGGTGAGCTGCGGGAAGCGCGGCTCCCTGCTGGTGGCGGGGCCTGCGAACATCGTGGCGGCGAACCAGCCGCCGGCCGCGGCGAGCGTCAGCGATGACAACCAGAGCGGCGTTGAATTCATGCTGTCCTCCCGGCCTGTTTTTCTTGTGTGGCCGAGAGGATGCTAGTCGAGCGGCGCGAGGTACGCCAGCGGCGCGACGTTAGATTGCGCCGATATCGGCAAGGCAGGCTTGCGTGAGCGTCATGCGGTCGGCGATGTGGCGCGGCTCGCGGCAATCCATGTTGAGCGCGAACACGGTGCGCGCGTCGTCCTTCTCGGCCCAGCCGACCATCCAGCCGAGCGAGCCCTGCTCCTTGCCCGTGAGGCCGGATTTGGCACGGATGATGGAGGCGCCGACTTTCGTCACCGGCAGGATATCGCAGACGAGATCCTGGCTACGTTTCGAGATCGGTAGTGCGCGGCGACGCAACCGATCGACGAAGTCGATCTGGTCCATGGGATCGATGCGCAGGTTTCCGGTCAGCCAGAACTGATCAATGCCGCCGCCGATGTCGCGATTGCCGTATTCGAAGAGGTCGACATATTGCTGCATCCGCTCCTGGCCGATGCGACGCGCGATCTCCTGATAGACCGGCACCGCGCTGACCGCGATGGCGCTGCGCAGGGTGTGATCCTTGTTCCAGGCCTCGATGTCGCGCTTCACGCCGTCCCAGGGAAAGACGTCCTTGTCCACGTCCTGCACCACGCCGGTCTCGAGTGCTATCAGCGAGTTCGGGATCTTGAAGGTCGAGGCCGGCAACCGCGGCTCGGCGGAGCGCTCCTTGTCGCTCAGGATGATCATGTAGTCGTCGGTCTTGTAGCCGACGAAGGTCCCGGCCGTGTCGGCATCCGCAAAGCGCTTCGCAAGACTGTCGCGGACTTCGCTGAGCGGCGGCGCGACATTGGCGAGCGCCCGCGACGGCAAGATGGCGCTAGCTGCGAGAAGGCCGAGGGTGGAGCGACGGGTCAGCAAAGCGGTATCCGTTCAATGATCTGGTGCGACAGTGCAGCCGATTTCGTGGTGAAACGATGACAGCGTTTCAACGCACCCGGCCTGACAGCCGCAGCACGAACACCAGCACCTCGGCGACGGCCTTGTAGAGATCCGGCGGAATCTCGTCGCCGAGCTCGACCTTGGACAACGCGCCGGCTAGCACCTCGTTCTCCTCGATCGGGATGTGATGGGCCTTTGCCAGTTCCACGATCTTGGCGCCGATCGTGCCCTTGCCCTTGGCAACGACCCGTGGCGCACCGCTGCCCTTCTCGTAATGCAGGGCGATGGCGAGCTTGCTCTCCTCGCTCATGTCGCGCGATCCAGAAAGTGCCCGGCGCGGGCCGGCTGAGGCTGCGGCGGCGTGCCGTCGCGGATCACGATGTCGCCGGGCTTGAGATCGGCCTTGGCCAGCGCCTGGCTGAGCTCGCCGGCGCCGTCGCGCAATTGCTGCGCGGTGGTGGGGCGTTCCGCCCACATCCGCACAAAAGTCTTGTCGCCGTTGAGCGTGATCAGGGCATGCACGGGGCCGGCCGGCTCGACGTTGAGCGAGAAGCGCGCGCGCCAGGCTTTCTTGGCGGGATCGGACTCGCTGCCGCCGCCGTCGCGCGAGATCTCGAACTGCGCCATTGCGGTGCCCTGCGGGGTTGCGAAGGGAATTTCGAAACTCCACTGCGGCACCGAGGGATCGACACGGTGGCCGCTGGCATCGACGCGATCCGGAAGCGATGCGACCTGCAACAGGGTCTGCCGGGCGATCGCGGCATCGGTATCGTCGAGCAGCCGGTGCACGGTCTGACTCAGCGGAGCATCCGATACGAGCGCGGCCGTTGCGATCGCCTGTGGCGACGGCAGCGCACCGCGGAATGGCGGCGGCGCGGTCACCGCACGCGGCGTGACGTCGAGGCTGTGAGCGTCCGGCAAAGCGGCTTTGGGCGTCGCGAATGCGGTGCCCATCGCATGCGGCAACTCCTGCACGACTTCCTGGAGCAGGCTCAACGCGACACTGGGTGACACTGCGCGCGGCAGCGCGCCTTCGGTCAGGGCCTCGGCGAGCGCGGCGGCTGCGATATTGGCGCCGCGCGGCGCTTGCGGCGCCTGGCCCGAACCGGCTTCGGGTGACAGCGGGGGCGCCTGCGAAATCTCGCCCGCGATGTGCTCGAGCGACGTCACGGCCCGCGCGACGGCCGCAGGCGCGGCGGGAAGCGCGGTTGCCGGTGCCGCCGCTTGCGGCACGGAGGTTTCAAGCGCGCCCGACGTTGCCGCCAGCGTCTGGCGCAGCACCAGCAGTGCCGCCTTCAGATCAGGAACGCTGCCGCTTGCTGGCGTCAGCCCTGATGCCAGCGAGGCCTCGAGGAAGAGCCCGGATTTCTGGAACGCGGACTCGATGTCGCCACCGTCGAGCTGCGGGCTGAGTGGTGTCTGCTGCGCCAGCACGCCCAGCACGGCCTGCTTCAGCCCGGCCGGCAGGTCGCTGCCGGTGACGACCGAGGCGAGATTGGCAAATAGCGGCGCCTGGCTGCCCTGCCTGGTCACGGCCTCAGTGGAGGCCACCGAGACGGCGATCTGCTCGAGCGGCGTAAGGAGATTGCGCGCAGCGGTCGCGGACGGCGCGAGCGTGGGCGCGTCGGTGAGCGTGACCGCACCTGGCGTCAGCGTGACCTGATCGGTCACCACCCCGCCTGCCCCGTTGACGATGGCAAGCCGCACGGTGCCGTCGTTCTGCGACACCGCGAGCTGCAGGTTCTGGCCCGGCGACAGCGCCACCTCCGACATCACGTCGATCGAGAGGTTGGCGATCGCGATGCGCACGAGATTGTCGGCCGTCACGCTGACGACCTTGGCATCGACGACGGAGCCCGCCTGGAGCACGAGCTCGGGCGTTGCCGCATCGGCCACGGAGGTGGCGGCACTGACTGATACGATCGAGCTTATCGGCGTCGGCATGTTTTCAGGGCCCGCGGAACGCGAGCAACCCTAGCCGTCCGTCGTAAACCTCTCGTTAAGGACCTTGCGTCGGGAGCCCGTTCACGGCCTCTAGGACCGTCACCGCCGCAGCAAAATCCTTCAGCCGGGCGGCCCGGCGGTCGGCCGCCTCCTCGTCCACCCCCCAATGGTCGGCGTTCCAGTCCTCGTCGACATGGGCGGCGGCCCAGACCTGGTCGGCGTCGCGCGCCCGGTGCGCCAGGGCAAGGGCCAGCAGCGCCGAGCCCGTCAGCGTGGTGATCACGTGCAGCGCCGCGACCGACCAGGGATCCCCGGGCAGGGCCGCCCGCGCGGCTGCGATCGCCTGCTCCGGCTGGCTCACATGCATGATGCCCTCGGACAGGATGAAATGCGCGCCAAGCGTCTCGGCCGCCCAGAACAGCACGGGGTCCCAATGCGCGGCCTCGCGCGCCACCAGGCCCTCGGGATGCCCGGCGCGATAGAACAACAGGTCGGACTGGAAGTATTTTGCGAGGTCGTCGGTGACGAGATCGACGCGGTCGACCACGCCCTCGACCACGCTGTTGGCGAGCCGCGTCAGCGGCATGGTCATGGGGTCGATCGTCTCCGCCTGGCCCGCCCATTCCGCGGCAACCGCGTCGGCAAGCAGCTTTGCGGGGATGACGACCTGGCGGCCGGACGGCGTCTTGATCGGCCTGCCGTCGAGCGTGATGGCAAAGCCGCCCTCGGCTTCCGCGACGTCCGCCACGGCATAGAAGCGCTTGCGCGAGGGCGCACGGGAGGCAGCCCGCACGGCTTCCTGCGGATCGACCGGAGACTGGCCCGCAACCTCATCAAACAATTCACGCATTCGGTTTTCGCCCACGTTCCCTGGATGCTAGCCTTCTAAAATAAGTCCGGCGGCTGATAAAGCGAGCGGCAGGCATGAAGGAAATCACGGGCATTTTGGCCCTGTTCGCCGGGTTCTGGCCGGCCATCGCCGAGGCTGGTTTCCGCTCGCCGGAATCGCTGGTGCGCAACGTCTATGCCCATTACGGCCGGGGTGCGCCGGAGCTCTCGAAGGGCCTGCCGCGGGATGCCCCGACAGCGCGCCAGTTCTTCGACCCCAGCCTGCGCAAGGCCTGGAGCAGCCCGCGGAGCGAGCCGTACGATTTCCTGGTGCAGAGCCCGACCTGGACGCTCGGCCCGGTCGCGATCTCGGTGCTCCGTAAGCAATATGACAAGACCTATGTCGCAGCGCTGTTCGACAATAATGGCCGCCGGGTGACGCTGAACTTCATCCTGGTCAACGGGCCGGAGGGCTGGCTGATCACCGACGTCGAGAGCCCGCATGACAGCCTGCGGATGTTTCTGGAGCAGTTTCGGAACTGATGGCATCGCGAGTGACGCAGTCTGCCTCGTAGTCGGTGTCGTCCTGGCGAAAGCCAGGACCCATACCGCGTGATCCATCGAGAGGACTTCGCGGCCAGTACCGACCACCTTACTAAGTCCTGGGGTAATGGGTCCTGGCCTTCGCCAGAACGACATTGAGGAAGCAACTATCTATTGGTTCGCGCACATGCGCGAATATGTGCCACGATCGGCGGGGGTTAGGCCTGCACCGGCGGCATCATCGAGGCATTTGCTGATGCGGTCGCCGAACGAGGGCCGCGGCGGCTGCCTGTAATCGTAGCTCGGCCGCGCATTGATCTGCGGGACTTTCGGTATCTCGATCTTCGGCGGTGGTGGCGGAGGGGGCGGCGGCGGCAGCAACCGCGGCGTGGCGCCCGGCATCAGCGTCTGCGCGAAGCTGCCCGGCCCCGCCGAGAGCGCGGCTAGAACCACCAGGACGGATAGCGTGGCCTTCATGGAGGACATGTCGTGCTCCTCCCGTAGTCCCGCAACCGGATTACTCTTCCGGCGCGTTCTCGATCGGATCAAATCTTGTTGCGTCGAGGCCAAGCAGGTTCCACGACTGCTGCATGTGCGGCGGCAGCGGGGCGCTCGCGTCGATCACCCCGCCGCGCGGGTGCGGAATGACGATCCGGCGCGCGAGCAGATGCAGCCGGTTTTGCAGGCCGCCCGGCAATTCCCAGTTCTCGATGTTGAAATATTTGGGATCGCCGATGATGGGATGGCCGATATGGGCCATGTGGGCGCGAAGCTGGTGAGTGCGCCCCGTCACCGGCTTCAACGACACCCAGGTCAGCTTGTTGCCGGCGGTCTCGACCACCGCATAGTAAGTCACCGCGTGGCTCGCGCCCTCGTCACCATGTTGGGCGATGCGCATGATGGTGTCGTCCTCGCTCTCCTCTTTCGCAAGGAAGGTCGAGATGCGGCCCTGCTTCGGCTTCGGCAGACCCGGCACCAGCGCCCAATAGATCTTGCGCGCCGAACGCGAGCGGAAGGCGCCGGTGAGATGGGTCGCGGCAAAGCGTGTCTTCGCGATCAACAGGCAGCCCGACGTGTCCTTGTCGATGCGATGCACCAGGCGCGGCTTCTGCCCCTTGGCGTCGCGCATCACCTCCAGCATCTGGTCGATGTGCCGCGTGGTGCCGGAGCCGCCCTGCACCGCGAGCCCGGCCGGCTTGTTGAGCACGAGGACGTCGTCGTCCTCAAAGAGCGTCATCTCCTTGAGCGCGGCAAGCGTTTTTTGCGCGGCTTCGGAGAGCGCGCCGGGAGCTTTCGGCGTGTCCAGCTTCAACGGCGGAATGCGGACGCTTTGCCCCTCCTCCAGCCGGTCCTTGCTATCGACGCGCTTGCCGTCGACGCGCAGCTCGCCTTTGCGCACGACGCGCTGGATGTGAGAGAACGACAGCCCCGGGAAACGCGCTTCCAGAAAGCGGTCGACGCGCATGTTGTTCTCGTCGGCCGTCACGGTGACGGTCTGCACCTTGGTCGGCAGCAGCGTCTCGACGGGTTTTGCCGGCGCCGGTTCAGGCGCGCGCCGCTCCGCGCGCTCGGACGCGAACCGCGGCTTTGAGCCCGGCTTGCCGCCGGGCCGTGGTCCCGCCTTGTGCGCGCTGCGCGCCTTGAACGGACGCGCCTCCTTGCGCTCGTCGCGCGAACGGGGCTTCGGGTTGGTTCTCTTGATGCGGCGGCTCATGCTTGCCTGCGTAGCCTAAAAGCGGCTTCTCGTCACGACGAAATGGCCGTTATCAACGCGAGCCCCGCTCCTTCCGCAGCTTCGCCCAGTACTCGAGCCGCTTCCTGATCTCGCGCTCAAAGCCGCGCTCGGGCGGGTCGTAGAAGGTCTGGCGTCCCAGGGCTTCCGGAAAGTAGTCCTGGCCGGAGAAGGCGTCGGGCGCGTCGTGGTCGTACTCGTAAGTCGCGCCGTAGCCTTCCGACTTCATCAGGCCGGTCGGGGCGTTGAGAATGTGCTTCGGCGGCAGCAGCGAGCCGGCCTGTCTTGCGGTCTGCATCGCGGCGCCGAAAGCGGTGTAGACCGCGTTCGATTTCGGCGCGGTGGCAAGATAGACCACCGCCTGCGCGATCGCGAGTTCGCCTTCGGGATGGCCGAGAAAATCGAAGGCGTCCTTCGCCGCATTCGCGATGACGAGCGCCTGCGGATCGGCAAGCCCGATGTCCTCGACCGCCATGCGCACCACGCGCCGCGCCAGGAACAGCGGGTCCTCGCCGGCGTCCAGCATGCGCGAGAGATAATAGAGCGCTGCGTCCGGATCGGAGCCGCGCACGGATTTGTGCAAGGCCGAGATCAAATTGTAGTGGCCATCGGCGGACTTGTCGTAGATCGGCGCGCGGCGCTGCAAAATGTCCTGCAACTGCGCGGCGGTGAAGATCTCGCCGGCGCGCGCCGAGCGCCAGACTTCCTCGACCAGCGTCAGTGCGGCGCGGCCATCGCCATCAGCCATGCGCGCCAGCGCGGCACGCGCCTCCGCATCCAGCGGCAGCTTCTTGCCCTCGACCGCCTCGGCATGCGTGAACAGCTTTTCGATCGCGGCCGCGTCGAGTGAATGAAACACCAGCACGCGGGCGCGTGAGAGCAACGCCGCGTTGAGCTCGAAGGACGGATTTTCGGTGGTGGCGCCGACCATCACCACCGTGCCGTCTTCCATCACCGGCAGGAAGGAATCCTGCTGCGCGCGGTTGAAGCGATGCACCTCGTCGACGAACAGCAGCGTGCCCCTGCCCATCTCGCGGCGGGCGCGCGCGGCGTCAAAGGCCTTCTTCAGGTCAGCGACGCCGGAGAACACCGCGGAGATCTGCTCGAAATGCAGGTCGGTCGCGTCCGCGAGCAGCCGCGCCACGGTGGTCTTGCCGGTGCCGGGCGGTCCCCAGAACACCAGCGAGCCGAGCGTGCGCGTCTCCAGCATGCGCGTCAGCGCGCCGTCGGGGCCGAGAATGTGGTCCTGGCCGACCACCTCCGACAGCGCGCGCGGGCGCAGGCGGTCCGGCAGCGGATGCGGGGCATCTTGATCGAGCCCCGCCGCGGCAAAGAGCGTTGGCGTCTCCTGTGGTCGCTTCGCGCTCATCCGCCGAGCGTGACGTTGATCTGCTGGCCGCCGCGCACCAGCGTGATGCGCCAGAGCCGCGCGGACGCGCCCGCCAGCTTCTCCAGATCGCTGGTCTGGCCGATCTTCTGGTTGTTGACCGAGAGGATGATGTCGCCCTTCTGGAAGCCGACGCCGGCGGCCGTGGTGCTGTCGCCGATGTCGGTGATCACGACGCCTTCGGTGTCGCCATCAAGATGCAATTCGTCGGCGACCGCCGGCGTGATGGACGAGATCTTCGCGCCCTGGAACGGCGAGCGCGCGGTGATCACGAGCTCATTTCGGCCGGTGTCAGGAGCGGTCTCAAGCTGCACGGTGAGCTTGACCGGCTTGCCGGCGCGCTGCACGTCGAGCTGCGCAGTACCGCCGAGCGGACGGGTGGCGAGGCGGTAGTCGAACGCATTGAGATCGTCGATCGCCTGCCCGTCGATCGCGACGATCAGGTCGGAGGATTTCAGGCCGGCCTTCGCCGCAGGCCCGTTCGGCACGACGCTTGCGACCAGCGCGCCGGTCGGCGAGCGCAGGCCCAGGCTCTCCGCGATGTCGGGCGTCACCGTCTGGAGTCGTGCGCCGAGCCACGGCCGCTTCACCGCCTTGCCGCCGCCCTTGGCGGTAGCAACGACGACGCGAACCATGTTGGCGGGGATCGCAAAGCCGATGCCCTGCGAGCCGCCGGAGCGCGAATAGATCGCGGTGTTGATGCCGGCGAGCTTGCCGCTCACGTCGACCAGCGCGCCGCCGGAATTGCCGGGATTGATCGCGGCATCGGTCTGGATGAAGAACTGGTAGTCGGTGATGCCGACCTGCGTGCGCGCGAGCGCCGAGATGATGCCGTGGGTCACGGTCTGGCCGACGCCGAAGGGGTTGCCGATGGCGAGCACGACGTCGCCGACCATCAATTCATCCGAATTGGTGAAGTCGAGCGTGGGAAATTTCTCCTTGGTATCCTTCAGCCGCAGCACCGCCAGATCGGTGCGGGAATCCTTCAGCAGGATCTCGGCCTCGAACTCCCGCTTGTCCGAGAGCGACACCTTCACCTGGTCGGCGCCCTCGATGACGTGGACGTTGGTGACGACGAGGCCCGAGGGATCGACGATGACGCCGGAGCCGAGCGAGCGCTGCATCTGCTCGGGCTGCTGGCCCGGCACGCCGAAAAAGCGGCGGAAAATCGGGTCATCCAGCAGCGGGTTGCGGTTCTGCACCATCTTGGCGGCATAGACGTTAACCACCGCCGGCTGCACCCGCTGCACGATCGGCGCATAGGACAGCTTGAGTTCCGCCGGAGACGAGGGGACGCGACGATCCTGCGCGACGGCGGGATTGAGACTGCCCAGAAGGGTCATGCAGCTTGCGGCAATAACAGTGGCACGGATCAATCGAAACATTCCTACCTCTCGGAAAAGACGCCGGAATATAGGCATGTTCGACCGTCAATAGAAGGGCGCGAGCCGCCAATATTCGCCCCCTTTTCTCTCCCGCCCGGGCATGCAAGCCCCGCGCGAAGGGCGGCCATTTTGCGGCTGCCGCGGGATTGGCATGACGCCCATCATCCCCCAAAGTGGATGGAGGCACGATTCGGTTGATGCGAATCTGCATCAGTGGGAACCGGCAACCGTGGCACGTTTCGTCGCGGAGTAGTCATCAAGCGCTCGTACGACTCTCCGTGATGGTGGGGACGTTGATCAATAAGGGAGTGGATGACGTGAGCAGAAGAAGATTTGCAAGCGTCGCGCTCGGCCTCGCCGGCGCGCTCGCGGTCTCGCAAAGCCATGCGCAATCGGCAAACAGCAGCGAACAGGAGATCGCGCTTCTGAAGCAGCAATTGAAGCTGCTCGAGCAGAAGCTCGACAAGCTGCAAAGTCAGACCGCGGCGAACACGGCGGCCACGGCGAGAGCCAAGGCCGAAGCGAAGGCCGAGGCCAAGGCCGAAGCGAGGTCGGAGGCAAAGGCCGTTGTCGCCAATGCCAATGCCGCCATTCCGGTCAAGGGCCCGGTGGCTCCGTCCGGTGTCGTCGTCACCATGCCGAACAACCGGCCGACGATATGCACTGCGGACGAACAGAACTGCGTTGCGATCACGAGCCGCGTGCACTGGGATGTCGGCGGATACAACTACCGCCCGAACACGGCGGCGACGGTGCCGCAGGTGCTCGATAGCGGCGAAAATCTCCGCCGCGCGCGCATCGGCGTCGTCGGCAAGTTCTTCGGTGATTGGAATTATGCGCTCGTCTACGACTTCGGCGGCACCTCCGACGGCTTCGGCGGCGCGGCTGCTGGATCACTTCCGGGGGGCGCCGTCTCCGGCGTCGAGAACGCCTATCTGAGCTACACGGGATTGAAGCCCTTCGGCGGCAAGATGGCGATCGAGGCGGGCATCATGGATCTGCCCTACACGCTCGATGAGGCCACCAGTTCCAATGACATCTTGTTCATGGAGCGCGCCTCGGCCGGGGTGATCGCGACCAATATTGCTGCCGGCGACTTCCGCTCCGCCATCGGCGCGCGTTGGTGGAACGACGTGCTCTGGGCGGGAGCTTACGTCACCGGTCCGGCAACGGGCGCCATCCATTCGGCGTCCAGCGTCTCGCCGAACGGCACGACCGAACAATATGGCGCGGTCGCGCGTGTCGCTGGTCAGGTCGTCAGCGGAAGGGATTACTCGCTGCATCTCGGTGCCGACGCCGAATGGCTGATCCAGCCGCCGCGCAATCTGGTGACGAGCGCGCAGACGCTCACGCTCAGCGATCGTCCGGAACTGCGCATCGATCCGACGGTGCTAGCGACGACCGGCGCGATCGCCAACGCTTCCGGCGCACAGGTCTACAGCGTCGAAGCAGCGGCGACCTATGGACCACTGATCCTCCAGGGCGAGTACTTCTGGTTCAATGTCGATCGCAGCGCCAATACAGGCCTGCCGCCCTTCGGTGCACCCAGCGTGAAATTCCAGGGCGGCTATGCCCAGGCCGGCTACGTGTTGACCGGCGAGACCCACAACTACAATCCGGCCAGCGCCTCCTACGGCGGCATCAAGCCGGCGCATCCGTTCTCGCTCGATGGCGGCGGCTGGGGTGCGTGGGAGATCGCCGGCCGTTACTCGACGATCGACCTCAACGACCAGTTGGGCACGGCGACCGGCATCGCCGGCGGACGGCAGACCGTCTACACGCTTGCGCTCAACTGGTACGTCAATGGCAACGTCCGCTTCATGTTAGACTACCTGCATGGCAACGTGCCCAAGCAGGCCTCACCTGTGTCCACGGCGGATGTCGGCTCGAAGTTCGACGCGATCGCCATGCGCACGCAGGTCGCGTTCTGACGCAATACATTCCAGGAGCGGCACTGCCGCTCCCGGAAACGCTAAGCCGCGCGTTTCGGCTTCTTCACGACCACCGGCGGCGGCGCGCAGGACAGCCGCGCCTGGTGGCTTTCACCCCAGGCTTTCAGGATATCGATCACCGGCCGCAGGCTCTCGCCGAGCTCGGAGAGACAATATTCCACCCGCGGCGGCACTTCCGCATAGACCTTGCGGATGACGAGCTTGTCTTCCTCCAGCGCGCGAAGCTGTTTCGTCAGCATGCGCTGGGTGATGCCGGGCATCAGGCGGCGCAATTCGCCGAAGCGCTGCGTGCCGCCCTGGAGGTGATAGAGGATCACGCCCTTCCATTTGCCGTCGATCAGGTCCAGCGTCGCCTCGACCGAGCAGCCGGGGCGCCGGGCGAAATTGCGTCGTTTCATGCGTGTTTTGCCCAATAGTATCCAAACAGGGACTATATCCCCGTTTTTACAGTACTTGCAAAATCGGAACATCCCGGACACTTAACCCGGCAGGCGATCTCACCATCTGATGGAGACCGGAGACATGAAGGCCGTCGGCTACAAAAAATCGCTTCCGATCGAGGATCAGGAGTCCCTGATCGATTTCGAAACCGCAAAGCCGGAGCCGACGGGGCGCGATATCCGCGTCGCGGTGCAGGCGATTTCGGCAAATCCGGTCGATTACAAGGTGCGCAAGCGCGCCGCCCCGCCCGAGGGCGAGGTCAAGATTTTGGGCTATGACGCGGCCGGCGTGGTCGATGCGGTCGGGCCTGATGTCACGCTGTTCAAGCCGGGCGATGAGGTGTTCTACGCTGGTTCGATCCTGCGCCAGGGAACGAACGCGGAATTCCATCTGGTCGACGAGCGCATCGTCGGCCGCAAGCCGAAATCGCTCTCATTCGCGCAGGCGGCGGCCCTTCCCCTCACCTCCATCACCGCGTGGGAATTGCTGTTCGATCGGCTCGGCGCCGTGCCCGGCAAGAGCGTCGATCCGCGCACGCTCCTGATCACGGGCGGCGCAGGTGGCGTCGGTTCGATCCTGATCCAGCTTGCGCGCCGCCTCACCGGCCTCACGGTGCTGGCGACCGCGACGCGGCCGGAATCGCAGAAATGGTGCCTCGATCTCGGCGCGCATGCGGTGATCGATCACGGCAAGCCGATGAAGGAGCAGATCGAGAAACTCAAGCTGCCGCCGGTCGCGCTGGTGGCGAGCCTCACCTTCACCGACCAGCACTACAAGGCGATCGCGGAATTCATGGCGCCGCAGGGCAGGTTCGGCCTGATCGACGATCCCCCCGAATTCACGATGGGCGTGTTCAAGGGCAAGGCGATCTCGGTGCACTGGGAATCGATGTTCACGCGCTCCTCGTTCCAGACCGCTGACATGATCGCGCAGCATCACCTGCTCGATGACGTCAGCGATCTCATCGACAAGGGCGTACTTCGCACCACGCTCGATCAGACCTTTGGCACGATCAACGCGGCCAACCTCAAGCGCGCGCATGCGCTGCTGGAGAGCGGCAAGTCACGCGGCAAGATCGTGCTCGAGGGGTGGTAATCGCTGTGTAGGGTGGGTTAGGCGAAGCCGTAACCCACCTCTTCTGGCACCGCGTCGACACAAGTGGCGGGTTACGCTACGCTAACCCACCCTACGCCTCTACTTCGCTTGGGCGGCCGTCTGGAGCGCCTTCCAGTCGAATTTTTCGGCGAGCGCAAGCCCTTCCTCCTCGGTGAGGCCGTCAAAGGAAAGGTTGAACAGCGCGTCCTTGCCCAGCGCCACGATGAGCGTGCCTGATTTCTGCGGGTTGTTGTAGTTCTTGAGCACCTGCATGCCATGCATGGTTGCGGACATGACGTGGCCGTCGGGCGTCTGAATGTTCATTCCGCTCTGGATCGGCGCCATAGCTCCGGTGGCCGCCTGCCCGACCATGACCGCAGCTTGCAGACGCGCCGAGCCGCGCGTGTATTCGCGCGTTGCCGTGGTCATGCTCGTGTCGGACATCTGCATCGACATGCCGTCCGGCTTCTTGCCGTCCAATCCGGCTAGGTCGACCAGGAGCGGCAGCAGCCGCTGAAATGGCTGGTCGGCGCGTGACGGCGAAAGCGGCCACAGGATCACTAGGGCAACGAAGAAACAAAGAATCTTGAATCGTGACTGAAACATTCTCTTCTCCCGGTTGGGCTACCGGGCGAGCATAGCAACCCTTCGTTGCGCCAGAAAGGCCTCACACAGGCAGCACGCCCTCGACAAATATCAGCCGCCGCTCCAGCGCGGTCCTCCGCAACTTCAGCGCTTCGGCATATTCGGCCGAGGCGTACCATTCGCGCGCACGCGCCATCGACGGAAATTCGACGATGATGATGGTCTCGGCCGGTGGACCGCCCTCCACCACGTCCGCGGCGCCGCCACGCGCGAGGTAGCGGCCTCCATACTGCGCGATCGTTTGTGCGGCGAGTGTGCGATAGGCTTCCATCGAGGCGGCATCGCGGACCTCGACCTCGGAGATGACATAGGCGGCCATGCACGCCCCCTCAGGCTGTGATGTTGAGAATGGAGATATCGGGCGCGATCGACGCCACCGCAATTGGTCGCTCACTCACGCGTGAGGGAGACATGCGCCGCCTAGCTTTGTAGGATGGGCAAAGCGAAGCGTGCCCACCATTTTGCGTGCCGCAAGAGAAGAGCTGGGCACGGCGCAAGGGCGCCTTTGCCTCCTACAAAGCTACGCCTCCAAAACAAAAGCGGCGCCCGAGGGCGCCGCTTTCTCAATCCCTAAAATGCCGGCCGGCTTACGCCGCTTCGGCTTCCTTCGCCTGGGACGGACCGGAGTCCTGGCCCTTGGCGTCGACGTCGCGATCGACGAATTCGATCACGGCCATCGCGGCGTTGTCGCCGTAACGGAAGCCGGCCTTGATGATGCGGGTGTAGCCGCCCTGGCGGTCCTTGTAGCGGGTCGCAAGCGTGTCGAAGAGCTTCTTGACCATGTCGACGTCGCGCAGCTCCGCGATCGCCTGACGACGGAGCGAGAGGCCGCCCTTCTTGCCGAGGGTGACGAGCTTCTCGACGATCGGACGGAGCTCCTTGGCCTTGGGCAGCGTGGTGACGATCTGCTCGTGCTTGATGAGCGAAGCCGCCATGTTGGCGAACATCGCCTTGCGATGCTCGGCCGTGCGGTTGAGCTTCCGATGAACCTTGCCATGACGCATGTGTTTGTTCCTTACGTTTTGAACTGCCGCGACGGTTCGTCGGACATGTTGCTCAGGTGGGCTTCCTGCGTTCGCCCAATAAAAAATCGTGGCCGGAAGGCTCCGGCCACGACGGTGAAATGGATCAGTAGTGATCCTCGAAGCGCTTAGCGAGCTCGTCGATGTTCTCCGGCGGCCAGCCCGGCACTTCCATGCCGAGGTGCAGACCCATCTGGGCCAGCACTTCCTTGATCTCGTTCAGCGACTTGCGGCCGAAATTCGGGGTGCGGAGCATTTCCGCTTCGCTCTTCTGCACGAGGTCGCCGATGTAGACGATGTTGTCGTTCTTCAGGCAGTTGGCCGAACGCACCGACAGTTCGAGCTCGTCCACCTTCTTGAGGAAAGCCGGGTTGAAGGCGAGGTCCGGGATGATCTCCTGGGCGACTTCCTTGCGCGGCTCTTCGAAGTTGACGAACACGTTGAGCTGGTCCTGAAGGATGCGCGCAGCGTAGGCCACCGAGTCATCCGGCGTGATCGCGCCGTTGGTCTCGATCGTCATGGTCAGCTTGTCGTAGTCGAGGATCTGGCCCTCGCGGGTGTTCTCGACTTTGTAGGAGACCTTGCGGACCGGCGAGTAGAGGCTGTCGACCGGGATCAGGCCGATCGGCGCGTCCTCGGGACGGTTGCGCTCGGCGGGCACGTAGCCCTTGCCGGTCGAAACCGTGAACTCCATGCGGATCTCGGCGCCCTCGTCGAGGGTGCAGATCTGCAGGTCCGGGTTGAGCACGGTGACGTCGCCCACGGTCTGGATGTCGCCGGCGGTGACGACGCCCGGGCCCTGCTTCTTCACGACCATGCGCTTGGGGCCTTCGCCCTGCATCTTGATCGAGATGTCCTTGATGTTCAGCACGATGTCGGTGACGTCTTCACGGACGCCCGCGATCGAGGAGAACTCGTGCAGCACGCCGTCGATGTGCACCGACTGCACGGCAGCGCCCTGAAGCGAAGACAACAGGATGCGGCGCAGCGCGTTGCCGAGCGTCTGGCCGAAGCCACGCTCGAGCGGCTCGGCGACGATGGTCGCAAAGCGGGCCGGATCGCTACCCGGGGTTACCTGGAGCTTGTTCGGCCGAATCAGTTCTTGCCAATTTTTCTGGATCGTCACTGTTTCACCCATACAGGCCAGTCAGTCTGCCATTGCGGACACTGGCGTTGGAGAAAGGCCGCAAGTCGCGCTTGCGGCTTCGCAAAACAAAGTCATCGCGGACGACGACGGCGCCCGCGACCTCGTATCAAACGCGCCGACGCTTGCGCGGGCGGCAACCATTGTGCGGGATCGTGGTCACGTCGCGGATCGAGGTGACGGTGAAGCCCGCAGCCTGCAACGCGCGGAGCGCCGACTCGCGGCCCGAACCGGGACCGGCGACCTCGACTTCCAGCGTGCGCATGCCGTGCTCCTGCGCCTTCTTGGAAACGTCCTCCGCAGCGACCTGCGCTGCATACGGGGTCGACTTGCGCGATCCCTTGAAACCCATGGTGCCCGCCGACGACCAGGCAATCGTGTTGCCCTGCGCATCGGTGATGGTGATCGTCGTGTTGTTGAACGACGAGTTCACGTGCGCGACGCCGGAGGCGATGTTCTTGCGCTCACGACGGCGAACGCGGGTGGCTTCCTTGCCCATTGAATACCTTTCCTGGAGATCTCAAACGCCGCCGTAATGCCAGCGGCTACACCTGTGAAAGCGAATAGCGTGTGGCGAACCGAGGATCCCTCTTCGCCACACGCCATATTTGAATTGCAGAACTTACTTCTTCTTGCCGGCGATCGCCTTGGCCGGACCCTTGCGCGTGCGCGCATTGGTGTGGGTACGCTGACCGCGCACCGGCAGACCACGACGATGACGCAGGCCGCGATAGCAGCCGAGGTCCATCAGACGCTTGATGTTGATGCCGACCTCGCGACGCAGATCGCCCTCGACGAGAAAGTCGCGGTCGATCACTTCGCGGATCTGGAGCACTTCCTGGTCGGTCAGCTGATTGACGCGACGATCCTCGGGGATCTTCACCTTCTCCATGATGTCACCGGCGATCTTGGGGCCGATGCCATGGATGTACTGCAGCGCGATCAGCACGCGCTTGTTGGTGGGAATGTTTACGCCGGCAATACGGGCCACGGCTTTCTCTCCTGTTGCCGATCCCTCGTCAGGAATCGGGCTTTAAGTGCTTGCGTTCTCGGGCAGGTGTTCACAAACGCGAACACGACGCCCACCCCCGGTCTTCCTGGGGCCCGGCATCGTCTGAAACTATCCGACTTGGATGCGGGGCTTATTAAGGGATTCCCGGGGGTTTCGTCAACCGCTGCTAGCGCTTAGCTCGCTTTTTCGTGACCTTTTTTGGGGCCTTCTTCGGACCTTTTTTGGCGCTCTTTTTAGCGGTCTTTTTAACGGTCTTCTTGGCGGTCTTTTTTGCGGCTTTCTTGGTGCCTTTGGGGGCCTTCTTGGCGGACTTGCTGGCCTTTTTGGCCGCTTTCGCGGGTTTCTTGGCCTTTTTGGATGCCTTTTCGCCAGCTCGCCTGGCTGGAGCTGCCTTGGCCGCGGGCTTAGCCGAGGTCTTGGCCTGGGCTGCCTTGGCGTGGGTTTTGGGCTCGATCGCCCCCAGCGCGAGGAGAAGGCGATGGATGGCGCGGGTGACCTCCTCGATGGTCATCATGCCATCGACGGTCGAGAGCTTGCGCCGCTCGGAATAGTAGTGAATCAGCGGTTCCGTCTGGCTGCGGTAGCTGGCGAGCCGCTTGGTCAGGACCTCCGGGGTGTCGTCGACCCGGACCTCTTCGCCGCGTTCGCGCATCTGGGCGACGCGGGTCTCCACGCGATCGAGCAGCGCGCTCTCATTGACCCTGAGCTCGATCACGCCATCGAGCTTGAGGTGCCTGTGCTTCAACAGCTCGTCCAGCGCCTCGGCCTGCGGGACCGTGCGCGGGAAGCCATCGAGGATGAAACCCTTCTTGGCATCGGGCTGCTCGATCCGGTCGGCGATGATTCCCACCACGACATCGTCGGGCACGAGGCCGCCGCTCGCCATGATCTCCTTCGCCCTCAGGCCGACCGGTGTTCCCGCTGCAACCGCAGCGCGAAGCATCTCACCGGTTGAGAGCTGCACGATGCCATAGCGCTCGATCAGCCGTTGCGCCTGGGTCCCCTTGCCTGACCCCGGCGGTCCCAGAAGGATAATTCTCATCGGCGTTCGCCCCCCGGATCGGTGAGCGATAGCTCGCGCACCTGTGTTTGAAGATCGAGAATAGTGCAAACCACAATCAGCGCCGCACCACCATTGATAATCATACTATAAGGCAGCCCGATCCCGTAAGGCTCGAAGATCTCCGGAATCAACTGCAACGCCGTCAGGTAGACGGCTCCGGCCACCGTCGTCAATGACACCACGCGATCAAGGTAATCCGCTGTGGGCTCGCCCGCCGCAACGCCGGGAATCGCGCCGCCCTGCTTCACAAGAGAATCGGCGACGTGCTCGGGATCGACGACGTAGGCTGTGTAGATGAAGGCGAGCACGAATACCGCGACGGATCCGAGGATCAGGTGACCCGGCGCACCAAGCTGAAGCTGCTTGTAGGCGGCGGCGATCCACGGCGCATCGGCACCAAAGACGTAAGTCAGGAAAGCCAGCGGCAGAAACAAGAACCAGGGCGCCACGGTGGTCGGCACTAGATAGCCGGCGCTGTTGACCTTGATCGGCAGAACCGCCGATCGAGCGGGCATCACGCGTTCCCCGATCTTGCGTTCGGCAAAGTCGACGCGGACATTGCGTCGCGCGCTTTCGACGAAGACGATCAGGGCGACGAGCACGATCCAGAAGACGGCATGGGTCAGCGCAAGATTGACGGATATTTGGCCGCTCTGGACGAGGTCGAGGATACCTGCAACGTCCCCCGGAACGTGGACGAGAATGCTGACGCTCAGCACCAGTGCAAGACCATTGCCGATTCCATGGCGGGTGATCTGCTCGCTCAGCCAGACAAGCAAGAACACGCCGCCGACCATTGACGCGGTCGCCGACACTACGAACCAGTCGCCGGGATCGGGCACGATGTTGGGGATCGTCGTCAGCGTCGAAGCGATGCCCCAGGCCTGGAAAGACGCGATCACCAGCGTCAGGGTCAGGGTGTAACGGGCGATCCTGCGCCGGCCACGCTCGCCCGACCTCTCGAGCGAGCTCAGCCGTCCCCATACCATCGCGACCAGTTGGACGATGATCGCTGCGCTCAGATAGGGAACGAGATGGAGGGCAACGATGGACAGGCGGGCTATCGCGTCAACCGCCAATGGACCGCCCGTCAGCCAATCGCCCGGGCGAAGCCCCGGGAGCAGAATGTGAGCGCCGAGCCTGAAAAGGAGCAGTGCGCCAATCGTGAAAGCGATCCGGCGCGCGAGCTCCTTGGTCATCTACGGCGGCCCCTCAGCTTCGACTTCCTGATCAGCCCTTCATACTGATGGGCGAGCAGATAACCCTGAACCTGCGCTACCGTGTCCATGGTGACACTGACCACGATCAACAGCGACGTGCCGCCAAAGTAGAAGGGCACCGAGGCGTAGGAAATCAGAATTTCCGGGATCAAACAGACAATCGCGAGGTAAATCGCGCCGATCACCGTGATGCGCGACAGCACGTAGTCGATGTATTCGGCGGTGCGCTCGCCGGGACGGATGCCCGGGATGAAGCCGCCGTGCTTCTTCAGGTTGTCCGCGGTCTCGGTCGGGTTGAACACGATCGCGGTGTAGAAGAACGCGAAGAACACGATCAGCGCGAGATACATGATCAGGAACAGCGGCCGGCCGTGACCGAGCTGCGTCGTCAGCCACTGGAACCATTCCGGTCCCTTGCCCGCGTTGAAGTTCGCAACCGTCGTCGGCAGCAGGAGCAGCGAGGACGCGAAGATCGGCGGGATGACGCCCGAGGTGTTGAGCTTGAGCGGCAGATGCGAGGACTGGCCCTCGAACATCTTGTTGCCGACCTGGCGCTTCGGATACTGGATCAGAAGCCGGCGCTGCGCGCGTTCCATGAACACGATGAAGGCGATCACGGCGACCGCCATGATGATGACGATCAGGATCAGCCCGGTGGACATCGCGCCCTGGCGGCCGAGCTCTAGCATGTTGGCGAGCGCGGAGGGCAGCTCGGCGACGATGCCGGAGAGAATGATCAGCGAGATACCGTTGCCGATGCCGCGCGAGGTCACCTGCTCGCCCAGCCACATCAGGAACATGGTGCCGCCGGTGAGCGTGATGGCGGTGGAGAGACGGAAGAACAGGCCGGGATCGCTGACGACGTTGCCGGCGCCTTCCAGGCCTACCGCAATGCCGTAGGACTGGAACGCGGCCAAGATCACGGTGAGGTAGCGGGTGTACTGGTTCAGCGTCTTGCGGCCCGCCTCGCCTTCCTTCTTCAGCGCCTCGAGCTGCGGCGAGACGGTGGTGAGGAGCTGGATGATGATCGATGCCGAGATGTACGGCATGATGTTCAGCGCGAAGATCGCCATGCGGTGGATGCCGCCGCCGGCGAACATGTTGAACATGCCGAGGATGCCGCCCGCCTGCGAGCGGAACACCTGCTCCCAGATGTTGGGATCGATGCCGGGCAGCGGGATGTAGGTGCCGAGCCGATAAACGAGCAGCGCACCCAGGGTGAACCAGATGCGCTTTTTCAGTTCGTCGGCCTTGGCAAGCGCGCCGAAATTGAGATTGGCTGCCAGTTGTTCCGCTGCTGAGACCATGTTGGGCTTTCTCCCGCCGCCTACTGCGCCGTCATGCCCGCGGCCGGGCTACTGGGCGGACGCCGGACATTATCTGGTGCACGGCTTCGATAAGTCCATCGTCCAGCACGCGTAAAGGCCCGCGAGCCGCGGGCCAATGACGCAGATGTTACGCCGCCTCGCCTTCTTGGGGGGCAGGCGCGAGGATCTTCACCGAGCCGCCGGCCTTCTCGACCGCCGCAATGGCGGACTTCGAGGCGCCGTGCACTTCGATGTTGAGCTTGGCCTTGAGCTCGCCGCGGCCGAGCAGCCGGACGCCGGCCTTGGAACGACGCAGCACGCCGGCCTTCACCAGCGCTTCGGCGTTCACGACGCTGCCCGTGTCGAGCTTCTTGGCATCGACGGCGTCCTGGAGCCGGTCGAGATTAATCTCGGCGAACTCGACGCGGAAGATGTTGTTGAAGCCGCGCTTGGGCAGACGGCGATGCATCGGCATCTGGCCGCCTTCAAAACCCTTGATGCGCACGCCCGAACGCGCGGTCTGGCCCTTGCCGCCGCGGCCGGACTGCTTGCCCTTGCCCGAACCGATGCCGCGACCGACGCGCATGCGCTTCTTGCGCGAGCCGGGGTTGTCGGCGATATCGCTGAGCTTCATCGCCCTTCTCCTTGTTTCTTGCGCATGATCTAGCCCGAAAACCGGTATCCAGCTTCCGGGATCATGCGCCCTTGCTTACTTCCCGTCGACGATGCGGACGAGATGGTGAACCTTCTCGATCATGCCGCGAACCGCCGGGGTGTCCGGGAGTTCGGCGACGCGGCCGATCTTGTTGAGCTTGAGCCCGATCAGCGTCGAGCGCTGCGAGTGATGGCGGCGGATCGCGCTGCCGATCTGCTCGATCTTGATCGTCTTGGCGGCCTTGGCCATTTTTTAAAACTCCGAAAAGCTTCCGTTAGTCGGCAGCCGCCTCGGCATCGCCGCCGATACGACGGGACTGCAGGGTGGACACCTTGATGTTGCGGCGGGCCGCGACCGAGCGCGGCGAATCCTGGTGCTTCAGCGCGTCGAAGGTCGCGCGCACCATGTTGTAGGGGTTGGACGAGCCGATCGACTTGGCCACCACGTCCTGGACGCCGAGCGTCTCGAACACGGCGCGCATCGGACCGCCGGCGATGATGCCGGTACCGGCCGGGGCGGCACGCAGGTAGACACGGCCTGCACCGTGACGGCCGGCGATGTCGTGATGGAGCGTGCGGCCCTCGCGCAGCGACACGCGGGTCAGGTTGCGCTTGGCGGATTCGGTCGCCTTCCGGATCGCCTCAGGCACTTC
Organism: Bradyrhizobium sp. Ec3.3; assembly: GCF_000472925.1. GTDB lineage: Bacteria > Pseudomonadota > Alphaproteobacteria > Rhizobiales > Xanthobacteraceae > Bradyrhizobium. The sequence goes on from NZ_AXAS01000002.1 coordinate 26,680, forward strand.
GCGCGCCTTGCCGTGACCGAAGCCGGCACGGCCCTTCTGGTCGCCAATCACGACCAGCGCTGCGAAGCCGAAGCGCTTGCCGCCCTTGACCACCTTGGCGACGCGGTTGATGTGGACGAGCTTGTCGACGAACTCGCTGTCGCGCTCCTCGCGCTCCTTGCGTTCACGTCCGCCGCGGTGTTCGCGTTCACCTGCCATGGTTTTTCCAATCCTTCAGAGGCTTACGCCTCAATCCTCAAATTCTGTTAGAAGTTCAGCCCGCTCTCACGCGCAGCGTCGGCAAGAGCCTTGACGCGCCCGTGATAGAGATAGCTGCCGCGATCGAACACGACTTCCTTGACGCCCTTCTCTGCGGCGCGCTCGGCCAGCAGCTTGCCGACCGCCTTCGCCGCATCGATGTCGGCGCCGGTCTTGCCGCCGTCGCGCATCGACTTCTCGAGCGAGGAGGCAGACGCCAGCGTCTCGCCCTTCAGGTCGTCGATGACCTGGGCGTAGATGTGCTTGGACGAGCGGAACACCGACAGGCGCGGACGGCCGCCACCGGAGCGGCGCAGCTTGAGCCGCACACTCCGCTTGCGCCGGGCATTCGTAACCTTGGCTTTCGACATGACCGGCTCCGTTACTTCTTCTTGCCTTCCTTGCGGAAGATGAATTCGCCAACATACTTCACGCCCTTGCCCTTGTAGGGCTCCGGCGGGCGATAGGCGCGAATTTCGGCTGCGACCTGGCCGACGCGCTGGATGTCGCTGCCCGTCACCGTAATTTCGGTCGGCTTCGGCACGGCGATCGTGATCCCTTCCGGGATCGGATAGATCACGTCGTGGCTGTAGCCGAGCGCGAGCTGCAGGTTCTTGCCCTGCATCGCGGCGCGGTAACCGACGCCGGTGATCTCGAGCTTCTTCTCGAAGCCCTTGGTGACGCCTTCCACCAGATTCGCGACCTGGGCGCGAGCGGTGCCGTACAGCGCCCGCGCGCGGTTGGTCTCGGCCCGCGGCTTGACCTTGACCTGGCCGTTCTCGAGCTTCACCTCGACGTCGTCATGGACGATGAACTGAAGCTGGCCCTTCGGCCCCTTCATCTTGACGGTCTGCCCATCGACGGTCGCGGTAACGCCCGACGGCACCGTCACAGGCTTTTTGCCAACACGTGACATGGATCAAAAATCCTTCTCAGAACACCGTGAAGAGGACTTCACCGCCCACATTCGCGTCGCGCGCGCTGTGGTCGGCCATGATCCCCTTCGGCGTCGACAACACCGAAATACCGAGCCCATTGTTGACGCGCGGCAGAGCCTTCACCGAGGCGTAGACGCGACGTCCGGGCTTGGAGACCCGCTCGATCTCGCGGATGACGGGCTCGCCGTCGAAATACTTCAGCTCGATCTCGATCTCGCTGCGGCCCGAGGAGTGCTCGACCGTGGCGTAACCACGGATATAGCCCTCGCTCTTCAGCACCTCGAGCACGTTCTCGCGCATCTTCGAGCCAGGCGTGGAGACCTTGGTCTTTGAGCGCATCTGCGCGTTGCGGATGCGGGTGATCAGATCGCTGATTGGATCGTGCGTAGACATCTAAACGATCCTCCTTACCAGCTCGACTTCACGAGGCCCGGGACCATGCCCTTGGAGCCAAGTTCACGAAGCGCGATACGGGACAGCTTGTTCTTGCGATAGTTCGAGCGCGGGCGGCCCGACAGCTCGCAACGCAGACGGATGCGGGTCGCCGACGAGTTGCGCGGCATTTCCGCCAACTTCAGCGTCGCAGCGAAGCGCTCCTCCATCGGCAGCTTCTTGTCGGCGATGATCGCCTTCAACCGCTCGCGCTTGGCGGCGGCGTTCTTCACCATCCGCTTGCGCCGGTTGTTCTTCTCGATTGAACTCTTCTTTGCCATGCTTGGCTCCTGGGTATCCGCGTTTGAGAGGCTTTACGTCAGCGTCTCACTGCCGGAACGGGAAATTGAAAGCGGTCAACAAGGCCCTCGCCTCTTCGTCGGTCTTGGCCGTGGTGCAGACGGTGATATCCATACCGCGGGCTTCCGTGACCTTGTCGAAGTCGATCTCGGGGAAAATGATGTGCTCCTTGATGCCGAGCGAGTAGTTGCCACGGCCGTCGAAGCTCTTCGGGTTCAGGCCGCGGAAGTCGCGGACGCGCGGCAGCGCGACCGTCACCAGGCGATCGATGAACTCGTACATGCGGGCCTTGCGCAGCGTGACCTTGCAGCCGATCGGCTGGTTCTCACGCAGCTTGAAGGTCGCGATCGCGATGCGCGAATAGGTCACGATCGCCTTCTGGCCGGCGATCTGCGTCAGTTCGGCAGCGGCGTTCTCAGCCTTCTTGCGATCGTTCACGGAATCGCCAACGCCCATGTTCAGCACGACCTTGTCCAGCCGCGGAACCTGCATGACGTTCTCGTAACCGAACTTCTCGGTCATCGCGACGCGGATCTTCGCGTCGTATTCCGCGCGCAGGCGCGGCACGTAAGCTGTGTCAGCCATCGATCTCAGCTCCCGAGCTCTTGGCGATGCGGACCTTCTTGCCGTCCGCCTGAATCTTGAATCCGATGCGCGTCGGCTTTCCGTCCTTGCCGAGATACGCGATATTGGACAGTTGGATCGGCGCCTCTTTCGAGATGATGCCGCCCTCCTGGTTCTGGGTCTGCTTCTGGTGGCGCTTCACCATGTTGATGCCACGCACCAGAGCCGTGCCGGCGTCCGGGCGCACCTCGAACACCTCGCCGGTGCGGCCCTTGTCGCGGCCGGTCAGCACGACGACCTTGTCGCCCTTGCGGATCTTCGCAGCCATCACAGCACCTCCGGCGCGAGCGAAATGATCTTCATGTGGTTCTTGGCGCGCAGCTCGCGCGGCACGGGCCCGAAGATACGGGTACCGACCGGCTCGGCCTGGTTGTTGATCAGGACCGCGGCGTTGCGGTCGAAGCGGATGACCGAACCGTCGGGGCGGCGGATGTCCTTGCGGACACGCACCACGACGGCCTTCATCACGTCGCCCTTCTTCACCTTGCCACGCGGAATCGCTTCCTTGATCGACACGACGATGATGTCGCCGATGGTGGCGTAGCGGCGCTTGGAGCCTCCGAGCACCTTGATACACATGACACGGCGTGCGCCAGAATTGTCGGCCACGTCGAGGTTGGTCTGCATCTGAATCATTGATGCACCTCGTCCTCTTTCTCTTTTGCGCCAGCCTGGCCAGCGCTCAACATTTCCCTGAAGTCAGTCGGCTAAGTGCCGACAACTCAGGCGCTTTTCTTGTGTTCGCCCCGGATCACGACCCAGCGCTTCAACTTCGAAATCGGCTTCGATTCCTCGATCCACACCACGTCGCCCGGCTTGAACTGGTTGTTCTCGTCGTGCGCGTGATAGTTCTTCGAACGGCGGATCGTCTTCTTGTAGATCGGGTGCGTGAAGCGGCGATCGACGCGCACCACGATGGTCTTGGCTTGCTTGTCGCTGACGACCACGCCCTGCAAAGTACGTTTCGGCATCTTCGTAAGCCTCTTACTTCTTCTTCGCGCGCTGCTGCGCGGCGACGGTCTTGATCCGGGCGATGTCACGGCGGGCCTCGCGCAAGCGCGAGGTGTTCTCGAGCTGCCCGGTGGCACGCTGGAAGCGCAGATTGAAGCGCTCCTTCTTCAGGTTCAGGACGGCGTCGTCCTGCTGGTCGGGGCTCATCGCGCGGATGTCTTCGATCTTCATCTGGGCCATGGCCATTACTCCGCAATGCGCTCGACGAAGCGCGTCTTGATCGGCAGCTTGGCAGCAGCCAAGGTCAGCGCCTCGCGCGCAGTCTGGTTGTTGACGCCGTCGATCTCGAACAGCACCCGGCCCGGCTTGACGCGCACGACCCACAATTCCGGCGAGCCCTTGCCGGAGCCCATGCGGACTTCGGCCGGCTTCTTCGACACCGGAACGTCGGGGAATACGCGGATCCAGACGCGGCCGGCGCGCTTCATGTGGCGGGTCAGCGCGCGGCGGGCGGCCTCGATCTGGCGCGCGGTGACGCGCTCAGGCTCGGTCGCTTTCAGGCCGAACTGGCCGAACGCCAACGTCGCGCCCGAAGACGCAACGCCGTGGATGCGGCCCTTATGCGCCTTCCGGAACTTCGTTTTCTTAGGTTGCATCATGGCTTTAAGCCCTCAAATTCCTGTGCTGGCTCAGGCCGCAGCGTCGCGACGCTGCCGGCCGCCACCGCTGCCACCACCCTCGCCTTCGGCCATTCTCTTGTCCTGGGCCATCGGATCGTGCTCGAGGATCTCGCCCTTGAAGATCCAGACCTTGACACCGCAGGTGCCGAAGGTCGTGAACGCGGTCGCGACGCCGTAGTCAATGTCGGCGCGCAGCGTGTGCAGCGGCACGCGACCTTCGCGGTACCACTCCATGCGCGCGATTTCCGCACCGCCCAGACGACCCGAGCAGTTGATGCGGATGCCTTCCGCGCCGAGACGCATCGCCGACTGCACGGCGCGCTTCATGGCGCGGCGGAACGCAACGCGGCGCTCGAGCTGCTGCGCGATCGATTCGGCGACCAGCGTCGCATCGAGCTCCGGCTTGCGGATCTCGACGATGTTGATCACGACGTCCGACGAGGTGATGTCGGCCACCTTCTTGCGCAGCTTGTCGATGTCGGCGCCCTTCTTGCCGATCACCACGCCCGGACGGGCCGAGTGGATGGTGACGCGGCACTTCTTGTGCGGACGCTCGATCACGATGCGGGCGACGGCCGCCTGCTTGAGCTCCTTGTGCAGGATCTCGCGGATCTTGACGTCCTCATGCAGCAGCTTGCCGTATTCCTGCTTGCCGGCGAACCAGCGGGAATCCCAGGTCCGGTTGATGCCGAGACGCAGACCGATCGGATTGATCTTTTGACCCATCGTGTTCTCCTGCGCCTCTTAAGCGGCTGCTTCGGCTTCGACCTGACGAACGATGATCGTCAGCTGCGAAAATGGTTTGTAGACACGGCCCGAGCGACCACGGCCGCGGGCGGCAAAGCGCTTCATCACCAGCCCGTTGCCGACGAAGGCCTGCGCCACGACGAGATCGTCGACGTCGAGGTCGTGATTGTTCTCGGCGTTGGCGATAGCCGATTCCAGGCACTTCTTCACGTCCACCGCGATCCGCTTGCGCGAAAACTGCAAATCGGCGAGCGCAGCAGACGCCTTGCGGCCGCGAATGAGCTGGGCCACCAGGTTGAGCTTCTGCGGGCTCACCCGCAGCATCCGGGCGACCGCCTTGGCCTCGTTGTCGGCGAGGCTCCGTTCGCGCTTAGGTTTGCTCATGACTTAATCCTCAAGCCTTCTTGGCTTTCTTGTCGCCGGAGTGGCCATGGAAGGTCCGGGTCGGCGAGAACTCACCGAACTTGTGACCGACCATTTCCTCGTTGACCGCCACCGGCACGTGCTTCTGACCGTTGTAGACGCCGAAGGTCAGGCCGACGAACTGCGGCAGGATGGTCGAGCGACGGCTCCAGATCTTGATGACGTCGTGACGGCCGGACGCACGCGCCGCATCTGCCTTCTTGAGCAGCGACGCTTCGACGAACGGGCCTTTCCAGACTGAACGAACCATGTCCGGCGTTCCTTACTTCTTCCGCTTGTGGCGGCTTAGGAGAATGAATTTGTTGGTCGACTTGTTGGTGCGGGTCTTCTTGCCCTTGGTCGGCTTGCCCCACGGGGTGACCGGGTGGCGACCCCCCGAGGTACGACCTTCACCACCGCCGTGCGGATGGTCGATCGGGTTCATGGCAACACCGCGGTTGTGCGGGCGACGGCCCATCCAGCGCTTGCGACCGGCCTTGCCGATCGAGGTGTTCATGTGATCCGGGTTCGACACCGCGCCGATCGTGCCGCGGCAACGGCCGTGCACCAGGCGCTGCTCGCCCGAGTTCAGGCGGATGATCACGTAGTCCTGGTCGCGACCGACGAGCTGGGCGTAGGTGCCGGCCGAACGTGCGAGCTGGCCACCCTTGCCGATCTTGGTCTCGATGTTGTGGATGATCGTGCCGACCGGCATGTTGCCGAGCGGCATGACGTTGCCCGGCTTCACGTCGACATAGTTGCCGGCGATGATGGTGTCACCCACCGCCAGGCGCTGCGGCGCCAGGATGTAGGCCTGCTCGCCGTCCTGGTACTTAATCAGCGCGATGAAGCCGGTGCGGTTCGGGTCATACTCCAGCCGCTCGACGGTGGCGGGGACGTCGATCTTCTCTCGTTTGAAGTCGACGGTGCGCAGCGTCTGCTTGTGACCGCCGCCGCGGAAGCGCACGGTGATGCGACCGGTGTTGTTGCGACCGCCCGAGGACTTCTTGCCTTCGGTGAGCGCCTTGACCGGCTTGCCCTTGTAGAGGGCCGAACGATCGACCATGACCAGCTGGCGCTGGCCCGGCGTCGTGGGGTTGAATGTCTTCAGTGCCATCGTCGTAGGACCTTACAGACCGGTGGTCACGTCGATCCGATGACCCTCTTCGAGGGTCACGATCGCGCGCTTGGTGTTCGACTGCGAGCCGAGATTGCCGCGGAAGGCCTTGACCTTGCCCTTGCGGACCAGCGTGTTGACGCTCTTGACCTTGACGTCGAACAGCTTCTCGATCGCTTCCTTGATCTGCGGCTTGGTCGCCTTCGCGGCCACCTTGAACAGAACCTTGTTGTGCTCCGAGGCGATCGTCGCCTTTTCGGTCACGACCGGCGACAGGATCACGTCGTAGTGGCGAGCCTCGATGTTCTTCGTCATTTGAAGCGCGCCTCCAGCGCATCGATGGCGGCCTTGGTCAGAACGAGCTTCTGACGGCGCAGGATGTCGTAGACGTTTATGCCCTGGATCGGCAGCACGTCCATGTTCGGGATGTTGCGGGCCGCCGCGGCAAAGCCCTGGTTCAGCTCGGCGCCGTCGATGATCAGCGCGTTCGTCAGGCCCAGCCCCGAGAAGTGGCCGAGCAGCGCCTTGGTCTTGGCGGCCTCGAGCGCGGCCTTCTCGATCACGACGAGATCACCGTCCTTGGCCTTGGCCGACAGCGCATGCTTCAGCGCGAGCGCGCGGACCTTCTTCGGCAGGTCGGAGGCGTGCGAACGCACCACCGGGCCGAAGGCACGGCCGCCGCCACGGAACTGCGGCACGCGGGCCGAGCCGTGACGAGCACCGCCGGTGCCCTTCTGCTTGTACATCTTCTTGCCGGTGCGCCAGATCTCGGCGCGGCCCTTGGCCTTGTGGGTGCCAGCCTGACGCTTGTCGAGCTGCCACTTCACGCAGCGCGCGATGATGTCCTCGCGCGGCTCGAGGCCGAAAATGGCGTCGGAGAGCTGGACGGAGCCGGCTTCCTTGCCCTCAAGGGTCGTGACTTTCAGTTCCATCTCACGCACCCTCCTGCTGGGCCGCAGCCTCGGCTTCGCCGCCGGCAACCTTGAACTTGCCGGGCTTCGGAGCTTCCTTCGGCAGCGGCTTCTTGACGGCGTCGCGCACGCGGATCCAGCCGCCCTTGGAGCCGGGAACGGCGCCTTCGACGAGGATCAGGCCGCGCTCGACATCGGTCTGGACGACGCGAAGATTGAGCGTGGTGATGCGGTCGACACCCATGTGGCCGGGCATCTTCTTGTTCTTCCAGGTCTTGCCGGGATCCTGACGGCCGCCGGTCGAACCGATCGATCGGTGCGAGATCGACACACCGTGCGTGGCGCGCAGACCGCCGAAGTTCCAGCGCTTCATACCGCCGGCAAAGCCCTTACCGACCGAGGTGCCGGTGACGTCGACGAACTGGCCGACGACGAAGTGATCGGCCAGGATCTCGGCGCCGACCGGGATCATGGCATCCGCGGAGACGCGGAATTCCTCGACCTGCCGCTTCGGCTCGACCTTGGCGACCGCGAACTGGCCGCGCTCAGCCTTGGGCATGTACACGGTCTTACGGGTGCCGGCGCCAAGCTGGAGCGCGACATAACCGTTCTTCTCTTCGGTGCGGTGGCCTACGACCTGGCAATTGCCGAGCTTCAGCACGGTCACGGGGATATGTTCACCGGTCTCCGTGAAGACCCGCGTCATCCCGACCTTTTGTGCGATCACTCCGGAGCGCATCGGCTTGCTTCCTGTTCTTTCTGTCCGCTTTCGCGAACGGGATCCAAAAATCTTAGAGCTTGATCTCGACGTCGACACCGGCGGCCAGGTCGAGCTTCATCAAAGCATCGACGGTCTGCGGGGTCGGATCGACGATGTCGAGCAGACGCTTGTGGGTGCGCATCTCGAACTGTTCGCGGCTCTTCTTGTCGACGTGCGGCGAACGGTTGACGGTGAACTTCTCGATGCGGGTCGGCAGCGGAATGGGTCCGCGAACCTGCGCGCCGGTGCGCTTCGCCGTATTCACGATCTCACGCGTCGACGTATCGAGGATACGATGGTCGAACGCCTTGAGACGGATGCGAATATTTTGGCCGTTCATTGCCGTGGTCTTTCTTCAAACAGAGTGGCGAATAGCGAATAGCGAATGCTGCCATCCGCTACTCGCCAATCTCTAGTCTCGTAATTACTCGATGATCGAGGCGACGACGCCGGCGCCGACGGTACGGCCGCCTTCGCGGATCGCGAAGCGGAGCTTCTCTTCCATCGCGATCGGCACGATCAGGTGCACTTCCATCGCGATGTTGTCGCCCGGCATCACCATCTCGGTGCCTTCCGGCAGGTGCACCACACCGGTCACGTCGGTGGTGCGGAAGTAGAACTGCGGACGGTAGTTGGTGAAGAACGGGGTGTGACGGCCGCCCTCGTCCTTGGTGAGGATGTAGGCCTCAGCCTTGAACTTGGTGTGCGGCTTGACCGAACCGGGCTTGCAGAGCACCTGGCCGCGCTCGACTTCCTCGCGCTTGGTGCCGCGGAGCAGCGCGCCGATGTTGTCGCCGGCCTGGCCCTGGTCGAGCAGCTTGCGGAACATTTCGACGCCGGTGACGGTGGTCTTGGTCGTCGCACGCAGACCGACGATCTCGATTTCGTCGCCGACCTTGACGATGCCGCGCTCGACACGGCCGGTCACCACGGTGCCGCGGCCCGAGATCGAGAACACGTCTTCGACCGGCATCAGGAACGGCTGGTCGATCGGACGCTCCGGCTGCGGGATGTACTCGTCGACGTTGCGCATCAGCTCGAGGATGGCGTCGTGGCCGAGCTTCTTGTCGGAGTCTTCGAGAGCGGCCAGCGCCGAGCCCTTGATGATCGGGATCTTGTCGCCGGGGAATTCATACTTCGAGAGCAGCTCGCGGACTTCGAGCTCGACGAGCTCGAGCAGCTCCGGATCGTCGACCATGTCGCACTTGTTGAGGAACACGACGAGTGCGGGCACGCCGACCTGGCGGGCGAGCAGGATGTGCTCGCGGGTCTGCGGCATCGGGCCGTCAGCGGCCGACACGACCAGGATCGCGCCGTCCATCTGGGCAGCGCCGGTGATCATGTTCTTCACGTAGTCGGCGTGGCCGGGGCAGTCGACGTGCGCGTAGTGGCGGTTCTTGGTCTCGTACTCGACGTGCGCGGTCGAGATGGTGATGCCGCGCGCCTTCTCTTCCGGCGCCTTGTCGATCTGGTCGTACGCCGTGAACGTCGCGCCACCGGTTTCAGCGAGGATCTTGGTGATCGCCGCGGTCAGCGACGTCTTGCCATGGTCGACGTGACCGATGGTGCCGATGTTGCAGTGGGGCTTGTTACGTTCAAACTTTGCTTTGGCCATTTGACTCTCCGTTCAATCGTCAGCTCGAGACCGACGACAATCAGGCAAACTTCTTCTGGACTTCTGCCGACACGTTAGCCGGCGCTTCTGCGTAGTGGTCGAACTGCATTGTGAAGGTCGCGCGCCCCTGGCTCATCGAGCGCAGGTTGTTCACGTAACCGAACATGTTCATGAGCGGCACCATCGCGTTGATGACGTTGGCGTTGCCGCGCATGTCCTGACCCTGGATCTGACCGCGCCGAGAATTCAGGTCGCCGATGACCGAGCCGGTGTAGTCTTCCGGCGTCACCACCTCGACCTTCATGATCGGCTCGAGCAGAACGGACTTGCCCATCTGCAGCGCTTCACGGAAGCAGGCGCGCGAAGCGATTTCGAAGGCGAGCGCCGACGAGTCGACGTCGTGGTACTTACCGTCGACGAGCTGCACCTTGACGTCGACCACGGGGAAGCCCGCGACCACGCCGGAGGAGAGCACGCTCTCGAGGCCCTTCTCGACGCCGGGGATGTACTCCTTTGGCACCGCGCCGCCGACGATCTTCGATTCGAACTCGAAGCCCTTGCCGGCTTCGTTCGGCTCGACGATGAACGACACGGCCGCGAACTGGCCGGTACCGCCGGTCTGCTTCTTGTGGGTGTAGCTGTGCTCCACCTTCTTGGTGATGCGCTCACGGAACGCCACCTGCGGCGCGCCGATGTTGGCGTCGACCTTGTAGGTGCGCTTGAGGATATCGACCTTGATGTCGAGATGGAGTTCGCCCATGCCCTTGAGAATGGTCTGGCCGGACTCGTGGTCGGTCGACACGCGGAAGGACGGATCCTCCGCGGCGAGCTTGGCGAGCGCCACGCCCAGCTTCTCCTGGTCGGCCTTCGACTTCGGCTCGATCGCGATCTCGATGACCGGCTCGGGGAATTCCATCTTCTCGAGGATCACCTGCTTGTCGGGATCGCACAGCGTGTCGCCGGTGCGCGCTTCCTTCAGGCCGGCCAGCGCAACGATGTCGCCGGCATAGGCTTCCTTGATGTCCTCGCGGTTGTTCGCATGCATCAGCAGCATGCGCCCGATCCGCTCCTTCTTCTCGCGGGTCGAGTTCACGACGCCGGTGCCCGACGAGAGAATGCCCGAATAGATGCGGCAGAAGGTGATGGTGCCGACGAACGGGTCGTCCATGATCTTGAACGCGAGCAGCGCGAGCGGCTCCTTGTCGTCCGCCTTGCGCACGACTTCGTTGCCCTTGTCGTCGGTGCCCTTGATCGCGGGCACGTCGAGGGGCGATGGCAGGTAGTCGACGACGGCGTCGAGCAGCGGCTGCACGCCCTTGTTCTTGAAGGCCGAGCCGCACAGCACGGGATAGAACGCGCCGGTAAGCACGGCCTTGCGGATCAGCCTCTTCAGCGTCGCCTCGTCCGGCTCCTTGCCGTCGAGATAGGCGGCCATGGCGTCGTCGTCGAGTTCGACGGCGGCTTCCACCATCTTCTCGCGGTATTCCTTGGCCTGGTCGACGAGGTCTTCCGGAATGTCGACATAGTCGAACTTCGCGCCGAGAGCTTCATCGTTCCAGATGACGCCCTTCATCTTCACGAGGTCGACGAGACCCTTGAAGTTGTTCTCGGCGCCGATCGGAAGCTGGATCGCGACGGGCTTGGCGCCGAGGCGATCGACGATGTCGGACAGACACTTGAAGAAGTCCGCACCGATCTTGTCCATCTTGTTGGCGAAGACGATGCGCGGAACCTTGTACTTGTCGCCCTGGCGCCAGACCGTCTCGGTCTGGGGCTCGACGCCCTGGTTCGAGTCGAGCACGCAGACGGCGCCGTCGAGCACGCGGAGCGAACGCTCGACCTCGATGGTGAAGTCGACGTGGCCGGGCGTGTCGATGATGTTCAGGCGCTTGCCGGCCCAGAACGCGGTGGTCGCAGCGGAGGTGATCGTGATGCCACGCTCCTGCTCCTGCTCCATCCAGTCCATCGTCGCGGCACCTTCGTGCACTTCGCCGATCTTGTGGCTCTTGCCGGTGTAATAGAGGATGCGCTCGGTCGTCGTGGTCTTGCCGGCGTCGATATGCGCCATGATACCGAAGTTACGGTAGTCCTCGATGGCATGTTGGCGGGGCATGGGTCGTTCCTTGCGAGTCCGTTAGGTGTCGCCGTTACCAGCGATAATGCGAGAAGGCGCGGTTGGCTTCGGCCATCCGGTGCACGTCTTCGCGCTTCTTGACGGCGTTCCCCCGGTTATTCGATGCGTCCAAGAGCTCCGCCGAGAGCCGCTCGGTCATCGTCTTTTCGTTGCGCTCGCGGGCAGCCGAGATCAGCCAGCGAATGCCCAGCGCCTGACGGCGGGTCGAGCGGACCTCGACCGGGACCTGATAGGTCGCGCCGCCGACGCGGCGGGAGCGCACCTCGATCGTCGGCATCACGTTCTCGAGCGCCTGCTCGAACACGCCGAGCGGGTTCTGCTTGGTCTTGGTTTCGATGATGCCGAACGCACCGTAGACGATGCCTTCCGCGACCGACTTCTTGCCGGCGTACATCACCGAGTTCATGAACTTGGTGACGATGATGTTCCCGAACTTCGGATCGGGAAGGACTTCGCGCTTTTCAGCAGAGTGGCGACGAGACATGGACGAGGTTCCCGCTTACTTCGGACGCTTGGCGCCGTACTTCGAACGACGCTGCTTACGGTTCTTGACGCCCTGGGTATCCAGCACGCCGCGGAGGATGTGGTAGCGCACGCCGGGCAAGTCCTTGACGCGGCCGCCGCGGATCATGACCACCGAGTGCTCCTGGAGGTTATGGCCCTCGCCGGGGATGTAGCCGATCACCTCGAAGCCATTGGTCAGGCGCACCTTGGCAACCTTACGAAGCGCCGAGTTCGGCTTCTTCGGGGTCGTCGTATAGACGCGGGTGCAAACCCCACGCTTCTGCGGCGACTGCTGCAGCGCCGGCACCTTCTTGCGCGACTTCTGCACTTCACGCGGTTGAGCGATCAGCTGGTTGATCGTCGGCATCCTGGCCTTACCCTTTGTTCTGCCGCGGTCCCTTTCGGGCCCGCAAATTCTTCTTCCGGACTACCCGCCCGATGGGGCCGCCTGGCGCGGAAGAACCCGCGCAAAGCGAAATTGCGCCAACCGCTCCATTACCGAGCGGAAAGCGCTTCGACGCCACAGAGGACCGCAGTCTTAGGACCGATCAGCGTTGAGCCGAAGGCCGCGTACCGAGGTCATGCATCCGAGTTTGATCTCAAGAGAACGAGCTCTAGAGAACTAAAATCGCACTGGCATTGCCTAGCTATGATCGACAGCGTTTGAGCGGCATTCGTCGAGGTTGGTGCCCGCTTTATGATCCCAAAAGGATCAGGCGGGTGGCCCGTTCCGACGTTGGCGATGCTCACCGCCTGTCGTTAAGTGACGCGCTTTCTATAAGTGGGAATCACCTGAGTCAAGGCGAAACCACAGCAAGCGAAGGGCTTCTCGCGCTTAAAGAATTAGCTCGTTCGGCGCCCTCGCCGCTTCGCTGATTAGGTTCCCGCACCTCGTTCCGCCAGCCCCAAAGCTAATTTATACCCGGGCAAAATATACTTTTATGGCGCCCGCTAAGGTTTTCTTTCCTGTTCGTGCGGCAGGGTGCCGCACCGGAGCGGAGAAATACCGATGCGGTATATCGATATTGCGATCATCGGCGGGGGGATGGCCGGCTCCGCCGCCGCCGCAATGCTGGGTCGCGCCGGCGTCCAGGCCGTCCTCATCGACCCCCACACCGAGTATCCGCCCGACTTCCGGGTCGAGAAAATCAGCGGTGACGCCCAGCTCGAGCGATTCTGGCGGACCGGAATCGCAGAATCAGTGCTGCGCCGTGCCACGTTTTGCGGTGAGAACTGGATCGCGCGATTCGGCCGCCTGCTCGACAAGGCGCCGAGCCGGCAGTTCGGCTTCCGCTACGAGTCCTTCGTCAACGCGATCCGCGCGGAAATCCCCGAAACGATCGAGCAGGTCTGCGCCAAGGCGCTGTCGATCGCGACGAGCCCCGACCGGCAGAGGATCACGCTCTCCAATGACGAGGTCGTCTCCGCCCGCCTCGTCGTCCTCGCCAATGGCTTGAACGTCGGCCTGCGCCACCAGCTCGGCATCGAACGCGAGATCGTCAGCGCCTGCCATTCGATCTCGGTCGGATTCGACATCGTGCCGGTCGGGCGCACCTCGTTCGATTTTCCGGCAATGACGTATTTCTCCGAGCGGCCGAGCGACCGCATCCCCTACGTCTCACTGTTTCCGATCGGCACGCGGATGCGGGCAAACCTGTTCGTGTACCGCGCCTTCGACGATCCCTGGCTGCGCGATCTGCGGCAGGCACCGATCGCCACCCTGAACGCCGCCCTGCCGCGCCTGTCGCGCATCACCGGCGCTTTCGACATCGCAAGCGAGATCAGGATTCGTCCGGTTGATCTTTATGTGCACCGGGCCTGCCGCCAGGCCGGCATCGCGCTGGTTGGCGATGCCTTCGCGACCTCCTGCCCCGTCGCTGGCACCGGCGCCGACAAGGTGTTCACCGACGTCGAACGGCTCTGCGGGGTGCACATCCCGGCCTGGCTTGCGACCGAGGGCATGGATGAGGACAAGATAGCCGCCTTCTACGACGACCCGATCAAGCGGGCCTGCGATGCCTGGTCGGCGGCCAAGGCATTCGACTTCCGTGAAGTGTCGCTCGCAACGAGCCCCTACTGGACGGCGCAGCGCTGGGCGCGCTTCGTGGCCTGGTTTGCCCAAGGTGCGGTCCGGCGGGCAACGCGACTGATTGACCTCGAGCCGAACTTCCTCGGTCACTCCTCGTCGCCATCCTCCTCGTCGTCCTCGTCATCATCATCCTCGTCGCTGTCGTCGTCATCGACCTGAGCCGCGCCGCCATGCGGCTGGTGGATCTGGTCGTCCCACAGCTTGCGATAGGTGCCGTTCCTGGCGAGCAACTCGGCGTGCGAGCCGCGCTCGATGGCGCGGCCGCCTGAAATCACGATGATCTCGTCCATCTCGACGACCGAGGTCAGACGGTGAGTCGACCAGATCATGGTGCGGCCCTTGGCGACCTTCAGCAGCGTGCGGTTGATCGCAGCCTCGGTCGTCTGGTCGAGCGCCGAGGTCGCTTCGTCCAAGAGCAGCACGGATGGATTGCGGATGATCGCGCGCGCGATCGCGAGGCGCTGGCGCTGGCCGCCCGACAGCGTATCGCCGCGCTCGCCGACCGGCGTGTCGTATTTCTGCGGCAGACTCATGATGTAGCGGTGGATCTCGGCCTTCTTCGCAGCCTCGGCCACCTCCTCGTCGGTCGCGCCCTCCTTGCCGAGCCGGATGTTCTCGCGGATCGACATGTTGAACAGCATGTTCTCCTGGAATACCACCGCCATGCTCCGGCGCAGCGAATCCAGCGTCACTTTCCGCACATCGACGCCGTCGATGGTGACGCGGCCTTCGTCGGGCACGTAGAGGCGCAGGATCAGATTGAGCAGCGTGCTCTTGCCCGAGCCGCTGGGCCCGACGATCGCGATGCTCTTGCCGACCTTGAGCTTGAGGCTGAGATTGTCCAGCACCGGCGTCTGGCTGCCTTCGTACTGGAAGGTGACATGATCGAAGGTGATGTCGTTGGTGATGCGCGGCAGATCCGGCGCGCCGGGACGATCGGCGCCCCGCGTCGGCTCGTCCAGCAGTTCCTGGATATGACGCACGGCGGCGGCCGAGGAGATCGACACCGGAATGAAGTGCATCACATGGGCGATGTTGTAGGAGACCTCCCAGAACGCGCTCTCGAAGGTGACGAAGGTGCCGATGGTGATCTGCCCCTTGGTCGCAAGATAGGCGCCGATTGCGAGCACCACGAGGTGCAGCAGCAGGACCGAGATCGTGACCGTTCGTTCCACCATGGTCGAGAGGAATGCGGCCGAGGCGATCCGGTTGCGGGTCTCGTCGTTGCGGAAGGCGAAGAAGCCGAACATCTTGCGCTGGAGGCTGAACGCCTTGATCACGGCCTGCGCCGCCACGTTCTCCTGCACCATGCCGAGCAGCCCGCTTTCGTTGAGCTTCTGCTCGTAATTCGCCTGCACCGCCTTCGGGGTGAGGATGCGCGGCCCGATCAGCGTGATCGGAAACACCAGGAGCGCAACCACGGCGAGCTGCCAGTTCAGGAACAGCAACAGGATGATGCCGGCGATCAGCTCCATGAACGGCAGTGCGGCGCTGTTGACGAATGTCTTGACCGAGCCTTCGAAGGCCGAGAGGTCGACGGAGAAGCGCGACAGGATCTCGCCGCGCTTGGTGCGGCCGAAATAGGCGGCCGGCAGGTCCTGCACATGCTCGAACAGCCGCTTGCGCACGTCGGAGATGATGCAGGCCGCGAGCCGCGCGTCCCAGCGCTCGTACCAGACCGCGACGATCGAGGTGAAGATGCCGGCGACCGCGAGCACGCCGAGGATTTTGTAGAGCGCTTGAAAATCCTCCTCGCCGAGCGCGTCGTCGATCAGGAATTTCAGGCTGAGCGGCATGATGACGTTGAACAGCGTCTCGATCAGGACGCCGAACGACACGAAGGCCAGGATCCGCTTGTAGTTGGAGAGGTAGGGCTTGACGAAGCCCAAGATGGTCGCGAGCGCGCCGGCGGCTTCGCGCGCGGTAAAGACAACGAGATCCTCGTCCTCATCGTCATCGTCGAGGTCGAGCAGTTCGTCCTCGCCCTCCTCGTCGTCTTCATCGACAGCCGCGTCCGACTTGCCGGCAGGCGCGAGCTTGTCCTTCAGCTCACCCACGTCACCGGCGGTCGCGAGCTTGGGTTTGTCCGACGAGAGAGGCCTTTGCGCCATGAAACCAACCGATGCTGACGGCCGGCATGACCGCAGAAAAATCGAGGGGAATAGCGGGGACCCGCTATGCCGTCGATTCTATGCGATCAGAATGAATTCGGCAAAACAATTGGCAAATTCGTCTGTCCTGGTTCTTCCGCGTCACAAGCACTCCCTCCCTCATCCGGAGGAGCCCGCGCAGCGGGCGTCTCGAAGGATGGTTACGGGCGAGATACGGGCCTTCATGGTTCGCCCGGCGATGCGCAGCATCGTCCGGAGATGCGCGTTCCGCGCTCCTCACCATGAGGGGCCTGTAACACAACAAGACTAGTCGTCGTCCTCGACCTTGTCGAAGAAGGAATAGCGCAAGCTGTCGGCGTCAGCGTACCACTGCCCCGGCCCCTTGTTGGCGGCGAGCGTCGTCGCCCACAGCGCATCGGTGCAGTCGTTGCGATGCATCGACAGGTCGAACCCGTTGCCGAAGAACAATTCCGACCATTCCCACCAGGTACCGAGCTTCTTGACCCCGCGCAGGAGGTCGTAGCGGTCGATCAGGCCAGGCGCCATGTCGGAGGTGATCGAGCCGAACACGAGGCCCGTCTTGACCACGCGGTTCAATTCCCTGATCGCGCGGACGACCTGCTTCTCGGAGACGTGGCAGAGGCTGGTCTCGAACACGAAATCGAACGCGCCGTCCTTGAACGGCAGGTCCGCGATCGATCCGAGCTTGTTGTACTTCTTGAGCGCCTTCGGCGTCCTGGCGTGGATGGTGCGGTTGTTCTCGATGCCGAAGGCGTCGATCCCGCGCTCGCGCAGCGCGCCGACGAGTTCGCCGCTGGCAGAGCCGGCCACCAGCAGCTTGGCGCCCTTCGCCTTGCCCCAGACGATGCCGATGAGCTTCGTCAGATAGTCTGGGTCGGTGAACTGGCGCCACGCTTCGCCATAGGGGCCCCGACCGCGATAATTGTCGAAATAGTCGCGGTCGATCTTGTCGGACAGCGGTGTCTCGCTCTGGCTGCGCGCGCGGCGCAGGCGCATCATCTCGGTCAGGATGATGTCGGTCGCAGCGTCCGAGGAGTCGAGCAGACCGTTCAGCGTCGAATCGAACAGATAGTCGCCGACCACGACGATGCCGGGATGCTCCTTCGGTTCCGGCCGGTGATTGGTCATGACGTCGCGCACGGGCAAACCGCCCGGCAACGCGTTCACCGAAGACAGCCAGCGGTGGATCTTGCCCTCCATGAAATGCGCACGCGCATCGCCGAGCGCAGCCGGCAGCGATTTCAGCGCGGCGTCGATCAACTCCTGATCGGAGAGATTGGCAAAGGCCAGCGCATCGGAGCCCGGAATGAGCCAGTTCAACACGCCGTGCTTGCCGACGTCGTGGCGGGCGCCCTCATTGTAGACGCAGCAGCCGCCGAAGGCTTCGGACATGAACCAGGCGCCGGGGATCTTGTCGCCCCAGAACGGGGTATCGAACAGGATCGAGACGCGCAGGTAATGCGCGGGACGGTCGAAATAGGAGACGTGCTTGACCATCGACTTGCGGAGCTGCTCGCCTTCCCAGCCGAGCGTGGCGAGCCAGGAATGCGGCAGGCAGACCAGCACGAGGTCGAAGTCGCGCGTCTCCGGCCCCTTGCCGTTCATCATCTTGAGTTGGTAGCGCCCGGTCGGCGCCTTGCCGACGGCGAGCACGCGATGATTGAGCTGGATGTCGGCGTTGACCTCCGACTGGAGACACTCGACGAGCTGCTCGTTGCCGTTCTGGATGGAATAGAGGCCGATATAGCCGTCGATATCCATCAGGTAATTCTTGAGTGCGTTGAGGCCGTTGGTGTTGTGGCTCTCGGTCGCGATGTCGGAGCGCGCCATCACCTTGAAGAAGCGTTTTGCCGTTTCGTCCTCGACCTCCTCGTCGAGTACCTGTTCGGCGGTCTTGTAGGCCCAGGGGTTCTCGTTGTCGTGCGCGCCGACGCCTTCGTAATACTCGATCGGCGACATCGCCTCTGCGCAGCGCTCGCGGAACGCCTCGATCGCGGCCGCGGTCTTGGCGCCGTACTTGCGGCGCATGCCGGTCACGTCGTTCAGGAGTTCGCCGCCGAACTGGACCTGCTCGGCGTCCATCGGAATGGTCTGAAGCCCGAAATGCTGGATCAGTTCCCGCAATGGATCCGGGCCGGTCATCGAGTAATCGTAGATCTCGGCAACGCCCGCCTCGTACATCGCAGGCGCCGAATCGAATTTGCGCGTGACGATCTTGCCGCCGAGCCGATCGGAGGCCTCATAGATGGTGACGCGGCAGAGATCGCCGAGTTTGCGCTTCAGATACCAGGCGCTCATCAGCCCGCCGGGGCCGCCGCCTACGATTGCGAGGTCAAGCATGTCAGTTCCGTGGTCTCCGGCCGCCCCCCGTGTCGGGACCACCGGTCTAAGCTCTCTTAACAGAAGCGCTTTTTTGGCTGAAGGAAAGATGAACAAACGTCGTCCCTGCACCGCAGCAAGGAAACAAAGCAGCAAAAAGGCCGGCAAAAGCCGGCCTTTTCATTGTCACCAGTAATCGTACGGATGAACCATCATTCCGCAGGGGGCAGCGCCACCGGCTCCGCTTCCGGCGCCGGCGAGACGACCGAGGTCTGCTTCTCGCGCTCGTCGAGGATCAGCTTGTCGCGCTTCATGGCGACTTCGCGGATCTTGGCCATGGAGGCGCCGGTGCCCGCCGGGATCAGCCGGCCGACGATGACGTTCTCCTTGAGACCCTCGAGCGGGTCGACCTTGCCGTTGACCGCCGCCTCCGTGAGGACGCGGGTGGTCTCCTGGAACGAGGCCGCCGAGAAGAACGAGCGGGTCTGGAGGCTCGCCTTGGTGATGCCGAGCAGAACCGGCGTTCCCGTGGCGGGCTTCTTGCCCTCTTCCTTGGCCTTCTCGTTGAGCGCGTCGAACTCGATCTTGTCGACCTGCTCGCCGGAGATCATGTCGGTCTCGCCCTGATCGGTGACTTCCACCTTCTGGAGCATCTGACGGACAATCACCTCGATGTGCTTGTCGTTGATGAGCACGCCCTGGAGCCGGTAGACCTCCTGGATCTCGTTGACCAGATAGGCCGCGAGCTCCTCGATGCCCTTGACCGCCAGGATGTCGTGCGGCGCCGGGTTGCCTTCCACGATGAAGTCGCCCTTTTCGACGACGTCACCGTCCTGAAGGTGGATGTGCTTGCCCTTCGGGATCAGGTACTCGCGCGGCTCGTCGGTCTTGTCCATCGGCTCGATCGAGATGCGACGCTTGTTTTTGTAGTCGCGACCGAACCGAATGGTGCCCGCGATTTCGGCGATGATCGCCGCATCCTTCGGACGCCGTGCCTCGAACAGTTCCGCCACCCGCGGCAGACCGCCGGTAATGTCACGCGTCTTGGCACTTTCGGTCGAGACACGGGCGAGGATGTCGCCCGGCGCAACCTTGGCTCCGATATCGACCGAGAGAATGGCGTCGACCGACAGCATGTAGCGGGCATCGCCGCCACGGGCGAGCTTGAGCACCTTGCCGTCCTTGCCCTTGATCACGATGGCCGGACGCAGGTCCGAACCGCCGCGCGTCGAGCGCCAGTCGATGACCACACGCTTGGCGATACCGGTGGCCTCGTCCAGCGTTTCCGAGATCGACTGACCCTCGACCAGATCCTCGAAACCGATGGTGCCTTCCACCTCGGTGAGGAGCGGACGGGTGTAGGGATCCCACTCGACGATGCGCTGGCCGCGCTTGACGTTATCGCCCTCGTCGACGTGCAGACGCGAGCCGTACTGAATACGGTGCGTCGCACGCTCGGTGCCGTCGGCATCGACGATCGCCACCACCATGTTGCGGACCATTGCGATCAGGTGACCTTCGCTGTTGCGGGCGATGGCCTTGTTCCTGATCACGATCTTGCCGTCGAAGTTGGATTCGACGAACGACTGCTCGTTGAGCTGCGCCGCACCACCGATGTGGAAGGTGCGCATGGTGAGCTGGGTGCCCGGTTCACCGATCGACTGCGCCGCGATGACGCCGACCGCTTCGCCGTGGTTGACCGGCGTGCCGCGGGCGAGGTCGCGGCCGTAGCACTTGCCGCAGATGCCGTTGACGAGTTCGCAGGTCAGTGCCGAGCGGATCTTCACCTCCTGCACACCACCCTGCTGGATGGCATCCAGATGGCTCTCTTCCATCAGCGTACCGCGCTTGATGATCACCTTGCCCGAGCCGTCACGCACGTCTTCGCAGGCCACGCGGCCCAGGATGCGCGAGCCGAGCGAAGCCACCACCGTGCCGGCGTCGACGATGGCGCGCATCTTGATGCCGAGCTTGGTGCCGCAGTCGTCCTGCGTGATGATGCAGTCCTGCGCGACGTCGACCAGACGGCGGGTCAGGTAGCCGGAGTTCGCGGTCTTCAACGCGGTGTCCGCGAGGCCCTTGCGGGCGCCGTGGGTCGAGTTGAAGTACTCGAGCACCGAGAGGCCTTCCTTGAAGTTCGAGATGATCGGCGTCTCGATGATCTCGCCCGACGGCTTGGCCATCAGGCCGCGCATGCCGGCGAGCTGGCGCATCTGGGCCGGCGAACCACGCGCACCGGAGTGGGCCATCATGTAGATCGAGTTGATGTCAGCATCCGCTCCGCTGGCCGTCTTCTTGGTCGCGGAGATCTCCTTCATCATCGCCTTGGCGATTTCTTCGGTCGCCTTCGACCAGGCGTCGACGACCTTGTTGTACTTCTCGCCATGGGTGATCAGACCGTCATTGTACTGCTGCTCGAAATCCTTCGCCAGCGTACGGGTAGTGTCGACGATCTTCCACTTGCCGTGCGGCACGACCATGTCGTCCTTGCCGAACGAGATGCCGGCCTTGAACGCGTTGTAGAAGCCGAGCGCCATGATGCGGTCGCAGAAGATCACCGTCTCCTTCTGGCCGCAGTGGCGATAGACCTGGTCGATGACGCCGGAGATCTCGCGCTTGGTCATCAGCTTGTTGATGATGTCGTACGAGATCTTCGAGCTCTTCGGCAGCACGTTGCCGAGCATGATGCGGCCGGGCGTGGTCTCGATCCAGCGGCGGGCCGGCTTGCCGTCCTCGCCGATGCCTTCCCACCGGTACTTGATCTTGGTGTGGAGGTGGATGACCTTCGAATGCAGCGCGTGCTCGAGCTCGGCCATCTCGCCGAACACCTTGCCCTCGCCGGGCATGCCTTCGCGCAGGATCGAGAGGTAATAGAGACCGAGCACGATATCCTGCGACGGCACGATGATCGGCTGGCCGTTCGCCGGATGCAGGATGTTGTTGGTCGACATCATCAGGACGCGCGCTTCGAGCTGCGCTTCCAGCGACAGCGGAACGTGCACGGCCATCTGGTCGCCGTCGAAGTCGGCGTTGAACGCGGCGCAGACCAGCGGGTGGAGCTGGATCGCCTTACCCTCGATCAGCACGGGCTCGAACGCCTGAATGCCGAGGCGGTGCAGCGTCGGCGCGCGGTTGAGCAGCACCGGATGCTCGCGGATCACCTCGTCCAGGATGTCCCAGACCTCGGGCCGCTCCTTCTCGACCAGCTTCTTCGCCTGCTTGACGGTGGTGGACAGGCCCTTGGCGTCAAGCCGCGAATAGATGAACGGCTTGAACAGCTCGAGCGCCATCTTCTTCGGCAGACCGCACTGATGCAGGCGCAGCTCGGGACCGACCACGATCACCGAACGGCCCGAATAGTCGACGCGCTTGCCGAGCAGGTTCTGGCGGAAGCGGCCCTGCTTGCCCTTGAGCATGTCGGCGAGCGACTTCAGCGGACGCTTGTTGGCGCCGGTGATGACGCGGCCGCGGCGGCCGTTGTCGAACAGCGCGTCGACGGCCTCCTGAAGCATGCGCTTTTCGTTGCGGATGATGATGTCAGGCGCGCGCAGCTCCATCAGCCGCTTCAGGCGGTTGTTGCGGTTGATGACGCGGCGGTAGAGGTCGTTGAGGTCCGAGGTCGCGAAGCGGCCGCCGTCGAGCGGCACCAGCGGGCGCAGGTCCGGTGGGATCACCGGAACGACCGTGAGGATCATCCATTCCGGCTTGTTGCCGGAGTGACGGAACGCTTCGACGATCTTCAGGCGCTTGGCGAGCTTCTTGTGCTTGATGTCGGAGTCGGTCTCGGCCATCTCGGCACGCAAGCTGACCTCGAGCTTCTCGAGCTCCATCCCCTTGAGCAGCTCGCGGATCGCCTCGGCGCCGATCATGGCGGTGAAGGAGTCCTGGCCGTACTCGTCCTGCGCCTTCAGATACTCGTCTTCCGACAGCAGCTGACGGTCCTTCAGGGCGGTGAGGCCGGGTTCCAGCACGACGTAATATTCGAAGTAGAGGATCCGCTCGAGATCCTTCAGCGTCATGTCGAGCAGGAGGCCGATGCGCGAGGGCAGCGACTTCAGGAACCAGATGTGGGCGACGGGCGCGGCGAGCTCGATGTGGCCCATGCGCTCGCGCCGGACGCGCGACAGCGTGACCTCGACCGAGCACTTCTCGCAGATGATGCCCTTGTACTTCATGCGCTTGTACTTGCCGCACAAGCACTCGTAATCCTTGATCGGCCCGAAGATGCGCGCGCAGAACAGGCCGTCGCGCTCGGGCTTGAAGGTCCGGTAGTTGATGGTCTCCGGCTTCTTGATCTCGCCGTAGGACCAGGACAGAATCTTCTCTGGAGACGCGATCGAGATCCGGATCTGGTCGAAGACCTGAGCCGGCGTCGTCGGGTTAAAAAGATTCATAATCTCTTGGTTCATCGTCTTCTCCTCGCGTGCCGGTCGAGGCCGGCAGCAAATTCGAAAATCTCAATTCGCGGAGCGCCCTGCCCTCACCGCGCGGGACAAGACGCCGATGCCCGGCCTTTTCGGCCGGGCATGAAGAGTCGCGTTACTCGGCCGCCTCGGAGGTCGGCGCCGGTCCCATCTTGGAATTGTGCAGGTCGACGTTGAGGCCGAGCGAGCGCATTTCTTTGACCAGGACGTTGAAGGACTCCGGAATACCGGCCTCGAACGTGTCGTCGCCGCGCACGATCGCCTCGTACACCTTGGTACGGCCGGCGACGTCGTCCGACTTCACGGTCAGCATTTCCTGGAGCGTGTAGGCCGCGCCGTAAGCTTCGAGCGCCCACACCTCCATTTCGCCGAAACGCTGGCCGCCGAACTGCGCCTTGCCGCCCAGCGGCTGCTGGGTGACGAGCGAGTACGGACCGATCGAACGCGCGTGGATCTTGTCGTCGACGAGGTGGTGCAGCTTGAGCATGTAAATGTAGCCCACCGTCACCTTGCGATCGAAGGGATCGCCGGTACGGCCGTCATAGACGGTCGACTGGCCCGAAGCGTCCAGACCGGCGAGCTTCAGCATCTCCTCGATGTCGGCTTCCTTGGCACCGTCGAACACCGGCGTCGCGATCGGCACGCCGTGGCTCAGGTTGCGGCCGAGTTCGATCAGCTCATTGTCGTTGAGCGTCTTGATCGTCTCGTCCTCGCCGTAGATCTTCTTCAGCGTCTCCTTCAGCGGCTTCATGTCCTGCTTCGACAGATAGGCATCGACCGTCTGGCCAATGCGCTTGCCGAGGCCGGCGCAAGCCCAGCCGAGATGCGTCTCGAGGATCTGCCCGACGTTCATGCGCGAGGGCACGCCGAGCGGATTGAGCACGATGTCGGCATGGGTGCCGTCCTCGAGGAACGGCATGTCCTCGATCGGCACGATCTTCGACACCACGCCCTTGTTGCCGTGGCGGCCGGCCATCTTGTCGCCGGGCTGGATCTTGCGCTTCACCGCGACGAAGACCTTGACCATCTTCATCACGCCGGGCGGCAGCTCGTCGCCGCGCTGCAGCTTCTCGACCTTGTCGAGGAAGCGCTGTTCAAGCCCCTTCTTCGACTCGTCGTACTGCTTCCGCATGGCCTCGATCTCGGCCATCAGCTTGTCGTTGGGCGAGGCGAACAGCCACCACTGCGACTTCGGATACTCCTCGAGCACCGCACGGGTGATCTTGGTGTCCTTCTTGAAGCCCTTGGGGCCCGCGATGCCCTGCCGTCCTTCGAGAAGGTCGGCGAGACGGCTGTAGACGTTGCGGTCGAGGATCGCCTGCTCGTCGTCACGGTCCTTGGCGAGACGCTCGATCTCTTCCCGCTCGATCGCCAGCGCACGCTCGTCCTTGTCGACGCCGTGGCGGTTGAACACGCGCACTTCCACGATCGTGCCCTGCACGCCCGGGGGCACGCGGAGCGAGGTATCGCGGACGTCGGAGGCCTTCTCGCCGAAGATGGCGCGCAGAAGCTTTTCCTCCGGCGTCATCGGGCTCTCGCCCTTCGGAGTGATCTTGCCGACCAGGATGTCGCCGGCGCGCACTTCCGCGCCGATGTAGACGATACCGGCTTCGTCGAGGTTCTTCAGCGCTTCTTCCGAGACGTTCGGAATGTCGCGGGTGATTTCCTCAGGTCCGAGCTTGGTGTCGCGGGCCATCACCTCGAACTCCTCGATGTGGATCGAGGTGAAGACGTCGTCCTTCACGATCCGCTCGGAGAGCAGGATCGAGTCTTCGAAGTTGTAGCCGTTCCACGGCATGAACGCGACCAGCACGTTGCGGCCCAGCGCGAGCTCGCCGAGATCGGTCGACGGACCGTCGGCGATGATGTCGCCCTTCTTGACGATGTCGCCGACCTTCACCAGCGGACGCTGGTTGATGCAGGTCGACTGGTTGGAGCGCTGGTACTTCATCAGACGGTAGATATCGACGCCCGACTTGGTCGGATCGAGATCTTCCGTCGCGCGGATGACGACGCGGGTCGCGTCGATCTGGTCAATCACGCCCGAGCGGCGCGCCGCGATCGCAGCACCCGAGTCACGCGCAACCACGCCTTCCATGCCGGTGCCGACGAACGGCGCCTCGGCACGAACCAGCGGCACCGCCTGGCGCTGCATGTTCGAGCCCATCAGCGCGCGGTTGGCGTCGTCGTTCTCGAGGAACGGGATCAGGGCAGCTGCGACCGAAACGAGCTGCTTCGGCGACACGTCCATGTAGTCGACCTTGTCCGGCGTCACCGGCAGAACTTCGCCGGCGTGACGGCAGACCACGAGGTCCTCGGTGAAGCGGCCCTTGGCGTCGAGCGGCACGTTGGCCTGCGCGACGGTGTAGCGACCCTCCTCCATCGCCGAGAGGTATACCACCTCGTCGGTGACACGGCCGTCCTTCACCTTGCGATAAGGCGTCTCGACGAAGCCGTACTTGTTCACGCGCGCGAAGGTCGCGAGCGAGTTGATCAGGCCGATGTTCGGACCTTCCGGCGTCTCGATCGGGCAGATGCGGCCGTAGTGCGTCGGATGCACGTCGCGCACCTCGAAGCCGGCGCGCTCGCGGGTCAGACCGCCCGGTCCAAGCGCCGAGAGACGGCGCTTGTGGGTGATCTCCGACAGCGGGTTGGTCTGGTCCATGAACTGCGAGAGCTGCGAGGAGCCGAAGAACTCGCGCACGGCGGCGGCCGCCGGCTTGGCGTTAATCAGGTCCTGCGGCATGACCGTGTCGATGTCGACCGAGGACATGCGCTCCTTGATCGCGCGCTCCATGCGGAGCAGACCGATGCGGTACTGGTTCTCCATGAGCTCGCCGACCGAGCGCACACGGCGGTTGCCGAGGTGGTCGATGTCGTCGATCTCGCCCTTGCCGTCGCGCAGGTCCACCAGCGTCTTGATGACGGAGAGGATGTCTTCCTTGCGCAGCGTGCGCTGGGTGTCGGGCGCATCGAGGTCGAGGCGCATGTTCATCTTGACGCGGCCGACCGCCGAGAGGTCGTAACGCTCGGCGTCGAAGAACAGCGACTGGAACATGGCCTGCGCCGATTCCAGCGTCGGCGGCTCGCCCGGACGCATCACGCGGTAGATGTCGAACAGCGCGTCCTCGCGCGTCATGTTCTTGTCGGCCGAGAGCGTGTTGCGGATGTAGGCACCGACATTGACGTGGTCGATGTCGAGCAGCGGCAGCTCCTTGTAGCCGTGCTCGTTGAGGGCCTTCATCAGCTTGTCGGTGATTTCCTCACCGGCCTCCGCATGGATCTCGCCGGTCTTCGGATTGACGAGGTCCTCGGCGACGTAGTTGCCGACCAGCTCCTCATCGGCCATGCGCAGCGCCTTCAGCCCCTTCTCCTGGAGCTGGCGGGCGGCGCGCACGGTGAGCTTCTTGCCCGCCTCGAGCACGACCTTGCCGGTGTCGGCGTCGATCAGGTCCGAGGTCG
Organism: Bradyrhizobium sp. Ec3.3; assembly: GCF_000472925.1. GTDB lineage: Bacteria > Pseudomonadota > Alphaproteobacteria > Rhizobiales > Xanthobacteraceae > Bradyrhizobium. Next base: position 53,458 of record NZ_AXAS01000002.1, read on the forward strand.
TGGAATAGCCGCGGAAACGGTTGGCGTCGAACGGAACGCGCCAGCCTTCCTTGGTCCGCTTGTAGAGGATGCGCTTGTAGAAGGTGTTGAGGATCTCCTCGCCGTCGAGTCCGAGCGCGAACATCAGCGACGTCACCGGAATCTTGCGGCGACGGTCGATACGCGCATAGACGATGTCCTTGGCGTCGAACTCGATGTCGAGCCAGGAGCCGCGATACGGGATCACGCGGGCGGCGAACAGCAGCTTGCCCGAGGAGTGGGTCTTGCCCTTGTCGTGATCGAAGAACACGCCGGGCGAACGATGCATCTGGGAGACGATGACGCGCTCGGTGCCGTTGACAATGAAGGTGCCGTTCATCGTCATGAGCGGGATGTCGCCCATGTAGACGTCCTGCTCCTTGATGTCCTTGACCGACTTCGCGCCGGTTTCCTCGTCGATATCGAACACGATGAGTCGCAGCGTCACCTTGAGGGGCGCAGCGAAGGTCATGCCGCGCTGGCGGCACTCGTCGACGTCGTATTTCGGCGGCTCGAACTCGTAGCGAACGAATTCGAGCATCGAGGTGCCGGAGAAGTCCGAGATCGGGAACACCGAGCGGAACACCGCCTGCAAGCCCTCATCCGGCCGCCCGCCCGTGGGTTCGTCGACCATCAGGAACTGGTCATAGGACGCCTTCTGAACCTCGATGAGGTTCGGCATCTCGGCGACTTCCTTGATGTGTCCGAAAAACTTGCGAACGCGTTTGCGACCGGTGAATGTCTGCTGCGCCATCGTGGCCTCTCATTTCGGCGCCCGCTCTGGGCGCGCCTTCCGGGACACGGCTGCCACCGCTCCCCGGGTTGAATTTTTCGAACCCGTTTTGAGGATCGGAAACCCAATCTCGGACCGTCAAAGTCCTGAACCGTTCTTCAGATCTTCAAAACGCAAAACGACGCGCGGGGCGCAAAGGCGCACCCGCCCGTCACAACGATTGTCTTCACGGACTGCAAAAGCCCGAAATAGCCTGCTCTCCCAACGGCTTGCGGGAAACTCCGCCTTCCACGCCCACCGTGCTTTCGTGCTGTCGACCCGATATGGGGCGACAATAGTGGAGATTCGAGGGGTAAGCCCTCAAATCCCCACACTTTTTCGTGTTCAGCCCGCGTCGGGATGTCCCGTCGCACGCCTTTTGCATTCGACCCGCCTGCCGTGACCGGAACCGGCCATCGGCCTCGCGGGCCAAGATCCCGGGCTCGCCCGGGATCCCGCTCCAGCAAGCTGCGCTTACTTGAGCTCGACCTTCGCGCCCGCCTTTTCGAGCTGGGCCTTGATCTTGTCGGCTTCTTCCTTGTTCACGCCTTCCTTGACCGGCTTCGGCGCGCCCTCGACGAGGTCCTTCGCCTCCTTCAGGCCCAGGCCGGTGATGGCGCGGACTTCCTTGATGACCTCGATCTTCTTGTCGCCGGAAGCAGCGAGAACGACCGTGAACTCGGTCTTCTCTTCGGCCGGAGCGGCGGCAGCGCCACCGGCAGCCGGGCCGGCCACCGCGACGGCGGCAGCGGCGGACACGCCCCACTTCTCTTCGAGGAGCTTGGCGAGCTCAGCGGCTTCGAGCACGGTGAGGCTCGAGAGGTCGTCAACGATCTTCTGCAAGTCAGCCATTGTTCTGTTTCCTTAAGTGTAAGTCTGGTTCGGGTTTGAGTTTTGCGAAGGGCGTCAGGCCGCTTCGCCCTTTGAGGCATGAGCCTGAATGACGCGTGCGAGCTTGCCCGCCGGCGCATTCGCGAGCTGGGCGAGCTTGGTCGCCGGAGCCACGATGAGGCCGACGATCTTGCCGCGCAGTTCGTCAAGCGACGGCAGCGAGGCAAGTGCCTTCACGCCGTCGACATTCAGGACGGTCTTGCCCATCGAGCCGCCGATGATGACGAACTTTTCGTTCGCCTTGGCGAAGTCGATGGCGACCTTCGGCGCCGCTACCGGATCGTTCGAAGTCGCGATCACGGTCGGCCCCTTCAGCATGGGGCCGATGGCAACGACGTCAGTGCCTTCAAGAGCAATTTTGGCGAGACGGTTCTTCGAGACCTTCACCGAGGCGCCAGCCTGCTTCATCTGCATGCGCAGCTTCTGCATCTGGGCGACAGTGAGGCCGGAATATTGAGCAACGACCGCGACGCTCGTGGTCTTGAAGACCTCATTGAGCTGTTCGACCGCTTCCTTTTTTGCCGCTCGTTCCACAGCAAGCTCTCTCCGGTTGGCGGTCGTCGCGCGAAAGGCGGGACCGCCGGGTTGCACCCATCGTCCCACCCAAACCTGAACCTCTGGGCCAAAACCCTTCGGACACGCCGGGCAAGACGACAATTCAAAGCCTGCCCTCCCGGAACCCTTGTGAGGCCCACGGGGTGTCGAGGTCCGAACCAAACCCATTCCGAGCCGCCCAAGGGGTGGCTGCGAAGTGAAATCCGGTCTTCACCCGTCTATGCAGGCCATGCGATTAAGCCGTTGGGAAATCGGGATTTCCCGCGGGCGCCTGCAGTCTTGGACAGGACAAGGCCCGCCGGCATGCCGGTTGACCTCTGCCCGCATTCCACCAACGTGATGAGGTCTCTTTCCTTTTCGGGCAAATCCTCGCGGACGTCCTGAGAAGGAATGATCTCCTATCGTGCCGGGTTTTCGGAATGCGTGCACGGACGCGCCAGCTACGGCCAGCACGTCCGGAGGCGGTGCTTTAACCGCTCTTGACGGCCTTGCCAAGAGCAAAATTCACACCAGTTCCAATTGATTGCCCGGGAGCCTTGACGCGGCGGCGAAAGGGCTGACTCAGGCCGTTTTGACAGCGTAAGGCAGCGGCCGCCCTGCAAAGAACGCGGTCAGGTTCGCCAGCGCGCAGTCCTGCATCGCGACGTGCGATTCCAGGGTGTGGCCACCGATATGCGGAGCGAGCACCACGTTGGGCAGCGCGGTCAGCGCACCCGGCGCGTGCGGCTCCTTCGCATAGACGTCGAGGCCGGCGCCGGCGATCAGCTTGTCGGTCAGCGCTGCAACGAGGGCCTTCTCGTCGATCACCGAGCCGCGCGAGATATTGACGACATATCCATCCTCGCCCAACCGCTTGAGGATGTCGGCGTTGACGGCGTGATGGGTCTCGGCGCCGGCGCGGACCGCAACCATGAGCACGCTGCACCAGTCGGCGAGCGCCTCCAGCGTGGGGAAATATTGATAGGGCACGTCGTGGCGCGAGCGGCTGAAATAACCGACCTCGCTCTCGAACGCCGCACAGCGCGCGGCGATCTTGCGGCCGACCTCGCCCATGCCGTAGACGCCGATGCGGCGGCCGGGCATGCCCGCCTGCGGCCGCATCATCGGCGAAGGTTTTGACGCGGCCCAATCGCCGCTGCGGACGTATTGATCCGCAACCAGGATCCGGCGGGTGGCGGCGAGCATCAAGGTCATCGCGATATCGGCGACCGAGGCCGCATTGGCTCCCGGGCTATGGCCGACCGCGATGTTGCGCGCAGCGGCAGTCTTCAGGTCGACGCCGTCATAGCCGGTGCCGTAGCAGACGATTGCCCCCAGCTTCGGGAAGAGATCCATTGCGCCTGCGCCGAGCGGTCTGCCGCCGCCCGTGAGCAGCGCGCGGACGTCACCTAACTTGTCGCTTGAAAACACCTCCTGCGCCGGCTTGCCGGCGGTGTCGAGCAATTCAAACCGCTCGGCGAAGCGCGCCATCATCGTCTTCGGGAAGCGCGAGTAGATCAGGACCTTGTCCGCCATTGTTATTGTTTCCCGTGAACGACCTCACAAACGGAAGGGGCAGAATCGGTTGCCCAATTCCGCCCCTGTCCGCATCTGTTGATCTATTGCCTTAGCCGAGGATCGTGCCCGGCTCGACCTTCACGCCCGGGCCCATGGTCGAGGACACCGCGACGCGCTGGATGTAGGTGCCCTTGGAGCCTGCCGGCTTCGCCTTGGAGACCGCATCCGCGAGCGCCTTGACGTTCTCGACCAGTTTCTCCTCGGAGAACGAGGCCTTGCCGACGCCGGCCTGCACGATGCCGGCCTTCTCAACGCGGAACTCGACCGAACCGCCCTTGGCGCCCTTGACGGCGCTGGTGACGTCCATGGTCACGGTGCCGATCTTCGGGTTCGGCATCAGGCCGCGCGGGCCGAGCACCTTACCGAGACGGCCGACCAGCGGCATCATGTCGGGGGTCGCGATACAACGGTCGAAGTCGATGGTGCCGTTCTGCACCTTCTCGACCAGGTCCTCGGCGCCGACGACGTCGGCACCCGCGGCCTTGGCTTCGTCCGCCTTGGCGCCGCGCGCGAACACGCCGACGCGCAGGGTGCGGCCGGTGCCGTTCGGCAGGTTCACGACGCCACGGACCATCTGGTCGGCGTGACGGGGATCGACGCCGAGATTGATCGCGATCTCGATCGTCTCGTCGAACTTCGACTTCGCGCGCTCCTTGACCATCTTGATGGCGTCCGCGAGCGGATAGAGCTTCTCGCGATCAACGCCCTCGCGGGCCTTCCTCAAACGCTTTCCGATTGCCATGGCCCGTTACCCCGCAACTTCCAGACCCATCGAACGGGCGGAGCCCTCGACCATCTTCATGGCCGATTCAATGGTATCGCAATTCAGGTCCTTCATCTTCTTCTCGGCGATCTCGCGCACCTGCGCCTTGGTCACCTTGCCGGCCTTGTCACGGCCCGGCGCCTTCGAGCCAGACTGGATCTTGGCAGCCTGCTTGAGGAAGTAGGACATCGGCGGCGTCTTCATCTCGAAGGTGAAGGAACGGTCCGCATAGATGGTGATGATCACCGGGATCGGGGTGTTCTTCTCTTCCTTCTGGGTCTGGGCGTTGAACGCCTTGCAGAACTCCATGATGTTGAGACCGCGCTGACCAAGCGCGGGACCGATCGGGGGCGAGGGATTCGCCGCACCGGCCGGGACCTGAAGCTTCAGGTATCCGGTCACTTTCTTTGCCATGTATCACTCCTGTTGTGCCGGCCCGAAGGCTGGCGGTTTCAGGTTCGTGGTCGGGATCGTTAGCGGCTGGCGACCGCCCCTCTCCTCCCACGGCCTCTCAAATGCGCGAGGCCAAGGCCTCACGCGTACCCGGTCAGACCTTCTCGACCTGACCGAATTCCAGTTCCACCGGCGTTGCGCGGCCGAAGATCGACACCGCGACCTTCACGCGCGAGCGCGCCTCGTCGATTTCCTCGACGACACCGGAGAACGATGCGAACGGGCCATCGGCCACGCGCACGTTCTCGCCGATCTCAAACGACACCGACGCCTTCGGCCGCTCCACGCCCTCCTGCACCTGGTGCAGGATGCGCATCGCCTCGGCTTCCGAGATCGGCATCGGCTTGTTTTCCGCGCCCAGGAAGCCCGTGACCTTCGGGGTGTTCTTGATCAGATGAAACGCCTCGTCGGTCAGCTTCATCTTCACCAGCACGTAGCCCGGGAAGAACTTGCGCTCGGCGTCGATCTTGCGGCCGCGGCGCACTTCCGTGACCTTCTCGGTCGGCACCAGCACCTGCTCGAAGAGTTCCTCGAGGTTGCGCTGTTTGGCCTGCTCGCGGATCGATTCGGCGACTTTCTTCTCGAAGTTCGAGTACGCGTGGACGATGTACCAGCGCTTGTCGGACGATTGAGTTGCTGCGGCTGTTGCCATCAGTGAATGCCCAAAAGAAGGGTGACGAGGTAACGGATGATCTGGTCGGCGGCGAAGAAGAAGATCGACGCCAGGGCAACCATGACGAACACCATGATCGTGGTGATCGTGGTCTCGCGACGGGTCGGCCAGGTGACCTTCGCGGTCTCCGAGCGCACTTCCTGCAAGAACTTGAACGGGCTGACTGCCATCGTTGATGTCCAACGTCCGACGTGAGACGAGAAAAAGATTTAAAGGGATCCGAACAGCCGCCGTCTGCCCAACCCTCTTCGCTTGAAGGATGAGCCGGAAACCGGGCTCGATTGTTCGGGGATTTCAAGGCCGCGCCGGAAATCCGCGTCTAACGGGCCGGCTGCAGGTGGCGGGTATCTACTGCGGATGGGGCCAAAGGTCAAGGTGCGGGCAGCCCGTCCCGTCAGGCCCTATTCCCGGGCAGCCGTACGAGAGCCGATCAGGATCAAGGGCTTATCGGGCCGGGATGAAGCTCCGCCGGAGCTTCGAACCCGCCCTCGCAAGGGCGACACCAAGGGGTGGGCATGAACCCTTTAGGAGGCGACCATGCTGAAGCCCATTGCCGCGTTGACGACCCTGATTGCCACCACCGCGCTGACAATTGCCGCTGCGATTACCGCCGTGACCGCCCTTCTCGCGCTGGCCGCGCCCGCCGTCCATGCCGCCGGCCTGTCGCCGAATCTCAGCATCCACACCACCGGTGTGAACACCACGACACTGGCGCCGGGCCGCACGTACAATGGCTACCCGTCGTCCTGCGCCGCCCCGCCCGCCTATGGCGCGCCGCGTCCCTCACGGGGCTCGGTCACCTTCAGCGCGAACGGCCAGTTCGACGATTCCACCGGCAACCTCAATCCTGGCAGCGGCGGCGGTTCGGGCACGCCGACGGTCAAGAAGCCCAATTTGCAATGATTGGACTTGCCCCGCTTCACATCTGATTCTGTTGGATTTGGCTGGCAGACTTAGCTGGCAGGAGTGGCAGGGCTCGAACCTGCGACCCCCGGTTTTGGAGACCGGTGCTCTACCAATTGAGCTACACTCCTACAGACCCGCGTCGCCGCAGGTCAGGGCCGCTTTCAAGCACAGGGGGCGGCCGGTTTGCAAGGGAGAAGCGCAGGCGAGGCGCTTGTTCACACCGCGACTTCCGGGCCACAGTTCATCCTGAACCAGAACAACAACCCGGGAGTGACAATGAGCGCTCAAACCGCCTCGAAGCCGAAAATTGCGACACCGACCCCGCCTTTGCCCGAGGCCAGACCCGAAACGCTGGGCCTGTCGCGCCCCCGCCTCCAGGCGATGTCGGATGCCTTCAAGCGCGAAATCGACAAGGGAACCGTTCCCGGCGTGACCGTGCTGGTGGCCCGCCGCGGCCAGGTCGGCTGGTTCGAGGCGCTCGGCCGGCAGAGCCCGGCGGCTCCGGTGCCGATGGCGCATGATTCGATCTTCCGCATCTTCTCGATGACGAAGCCGATCGTGTCGGTCGGCATCATGACGCTGGTCGAGGACGGCCATGTCCTGCTCAGCGATCCCATTGCCAAGTACATCCCCGAATTCGCCAAGCCACAGGTCGGCGTCGTCAGCGGTGGCAAGCTCGAACTGGTTCCGGCCCACCGTCCGATCACGGTCCAGGACCTGCTCCGCCACACCTCCGGCATCACCTACGAGCACCAGGGCGACGGCCCCGTGCACAAGCTCTACCAGGAGTCCCGTGTCCGCAGCCGCAAGATCACCAACGCCGAGCACGCCGCCCTGGTCGCGAGCTTCCCGCTGGTCTGCCAGCCCGGCGCGGAATTGAATTACAGCCGCTCGACCGACCTTCTTGGACGCATCATCGAGGTCGTCAGCGGCAAGTCACTCGGCGCCTTCCTGAGCGAGCGTGTCCTCGCCCCCCTTCAGATGACCGAGACCGGTTTCTCGACCAGCGAGGCCAATGCCTCCCGCCTCGCCGAGCCCTTCCCCACCGATCCCTGGACCGGCGACAAGATCGCCCTCTTCAACATGCTGGAGCGGCCGGCGATGGAGTCCGGCGGCGGCGGTCTGGTCTCCACCACCATGGACTACGCCCGCTTCGCGCTGATGCTGCGCAACGGCGGCACGCTCGATGGTGCCCGCATCATCGGCCGCAAGACGCTGGAGCTTATGGCCTCCGATCACCTGAGCCCGAACGTGAAGATCAACGGCACGCTGCTCGCGCCTGGCCACGGCTTCGGCCTCGGCTTCGCCGTCCGCAGAGAGCCCGGCATCGCGCCCTTCCCCGGCAGCGTCGGCCAGTTCTTCTGGAGCGGCATCGCCGGCACCTTCTTCTGGATCGACCCGAAGGAGGACTTGGTCGCAGTATTCATGAGCCAGGGCCCGGGACAGCGCGACTATACGCGGACGCTGGTGCGGAATCTCGTGTACGCGGCGGTGGAGTGACGCGGGAGCTGTATCCGGCCCCTCCGCTGTCATGCCCCGCGAAGGCGGGGCATCCAGTACTCCGCGGCTGGAGTTGGTTTACCCAACCACCGCCGCGGAGTACTGGATCGTCCGCTTTCGCGGACGATGACGCCTGAGTAGGGGCGGTATGCTTGCCCTTTCCCGCGCGAACGCGTCAACTGATCGTCGCGCCGCCGTCGATGACCATGGTCTGGCCGGTCATGAAGTCGCCGGCCTTAGAGCCGAGGAACACCGCCGCGCCTGCGATCTCGTCGGGGATGCCGATGCGCAAAAGCGGCGAGCGCGAGGTCGAGGCCTTCAGGTTCTCCGGATTGTCCCACAGCGCCTTCGCGAAATCGGTCTTGATCAGGCCTGGCGCGATGCAGTTCACGCGGATGTTGTGCTTGCCGTATTCGCAGGCGAGGTTCCGCGCGAGCTGCATGTCGGCGGCCTTGGAGATCGCGTAGGCGCCGAGGATGGTCGAGCCTTTGAGGCCGCCGATCGAGGAGACGATGATGACCGAGCCGTCCTTGCGCTCGATCATCTGCGGTACCACCATCGAGATCAGCCAGTTGTTGGCGACGATGTTGTTGTCGAGGATTTTTCGGAACTGATCATCGGAGATGCCGGCAAGCGGACCGTAATACGGATTCGAAGCGGCGTTGCAGACCAGCACGTCGATCTTGCCGAAGGCGCGGTTGCTCTCGTCGACGAGGTTTTGCAGATTTTCCTTCGAGGAGATGTTGGCGGCAATCGCGACCGCGGTGCCCTTGCTGAACCTGTCGTTGATTCCCTTCGCCACCTCCTCGCAGACGTCAGCCTTGCGCGAGGAGATCACGACCTTGGCCCCGTGCTCGGCCATGCGCTCGGCGATCGCAAGCCCGATGCCACGCGTCGATCCCGTGATGACGGCGACTTTTCCCTTCATGTCGAACAAGGTCATGTTTCTCTCCCACAATTGACGACGTTGATTTGTTCGCAAGCTCGAGCCGCGGCCGCGCTCAGCGGCGACGGCTCACGCGAGCTTCTTGACTTCCGGCCCTGCGGGCTGATGCATCGCGTTGTGCCTGTCGTCCGCGATCCATGGCTGCTGGTTCACCATCGGCAGGCGCCAGACGACGCGCTCTGCTGTCGCGAAATGATCGAGCCGCGTCACCGAGACATTATCGATGTCGAAGGAGAGTCCCTTCTCAGGCTCGCCGCCGAGCGCGAGCCCCAGCGCCGCCTTGATCGTGCCGCCATGCGTAACCGCGATCACGTCCTGCCCCGCCTGCTCGCGATTGATCCGTTCGATCGTGCGGCAGGTGCGGTTGTAAAGATCCATGAAACTTTCGCCGCCTGGCGCGGGCTCGTTGATGTCGGCGAACCAGCTACTGCCCGCAGGGCGGCTCGCGACGAAGGCAGCACGATTCATGCCCTGCCACTCGCCGAGATTCTGCTCGGCGAAATCCGCTTCCCACGTCATGCTGGCTGGCTTCGGAAAGCCGGCCGCCCAGATCGCCTCCGCCGTCTGATGCGTGCGCATCAGATTGCTCGAGTACCAGACCGCATCTCGCGGCAGGATTTTTGCGACCGCCTCGAACACCTCCAGGTCGCTGGTGTCGCAGGCGAGATCCTTCTGACCGTAGATGTTGCCGCCGTCATTGCGCACCGGCGCGTGACGGACCCACCACCACCGCGTGGTGACGACTTTTGGCTTGTCCTGGTTCGACATCATCGAAACCCTTCCATCCCGTTTGATGTCGCTGTACGTGAGTAGCGAACGTGTCTCAAGACACTTTGCCGTTTGAAATTCTGTTTGAAATTCCGTCGCGCGGCAAGCGTCGCGCGAGAGCCACCAGGGAGAAACGCATGGGCCGCCTGCAAGGCAAATCCGTCATCATCACCGGCGCGGGCAGCGGCATCGGCCGCGCCGCATCGCTTCTGTTCACGAAAGAAGGCGCAAGACTGATCGCGGTCGATCGCACCGAGGGTGTGAAGGAGACAATCGAGGAGATCAAGCGCGCCGGCGGCACCGCCGAGGCCATGATCGCTGACGCGGGTTCCGAGAAGGACGTCATGGCCGTCATCGACAAGGCGGTGAAGACGCACGGCCGGCTCGACGTGATCTGGGCCAATGCCGGCGTCTCGGGCGGGCTCGTGCCGCTCGCCGAGCAGACGGTGGAGCATTGGCAGGAGGTGTTGCGCGTCAACCTGATCGGCCCCTTCCTCGCGGTGAAGTACGCGATGCCGCACATGGTGCAGCAGCAATCCGGCGCGATCGTGCTGACGGCGTCGGTCGCGGGCCTCAAGGCTGGTGCCAGCGGCCATCCCTACGCCGCGAGCAAGGCTGGCGTGATCAGCCTGGTGCAGACGACAGCCTATTCGCTCTCCGGCACCGGCGTGCGCATCAACGCGGTGTGCCCCGGGCTGATTGAAACCGGCATGACGAAGCCGATCTTCGATCGCGCCAAGGAGCGCGGCACCGCCGACAAGATCGGCCAGCTCAATCCGCTCAAGCGCCCCGGCCAGCCGCACGAGCTCGCGGCAATGGGATTGTTCCTGGCGAGCGACGAGGCGTCGTACGTCAACGGTCAGGCCTTTCCGGTCGACGGCGGCCTCACCGCGTCGATGCCGTACACGGGCAAGCCGGTTTGACGCTCGCGTACCCCGGACGCAGCGCAGCGCGCTAGCGATGCGCTGCTGAGCCGGGGCCCATGCTTCCCGACGACACGACCGAAGTGGGTCCCGGCTCTGCGGCGCAGCGTTACACGCTGCACCGCGTCCGGGACACGATACTTTACGTGTGGCACTTCACCGTTCCCAGCATCATCAGGACAAAATCCCAAAGCTGATCTGCCCAACGGCACCAGCGATTCCTTTTTCCTCGAAAACAACCCCATGCAAAGTAGGATCGCGCCGTGTGCTACGGGCAGGTGATTTGCCCGACGGGCACCGCCGTTGGTATGGTTCGTGCACGCGGCTGAGCCGCCCACCTCTCCTTTTCCCAAGAACCAGACAATGCCAGGCCAAAGACCCGACCGTATTTGCAAACTGCTCGCCGACCTCGTCGCCTTCGACACCGTGAGCGACCGCTCGAACCTGCCTCTGATCGCCTATATCGAGAGCTATCTTGCCTCCTTCGGCGTCAGCGGACAGCGGATCGTGGATGTGACCGGGCAGAAGGCCTCGCTCTGGGTCACCATTGGCCCTGAGGACCGCGCCGGCCTCGTGCTGTCGGGTCATACCGACGTCGTGCCCGTCGTAGGCCAGACATGGACCCACGATCCGTTCAAGCTGATCGAGCGCGACGGCCGCCTCTACGGACGTGGCACCACCGACATGAAAGGCTTCGTCGCCGTGTGCCTTGCCATGGTGCCCGAGATGGTTGAGGCGAAGCTGACCACGCCGATCCATCTTGCGATCTCCTATGACGAGGAGATCGGCTGCATCGGCGTGCGGCCGATGCTGCGCGAGGTTGCCAAGAAGCCGCTGCGGCCACTCGGCTGCTTCGTCGGCGAGCCCACCGAGATGAAAATCATCATCGGTCACAAGGGCAAGCACGGCGTACGCGCGACCTTCAAGGGTCTCGCCCGCCACTCCTCGATTGCCCCCGATGGCGTCAACGCCATCGAATATGCGGCCGAGCTGATCACCGAGATCCGCCGCCGAGCCGTTCAGCTTGCCGCAAAGGCGGAGCAGAACAGCCCCTACGACGTCCCGCACGCGACGCTGCTGACGAGCATCGTGCATGGCGGTGCCGCGCTCAACATCGTGCCGGATACCTGCACCGTCGAGTTCGAATGCCGCGGGCTCGGCATCACCGAGTCACGAGAGGTGACGGATGCGATCATCGCCTGGGCCAAGGCCGAGATCGAGCCGGCGATGAAGAAACGCCGCCCGGAATGCGGCATCGATTTCGAGGAGATCCTCGACTATCCCGCCCTCGACATGCAGGCGGACGATGCCATCGTCACGCTCGCCAAGAAGCTCGCCGGCCGCAACGACCACGCCAAGGTCGCCTTCGGCACCGAGGCGAGCCTGTTCGTCAGCATCGCCGACATCCCATCGGTGGTGGTCGGCCCCGGCTCGATCGCCCAGGCGCACACGCCGGACGAGTTCGTGGAGATGTCGGAGCTGGAGAAGTGCGGGGATTTTGTCGCGAAGCTGATCGCGCATTGCGCGACGAGTTAGACGACAAATGGCGCCCGCAGAGAAGGTTCGAGCCCAACTGAGATCGCTATACAGTCCGGAGGCGGATCCGCTCGATCAATTCATGCCGAATGGACCGTTCGGGATTTTGGTCATGGCTATGATTGGACCTGCGGATGGCATGGGCGAAGAGTCCTTCGAGTTCATGCTCTGCACCCCCGATTGGTTCGCCTCAAAGATGAAGGGCGATATCGTCGAAGGGAGGCACTATCTCTTTGTCAAGGAATTCAACTACGCGCAGCTGGAACGGTTTGTCGAAGACTATTGCGCTAGATACTCTGCAAGTTCCTGGCGCGAGGTGGCCGAAAGACTGGGGCGTCTCGGGAAATGGGAGTTCGAGGATTACAACGAGTACAGGCCACCCCCAGTGGCGTGGTAGCAGTAGCACGTAGCCCGCGAGACGGAACATCGTGTCCCGGATGCGGTGCGGCACGAAGTGACGCGCCGCAGAGCCGGGACCCAGAAGGATTGGCGGCGCCGTCCGAATATGCAATCTTAGGTCGCACGTCTTGAGCATCGGCTGCATGGAAATGCCCTTCTTCGTTTACATCCTCGCAAGCAAGCGAAACGGCACCCTCTATGTCTGAGTTACGAACGATCTCGTTCGCCGAATGACCGAGCACAAAGCCAAGCTCGTACCTGGCTTCACACGGCAGCATGACGTGACTTTGCTGGTTTACTTCGAGTCCTTTGCTTCAGTGCTCGAAGCGCGGTCGCGCGAACATTCGCTGAAGCGTTGGCGGCGCGCCTGGAAACTCAAATTAGTCGAGCAACTCAATCCGGATTGGCGCGATCTCACGGATGAGCTGAATTTCCTGGTGACGTGACTGGGTCCCGGCTCTGCGGAGCAGCACTTCGTGCTGCACCGCGTCCGGGACACGCGAGTTCGCACCAAGAAGAAAGGCACGGCTTCTTCGTCCGCGCCTTCCCATTCCCTACGCCGCACCCGCCTTCTGCGCGTATTCCCATGATGCCTTCGACAGCGGCACGGTGCGCTTGGCGGATTCGAGCGCTTTTGCATTCGCGGCAGTGCCGTCACGGATCCGGCCTGCGATTCCTTGCGTGATGCCGGCGAGACGGAAGAGATTGTAGGAGAAGTACCAGTTGAGATCGGGCACGCTCATCCCGGTCGCGTTGCAATAGATCTGCGCCGCTTCTTCCAGGCTCGGAATGTTGAGCGCCTTGATGTCGGCGCCTTCCAGGCCCGGCATGATCCACTGCATCAACAGATAGGTGAAGTCGGCCATGGGATCGCCGAGCGTCGACAGCTCCCAATCCAGCACGGCCTGCACGCGCGGTTCCGTCGCGTGGAAAATCATGTTGTCGAGCCGGTAGTCCCCGTGAACAATCGAGACGCGCGCCTGCTCCGGCACGGTGCGCGGCAGCCATTCGGCGACCTTCTCGAACTCCGGAATGTGCTGGGTCTCGGATGCCCGATACTGCTTGGTCCAGCGATCGATCTGCCGCGCGAAATAATTGCCGGGCTTGCCGAAATCGCCAAGGCCGATCGCAGCGGGATCGTACATGTGCAGCTTCGCCAGCGTCTCGATCTTGCTGGTGAAGATTTGTCGGCGCGCCTCGCCCGTCTGGCTCGGCAGCGTCGGATCCCAGAACACCCGGCCCTCCTCCATCGACATGATGTAGAAGGCAGCGCCGATGATGCCGTCGTCCTGGCAGAGCGCATAGGCTTTCGCGACCGGAAAGCCCTGCTTTCCGAGCGCTGCGATCACGCGATATTCGCGATCGACCGCATGCGCCGACGGCAGCAATTTGCCGAACGGTTTTCGGCGCATCACGTAGGAACGGCCGGGCGTATCCAGCCGATAGGTCGGGTTGGACTGGCCGCCCTTGAATTGCAGGACGACCAGCGGGCCCTGATAGCCTTCGACGTTCTCGCGCATCCAGTTCTCGAGCCGCAGCTCGTCGAAACGATGCCGCTCCTCGACGGGCTTGGTGCCCGAGAACTCCTCGTCTTTCCTGACGCCGTCAGCCACGATGACGCTCCCTCACAGTCTTCTCGATCTTATTCGGGAGCGCCGCCGGGCTCTCCCTTTTAGTGCTTGGGAGAGTTTGCATACTTCCGGATTTCAAGTCTGGCAATGGCGCGATTGTGCACCTCGTCCGGACCGTCGGCGAGACGGAGCGTTCGGATGCCCGCGTAGTCCTTGGCAAGACCGGCTTCATCCGAGACACCGGCGCCGCCAAAGGCCTGGATCGCCTGGTCGATGATCTTCAGCGCCATGTTGGGAGCTGCGACCTTGATCATGGCGATCTCGAGCTGCGCGGTCTTGTTGCCGACCTTGTCCATCATGTCGGCGGCCTTCAGGCACAGCAGGCGGTTCATCTCGATATCGGTACGGGCTTCGCCGATACGCTGCTCCCACACCGAGTGCTCGATGATCTTCTTGCCGAACGCGGTTCGCGACATCAGCCGCTTCACCATCTTCTCCAGCGCCTCCTCGGCCTTGCCGATTGTGCGCATGCAGTGATGGATGCGGCCGGGACCGAGGCGTCCCTGCGCGATCTCGAAGCCACGGCCTTCGCCGAGCAGGAGATTCGATGCGGGAACGCGGACATTCTCCAAGAGCACCTGGGCGTGGCCGTGCGGCGCATCGTCGAAGCCGAACACCGGCAGCATCTTCTCGATCTTGATGCCGGGCGTGTCGAGCGGCACCAGGATCTGCGACTGCTGCTGATGCTTGGCCGCGTTGATATCGGTCTTGCCCATCAGGATCGCGATCTTGCAGCGGGGGTCGCCGACACCGGACGACCACCATTTGCGGCCGTTGATGACGTAATGATCGCCGTCGCGCTCGATGCGGGTCTCGATGTTGGTAGCATCGGACGAGGCAACCGCCGGCTCCGTCATCAGGAAGGCGGAGCGGATCTCGCCGTCCATCAGTGGACGCAGCCATTTGCGCTTCTGTTCCTTGGTCCCGTAGCGGAACAAGACTTCCATGTTGCCGGTGTCGGGCGCGGAGCAGTTGAATACTTCCGAGGCCCAGGAGATGTGGCCCATCTGCTCCGAGAGCAGCGCGTATTCGAGATTGGTCAATCCCGCGCCGTGGAATTCGTCGTCGTCGTGCTCCTTGGACGGCGGCAGGAACATGTTCCAGAGGCCCTCGGCCTTGGCCTTCTTCTTCAGCTCTTCGAGAACCGGGATGACCTTCCAGCGCTCGCCCGTGTGGTCCTGCTGATTGTAGACGGGAACAGCGGGGCGCACGTGCTTGGTCATGAAGGACTGCACGCGTTCGAGCCATTCCTTCTGCTTGGGGGACATGTCGAAGTCCATGGGACGCTCCTCGTCTCTCTCTTTGAACGATCTTTTGTGCCGGACTGTCCTCCCGCCTCGCGCGGCCTGCAAGCCGCGACAACGAGCTTGCGGGCCGCTTTTCGGAACCCGGCGTCGCTGTTGCGAACGGGTCCCGATTGCGGATTGACTTTTCCCGGCCTTCAAACGATAGTTTCATACAACTGTTTGAATTGCAACTCCCTCCCCTGAGGGCACCCATGGCCAGCGATCAGACCAGATCTGCCATTCTCGCCGCCGCCGAGCGGCTCTACGCCGTTCGCGGCTTTGGCGACGTGACGCTGCGCGACATCGTCGCCGAGGCCAACGTGAACCTTGCGGCCGTGAACTACCATTTCGGCTCGAAGGACGAGTTGATCGCCGAATTGTTCGTGACGCGGAGCATCGCCCTCAATCGCGAGCGCCTGGCGGAGCTCAAGACGGCGGAAGAACAAGGCGACGGTCGCGCCTCCGTCGACGTAATCCTGCGCGCCCTCGTCGGCCCTACCCTGCACGGCTGCCTGGGGCCGGCGAACCAGCGTTCCACCGCGGCACGCTTCATGATCCGCGCCTCGATTGAATCCGTGCCGCCGATCCGCCGCATCAAGAACCGCGAGATCGACCATCTGCGCAAGTTTGCCGCCGCGATGCGCCGCGCACTGCCCGACCGCAGCGACGAGGAGATCTATTGGGGCCTGCACTTCGCGCTCGCCATGGCGCACCACACCATCCGCGAGAGCGAACGGCTGACCAAGCTGTCGGACGGCCGATGCGATCTCGACGACGTCGACGGCATCATCGAGCGCGTGGTCGGGATGGCGGTGATGGGGCTGACGGCCGGCAAGGCGGAAAGCAAGGCCCCGGCGAAGGTCGCCGCGCGCTAGAGCCGCCTCACATCATTGCGATGCAATCGATCTCGACATCGAACGGGCCAAACCATTCGGGCGTGCAGACGAAGATCCGCGCCGGCGGATCGCTGGGGAAGTAGCGCGCATAGACCGCGTTAAAAGCGGCGAAGTGCTTGGTCGAGGTGCAATAGACGTTGCACTTCATGACGTTGTCGAGGCTGGCGCCGGCAGTCTCCAGGCAGAGCTTCATCTGCTCCATGATGATCTCGCTCTGCCGTTCGATCGGCGCGGATGCGATCTCGCCGGTGTCGGGATCGAACGGCGGCAGGCCAGCGACGAAGATCATGTTGCCGGCGCGCGTCACCGGCGAGGTCGGCGCCTTCCAGCGATCGAGAAAAGTCGAGATGGGTTCGACGCGCAGCGCTTCGCGTTTCATGGGCGGACACCCTCGTCTGTAAATATAACGAAGGCAGCCTAGACGATCCGAAGGCTTCGACGTTTCGCTTAGGATCGAAGTATGCCCGCGAGGGTTCCGCCGGCTACATCCGCTGCGGCATCTCCTCGGCCTCTTCCTTCGCCAGCAGCAGCAGCATCTCGATGCCCATCTCGCCTTCCTGCGGCGAGCGGATGAACTTGATTTCCTCGGCCGACTTTTGCAGCGCCACGACGATCGCCACGGCCTGGTTGGCCGTCGCCGCCTCGGTCGCCAGAACTGCCTTCTGGTTCTTCACCTGATAACCGATCGTGTAGGACATTCGCTTCCTCCCTGCCGAACACCAGTTCGTCAGATAAAGGGATCGAATACGAGTCCGGATTGCGACGAAAGCCGGGGCAACTACGGATCATCTGTGGACAAAGGAACGCTTGCCCTCTTCAACCCGCCGTCGCGCTCACCAGGTCACCCGGAATGTTCCCGTGCCGGCGTAGCTTTGGCGCGCGCCCGAGAACTCGCCGGTGACGCGCGCCGAGAGTTCCGACCCCGCATTTCAGCACCTTAAGGTGACATCGAATCGGGTAAAGCCGATATCTGAGGCGGCCAAATCCATGAAGGCTTCGAACTTCCGGCCGGCATCCCGCGTCAAAGTTACGGTACCGATGTTTCCAGCGGGGGCACATGCAGGACACAGAGCCGTTTCGACGCGCACGCGTCTCCACGGATGATTTTCCGCAAGCCAAGCGGCTGCAGATGTGGCGCGAGGTCTATGGACGCGGCATCGCCAATATCGACATCGAGCCGATCGGGGACGAGCCGTTCCACGCCGACGTGACATTCAACCTTTTGCCCAATGTCAGCATCGCCGCCGGCTCGCGCTCGCCGGCGCATTACCGGGTCTCGAAGGAGCTCGCGACAAAGGGCAAGGACCTGGTCGCCATCAGCGTGCTGCGCTCGGGCCGCGCCAGCGCCACCCAGTTCGGCAAGGAGCTGATCTCCGGCGTCGGCAGCGCCAGCGTGATCGCGCCGCTCGATCCCTCGACCAGCACCATGCTGACCGAGGGCAGCTTCATCACCCTTTTGTTCTCGTTGCCGGCCATTGCACGGCTCGCGCCGCATTTCTCGCGGGCATTCGGCCAATCGATCCCCAGCAACAACGAGGCGCTGCGTCTCCTCACCCGCTATGTCGACGTCCTCGACGACGGCGATCCATCAACCGATCCGGCCGTCGCGCGCAGTGTGTCGGCACACCTGATCGACCTCGCCGCGCTCGCGTTCGGTGCCCAGGGCGACTACGCCGAACTCGCCCGGGAGCGCGGCGGCACCGCGGCACGACTGGCCGCGATCAAGTCGGACATTCTGGCCGCGCTTGGCGACAGCGAACTGGCGACCGAAACGATCGCCGCACGTCACGGCATCTCGCCGCGCTATGTGCAAAAACTGTTCGAGCAGGACGGCTCGTCGTTCTCGGCCTTCGTGCTGACCGAGCGTCTGGCAAAAGCCCAGCGCATGCTGGTCGACCGCAGGTACCGCCATCTCAACATCGCGCAGATCGCCCATGAAAGCGGTTTTGGCGACGTCTCCTATTTCAACCGCGTCTTCCGCCGCCAGTTCGGCAGCCGCCCCTCGGATGTCCGCGAGTCGGCAAAATGCCTGTGGCGGGAGCAGCGGGGCTGACGGCGGGAGTCAGGCGAGGCCGAGCATGGCGCGCGCGTCGTCGGCCGTGGCAATGCTCGCGCCAAGGCTTTTCAGGATGCCCGCGGCATGCGCGCACAGCTCGGCATTGGTCTTCGCCAGCACGCCCTTGGACAAATAGAGATTGTCCTCCATGCCGACCCGGACATGGCCGCCGAGCAAGTACGCCTGCGCGACCATCGGGAATTCGGCGCGGCCGATGCCGAAGCCGGACCAGATCGCACCCGGCGGCAGAAGACTGCGTGCATAGAACATCGTCTCCGATGTCGCGGAGAAGCCGTACTTCACGCCGAGCACGAGGGAGAACAGGCCGGGCCCCTTCAGTGTGCCGTCGGCCAGAAGGTCGCGCGCGAGATGGCAGTCGCCGGAATCGAACAGCTCGATCTCCGGCAGCACGCCCACTGCTCTCATCCGCTCGGCCATGATGCGGACGTTGCGAGGCGTGTTGATCACGACCTCGCCGCCTGAGTTCATGGTATTGAGATCGAGCGTGCAGATGTCGGGCTTGAGCAACTCGATATGCTCGACGCGCTTCTCCGGCTGGAGCAGTGTGGTGCCGGGACCGGCGACACGAGGGTCGTCGTGCGATGGAACAAAGCGCCCGCCCGGCCCGGTGGTGAGATTGATGACCAGGCTCCTGTTGCGGGCGCGGATGCGCTCGACGACCTCGCGATAGAGATCGATCGACATCGACGGTCGCCCCGTTGCGGGATCACGCACGTGGATATGCGCGATCGCTGCGCCGGCTTCGGCCGCTTCGAGCGCGGAGGTCGCGATCTGCTCGGGCGTAATCGGCAGATAAGGCGACTGCTCGGGCTTCGTGAGGTTGCCGGTGATCGCGCAGGTAATGATGGTCTTGCCGGTAGTCATCCGATGTCGCCCTAGATCACGCCCTGCTTCTTCAGCGCCTCGATCCGCTCCGCATCATAGCCGAGTTGTCCGCCGAGCACTTCCTGCGTGTGCTCCCCTAAAAGCGGCGGCGCCCGATAGTCCGTCACCGGCGTCTCGGAGAACGTCAGCGCGTTGCGGATCAGCGACAATTCGGGCTCGAACTTGTGGTTGACCTTCACCCGCATGCCGCGCGACTGGACGTGCGGATCGCTGAACACCTGCTCGAAATTGTTGATCGGACCTGACGGCACGCCGGCCTCCTCCAGCTTTTCCAGCCAGTAGGCCACCGGCTTCTTCAGGAACAGACCAGCGAAGATCGCCATGATCTCCTTGCCGTGCACGACGCGGTCGTTGTTCCTGATGAAGCGCTTGTCGTTGGCGAGGTCGGGCTCGCCCAGCACGGCGCAGGTACGCTGGAACTGGCCGTCATTGCCGACCACCAGCATCAGTTCGCCGTCGGTGCAGCGGAACACGCCGGCGGGCATGCCGCCATTGCCCCAGGTGCCGCGGCGCGGCGGTGTCTTGCCGTTGACGAGGTAGATCTGCAGCCAGTGCGACAACGATGCGATGACGGTATCGAACAGGCAGACGTCGATGTGCTGTCCTTCCCCGCCATTGGCGTCGCGATGGTAGAGCGCCGAGAGAATCCCGATCGAGGTGTTCATGCCGGTCATGTAGTCGACGATCGACGGGCCGACCTTCATCGGGCCCTCGCCAGGCTCGCCGTCGATATGGCCGGTGACGCTCATCAGGCCGCCCATCGCCTGCAGGATCGCATCATAGCCGGCGCGCGGCGCGTAGGGGCCGGTCTGGCCGAAGCCGGTCACCGAGCAGTAGACGATGCCGGGGTTGATCGCCTTGATCGTCTCGTAATCGAGTCCGTAGCGCTTGAGATCGCCGACCTTGTAGTTCTCCATGAAGACGTCGACGTTCTTGGCGAGCTCGCGGATGATCGCCTGTCCTTCGGGCTTGGCGATGTTGACGGTGACCGACTTCTTGTTGCGGTTGGCGCAGAGGTAGAACGAGTTGTTGTTGTTCGCCTTGCCTTCGGGGTCGGTGAGATAAGGCGGGCCGAAGGCGCGCGCGTCGTCGCCGGTGCCGGGCCGCTCGATCTTGATCACCTCAGCGCCGAGATCGCCGAGCATCTGGGCCGACAAGGGCCCGGCGAGTACGCGCGTGAGGTCAAGGATCTTGATGCCTGAAAGCGGCAAGGCCGACATAAGCTTTCCTCCGGGAACTGATGTTGGCGCGGCGGCCAGGGCCGGGCCGCGCTCCCTGCGGATACACCATTTTGGACCCTGGAGTCCTGCACTGGCGGCATGCCACCATCCGCCGGCCGCTCGTAGTATCGCCTTACGACGTCACGCCGCAGCAGCCGTCGCAGCTCGTGGCCGGCGGCGGCCAAGGGCGATCAGGATCAACACCGTTGCACATGAGCAGAGCATGGTCAGGCCGAGCAGGCCGCGGCTGCCGAAATGGACCAGCAGGGCTGCGAGAACCGGCGGGGAGACGGCTGCGGCAAGATTGACCGGCAGGGCGATCATCGACATCGCCTTGGCGAATTCGGTCTGGTCGTAGAAGACGAGCGGGATCGTCGCCCGCGCCACCGCCATCGCGCCGCTGCCGAGGCCATAGAGCAGGATGAAGAGCGCAACGACCCAATATGCGCCATTGCCGGCCATCAGGAGCAGCATGGCAAGCGGCAGCGCCGTGCCCGCAACCAGACCGGTCGTGATCCCGTCCCAGCGTCCGCCGCCGAGGAAATCGATGCCGCGCGCGCTGACCTGGATTACGCCCAGCGTGGAGCCGAAGCCGACGGCCTCCGCCGGCGACAGCCCCTCGGCCTTCAGGAGCTCGATGAAGACGGCACTCAAGCCGAAGTTCACGAAGGCGTTCAGCGCAACCGCGGACGTGACGAGATGGAAGGTGCTCCTGGGAACTGGAGAAGCCGGCACGTCCCGCGCCTTCGCGGCAACTTCCTCACTCGCCTTGCGCCGGCGCGGTGCACCGAAGGCCAGGAGCGGCAGGCAGACGACGATCATCATGGCCGCATAAACCAGACACGTCCCGCGCCAGCCGGCGAGGCTGCTCAGAAACGACGTCGTCGGCCAGAAGATGCTGCCGGAAAGGCCCGTCACCAACATCAATGCGCCGATCGCGTTCTTGGCGCGCGGGCCGGCCACTTCGTTCAGCATGATGTAGGCACCGGTCGAGAGCGTGGCGCTGCCGGCCACACCGAGGACGATCCAGGCCACGAAATAAAGGATCGGCTCGTGCGCGAAGGACAGGAGCACAAAGCCCGGCGCGGTCACGACCGTGCCCACCATCATCACACGGCGCGCGCCATGCCGCGTGAAGGATTTTGCGAGCCAGGGCGCGCACAGCCCCATCGCGACGTACAGAACCGAGGTCCCCGCGAATACCGCCGGAAGGCTCATATTGAGATCGGCCGCGAGATCGCGCCCGACGATGGCGGGAAGCCCGATCGTCCCCCATCCGACGAGTT
The DNA here is from genome assembly GCF_000472925.1 of Bradyrhizobium sp. Ec3.3. Lineage (GTDB taxonomy): Bacteria > Pseudomonadota > Alphaproteobacteria > Rhizobiales > Xanthobacteraceae > Bradyrhizobium. The sequence continues at coordinate 75,399 of NZ_AXAS01000002.1, forward strand.
GGGTGACGGCGAGCACCGCCATGACGCCAATCAGCTTCGTATCGAATTTCAATCGACGTATTCCGCCCCAGCCCGGATCCGACCGATCCGGCCCTTCCCGGATACACCATCTCCAACCCGCGCTGCACTGCGAACGCGGTATGACCCTATCCGCCACAATGGCATTGACATGATGACAACGGCCATCAGCGCGCGATTTGACAGTCCCGCGCGTCGCGGGCAACTCTTGCTCGTTTCGAGAATCACTGATGTCTCACGCCGAGTATGCTCCCAAACAGCTCCCAGTCCTCACGAGACTGGCGATAGCGCTGCGCCGGATCCCGGCGGTTGAATTTGCATTCGCGAAGTTCAAGTCGCTGCTGCGCGGCCGAAAGAACGACGAACCGGTTGTCAGCGAGTTTCAGGCTCCGGCTGCGGACGTCACGAAGGACGATGGCGCGCCCGGCTCGGTCGAGGCGGAAGCGGTTGAACCCGACGCCGTGCAGGCGGCTTCCGATGGAACCGCGACCGCTGCGGCCGAGCCCGCCGAGACTGACGCTGTCGAAGCTCGGGAGATCGAGGCTCCCGCGACTGATGTCGCTGAGAGCGCAACCGCGGAGGCTGGCGCTTCCGAGATCAATGCAGATGAGCCGGCCACGACAAGCGTATGCGATGTCGTCTCCCCTGCAATGGCGTCCGACGATCTCTCCCAGAGTGAGATCGAGACCGTTGAAAGCGACGATCTCCCCGTTGAGGCCGAGATAGTTGAAATCGAGTCTCCTCAGACGCCCCTTGCCGCAAGCGCCGAGGCTGGGAAGATGGAGGCTCCTGCGACTGACGTCGCTGAGACCGCAACCGCGGAGGCTGACATCGCGGCGATCGACGCAGATGAGTCGGTCACGACTAGCGTATGCGATGTTGCCCCCCCTGCAATGGCGTCCGACGACCTCTCCCAGAGTGAGATCGAGGCCGTTGAAAGCGATGATCTCCCCGTTGAGGCCGCGACAGCTGAAATCGAGTCTGCTCAGACGCCTCTTGTCGCAATCGCCGAGGCCGGCGCGGCTGAGGCCGAGAAAGTCGAAACCGTCGCGCGTGACGCCGACGACGTTGCGGCTCATGTCGCGCCATCAGGGGATTCATCCGAGGCCGTTGTTGCCGAGACCGATGTTCTCCCGCTCGCTTGCGCCGAGACGGATATGATCGAGGTCGACGCAATTGAGACGGCGCCTTTTGAAATCAAGACCGAGAGCGAGGCCGCTCAGCCCGATGCGATTGACCCCGAGGCGGTCGAGACTGCTCCCCCTCTCATCGAAACCTTCGAGACCGGTGCGGTTGATCCCGATGCCGCGGAGACTTTCGCAGCCATCGCTGTCGAGGCCGACGTGGTCGAGGTCGAGCTCGTCGAGGCCGACACCATCGAAACGGCCCCAGTCGAGGCGGTCACCGCCAAAGCCGACATCGCCCCGGCCGCCGTCGCGAAATCCGACGATCTCTGTGATCGCGAGACGCTTATTCGCCGGCGCTGGAAGGAGACCGGAAGCAGGATGTGGCATGGCGCCGGGCAGTCCGTGCTGTGCATTCAAGGTCGCATCGCCCTGCTGCCGCCGAAGCCTGGCGAGACGATGCCGGGCTACGACAGGCTAGAGTTCAGGCTGATCGACGGCCTCATCGTCTGCGAAGGGTTTGTCGTCGATCCGCCGGAACCGGCGAGACCTAGCCAGTTCGTGTAAGGTCGCTCACTCCGGCGGATTGAACGTGCGGACGAAATACACCGGCTCCCTGCCCTTCTTCAGGCGATAGAGCTGCGCCGGCCGGTTCGGGCCGCGCCGCATCTTGGCGATCGGCTCGATCATGTCGGCTGAGAGAATCCGCGTGCGGAAGGCGCTCTTTTCCAAGGGACGGTCGAGCACGATCTCGTAGACCCGCTGGAGATCGGGCAGCGTGAATTCCGCCGGCATCAGGTAGGCCGGCAGCGAAGTGTATTCGACCTTGTTGCGCAGGCGCTCGACTGCAGCAGTGAGGATCTCGCCGTGGTCGAAGGCGAGCTTCGGCTTGATCTTGCCCGCGACGACTGGAAACCATTGCGCGTCAGGTGCGAGCGCGGCCCGGCCCGCCTCCTCCGGCATCAGCGCGAAATAGGCGTGCGTCGCCGACCAGCCGCGCGGGTCGCGTCCAGCACTGCCCCAGCTTCCGAGCTGCTCGAGATAGGGGCTGGTCACGCCGGTCTTCTCCTTCAGCTTGCGCACCGCGCAGGCCTCGAGATCGCGGTCTTTGGCGACATCGACGAAGCCGCCCGGCAGCGCGAAGGCGAGCGGGAACGGCTCGCCAGCGCCGGCCGGCCGCTGCACCAGGAGGACGTGCAGGCCCTCGTTCCGGATCGCAAAGATCACCACGTCGACCGTGGCCAGCGGCCGCGGGAAATCCAATTGTCCCGAATTCTCAGTGCCTTGGGCTTGATCTTTCTGCGCCATTGCGACCTCCCCTCTTTTGTCGCTTGACAGTAACCGACTTAGTTGTACAGTGCAACTTACTTAGTTGCTCAGACCAACTTATTAGGAGAGGACCATGTTCGGCGTCAGGTTCATCAAGGCCCAGCCCACCACCTATCTCATGAAGTACCGTGCCGGCGCCGTGGTCGCCGAAGGGGCGGGACTATCCGCGTTCTACTACGCGCCGGCCACCTCGCTCGTCGCCGTCCCCATCGGCAGCCGCGACGCCTCCTTCATCTTCCAGCAGATCGCGCGCGACTTTCAGACCCTGACCGTCCAGGGCCACGTCACCTATCGCGTCAGCGAGCCGAAGAAGGCGGCTTCGATGCTCGACTTCACGCTGAAGAGCGACGGCAAGACCTATGAGACGGACGATCCGGAAAAGCTGCCGCAGCGCATCCTCGGCACCGTCGAGGTGCTGGCCCAGCAGGCGGTGAAGGAGCTGACGCTGAGAGAGGCGCTTCAGGCCTCCGACCGCATCGCCGACATCATCGCAGGTGGCTTGCGGGCCCGCGCCGACATCGCCTCCCTCGGCCTCGAAATCCTCGGCGTCTCCATCCGCGGCATCAAGCCGACGCCGGACACCGCCAAGGCACTGGAGGCCGAAGCGCGCGAAGCGATCCTGAAGAACGCCGACGAAGCGATCTTCGCCCGCCGCAATTTTGCGGTCGAGCAGGAGCGCGCCATCCGCGAGAGCGAGCTCGACACCGAGATCGCGGTCGAGCAGAAGAAGCGCTCGATCCGCGAGACGCAGATGGACGCGGAAGCCAGCGTCGCCGCCAAGAAGAACGAGCTGCGCCAGTCCGGCATGGTCGCGGACATCGCTCTCGAAGGCAAGCGCAAGGACTTCGTCGGGCTTAACGCCGAAAACACCCGCACGCTGGCCGATGCCGAAGCCTATCGCGTCGGTGCGCTGATGAAGATTTTCGAGGGCGTCGACACCCGCGTGATCCAGGCGCTCGCCTCTGCTGGCATGCAGCCGGGCCAGCTCATCGCGCAGGCCTTCACCGGCATTGCCGAGAAGGCGGAGAAGATCGGCCAGCTCAACGTCTCGCCGGACCTGCTTAGCCAGTTGATGGAAAAGCCCAGGATGGCGGAGGCCGCCAATGCCCGCCGGCAATGACCGCAAGATCGTGCTGGTGACGCGCAAGACCAGGCTGGAGGACCTGGTCGCGCGTTACCTGACCGCAGCGCAGGCGCGCTTCTATGTCGAGCATCTCGGCGCCGACTTCTCCGACTATGAGCGCGAGCACGAGGCCTATCGCGCGCAGCAGCACCTCGCTTTGCAAGTGCTGGAGCAATGGGGCCGCTACCAGGTGATCGAGCGCAGCTTTTTGCCGAACTTCATCTTTGCGCCCTCCGACATCGTGGTCGCGCTCGGCCAGGACGGCGTCGTCGCCAACACCATGAAATATCTCGATGGTCATCCGCTGATCGGGCTCAACCCGGACCCGGCGCGCTACGACGGCATCCTCCTGCCCTTTGCGCCGCGCGACCTCGCAAAGCTCCTGCCAGAGGTCGCTGCCGACAAGCGCGACAGCCAGGCGGTGACGATGGCAGAGGCGCGTCTCTCCGACGGCCAGGTCCTCCATGCCGTGAACGACCTCTTCATTGGTGCCCGCACGCACACCTCCGCGATCTACGAGATTGCGACCGGCGAGACGAAGGAGCGGCAATCCTCGAGCGGGCTGATCGTCTCGACCGGGCTCGGCTCGACGGCCTGGTTCAAGAGCATCGTCACCGGCTCGCTCGCGATCGCAGGACAGTTCGGCCAGCCTTCAGAACCTGTGGCTTACGGCGCCCTGCCCTGGGACGCGCCGGAGCTGCGCTTTGCCGTGCGCGAGCCCTTCCCCAGCCGCAACTCGCAAGTGGGTCTCGTCTGCGGCTCCCTCGCCTCCTCAGAACAACTGCGCATCCGCTCGCTGATGCCGGAAAACGGCGTCATCTTCAGCGACGGTATCGAAGCCGATCGGCTGGAGTTCAACGCCGGCGCAGAGGTCGCGATCGGGATTGCGGCGCGACGGGGACGGCTGATCGTGTGACTTACCTCGCGATCCGCAGCGCCGATCTTGCCTCCGCCGGTGTAGCGACGCGTCGGCCGTGGCGAACAACCGCCTCACAAGCGAAAGTCACGAGCTCCGCGTTGCTCTTCGCCAGACGGTTCTTGTCGATCCTGATGTTGTCCTCGAGCCCGGTGCGAACCGCGTCGGCGCCCCGCGACAGCGCCCAGCCCATGACCTCGGCTTGATGACGGCCGATCCCTGCCGCGGTCCACGTCGATTTCGGCATCAGCCGCTTGAGTTCCGCCAGAAGGATGTCGAGCACGTGCTCGTCCGCCGGCATCGCGTTCTTGACACCCATGACGAACTGCACGTGGGGATGCTCGTCGATCAGTCCCGCCTCGATCAGGCGGCGCGCGCCATGGAGGTGCGAGAGATCGAAGATCTCGATTTCGGGGCGGATCCCGCCTGCCTTCATACCGGTGGCGAGATGCTCGACCAGAGCGGCGCTGTTCTCGTAGACGATGGTCGGAAAGTTCACCGATCCGGTCGAGAGAGACGCCATGTCCGGCTTCAGATAGAGCGCCGACCCGCGCGCCGACGGATCGCGGCCGCGCCCTCCGGTCGAGAACTGAACGATCATCCCCGGACAATGCTTCCTGATGCCCTCCTGCACCTCTGCAAAGCGCTGCGGATCGGAGGACGGCGTTTCGTCGTCGTTGCGAACGTGAATATGCGCCAGCGTCGCGCCGGCCTCGAAGGCCGCATGCGTCGACTCGATCTGCTCGGACGGCACGATCGGCACTGCCGGGTTGTCCTTCTTGCGCGGAACGGAACCGGTGATTGCGACAGCAACAACAACGGGATTCATCTCTCAACTCCTTGGCAGGCGATATGCCGTCCGGCGCACGCCGGTGAAATTCGACATCGTGCGTCACGGGACTTCCGTGAAGCCTGCCGCTGCTGGCCTGTCTGGCCGCAGCGGCAGTCGTTTCTCTCATATGCGGGAGGACGGCGATATGCGAGATGTTTGCATCATCATCGCGTGACCTCTCTTCCCTGGCCGTCAGGTCGGAACGGCCGCGGCCCCGTTCGCGGTCTCCGCGCGCCTGCGCTCATAGTCCGCCCTTGGCATCGGAACGGCATCCGGCTTGCCGAGATCGTCAAGGCCGATCCGGTATGTCTCCCTGGCAGTCACCGCTGCGAGGGCGGCAATCACCGTGATGCCAAAGGCGATCGCGCCCACCGTGACCGGGATGTTGGCCGAGCCGGGAGGCGCCACGGTCGCAAACAAAGCGGGAAGCAGCGCGGTGATGGTCGTGCCGATGTTTTGCGAGATCGCCATCGCCGAAACCCGGGTGCGCGTCGGAAACAGCTCGGGATAGAAGCTCGGGAAGATCGCGTTGTAGCCCTGATAGACCACACCCCACATCAACAGCGACAACAGGATCGCCAATGGCACGTTCCTGATGCTGATTGCGTAGAGGTAGCCGAATGCGAGCAGGCCGGAGCAGAGCGCGCCGACGATGATCGGAGGCTTGCGGCCGATCTTGTCGGACAGATTACCGACGAAGGGAATGACGAACACCGCCAGCATGTTTCCGAGGACCGGAATCCAGAGATAGACGTCCTTCGCAAAACCGATACCGTAGGCTGACTGGACTGCATAGGCCGCGCCGAAAATCGTCGTGACGACCGGAATGACATTCATCAGCGCCATGCAGATGACCCTGAGCATGTCCTTCCAGTTCAGCTTGATGGCCTGAATGATCGGAGCCCGCGGGGTTTCTCCGCGCTCATCCTCCCTGGCAAAGGCAGGTGTCTCGTCGACCTCGCGGCGGATGATGTAGCCCGCGACGATGACGAAGAAGCTGAGCAGGAAGGGTATCCGCCAACCCCAGCTGTTGAAGGCCTCGGTGGGCATGTAGGCCGCGAGCGGCAGAAAGACCGCCGCCGCAAGGATCTGTCCGGCCTGCACGCCCTGGAGCGTGAAGCTCGCATAGAATCCGCGCCGCCCGAATGGCGCATGCTCAAGGATCATCGAGCTTGCGCCGGAGATCTCGCCGGCAACGGCAAAACCCTGCACGAGACGTAAGGTGACGAGCAGGATCGGCGCCCAGATGCCGACCTGCTGGTATGTCGGCAGGATGCCGACGGCCATCGTCGAGATGCCCATCAGGAACATGCAGACGATGAGAACCGTTTTGCGGCCATGGGTATCGCCCCAGTGCCCGAGAACGAAGGCACCGATCGGGCGGGCCACATATCCGACACCGTACGTTGCGAGGGATGCGACGATGGCAACGGTCGGATTGTCCGACGGAAAAAAGATCTGCGGGAAGATCAGCGACGCTGCCGTCGCGTAGATAAAGAAGTCATAATATTCAAGCGCCGATCCAATCCAGCCGCTCGCAGCAGCCTTCTTGGACTGACCCATGTCGTGGATCGCTCGAGCCGTGGTCATGTGCAAGTTTCCTCCGACCTGTTTGCTGGCGTCCCGTGAGCGGGCTTCATGGATATGTTGGGCAGCACTGTCCGATCGCGCGGCGGGCTTTCCGCTTGCGTTTATCGACTGCCGGGACGTGTCTGGTTCGCTGCAACAATAGGCTTTCGGCGGGCTAACACAATTACCCAGTTATGCGATAAACCTAACATCATGTTATTCGCAGCCGACGCGCGGTCCGGGCGGCGAATGCGCGTCAGACGTTCCTTCAGGCGTTCAATTTGAACGCCTGCTTCCGATGCTCAATGGAATCCGGATGGGGCGTATTCAGGCCCGGCTCATTTCATGGAGATCGTGATCGCGCTGAGGTTGGCGGCGACTTCCATCCCTGCCTTCGGACCTTGCAGCACGATCGTCACGCCCTTCTCGTTGCGCAAATGGACGCCGTTGACGCCGCCGACCAGTGCGAAGCCGCCGCCGACCGAGCTGTAGGTGCCGGTGAAATCCTTGACCTCACGGATGCCGGAGGCCCAGCCATCCAGGCGGCTGATCGTGGCTCCGGCCGTGATTCCAAGGCTGAGACCGGACACGCTGAACGGATAGTTGCGGCCCCGCCAGGTCAGCACGCCGCGGCCGGTGCCGCCGCCGATCAAGAGGCCCGCTTTCACGATCTTGACGCGGACGTGGCCGGCTGCCTGTGCAAAGGACGGCGTCGCCGGCATGACGAAGGCGAGCAATATCGTTGCCGCCAGACAACACAGGAAGGAGCGCCGCGTTATCCTCTCATTGTTTTGCGGCATCCACTTTCTTCCAGGTCTGGTCCGGATTGAACAAGATCATGCGGCTGGCAATGCTTTCGGTGCGCGGACCGAGATCCTTCTGGTAGACGGTCCCGCCGTGATTGACCACGAAGGTCATGACGCCGGAATTGCCGTACTCGGCGGGATAGGCGACGAGCGCATAGCCGCCGATCATCTTGCCTTTGACGACATAGTCGAGGCTGCCGCCGGCGGCGTTGGGACCCTGCCCCTTGAGGATCCTGAAATAGTAGCCGTGATAGGGCGCGCCCTGCCCGTCCACCTTGTAGCCCTCGCGCGAGGCTTCCGCCACAAATTCGCCGAGCGGGCTTGGGTCACTATCGTCGCGCCAGAACAGCCCATCCTTCTTGCCGGGCGTCGAGACGATGCGTTGCGCATAAACGCCGACGCCTTCGCCGCGGTCTTTCTCGGCGTAGTCGTTCTGGGCATCGACATAGGCGAGCGCGGCCTGGATCGCATCGAGCTCGTTGCGGCCGATGCGGCGATAGAGCACCTCGATCCGCCCCTGATCCACGTCGAATTCCCAGCCCGTCTTGGAGTTGACCAAAGGAATCGGGAACGGAAAATCGTCCGGGCCGAGCATCAGCGTGGCCTTCTTGTTGCCCTCCGCCTTGATCGCATGCTTGGCGTCGTACATCGACGTGAAGCGTTGACGAATGTCGGCGTCGGCAACCTCGTCACCGGAGGAGACGATGTCGTCGGCGTTCCTGCCGAGCACTTTCAGGATATCGCTCGGTCCGCTCTTCACAGCCGCGGCGAGCGCTGCGGCTGCATCCTCCGGAGTCGGATACGCTTGCTGCGCTTGCGATGGCAAGCTGAACAATGCGAGCGTCATGACGGCCGGCAAGGCCGCGCGTTGAAGCGCATTCAGACCGATCATGGCGTCACCTCCGCAGGGATTTTTGCGCCGCCGGCGAGCCAATCGCTGTACGTGCGGAATTTCAGACCGAGCTTTTCGTAGTAGACGCGCAAGTACCCGTCGTTGCCGCGGGTCACCGCGTCCGGCATCACGCTCTCGACCTCCTGCGCCATGACGCCGACATAGGCCTTATGGCTGCCGAGATAGCTGAAGCGGTAGTAGCCGAGGCCATTGGCGAGATGACCGAGCAGCACGATGTCGTGCTTCAGCGCGATGTCCGAACGTCGGCCACCGCCGCCACCGCGCCCGCCTCCACCAAATCCGCCTCCTCCACCGCCGCGCATCGCCATTCCGCCACCACCGCCGCGCCCAGCGAAGCCACCGCCGCCGCCACGGGGCATGCTCGCCATGCTCGAGCGCCCGCGTGCCGATGCTGCGGCAGCCGCGCGCCCGGACGAGACGTTCATGGCGCCACCGCGATTGCCGCCACCGCCGCGGTTGACATTTGCGGCGCGATTGCCCGCGCTGGCGCCGCCGCGGTTGGCGGCCTTGGCGCGGTCGCCACCGCCCTTCGCGCCAGCGCGATCGCCGCCACCTTTGGCACGGTCCGCGCCGCCCTTGGCGCGATCGCCGGCGCCCGCGCGATCTCCACCACGATCACCTGCGCGATCGCCGCTGCGATCTCCCGCTCGATCGCCTGCGCGGTCCCCTGCACGATCGCCCGCACGATCTCCTGCACGATCTCCGGCGCCTGGCCGATCCTGTCCGGGCTTCAGTACCTGCTGGCCATCGCGGCCGCGGAAATCCATCCGGTCGGCCGCGCCGGCCTTGATGTTGGTGTTGCCGAAGCGCTGCTGCACGTTCACGTTATTGTAGCGCACGCCCTGGCGATGCGCCGGATTGTGCTGCCAACCGTTTGCGATGTTGGTGGTCCGGTGATTGACGTAGACGTTGCGGTTGCCCCAGTTGCAGCCGCCGCCCCAGTAGTTGCCCCAGCGTCCGATCGCCCAGGCGGTACCGAAAGCGAGACCCGCCGCCACCACGCCTGCGCCGATATACGAAGGATATCCAAAGTAGTACGGCGGATATTCGGCGTAAGGCCACGCGCCGTAGACGGTCGCCGGCTCGTAATAGGGCACGTACATCGTACCGGCCTCGGCCGGCTCGATGACGATCACCTGCTTGTTTTCCTGGGTCTGGACGCTGACCTTTTGCTGCTTGGTCGTGACCAACATCTTGTTGTCATAGGCCTTGTTGCGCAGGCGCTGGATCGCATCCATCACGTCAGGCTGCTGCGCGAGAAAGGCGTCGCCGAGGTTCTTGGTCCATTCGAGCTTGTCGCTCATCATGGTCAGGACATCGGCCGTGCTGGCGAGCGCCTTGACGCTGTCGTCCCAGGATTGCTTCTCGACCTCTGCCTTCAGCGCGTCGCCCTTGACGTTCTTGCGCTCCTTCAGCCAGCGATCGGCCTGCACGACCTCCAGCGGATATGTCGATGCCGCCAGCACGTTGGCGAGCAGCTCGTCCGGATAGAGCGCGATCGGCGCGACCAGCGCCTCGAGCTGCTCTGGCTTCAACAGCTCCGCGGCCGGCTGTGCCTGACTTGCTGGCGGCGCCTGACTTGCTGGCGGCGCCGACGTGCTCGGGGCGGCCGGGGTCTGCGCCGATGCGGCGACGGGCATCGCCATCATCAGCGCAAGCGCGATCAGGGTCTTGCCGCAGCGAAACATTGCACGCCCTCCCTTGGCATTTCGGCAGGGAGCATCGGGCCGGGACGAATGCGTTCTTTGACGAAGATCAAAGAAAGCGGATGCCCGATTGTTGCGGCGCGAAGGTCCTGCGACCGATCTAGCGCGTGAGCGGCAGTTTGATCGTAAGCAGCGCACCACCCGACAGCCTGTTCTCCGCGATGATCTGTCCGCGATGGGCCTCGATGATGGTCTTGGCGATGGCGAGACCCATGCCCATGCCTTGCGGCTTGGTGGTGAAGAAGGGATCGAAGACGTTCTTGAGATCGCCGGCGGCTATGCCGGGTCCGCTGTCGCCGATCCTGATTTCTGCGAAGGAGCCGGACAGCGCCGTCGTGACGGTCACCTCCCGCATCTTCGCCTCCGCCTCGGAGATCGCGTCGATCGCATTGATGATCAGGTTGAGAATGACCTGCTGAAGCTGGACCGGATCGCCCCTGACGCGCAGCGCGCTAGCGACGGGTGTGAACTTCAGGGCGATCTTGTGCCGGTCGGTCACGGCGGTCAGAAATCCGATCGCCTCGCCGACGGTTTCGTTCAGATCGATATCGGCGATCTCGAACGGTGTCTTCTTCAACACGCTGCGCAGCCTGCGGATCACTTCGCTGGCCCGCTGATCGTCGCGCCTGATGTCGGCAAGGATCTCCCTGATCTCGTCGAGATTGGGGGAAGCCCCCTTCAGCATAAGCTCGGCCGTCTCGGCGTTGGTGAGGATAGAGCCAAGCGGCTGGTTCAATTCATGCGCGATCGACGTCGTCAGCTCGCCGGCCGCCGCGTAGCGGTTGACGTGCGCGAGCTCCGCCAGGCGCTGACGCGACTCGACCTCCGCGACGCGGCGACGCCAGCGCTCATGAAGCAGGCCGCTGATCAGGCCGGCCTGCACCAGGATCACCGCTGCGATCAGCGCCATCTGCCAGCGATATATCTCCCAAACGCTCGGCTCGCGAAACAGGACCTCACTGCCAGGAGGTAGACTGCTTTCGCTGATGCCCCAGCGCTGCATCTCACGCCAGTCATATCGAGGTGGCACAAATTGGAGCGTTTCGATCTTGATGTTGCCCGGCTTCTCGCCACCGAGGATACGGATAGCAACGTCGACCGTCTTCCGGCTGGTTGCGGCCGTTGAATGCATGGGGCCACCGACGGTCTGGCCATCGAAGAAGGCATCCTGATAGGAAAAGATGGGCGCATTGGCGACAGCTCGCAATTGGCGCAAGGCGATGTCGCCTTCATGCGTGACGCCTGCCCCGTCGACCGACATCAGGCCCCAGAACAAGACCGTGTGCGGCGCAAGCGATGAGGCGCGCTTGAGGATGTCCCGGAACGAAAGCCCCGAATACCAATCAAACGACACCCTGTTTTCGAACGGCTTCGCATCCTTCTTGATCTCCTCAAGCCAGAACTTCTCAACGGGAGAGGCCCCCAGCACGACGGCGATCGTCTGCGTGGCGGGCAGGACATGAAGGATGCCGGCAAAAATTGCCTGAAAGTCATTGTGGATCGAGATAACCGTGTCGTTGTCGGTCAGTCCCGTGCGATCGACCAGGCGCTGCTCGACCGCAGTCAGGACCATCGGTGTGGCGGGGAAAAGCTGCTTGCGGTACTTCTGGGCGAATCTTGCCGCAGGCGCCCCGACGCTGACGACGATATCCGGCGGACAACTCTCGTAGAGCGAGCGCAGATAATCGACGAAGGGCTCTTCAGGACCTGGATTGTTGAACCGCGCCGTCAGAAGCGTGTGCTCCTGAATGTCCAGCGGCCACGGCGCCTGCCGCTCGAGATCGGCCTTGATGGCCCGCGCGAACTCGCTCCACGGACGAAATTCCCGTCCGAAGGAATGCAGCAGCAGCACGCGCTTGGGCTGGCCCTGATCGGCAGCCCTCGCCGGTCCGAGCCCGGCAAGGGCCAAGACCAGCACGCACAGACAGAGCCGTGCGGCCGCCGCCCGCCAGCCCCGCCTGACCGCAGCAACGATCGGGATGCGCCCGCTCATCCTCTTCCTCAGCAGCTTCGCCCGGCTGCACCTTGATCTCATTCTAGCGCAAAACGGGCGACGGCCAACGGCTTTGCCGAGCCCTCCTCGGTGTCAGTGGCCGCTCAGCACGAGCGTCTTGATCGGCAGCAGCAGCGCCTGGATCCGCAGCAGCAGCGCGTGCACGAGGCCGACGCCGTCGACGACGTGCAGCGCGATGGCCCGGCCGGTGCTGGTGTCCTTTGCGGAAATCTCCTCGTGATTGCTGGTATAGGCGTTAACGAGGCAGCTACTCCCCGGTGTCACGCCTTCGAGGCCCCCTTTGTAGAGCGGCTCCAGGAACACGAGGATCGTGCCGGGCTTCACGGCGTTTTGCGCTTCGAGCAGCTGCTCCCCGGCGCGGAACTGTCCGGCTGCGATGTAGTCCTGCACCGTCGTGACCACCATCGGAATGATGACCCATGGCCTGGATATGCAGGTCGCTTCCGCCACCATGCCTTCCTTCATGACGCCCGCCTCGATCTGACCGAAGCCGGCCTGAAGCACCTTTCTGCCGGCGCCTTCCGGAATCAGCACACCCGCCGGCCGCATCAACTGATTGACGACATCACCAACGCGAAGCAGGAATTGCTCGACCCGGCCATCGACCCCGGCGCGGACGATCGTCTTGTCGAGATCGACCTGGGCCTGCTCGAGAACGGCTTGAGCGCTCGCTTTCTGGGCCGGCAGGAGTGTCGACACCTGCAAGGCGGCCGACTCCTTCACGGCGGTCGCCGCATCGATGCCGGCCTGCCGTTGATCGACCAGCACCTGGAGCTTTTCGATGTCCCGTTGCGGCACGATGCCGGGGTTGCGGCGCTGCAATTCGGATTTGGTGTCGAGCTCGTCCTTGGCTTGCTGATAGTTGGCCTTGGCTTCCTGGATCTGGGCTTCGGCCTTGATGACATCGGACTGCGCCGTCGTCATTGCGGCATCGACCTCCGCGACCTTCCGCCGGGCGGTCTCGTAGGCGGCCTGTTGCTTGGAGCTGTCCAGCGTGAACAGCACGTCACCCTTCTTCACGTCCTGGCTGAAGCCGACCTTGACCTCCGCAACCCGCCCCGATCCTTCGGGCAGGATGGGCACGGTGCGGAAATAAAGCGTCGCCGAGTCGGTCGCCGGGTGGAAATAGAAGATCATGGTGATGAGCGACACCGTGAGCATCAGGCAACCCGTGATGCCCCATCGCAACTCGTACCAGACCGAGAAGAACGTGATCTCCTTGCCGAAGCGCTTGCCCTGGACATAGCGGCGGTAGAGATAGTCCGGCACGATGGTGAGGAGCGAGCAGAACATGAGCTCAAACATGGCTGTGCTCCCTCTCCTTCGCGACGCTGGACTTGTCTGCCGGCGGCGGGCTGACCGCCGCATCGCCGGTTTGTGAGGTCGATGTGGTCTCGCCGGCCTCTCCCGGCGTCGCATCGGCGATCTTTTCGACGGAGTCGGCGATGCTGCGCAGCGGCGTGCCGAAATCGGGGATGTCGATCAGCGCAAGCAACAGGCCCGCCACCCAGAAGATATGCATATGCGTGAACAGCGAGATCAGGCCGAGCACCGCGACGAATTCGAATTGCAGCTTCTGCGATTTGTGCGCCATCCGCTCGGGCATGCTATGCAGCTTCCAATACAGCGTGCCGACCCAGAGCACGGTGCCAATCAGGAATATCCCCATCACCACCATCAGCGGGTCGACCCCGCTTCCAGGCGCGAGAAAGAACGGCAGATGGTGCGGAGCCATCGGATGAAGCTGGTCGTTCAATGGTCTCTCCCAATCTGGAGCGGAGTTGCGCATCGCGTTGCGGCCACTCTGACTACCCCAGTGTGGATTTTGCTTGATTTGAATCAAGGGAAGGCTTGCCGCCGCGCCTAGCTTTCCGCGAACGCCGAACTGCCAACACCCAATCAGGAGCCGTCAGCCATGCCCGGCCTCGATGATCTCATTCCCAGTGCCACGCAGATCCGCAAAGAAGCAGCCCTCAAGGAGGCCCAGAAGGCCGAGGAATATGCCCGCCTCGCCGCGGCCGCCGAGGCCGAAAAGCACGCCCTGATCGAGCGGCTGACCAAGCCGTCCGGCAAGACCGAGGAGGAGAAGGTCAAGCTCGCCTCGACCATCATCCAGCGTGCAGTGCGAAACGGCCTGACCGAGGTCCAGGTCTATCGCTTCCCCAACACGCTGTGCACCGACAAGGGCCGCGCCATCAACCAACGGGAAAAGGGTTGGGAGAACACGCTGACCGGCATCCCCAAGGAAATCTTCCAGCTCTGGACCGACCACCTGAAGCCGCGCGGCTATCGCATCGCCTACCAGATCATCGATTTTCCCGGCGGCGTCCCCGGCGATATCGGTGTCACCATCTCCTGGGGAGACGATTGACGGCCCCAGCCGCATTCCAGCTGAAGCAGCGAAAGGACAGGCATGGCCAAGGATGATGAGTCCGACAAACGAATGAAGCGCAAGGAATACGAGAAGGAGCTCGAAAAGCTCCAGGTCGATCTTTGCCATCTCCAGGACTATGTGAGGGAGAAGAAGCTCCGGGTGATCGTCCTGTTCGAGGGCCGGGATGCCGCCGGGAAAGGCGGCACCATCAAGGCGATCACCGAGAAGGTCAGTCCGCGCGTGTTTCGCGTCGTTGCCCTTCCGGCGCCGTCGGATCGCGAAAAGACCCAGATGTTCTTCCAGCGCTACATGGAGCAGTTTCCCGCCGGCGGCGAGATCGTGATCTTCGACCGCAGCTGGTACAACCGCGCCGGCGTCGAATATGTGATGGGCTTCTGTTCGCCCGCCGAGCACGATCGCTTTCTCGCCCTCTGCCCCCAAATGGAAAAATACGTCATCGAAGGCGGCATCATCCTCGTCAAGATCTGGCTCGAGGTCGGGATGGACGAGCAGGAGCGCCGATTCAGGGCCCGCATCGAGGATCCGGTGCGGCAGTGGAAACTGAGCCCGATGGATCTGGAATCCTACCGGCGCTGGTACGACTACTCGCGGGCTCGCGACCTGATGCTCAGGAAGACCAGCACGAAGCACGCGCCCTGGCACATCATCCGCTCCGACGACAAGCGTCGGGCGCGGCTGAACTGCATCGCGCACCTGCTCAAGGCGATCCCCTACAAGCGCGTCAAGAAAGACAAGATCAGGCTGCCACCGCGCTCGGACAAGGGCCGTTACAACGATCAGGCCAGCCTGCGCGGGCTGAAATTCGTCCAGGAGCGCTATTGAGCGGACCAGGCCGCGCGGGTGGCGGCCTGATCAGTCCTTTGTCTCAATAGTTATACGGATATTGCTGCGGGCAGACCCAACTGCCGTAGGAGTCTTGATAGCAGCCGTTGTTGTTGTAGTTGTTGTAATAGCCGTAGGCACCATACGCACCGGCCGCTGCGGCTCCGACAGCAGCGGCGCCATAAGCGGGTCCGCGCCAGCCATAGCCATAGCCCGGACGACCGGGATAGCCGGCGATCGGACGCCCCGGATAACCCGGCCGGCCTGCGATCGGACGACCGGCTATCGGATGGCTCGGACGCACGCCTCCGGCGACGCGATAGCCGCCACCGCCAATACGTCCGGCATGAACGGCGCCGCCCCGGTACCCACCAGCTGCGAAACCGCCTGCGCGCATACCACCGCCGTGGAAACCGCCACCGCCGCCGCGGAAGCCGCCACCACCGCCGCCCCGGCGCGCGAAGGCATCGTCTGGAACGAGGCAGGTCGTGAGAAGAACGAGCGCCGCAATAGCAGCGAGAAGATAACGAAGCATGGCGTCTCCTCCATTGATTGGGGTGCCGTCGTTCGCTCTTCGATGATGCCGCGCGACGAGCGACCAGCACCCGACGCTACCGTCGAGTGCTGGTCGTGCTAGAACTTGACCTAGATCAACGGAACCGAAGCATTTGGACAAAACGCAGTGTTCCGTCAGGCTGCGATCACCGAACTACTTCAGCCGGATGGTAACCCCACCGACCGCAGCCGACACTTCGGCACCGACCTTCGGCCCGGTGAGCTGCAGGATGACACCGTTGGCGTTTTGCAGCTGAACGGCACCGGCGCCCGCGGCAACCGCGCCTCCCGCTCCACCTGCCGCATATGATCCCTCGATGGAGGCTGGCCCCTTGAGATTGAGAGCTCGTCCGACCAATTTTGTCGTCGAGGCACCAATCGTGAAGCCGACGCTCATGCCGGAGACCGTGAACGGATAATCCTTGCCGCGGAAGCGGAGCACACCCTCGCCGCCGCCGACCCCGACGATCAGCCCGCCTTTGGTGAAGACGACTGCGACCTGGCCGGTCTCGGCCCGTGATGGCGTGCTGAAACCGGCAACGCCTGCGAGCAAGGCGACCAGAGCGGCGCGGATGGCAAGTTTTTTCATGACTTTGGTTTTCCCTTTGGTTTTGACGTCGGACTGTTAAGCCAGGATCATCGCGAAATAGCCGAACACGGTGAGCAAAATGCCCGAGACGGCACGTCCCCTGTTCATCTCAAGAGGCGGCCTTCAGCTTCGGCTGAGCGCCGGGCTTGGGCCGACCGATCTTCGCCAAGGCCTCGGTGCGCACGAGCTTCAGCCCTTCCTTCGCGTCGTAGCCGTGGATCTCCTTCACATCGAGCTTGCGCATGAAGTCGATGGTCTCCTGTGTGATGACCTGCCCCGGCACCATGATCGGGAAGCCCGGCGGATACGGGATCACGAAATTGGCGGAGACGAGCTCGGGCCCCGCCTTCAATCGCCGGTCGATCTCTGGATCGTTGAGGCGAATGTGTTCACAACCCGCCGCGTCATAGGCCGAATAGAATCCACTGCGGATGTCGCCTTCGTTGGTCTTGCTACCGGCATCACCGCGGAACGCGGGATGGAAATGCGAGAAGTTCGGCAGGTCGGGCACATCCTTCATCAGGCTGTTGACCCGGGCCTCGAACGTCTTCCTCGCGTTAGCACCGCCCTGCGCCAGGCCGCGATCGACCTCGCCAGCGATCTCGGCGAGGACGCGGATGAGATGCGCGACGTCGCTGCGGGTGTTGTTGATGTTGGACTGGACAAGGACCGAGTTGCGCGAAGTCTTGTTGACCTGGATGTTGTACTCGTTGGCGAGGATGCCCTTGAACTGGGTGCCGTCGTAACCCGCCATGCCGCACACCAGCGTCATGCGGGTTGGATCGAGGCAGAACTCGTCCTCGTCGAGGCTCTTGAGCGTATTCACCCAGTTCACGCCGGCTGAAAGATAGTCGGTGAAGCCGCTCTGGCGGTATTGCGCCGGCACCATGACGTCAGCGCCGAGGATCCGGAAGTATTTTGAGATCAACGGATTGTTGTTGACGGCCTGGCGGATCGCGAATGCGATCTCCATCGCGTTGGCGACGAGACCATAGCCCTCCAGCTCCATCTGGCGCCGCGATATGTCGAGGCTGGCAATGAGCTGCTGGTTGGGGCTGGTCGACGCATGCGTGAACACGGCCTCCTTGAATTGCTGCTCGACCGTGTGGAATTCGACGTCCTTGACCGAGAGCATGGAGCCTTGACGGATCGCGGACATCGACTTGTGGGTCGAATTCGTCTGGTAGACGCGCAGTCGGATCTGGCGCGGATCGGGGATGAGCCGGGTCTTGAGCAGAACCTCGTCCGACGGGTTCTTGCCGAGCTCCGCCTGCTGCTTCTCATAGGCCGCGACCGACTTCGGGTCGTGCATCCACGCCTCGATCTCGTTGGCGGCGCCCATCGCGGTGCGCCGCCGCAGGAACGGCGAGAACCGCGCAAAACCGAACCAGGCTTCGTCCCACAGGAAGATCAGGTCCGGCTTGATGGCGAGGCATTCCTCCATCACGCGGCGGGTGTTGTAGATGTGGCCGTCGAAGGTGCAGTTGGTCAGATCAAGCATCTTGACGCGATCAAGCCGCCCGTCGGGCTTGGCGCCCAACAGCGCTTGCTTGATCGTCTTCAGCGGCACCGCGCCATACATCGAATATTCCGTCATCGGGAAGGCTTCGACATAGAGCGGCTGGGCGCCGGCAAGCACCATTCCATAGTGGTGCGACTTGTGGCAGTTGCGGTCGACGATGGCGATATCGCCGGGCGCGAGCAGCGCCTGCACCGCCATCTTGTTGGAGGTCGAGGTGCCGTTGGTGACGAAGAAGACGCGGTCAGCTCCGAGCGCCCTCGCCGCCTTCTCCTGCGCCTTCTTGATGTTGCCCGTCGGCTCCAGCATGCTGTCCAGGCCGCCGGTGGTCGCGCTGCTCTCCGCCAGGAACAGGTTCGGGCCGTAGAACTCGCCCATGTCGCGGATCCAGTCGGACTTGAAGATGGACTTGCCGCGGGCGATCGGCAGCGCGTGGAACGTGCCGATCGGGCGCTGTGCGTATTTCTTGAGATTGTCGAAGAACGGTGTGTCGTAGCGATCCTGGATGCCTTCGAGAATCGACAGATGCAGCTCGAGGAGCTCCTCGATGGAGTAGAAGATCCGGCGGACCACGTTGGCTTCGGGGTTGCCGGCCATTTCCTCAACATCGCGGTTGGACATCAGATAGATGTCGAGCTCGGGCCGCACCCGCTTGATGATATGGGCGAGCCGGAGTGCATCCGCGTCGGATTCATCGTTGAGACCGGCCGCGGCCGTGATGGAGCGGAGGATCGGCGCATTGTGGCGCGAGCGCAGGCCGAAGCCCTCGTTGATGACGACGGCCGCGATGTTGGGATTGAGCATGCTAGCGCAGAACGCGTCTTCGAGACTGCCGACGATGACCGGCTCATAGACGAACGAATCGACCGGGCGACGCAGCTTGCGCCATTCGGCGGCGAGCGCCGGCCATTGGCTGGACGAGAGGCCCGTGACGATCAAAGTCTCGAAATACGGCCGCCGCGCCGCGTGCGATCCGAAGGTGGGCGGCACCAGATCCGGCGCATCCCCGTTGCCCTCGTCCTTGAGATTCCAGTCGCCGGCGTGCTGACGGAACGACCTTGTCGTCAGCGCCTGTGTGATCCGTGTTGCATGGGCCAGTGACGTTGCCGCATCGCCCGCTGAAGCGGCCTCCCGCAATGCTGCCATCAGCTGAAGGCCGGGGTAGCCGTGAAACTCCTCAGTCACCGACAGATCGGCGAGCGCTGCATCATATTTCGCGCGATCGCCGCCACGGGCCCACGCCTTCGCAGCCTCCACCAGATCGCGCCAGCCGTCCGCCCGCGCTCCGGGTCCGGAAAAGAACTGATCAATGCGCTTTTGCGCAAGCTTCGTGTCCTTGGACATGTGTCTCTCCCGATCCCAGCGGCAAAGGTGACGCGGGATCGTGGGTACCGCGCGGAGTGCTCCATTGATCCAAGTCAACGGTCATCTGCGATGTAATGAAGCCTTTGACTGCGCAGGCGTCGTCCCTTCGCAATGCAACACAGTTTCGGCGAACGATAAGGAAGCAGTCGGGAGATCAGAGCGCTCTTTGGGCAACATCGGGCTGCCCCATGCCGAGAACGCTGTCGAGCGAGCGCAGCCACTGGCCGCTGTCGGTCTTCTCCGCCAGTCCTTCGGCCCGCAACAGGTCGCGCAACTGCGCATGTGCCCCGACGATGCAGAAAGCGACCCGCCGCGACGCGAGCTCGTCATAGAGATCGCGCAACATGCGCGCGCCGGCGAGGTCAATATAGGGGGATGCCGAGAGATCGCATGCGACCAGCCGGATGTCAGGCGACCTCTTGAGCGCGATCAGGACCGTATCGAGGATCGTCTCGGCATTGATGTAGAGCAGCGAAGCTTCGGGCCGGAACGCGATGACACCGACGAGGGGCTCGACACCTTGATGCCTCGCACTGTCGGAGTAACGGCCGCTGCCGGGCAGCCGGCCGAGGAACGCCACGTTCGGCTGCGAGGCACGCGCCAGCAGCAGGAAGATCGAGGCAATCGATGCCAGCAGGACGCCTTGCAGGATGCCGAGCAGCAGCACTGATACAAGGGCAATCGCCGCAGCGTAGAAGTCGATCCGGCTGACCTGCCACATCCGCAGCAGCGCGCGGACGTCCACCAGCTTGTAGACGGCGGCAAAGACGATGGCCGCGAGCACGGCCTTAGGTAGGTTGGTCAACAGCCCCGTGAAGAACAGCAGACACAGGCCAAGCGTCACCGAGCAGATGATCAACGCCAGCGGCGTCCGCGCGCCCGCGTTGTTATTGACGGCGGATTGCGACAGGCCGCCGGCGACGGGATAGCCGTGACCGAAGGCTGCGGCGAGGTTTGCAGCACCCAGCCCCAAGAATTCCTGCCGCACGTCGAGGGGATAACCGTGCTTGGCAGCAAAGCTGCGCGCCGCTGAAACGCCTTCGATGTAGGCCAGCAACACGCATCCTGCCGCGAGCGGAAAGAGGTCGTCGAATTCCAGAAGACCAAATGTCGGCACCCCAATTGCAGGTAGCCCCTCGGGAATCTTGCCGGTCACGGGGACGCCATGGGACGCAAAGCCGAGGAGTGTCGCAACCGCGATCGACAGCGCCACGATGGTGATACCGACCGGCCGTCCCGGCAGAAAGCGCTCGCCAAGCAGGAGGAGCAAAAGCGCAACCGCGCCGATCGCCAGAATGAGAGGATTGACCGCGCCAAGCTGGCCGGCAAGCTTGATGACGCGGTCGAAAAAGTTGTGGCCGCCGCCGGCAACGCCGAGCAGGCTCGGCAACTGGCTCATGATGATGGTGAGCCCGGCTCCGGCCTTGAAGCCGACGAGGATGCTGTCGCTGACCAGGCGGACGAGAACGCTGAGCTTGAACAGCCACGCAATGAAGCACAAGACCGCCACCGCGAACGCCGACAAACTCGCGATCTGCGCATATCGCACCGCGTCCCCACCCGCGAGCACACCGACGGTGCCGGCAATCATCAGCGAGATCGCCGAGGTCGGGCCGACCGCGAGCTGCCGCGACGAGCCGAGCAGCGCATAGCCAATGCCGCCGAGCAGATAGCCGTAGACACCGACCTGCGGCGGCAGGCCGGCCAACGCGGCATAGGCTAGCGAGACCGGAATGGCGTAAGCGGCGAGCGTGACGCCGGCGATCGCGTCCGAGGCCAGCCACTCGCCGCGATAGGCGGCGAGCCAGCCGGACGGCGGAAAGAGCCGTATCCAGCCCGCGCGCGGCTCGGATGGTCCATTCATACGCGCACCTCCGATTGCCTGGCTTCGCAGCACAGCGCTACGACCAAAGGCGCGATCACGGGAACGCCGAGCGCGAGATTGGGAATTGTCTTGATCCAGGTATAGGCATCAATGTAGCCGCCCGCGAACGCGAGCAGCAGCACGATCTCGACGGTTTCATCGCGGCGTATCGACGAACCGGCGGCGATATTCAGAGCGCCCATGTCCGGGATATCGGCTGTCGCAAGTCGCACATGATGTCATAGGCAACGCCTTACCCTCAGCGAGGCTTGATCTGGATCAAGCATTCAGCCGCTTTTCGGGACTGACTTTCCGCAAACGCACCCGGGGGAAATGCGATCATGGAGACCATCAGCTGGATCATCTCCACCGCTCCGGAAATCTTTCTGCTGTTGGCGGTCGCGCTCGGGACGATTCTCGGCCGCATCAAGATCCGCGAATTTGCGATCGGCACCACGGCCTACCGCGTCACGATCGCCGCAGGTCTGACCGTCGGGTCGATCGAAGAGAAGATCGGAAGCCGAACCGTCCTCGAACGGATCGTCCGCAAGGGAAGCGACGTCAAACCGCAGCTCCAGACCGTGCTTGAGGCCGGCGACGATATCGTCCTCGCAGGCCGGTCCGCCACCATACTCGCCGCGGATCCGATCATCGTCGCCTCCACTTTCGCGGGCTGAAGGAATGGAGAGCTGAGCCATGCGTCAGCAAACCCTACGAAGCCTGACAGCCCTGCTGCTGTTTGTGTGTGTCGGCCTGATTGCGCCGTCGCACGTCGTTGCGGCCGACGATCGTCCCATTCAGGAGGAGGTCTGGGCACTACCTCTGCAGCTTCCGATGTTCGCCTATGTCGTGCGTCCGGTAGGAGACGGCCCCTTCCCGCTCGTGATCATGAACCACGGCGTCTCACTCAACCCGACCGACCGCAGCTTCTTCCCGCTGGTGGAATTCCGCGATGCCGCCAAATGGTTTGCCAGGCGCGGCAACTTCGTGGTGGCCCCTGTCGGCACGGGATATGGCGCCTCCGCCATCGATATCCCTGAACGCGGGATCTACGGTCCGTTCTTCTCCAAGGTCGGCAAATGCACCCACCCGAACTTCCGTGATCCCGGGCTCGCGGTGGCGCAAGTCGACCTCTGGATCATCGACTATCTGGCCGCCGAAAAGCGCATCGTGCCGAAGGACGTCGTCGTCGTTGGGCAATCGGCCGGCGGTTGGGCATCGATCGCGCTCTCAAGCTTCAATCCCCCGCAGGTGAAAGCCAGTATCGTCTTTGCGGGTGGCCGCGGCGGCCGTGTTGGCGGCTTGCCGAATCACAATTGTGCGCCGGACAAGCTCGTCGCACAGACCGGCGAGTTCGGCCGCACCTCGCGCGTGCCGATGCTGTGGATCTATATCCAGAACGACACTTATTTCGGGCCGGTTCTGACGAAACGCATGCACGAAGCCTTCGTCGCTGCCGGAGGCAACGCCGAATACCACTTGATGCCGCTGTTCGGAAACGAAGGACACTTCTTCATCGGCTCGCCCGATGCGGTGCCGATCTGGTCTCCGCTGGTGACGAAGTTTCTCGACGCGCAGAAATAAACCGGACGCCCGAGGCTTGGAGGCGAACCATGTTCAACGCTCGTTATCGTGTCGCGGGGCTTTTGCTCGTCACCATGGCTGTCGCCACCACGACACTCGACACCGCGGCACCAAAGAGCGCACCAGCCAAAAAAACACCCGAAGCGGCAGCGCGCGGCCAGCGCGAGGCCAAGGACATCACCTACGGCGATTGGCAAAAACTCTGCTTCAAGGCAGGCGGCGCGCCGACGCTGTGCCGGACATCGATCACCGGAAAGTTTCCGACCGGGCAAATGGCGGTGCGGGTGGACCTGATCGAGCGCGACGGCGACCGCACGGCACGGCTGCAATTGTTCGTGCCGGTCGGCATGTACCTGCAACATCCGGCCAAGCTGACCGTCGACCAGGGCAGCCCTTATCAGGTGCCCTATAGCTGGTGCCTGACCAATGCCTGCATCGCCGCGGATGTCGCTGATCCCAAGATCATCAAGGAGATGGAAGGGGGAAAGACGCTAGTCCTCGAGATCGTCGATTCCAATCTTCTGGCGCTCACGACCTCGATGCCGCTGGCCCAATTCGCTTCGGTTCACAAGGGCGCACCGGCGAAGACGCTGGAGCAAGACATCGAGGAATGAACAGGCGCGAAAGCGACTTTAGATCCTGCTTTCGCCGGCGCGTTCGATCAGATCGACGAGTGATTGCGCCGCAAAGGGCTTGCTCAGGTAAGCCACGCATCCCGATGCGACCGCGGCCGAGCGCTTCCTCTCGCAGTCGTTTCCGGTGATATAGATCACGGGCGCCGAGACGCCCTTGTCTGCGATCCGCCGACGCAGGTCGATGCCGGATTGATCGGACAGATCAATGTCGATGATGATGCACATGGCGCTCTCGAACTCGGCATGATCGAGCAGCGCGGCCGCGGAGTCGAACAACAGCGTCGTAAACCCGTGCTCGCGCAGAAGCCGTTTGATGCTGATGCGCACTGACGCATCGTCGTCGACAATGAACACGGATCTGCGGGTCGGCACGAGCGTCGGGCCTTCTGGTGAATGAGGAGCCAACAAGCCAGGCAGAGCTTGTACGCTCCCATAGAGCACGTCGTCGTTCACATTTCATATTGTCCCTGGGTATAGGGTATCCGGCACAGCCTCGACGAACGGACCCCGACTAGTCGCTCCGATCGCCCTTGGGATCAAGCATCCCTAGGCGCTCCGCAATCGACACCAGTTCCGCAAGTGAATGGACCTGCATCTTTTCCATCACCTGATGCCGATGCGCCTTCACGGTGCGCTCGGTGGTTCCGAGCTCGTGAGCAACCTGTTTGTTGATCTTGCCGCGCACGATCAGATCGAACACCTGCCGCTCGCGGGGGGTCAGCGCGGCCACCAGCGCCTTGAGCGAGTCGAGCCTGCTACGCTGGTTACGTGCGGCTTCATGCCGGGCCATGGCGCGCTCGATGGCGTCGATCAACTGCTCGGACGAGACGGGCTTGGTCAGAAAATCTTCGGCGCCAGCCTTGATGGCCCGCACGGTCGTTGCCGTGTCGGCGTGGCCGGTGAGGAAGACGATCGGCAGCACCGAGCCAAGCTCGATCAGGCGGCGTTGCAGCTCCGGACCGCTCAGCCCTGGTATCTGCACGTCGAGCAGGACGCATCCCAGCCTGTCAGGGTCAGGTAATCGATCGAGCAGCTCCTGCGCCGATGCGTATGTTGCGACATCATAGCCGGCAAGCTTCAGCCGGCGTTCGATCGCCGTCCGAAACGGAGCGTCGTCGTCGACCACGTGCACCAGCCCTGGCAAGTTAACCTCTTGACGCAGCGAGCGACATTCTCCGCCGCACTGAGACTCAAAGTCGGTCGGCGATCAAGTAACCCATATGGATGATACCGGGCACAGTGGACAATCCCTCGATAGAACCGAGAGTATCAAAATGCACTCCCGCATCGCGCATATTCTCAATCCGTGCAAGATATTGCAGCGCCTGTCCTTTGGTACAATGGCCCTTGAGACAATGGCTGGAAATGTCGCCTTCGTCGTAAGTCAACCCAAGCGGGAGTGGGATAGCGTGGCACATTCCTCGCCATGAATCGCACGAGACCAATTCAGCAATGGATTGAGGAGTTGGCCCATGTTCGTACGCATCACGACCGATCCGCTGCCTCGCCCCAATTCGCTGCACGATCTCGGAATGAGCAGTGATTCGAATCCGATCGTCAGTCTAAGCGAGTTTACCTACAAGAAGGGCAATGAGATCTACGGCGAGAAGGAGCCCGCCGAGTACATCTACCAGGTCAAGACAGGCGCGGTACGAAGCTACAAGCTGCTGTCTGACGGGCGCCGCCAAATCGGCGCGTTTCACCTCGCCGGCGATATCTTCGGGCTCGAGAACGGCCACACGCATCGCTTCACCGCAGAAGCCGTCGTCGATACCACCGTGCGCCTGATCAAACGGCAGAGCCTGGAGACCGTGGCCGAGATTGACGCCGTGGTGGCCAAGAACCTGCTCCGCATGACCACGACCAATTTACAGCACGCGGAAGATCACATGCTGCTGCTCGGCCGCAAGACGTCGCTGGAGCGGGTCGCCGCGTTCCTGATCGAGATGGATACGCGGCTAACCGCCGCAGGGGTCCTGGCGCTGCCGATGTCGCGGCGCGACATCGCCGACTATCTCGGCCTCACCCTTGAGACGGTCTCGCGGGCGATATCGCACCTGCACGGGCTCGGCATCCTCGGCTTCGTCGGCAACACCCAGCGCCAGATCGTGCTGCTGGACCGCCGGCAGCTTGCTAACCTCGATCTCCAGAACTGAAATCTTTGGCATGATCGCCCCGAGGTGCTCCAGCGTCCTGCGCAGCACCTCGAACAGCACGGCGGTCGACCAGCCGAACAGCAGGATGCCGTTCATCGCGGTCGTCGGGCCGACCAGGCGCCAGTCCGGGACCGGCGTGATATCGCCGTACCCGAGCGTGGTGTAGTTGACGAAGGCGAAATAGAGCAGATCGCTTCCGACCGGCGCTGCACCGACCACCCGATATGCGAGCGCCGAGACGAGAATTTCGAGCGTGTGGGCTACCATCAGGGCAGCCGCGGTCGCGACCATCACGGCCATCAGGTGCGCTCGCGGCCAGATCGTACGGCGCAGGCCGGCCGAGCGCGCGATACCGATCGCGCCGACGGTCACCGATGCGTGGATCATGATATTGGCGAGGCTGACGATGGTGCCGACCAGGAATTGAAGCGCCATCGTCCTCTCTCGAATCGGGGATTGCGTCTCTATCGGTTGCCTAGCTCTTCGGCGTGAACATGCCGCTCGCCGCCTTCATCGCGGATTCACCCATGTTGCGCGCCTGGTCGGTCAGCGAGCGCATCTGGTCCTGGAAGAATTCGGACTGGATCTTGAGTGCTTCCTGCATGTCTTTGGCCTGGACGAGCTTGTCACCCAGATCGAAGGTCGCGGAGACGTTGCGCTGCATATGGCTGCAGAACTCCTTGGCTTGATTCGCGATCGGCAGCGGCGAGGAGCTCAGACCTCTTTCCAGCAAGTCAAAATACTCCGTATTGGCCTTGCGCAGACGGCCAAGCGCTTCGCTCATCATCGCACGCATGTTCTCGGTCGATGGGATGTCCGCCATGATGTTGCTCCTTAGGGGTTACGCTGCAAGCCCGCCGAACCACGCCCCAAAATAGCCGGCGTACAAGGCCGGCAGTTCGAGATTCATTGAATGCCCGATGCGGGGCACGACGACAAGCCGGCAGTCCGGCATCGCCTCGGCCATCGCACGAAGATCGGCAGGCGGGATCCAGCCGTCCCACTCGCCCCACAGCACCAGATGCGGATGCCGGATCTCCGCCATGCGACGCTCCAGCTCCCGGCTCTCTTTTTCACGGGTGAGGTTGACGGGCGTCCCGATCCAGATGCCTTCAGAGACACTAAAGGTCTGCTCGATGATGCGGTCGAACAGCGCCGGGATATCTCCGAGCCCGTCACGGAATCGAGGAACCTCGCCTGGTGCCATGCTCTCCGGCACGAAGAGCGAGGAGGCCGCGGTCGCCATTACCGTCCGTGTCAGCTCCTTGCTCGCCATCATCGCACGGAAAAGCCCGATCTGATCGGCATTGAAGGCCATGCCGAGCGGCGTCACCGGATCGAGCGCGAACACGCGTCCGAATCGCTGCGGCTGCATCAGGAGCATCCGCGCGGCGATGATGCCGCCGGTCGAATGCGTGGCGAGATGGCAATAGCTCACGCCCAGCGCATCGAGCGCCGCCAGCATGTCCTGCGCGTGCTGCTGCATCGAGTAGTTCGAATAATCGGCCGCGGGCTTCGGCCGGTCGCTGTCACCACAGCCACGCCAGTCGATGCCGATCACGCGGAGGCCCGAGGGAAACATCGGCGCGGCGAGCTCGATCCAGTCCTTGCTGGCGAGATTGCCGTGGATGAAGACGACGGTGACGTCGCCCTCTCCCCATTCTCGCCAGCTCAACTGAACCTCGCCCGCCTGCACCCTTGGCATGAGCGGGCCTATTTGTTCAGGCCGGCCGTGGGCGCAGCACCTGCCGGCGTCGGCGCCACCGGCAAGGCCGATACCACGGCTCCCTTGATCATGCGGTCGATGCCCTGCGGCGACGAGGTGTCGACGCTGCCCTTGGTCACGAAGTCCACGACGTCCACCGAGAACTCGACCGGATTGTCCGTATGGATGAAATGCCCTGTTTCCGGATAGATCTTCAGGATCGGCCGGTTGCCGGCATTGGTCATGCGCGTCATGAACGGCGAGATGACGTCGCGCCCAAGATCGGTCAGCCCGTTGAACGCGGGCGTCGGGATGAAGGGCTCCTTGTCGCCGAACGCGAGGAAAATCGGCGCCTTGATCTGGGTGAGCCGCTCGTAGAGGTTCTTCGGGTCATCCTGCTGGAGCTCGGAGCCGATCGTGTAGATGTCATAGATGAAGACGTTGCACCATTGCTCGAGCTCCTTCGGATTGCCCTTGGTCAGCCCGACGCGCTGCTCGGTATGGAAGCGGGCATATTCGCTGTCGCTGAAGAAATAGCCGCTCTTGGCCGCAGACACCGCGCCAGTGTTCGGATCACGCTTCTTGAAGTAGAAGAAGTCGCGGATGCTCTGCTCATCGCGCGCCTTCTCCGCGGCCAGAATGCCGGTCTGGTCCCAGGTCGCCTTCCACTTGTCGAAGTCGTGATCGAAGGCTTCGTCGAACAGGCGAGCCTTCTTGTCCTTGGCGATGGTGATGTCGCGCGGATACTCCTCGAGGCCCGATGGCGCCTCCAGCGCAAGGCCCTGCACCGCATCCGGCCAGGTCAGGGCATAGCCCATCACGAACTGCCCGCCGAGCGAATGGCCGTGATAGTAGGCCTTCTTGACGCCGAGCTGGTTGACGACGAGGTCGTAGATCACCTCGCGCATGTCCTGCATGGTGCGTGCCGGGCTCTTGTCGAGATTGCCGGGCCCGGACATGCCGTAATGCGGCAGGTCGGGCACGATCACGCGCAGGCCGCTGCGCAAGGCATACTGCATGACGTTGCCGTAGTGCCCGCCGAACGCGCCCTTGCCATGGATGATGACGAGCACCTTCGGATCCTTGGCGGTGCCGGCATATTCATCCATGTAACCGATCTGCCAGGAGTTGCCGCTCTTGTCCTTGGCATTGGCGAATTTGACCGGATAGGGATAGGTCACGAAATCCTTCCAGAAGGATTTTTTGGGATCGATGTTCTCGGCGACGCCCGGCACGCTATAGTTCTTGTCGACGAACTGTTGCGCGCGGTCGAGGCTCGCGACGTCGTCCATGAAGGCGACGAACTTCGGATCGTTCTTGCGGTTGTTGATGAGCGGGAAGACGCCATAGTGGGCAACCGGGCTTTCCTCGGCGATGAGGTCTGCGCCTGGCACACGATCGACGGCCTGCTGGGCGAGCTTGAAGTTCAGCCAGAGGTCATTGGTGATGTGCATCACCAGCGTGCGGGCCTGGATGCGACCGAGATAGGCATTGATGTTGTGCGTTTCCCCGACCCGGTTGCGCCAGACCAGATCGACGGCGTCATAGAGTTTGGCACGGTTGGTGACGTTCAACCCCGCCTTCTCATTTGGCGGATCCCAATAAAAGATCTCGGGCTGGACAGCGGTGAAATTCTGGGTCGTGCGATAACCAAAGTCGTAGCCGGTCATTCCAAGGATGGACCAGCCGAACGCAACACCCGGCACGGGATGCTTTTCCTTGGGCAGCTTGTAGTAATCGCCGTTCGTGGCCTGCCACACGGGGTCGGACTCGATCGCGGCAGTCATCATCTGGAACGTCCAGTTGCCGACGGGATCGCCCGCGTCAGACTGCGTGGTGCCGCCGATCGGCATCAGCGCGTTTATGAACTCCGGATGCATCACGCCCCAGACATAGGTCTGCGTGCCGCCCATGGAGACGCCGGTCACCAGAGCCACGCGCGCGACCTTCAGATGATCGCGCAGCAGGCGGTAGTTCGCCTGCACCATGTCGAAGTAGCTGTATTGCGGAAACTTCACGCCCAACCCGTCGGACGGCTTGCTGTCGCCCCAGGTGCCGAGCGGATCGACCATGATGACGAAGTAGCGATCGGTATCGATCGGCCGGCCCGGCCCGATGATGGGCACGCCGCCTGACAAGGCAGCGCCCTTGACCCACTGCTCGAACATGTCGGTGGAGTCGCCGGAGTAGTAGGAGTTGATGACCACGGCGTTTGTGATCTCGTCATTGGCATTGCGCCGCGCCTTGCCGACAGCGATGTACGAGGCGCGCAGCTTGCCGGCGCCGAGCGATTCCAGCGTCACGCCGCCCTCGCCGCCATTCTCCCATTTCGACGGATCGGACAGATCGTACTTGCCGCCGAGGCGGAAGTTGGCGATCTCGTAGGTCTTCTTCAGCCCATCATGCTGCATCTGCGATGAGCGGCGGGTGAAGGGTTGCGCGACAGCGAGCGCCGTGCCGACCAGCAACACGATCAGGCTGACCAAGCAACGTTTGAGCATGTCTCTCCCGGTCATGGCGGATTCCTCCTGGCGGTGTTTTGCGAAAACGCTAGGGACGTCACCCGGGAGAGGTTTGATTTAGCTCAATGGAATTCCCGACCAGAGATTGAAGATCGCTGCGATCAGACACGGCAGCCGGTCGTCGCAATGCCCTTCCTCAATCACGGCTCATATCGGATACGCTATGAGCTCGAGGGGCCGCCGGATGCCCCGGCCTATGTTCTGGTTAACGGCCTCACGCAATATGCCGAGCTCTGGGCCGCCTATCGCGAAGCCCTGGTCGCCCAGCACTTCCGTGTGGCGACCTTCGATCTGCTTGGCCAGGGCGGCTCAGACAAGCCAGCCCTGTACATTAACCAGGACGACCAGGTTACCGCGCTTCATCGCCTGATCGGCGAGCTCGGCGATGGACCGATCTTCCTCACGGGCATCAGCTTCGGCGGTCTCATTGCACTCCGCTACGCGATCGAGCACGGCGAGCGGCTGTCCGGCCTTGTGCCGATGAGCTGCTTTGCGGAGCTCTCCCCGCAACTGCTCCTGATCGGCAACGCCTTGCGCACCGGCCTGATCCTGGGCGGCACCGGCTATCTCCAGGACCTGCTGCTGCCGATGAACCTGTCCGACCAATGGTTGAAGCCGCTCCTCGACAAGCTCGACAGCGTCAAGCGGCAGGGCTGGCTCGTCAACGACGTCTATGCGCTCCAGAACCTGATGGAGTCCTTTCTCGACTTTCAGCCGTTGACGCCGAAGCTCTCGTCGATCACGCTCCCGACCATGATCCTGAACGGCGAGTTCGACTTCCTGACGCCGCGTGCGCTGCACGAAACCCTGCGGGTCGAAATTCCCAACAGCTCGCTGGTGATCATCCCGAAGGCCTATCACGCCTTCACGCTCGAGAAGGGGGCGCTGACGGCCGACCTGCTCGCGCGCTTCGCCAAGGATGTACTCGCCGGACGCTGGCAAGGCAACAAGGCAGTCTGGGTCGCGCCGGAAGAGCCCGGCGACGAGCTCATGCCGTTCCCCGAGGGCTACGATCATCTGCGTGCGATCCCTGTACGGAGGGCGTCCACATGAGCGGATTTTTTGGACCGCTCGACACCGAGGGCCGCGTGCCGCCGCACCAGCAGACGCGTGTCGCCGCATTCCTCATCTCCGCCCACGGCGCGCTGGCGCGACAATCCGCATTCACCTTGCCCACAAAGCTCGAGTCCGCTTGGCAGACCGAGCTGAACACGCAGCTCTTCCGCGAGACCGAGATCGTCTCGCTTCTGATGCGCGCGACGAGTTGGGCACCTGACCCTGGCCTGGGCTATATGACCGTGGCATGGGAAAGCGCCTGGTTTCCGGCGCCGGTCTACGAGATTTCAGACTGGCCCCTGGCTGTGGCAGCCGGTCTTGCGACGCTCGCCCACGCCGTTCACGCGGCTATCCGGCCGGCAGCATTGTTGCCGGTCGAAGCAAATTCCGAGGATCCGTTCGCAATGGCGCTGCGCCGCATCGAGTTCGAAAGCGGCCGCCTGCTCCAGGCACAAATCCTGTCGCTGAAGGGTCCCGACCTCGTTCCATTTCGCGACGCCGTCAACTCCGCCCTTGAGCGGCGTCACACCGAGGTGCGCAAGCTGTGGCGCGAGATGCTGCAAAGCGTCGGCATCGCCGTCGGCAATTCAAATGATGGGGAGCATTGATGCAAATCAAAGGCTCGCAGTGACAGCCGGCAAACATCCGGTTGCTGCTGCCCTCACGTCGCATCGGAGTTACCGCCATGAAGGCCGTTTCAGTCGAAGAAGCTGTTGCGATGATCCCGGCAGGCGCGAGCGTCATGGTTGGCGGGTTCATGGCTGTCGGGACACCGGAGCGCCTGCTCGATGAAATCGTCCGGCAGCAGAAAAACGGCCTGACGCTGATCTCAAATGACGCAGCCACGCCCGGCAAGGGCGTCGGCAAGCTGTTCGATGCGGCGCTGGTCTCGCGGCTGATCGCGACCCATATCGGCCTCAATCCAAAGGCGCAGCAGCAGATGCTGGCGAATCAGATCGCCGTCGATCTCATTCCGCAAGGCACCTTCGTCGAACGCATTCGAGCGGGCGGATGTGGCCTCGGCGGCGTTCTGACCCCGACCGGCGTCGGCACACTGGTCGCCGAAGGCAAGCGACAGATCGAAGTCGACGGCAAGCCCTTCCTGCTCGAGACTGCGCTGCGGGCGCAGTTCGCGCTGGTGCATGCCTTTCTCGCCGACTATCTCGGCAACCTCGCCTACGCCCTGACGTCCCGCAACTTCAATCCCGTGATGGCGATGGCCGCCGACACCGTCATCGTCACGGCCGATAACATCGTGCCGGTCGGCGTCATCGCGCCGGATCACGTCGTGACGCCGGCGCCGCTCGTCGATTTCCTCATTACCAACGGGTGAGATCATGGATGCACAGACCATCATCGCCCGACGCGTCGCCAAGGAACTGAAGAGCGGCAACCTCGTCAATCTCGGCATCGGCATTCCGACGCTGGTCGCGAACTACGTTCCGTCCGATCTGAAGGTGTTCTTTCAATCGGAGAACGGCCTCATCGGCACCGGCCCGATCCCGGAACAAGGCATGGCCCATCCGACACTGACGGATGCCGGCGGGCGCCCGATCAGCGCCCTGCCCGGCGCCAGCACCTTCGACAGCGCGATGTCGTTCGGGCTGATCCGCGGCGGCCATGTCGACGTCACCGTGCTCGGCGGCCTCCAGGTCGACGCACACGGCCACCTCGCCAACTGGATGATCCCCGGCAAGATGGTGCCGGGCATGGGCGGGGCGATGGATCTCGTCAGCGGCGCCAAGCGCGTCATCGTCGCCATGCAGCACGCGGCCAAGGGCAAGTCGAAGATCGTCGCAAAGTGCACACTGCCGCTGACGTCGGCGCGGCCGGTGAGCCTGGTGGTCACCGACATGGCCGTGATCGGCTTTCCCGACGGCAAAGCGACGCTCCTGGAAACCGCGCCGGGTGTCAGTGTCGGCGAAGTGATGGCCGTAACGGATGCCGAACTCGCCGTTCCCGACAGCGTGCCGGAAATGAAGATCTGACGGGGCCAGGCCATGCGGATATTCAGCGACTTCAAGGAGATCAAATCCGCTGTCGGCACCGAGATCGGCGCCAGCGACTGGATCGAGATCACCCAGCAGCGCATCAACCAGTTCGCCGAGGCGACCTGCGACGAACAGTGGATCCATGTCGACCAGGAGCGCGCGAGCAAGGAAATGCCAGGCGGCAAGACCATCGCGCACGGGCTGTTGTCGCTGGCGCTCGCCCCGCTCTTCATCCGCTCCGTGATTGGCCTGAAGGGCCTGCGCAACACCCTCAACTATGGCGCAGACCGGATACGCTACCTGGCTCCAGTCCCTGCCGGCTCAAAGCTGCGCGGCCGCGTCACGGTCGCCGAAGCCGAGGACGTGCCGCCGGATGGCCTGCGCGTGAACTATCATCTCGTGATCGAGATCGAAGGCGGCAAGAAGCCGGCCTGCGTCGCCGAGCTGATCGCGCTGCACTACCGCTGAAAACAAAAACTGAAAAACAACCCCATGCAAAGTAGCCCGGGGTCGGCACGACATCATGCGGAATATCCGAAACGACTTGACACGTCGGGCAAATCACCGGCACGATGCCATGATCAGCCGCAACTGTCCTGACCGGGTGTCCTAGCTAGGCCGTGTGCCCCATAAATGGGTTGGTCCAGCGGCACGTCTGACGTCCGCTTGTCGGCTCCTGGCATTCTCGTTCTTCCTGCTGGCGCCGCCGTTCTACTTTGCGCGCGACACAACCTGCAGGGAGCTGACCGACTTCGTGGGCGAGAAAGGACATCGTCACGCCGGCTCGTGAGTGATAAACTCCGGCATATGAACCCATCATCCAAGTTCGGCGCTGGTGGGGACGGCGGCCTCCGGGTGTTGTGGCAGGACAGCGAACGCGTCGTCTGCCGGGAATGGACGCTGGGCGCCGATGGCCAGCGCAAGGCCGTGCTGGCCGTGCGGCCCGCCGCCGAGCACCCAACGCCCGCCAGCCTCGATCGCCTTGGCCACGAATTCGGATTGAAGGACGAGCTGGACGGTGCCTGGGCGGTGCGGCCGCTGGACCTCAGGCGCGATGGCCGGCGGACCATGCTGGTGCTCGAGGACCCCGGCGGCGAGCCGCTCGCCGCGCTGCTCGGCGCCCCCATGGAGGTGGGACGGTTCCTGCGCCTCGCCATCGGCATCTCTTCGGCCCTGGGTCAGCTCCACCAGCGTGGTCTTGCCCACAAGGACCTCAAGCCGGCCCACATCATGGTGAACGGCGCGGACGGCGAGGTGCGGCTCACCGGCTTCGGCCTCGCCTCGCGCCTGCCGCGCGAGCGACAGGCGCCCGATCCGCCCGAGTCGATTGCGGGGACGCTCGCCTACATGGCGCCCGAGCAGACCGGACGCATGAACCGCTCGATCGATTCCCGCAGCGACCTCTACGCGCTCGGTGTCACGTTGTACCAGATGCTCACGGGCTCACTGCCGTTCACCGCGTCCGATCCCATGGAATGGGTGCACTGCCATGTCGCCAGAAGGCCGGTTGCACCGAGCGAGCGGTTGGAGAATGTCCCGGCCACGCTCTCCCAGATCATTATGAAGCTGCTCGCCAAGGCCGCTGAGGAGCGTTACCAGACCGCCGCCGGCGTCGAGAGTGATCTTCGGCACTGTCTGGCCGAATGGAAGCGTCAGGGGCGCATCGACCCGTTTGCGCTCGGCGACCACGACGCGCCGGACCGGCTGTTGATCCCCGAGAAGCTGTACGGGAGAGGACGCGAGGTCGAGACGTTGCTCGCCGCCTTCGATCGCATCGTCAAGAGCGGCTCGCCGGAGCTGGTCCTGGTCTCGGGATATTCCGGCATCGGCAAATCCTCGGTCGTCCATGAGCTGCACAAGGTGCTCGTGCCGCGACACGGCCTGTTTGCGTCCGGCAAATTCGACCAGTACAGGCGTGACATCCCATATATGACGCTCGCTCAGGCTTTTCAGAGCCTCGTCCGGCCTCTTCTCGGCAAAAGCGACGCCGAGCTAAACGGTTGGCGCGACGCCCTGCAGGAGGCGCTGGGCCCGAACGGACGGCTCATGATCGACGTCGTCCCCGAGTTGAAGCTCATCATCGGAGAACAGCCACCCGTCCCTGAGCTTGCGGCACAGGACGCGCAACGGCGCTTCCAGCTGGTGTTTCGGCGACTTATCGGTGTCTTCGCACGGCCGGAACATCCCCTGGCACTCTTTCTCGACGACTTGCAATGGCTCGACGCGGCGACGCTCGATCTGCTCGAGGATCTGTTGACCCGGTCGGATCTGCAGCACCTCATGCTGATCGGTGCCTATCGCAACAACGAAGTCACTGCCGCCCATCCATTGATGCGGAAGCTCGACGCCATCAAGACGACTGGCGGAAAGGTGGCGGAGATCACGCTTGCACCGCTCGCTCGTGAGCACCTTGGGCAGCTCTTGGCGGACGCTCTGCGCTGCGAGCCGGAGAGCGCCGCGCCGCTCGCGCAACTGGTGCATGAGAAGACCGGTGGTAATCCGTTTTTTGCCGTTCAGTTCATTTCTTCGCTGGCCGAAGAGGGAATGCTCGCCTTCGATCATGATGCTGCGAGCTGGTCCTGGGATCTCGACCGCATTCAATCCAAACGATATACCGACAACGTCGTGGACCTTGTGGTCGGCAAGTTTGCCCGCCTGCCGATCGAAACGCAGAACGCATTGCGGCGCCTGGCCTGCCTCGGAAACATCGCCGAGATCAAGACCCTTTCCCTCGTCCACGGGACGTCGGAGGAGCACATCCACGCGGCCCTGCAGCCGGCCGTCCGCCAGGAATTTGTCGAGCGCCTGGCCGGCAGCTACCTGTTCGTCCACGATCGCGTTCAGGAAGCCGCATATTCGCTGATCCCGGAGGCGCTGCGCGGCGAAGCGCACCTTCGAATCGGGAGACTGCTCGCGGCGCACATCCCTCCCGAGAAACGCGAGGAAGCGATCTTCGACATTGTCAATCACCTCAACCGCGGCGCCACGCTGATCACGGCACCGGAGGAGCGCGAGCGGCTGGCCGAGCTCAACCTGATCGCGGGCAAGCGCTCCAAGGCCTCTACCGCCTATGCCTCGGCGCTCACCTATCTCGCCGCCGGCGCGGCACTGCTGCCGGAAGACCGGTGGGAGCGCCGGCATGAACTGACTTTCGAGCTGGAGCTGCACCGGGCCGAATGCGAGTTCGTGACGGGTGCTCTGACGGAAGCGGACGAGCGCCTGGCTGCGCTTGCTCCGCGCACCGCAACGACGGTCCAGCGAGCAACCGTGGCGTGTTTGCGCGTGGATCTGTATATGACCATCGATCAGAGCGACCGCGCCATAGCAGTCGGGCTGGACTACCTCCAGCACCTGGGCATCGACTGGTCCTCGCATCCGACAGAAGAGGAGGCACACCGCGAATACGAGCGCATCTGGTCGCAGCTCGGGAACCGCACGATCGAGGGCCTTGTCGAGTTGCCCTTGATGAGCGATCCGGAATCGCTCGCGACCGTCGACGTCCTGATAAGGATCGCACTGCCCGCCTTCTTTGCGTCATCCCATTTGGGAACCCTGGCAACCTGTAGAGCCGTCAACCTCAGTCTCGAGCACGGCCACAGCGACGCCTCGTGTCCCGCCTATGAGCTGCTTGCCATGTTGGCCGGGCCGTATTTCGGCAACTACGATGCCGGATTTCGATTTGGCCGCCTCGGCTGTGAGCTCGTCGAAAAACCGGAGCTGAAGCGCTTCCAGGGCAGGACGCTCGAGATTTTCGGGTTCGTCGTGCCCTGGACGAGACATGTCCGGACCGGCCGTGATTTCCTCCGTCGCGCGTTTGAAATCGCAAACCGTGTCGGCGATCTCACATATGCGGGATACAGCTGTGCCCAGCTGAACACCAATCTTCTCATGGCAGGCGATCCGCTCGTGGAAGCGCAAAGCGAAGCAGAAAGGGGGCTCGAATTTGCACAGAAATTCGGGTTTGGTCTTGTCGTTGGTTGGATTACCGGGCAGCTCGCCCTGATCCGGACGTTGCGTGGCCTGACGGCGAAATTCGGTGCCTTTGACGATGGGCAGTTCGATGAATGCGCGTTCGAGCGCCATCTGTCGAACCACCCGGCATTGAGGCTTCCCGAATGCGGGTACTGGATACGAAAGCTGCAGGCACGCTTTCTTTCCGGCGACTATACGGCTGCTGTCGATGCTTCGTCGAGGGCGCAACCGCTGCCTTGGCCATCGCTGACACACCCGGAAACGGCGGAGTATCACTTCTATGGCGCACTGTCGCGCGCCTCATCGTGGGACATCGCAGCGGCCGGCGAGCGGCAGCAGCATTTGGAGCCCCTGGCCGCGCACCACCGACAGCTCGAGATCTGGGCAGCGAATTGCCCGGAAAACTTCGAGAACCGCGCCGCGCTCGTAGGGGCCGAGATCGCGCGGATCGAAGGCCTGGAGCTCGAGGCCACGCGTCTATACGAGAAAGCGATCCACTCGGCGCGCGCAAACGGCTTTGTTCACAACGAGGCGCTTGCATACGAGCTTGCCGCGCGCTTCTACGCGGCGCGCGGGTTCGAAGAGTTCGCGCGCGTGTATCTAACAAGCGCGCGCGATGGCTATCTCCGTTGGGGTGCCCTTGGCAAGGTGCAACAGCTCGATGAGATGTATCCGCACCTTCGTAAGGAAGTAACGGCGCCCGCTGCGACGGGTACGATCGGCACCCCAGTCGAACATCTCGACCTCGCGACCGTGATCAAGGTGTCTCAGTCCGTCTCGGGCGAGATCGTACTGGATAAGCTGATCGACACACTCATACGCACCGCGATCACTCAGGCGGGCGCCGAGCGCGGCCTGTTGATTCTTTCGCAAGGGCTTGAGCAACGGACCGCGGCAGAAGCCACGACCAGCGGCGACGCGGTCATCGTGCAACTGCGCGAGGAGACCGTAACTGCAGCCATGTTGCCGGAGTCGGTTCTGCATTGCGCCTTGCGCACGCAAGAGAGTGTGATCCTCGATGATGCCGCGACCCAGAATCCATTCTCCGCGGATCCGTACATCCATCAGCACCGTGCTCGTTCGATCCTCTGCCTACCTTTACTCAACCGGGCCAAGCTCATCGGGGTGCTCTATCTGGAGAACAACCTGACTCCTCGCGCCTTCGCGCCGGCCCGCATCTCGGTGCTGAAGTTGCTGGCCTCGCAGGCGGCGATCGCGCTGGAGAATAACCGTTTGTACCGTGATCTCGCTGAGCGCGAAGCGAAGATCCGGCGCCTGGTCGATGCCAATATCATCGGGATCTTCATCTGGGATTTCGACGGTCGGATCATCGAAGCCAATGACGCATTTCTCCGCATGGTAGACTACGACCGAGAGGATCTCCTCTCGGGCCGCGTACGCTGGACGGAGCTGACGCCGCCGGAATGGCTCGACCGCGACGAACAACGCTGGGTACCCGAGTTGAAGAGGACCGGAAGCTTGCAGCCGTTCGAGAAGGAGTATTTTCGGAAAGACCGCGGCCGCGTTCCTGTACTGATCGGCGTGGCGACCTTAGAAAGCGGGAACCAAGGCGTCGCTTTCGTGCTCAATTTGACCGAGCGCAAGCGCGCAGAGGAACGCCTTCGCGTGCAGCACATGGTCGCGCAGATCTTGGCGGAAGCGGTCACGATCGAAGAGGCCACTCCGAGAATATTGCGGGCCATGGGCGACTGTCTGGGATGGGACGTGGGCGCGCTCTGGTGCGTGGACCGAGAGGCCGGGGTGCTGCGCTGTGTCGAGCTTTGGCATCAAGCGTCGATAGAAGTCTCGGAATTTGAAAGAGTCGCTTGGGAGTTCACCTTCGTTCCAGGGTTGGGACTACCGGGCCGGATATGGTCCAGCCTCAAGCCCGAATACGTTCCCGATGTCGTTCCTGATCAAAACTTTCCGCGCGGACTGATCGCCCAACGCGAAGGACTGCACGCGGCCGTTGGCTTTCCTGTCCTGCTCGGGGGGGAACTCTTTGGCGTGATCGAGTTCTTCAGCCGCGAGATCAGGCAGCCCGATCAGGAGCTGCTCAATATGCTGGCGACCGTCGGCAGCCAGATCGGTCAGTTCATCGAGCGCAAGCGCGCCGAGACGGAATTGCGCGATTCGGAGCAGAATTACCGCACGTTGTTCGACTCGATCGACGAGGGTTTTTGCACGATTGAGGTCTTGTTCGACCAGAACGAAAAGCCGGTCGATTATCGGTTTTTGCAAACCAGCCCGTCGTTTGAACGGCACACGGGAATCAAGAATGCAGCCGGCAGACGGATGCGCGAAATCGCGCCACAGCACGAAGAACATTGGTTCGAGATTTACGGCAGGATCGCCCTGACGGGCGAGCCGGTGCGCTTTGAAAATGAAGCCAAACAACTCGGACGCTGGTATGACGTTTACGCCTTCCGGGTCGAAGACCCCAGGCGCAGACGCGTTGGAATCCTTTTCAAGGATATTACCGAACGCAAGCAGGCGGAAGCCGAAGCACGAGACAGCGAGCGCCGCTATCGCGAGGTGCAGGCGGAGCTGGCCCACGCTAGCCGCGTCGCGACGATGGGGCAGCTTATGGCCTCGATTGCCCATGAAATCAGACAACCGATTGCTGCGACTGTCACCAACGCACAGGCCGGGATGAACTGGCTCGCTGCTCAACCGCCGAATCTGGAGGAGGTCCGAAAGACGCTTGGTTGGATCGTCAGCGACGGCATGCGAGCCGACGACGTCATCAGCCGGATCCGGGCCCTTATGAAGAAGACGCCGCCGCGAAAGGAGGTCCTGGACATCAACGAGGCGGTGCTTGAGGTCATAGCCCTGACTCGTGCCGAAGTCGTGAAGAACGGTGTCTCGGTGCGGACGGAACTCGCGAAAGGATTGCCGCTCATTCAAGCAGATCGGGTCCAATTGCAACAAGTGGTCATCAACTTGATCGTCAACGCCGTCGAAGCAATGAGCGGCGTCGGCGAAGGGGCGCGGGAGTTGCTGATCAGCACCGGCAGAGATGGGTTGAATGGCGTGCTCGTCAGCCTGCGGGATTCGGGTCCGGGACTGGATCCGGCGAACATTGAGCACATCTTCAACGCATTCTACACGACCAAGTCCGGTGGCATGGGCATGGGATTATCAATTTGCCGTTCAATCGTCGAAGCGCATGGGGGACGGATATGGGTGGGCGCGAATGAGCCTTGTGGCGCAGTCTTTCAATTCACCCTGCTCTAATTAGCTGGACGAGACCGTTTCCGCTGAATGCGGCGGCCAATGCTGGCGGCATGAGAGAGCCGATGCGGGGCGGTTGCCTCCTGCGGTCTGGTACCGCCGCCTCTCCTCAATCGATGATGTGATAGCCGCCGTCGATGTAGAGAACGCTGCCGGTCATCAGCTTGGCGCCGTCGAGCGCCAGGAACGCCGTGGCATGGCCGACGTCGTCGATGCTGACGAGGCTCCGTGCCGGCGCTTTCGACTGCGCCTTGTCCATGAGCTCGTCAAACTCCGGAATGCCTGATGCCGCGCGCGTCGCCAGCGGTCCCGGCGAGATCGCGTGGACGCGGATGCCCTTCGGCCCGAGCTCCGCTGCGGCATAGCGAACGGCCGATTCCAGCGCCGCTTTCGCTACGCCCATGATGTTGTAGTTCTCCACGACCATCTGACTGCCGTAATACGTCATGGTGAACATGGTACCGCCATTCTTCATCAGCGGCTCCGCCAGATGAGCCATGCGCAGGAAGGACCAGCAGGAAACCTCCATGGTCTTGAGAAAGCCCTCGCGGCCGACGTCGACGACGCGTCCGTGCAGCGCTTCCTTCGGCGAGAAGGCGATGGAATGCAGCAGGAAATCGAGCTGGCCCCATTCCTTCTGAATGCGCTCGAACACCTGCTCGATCTGGCCTTCGACCATCACGTCCATCGGCATGAAGATAGGCGCCTCGAGCGCCTGCGCCAACGGCTCGACATGCTTCTTGGCGCGATCGTTCAGGTAGGTCACGGCGAGCTCGGCGCCGAGCGCGCGAAACGCCCGTGCGCAGCCCCAGGCGATCGACTGATCGTTGGCGATGCCGACGACGAGACCCTTCTTCCCCTTCAGCGCAACCTTCGTCTCCGGATACACGGGAATCATGACACCCTCATAGATCTGGCGTTTTGCGATTTTCCGTTCATCAACAGCGCCAACGTGTGCTGCGCGATCATCAACTCCTCGTCCGTCGGCACGACGTAGACGGGAATGAGGCTGTTCGGTCGCGAAACCAGCCGCGAGTGACGCGCGTTCTCGGCAGCATCGAGCGCGACGCCCAGCCAGCCGAGTTGCTCCGCAACGCGAGCTCGAATGCTGGCGGAGTTCTCACCGATGCCGGCGGTGAAGACGAAGGCGTCGAGGCCCTGCAAGGCCGCCGCGAGCATCCCGGTGGCGAGGCCGATCCGATAGACGAAGTAGTCGATCGCGAGCTTTGCGCGCGGGTCCGCGCTCGCTTCCAGCTCGCGCATATCGTTGCTGACGCCGGACAGGCCCTTCAATCCGCAATCGCGGTAGAGGAAGTCCTGCACTTTCGCGGGTGACATGCCCTTCTCGGAGATCAGATAGAGCACCACGCCGGGATCGAGCTGACCGGGACGCGTGCCCATCGGCAGACCGTCCAGCGCCGTAAAACCCATGGTGCTCTCGACGCTCTGCCCGCCCTTCATCGCGCACATCGAAGCGCCGCTGCCGAGATGCGCAACGATCACCCGCCGCCTGGCGATGTCGGGCGCGATCTGCGGCAAGGTCTTCGAGATGTATTCGTAGGACAGGCCATGAAAGCCATAGCGCCGCACGCCTTCGGCATGCAGTTGATGCGGGATCGCGTAATGATCGGCAAGCGGCCCATGGCTGCGGTGAAACGCGGTGTCGAAGCAGGCGACCTGCGGAAGCGAAGGAACGTTGGCAAGGATCGAGCGGATTGGCGCGAGATTATGCGGCTGATGCAGCGGCGCCAGCGGGATAAAGCGTTCCAGATGCGCCACCACTCCGTGGTCGATGAGGACGGGTCGCTCGTATTCCGGCCCGCCATGGACGACGCGATGTCCAACAGCCAACGGTTGAATGCGAGCCTCGTTTCTTAGCCACTCGCCCGCGACCTCCATCGCGGCCGGAACGTCCGGGATCGCCTCGATCGGATAGGCGCGATCGGCCAGGGGATCGCCACCCGCTCCGCTCGCCCGCAGGCGCGGCCGGCTCCCGATACCGTCCATCTGCCCCTTGATCTGCCGGCGAAGCGTGCCCTCGCCCTCGACCGAGAAGACCTGGAACTTGACGCTCGAGGAGCCCGCATTGATGACGAGGATCGTATCCATGGCAGTCACGCGGCAACTGTCGGCGCCTTCTGGCGCCGTGCATGGGCGTACAGCGCGGCCACGGCGCATGACGCCATCCGCGCCCGCGGGCTGTCCGCCCGCGACGTCAGGACAACAGGCACCCGGGCGCCGAGCACGATGCCGGCGCTATCCGCCTTGGCGAAGTAGGCGAGATTCTTCGCCAGCATGTTGCCGGCCTCGAGATCAGGCACGACCAGAATCTGTGCCCGGCCCGCCACCTCTGACTTGATGCCCTTGATCCTCGCGGCGTCGACATCGATGGCGTTGTCGAAGGCCAGCGGACCGTCGAGCAGGCCGCCGGTAATCTGGCCGCGATCGGCCATCTTGCAGAGCGCGGCAGCCTCGATCGTGGACGGAATCTTCGACGTGACAGTCTCGACTGCCGACAGGATCGCCACCCGCGGCGTCTTGCCGAAGCCGGCAAGGTTGTAGAGGTCAATCGCGTTCTGGATGATGTCGCGCTTGGCATCGAGATCGGGAAAGATGTTGATGGCCGCGTCGGTGACGAAAATGGTCTCGGCATAGGCCGGCACGTCCATGACGAAGACGTGGCTGATGCGCCGGTCGGTGCGCAGGCCGCCGACCTTCGCGGTCACCGCGCGCATCAGTTCGTCGGTGTGCAGGCTGCCCTTCATCAGCAACTCGCCGCGGGCCTCGTGAATCAACTCGACGCCCTTGGCTGCTGCCGCGTCGCTGTGCGGCGCGTCCACGATCTCATACCCGGCGATGTCGAGACCAAACCTGCTCGCTGTCTCCCTGATCTTCCGCTCCGGACCGACGAGCACGGGCCGGATGATCCCGGCGCTCGCGCTGTCGACGGCGCCACGCAGCGATGTCTCGTCGCAGGGGTGGACCACGATGGTTGGCGTGGATGGCACGGCCTTGGCGGCCGCGATCAGACGGTCGTATTTGTTGCCCGCTCGCGTTTGCGTCGTGTCGGCCGACATGGTGCTGCTCCCAATTCTGCCAATCTGCGCTACGACGCTTTTGCTCTGGGATCGAAAGGGGCGACGTTCGAGTCGCCTTCCTCACCGACACCGAAGAGCCCGGCAACCTGCTTCAAGCGCCTTGCCCGCTCGCCGGTGATGTCCTCGCTCGCGGACAGCACTTCGCGCATGGCCGCGAAGGCTCCGCGCCGCTGATTGACGTCGTCGGGCAACATCTTCGGGATCGCAGCCAGGGCTCCGTCCCGATCGAGCAGCAACATGAAGAATTGCTCGCGAACCAGCATCTTGAACTCAGCCAGCGTCAACCGGGTTCCGGTATGGTCGCGCCGCACCTGGCGCAACGCCTCGATGCTTCGCTCATCAACCATGCCTCGCGCCGATCCGACATAGAGCAGCGCACGAATGGCCGCCTCGCGAAGGCCGCCTTGGCCGATCTTCGACTTCAGCTCGGCGATCCGCTTCTGAAGCATCGCCCGGTGTTCGCCCGTCATCTCCCGCCGGCCGGATGGCGCGGCGTTCGGGTCGACTCCGACCGCCGTCTGCAAGGCCGGCGAACCATAGACATTGAGGAAGATGGCTTCGCTCAGCGCCTCCTGCGAATCCCGCCAGCTATCCAGCGCGTGAACGATCTGCTTGGACATCTGTTCCTGGAACGCCAGGAACGGATTGTCCTTCGAGGCCGGCTTACGCTTGTCCTCGACCGCGTCGGCCGCCGATTTCACTACCGACATCCAGGGATTCTGGCTGCTGAAGGCCTCATATTGCAGCCGCAGCGGATGCATGTTGCGCGCCAACTCCGCCATCTGCGGGGTCACCATGCCCTTGATCCAGGGCTGTACGTATTTCTGATAGGCCGCGAGGTTGAGCTCCGAGACGCGCTTGGCGGCGGCAAACCGCCGCTCGTCCTCGGGCGAATTGCCGCCCATGGCGCGGATATCGTCGAGCGTCCGCGCCTCACAGCGCATGATCCACTGGCCGGTCGCGAGATCGGCATTGACGGTATCGGAGCCCCTCGCCTCGAACGTGGCCTCATAGAGCCCCGGCGGCAGCACGTCGATCAGATCGATATTGCTCGAGAATTCCGCGTGCTCCTTCTTGGCGACACCGCCGGACACGAAGATGCCGAGATGGCCGACACTTTCATGCACGGTATAGACGATCGTCTGCCCATAGGCCCTGATCTCATCGACGTCGGCATAGCATTCGAGGATCCAGTGCAATGCCTGCTGTGGCGGCGTGATGTTGTCGCCCTTGGAGCAGAACACCACGATCGGCGAGCGGATATTGCGCAGATCCACC
Source organism: Bradyrhizobium sp. Ec3.3 (assembly GCF_000472925.1). Lineage (GTDB taxonomy): Bacteria > Pseudomonadota > Alphaproteobacteria > Rhizobiales > Xanthobacteraceae > Bradyrhizobium. Next base: position 120,089 of record NZ_AXAS01000002.1, read on the forward strand.
TTCTTGCCGTCGGACATCTCGATCTTGCCGGCCGCGAGATTGTTGCCGACGAACAGCTCGTCGACGATGAACTGGATCTCCTCGGCATTGAGGTTGACGTGCCCGCCCCACCAGCGCTCGAATTCGAGGTAACGATCGGCCTCGGTGTCCACCTTGGAATAGACGTTATATTGCTTGGTCCAGAGCGTGTTCGACGGATTCTGGTTCTCGAAGTTTTGAACCAGCCAGGCGCCATCGAATTTGCCACCGCCGAGATCACTCGCGAGCGCCGTGAGCCAGCTTCCGCCGAGCAGCCCGCCGGAATAGCGCATGGGATATTTGCCATGCACGCCTGCCCAATAGGCGAGCGGCGCACCGGCGATGACGAGCGGCCCGAACAGTTCCGGCCGCTGCGAGGCCAGGATCATGACCGCCCATCCGGCCTGGCAATTGCCGATCACGCACGGCTTGCCGTCCGCCTCGGGATGGCGACTGATCACCTTCTCGATGAACAGCGCTTCGACGCGCGCGATGCGTTCGATTGTCTGTCCCGGCATCGGTTCCGGGAGGAAGCCGATGAAATAGCAGGGATGTCCCGCCTTCATGGCAACGCCGATCTCGCTGTCGGCCTTGAAACCGCCAATGCCCGGCCCATGGCCCGCGCGGGGATCGACCACGATGAATGGCCGCCGCTTCATATCGATGTCGACGCCCTTGGGCGGAATGATGCGAACGAGCGCATAGTTGACCGGCTCGTCCAGCTTGCGGCCGTCCATGATCAATTCGGCGGCATATTGCAGAACATGCGGCGCGGTCTGCGAGACATGTTCCCGGTACTGGTCACCGCGCTGTCGCATGATGTCCAGGAACAGGACGCTGCGCTGGCCCGCATCCACTAGATATTCGACCGCCGACGCAACCAGTCCAGACATGGGGCCGCCGGGGAGTTGTGGTTTGTCCAGTTGTGGTGTGTCCAGCTGCTGTGCTTTGTCCATGGGCATGTTCCGACCTCGCTGTCGCGCGGCGTCATTCAAGTTGCGCGGCCCGCGGCCGACGTTGATCTAGGTCAACGTCGGAGGGCCTTTAAAGCGATGTCGAAATATGGCGCTCGGCAGCGATCACGGCCGCGGCGGTATTGGGACCCAAAATGGCAGAGGCAGCGAACTATTCAGCCGAGGAGTTTCTGAAGGACGGGAGCCCAGTCGAGATCAGGGCGCTGCGTCCCGCGGACGAGGCGGAGATGCTGGCCGCGATCGAGCGGACGAGCCCGCAATCTCTGCAACGTCGCTTCTTTGCCATGAAGCGCCACTTCTCGGACAAGGAACGGGTCTTCTTCATGCAGGTCGATTTCAAGAATCACGTCGCGCTTGCAGCACTCGTCCGAGAGGGCGACGAACAGATGATTGTCGGAGGCGGCCGATTCATCGTGTTCGAGCCAGGGGGCGCAGAAATGGCCTTCGTCGTGATCGATGCTTTCCAGGGACGCGGACTCGGCTCGCTCCTGATGCGGCACCTGATCCAGATTGCGCGCGACAGCGGATTGCAGCAGTTGACGGCGGAAGTCCTTCCCGAGAACACGGGCATGTTGAAAGTGTTCGAAAGGTCCGGCTTCAAGCATGCCGCTCGCCGTGACCCGCAGACGGTCCATCTGGTCCTCGAGTTCGGCTAAACCTCAGCCGCTCGTCGCTTTTTCCACTGGCGTGCCGCTGTCGATGCGTATCCACGCCGCGGCGAGTTCCCAGGCCACCGACAGGATGATCGGCCCGATGAAAAGGCCGATGATCCCGTGCGCGAGCGTTCCTCCGATCACGCCGATGAGGATGACGAGCGTCGGCGTGGTCAGGCCACGTCCCATCACGAGCGGCTTCAGGATGTTGTCGAGGAAACCGACAAGGACGAGGAACACCGTCAATAGCAACGCCGTCGTCACGTCCTTGTCCATCCAGATCCAGATGACCACGGGCAAGAGGACGATGAGGGGACCGATCTGCACGATCGACAGCAGAAGGACGACGAAAGCCAGCAGGCCTGCGCTTGGAATATCGGCCAGCTTGAAACCGATACCGGCCAGCAAGGCCTGAATGATCGCGACGCCGATCACGCCCTGCGCCACCGCACGGATGGTCGCACCCGCGAGCTCCAGAAAATGCTCGCTCTGCTCCGGCACGATCCGGAACAGGAAACCTCGCGTCACCGCCACGAGTTGCGGCCCGAAAGGAAGGAGAATGCCGGAGACGAGGACGGAGACCAGGAACTGGAGCGTGCCGAGACCGGCGTCGCCTGCAAAGGACAGCAGCGGTCCCGCGAGCGACTTCAGATAGGGCGCGACCTCGCGCAACACCGCCCGCACGTTGGTGTAGGCCAGATCCCAGAATTGATAGAGCTGCGGGCCGATTAATGGCCACGTCTTGACCCGCTCCGGCGCCGGCTGAAGCGCGAGTTCACCGCTGCCGAGCTGGCTTGCCAGATCCTTCACGCCCTCCACCGCGCTCACGCCGAGCCAGGCCGCCGGGCCGACAACGATGCCGAGCGCGATGAGCGTCAGAATCGCTGCCGCAGTCCGGGGACGTCCGCCGAGCAGTTTCGCAAGCCAGCTGAAGGCGGGATAGAACGCGACTGCAAGCACCGCGCTCCATGTTAAAATCGACACGAAGGGACGGATGATGACGAACGTCCACATGATCAGCAAAGCCAGCAGGCCAAGCCGGATCAAGAGCTGGATGATATCTTCTGCGGACAAGAGCTGACGGAGCGTCTTCACGGCGGACTCTCATCTCAAGGCAGCCTTCGCAAAAATATCGATCGGCCTCGCCCGGTCCTGTTGACCCAGATCAATGATCGCCGCCTCCGCGGTTCCCGGCCGAACTGCCCCAAAAGCGCGATGAGATTGGGATCAATCGTCGCCGCGCTTTAGTTATTGTTTGAGCATGATCTTTTCGGAAAACCGCTTCGCACTTCGCGCTAACGCGGCCCTTCGGGTCCGGATCATGCTCTAGAACGCGCCCGCCATCGTCACCCGGAATGTCAGCGGCTCGACCGGGTGCAGCACGTAGTCCATCACGCCATTCTGGCACACGGCCGCCGGCGCGGTCTGTTGCACGTAGCAAAGATTGTAGAGGGAATCCGTCTTCAGCAACGAGCCATAGGCATAGGTGATCTGGTTCGCCTTCGTGTTGAAGAGATTGAGCACGTCGAGCTGAATGCGCCAGCCGTCGCCGGTTCGGTAGCCGAGCCGCCCGTTGACGATGCTGGTCGGCTGCGAGCGGAACGCGTTGTCCTCGGTCAGCGGACTGGATGCGAGATAGCGCCAGCGCATACTACCGAACCATCCGGTCTTCTCGCCGATCGTGATGCCGGCCGACGCCACCATCGCCGGCGCGTTCGGAATGTAGTTGCCGGGCGCGTTGCCGATCTGCGCCTCGGGGAAGCCCGCGAGCGAGGCATAGACCGCCGCCTGCTCGCTATCGTAGCCGCGAAAGCGCGCATGCGTCATCGCGAGATCGGCGTCGATGTCGATCCAGGTTCTTGGGCGATAATGGTTGGTCCACTCGAAGCCGAAACGTCGGCTGGCACGGCTCGCCGAGGTGTCGCCGGCATCGCCGGAGAACAGGATCTCGGAATCCTGATCGAGGATGAAGACGCTGAGCGAGGTGTCGAGATCGGGGACGATCCTGCTGCGGACGCCGACCTCGGCGCCCCTGGTGCGCACCAGCAGCGGTGACGGCGAGAGTTTCGTGCCGGGATCGCCGGGGTCTTCGGTCGTCGTCGCGCCGCGCGCGTCGTTCGAGTGCATGCCGTAGCCAGCGCCGAAGAAGAACTCGATCTTGTCAAAGGGACCGAGCACCATCCGGAACTTGGGACTGCCGATCGCCGCGTTGGCGCGGCCGCTGTTGTTGGCGTCGTAAAGCGAGGTGACGTCGGCCGCATAGTAATCGCCGCGCCAGCCGGCCGTAGTCCGAAGCCAGTCCGTCCAGCGCACCGTGGTCTCGGCGTAGACGCCGACGCTACCCTCGCCCACCTTGTCACTGCGGATGTTCGACAGGAAGTCGCGCTGAAACGTTCGCGTCAAGGCGAGATCGATCGCATCGTAGCGCGATTGCAGGCCGATGGTGGTTTCGACGGGCAGGCCCGCAAACGATCCGTTCAGCGTGCGCGCGACGTTGGCGCCGGCCATCAGCCGGTCGTCATGCTGGTGGAACTGGTCGCCAAAAGTCTGGTCGCTGAGGACATAGGTGAAATTGTTGTAGAGATCGAGCTCGCTCTTGACGACATAGGCGTTCGCTTTCCACGCCCCCTTATCGTCGCTTTGCGCAAGGCGCGCCGACAGCGCCAAGCGATTGGTGTTGCCGCCATCGCTCGGGTCCTCCGACCCGAACCGGCCGAGCAGGCCCGACGTGATCGCGCGCTGTGGCACCTGGTCGGTCGAATTCCATTTGTTGGCATAGGCCATGCCGGTGACCGTCAGGCCGTCGGTCGCCGTGCCCTGACTGTAACGCACGAGCCCGTTCAGCTTGCGCATGTTGTCGGGATTGTCCCAGGGACCGTTGTAGGTGCCGGCCTCGCCGGCGATCAGCAGCGAACCGTCGCCGAGCTTCACCGAATCCATGCCAAGGAAGCGGCGATAGCCGAAACTGCCGGCGGTCATCAGCGCAAGGCCCTTCACGGTGCGATCGATCAGGCTGATATGCGCGCTGCCGACCGAGGAGAAATCACCTTCATCGGCGAAGTATGGTCCCTTGCGCACGTCCATCGCGGCGATCGTTTCCGGGATCAGCCAGTTGAGATCGGCATAGCCCTGGCCGTGCGCGTGCGTGCGCATGTTGACGGGCACGTCGTCGACATAGATCGCAAGATCGGTGCCGTGATCGAGGTTATAGCCGCGCAGAAAATACTGGTTGGCTTTGCCTTCGCCGGAGTGCTGGGTCACAATCAGGCCGGGCACGGCCTCCAGCAGTTCGCCTGGACGCGCGACGGGCCGTGCGCGCAGATCTTCGCCCGATACGGTCGTCTCGCTCGCCATGGACGGCGACGCTGGCGGACCAGAGGCGACGCCGCTGACGCCCGAGCCCGCGACCGCAGCCGGATAGACAACGAGCCGCGTCGCGGTGTCCGCGGGCTTCCTGGAGCGCTGCGGCGAGCGTCTGGCCGTTTGCCGGGATGGCTCGCTAGGCGTCACCTCGATTGGCGGCAATTCGCGCGGGACAGGAACAGCCTGCGCGAAGGCGCCCTCGCCTCTAGCGCATGCGAGGCAGACCACGAGCATCGACAACGTGACCGATGCCCGCCTGCTCGCAAAAAACTCAGGCCACCTCGACGGCATCGACGGGCCCGACGCGGGCGAACGCGACGCGATAGGTAACGATGGAGACGATCCAGGCGAGCACGAACAGGGCGATCACCGCGAAGCCGAAATTGGCGAGCGAGCCGTTGAGGCTTTCAATCAGCGTCCACAACGCGCCGTCGAGGCCAAAGCGCTGGCCGATCAGGCCGAGCGCCTCGACGCCGCCGATGAACAGTGCGACCACCACGGAGGCGCCGGTGATGGTGAGGTTGTACCAGAGCTTGCGGATGGGATCGACGAAGGCCCAGCGATAGGCGCTCACCATCAGCGTCGAATCGGCGGTGTCGACCAGCGCCATGCCGGCGGCGAACAGCGCGGGAAACACCAGCACATCCGACAGCGACGCGCCGCGTGCGGCTTCCGTCGCCGAAATGCTCAAGAGCCCGATCTCGGTCGCAGTATCGAATCCGAGGCCGAACAGGAAGCCGAGCGGATACATGTGGTGGGATTTCGAGACCATGCGGAACATCGGCGAGAGCAGCCGCGCCAAGAGGCCGCGGCCGGCCAGCAGCGCCTCGATGCCTTCTGCATCATGGGTGCCATGGACGCGCACCGCGCGCAGTGTCCGCCACAGGTCGACGAAGATCGCAAGATTAAGCACGGCGATCAGCAGCAAGAAGAGCGCAGACACCGATGTGCCGATCACGCCGCCGACGGTCTTGAGCAGGCTGTCGCCGCCAAGGCTCACGACGCCAAGGCAGAGCAGCAGCGTGGCGACGACCACGACCGTGGAATGGCCGAGCGCGAAATAGAGCCCGGCGCTTTTCGGCGCCTCGCCCGCATGCATCAGCTTGCGCACGACATTGTCGATGGCAGCGATGTGATCAGCATCCACAGCGTGGCGCAAGCCGAACACCCAGGCGAGCAGCGCGGTCGCCATCACCGCGGGCCGGTCGGCAAACAGCGCGAAAGCCCAGATCCATGCGGCGACGTTGGCGAGGATAAGTCCTGCGAACAGCAACAGGGTACCGGATTTGCCCCCCTGCCAAGACCCCTTCGTCACGCGACCCGCTCCATCCAACCGCACTTCCTAGTATGATCTTTCTATCGAACTATCATACCAGGGAGCAAGCCTAGATGTAGCCCTCAAACCCGACCCGCTGGGCCGGCGTCAGATGCAGGCCGTGCTTGGTGCGGCGATCCAGGAAGTCGGCCGGGGTTTTGGCCCATTCTTTCTCGCGCAAATATGCTGCTTCGCGTTCATAGAAGTCGCCGCCGAAATGACGTCCGAGATCGGCGGAGATGCGGGCCGAGCCCAGAAGCTCACGGGCACGTGTGCCATAAAGGCGCGCATAGTGATGGATCAGCTTGCGCGGAAGATCGGGATAGTCGCGCGCAAGATTGACGACGAAACTATCGAAGGAGCCGCCGATGTCGCCGCCGGGCAGCGGCGCGCCCGCCGTCCATGCCGGCTGCATTTTTGGAAACCAGCTCTCCAGACGCCCGAGTGCATGCTCGGCGAGCCGGCGATAGGTCGTGATCTTGCCGCCGAAGATCGACAGCAGCGGCGGCGTGTCGGGCGTGCCGTGAACCTCGAAGACATAGTCCCGTGTCACGGCGGACGGATTGTCTGCGTTATCGTCATAGAGCGGCCGTACGCCGGAGAAGGCATGGACCACTTCGCTTGCGCGCGGCGGCGCGCGGAAGTAGCGGCTCAGGACCTTGAGCAGATAGTCGATCTCGCCCTGGTCGATCGCGACGTCCTCGGCGCGGCCGTCGTAGGGAATGTCCGTGGTGCCGATCAGCGCGAGATCGTCCTCATAAGGGTTGACGAAGATGACCCGGCGATCCTCATTCTGGAGCAGATAGGCCTGCGGCCCGCTCCAGAATTTCGGCACCACCACATGGCTTCCCTTGACCAGCCGGACATTGTGCGAAGAGTTGAGGCCCGCGACGCCTTGCACGACATCTTGCACCCAGGGCCCCGCAGCGTTGACGAGCGCGCGCGCGCGGACGATCTGCGTACTGCCGTCCTCGCTCTGCATCTCCAGACGCCAGACGTCCCCTTCCCGGCGCGCGCTCACCGCGCGCGTGCGCGGCAGGATTTTTGCGCCGCTTCGCGCAGCATCGATCAAATTGAGGATGACGAGCCTGGCATCGTCGACCCAGCAATCCGAATATTCAAAGCCACGGCGGAATTCGGCACGCAGCGGCGCGCCCTCCGGTTCATGCGCGAGGTCGAGCCCGCGGCTCGCGGGTAAGCGCTTGCGGCCGCCGAGATGGTCGTAGAGGAACAGCCCGGTGCGGACCAGCCAGGCCGGCCGCTGCTCCGGCGAGTGCGGCAGCACGAAACGCATCGGCCAGATGATGTGCGGCGCCGATGCGAGCAGCACCTCGCGCTCGATCAGGGCCTCGCGGACCAGGCGAAACTCGTAATATTCGAGATAGCGCAGCCCGCCATGGACGAGCTTGCCGGAGCGCGACGAGGTGCCTTCGGCGAAATCGTCCTTCTCGCACAGCAGGACTTTCAGCCCGCGCCCCGCCGCATCGCGGGCGATACCGGCGCCATTGATGCCACCGCCGATGATGGCGATGTCGACAAGCCCGTGATCCCTGCCCGCGTCAGGCGCAGCGCCCGTCATCGCTTTCCGCTGTGCTTTTTCTCAACCCGTTGCCGTGCCGCCGCCTTCGCAGCGCGCGCCTTGGCCGGCTTTGGACCCGACTTGGCCTTGGATTCGGGCTTGGGCTTGGGCGTCTGCAATCCGTAAGTCGAGAATCCTTTCGCCGTTTCGGCGATCTCCGCCTCGCTTAGAATGTGCGGCGCGCCGAGTGCGAGCGAGAGATAATATTGGCGCGCGATGGTCTCGAGCTCGACGGCAAGCCACATCGCCTTGTCGAGATTGGCGCCGACGGCGATCATGCCGTGATTGGCGAGCAGGCAGCCATTGCGGCCCTCGAGCGCTTGCAGGGCGAGTTCGGACAGCTCCGCCGTGCCATAGCGCGCATAACCGGCGCAGCGGATGTCGTTGCCGCCGAACGCCGCCATCATGTAGTGGCAGGCGGGAATCGGCTTGCGGGCGATGGCGAGCACGGTCGCGTAAGTCGAGTGCGTGTGGACGACGCCGCCGACATCCGGCCGCCCGCGCATGATGTCGAGATGAAAGCGCCATTCGGTGGACGGCTGCAGCGGTCCTTCCCAGGAGCCGTGTTCACCCTCGAGCGGCATCGAAGCAATCATCTCCGGCTTCATCGCGTCATAGGGCGTCGCCGACGGCGTGATCAGCATCCGGTCCTTGCAGCGGGCGGAGATATTGCCTGACGTCCCCTGGTTCAGACCCGAGGCGTTCATCCACCGGCATTTGGCGATGATCGCTTCGCGTAACTGTCGCTCCTCGCGGGTCATGTCGAAACACCTTTCGTCTTCAGCACGGGTTGAGCGGCGGCTCACCGGCTAGATAGCGGCGAACCTCTTCCGCGGCCTGATCGGCAGCAATGGTGACGGTGCGCAAGGAAGCGCCGGCGATGTGCGGCGTCAGCGTCACGTTCGGCAATTGCAGCAGCGGCCAGTCGGGCGGCACCGGCTCGACGGCAAACGTATCAAGCATGGCGCCGCCAAGGCGTCCCGAGGACAACACCTCGAACAGCGCCTGATAGTCGACCAGCGGGCCGCGCGCCGTGTTGATCAGCAATGCGCCCGGTTTGACCCGCGCGAGCGCCGCGCGATCGATGAAGCCCGTCGTCTCGCCGGTGACCCGCGCATGCAGGCTGATGACGTCAGCGCGCGCCAGCAGATCCGCGAGGCCGACGTGCTCGACGTCGTCCTTGCGGTCCTGCGCGCTGAGCTGGACGTAGGGGTCGGCGACCAGGATCTTGCAGCCGAAGGCCTTGAGCAGCTTCACCACGCGGGTGCCGATCGCGCCATAACCAACGACGCCCACCGTCATCTCGCCGAGCTCGCGACCGGTGCGATCGGCGCGATAGAGATCGCCGCGCCATTCGCCACCGCGCAACGACTCGTGCCCGCTGCGGATCAGGCGCGTCTCCGCAAGAATGGCGCCGATGGTGAACTCGGCCACCGCGCTTGCATTGCGCCCGGGGGTGTTGACGACGATCACGCCGTGATCGCGCGTGGCCTGCATGTCGATATTGACGGGGCCGCCGCGCGAGACCGCAATGAACTTCAGGTTCGGCAAGCGCTCCAGCATCGACCGCGAGATCGGTGCGAGATGCGTCACCAGCAGCGCTGCGTCGCCGATGAACTCTGCGACCTCGTCCGGATCGCCCATGAACTCCTTCAGGCCATCGAGCTTCGAGCCGGCATAGCCGTGCTCCATCGGCTCGTCCGGCCAGGGCTGCTCCAGAAGGCGGATGTCGACGCCGTCGCCGCAGGCAGCCGTGATCTTCTCGGCGAACACCGACGGCAGCATGAAGCGGTCACCGACGATGGCGATGGAGCTAGACATGACCGGCTCCTGCACGCAGCGCCGCAAGCTGCTTCCAGACCGGCCGCGACGCGAGTCTCGCCTCCAGATAGGCCGGAAACATCTTCGCGTAACGCACGGCCAAGGCCGGATCCGGCGTCTGTGGTTCGTTCAGATACGGTCTCACCCAATCCTCCGCGCAGGCCGTCATATCCGGATAAAGTCCGGTTGCGACGGCTGCGATCATCGCAGCACCTCCTGCCCCGGCTTCGCCGCGACTACAGACGCGCACATTGCATTCGAGCACAGCCCCAAGGATAGTCCCGAGAGCGCGGCTGCGCGCTGCGCCGCCCGTGATCCGCACCTCGCCCGGCAACGCCCCCATCGCGGCATAGCAATCGCGCGCGGCGAAGGCGAGCCCCTCCATCACGGCACGCATCAGGTCCCAATAGCCGTGGCGCGACCGCAGGCCGATGAGTTGGGCGCAAGCCTCATGGGCAACGAAGGGCCCGCGCTCGCCAGCGTCGGAGATGAAGGGATGAAACAACAGGTCGCCGGCCTTCGCCGCCAGCACCTTCTCGTCCAGGCGGCGGATCAGGTCGGCACGCGAACGCACCACGCCCTCGGCGGCGAGCAGATCCCGCGCGAGATCGAGCAGCCAGTCGATGTTGAGCGTCGCCGCCATGTTGGACTGCATCTGGGTGTAATGGCCGGCGACCGGGAACGGCATGGTGTAGCCAGTCGCCTCCGCGTTCAACGTGACCGCGTCGGCACTGGTGGCGAGCCGCATATGCATGCCGGTCGACCCGATGATGGTGCAGCCGACATCGGGTGATGGATCGTAGAGGCCCGCGCCGAGCGCATTGCAGACCACGTCGACATAGCCGAGCGAGACGGGCACGCCCTCAGGCAGTCCGGTCTCGATGGCGGCGGCCGCACTCAGCGGATGCGTCGTCGTGACTCCGTCGACCACCTCGGGAAACAGGGCCGCGCAATCGGCGATGCCGATCAGCCGCGCTGTCTCCGCATCAAAGCGGCGCTTGCGGAAATCACCACAGGTGAAGGTCGACTCCGACGGATCGGTCGCACGCTGGCCGGTGAGCAGAAAGTAGAGCCAATCCTTGCAGTGAAAGGCCGTGCTGGCCCGGGACAGTGTCACGGGCGCATGCGCTTGCAGCCAGGCGAGTTGCGGCCCCTGCTGGCAGGCGTTGAGCCCCGAGCCGGTGCGCCGATAGAGCGCGGCATTGCGCTCGCTGGCGCGGATTCCTTCGACGAGGCTGGCGGCACGGGAATCCAGCCATAGCAGCGCCGGCGCGACCGGGCGGCCGTCATCGTCGATGAGCCAGGTGCCGTCGCCCTGCCCTGTGACCGCGACGGCCGCGAGGCGCCGGGAGATATCCGGCACGGCCGCCACCAGTCCGCGCAATGCGGCAACCGTGTCGGTCCAGGTTCGGGACATGTCCTGCTCGACGTGGCCGCCAGGCGTGGTCGTGTATGTATTGGGCAGAGAGAAATCGCCGAGCTGCCGCCCGTCGCGCGTGAACGCCACGGTCTTGATCAGAGACGTGCCGGCATCGATGCCGATGATCACGTCGCGCTGCGGCGAGGTCAGCATGGTCAGCCCCCCTCCGCATGACGAATGCAGGTGCCGTCGGCGCCAAAGATGTGGAGGTGGCGCGGCTCCAGCGCGAATGGAATGACGTCGCCCGCCCGCGCCGCGATCCGGTTCGGCGTCACCGCGATGAGAAGATGGCCAGCGCATTCCCCTGCGACATGCGACTGGTCGCCGAGCCACTGATTGGACACGACGCGCACGCGGACATCCCCCGTCCCGACCGCGACCTTCTGCGGGCGGATGCCGACCCGGACGCGGTTGCCCTGTTCAAGGGACCGACGCGCGGCCTGATCGAGCGTATCGCCCGGAATCTGGAACGCGATATCAGAACCGACCGACAGGCGGAAGCCGCCGTCGGCGGGTGCAACCCCCGTCTCCAGCAGATTCATCGGCGGTTCGCCGATGAAGCTTGCGACGAAGAGATTGGCCGGACGGTTCTTCAATTCCCTTTCGCTGGCGAATTGCTGAAGGACGCCATCCTCCATCACCGCGATGCGATCGGCGAGCGCGCTCGCCTCGGTCTGGTCATGGGTAACGAAGATCGCCGTCATGCCGCGCTCGGCCAGCAAGCCCTTGATCCGCCCGCGCAGCACTGCGCGCAGTTGCGGCTCGAGCTGGCCCATGGGCTCATCGAGCAGATAGAGGTCGGCGTCCCGCACCAAGGCACGCGCCAGCGACACACGCTGCTGCTGCCCGCCCGAGATGGCGCGCGGAAAGCTGTCCAGGATGTCCTCGATCTCGACCAGCCGCGCGATCGCTTCGACCCGGCGCGATATTTCGCCGCGCGAGAGCTGCTGTGCCTTGAGCGCGAAGGCAATGTTCTCGCGCACCGTCAGCGGTGGGTAGAGCGAATAGCCTTCGAAGGCCATCGCCACTTTGCGCTTCGCCGGCGGCAGCTCGTCGATCCGCCGCTGCGACAGCGCGATCGCGCCCGAGGTCACGCTCTCGAAGCCCGCGATCATCCGCAACGTCGAGGTCTTGCCGCAGCCCGAGGAGCCCAGGAGAGCAACGATCTCGCCTTTCGTCACTGCCATGTCGAGCGCGCGCACGGCATGCACCGGCGGTTTGCCGCGGCTGCTATAGACCTTGTCGACATTCTTGATTTCGAGCATGGCCATGGGTCCGCTCTCCTCACGCCGCCTGACGCCGGTGCGGCAGACCAACCCGGAGCCCCGTCGCACGATCGAACAACAGCGCTGCCTCCGGCGCAAAGCGGACGAAGACGCCGTCGTCGGCACTCGCCATCGGTGAATCCGGCGGCAGCGCCGCGAGCCATTCGGAGCCGTCGGCAAAACGCAGCAGCAGCACGGCCCGCTCATGCATCGGCGTGATCGCGACGATGCGCGCTGGAATCGCGTCTTCGCTCGCTGTCCGGGTGACGACGAGATCGTCAGGGCGAACGCCGAGCCAGCATGGACCATGATCCGCAGCTTGCTGGTCCACTGGATCGAGCCGGACCTTCGTCCCGGCAATTTCGGCCGTCAGGTCCGCCTGTTTGGTGTGGGGCGTGACCTCGGCAAGATTGATGCTGGGGTCGCCGAACAGGCGCGCAACGGCAACGGATGCTGGCCGGGCATAGATCTCCTCGGGCCTTGCGACCTGGACGAGACGGCCCTCGATCAGCACCGCGATACGGTCGGCGATCGCCATCGCTTCGCGATAGTCCTGGGTGACGTAGAGCACCGCAGCGGAGCTGCGGCGCAGCAGGCTCGGCAGCTCGAGCCGCATTTCATAGCGAAGTTTCGCATCGACGTTGCGCAAGGGATCGTCGAGCAGCAGCACCTCCGGATTGCCGATCAGCGCACGCGCGAGCGCCGTGCGCTGCTTCTGCCCGTTGGACAATTCGCGCGGCATGTGGCCGAGCACATGCTCGATCTTCAGCAACCGGCTGATCGAGGTGACCCGCGAGGTCAACTCTCCGCCCTTGGCTTTCGCCCGTAGCCCGCTCGCAATATTGTCCTGCGCGCTCATATGCGGGAACAGCGCAAAATTCTGGAAGGCCATGCCGATGCCGCGCCGCTCCGGCGGCGCGCCGACGATGGAGCGGCCGCCGACCAGGATGTCCCCATCGTCGGGCTCGAACATGCCCGCGATCATGCGGAGCAGCACGGTCTTGCCGCTGCCCGAAGGCCCGAACACTGCAACGATCTCGCCGGGCTCGACCACCAGCGACAGGTCGTCGGCGCAACGCACCGCGCCGAAAGCCTTGCCGACGGAATTGAGTTCGAGACGCGCCATGTGTCAGCCTTTCACCGCGCCGAGCGAGAGACCCTCGACCAGGTAGCGCTGCGCATAGAGCGCGAGCAGCAGCGTCGGCGTCACCGAGAGGACGATGGCGGCTGCGATCTGGCCGTACTGGATACCGGAGGCCGTGACGAAAGCGAGCGCACCCACGGTCACTGGCTGCTTGTCGGCGGAGGCCAGGATCAGCGCGAAGACGAAATTGTTCCAGCAGAAGATGAAGGACAGCAGTCCGGCCGCCGCGATGCCGGGACCGGCGAGCGGAACCGCAATGCGGGTAAAGGCCTCGCGCCAGGAATGGCCGGCGAGCCGATAGGCGTGCTCGATGTCCGGGCTGATATCCTCGAAATAGCCGCGCACGATCCACAGGATCAGGGGAAGCGCGATGAGCTGATAGACCCAGACGATGCCGAAATACGTGTCGCTGAGCCCGAGCTGCTGATAGTAGAGCGACAGCGGCAGCAGCACGAGCAGAGGCGGCGCAAAGCGGAACGACAGCAGCGTGAACGCGATGCTTTCGCCGAGCCGGAACTTGAACCGCGCGAACGCGTAAGCCGCTGGCACGCCGAGCAGCAGAGCCAGGAGCACCGCCGCGCTCGACAGCACGAAGCTGTTCATGAGGTTGCGCATGAAGGGGATCTCGAGATTGCCGGCCGTGGTGCGGAGCTGGCCCGAGATCAAGGCCTGATAGTTGGAAAGCGTCGGCTCGAACAGGATGTGCGGCGGGATCCGCAGGATCTGTTCATTCGTCTGGAACGACATCATGAGGATCCAGACGATCGGGAACATGAAGAAGACGAGCACCAGCGCCAGCGCCACGCCCCGGAAGATGCGACCTGCGAGACTGGAATGATCCATCTTCGCCTCCTTCGCTCTTACCCGTGACCGTGGGCGCGTGCGCGCAGCCGCAGCCAGTTCTTGATGAAGATGTTCGACAGGATGTTGGTGATCAGCCAGAGGATCATCAGCAGCGCCGCCGAGCGGCCGACATTGGTGTACTGGAAGAATTCGAGATAGGCCTGGACCTGGAACACCATCAGCCGGTCGCCGGGCCCGCCCTGCGTCATCGCATAGATGATGTCGAACTGCTGGATGGAATCGAGCAGGCGGAACAGCGAGGCTGTGATGATGTAGGGCGCGAGCATCGGCAACGTGATGCGGAAGAATACGAAGCTTGCCGGAACGCCGTCGAGTGCCGCGGCCTCGAACGGCTGGCGCGGCAGCGAGCGCAGGCCGGCCAACAAGAGGATCATGATGAAGGGCGTGTAGACCCAGACGTCGACCAGCACGACCGTAAACAGCGCACTCGACGGGTCCGACGCCCATTTGAAGTCGTGCACGCCGAGCAGGCTGACCAGATAGGACAGGATGCCGAAGCTCGGGTTTGTCATCAGCTTCCACATCAGTGCGGCAATCGCTGGCGCCGTCATCAGCGGCAGCAGCAGCACGATCGACACCGCATTGTGGAAGCGCGTCGGCCGCCGCAGGAGCAGCGCGATACCAAGGCCGAGCAGAAGCTCGAGCACCACCGTCAAGGCGGTATAGACGAGCGAGATGCGCAGCGTATTCCAGAACGCCGGATCGGAGAGGAAGTCGATGTAGTTGTCGACACCGATGAAGCCGCGCAAGTACGGCAGGTTCAAACGGTAGCGCTGGAGCGAATAGACCGCGGCCGTCACGAACGGCACGAGGATGGCGATGCAGACGAGCAGAGCCGGCAGGCTCAGCAGGTAAGGCAGCATGCGCCCGCGCAGCCTCGTGGTGCGGCGCGGAAGCGCAGAGGTCTGAAGGAGTTGAACCATGCTCATGATGATACGGGATCACATACTCACTGCAACACCGCCGGCCCGGATCGTAGGCGTTCCGAACCGGCGGGTTGTCGTGGCGCGGAGGAATTGAGGCACCACGAAAGGCGTCAATCGAGGCAGTTCAACCAAGTCCTGCCTGCTTGAGCTGACGGTTGATGCTGTCAGCGAGCTTGTCGAGGCCTTCGTCGACGCTGATCTCCTTGGCGACCATCTTCTGGAGCGAGGCTGCCCATTCGGTGGTCAGGTCGAAGAACAGCGGCTGCGCCGTGAAGTAGATCTTGGCGCCCGGGGCCGAGACGTCATGCTGCTCCAGATAGCCGGGATAGGATTTCGCGATGCGGTCGCGGAACTCCGAGTCCTTCCAGACCGAGGCGCGCACCGGGTTGACGAAGTCCATCTTGCGGGCGCCGAACAGATCGTGCTCGACGGAAGCCGCCCATTGCATGAACACCCAGGCCGCATCCTTCTGCTTCGAGAAGCTCGACATTGCGAGCGACCAGATCCAGACGTTGGGCGTCGGCGCCTTGGCCGCCGGGTTCGCGGCGAAGGGCGCGTAGCCGAGATTGCCCTTCTCCTTGTTGTCACCGCCGTTCATGAAGTAGCCGAGAATGTCGGCGTCGAAGATCATGCCGGAGGCGCCAGCGCCGAGGTCGGTGCCGACCTGGTACCAGGTATAGGTCGACCAGTTCTTCGGGCCCGAGGTCTGAATCATCTTGACCCATTTCTCGTGGAAATCCTTCGAAGCCTTGGTGTTCATCGCGGCCTTCAGCTTGCCGCCCTCCATCACAAAATCCCTCTGGCCGAAGTTCGAATAGGCCGAGAGGAAGCCCGGATGGATGGTCGCCCAGGAGCGCGACCCGCGAACGCCGACGCCGTAAGGCCCGCCGGCGTCCTTGGTGATCTTCGCGGCCACCTCGAGCATCTCGTCGAGGTTCGTCGGCGGCTTGACGCCGACCTTGCTGAAGATGTTGCGGTTGTATGTGATGTTGTTGAGCTCGTAGCCCCAGGGGATGCACCACTGCTTGGCCTTGCCCGAGCCGAGTTCGGAGCCGGCGACGCCGTCCCATGCGGTCGAGGAGCGCAGGCCCGGCAGCACGTCGTCCCAGGCGAAGGCCGGGTTGGTCTTGGCGGGATCCTTGATGTAGCTGTTGAGGTCCTCGATCCAGCCGGCCGGACCGTAGGTCCAGGTCATGTAGGCGCCGGTCATGAAGGCGTCGTACTGATCCGATTTCGAGGACAGCGCCGCCGTCACCTTGTCGAAATAGACGTCCTCCGGGAAGATGTCGTAGGTGACATTCATGCCCGTCAGCGCCTTGAATGCTTCGAGGTCGCCGATCATGGCATCGACGTAGGGATGCTTATTCAGCAGCAGCTTGACGGACTTGCCGCTATAGGCCTTCCAGTTGAAGTCCGCGGCCATCGCCCGCGACATTGCGGAGGCGAAGGTTGCGTTGGCCGCCGCGCCGGCGATACCGAGCTTGGCGGCTCCGTCCAGTAGATCACGCCGGCTGATCCGTTTGGCGGCGTAGGAATCGAACAGATTCTTCTCGCGGTCGTGCATTGTAACCTCCCATGGTGCGCGTTTACTTACCCTTCCGACTCTTGTTCTTGGTTTTGCCGGATGTTGCCTCCGGCCTGTCGGTAGCGAGTGCCTGCGCTGTCACCTCATCGATGATGAGGCCGTGCAGGAGGCCGCTGCGCAAAACCGCGCGCAGCGCCGTGACTTTTGCCAGTCCGCCGCCGATGGCGACGATGCGGTGTTTCCGCAAATCCGCCGCCTCCATCGAGGTGGCGCGCGCCGACAGATCGATGTCGAGCATCTCGCCATCGGCATTGAAGAAATGGCCGAGCAGGTCGGCGCAGGCGCCTTCCCGCTTCAGTTCCACGACCTCGTCCGGCCTGATCATGCCGCTCGAGACCAGGAAGCCCTCGGCGTGGATCTGGCCGATGCCGACGAACAGCAGCGAGGCCTTGCGGGCGAGCGCGAATACGTCGGCGATGCCGTATTGCTGCATCAGCACCGCGCGGTCGGCGACGGAATTGGCGAACACGGGAACAGGCAGAAGATAGGCTTCCGCGCCGGTGCGCTCGGCGAGGCGATGGATGACGTCGAACGGATTGGCGGCGAATTTCCGTGTCAGTCCGCCAAGCAGCGATACGAATTGCACGCCGCGTGCAGGTGTCTGCGGCAGTTGTTCCACCATCGCGGCGAGCGTGCGGCCATGGCCGACGCCGATGATCTTGTGCTCGCCGCGCTCGAGGATCTGCCGCAGGAAGCTGGCCCCCTCCAGCGCCAGCGCCTTCAGCGGCAGGTCGCCCTCGCCGAGATCGGGTGCGACGCGGCAGAAGGAGAGCCCGTAGCGCTCGACCAGCGTGTTCTCCAGCGCAACGCATTCGGCGACCGGCCCTTCCACGAAGACGCGGATCATGCCCTCGCGGCTGGCGCGCGCGATCAGCCGGTGCGCCTTGGTGCTCTGGATGTTGAGGCGGTCGGCGACCTCCGACTGGGTCAGTCCGGCGGCGAAATAGAGCCAGGCCGCGCGGGTCGCGAGCGACGCTTCGCCGTCAATCGTCGCCATCCTGTCGGGTTGCATCACCACGGCGAAAAAGCCTGCTTGCAAATTTCTTCACGCCTTGCAAAAAATTGCAGAGGCCGGCCGGGACGTCAATCCCCCAAACGTGCTGCAGTGCAATCGCGGGGGCGATTGTGAACTGCGCCGCAATCGACAGAGTGCCAAAGGGAGGTGAGATCCAATGACGGGCTTGTTCCTCGGCATCGACGTCGGAACCAGCGGCGTTCGCGCCTGCGCCGTCGATGCGCGCGGCGACATCCAGGGCATGGAGTCCGCCACCCTGCCCCCACCGCGACAGGACGGTAACGCGATCGATCAGGACCCCGAATTCTGGTGGCACGCGAGCGTCGTTGCGATCAGCAAGCTCGGACGCGGCATCGATCTCCAGGCCGTCGAGCAGGTTTGCGTTGACGGCACGTCCGGCACGCTGCTCCTGATCGACGCGGCCGGCCGTCCCTGCACGCCGGGGCTGATGTACAACGACGCCCGCGCGGCAAAGGAAGCCCAGCGCATTGCATCAGTTGCGCCGAAGGAAAGCGGCGCTCACGGCGCCAGCAGCGCATTGGCGAAACTGCTTCATTTGTTGGGCCAAAGCGACGCAAGAAGCGCGCGCTTTGCCGTGCATCAGGCCGATTGGATCGCCGGCCGGCTGGCGGGAACCCACGGCGTCAGCGACGAGAACAACGTCCTCAAGCTCGGCTACGATCCCGTCACGCGCAGCTGGCCGGCCTGGCTCGATCAGCTCGGCGTGCCGCACACGCTTTTGCCGCGCGTGCTGGTGCCGGGGACGCCGTTTGCCGAGATCGATCCAGGGGTTGCCTCAGAGCTCGGCCTGTCGAAAACGGCCCGCATCACGGCCGGCACCACCGACGGCGTCGCCGCGTTCATCGCGACGCGCGCCGATAGCCCCGGCGATGCCGTGACCTCGCTCGGGACGACGCTGGTCGTCAAACTGCTCGCGACGCAGCCGATCTTCGCCGCCGATCAGGGCGTCTATTCGCACCGGCTCGGCGAGCGCTGGCTCGCCGGCGGCGCCTCCAATTCCGGCGGCGGCGCGCTGCTCGCGCATTTCTCGGCGGCAGAGATGGAACGGCTGACGCCGCAACTGCGACCGGAGGAGCCGACCGGGCTCGACTACTATCCCTTGCCAAAGCCAGGCGAGCGCTTTCCGATCGCCGATCCGTCCTTGGCCGCACGGATCACGCCGCGCCCGGCGGAA
This sequence comes from Bradyrhizobium sp. Ec3.3, assembly GCF_000472925.1. Taxonomy (GTDB): domain Bacteria; phylum Pseudomonadota; class Alphaproteobacteria; order Rhizobiales; family Xanthobacteraceae; genus Bradyrhizobium. Next base: position 139,226 of record NZ_AXAS01000002.1, read on the forward strand.
GACCATCGCTTCTTCCAGGCGCTGCTCGAAGGCATCGCATCGGTCGAAGCCCTCGCCTATCAGCGCCTCGCTGCGCTCGGAGCACCGCGACTGCGCCGCGTCGTCAGCATCGGCGGCGGTGCGAAGAACCCGGCATGGACCGAGATCAGACGCCGCGCGCTCGGTGTTGCCGTCACGACGGCCGAGCAAACCGAAGCGAGCTACGGTGCAGCGCTGCTGGCCTTGCAGGGCAGCCCGTCATGAGAGTCGGCACAATCGAAATCAATACTTTGAGCGCGATCGCCGACCGGTTCGATCACGTGCTGCTCGACCAATGGGGCACGCTGCATGAAGGCGGCACCGTGTTTCCGGCCGCGCGGGACTGCGTGGTGAAGCTCAAGACCGCGGGCAAGCGCGTGCTGGTGCTGTCGAACTCCGGCAAGCGTGCACGCAGCAACGAAGAGCGGCTTGCAAGGCTCGGCCTGCCGCCGACGGCCTATGACGGCATCCTGACCTCCGGCGAAGTGACCTGGGCGGGATTGCTTCAACGCGCACGCGCCCCTTTCGCCAATCTCGGCCGATCATGTTTTCTCATCACGCGCGGCGGCGATCATTCCGTTATCGACGGTCTCGGCCTCTCGATCGTGACCGAGATCGAGAAGGCCGATTTCATCCTGCTGGCCGGGCTCGATGATGACGTCGCTGAGCCCGAGCACTGGCGCGCACGCTTCGCCGCGGCGGCAGCGCGGCGGTTGCCGATGCTGTGCGCCAACCCTGATTTGACCATGTTCAGCGCGAACGGATTGGTCCCGGCGCCGGGCGCACTGGCGCGGTTCTACGAGAGGTTTGGCGGTGCCGTGGCATTCGTCGGCAAGCCGCACGCGCCGATCTTCGAGGCGGCACTGGAGCAACTCGGCCATCCCGATCCGAAGCGGGTCCTGATGATCGGCGATTCCCTCGATCACGACGTCGCCGGCGCACGGGCCAAGGGAATGCTGACCCTGTTCCTCGGCGCGGGCGTGCACAGGGACGCACTCGCAGGCGCGCCCGATCTGCCGGCGGCGATCCGCATGCTGGCGGGATCGCAGGAGATGATACCGGACTGGCTGATGAACCACTTGACCTGGTGAGGCCTGCAATGCGCGAGCCTGCACAACTCGATGATCTCCGCCATATGTCGGCGCGCGTCGGCCGCAACATCCTGCTGGTGCAGGGTGCCGGCGGCAACTCCTCGATCAAGGATGGCGATGTGCTCTGGGTGAAGGCGTCCGGCACCTGGCTTGCGGATGCGGAAGCCAAGGACATCTTCGTGCCGGTGTCGCTTGGCGCAGCGCGCGCTGCGCTTATGCAAGGCGACGAAAAGGTGCCTCTTGCTCCCGGCACCAACTCGACATTGCGCGCCTCGATCGAGACCTCGCTCCACGCGCTCATGCCACATCCCGTCGTGTTGCACGTTCATTCGGTCAATACGATCGCCTGGGCGGTGCGGTCCGACGCGCGCGAGGAGCTTGCCAGGCGCCTCGACGGCTTGTCCTGGCGCTGGCTCGACTATCATCATCCGGGACTGCCGCTGGCCAAGGCCGTGAGCGATATCCTGGCGGAGGATGCCGTGGATATCCTGATCCTCGGCAACCATGGGCTGGTGGTCGGCGCTGACAGCTGCGCGGCGGCCGAGACGCTGGTGGACGAGGTCGAGAGGCGGCTCGCACTCACCCAGCGCAGTGCCATACCAGCCGATGACGAGGCGCTCCGCTCAATCTGCGCCGGCACCGATTATCGTTCGCCAAAAGATCCGCTCTGCCACAGCATCGCGATCGACCGCTACAGCCGTGCCATTGCGACCAGCGGCTCGCTGTATCCGGACCACGTCGTCTTTCTCGGTCCCGGCCTGCCCGTGCTGGACCATGGCGAGGATCTGCGCGTCCTGACGTCGCGAGCCCATACGGACAGGCGGCCGCCTCCGGTCGCCCTCCTCGTTCCCGGCCTCGGCTGTGTCATTCGCAAGGATGCAAGCAATGGTGCCGAAGCCATGCTGACCTGTCTCGGACTGGTGACCTGCCGTGTGCCCCTTATCGCCGAGGTCCACTATCTCTCGGCCGAGAACGAGCACGCGTTGCTGAGCTGGGACGCCGAACGGTATCGCCAGCAATTGACCGCCGATCGCTGACCTTATGACGCCGCCCCGCCAATCCCGGAATCCCATCCGCCGACGAGGAGTGACGCGGCCGCGAGATCCTCGGACGCCGCCCCGACTGACTTGAACAGCGTGATCTCACTCTCCTCCAGACGACCGGGCCGCGCACCGCTGGCCAGCTCATGCAGATCACCACAGATCCTGGCGGCGTCCCAGCGCCCGGCGGCGATCGGCTGGAGCAGATCGCCGGCTTCCGCGAGCGCACCACCATAGGTGTCGACAAAAACGCGGCTGCGGCAGACGGCCTCGTCGTCGCTCTCGCGCATCTTGGGCGTGAACGCACCGACGAGATCGAGATGTGTGCCCGTTCCTAAGTGTCGACCAAGAACGATGGGCTCGACCGATGTCGTCGCGCAACTGACGATATCTGCCTCGGCCAATGCCGCGGGCAGATCGACAACCGCCTCGGCGCCGAACCCTTGCCGGGAGATCTCGCCTGCAAAAGCCTCCGCGCGCTGCGGATTGCGGCCCCAAACGAGCACGCGCTCGATTGGACGCGTGGCGCGATGCGCGGCCGGCAGACAGGCCGCGATGCGACCCGTGCCAATGACGAGCAACGTCTTGCTGTCCGGGCGCGACAGATAGCGCGAGGCAAGCGCGGAAGCAGCCGCCGTCCGCCGGTTGGTCAGCGCTTCGCCGTCGATCATCGCACGCGGCTGGCCGGTGGTGCCGTCGAACAGCGTGTAGAGCGATGACACGGCGCCGAGGCCGCGGGACGCGTTCGCAGGGAATACCGTCACGAGCTTCACCCCGAGCGCCTTGCCTCGTTCCCAGGCCGGCATGGTCAGGAGATGGCCGGGCGTGTCGGGAGCTCCGACGTCGTAACTCTGCCGAACCGGCATTGCCTCGCCGCCACGCCGGAAGGACTCGGCCAGCGCGTCGATCAGTCTGAGATAGTCAAGGCCGGCCTCGACCTCAGCAGCGGTGTAGTAGCGCAGCAAGGCATCCTCTTTCATGGTTCGACGGCTTAAAGCATGACCCGGAAAAGTGTGAAGCCGTTTTCCCTCGCGACAAACGCGGAACGCGTTTGCGCGGAGATCATGCTCAAACAACAACCTAAAGCGCGATGACGATTCATCCCAATCTCATCGCGCTTTAGAGCCGCGCTTCGGTCAGATGAACGAGCTGGGATCCGGCGCGGTAGAGAGCCTCCTGTGCGAGGCGGAAGCGCGGCTCCTCGCAGGCTGCGACCGGCAGCGGAAGGTCTTTTTCAGCGACATGGCCGAGCACGTAGGACGCCAGCACACCGCCAAACACCGTGCCCGGCGCGATACCCCGGCCGTTGTAGCCGCTGAAGGCGATGACGTTGCGGTCGAGCTTGTGAAAACGCGGCAGATTGTCCGAGGTCATACCGATCATCCCGAACCAGCCAGCCTCGAACCTGATGTCGGCAAGCTGCGGAAACAATTTTCGCAGCGAACGAATGGCCCACGCCCTGTGGATCGCGGCACCGCTTCCCTCGAGCGCACCGACGCTGCCAAACACCAGTCGGCCTGCGCGGTCGAAGCGGAACGAGGAGAGCACCTGCTTGGTGTCCCAGGCTCCCTGCCGTTCCGGCAGGATCGACGCCCTCAGATTGTCCGACAGGGGCTCGGTCGCAAAATTGAAGTAAGGCAGATGAATCTGCTCCTGCCGAACCTGCGACCACGGGCCTTGCGCATAGGCATCGGTGGCAACGATCACCCAATCCGCGCGGACCGATCCCGATTTCGTGTCGATCTTCCAGCGCGAGCCGTCCATGTGCGCGGCGAGAACGGGACTTTGGGTAAAGATCTTCGCGCCCGCCGCCAGCGCGACGCGCGCCAGGCCGCGGACATAGGCGAGCGGCTGAATGGTGCCGGCGCGCTTGTCCAGCAGCGCACCGGCGTAGTCGCCGCCGCCGATCTTGGCGCGCGTCTCTTCGGCGTTGAGCACCTCGACCCGTGCACCGCGCCGCTGCCATTGCTCGGCACGGGCCTCGATCTCGGCCAGGCCCTTATGCCCGACGGCGCAATGCAGCGTGCCCGCGCGCTCCGGCTCACAATCGATGCCGTGCTTTTCGATGAGATCGAACACCTTCGCCGGTCCGTGACCGAGAAGATCGATCAGGCGCTCGCCAAAGACCTGACCCAGCGTCGAGGTGAGAGCATCGGGCATGACCCACATGCCCGCATTGACGAGACCGACATTGCGCCCCGATCCGCCGAACCCGATCTCGGAAGCTTCAAGCACGGCGACGCGCGCGCCTCCCTCGGCGAGATGAAGCGCGGAGGACACGCCGGTATATCCGCCGCCGATGACGACGACATCGACATCCAGCTCGCCCACGAGCGTCATGGTCTCAGGCGCAGCCGGCGCCGTCAGCGCCCAAAGACCATGCGATCGCGGATCATCCTGCATCAGGCCTCACACCACGTCGAACTTGACGCCCTGGGCCAGCGGGAGCGTTCGGCCATAATTGATGGTGTTCGTGGCCCGGCGCATATAGGCCTTCCACGCATCGGACCCGGACTCGCGTCCGCCGCCGGTCTCCTTCTCGCCGCCGAACGCGCCGCCGATCTCCGCGCCGGACGGACCGATATTGACGTTGGCGATCCCGCAATCGGAGCCGCGCGCCGACAGGAACGTCTCGGCTTCGCGCAAATCATTGGTGAAGATCGACGAGGAGAGCCCTTGCGGAACGGCATTGTGCAGTTCGAGGACGGAATCGAAATCGCTGTATTTGATCACGTAGAGGATCGGCGCGAAGGTCTCCTGCTCGACAGGCCCCGTCTGCGCAGCAATCTCGACCAGCGCGGGACGAACGTAGTACGCGTCCGTGGCGTCCTCGACGGCAATCGGCTCGCCGCCGTGAATGGCGGCCCCCGCCGCCTTCGCGGCCTCGAGCGCACCCTGCATCGCACGATAGGCCGCGCCGTCGATCAACGGACCAACCAGCGTGCCGGCTTCCAGGGGACTGCCGACGGACACGGATGCGTAGGCCCGCTTCAGCCGCGGAACGAAGCTGTCATACACGCTCTCATGGACGAAGAGGCGCCGAAGCGTCGTGCAACGCTGGCCGGCGGTTCCCATCGCGGCAAAGGCAACGCCGCGCAGCGTCAGATCGAGGTCGGCCGTCGGCGCGACGATGGCTGCATTGTTGCCGCCGAGTTCGAGAATTGCGCGCGCGAAACGCTTGGCGAGCCGCGGCCCCACGGCGCGGCCCATCGCGGTCGAGCCCGTGGCCGACACCAGCGGGACCTTCGCATGGTCGACAAGCAGCTCGCCGAGGTCGCGGCCGCCAATCAGCAGCGCCGCAAGCCCTGCAGGCGCGCTTCCGCCTTCCTTCGTAAAGCGCGTCAGCGCGCGGTCGAACAGCGCCTGCGTCGCCAGCGCCGTCAGCGGGGTCTTCTCGGACGGCTTCCACACGATGCTGTTGCCGCAAACGAGTGCCAGCGCCGCGTTCCACGCCCAGACGGCGACCGGGAAATTGAAGGCGGAGATGATGCCGGTCACGCCGAGCGGATGCCAGCTCTCCATCATCCGATGCTCGCCGCGCTCGGTGGCGATGGTCAGGCCATAGAGTTGGCGGGACAGCCCGACGGCGAAGTCGCAGATGTCGATCATCTCCTGAACCTCGCCGAGGCCCTCGGACACGATCTTGCCGACCTCGATCGACACCAGCCGGCCCAAAGCCTGCTTGTTGGCGCGAAGCTCTTCGCCGAACAGCCGGACCAGCTCACCGCGCTTCGGTGCCGGTACCAGCCGCCAGACCTGGAAGGCCGCATGTGCCTTCGCAATCAGCGCGGCGGCGTCGGCCGCGCCGACTTCCCTGACCTTCCCGACGATCTTGCCGGTGATCGGCGTCTGCACGGCGAGCGTGCCCTCCGTGTAGCTCGCACGGCTCACGCCGACGTCGGCGAGGAGCCTGTCGACCTCAGCGGCAAGATCGGCGGTGTGAGCTTGGGTCTGAGGGGCGGGTTTGACGGACATGACAGGCTTTCCGAAGTCGGCGTTGATTTGGATGGCGCGGCCGTTGCGTCTGGTTGAGCGCGCCGGCCCTTGATCGAACTGAAGTGGCACGCTGGTCAATGGCTAATTCTCGTGAGGCCGCCGCTCGGAACTGGGCCTGACCACCACGAGAGTCATGCAAAATTAGCATGAAGCGCCCGAACTATTCTTGCCTTTTCAAGACCACCAAACGATGATTGCTCAATAGATCATTCCAAGATGGAATAATATGCAGCCGTCCCGTCGCTTCCTGCCGTCAACCGCTCTGCTTGCCGCCTTTGAAGCTGCGGCGCGCACCGGCAGCGTGACGCTGGCAGCCAAGGAGCTCAGCCTGACCCAGGGGGCTGTCAGCCGGCAGATCAAGTCGCTGGAAGAGCAACTCGGTGTCGAACTGTTCGTCCGCGAGCGCCAGACCATTCGGCTGACGCCCGCCGGCGAAGCCTATGCGCGCGAGATTCGCGACGCGCTGCGGAAGATCAGCACCGCCTCGTTCAACCTGCGCGCCAATCCGAGAGGCGGCACGCTCAATCTGGCGATCCTGCCGACGTTCGGCACGCGCTGGCTGGCGCCACGCCTTCCGAGATTCCTGGCGCAGAATCCGGGCGTCACCGTCAATCTTGCAACCCGCCTGTCCTACTTCGATTTTCGTTCCGAGCCGCTGGATGCAGCGATCCATTTCGGATCACCGGACTGGCCGGGCGCCGAGATGGTCCTCCTGCGCTCGGAGGAAGTCGTTCCCGCCTGCAGTCCCGAGCTCAGGAAGCAATTCCACTTTCGCTCGGCAGGAGACATCAGGAAGGCATTGCTGCTCAGCATCTCGACGCGACCGAACGCATGGGACCAATGGTTCCTTGCGCAGGGCGTTCCAGGGGCGTCCGCCCAGACGATGTATTTCGATCAGTTTGCAACGGTTGCCCAGGCGGCGATGGTCGGCGTGGGCGTTGCGCTTCTTCCCACGTTCCTGATCCAGGACGAGCTGGCCAGCGGTCGCCTCGTGCGCGCCCTCAACCTGCCGATGGAGAGCCCCGAACGATACTATCTGGTGTGGCCGTCGGAACGAGCGCCCCACCCGCCCCTCGTCGTCTTTCGGGATTGGCTGCTCGCTGAGACGGTAGCCGATCGGTGAGCGAATTGGCGAGCCGCCAGCCCGCCAATGCCCCTTCACGGCGCCACCAGTCGCTTGCGAATGGCATAGCGCACCAGCTCGGCCGTCGACGACATCCCGAGCTTGCGCATTGCGGACGCGCGATGCGTCTCGACCGTCTTCACGCTCAGCTTCAGGATCGTGCTGATGGACCTGTTGGTATGTCCTTCGGCAATGAGCTGAACCACGCTCTGCTCGCGTGACGTGAGCAGCATGGCCGACTTGTTCTGCTTGTTGAGCTGGTAGTCGTGGAGCAGCTTCTCCAGCAGCAGGCTGGTGAAGTAAGGCCGGCCGTCGAGCAGCGCCTCGATGGCGGAAATCAGGTGGTTCCTGGCATCCGACTTGAACAGGAACCCGCGAACTCCTGCCAGGATGGCCTCGGTCAGCAGCTCCTCATTCTCGTGCATCGTCAGGATCAGCACTTCCGTGCGCACATGCAGCGCCTTCAGACGACGGCTGACCTCCAGCCCGTTCATGAGCGGCATCGAATAGTCGACGATCACGATATCGGGCCGCGTCTCCAACGCCAATGCGACCGCCTGCTCGCCATTGGTCGCCTCTCCGCTGACGATCCAGTTGGAGCGGGTTTCGACGATCGCCCGCAGCCCGGAGCGCACGACTTCATGATCATCCGCAATCACGATGCGCTTCACGACGTCGTTCCCGTATGCCGGCCCGCGGGCCCATCGGGCGATCGATGGAGGCGACCGGCAGGAAGATCGAGCGATCATACCGGTCGCGGTCCAGCGGGTTATCCCACAAAACCCTGAAATCCCTCGGCGATTGTACCCAAAGGCCTCATACCTCGATCAGCCCGGCCCGCACCGCGTAGCGGACCAGTCCGGCCGTCGAATTCACGTCGAGCTTGCGCATCGCGGCCGCCCGGTGCGCCTCCGTCGTCTTGACGCTGAGGTCCAGGATGGAGCTGATGCCTTTGTTGCTATAGCCCTCCGCGACCAGCTTGACGACGAGCTGCTCCCGCGGGGTGAGCGCCTGCCTGCTGTCCATGCCGGAGCTCAGCCCGCGATCCAGTTCGTTCTGACAGCTCCTGGTACAGAACGGCTTGTGCGCCAGGAGCGCCTCGACCGCCGCCAGCAGAAGTTTGTTGGCGTCGGACTTCAGCAGGAAGGCGCGCGCACCTGCCTGGAAGGCCTCCTGCGCAAGCAGGCTGGAATTGTGCACCGTGAAGATCAGCACCTCGGTCTGAAGCGGGTATTCCCTGATCCGCCGTGCGACTTCCACCCCCGACATGCGCGGCATGGAAAAATCGACGATGGCGACGTGGGGCTGGTTGGCGATTGCAGCGGCAACAGCCTTGCTGCCGTCATTGGCCTCAGCGACCACCTCCCAATCCGCCCGCTGCTCGAGCACGGCTCGCAAGCCCGACCGTACGGCCTCGTGATCATCTGCGATAAGAAACCGCTTCATGGCAGCGCACTCCAGGTTTTTTGACACGGTGGCAGCCCCAGACGCCAGGCGCGATAGACGATTTCGGCCACCACCGGTGATCAGTTTTCTTCTTTCACGATGTGCCTGCGTGGACCCTCGCGACTGTTGTGGTCTTCCTGTTGCGTTTGCTTTCGACGAAATCGCGCGGCAACACCGCCAGCAATGTGGTGCCGGAATGTCGCGCCGCCGAGCCGGACTGGATATGAAGCGTACCTCCGATTTGCTGCAATCTGGCCCTCATGGCCGGAATGCCGACGCCCATTACAGCCTTCGTACTGGATTTGGCATGGGCAGCCGGAAAGCCTCGCCCGTTGTCGCTGACCGTCAGTTGAACATGGCTGCCGGTCGAGGCGATGACGATTCTAACTTCCGTCGCCTTCGCATGACGAAAGACGTTCGTCAGGGCCTCCTGGACGACCCGGAGCAACGAATGCTGCTTGTCACGCGACAAGCGATCGATATCCGACGAAATCCTGGTCGTCACGTGCAGGGATGTCCGCGTGGCAAATCCCCGCGAATAGCGTTCGATCGTCGCTTTCAGACCGTCGACCGTCAGATTCTGCGGGTGCAGCAGATAGGCGAACGCTCGGATCTCCCGCAGCGCTTCGTCGATCGAGGCATCGATCTCGTCACATAGCCGCGCAGCTCCGGCCGGGTCGTTCAGGCAGGTGCGCAGGCGCATCAGGCCGAGGCTCGCTGCGATCAGATACTGGCAGGTTGAATCGTGAAGATCGGATGCGATCCGCTGCTGGATGCACTCCTGAAGGGACACCAGGCTGGCGTTCGGATGCACGTCGCCGAGCCGCTCTTCCGGACCGATTGGCAGCCATTCCCTGACGCCGGTTCGACTCGACTCGCAGGTGGGGGAGCCATGTAGCTTCACGGTACGCACTCACTCTTTGAGCGACCTTGGCATCGAAGCTCAATGCCGAGTCTTCAATGTTCCCGAGCGCGAGGGTCGCTCCCTGCCCCGTCGACGCCACGCCAGGTGATGATCTCTGGATCAGAACCCGCGCCCTCGGGCTTGCGGGATTATACACCGCTGGGTCAGGTACACTACCAAGTAGTACCCTACGCCGATTGAAATCCCGAATATGTGAAAGATGAAGTCCGAGCGTGTGATTGTGCAGTTCGTGCCAAATCGCCGCGAACCGACATTCAACATCAATGCAACAGAGACTAAAACGCCTTCCGACGGGCTCCGTGATGGCGATCCGCCACCACGCCCAGTCCGCCCCTAGTAATCAACCGCGTCCCGAGTGATCGGACAGGTCATGCAATGACCGCCACCCCGGCCGCGGCCGAGTTCTGCGCCGACGATGGTAATCACCTCGATCCCCTCCTTGCGCAGCAAGGTGTTGGCGTAGGTGTTGCGGTCATAGGCGAATACGACCCCGGGCGACGCGCAGACCAGATTGGCGCCGCTGTCCCACTGCGTACGCTCGCGCATATAGGCGGTGCCACCAGTCTCGACGACGCGCAGCTTCTTCAGGCCCAGCGCCTCCGCGACGACCTGCACGAACGGCTTCTCGTCCTTGCGCAGCTCGATGCCGGTGGCGTTGTTTGCGGGCCGGTACGAGAACGCCCTGATGGTGTCGACGATGTCGGGATAGATCAGCACGCAATCGCGATCGGCGAAGGTGAAGACGGTGTCGAGATGCATCGCCGCGCGGAGCTTGGGCATCGCGGCCACGATCACGCGCTCGGCCGCCTTCCTCTTGAACAAGGCAGCCGCAAGCTGGCTGATCGCCTGCCGCGAGGTACGCTCGCTGAGGCCGATCAGGACGTTGCCTTTGCCGATCGGCATCACGTCGCCGCCTTCCAGGGTGGCAAGGCCATGATCCTGGGTCGGGTCACCCCACCAGACGTTGACCTTCCCCGCAAAGTCCGGATGGAACTTGTAGATCGCCGTGGCGAGGATCGGCTCTTCATGCCGTGCCGGCCAATAGAGCGAATTGAGGGTGACGCCGCCATAGATCCAGCAGGTCGTATCCCGCGTGTACAGCGTATTGGGCAGCGGCGGCAGCAGATACTCGGTCATGCCGGCTGCCTCGCGAATGAGCCGCAGCGTTTCGCCGCCATGGGCGTCCGGAAAATCGTAGGTGGAAACACCGCCGATCAAGGTTTCGGCCAGGTCACGCGGCTTGAGGCTTTCCAGATAGGCGCGCAGGTCATCGACGATATCTGGCCCGACCTGGTTGGGAACGACCTGGTTGTCGAGGATCCATTTCCTGGCCTCAGGGATCGCGACGGTCTCGGTGAGCAGATTATGCATCTCGACCACTTCGATGCCGCGGTCGCGCATCTTCTGCACGAAATCGAAATGATCGCGCTTGGCGTTGTCGACCCAGAGCACGTCGTCGAACAGCAACGTGTCGCAATTGGAGGGCGTGAGGCGTTGATGGGCACGGCCCGGCGAGCAGACCATCACCTTGCGCAACTGTCCGACCTCAGAATGCACGCCGAAAGCAGTGGAGGAGTCCGAAGCTTGCTTTGCCATGGGAGCTGCCTTGCCTAGATGGTCTCGCCTAGATGGTGATGTAGCCGGTGGCCAATCCGTGAACTCCGATCACGGCGCCGATCACGGCCACGATGAAGATGACCCATTCGACCGGCTTGAAGACCTTTGCCTTCTGCTCAAGGCGGGCCCAGAAATACAAAACCGTACCGGGCGCGTAGAGAATGGCGGCCAGCAGCAGGTATTTCATCCCCGCCGCATAGATCAGAAACAGCGTGTAGACGACGGCGATGCCGGTGAAGATCAGGTCGCGCCTGCGCTGGTCCGGGCGCTTCTCATAGGTCTCGCCCCGCCTGACCAGCAAGAGCCCGTAGGCGGCGACCAGGAAAAATGGAATGAGGTTCATGACGCTCGTCAAATTGAGCATGAATGCGAAGGCGTCTCGCGACCAATAGGTGCTGATCACGAAGAGCTGGACGACCAAGTTCGTCAACCACAGCGCGGCGGCAGGCACCTTGTTCGCGTTCTCCGTGCCGAACACCGCCGGCATGTCTCTGGTCCGGCCGGCGGCGGAGAGCACTTCGGCGCAGATCAGCGACCAGGCGAGATAGGCGCCCAACACCGAAACCAAAAGTCCAATGCTGACGAAGACGGCGCCCCAGTGCCCGACGACCGCCTCCAGCACAGTCGCCATTGACGGCTGCCGCATGTCCGCGATCTCGGCGCGCGGGAGCACGGCATAGGGCAGCATGGTGACGAACACCATCAGGCTCGTCACGATCACGAAGCCGAGGATCGTTGCGGCGCCGACATGGGCACGCTCCCTGGCATAGCGCGAATAAACGCTGGCGCCCTCGATGCCGAGAAAGACGAACACCGTGACCAGCATGGTCGCGCGAATCTGCTCGAACAGACTCTTGTCCGGCATGCCCTCGCCGCCCCAGAAATTGGCGCGGAACATATCCGCCTTGAAGGCGAAGATCAGGATCGCGATGAAGACCAGGATCGGCACGATCTTGGCGATGGTGACGATGGTGTTGATCGCAGTCGCCTGCTGCACGCCGCGCAAGATCATGAAGTGGAACAGCCAGATGCCCATCGAGGCGACGATGATCGCGGTGACGGTATTGCCATCGCCGAACACGGGAAAGAACGCGCCGAGCGTCGACTTGATGAGCACCCAGTAGGATACGTTGCCGATGCAGCTCCCGGACCAGTAGCCGAGCGCCGAGAGGAACCCGGGATAGTCGCCAAATCCTGCCTTCGCATAGGCATAGACGCCGGCATCGAGATCGGGCTTGCGTTCGGCCAGCGACTGGAAGACGCGAGCCAGTGTGTACATGCCGCCGCCGGCGATGCACCAGGCAAAGATGGCTCCGAACGGGCCCGTTGCGATGCCGAAGGTCCGCGGCAACGAGAAGATGCCCGAGCCGACCATCGACCCGACCACCATCGCGGTCAGCGCGAACAGTGAAAGCTTCTGGATCGATGACGTCGCGGTCATGGAGGCCTCGCGCAGCCAATCGGCTTTTGGCAGTGCTTGCGACGATGCGCCTTCGGACCCGCAGGGAATATCGGGTGATTACCTAGTCGTGGATCAGGATTTCCCTCCTCGCCGGGGATCTCCGCCGATCGCGCGCACGTACCCCTTGGCTCATCAGAACATTCATCCTTTGAGCCCAGGGTTTTCTCCGATGCCGCGCGTAGCGCCCGCGGACTAGCGTCACGCCGGAGCACACCATCAGCATCCTGCCCAGCCGACAAAGCTCAAGGAGGTTTCGATGTCCGATCTCGTCGCGATCGTGTACCCGACCGAGGCAAAAGCCGAGGAAGTGCGTCAGCGCCTCCTCAAATTGCAGAAGGAATACCTCATCACCATCAGCGACGCCGTGATCGCCGTCAAAACCGATACCGGCGGCATCAAGCTCAACCAGCTCGTCAACACGACCGCCGTAGGAGCGATGACGGGAAGCTTCTGGGGGCTGTTGATCGGCGTCTTGTTCCTGAACCCGATCCTCGGCGTCGCGGTCGGAGCGGCCTCCGGCGCGCTCGGCGGCGCGTTGTCCGATTTCGGCATCGACGATGCCTTCATGAAGGAGCTGTCCAGCAATCTCCATACCGGCAACGCGGCGCTGTTCGTCCTGATCAAGCACATGACGGCGGACAAGGTGCTCAAGGAGATCAAGGACGCCGGCGGTGTCGTGCTGAAGACCTCGCTCGACGAGAGCAAGGAAAAGATGCTGCGCGACGCGCTCGCCAGCGCAGCAGAGCGGCCGGCGGCTTGATGCCGCCTTCCGCCGCTCAGCGGCGGCTTCCGGCGAGGCGCAGCAGCATCATGAACAGGTTGATGAAGTTGAGGTAGAGCGACAGCGCCGATATCACGGACTTGCGGCCTGCCGACGTCTCATCGTCCGCGCTGTCGTACATCGCCTTGATGCGTTGGGTGTCGTAGGCGGTGAGGCCTGCAAAGACGCCGACGCCCACGATCGAGATCAGCCAGTCGAGCCCGGTCGACCTCAGGAAGAGGTTGACCAGGCTTGCGATGATGATGCCGATCAGGCCCATGAACAGGAAGGTGCCGACCCCGGACAGGTCGCGCCTCGTCGTATATCCGAACAGGCTGAGTGCGCCGAAGGTCGCAGCGGTGATGAAGAACACGCGGGTGATCGAAGCGCTCGTGTAGATGTGGAGCAGGATCGAGAGCGATATGCCGACGAGGGCGGCATAGACAAAAAACAGCGTCCTCGCCGTCGAGACCGACAGCGTATTGATGCGCGATCCCAGGAAGAATACCAGCGCGAGCGGCGCCAGGATGAAGACCCACATCACCGGGCTTTGCAGCCAGGAGGGATCGACCAGCTGATAGGTCAGCCAGGCCGCAACCGCGGTCACGCCGACGCCCGCGGCCATGTGATTGTAGATCCGCAACATGTAGTCGCGCAGTCCGGCGTCAATCGCGATCGCGCTGCCGCCGGCCTGGCCTGAGCCCGCCAGGTTCTGATCATAGTTCGACATCGCTTTCCTCCTCTCGCGCGTCGGGGCGATGAGATCACGCTATTCCGGTGCGCAGGTCCCGGACATCGGCTGATCACCCGAGGAACCGAGGCAAGATTCCCCTAGTCCGAGGCGCCCGCCTCCACCTTACGAAAGCGCAATCCGCCGGCCCGCTCGGCATCCCGTTGGCGGATGTGCCTTACGGGTTTGTCACTGGCAGCCGTCCACGCCCCAGCTTAATGCAGCAGCATGCGCTATTTCTTTCATATCGTCGACAGATATGGCCTCTTCCCCGACTGGATTGGATGCGAGTACGCCGACCAGGATGCGGCGCTGGAGCACGCCAGGCGGCTTGCAGCCGAACTCGCCAAGACAGGCGAGTTCTTTCGGTCGAGCTTCGTATTCGTGGCGCGGGCCTCGGCACCCGGTTCGCTGTCGCGTTCCGACCAGCCCGCGGCCAGGCAGGTCGCCGGAGCCTGAAGGCGGCACTCCCCAGGAGCCCGGCGATGCCAATTTACGGCCATCGCCCTCTACAGAGAATCCCTGATGTGCGGGCGGGAATGCCGCCTCTAAGGTCGCAGATCTGAGGCCGGCCGACATCCTGCGATCCACGCGGACCGTCGTATCAGGCTCATTTCCGATCGGGAGGCCATTCCCTGTCATGGCTCCTTCGTCGAACGAGGCCGCTCAGACGCTGTCACGCAGCGCGCTCACCGCGCTCGTGATCGGGTCGATGGTGGGTTCGGGCATCTTCGCATTGCCCGCATCCTTCGGCCGCGCCACCGGGGTGCTTGGGGCGATCATCGCCTGGATCATTGCGGGCACCGGTATGCTGATGCTGGCGCTGGTGTTCCAGGCGCTCGCACGTCGCAAGCCGGAGCTGGACGCCGGAATCTACGCCTATGCCAAGGCCGGATTCGGAGATTACATCGGCTTCGCCTCTGCAGCCGGCTACTGGATCGGCTGCTGTCTCGCCGACGTCACCTGTCTCATCCTGATCAAGGCCACGCTCGGACAGTTCTTTCCCGTGTTCGGCGACGGCACGACGCCGACGGCGATCGCGGCGGCATCCGTGCTGCTGTGGGGCGTGCATGTCCTGGTGTTGCGCGGCATCAAGGGAGCGACCACCCTCAATACGATCGCAACCTACGCCAAGATCGTCCCGATCCTGGCATTCATCATCGTGGCGATCTTCACCGTGAACGCTGAACGCTTGTCACAAAACTTCTGGGGAACGGACGAGCCATCCCTTCCGGACGTCTTCGCGCAGGTCCGCGGCACGATGCTGCTCACCGTCTTCGTCTTTGTCGGGATAGAGGGGGCAAGCGTGTACTCCCGCTACGCCAGGGACCGCTCCGATATCGGAGTTGCGACCGTCATGGGCTTCCTGATCGTCTTGAGCCTTCTCGTCCTCGTCACGCTCCTGTCCTACGGCGTGCTGCCGCGCGAGGCGCTGGCGGCGCTTCCGACGCCGTCGATGGCCGGCGTGATGGAAGCGATGGTCGGCCGCTGGGGCAGCATCTTCATCAGCGTCGGGCTCCTGATCTCGATCCTCGGAAATTACCTGTCATGGTCGCTGCTGGCGGCCGAGATCCTGCATTCGGCCGCGATGAACCGCACCATGCCCTCCTTCCTCGGCAGCGTGAACGCGCATCAGGTGCCGGCGGGCGCGCTCTGGCTCACCAACTGTGTCATCCAGGCATTTCTTCTCGTTACCTGGTTTGCGGAATATGCCTTCACGCTCGCACTGAAGATGACAAGCGCGATGACCCTGATCCCATATTTCTTCGTCGCCGCGTATGGGCTGAAGCTCGCCTCTCTCGGCGAGACCTACGATGCCGGCGAGCGCGCCCGCAGAGTCGACTGGGTCCGCTCGGCCGTCGCGACGCTCTATGCCGCCGGCATGATCTATGCGGGCGGGCCAAAATTTCTGCTGCTGTCGTCCATCCTGTACGCACCCGGAACGGTGCTGTTCTTCCTCGCCAAGCGCGAGCGCAAGGAGACGACGTTCCGGCCGTTCGAAGCCGTCACATTCGCAGCGCTGGCGGCCGCTGCATGCGCCGGCATCTATGCGCTGACCGTCGGAGCGATCTCGATCTGAACCATTCGTTTGGTTGTCAATTGGAGGCGAGCATGAACATCCGGGCCCTCTGCGCCGGTCTGATCCTTGGACTGATGGCGGTGACTGCACCCTCGACCCCATCCCTGTCGCAGTCCGACACCAAGGGCGTGGCCGCGCCGAAAGAACCAGGCGCAGCCGCGCCCAGCACCGCCGCGCCCAATACCAATATGAACCCGACGAAACATCGCTACTGGCGCCATCGTGGCGGCACGCATCCGCACTATGGCAGCCGTCGGGTTCGCACCTAGCGCAACGAAGGGATCGCCGAGATCCCGCGAACTGGTCGATCGATGAGCGACACCCGGATCGGACAAGACAGGCTGCGCGAGGTGGCGCGGCGCGACGAAGCCGACCCCGCCGGAGGCGACGGCCGGCGCAGCCTGCTCACGACGGGACTCACTCTGCTCGCTGCGTGCGTCGCACTGTTTCTGGCATGGCAATCCGTTTCGAGCCTGCTCGTCGTCTTCGCGGGCGTGTTGTTTGCGGCCTTGCTGGACGCCGCCGCGCGGGCGCTCGCGCCAGCCCTCCCGCTCAAGCGCGTCTGGCGATTGACGCTCGTGCTTCTGTTCCTCACCGCCCTGTCGGGACTTGGTCTCGTTTGGGGTGCGCGCAAGCTGCCGGAGCAGACACGAATATTGCTCAAGGTGATGGATGCCCAGCTCGACATCCTTCAGGAGCATCTGTTGTCGTACGGCGTCGATCTGCTCGGTCCGGAATGGGGCCGGGATTTCGCGCAATGGCTGTTCTCCGATCAAGGCCGGCTCCTGAGCCACGCCCAGTTCGTGCTGGGAGGCGCCTCGAGCGTGCTGACCGCTACGCTCGTGATCCTGTTCCTTGGAATCCTCTTTGCGTTCGATCCCACCAGCCATCGTGAAAGCCTGGTCATGCTGGTGAAGCCGTCATATCGGGCACGGACGCGCGAGGTGATGGACGAGATGGGCAACGTCATGCGGCTCTGGTTCGTCGGACAACTGATCCGCATCATCCTGATGACGCTGTGCGTCTGGGTCGCGCTTTACCTGATCGGGCTGCCCGGTCCATTCGTCCTTGGACTCCAGGCAGGCTTGTCGAACTTCATCCCGTATCTCGGGCCCATCGTTGCCGCCATTCCGATCGCGCTCGTCGCGATGCCGCTCGGCGGCTCGCTGCTGATCTGGGCCGTCGTCGTCTACACCATCATCCAGTCGATCGAAGGCTATGTGATCGGCCCACTGATCCAGCGTCAGGCCGTGGAAATTCCACCGGCCTGGACCCTGGTCGCGATCGTCCTGTTGGGCGCGCTGTTCGGCGTCATGGGCATTGCGCTGGCGATGCCGCTGGTCGCCATCGGCCGGGTCGCGATCATCAGATTCTATGTCGAGGATTATCTCGGCGATGGTCCCAGACTGGCGCTGAACAACGGCAAATCACGCGTGGGTGACCCATGAATGACACTGAGCGCGAGATGGATACACAACAGGCGGAGAGCGGCGAAGCTCATTCCGGCATGGCCCATTTCCTGTGGCAGCAGCTTCCTTATGTCGTGGCGCTGGTGCTGGCCGTCGCGGGCGTCGCCTACACCAATGTCTCGCGCCAGCCCCTGGTCGGCTATTGGGAGTTCCTGGCACTCGCCATCGGCGTGGTCTGTGTCATCACCAAATGGCCGGAGGTCGACGGCAAGGAAGCCAAGTTGCGGTTGATCTGGACACAGGCGCTGCACTGGGTCGCCGTCCTGGTCACGATGAACATCATCCTGGTGTCGGGCGTGCAGCAGCTGCTTCCGACACCGGCAACCGGCCTCGTCTTGCTGACGTTGCTCGCGCTCGGAACGTTCCTGGCGGGCGTCAGTCTTCTGTCGCTGCAAATTGCTTTCCTCGGCCTTGCGATGGGCTTGGCCGTTCCAGCGATATCCTGGCTGAAGCAGTCTTTCTTCTTCTTCCTGCTGGGCGCCGTGCTCCTCATCGGCCTCGGCCTTACCTTCTGGCTTCGCCAGGACCGGCGGCCGAGGACCGCGCCCGCCGACACCAAGACGCACATGGAGGCCTGACATGCGAATGACGAGGATCGTTGCAGTGATCGGCGTATCGGTCCTGCTATGCACGTTCACCCTGCCCGCGCGCGCGGAGACCTTCAGGGTCGGCCGGCTCCTCTGTTTCAGCAATCCGCGCGTCGGGCTGGTGCTCGGATCAGCGCAGACGCTGCGTTGCGTGTTCTACACGGGAAATCCGCCGCGGCAGTACATCTATGAAGGACGGATCCGGCGCATTGGCCTTGATATCGGCGTGACCAGCGCAGGCACCCTGTCCTGGGCGGTGCTCTCCAAGAACTCGCGCATCGGTCCCGCCACCTTGCGCGGAAACTATGTGGGCGCGAGTGGTAATTTCGCACTAGGGCCAGGCCTCGGCGCCAATGTCCTGATCGGCGGCTCGCGGCGCAGCGTGATGCTGCAGCCGCTCTCCATCGAGCGATCGATCGGACTCAATCTCGCAGCCGGCGTCACCAATCTGTCACTGGGGCCGAGGGGACGGCGATAGCAATTCACCGGCGTCTCTCGCGCGATCGCAGCGCCGCCATTCATGCAAATGGGAATATTCCCGCTCCACTGCTCAGGGTTTCGTCGGATGTCGGCGCTGCGGGTTCCAAGCTAGCATTCAGGCGTGTCGATCGAGCCATTGCCGATGAGGAGCATGGCATGACAGCCTATGACAGCCGAACCGAGATCGAGGCTCTCGTTCCGCCCCCATTCTGGGTCTGCGCGCTCCTGGGCATCGTGCTGATCGCCGCCGGTCTCTTTGCTCTCGGCGACGTCGTGTTCGCAACGCTCATCAGCGTCAAGCTGATCGGCGTGATTGCGATCGCGGCCGGCGCGTTCGAGATCATGCACGCCTTCTGGACCAGAGGATGGGGCGGGTTCCTGTGGCAGGTTCTGCTTGGCGTGCTCTATCTGGGGCTCGGTTTCCTGCTGCTCAGCCAGCCGGTGTCAGGCGCTCTCATCCTGACCTACTTCCTCGGCGCGATACTGTTCGCCTCGGGCGCCATTCGCTGCGTGCTGAGTTTCGCGCGTTGGCGGCAGAACGGATGGATGATGCTCATCTCTGGCGCCTTTGCAACACTCGCAGGTCTCGTGATCCTGCTCGGATTCCCCGAGATCAGCGTCTGGGCCCTTGGATTCCTTTTGGGCGTCGACCTGATCTCGCATGGCCTGGCGTGGCTGCTCTATGCGCTGCAGTCCGTGCGGCGGACTGTGTGACAGGAAGAGGAGAAGATGATGAACGCTCCCACCCGCCGTGCTTTCCTCGGCTTTGCCCAGAATGCCGTTGCCGCCGCAGCGATCGGCGCCATCGGCGTTCGCTTGATCGAGGCCGCGGAAGCAATGCCGATCGCTCCCGATCTCGGGCAGGCGGGGATGCCATCCGATCTCGTGACGCAAGCGCAATGGGGACCGGGACCCGGCTGGGGACCTGGAACTGGCCCCGGTTGGGGACAAGGCCCCGGCTGGGGGCGACCGCCACCACCGCCGCCGCGGCGCAGGCGCCGCTGGGTCTGCTGGTGGCATCGCGGCCGTCGTCAATGCGGATGGCGGTGGCGCTAGGAGCTGTCGCAAACCGACGCGGTCCATCGGCAGCAGGTTTGTCGTGAAGACAATTCAGGCTCTCAACCAGACGATGGAGGACACCATGCACACGAAGAACCAATGGCTCCTTGCGGCCGTGCTGGCTGTCCTTCTCGTCGTGGCCACCTGGTACTGCGTAGCGGTGTGGCAGGCGACGCCCATGCCGCTCTACGGCAACATCATCCTGGCAGTCGCCGCGATCTTCATACTGGTCTCGGGCTGCGGCCTTATCGCGCTGATGTTCTACAGCCGTCGCAAGGGCTACGACGAGCCTGCTCGCAGCAACCGCACGCCGCGGGAATGAGTGAGGCCTGCGCCACTGATTTCAGGGCCGGGGCAAGGAGCGGACGATGGACCTTGCACAAGCCTCGGTCAGACTGCTGATGGCAAGCCTCGTGACGATCATCACCGGCGGGACAGCCTTGACACAGCCTGCTCCCGCCGGTCCTCCCGCGGTCGGTGTCGTGGAAGCGGCCAAGCGGCCGATCACCGAGACCAGCGAATTCATCGGGCGGATCGAAGCGATCAATCGCGTCAACGTCGTCGCACGCGTCACCGCGTTTCTGGAAAAGCGGTTGTTCGTGGAAGGCGCGGAAATCAAGTCCGGAGATCAGCTCTATCATCTCGAACGCGGCCCCTTCGAAGCCGACCTCGAGTCAAAGCAGGCACAGGTGGCGCAGCTCCAGGCGACGCTCGAAAACGCCAAATTGACCACCGAACGCGCACGCACGCTGCTCGGCGGACCGGCCGGACAACAATCGACCTACGATGCCGCTATTGCGAACCAGCGCAGCCTGGAAGCACAGGTACAGGCTGCTCAGTCACAGGTCGATGCATCACGGATCAATCTCGACTACACCGTGATCAGCGCAGCGATCGACGGCAAGATCGGACGCACGTCAGTCACCGAGGGCAACGTCGTCAGTCCGAGTTCGGGCGTTCTGACCACCATCGTCAGCCAGGACCCGATGTACGTCACCTTCCCCGTGCCGCTTCGCCAGGGGCTGGAATTGCGCGAACGGTATGGTCCGAAAGGCGGCCTGGAAGCCGTGGTGATCAGGTTGCGGCTCCCCGACGGCCGCATGTATGGCCAGGCTGGCAAG
Organism: Bradyrhizobium sp. Ec3.3; assembly: GCF_000472925.1. GTDB lineage: Bacteria > Pseudomonadota > Alphaproteobacteria > Rhizobiales > Xanthobacteraceae > Bradyrhizobium. The sequence goes on from NZ_AXAS01000002.1 coordinate 160,230, forward strand.
CTGAATTTCGTCGACAACACCATCGCGCAAAACACCGACACGGTCACCGTGCGCGGCGAAATCGCCAACCCGATCCTGCGGGCGCCTTCGGCCGCGGGCGTGACCGTCCACGAACTGACCGACGGCGAATTCGTCACCGTGGTGCTCGAAGGCGTCGAGCCCGTCGAGGTGCTGGCGATCCCCCGCTCCGCCGTGCTCTCGGACCAGCAGGGTGATTATGTCCTCACCGTCGGTGGCGACAACAAGGCCGAGCAGCACCGCGTCAAGCTCGGACAATCGACGCCAACCATCGCCGCCGTGATCAGCGGGCTCACCGCCGGCGACAAGGTCATTGTCGAGGGCTTGCAGCGGGCCCGCCCCGGCCAGGTCGTCGTGCCCGGTCCGGCAAGCCCGCTGATCCTGTCGAGCATGAACGCTGCCACAAGCGACACTGGCACTTCTGGCGAAGCTGTGGGCACCAAGCGATGATGTCAGCGGTTTTCATCGATCGCCCGCGACTGGCGATGGTGATCGCATTCATCATCACCATCGCCGGTGCACTCGCGGTGATGCAGATCCCGGTGGCGCAGTTTCCGGACATCGTGCCGCCGCAGGTCTCGGTCTCCGCCACCTTCCCCGGCGCATCCGCGGAGGTGGTCGAAGGCAGCGTCGCCCAGCCACTGGAGGCGCAGGTCATCGGCGTGGACCGCGCCCTCTATATGAAATCGACCAGTGCCAATGACGGCACCTATACGCTTACCGTTTCTTTCGCTCTCGGCACCAACCCCGACATCAATACGGTCAACGTCAACAATCGCGTCCAGAGCGCACTGTCGCAACTGCCGACGGAGGTCCAGCAACAGGGCGTCACGGTGCGCAAGCGGTCCTCGGCGATCCTGCAATTCCTGGTGCTCTACAGCGCCGACGGGCAGCAGGATCCGCTTTTCATCACCAACTACGCCATCATCAACGTGCTCGATGCCCTCGCCAGCACGCCCGGGGTCGGCCAGACCAATCTGTTCGCCAAAATGAACTACTCGATGCGGATCTGGTTCGATACGCAGCGGCTGACCAGCCTCAATCTGACTCCGTCGGACGTCATTGCCGCGATCCGTGCGCAAAGCGTCCAGGCACCGGTCGGCCGCATCGGCGCGCGGCCGATCAGCGATGACCAGCAATTCCAGTTCAATGTTCAGACCCTCGGCCGGCTCGCCACCACCGATCAATTCGCCAACATCGTGCTGCGCGCCAATCCGGACGGCTCCTCGCTCCTGGTGAAGGACGTCGCCCGGGTCGAGATGGGCGCGCAAAATCTCGACAGCGAAGCGCGGATCGATGGACGCTCTGCCGTGCCGATCGCGATCTATCTCGCACCGGGCGCCAATGCCGTGACGACAGCGAAGGCGATCGCAGCCACGATGCAACGTCTGTCCAAGCGCTTCCCGACCGGGCTCAGCTACCTCGTACAATACGACTCCACGAGCTTCGTGTGGGATACGATCACCGAAGTCCTGCGGACGCTTGCCGAGGCCTTCGTTCTGGTCGTGATCGTGGTCTACCTCTTCCTTGGCAATCTCCGCGCTACCGTGATCCCGGCCGTGGCCGTTCCCGTAAGCCTGATCGGTACTTTCGCAGTGCTGCTGGTGGCCGGCTATTCGGCCAACACCGTGTCATTGCTCGCGATGGTGCTCGCCATCGGCATCGTCGTCGACGACGCGATCGTGGTGGTCGAGAACGTGGAACGCGTGATGGAGGAAGAGCCGGCGCTGTCCGCCGTCGAGGCCAGCAAGAAAGCCATGACGCAGATCACGGCGCCGATCATCGCGATCACGCTGGTGCTGCTCTCCGTCTTCGTGCCGATTGCGTTCATTCCGGGCATTTCCGGCACGCTGTTTCGCCAGTTCGCGGTCACGATCAGCGCCGCGATGATCATTTCGGCATTGAACGCGCTGACATTGTCGCCGGCGCTCTGCGCGCTTTTCCTGCGTCACACCGGGCCCAGGCGCGGCATCATCGGGCGCGTGCTTGGCGGGATCGACTGGCTGCGTGACCGCTACAGCAGCGGCGTGCGCCGACTGTTGCGTGTGGCTGTACTCTCCCTCCTATTCGCTGCCGTCTTCGCCGCCGGGATCTTCGGCATGTCGCTGATCACGCCGACGGGATTCCTCCCCGAGGAAGACCAGGGCGCCTTCTTCACGTCGGTGCAACTCCCCGACGGCGCATCGGTCGCACGCACCAGCGAGGTCACACAAAAGATCGAGGACATCCTGAAGAACATGCCGGCGGTTGATCACGTCCTCGCCGTCATCGGCTTCTCACTGCTCGACGGCGCATCCGAGCCGAACAGCGCGCTGGTCGTGACCCGACTCAAGCCTTTTGCCGATCGCAAGGCGGCGGCCGATTCTGCACAGGCATTGATCGCGCAAACCTTCGCAGCCGGAGCACAGATCCCGCAGGCAAACGTGCTGCCCTTCAACATGCCGCCGATCATCGGCCTCTCGACCTCCGGCGGGTTCGAATACCAGCTCCAGGCGTTGGAAGGACAGAGCCCCGCGGCGATTTCCAGCGTCACCGGCGCACTGATCAGCGCCGCCAACGCCGATCCGCGGCTGGCGCGCGTCTTCTCGACCTTCACCGCGACCAATCCTTCGATCTTTCTCGACATCGACCGTCGCAAGGCGCAGGCGCTCGGCGTCAACGTCAGCGACATCTTTACCGCCTTGCAGGCGACGCTCGGCGGCATCTACGTCAACAACTTCAACCTGTACGGCCGCACCTGGCAGGTCAACGTGCAGGGCGAGGCGTTCGATCGCGCCGATATCTCCGACATCTGGCGGATCTACTTGCGCAACGACACCGGCCAGATGGTGCCGATACGGTCGCTGGCCGGCATCAAGATCGTGACCGGACCGCAGGTGATCACCCGCTACAACAACTATCGCTCGGTGACTGTGAACGGCAGCCCGGCGCCAGGCATCTCGTCCGGCACGGCGATAGCCGCCATGGCGGAGATCTCGAACACCGTGCTGCCGGCAGGCTACGGTTTCGAATGGACCGGCACGGCCTATCAGGAGCAGCAAGCCGCCGGCCAGACCGGCATCGTGCTGATGCTCGCCGTATTGTTTGCCTATCTGTTCCTGGTCGCTCTCTACGAAAGCACGGTGATCCCGATCCCGGTGCTGCTGTCGGTCGTCGTCGGCGTACTCGGCTCATATGTCGGTATCAAGATCGCCGGCCTCAATCTCGATCTCTATGGCCAGATCGGCCTCGTGGTCCTGATCGCGCTCGCCGCCAAGAACGGCATCCTGATCGTCGAATTTGCAAAGGAGCAGCGGGAGGCGGGCGTGGCGCTCGCCGATGCCGCGGTTCAGGGGGCGCACATGCGGTTTCGCGCGGTCATGATGACATCGGTTGCGTTCATCCTCGGTCTCCTGCCGCTCGTCATCGCAACCGGTGCCGCCGAGCTCAGCCGCCGCGCGGTCGGCACCGCCGTGTTCGCCGGCATGCTCGCCGCCAGTTCGATCGGGATCTTCATGGTGCCGATGCTCTACGTGACGTTCCAGCGCCTGCGCGAGCGGGCGAAGGCGAAATCTGGATCAAACACCCACCTGACGCCGCCTGTCGATGAAACGGCCTAGACTATGACGCGCAATCGAAAACGCTGGCTGATCGCCCTCCTTGTCGTGGCCCTCGGCGTGGGGGGCTACCTTGCCTGGCAGAAGCTGGGGGGCGACAGCCTTCCGCCCGGCTTTGCCAGCGGCAACGGCCGCATCGAGGCTGTCGAGATCGATATCGCAACCAAGACGCCGGGACGCATCAGGGACATCCTCGTGAGAGAGGGTGATCTGGTCTCGGCCGGACAGCCGCTGGCACAAATGGATACTGCCCAACTTGAGGCGCAGTACCGCCAGGCCCAGGCGCAACTGCGGCGCGCCACGATCGGGATCGACACGGCCAAGAGTCTCGTGACCCAGCGCGAGGCCGAGAAGAAGACGGCGACCGCCGTGATTAGCCAGCGCAGCGCGGAGTTCGATGCTGCCGATCGAAGGCTACAGCGTTCCGAAACATTGATTAGGACCAACGCAGTGTCCCAGCAGGTGCTCGACGACGACCGGGCGGCCGCCAACGGCGCGCGCGCAGCTGTGGCCGCGTCGGAGGCCCAACTCGCCGGCTCAGAAGCCGCGATCAGCGCTGCCGAAGCCCAAGTCGTCGATGCTGAGGCTGCCGTCGAGGCGGCGAAGGCAGCCATCGAGAGTATAAAGGCCGACCTCAACGACTCGACGCTGCGCGCCCCGCGCGACGGGCGCGTGCAGTTCCGCGTCGCCCAGCCCGGCGAAGTGCTTTCCGCCGGCGGACGCGTGCTCAATCTCGTCGACCTCGGCGACGTCTACATGACCTTCTTCCTGCCGACGGCGCAGGCCGGCCGCGTCGCGATCGGCTCGGAGGTCCGCCTCGTGCTCGACGCCGCGCCGCAATGGGTCATTCCGGCCAAGGCGACGTTCGTCGCCAGCGTTGCTCAGTTCACGCCGAAGACCGTCGAGACCGAGGAGGAGCGCCAGAAGCTGATGTTCCGCGTCCGTGCGCATATCTCGCCGGACCTGCTGCGAAGAAACATCGAGCAGGTCAAGACAGGCCTGCCCGGCCGCGCCTTCGTCCGGCTCGACCAGAACGCCGAGTGGCCGGCCCAACTGACGGAACATCTGGTCAAATGAACGTCGCGTCGAACGGCGATCAGTCAGCTTCTTCGGCGCCGGTCATACGCCTGGAAGCGGTCGGGCTGTCCTATGACAGGACTCGCGCACTGGACGGCATCACGCTCGACATTCCCGCAGGCCGCATGGTTGGATTGATCGGACCTGACGGTGTCGGCAAATCCAGCCTGCTTTCGCTCATCGCCGGGGCTCGCGCGATCCAGGAAGGCCGCGTCCACGTGCTCGGCGGCGACATCGCGGACGCTGCGCACCGGCGGCGGACCTGCCCGCAGATCGCCTACATGCCGCAGGGCCTGGGCAAGAACCTCTACCCGACCCTCTCCGTGTTCGAGAATGTCGATTTCTTCGGCCGTCTGTTCGGACACGACCGGCATGAGCGCGAGGAACGCATACAGCAACTCCTCAAGGACACTGGCCTCGCCCCGTTCATAGACCGGCCCGCAGGTAAGCTGTCGGGCGGCATGAAGCAGAAGCTCGGCCTCTGCTGCGCGCTGATTCACGATCCCGATCTCCTGATCCTCGACGAGCCGACCACCGGCGTCGATCCGCTCTCGCGCCGGCAGTTCTGGGAGCTGATCGAGACGATCCGAAAGGATCGTCCCGGCATGAGCGTCATCGTCGCGACCGCCTATATGGAGGAAGCCGCGCGCTTCGACTGGCTCGTTGCGATGAATGACGGGCGGGTGCTGGCGACCGGCACGCCGGCGGAGCTGCTGCGACAGACCGGCGCCGACAATCTCGATGCCGCCTTCATCGCCCTGCTGCCTCAGGAGCAGCGACGGGGTTACAAGGAGGTGGTGATCCCGCCACGCGCGAGCGGGCATGACGACGACATCGCGATCGAGGCCGAGCAACTGACAGTCCGGTTCGGCGACTTCACGGCGGTCGACCATGTGAGCTTCCGCATCGCTCGCGGCGAGATCTTTGGCTTCCTCGGCTCGAACGGCTGCGGCAAGACCACGACGATGAAGGTGCTGACCGGGCTGCTGCCCGCCAGCGAAGGCGAAGCCAGGCTGTTCGGGCACGAAGTCGATCCCAACGACATGGATGTTCGGCGGCGCGTCGGCTACATGTCGCAGGCCTTTTCGCTCTACTCCGAGCTGACGATCCGCCAGAACCTGCAGCTGCACGCGCGCCTGTTCCGCCTCGCGCCTGACACGATCGACGGACGGGTCCGCCAGATGGTCGAAGACTTCGACCTCACCGATGTCATCGACGCACTGCCCGACGCGCTGCCGCTCGGTGTGCGCCAGCGCCTGTCGCTTGCGGTCGCCATGATCCACGCGCCCGACATCCTGATCCTGGACGAGCCGACCTCCGGCGTCGATCCGGTCGCTCGCGATGGCTTCTGGCAGATCCTGTCCGACCTGTCACGGCGCGACAATGTCACGATATTCGTGTCCACCCATTTCATGAACGAGGCGGAGCGCTGCGACCGCATCTCGCTGATGCATGCCGGCAAGGTGATGATCAGCGACACGCCGGCGGGGATCGCGGAGCGTCGCGGCGGCGGCAACCTGGAGGAAGCCTTCGTCGCCTATCTGACGGACGCGATCGCCGCAACAGACGCGCGTGAGGCGCGCGCCACGCCGCATGTCACGCCCGAGCCTGCCGCCGCCAAGGCGCACGGCGCCATGCACAACGCCCTAAGCTTCTTCGATCCCCGACGCATGTTTGCCTACACGCAGCGGGAGGCGCTCGAGCTCAGGCGCGATCCGATCCGCGCCACGCTGGCGATCCTCGGCAGCCTGATCCTGATGTTCGTGATGGGCTACGGCATCAATATGGACGTCGAGAATCTCTCCTTCGCCGTCATGGACCGCGACGACACCACCATCAGCCGCGACTACGTCCTTCAGATCGCGGGGTCCCGCTATTTCACCGAGCTCGCGCCGATCACCGACTATGACGACCTCGACCGCCGCATGCGCAGCGGCGAGTTGAGCCTGGCCATCGAAATCCCACCCGGCTTCGGTCGCGACGTTGCGCGCGGCAGCGAGGTCCAGATCGGCGCCTGGGTCGACGGCGCGATGCCATCGCGCGCAGAGACCGTACGCAGCTACGTGCAGGCAATGCACGCGACATGGCTGACGCAGCGGGCCCGGCAGCTCCTGGGCAATGCCGCGACCACCGGCGACTACCAGCTCGAGGTTCGATTCCTCTACAACCCCGATATCAGAAGCATCGTCGCGATGGCGCCCGCCGTGATCCCGATCCTGCTGCTGATCATCCCGGCGATCCTGGCGACGCTGAGCGTCGTGCGCGAGAAGGAGCTCGGCTCGATCATCAACTTCTACGTCACGCCGGTCACCCGGATCGAGTTCCTGCTCGGCAAGCAGCTGCCCTATGTCGCGCTCGCCATGCTGAACTTCTTCCTGCTGACGGCTTTCGCCGTGTTTGCATTCGGCGTTCCCTTCAGGGGCAGCTTCGTGGCCTTCATGGCGGCCGCCCTCCTCTACGTCGTCATCACGACGGCGATGGGGCTCGTGATCTCCTCCTTCATGACGAGCCAGATTGCGGCGATCTTCGCGACCGCGCTGCTCACCATGATTCCGGCCACGCAATATTCGGGCCTGGTCGATCCGGTTTCCTCGCTCCAGGGCGCGGGCGCGATCATCGGGCGGATCTATCCGACGGCCCATTTCGTCACCATCACGCGCGGCACCTTCTCGAAGGGGCTGGATTTCGGCGACCTGACCGGACCGTTCGTCGCGCTGCTGATCACCATCCCCGTGCTACTCGGGCTCGGCGTGCTGTTCCTGAAGAAACAGGCGAACTAGTCATGCGCGCAGGCAACATCATCCAGCTTGGCGTCAAGGAATTGCGCGGCCTGTTGCGCGATCCGATGATGCTGGGGCTGATCGTTTATGCCTTCACGGTCTCGATCTATACGTCTTCCAGGGCGCAGCCCGAGACGCTGAACCAGGCGGCGCTGGCCATCGTCGACGAGGACAGGTCGCCGGCCGCCACGCGCATCATCACTGCGTTCAGCCCGCCCTATTTCACGGTCCCGCGGCTGATCCCGCAGTCGGAGATGATGTCCCGCATGGACGCCGGGCTCGACACCTTTGCGCTCAACATCCCTCCCAACTTCCAGCGTGACCTGCTGGCGCAGAGATCGCCCGCCATCCAGCTCAACGTGGATGCGACGCGCATGTCCCAGGCTTTCACGGGCAGCGGCTACATCCAGTCCATCGTCAGCGACGAGGTCAGCGAGTTCCTGTCCCGCTACCGTTCGGCCGCGCCGCTGCCGATCGATCTGGCGCTGCGCGCGCGCTTCAATCCGGAGCTCAACAAAGGCTGGTTCGGCGCCATCAACAACGTCATCTCCTCGGTCACAATGCTCTCGATCATCCTGACCGGCGCGGCGCTGATCCGTGAGCGCGAGCATGGCACCATCGAGCATCTCCTGGTCATGCCGGTGACGCCGTTCGAAGTGATGGCGAGCAAGATCTGGTCGATGGGGCTCGTCGTTCTCGTCGCCGCCAGCGTCGCGCTGATCTTCATTGTACAGGGATTGCTCGCGGTCCGGATCGGGGGCTCGGTCCCGCTGTTCCTGTTCGGCATGGCGCTCTACCTCTTCGCCACCACCAGCATGGGCATCTTCCTCGCCACATCAGCCGGCACCATGCCGCAATTCGGTCTGCTCCTGATGCTGGTGCTGATGCCGCTCCAGATGCTGTCGGGCGCGACAACGCCAAGAGAGAGCATGCCGCAAATTATCCAGGACATCATGCTCGCCGCGCCGAACACCCATTTCGTCATCCTCGCGCAAGCCGTCCTGTTCCGTGGCGCGGGGCTGACCGTCGTGTGGCCGCAATTCGCGGCCTTGCTGGCGATCGGCGGGATCCTGTTCTTCGTGTCGCTTCGCCGCTTCCGGCAATTCCTGCGCTGAATGCGCGCCTGCCTAGCCGAGGCCCCCGTCGACCAGGAAGCACTGACGCGTGATGCGTTTGCTGTCGTCGGACGCTAGAAACAGTGCCATCCGCGCGATATCGTCCGGCGTCACGGCGTCGGGAATGGCCTGCCGTGTCCGGAGCTCGGCGATCGCCTGCTCGTTCGGATACCAGAGCCGCCGCTGACGCTCCGTGATCACCATGCCGGGCGCAATCGCGTTGACGCGGATACGGTCGGGGCCGACCAGCCGCGCGAGCGAGTTGGTGAAGCCGACGATCGCCGCTTTGGCCGCGGCGTAAACCGGCAGCGCCGGCCCGCCGCGCATCCAGGCCACCGACGACATGTTGATGATGGAACCGCCACCGCGTGACTTCATCTGCGGCACAACCGCTTGCGCGGCGAAGAAGACGTGCTTGAAGTTGACGCCGATCGTCCAGTCGAATTCTGCCGGCGTCACCTCTGACAGCACCTGGCGCTGGTCGTTGGCGGCGTTGTTGACCAGCACCGCGGCATCGCCAAGCGTACCATGGACCCGTGCGATCGCCTCGCGCAGGACCTCGATGTCGAGCAAGTCGCACGGCACGAACAGCGGCGCTGCGCCGCCAGCGCCCGTCACCTCCCGCACCAAGGCTTCGCCGGCATCGGTGTCGATGTCGAGAAAGGCGACGCGGGCCTTTTGGGCCGCGAACGCGCGTACGAAGGCCGCGCCGATGCCGCTGGCGCCTCCGGTGATCAACACCACCTGGCCCGCAAGGCCCAGATAACTCGTCTCGGTCATGCGATCAGTCGCTCCGTCTCGGGGTCGAACAGGCAGATGCGGCGCGTGTCGAGCGCGAACGCGGCGACCTCGCCAGGCACCGGCCGGATGTCCGGCGCGATCCGCGCCAAAGCGGACTCGCCGCCGAGCCGCAACAGCACGATGGTCTCCGCACCGGTGGGCTCGACCATCTCGACCGGCGCGTTGACGACGACGGGCGCGCCGGCGCCGTTGGAGAAACCGCGACTTCCCTCGGCGATGCATTCCGGCCTGATCCCGACCACGATGTCCCGGCCGACGAAGGAGGCAGCCGCGTCATACCCTTGCAGGCGCAGGCGGGCCTCGTCCGGCCGCCCCGCGCCGATCACGACCACCGGCCCGCCATTGTCCGCTTCGAGCCGCGCCTTCATGGTGTTCATCGGCGGCGAGCCCATGAAGCGCGCGACGAACAGGTTGGCCGGATAGCGGTACACGGTGTCGGGATCAGCGAACTGCTGCACCTCGCCCTGGTGCATGACGGCAATCCGCGTCGCCATCGTCATCGCCTCGATCTGGTCATGGGTGACGTAGACGATGGTGGCGCCGATGCGCTGATGCAGCCGCTTGATCTCCATCCGCATCTCGACACGCAGCTTGGCATCGAGATTGGACAGCGGCTCGTCGAACAGGAACAGCAGGGGATCGCGCACCAGCGCGCGGCCCATCGCCACGCGCTGCCGCTGGCCGCCGGACAGCTGCGACGGCTTGCGGCCGAGCAGCGGCTCGATCTGCAAGAGGCGAGCGACATTCGAAAGCGCCTTCTCCTGCTCCGCCTTCGGCACATGACGGCATTCCATGCCGAACGTGATGTTCTGCCGCACCGTCATCGACGGATAGAGCGCGTAGGACTGGAACACCATGGCGATGTCGCGGTCCTTGGGCGGGACGTCATTGACGACGCGTCCGCCGATCTCGATCGTTCCGTCGCTGGCGCGATCGAGCCCGGCGACGATGTTGAGCAGCGTGGACTTGCCGCAACCCGACGGCCCGACCAGCACGGTAAACTCGCCGCTCTCGATGTCGAGGTCGATGCCCTTCAGCACCTCCAGATTGGCGTAGCGCTTCGACAGGGCGCGAATGCTTAGTGCTGCCATGACAATCCCATCATTTCACGGCCCCTGCGGTAAGGCCGCGCACGAAGTACCTGCCGCCAAAGAGATAGATCAACAAGGTAGGCAGCGCCGCGATGATCACCGCAGCGCTCTGCACGCCGTGCTTCGGGATATCTGCGATCGCTGCAGATAGCGCGATGAGAGCGGCCGTGACGGGCTGCTGTTGGCCGGTCGTGAATGTTACGCCATAGAGGAACTCGTTCCAGATGTGCGTGAACTGCCAGATGACGGTAACGATCAGGATGGGAGACGAGAGCGGCAGAATGATGCGCCAGAAGATGCGAAAGAACCCGGCGCCGTCGATCCGCGCGGCCCTGATCAGTTCATGGGGAATGGCGACATAGTAGTTTCGGCAGAACAAGGTCGTAAAGGAGAGCCCCTGGATCGTGTGAATCAGCACGAGACCGGTCAGCGTGTTGATGAGACCGATGTCCCGCAGCACGATGGTCCAGGGAAGCAGGCGCATCTGCTGGGGAAGGAAGAGGCCAAGGGTCACGATACCGTAGATCCAGCTATCGCCGCGAAAGCGCCAGAGCGACACGGCGTACCCGGCAATCGCACCGAGCAAGGTCGAGAAGATTGTGGCGGGAATCGTGACGAGCGCGGAGTTCAGCATATACGGCCGGATGCCAGCGCAGGTCTCGGCGACGCAGAAGCCGCTCCAGGCAGCGGCGTAGTTGCTCCAGGCCCAGTGTTTCGGCCAGCCGATCATCGAGGCCTGGGCGATCTCCTCATTGGTCCGCAGCGAGTTCAACACGACAACAACCAATGGCGCGAGCCAGGCTGCAGCCATCAACGAAACCACGAAATAGATCAAAATCCGGCTTGGCGCGAGGGCTCGGTCACGCATGGATCGCCCGCCGCCGCTGGAGATAACGCCACGCTGCATACGGCAGCAGCACCGCAAGAAGAATAAGCAACATGAGCACCGCCGCCGCCGCACCCCGGCCGAGCTGGCTGCGCTGGAACATGAGATCATAGACGACAAGAGCGGGCAGCTGGGTCGCGATCCCGGGCCCGCCATTCGTGAGCGCGCGGACGAGGTCGAAGGCCGAAATCGCGAACTGCAGCTGGACGACGACGACGGTGATGGTGATCGGCCACAACGTCGGCAAAATGACGCGCCAGTAGGTTCGGATCGGTCCAGCGCCGTCAATCTGCGCGGCCTTGATGATGTCGGCATCGACGGACCGAAGGCCAGCAAGGAAGAGCGCCATGGCAAAGCCCGAAGATTGCCAGATCGCAGCGATGACAATCGTCCAGATTGCCATGTCGCGGTCGACCAGCCAGTCGAACCGGAAGGAGGTCCAGCCGAGGTCATGAACGAGCTTCTCGATCCCGATGCCAGGATTGAGCAGCCAGCTCCAGACCGTGCCAGTGACGACGAACGACACCGCCAAGGGATAGAGGAAGATGGATCGGAGCACGTTCTCGGCACGAATGCGCTGATCGAGCAGGATCGCAAGCATGAGGCCGGTCACCAGGCTCAGCAGCACGAAAGCGCTGCCAAACAGCAGCAGATTGTCGAAGGCGATCTGCCAGTTTCGTGACGCCAAGACCGCCGTGTAGTTGCGCAAGCCTACCCAGCCCGAGACCGGAACCAGAGTGGATGGCGTGAACGAAATCCAGATCGTCCAGATCGAAAACGAAATGAGGTGCGCTGCAGACAAGAGCAGCGGCACCCAAATCATCAGGTATTCGGGCAGCCGGCGCACCACGCCAGAGATCGCCGGCCGGCCCTGCTGCGTTGCTGTCGCGACGACGTCGGTCAACGCGCCCCCTCGACGGCATCGGCGAGGCGGGTGACCGCCTGCTCCGGCGTAATCGTCTTGTTCTTCACGTACTCTGTGATCACGTCGATCATCGCGGCGGTCAGGCCGTTTTCCTGCGCCATGTTGTGCGCGAGGCTCAGGACGGCCTGATTGTTGGCGACAGCGTCTTTCAGAGCTGCGGCGGTCCGCCGTTGACCGTCCGACCAGCCCTCACCGGACAGATCGACATCGGTGCGCACGGGGATCGATCCCGTGATCTGCGAATACATGGTCTGGATTGCCGGATCCATGACGAGCTGGGCCATCAATGTCTGACCGGCCTGCAGATCGGCCTCTTTGCGTTGCCAGAATATGAAGGCATCGGCATTCAACAGGAAAACCGGCTTGGTATTATCGCTGGGGCCCGGCGCGATGACGTAGTCATCGAACTTGAAGCCGGCATTGCGCAACACGCCCTGGGCCCACCCGCCCATGATCAACATGCCCATCTCGCCATCGACGAAACGCTTCAAGTTGGTGGCATAGGGTTGGGCGCCGACGTTGGGGTCCGACCAGTCGGCGATCTTGCGGACCTGTGCGAACGCCGCCTTGATCTCGGGGCCCTCCAGGGCCTTCTTGTCGAGATTCATGATGGCTGCGCGGTACACTGTCGGGCTGATGCCGGCCAGAGAGGCCTCGAATTTCTGCCCATCGTCCGGGCGGGTGCCGCCGTTGGCGATGGGATACGTGATTCCGCTCGCCTTCATCTTCTCTGCGAGATCGTTGAAGTCAGCCCAGGTGACGGGGATCTTGTCGGCCTTGGCTTTGTCCATTGCGCGTTTGGAGAGAAACAGCATGTTGGTGCTGTAGATCTGCAACGGCAGCGAAATCCACTTGCCACCCGGCTTATGCAATCGCGCAAGGTCTGGAGCGACAACCTTTTCGTAGCCGGCGGCAGCGACAAGGGCGTCGAGATTGACGGTCGGGGCAATCTTCGACCAGGCCGCAATCTCGGGGCCCTTGAGTTGCGAACAGGCTGGCGGATCGCCGGCTATGATCTGAGCACGCAGCTTGTTCATCATCTCGGTGGTGAATCCCGGGACGGGCGAGTGCTGCCAAATCCCACCCTTCTCCTCGAATTTCTTGCCGAGCGCCGTGATAGCCGCGCCATCGCTGCCTGCGGACCATTGCGAGATGACGGTCAGTCGCGGCTTGACCGCGCTTTGCGCGCGAGCGATCGCCGGCAGTGCCAGCGCGGCAGCGGATCCAGCGAGCAGACGACGCCTTGTTATTGTTGTGATCGGCATAGCAAGTTCCTCCCGGGTGTGAGCTTTTTGGCACGGCGAGCCACAGGCCTTAGGGCATTTCAGGCAGCCTCCGTCGTCGCGGCCGGCATGCCACCGCGACACGCCAGACAACAGGCCGCAAAGGCGAGCGCGGCATTCGGATCGTTACCGTTCGAAGGCGGCACGAAATCGAGCGACACCTCGGCGAGCCTGCGTCCGCCAAGCAGGCTGGCATCGATACCTTCAACTACGGCCTTTCGGTCATCCTCCGCGAGAAGGGACGGCCAGCCACTGATGACGACACCCGGACAGGGCTTCACGTTCAGCGTATTGCCGATCGCAAGGCCGAGCCGGAACAACCGGCGCCGCAACTCCTGGCGCAGACGGGACGGAACCGAGATTGCATTTACCCAATCGTCGCCGAGCTGGAGCAAATCCGTTTCGCCAACACCAAGAAGCTCGGCGAGCGCAGGAAGCGACGTATAGGCTTCGACGCAGCCATGATGGCCGCAGCGGCATCGCGGACCGCCCTCGCCGAACACCATGTGGCCCAGCTCAACCGGCCGTGAGGCATTGGCCTCGATCGCGTCGTCCACCCATGCGCCTGCGACACCCTGACCGACGAACACGAACAGATGGGCACCCATAAACGGATAATGTTCGGTGCGGCAGCGATGAAACATCGCATGTGCCACGACCGAGTTCGTGAACTCGACCGGCGCGTCCGCAAACATCTCGCTGAACATGTCGCGAACCATGGCGACGTCACAGGGAATGATCGGATTGTGCAGCTCACTCAACCGGCCGAGTCCGGGAACCGAAACTCCGATCTGCGCAAGATCGCCCCCTCGCCGCCGCGTCCAGTCCTGAAGCAGGTGCAGTGCGTCGCGAAAGACCCCGCCGACGGCGTCGACCGTCAGCGTCTTCGGCAATGGCAGCCGCTCGACGTAGCCAAGCTCGCCCGAAAGCGTGCCGACGCCGACGCTCAGCCGCTGAGTGGTCAGCTCGAAAGCCGCCAGCGCCACGGACCTGTCGAGCGACACCAGGCCGGTCGGACCACCGAAGTAAGGGGCAGGTCGCCTCACTTCCTCGATCAGGCCCTCCGCCTTCAGATCAATCAGGATGCGCGACAGGCTCGCCTCGGACAGGCGCACCGCCTTAGCCAGAGGAGGCCGAAACATGCCGCCCGACTTGAGCAGATGCCCAAGAATGGCCGCACGCGTCTGCCGCCGACTTCTCGGCTGCTCGGACATTTCCGTCCCTGTCGTCATTCTTACTTAGTGTAAGAATGTGCGCGCGGAGCGTTTCGACTGTCAAGGCGCCTGCTGACTAGACGTTGGACTTAGTGTTGTGCGAGGCAGCAAAATTTCATGCAACGGACTCGTCTTTCGACGGAACAGTCAGAACGCCGTCTGGTACATCTTCAGGATCGCATCGCGGCCGAGATCGCGCGGATTGTTGTCGAGAAGGCGGCGGATCGCGTGGGCCTCGTCGGCCATCGCGCCAAGATCATCTGCGGGCACGCCGAGCGCCGATAATTTCATCTCGATGCCGAGATCAGCGCAAAACTTGTAGGCCGCATCGAATGCAGCCGCGGGATTCCTGGTCGCGGGCGCGCCGAGCGCCTCCAGCACGGCCTCCGTCTTCGCTTCCACCGCCGGCATATTGAACGCCAGCGTATGCGGGAAGATCACAGCGCAGGCGAGGCCATGGGCGATATGATGGCGGGTGCCGAGTGGATAGGCCACCGCGTGACCGGCGGTGGTGTTCACCGGTCCGAGGCAGAAGCCGCCATAGAGCGATGCCAGTGACAGCGCGGCGCGCGCCTCGCGGTCCGCGCCGTCCTTGACCGCACGACCGAGATAGCGGCCGACGAGGCGGATGCCTTCGAGCGCGTAGAGATCGATGGTCGGATGCGCCTTGCGGCTGGTGAAGGCCTCCGCGCAATGCGCGAGCGCATCGACGCCGGTCGCAGCCGTCACCTGCGGCGGAACGCTCATCGTGAGATCGGGATCGACGACCGCGAGATCGGCCAGCATGAAGCGGCTCTGCACGGCGAGCTTGTTGCGGGTCGCGGGATCCGTGACCAGTGCGCGGATGCCGCCCTCGCTGCCGGTGCCCGAGGTGGTCGGCACCTGGACCAGCGCGACGCTGCGGCCCGCCACCTTGTCGGGACCGACGACATCTGCAAGCTTCTGCTCGCCGGTGCAGAGCACGGCGACGAGCTTGGCGAGATCCATCGCGCTGCCGCCCCCGAAGCCGACCACGAGATCCGGCCGCGCAGCGCGCGCCACGCCGAGCGCCTTCTCCAGATTGGGCACGTCAGGCTCCGGCTTGACCTCGCCGAACACGGTCACCTCGCCGGGCAGCGCGAGCAGGTCGACGCGCGCGGCATTAAAGGCATCGGCGACCACGAGCGGACGCCGCACGCCTTTCCCGCGTGCAAACCGCGCCACTGCGGCAATGGTGCCGGATCCGAACTCGATGACTTCGGGGCGGATGATTTCGATCGGTGCAGACAAACTGGTCATGGTTCCCTTTCCGGGCTCACCCGCGCGTCGCGCTGGCGGCAAGGCGTTCGGCATATTCGATCGCCTCGATCAGGCTGCGCTCATTGGCGATGCCCTTGCCCGCGATGTCGAAGGCGGTACCGTGGTCGACCGAGGTGCGGATGATCGGCAGTCCCAGCGTGATGTTGACGCCGGACAGCTCCTGCCAGCGGCCGGTGGCAGGATCGACCTCGAAGCCAAGCAGCTTGACCGGGATGTGTCCCTGGTCGTGATACATCGCGATCACCGCGTCGTACTGGCCGGCACGCAGTTTCACGAACACGGTATCGCCCGGCACCGGGCCGACGATATTGAGACCGTCGGCGACCGCCTTCGCGATCGTCGGCTCGGACACATCGATATCCTGGCGACCGAACAGTCCGCCCTCACCGGCGTGCGGATTGAGCGCGGCCACGGCGATCTTTGGCCTCGATAGGCCGAGGCCGCGCAGCGCCTTGTCGGTGAGATCGATAACATAGCGCAGGCGCTCCGGCGTCAGCCGCTTCGGCACGTCCTGGAGCGCGACGTGGGTGGAGACATGGCTGACGCGCATGTTGCCATGGGCGAGCATCATCACCGAGCCTTTGACGCCGGTGAGTTCGGCCAGCATCTCGGTATGGCCGGGATAGTGGTAGCCGGCCTTGTTGAGCGCTTCCTTGTTCAGCGGCGCGGTCACGATGCCGCCGATCCGGCCGGCCTGGGTCAGGCGCACACCCTGCTCCACCGCCTTGAAGGCAAAACGGCCGCCGTCGGCCGTCAGCACGCCGGGCTTCATCGGCTCGCCTTCGTCATCGGCCTGGAGAAAGCACAGGTTCGGCCAATCCTTGTCCGACGCGTGCACCTCGGGAATGTCGAGTTTCGCAGCCAGTTGCACAGCCGCATTCTTCAATGCTGCGCCGCTGCCGATGATCAGCAGCCGGAGATCACCGGTGTCGATCCGCGACCGCAGCTTCTCACAGGCCTTGATGATGATCTCCGGACCGATCCCGGCGGGATCGCCCATGGTGATGGCGAGATGCGGATGGGTCATGTGTCGTGTCTTTCGTTGATCAACTGACTGTCCTGCAACAGCGAGCGCCACAAGTTCGGCGCGCCGAAGGCGCCTGATTTCGAGATTACCTCGACCCCGTCCCAGCGGCCGCCGCGAATGATCGAGCGTGGCAGGCCCGGCATGATGCGCCCGGTCACTTCGAGCGCGTTTGCGCCCAGCGCAAGGCACAACGCCCGCAAGGTCTCCCCGCCCGCGACAATGAGCGTGCCCGGCGGCTCCAGTGCAGCGGTCAGCGACGTGAGTCCGCGCGCGATGCGGTGCGCCGCCTCACCACGGGACAGACCGGACGGGAGGTCGAACTTCACCAGCGCAACGTCTTCCGTACCGAGCTTGCGGCGAACCAATCCGGCGTTGTCTTCGCCAGTTTCCGTGAGCGCAACGACGGCCTCACCGCAAGCCGTAAGCTGTGCGGCCGTCGCAGACTGGTCTGATCCGAACAGCCCGAGGACCGGCTTGCGCAAGACCGACGGCGCGGACGCGTCGCTGCCGCGTGCGAGCGCGCCGGCAAGCCCACCGCTGCCGCACCACAGGACCGGCTGCGACGCGCGGCGTCCGATCGCGACGATACGATCGAGATCATCCTCGCTCTCCGCGTCGAAGACGCTGATGCCGGCAGGCAGATCGGTATCACACCGCCCAGTCTGCGCATCGAGGCCTTCCGCAGCGAGTTGCGCCAGCAGATTGTCGCCGACCCGCGACCAGCTTCCGTCATGGGCACGCGCGTATTGCTGGCCGCCGAAGGTGCGACGACCCTGATAGGCGAAAGCCGGAGCCACGATGCAGGACCTCCACGGCCCCGATCGCAGGCACGCCCCGAGCTCGGCTGCCCAGGCGCCGCGCAACATGCTGTCGACCTTCTTGTAGGCGATCGCTCCGTCGCGTAGCAGCGGCGCGAGGCGCTCGACGATCGCGACACTGTCGGCCTTGTCGCGCTCCCGCGTGCCGGTATCGACCGCGAGACACGCAGGAAGTTGCGAAGGCTGCGCCTCCGCCCAGGTCACTTGCGCCCATGTCACTTGAAGCGGTCCGCACACGCCGACGAACTCGGCGGCCGTGTCCAGCGCACCGGTCAGATCATCGGCGAGAAGGCGGAGCGACGGCCTCACACCTGCTCCTTGACGCGACTTGCGGCCAGGAGTGTGTCGGCATTCTCCTGCGACAACGGCAGCAGCGGCGGCCGCATCCGGCGCCAGTCGGCGTGGCCGGTCTCCTGCGCCAGCAGCGTCTTCAGCGAAGCGATCTGGGGGAACACGGAGACGCGCTCGCGCGCCTTGATGATGCGGCTCTGCGCCGCCTCCAGCGCGGCGTCATCGTCATTATAGTGACGGAATACGTAAGCGAGTTCACGCGCGACCAAGTTCGAGGTTGCGGTGATGCAGCCCGCGCCGCCCTTCTTCAGAAGCGGCAGCAGCAGCGGATCGGCGCCTGCGAGCACCGCAAAGCCCGGGAATTTCTCGATCATCGCCGTCATGTTGGCAAAGTCGCCCGAAGAATCCTTGATGCCGACGATGACGTCCGGATAGGCTGCGCGCAGCCGCGCGATCACCGCGTGCGGGATCGGCTGATGCGACATCTGGGGGATGTGATAGAGCAAGACCTTGAGTCTGGCATCAGCGACACGCTGAATGACCTCACTGTAGGATGCGAACAGTCCCTCGTCGGTGATGTCCTTGTAGTAGAACGGCGGCAGCATCACGACGGTGGTCACGCCGAGCGAGAGCGCGTGCCGTGTCAGCTCGACGGTTTCGGTCAGCGCCGGCACACCGGTCCCCGGCAGGAGCTTTGACGGCGCGATCCCTGCGCCGACGACGCTCTCGATCAGCGCCTTGCGTTCGCTCGCCGAAAACGAGTTGGCTTCTCCGGTCGTGCCCAGCAATGCGATGCCGTCACAGCCTTCGCTCAGGAGATGGCGACAATGCTTGATGAATACGCGATGATCCGGCGCAAGATCGGCATCCAGCGGCGTCAACGCCGCGCAAAATACGCCTTTGGGCTGAACGTCCACGACGAGAGCTCCTCCGTTGGCATCCGGCCGATCGATTGATCGGAGTCCGAACAATTGTTGTCAAACCTTGAGGAGGTGATTAGACTTCGCAGTCGCGGTCGTCAAGCGAGCAGCCCATGCCTTTCCATCCGGGACGGCTGTCCTCCTGCCGGACCGGCCCAAGTAGAGCGCGGATTTGCGAGGAGTTCCAACTCTTTCCGCAAGACGTCAGACGAGAGGAAACGAACATTGGCCAAAGCCGCATCGCCTGCCGACAATCCCAAGAACTTCGTGAACTCGGTGGCCAAGGCCTTCGCAGTGCTGAAGAGTTTTTCGGCCGAAGAGTTCGAATTGACGATCACGGAGATTGCCGAGCGCGCCGAGATGGACCGCGGCACGGCGTTCCGCCTGGTGCAGACACTGGTCAAGCTCGGCTACCTCCACGCCAACGAGGCGACGCGCCACTATCGTCTCAGCCTGAAGTGCCTCGATCTCGGCTACACGGCGCTCTCCGCCGGCAATCTGCGCGGCCAAGCCGAACCGCTGCTGCGCGAGCTCGTCCCGTCGCTGGGTGACGCCGCCTCGCTCGGCGTTCTCGACGGCAGCGACGTCGTCTATCTCGCGCGCGTCAGCGCCGGCCTCGACCGCCACAAGATCGACCGCAGGCCCGGTAGCCGGATCAAGGCCTACGCCGCAGCGCTCGGGCACGTCATGCTTGCGGGCCTGCCGAAGAACGAGCAGATCGCGCGGCTCGAGGCCACCGAGCGGATCAAATTGTCGGAGCGCACGCTGACGGATCTGAAGGCGCTGCTCACGCGGCTCGATCTGGTGCGCAAGCAGGGTTATGCCGTCTCGGACGGCGAAAACGCCTATGGCTTGCGCACGCTCGCCGCACCGGTGTTCGGCCCCGACAAATCCATCGTGGCGGGTATCAGCCTCACCGTCGACGCCAACCGCATCGATATCAAGACGTTCGAGAAATCGGCGCTGCCGGAAGTGCTGCGGGTCGCCAAGCTCTTGACCAACGCCGTCCAGATGAGCGGCTGATCCCTCTTTCAACCGGGAACCCACTGAACTCGCTACGGCAATGAACGCGCGGCGGGCGCGCCCCACCGCCGCGTCAACGCGTGCGCTTGACGGAAGGCGCCCGGGCAGGTCTAATAGGATTTAACAACATTTGTTCGCATTCCGATCAACGAGCAATCGGACAAAACCGGACGTAGCGGGCTTCACAACACCGCGTCCGTGTCACCAGAGGAAACACCATCGATGCAAGCCATCCTCAATGGAGAGAGCACGCTCATCGTCACGATGATCGCCGCCTACATCGCCTTCACGTCGTGGCTCACGATCAAGCTGCGCAGCAGGACGAGCGATCAGTTCATGACCGGTGCGCGCGCCATGCCCGCCGTCGTCGTCGGCGTGCTCATGATGTCCGAGTTCGTCGGCGCCAAGTCGACCGTCGGCACGGCCCAGGAAGCGTTTCAGTCCGGCATGGCCGCTGGATGGGCCGTGCTTGGCGCGTCGATCGGCTTCCTTCTGTTCGGGTTCTTGATGGTGAAGAAGCTCTACAATTCCGGCGAATACACGATCTCGGCCGCGATCGCGCAGAAATACGGCAAGTCGACCATGCTCACCGTGTCGGTGATCATGATCTACGCGCTGCTGCTCGTGAACGTCGGCAACTATGTCAGTGGCGCGGCGGCCATCGCCACCTCGCTGCATATCAGCCTACCCGTTGCGATGTGCATCATCGCCGTGGTCTCTACTTTCTATTACGTGTTCGGCGGCCTGAAGGGCGTGGCCTGGGTCACGATCCTGCACAGCGCCATCAAGGTCGTCGGCATCCTCATCATCTTCGCGGTCGCCATGTCGTTAACCGGCGGGATCGCGCCGATCCAGGCGAAACTGCCGGCCTATTACTTCAGCTGGGACGGCAAGATCGGCTTCACGACCATCTTCGCCTGGACCTTCGGCACGGTTGGCGCGATCTTCTCGACGCAGTTCATCGTGCAGGCGATCTCCTCGACGCCGAGCGCCGACGACGCCCGCAAGGCGACCTTCTACGCGGCGGCGTTCTGTCTCCCGCTCGGCTTCCTGCTCGCCCTGATCGGCGTTGCGGCGAAATTCCTCTATCCGGACATGAACAGCCTTTACGCGCTGCCGGTATTCCTGGAGAAGATGCCACCGCTGGCCTCCGCTTTCGTGACGACCTCGCTGGTCGCCTCGATCTTCGTCAGCGTCTGCACCGTCGCGCTCGCGATCGCCTCGCTCGTGGTACGTGACTTCTACGTCCCCTACTGGAAGCCGACGCCGGAGCGCGAACTGAAGATGACCCGCGTATTCTCGGTCGTGATCGGTATCGTGCCGCTGGTGTTCGTGTTCTTCGTTCCCGAGATCCTCAAGCTGTCGTTCTTCACGCGTGCGCTGCGGCTGTCGATCACCATCGTCGCCATGATGGGCTTCTATCTGCCGCTGTTTGCCAGCAACCGCGGCGCGACCGCCGGCCTGATCGGCGCCGCGGTCTCGACGACGGTCTGGTATCTGCTCGGTAATCCCTTCGGCATCGACAACATGTATATCGCAGCGGCGACGCCGCTGGTCGTGATGGCGATCGAGCGTCTCGTGCTCGGCCGCACGCCCATTGAACGCGACGCCCCGACAGCCGCGCAAGCTAATACTCTCGTGGAAAGCACTTCAGCATGATCGCGGACACCGAGATCGCGGCCGACGGTGTCGTGCGCCGGGCGGCCGGCGATCCCGACCGGTTCGATGCCTTCATTCCGTCGCCCTGCGTGCAGAACCACGCGGCCAATCTGATGCCCCTTGCGGGCGGCGACCTCGGCTGCGTCTGGTTCGGCGGCACGCAGGAAGGCATGTCGGACATCTCAGTCTACTTCTCCCGCCTTTCCCGCAGCGCGACGCAATGGTCGCCGGCCGAAAAGCTGTCTGACGATTCCAAGCGTTCCGAGCAGAACCCGGTGCTGTTCCCTGCCCCGGACGGCACGCTGTGGCTGATGTGGACAGCGCAGCTTGCGGGAAACCAGGACACGGCCTTCGTCCGCAGGCGCCTGTCACGCGACAACGGTCGCAGCTGGGGCCCGATCGAGACGCTGTTTCCGGAGCAGCGCGGCCGCGGCACTTTCATCCGCCAGCCGATCGTGGTGCTCGACAATGGCGACTGGCTGCTTCCCGTCTTCTATTGTCACAGCACGCCGGGACGGAAATGGAACGGCGACGAGGACACCAGCGCGGTGAAGATCTCCTCCGACGCAGGAAAGACCTGGCGTGACGTGGACGTCCCGGAAAGCCGTGGCTGCGTGCATATGTGCATCGAACGCCTTGACGACGGCTCGCTGCTCGCGCTGTTCCGCAGCCGCTGGGCCGACAACATCTATCAGAGCCGGTCCACCGATCACGGCCGCACATGGTCGACGCCGGTCGCAACCGTTCTTCCGAACAACAACTCCTCGATCCAGTTCACGCACCTTGCCGACGGACATCTCGCGCTCGTTTTCAATGACAGCAGCGCGAATGCTTCGACCGACCGCCGTCTGTCGCTCTACGACGAGATCGAGGACGAGCTGCCGCCCGTGATCGCCGGCGACGGCAAAACGGACGGACGTTCCGCGTTCTGGGGAGCGCCGAGAGCCCCGATGACGCTCGCCGTGTCGAGCGACGGCGGACGGAGCTGGACCAAGCGCGACGTCGAGACCGGTGATGGCTATTGCATGACCAACAATTCGCGCGACCAGACCAACCGCGAACTGTCATATCCCTCGGTCAAGCAGACCGCCGACGGCGCGCTTCACATGGCCTTCACCTTTCATCGGCGGGCGATCAAGCATGTTCGCGTGAGCGAGCCATGGGTCACGCGCGCGGCCAGGGACTAGGATGATGGGCGGGAGGCCTCACGCACTCGTGACGGGCGCCAGCTCTGGCATTGGAGCTGCGATCGTCGAACGCCTGCTGCGCGACGGCTGGCGCGTCACCGGCATCAGCCGCCGCCCCGCCCCCTTCGACCATCCGGCGTTCGATCACCTGTCGCTTGATCTCGGCGACGTCGATGCTATCGCGCCTGCCGTCGCAGGCATCGCACCGACGGCGCTCGTTCATGCCGCGGGCGTTCTCAGGGGCGGCCAGCTCGGCGCGCTCAACCATGACGACGGTGCCGCGATGTGGCGGCTGCATGTCGATGTCGCCGAACGTCTTGCCGACGCGCTGGCGCCGCGCCTGCCCGAGGGCGGGCGTATCGTCTTCATCGGCAGCCGGACTGCATCGGGCGCATCCGGCCGGGGACAATACGCTGCGACGAAAGCGGCGCTGGTTGCGCTCGCACGTTCATGGGCGGCGGAGCTCGCGCCACGCGGCATCACGGTGAACGTCGTCGCGCCCGCCGCAACCGAAACGCCGATGCTCCAAGATCCGACGCGCGTCAATGTGACGCCCAAGTTGCCGCCGATCGGCCGCTTCATCCGTCCCGAGGAAGTCGCGGCCAGCGTGGCGTTCCTGCTCTCGGCGGAAGCCGGGGCAATCACCGGGCAGCAACTCGTCATCTGCGGCGGCAGCTCGCTCTGAACGCGACGCTCGTGCGCAGCTTGCCAGATCACGCCCGCGGCGCTCTACTCATCATGTCCTGACTCTGGGAGGAGACACGACATGGTACGTTATCCTGCTCTGTTGAGCGGGCTGATTGCCCTTGCCCTCACCACCTCCGCCAATGCTGAGGTCACGCGCTTCAACATCCTCGAACGCGCCGCCTCCGTCCTGCAAGGCCGCAGCTTCGGCGCCGCCGGTCAGGTCGAGAAGATCGCCGCGCGTGCCACCATCGCACTCGATCCGGCCAATCCCCACAACTCCGTCATCACCGACCTCGACCGCGCGCCGCGCAATGCCGACGGCAAGGTCGAAGCCATCAGCGACGTCGTCATCCTGCGTCCCGCGCATCCGAACGGCATCCTGCTGTTCGAAATACCAAACCGTGGGCGCAGGCTGATATCGGCGTGGTTCGACAACAGCTCGATCCAGGGGAGCATCCGTCTCGAGCAAGCGGATGACATGAGCCGCGGCTTCCTGCTGTCGCAGGGCTACACGCTGGTCTGGGCCGGCTGGCAGGCGGATGCGCCCACAGGCGCTGGCTTGCTGGGGATCCAGGTGCCGGTCGTTACCGGTATCACTGGACCCGTTCGCGAGGAGTGGAGTTTTGGCGACACGACGAGCCCGCATCGCGCAACGCTGAGCTATCCGGTCGCGGACCGGGCGAGCGCGCAATTGTCGGTGCATGCTCGCGCCGACGATCCGCGACAAACTCCACCGGAGCTCAAGTTCAGCTTCGTCGACGACACGACGATCGAGATCACGCGCCCGCCCGGCTTGATCCCGGATGCGCTGTACGAGCTGACCTATACGGCGCGCGACCCGAAGGTGACAGGCATGGGCCTCGCCGCGATCCGCGACGTCACCGCCTTCCTGCGGCGCGAGCGCGGTCCGACCAATCCGCTCGCGGCCGACGGCCAGAGCGGCATCTCGCGGGCGATCGGGCTCGGCATCTCGCAGTCCGGCCGCCTGCTTCGCGACGTGCTTTATTTTGGGATGAACGAGGACGAAGCCGGACGACTGGTATTCGAGGCGATGATGCCGATCATCCCCGGCGCGCGGCGCAGCTTCACCAATGACCGTTTTGCCGAGCCAGGCCGCAATCCCGGACCCGAGTTCGACCGGCTCTATCCCGTGCTGCGTTTCCCCTTCACCTATGCCGTCACGGAGGATGCATTCACTGGCCGGCGTGACGGGCTGTTGCTCCGCTGCGGCCTGACCAACACCTGTCCGCGCATCATGCAGGTCGACTCCGAGTTCGAGTTCTGGGGATCCGAAGCGAGCTTGCTCGTCACCGACACGCGCGGGCGCAATCTGGAGCCGCCGCCGGAGGTGCGGCTCTACATGGTCGCAGGCAGCCCGCACGGCAATGTCGCGAGCGCCGTCGTGACCCATAGACCGACCTGCACCCTGCCGCTAAATCCCGTCTATGGCGGTCCCGCCTTCCGCGCGCTGCTGACCGACTTGCGCGCTTGGATCATCGAGGACTTGCCGCCGCCCGCAAGCCGCTACCCGACACTCGCGCAGAATACGCTTGTAGCGGCCGGCGATGTTTATCCGGTGCCGATCCCCGGCCTCGGCTATCGCGCCCAATATGCGCGCGCGGAGGCGATCGAACAGGCAACTCCGTTGCCGAAGGTGCGCGGGGAATACCCGCTCTATCTGCCGCGCGCCGGCGCTGATGGCAACGCGCTGGCGGGCATCCGGTTGCCGTTGCTTGCTGCGGCTCGCGCGACCTACACGGGATGGAATGCGATCGCCGGGGCAGACGGCGCGCAGACTCTGTGTTCCCAGATGGGCGGTACGCTGGCGTTCGCCGGCACGCGCGCAGAGCGTCTTGCCGCCGGCGATCCCCGCCCCTCGATCGAGGAGCTCTATCCCACGCCGGATGCCTATGTAGCCGCAGTCAAGGCGGCAAGCATGCGAATGGTCGATGACCGCCTGCTCCTCCCAGAGGATGCGGCCGATGCCATCGCGGCGGCGCAAGCCGGCACGCTGGCCCGGCTCGCGCCTTAAAGCACGATGAGAATGGGATGAATCAACATCGCGCTTTAGGTTATTGTTTGAGCATGATCTCCCGCGCAAACGCGTTCCGCGTTTGTCGCGAGGGAAAACCGCTTCGCGCTTTGGGCTAACGTGGCCCTTCGGGTCGGGATCATGCTCTAGCGATTCCGAGCGAAGTGCCGGCACGGCGACGGCAACCAGGTATACATCTGTATAGTCGCCGCGACTGACGGTTGGACCTAAGCTCTCGTCAACGGTCGGGATCATCGTTGTCGTCCCGCCGATGCCCGTTTTCGGGATGACGGATCGTGCAAGTACCCCATGCAGGACGGCTCGTTGCGATCGTAGACGACGACAACTCGGTTCGTACCGCAGTTGGCGGGCTGCTGCGCTCCATTGGCGTTTCTGCGGAGGTGTTTGCATCTGCGGAGGAGTTCCTGCGCTTCGCGAAGATGGATCAGGTTGGTTGCTTGGTCGTCGACGCCAATATGCCGAACATGAGCGGACTTGATCTGCACCAGACACTGATCGGCCGGGGAAATTCGATCCCCACGATCATCATAACCGCCTATCCGAGCGACCATGTCCGGGCGCGCGCCCAGCAGAATGGCGTGCATTGCCTGCTCACCAAGCCGTTCAACGAGGACGATCTGCTCAGCGCCATTGGCAACGCCCTGGCTCGAGCAGGCCGGTGACCGTCAAGCCACCTTGCCGCTGTCGTTCGATTTTCCCAGCGCGAGAAGAACTCGGTCGGCCATGCGCGATAATTCGGGCAGCGACTTCGCATGCATCTTTCGCATCACCTGGCCGCGATGAACCTTGACGGTGATCTCGCTGAGGCCAAGCTCCGCCGCGATCTGCTTGTTCAGCCGGCCGCTCACGACCAGCGCCATGACTTCGCGCTCCCGCGGCGTCAAAGTTTCGAAGCGCGCCTTCAGCTCGGCGGCGATCTTCTCCTGCTCGAGCCATGTCCGGTCGCGGGCGTGGCCAAGCTGGATCGCGTCGAGCAGGTCCTGTTCGCGAAATGGCTTTGTCAGGAATTCGATTGCGCCGCCCTTCATCGCCTGAACGGACATCGGGATATCGGCATGGCCGGTGATGAAGATGATCGGCAACTGCCGCTTGCCGGTGCCGAGTTCGCGCTGCAACTCGAGTCCGCTCTGCCCCGGGAGACGGACATCGAGCACCAGGCAGGTCGGCCCTTCCGGCCGCCCCGCATCCAGAAACTCGCTGACCGAGCCCATCAGGCTGACCCGAAATCCTGCCGACCGCAGCAAATTCCCAAGCGATTGCCTTATGCTCGGATCGTCGTCGATCACGACCACTGTCGCGGGTTGGTCCTTGTCCTTGGGCTCCGCCACAAGCGCACCTTGACACGTGCTTCGACCGAGGAGTGTAGCGGGCACCCCAAGACGAGGGAAGCGCTCGATCAGCCCGCGTGGCTATCCATGCCCCGACCTTCCGGTGAACAGACTGAAACCACTCAGCACGCTCGGCTATGCCATCGTATAGCTAGCGAAGTGAAACGAATTCAGTAAGTTAGTGGCATGAGGAACGAAACCATATCACTCGTTTTCCCGGCACTCGGCGTTACGATGCTGATAGTCGCGATCGTCCTGCTCGCCGGCGTGTAGCTCGCCTCAACGGGCGCGCCTTCTGACGGACGCCAAGCGCGGGCAACGTCAGCACTCACTGAGCAAACGTTAGCGCACGGCCGCGGCTCTGCACGAGCCATCACCTGGTGCGTTGCACCGAAACCCGTCCGGCGTATCAGCCCTCAAACCGTTCCACCAGAAAATCGATGAACAGACGCACCTTGAGTGCGAGATGGCGTGTCGGCGGATAGAGCGCGTAGAGCGCCAGTGGCGGCGCATGATAGTCATCGAGACAGGTCCGCAGACGCCCCGTCTGCAATGCGTCCTCCCCGATGAAGACCGGAAGCAAGGCGATCCCCCGCCCGGCCACGGCCGCATCGCGCAACACTTCGGCATTGTTGACGCATAGCATCCAGGACGGCTGGATCCAGTGATCGCCATCCTTGCCTGACAGCTTCCACTGGTTGCCGGTGGAGAGGAATCCGTAAGTGAGGCAGTTGTGATCACGCAAATCGTTGGGATGCGCTGGCACGCCGTGCCTCTGGAAGTAATCGGGTGAGGCACAGATCAGCCGGGCGATCGGCACGATCTTGCGCGCGATCAGGCTCGACGACTCCAGGTCGGCAATGCGCAGGGTGACATCGAGGCCGTCCTGGAGCGGATCGACATTCTCATCGCTCAGCACGAGCTGGATGCGAAGCTCCGGATAGCGCTGCATGAACTCGGCGATGGCCGGCCCGAGCCGAAGCGTACCGAACGACATCGGCGCATTGACCCGCAATAGTCCACGCGGTGCCGCCTGCGACTGGCTGACGGCCTGGTCCGCTGCCTCGAGCTCGCCGATGATACCGAGTACGCGCTCGAAATAGGCCTGGCCGTTTTCGGTTGGACTGACGCGGCGCGTGGTGCGGTTCAACAGCTGCACGCCGAGCTCGTCCTCGAGCTCGCCGACATATTTGCTCACCGCGGACCGCGACAGGCGCAGCGCCCGGCCCGCTTCGGAAAAGCTGCCGAGTTCGACCACCTTCGCGAATGCCCGCAGGCTCGCCAGCTTGTCCATTCAGGCCACCGTCCAATTGTCTCCGATTCATAGACAGTGATGCCATGAAAGGCCAGATTGTCTTTGAAACAGGGCAGAACAATATTTCCGGCATGACGAGCCAACAGGGCTCACACGCAATGGAGACAAGCTATGGCCGGCCTTCACCACGTCACCGCGATTTCCGGTAACCCGCTGCGGAACCTGAAGTTCTATCGAGATCTTCTGGGCCTGCGGCTGGTCAAGAAGACCGTGAATTTCGACGATCCCGGCACCTATCACTTCTATTATGGCGACGAGAGCGGCACGCCCGGCACCATCCTCACCTTCTTCCCATGGGAGCATGCGGCACCGGGCCGGGGCGGCGTCGGCCAAACCCAGCAGACGGCCTTCCGCGTGCCGGCGCGCTCGATCGGCTACTGGACCCATCGCTTCATCGAGAAGGGTGTCGCGCACGAGGCACTGGAGAAGCGCTTTGGCGAGAGCGTGCTGTCCTTCACCGACCCTGACGGCATGAGCCTCGCTTTGGTCGGCGTGCCCGGCGCCGAGAACGAGCGCGCGTGGAGCAATAGCGACATTCCGGCCGAGCACGCGATCCGCGGCTTTCACGGCGTGACGCTGCTGCTCGATGATGCCGCCAAGACCGGGTCCATCCTGACCAATGTGCTCGGCTTCGAGGCCGCCGGCCGCGAAGGTTCGATCAGCCGCTATCGATCGCCGAACGCAGTCGGCGGCGTCGTCGACATCTACGAGGCCAAGGGCTTTCTGCCCGGCCGCATGGGTCGCGGCTCCGTGCACCACATCGCGTTCCGCGCCGCCGACGATGCGGCGCAATCGGAGATGGCGCGCAAGCTCGTGACGGAGCACGGCATGCACCCGACCGAGCAGAAGGATCGCAACTACTTCCGCTCGATCTACTTCCGCGAGCCCGGCGGCATCCTGTTCGAGATCGCGACCGACATTCCCGGCTTTGCCGTGGACGAGCCGCTCGCAACACTGGGCGAGGCCCTGAAGCTGCCGCCCTTCCTGGAGGCGCATCGCAAGGACATCGAAGGCGTGCTGCCTTCGCTCGACGAGACGCAGGTGGCGTGATGAGCAAGCCCTCTTTCATCCACCGCTTCGAGAAGGGCACGCGGCGCGATCTCGCGCCGCTGCTGCTCCTGCACGGCACCGGCGGCGACGAGAACGATTTGATCCCGCTTGGCCGCATGGTCGCCCCCGACCGCGCGCTGCTGTCGGTGCGTGGCCAGGTGCTGGAAGGCGGCGCACCGCGCTTCTTCAGGCGCCTCGCCGAGGGCGTGTTCGACGAGGCCGACGTGGTGCGCCGTGCGCATGAGCTCGCCGACTTCGTCGACGCCGCGCGCAATGAATACGGCATCGCGGCGCCGGTGGCTCTCGGCTATTCCAACGGCGCCAATATCGCGGCCGCCATGCTGCTGCTTCGGCCGCAAGCCTTGGGTGGCGCCGTGCTGCTGCGCGCGATGGCGCCCCTGGCAAAGCCGCCGCAGGTCGATCTTGCGGGAAAATCGATCCTGCTGCTCTCCGGCCGGCAGGATCCGATCGTTCCGCCAGGCAACGTCGAGGGCCTTGCCGAGACTCTCGCCGCATCGGGCGCGCGAGTGGAGGGCCGCGTCTTGCCAGTCGGCCATCAACTCTCCCAGCTCGACGTCAACCTGGCACGCGAGTGGCTGGCGGAGGAAGGATTGTCCGACGGCTCACGCCGCAACGAAGCCGCGAACGCGTGATGTCTGTCACGGCCGCAACATCCCGGTGCCGATTGTGTAACGCAATCGGCGCCAGCCGATGACAATGCCGGTGAGCGAGAACAACAAACCCAGCGCACACAGGCCGACGATCAAGGCGCTGCGCATGTAGGGATGCTCCGTCAGGATCGGAACATCCAGCGTATGGAGCGCGCTGTACAGCCAGCGATAGGCCCGTCGCGACCAATCCAGTCGCTGCAGCATCATCCCGTTCGAACCGTCGATGTCGAACCAGACGTCGCCGCATCGCGTGCGATAGACGGGACCACCCGGCACCGCAGATGATGCCGGGTAGTCATCGTTCCCATGGACGAGCAATGGAAGGCCGCACCCGGTTGCAAGACGCTCCGTCAGTCCGGTGATCTCGCGTGGGGTCAGAAATGCCGGCGAGTCATCCGATGCTGCGCCACCTGCACTGAACAGGATCTGCCTGTCGAGACCGACGCGATCGCGCCGATAAAACCTCCCGTTGAAGGCGAACCATTCGACCTCGCCCGCGGACGGCGAGATCAACGGCCAGTTCGCCACTGCCAACGTGCGCCAGTCGGGCACGGCAGCGGCGACGTCCGCCTCGGCCTGCGTCAACTGCCCGCGCGAGAACAGGCGCCCATGGTCCATGGACAGCCAGCCGCTGAAGATCCAGGTCAGCACGAAGACCGTCACCAACAATCCGATGACGTGATGCAACGCATGCCAGCCGCGAAAGGGTGAGCGCATTCGCCCCTTCCAAACCCTGATCCGCGCGATGCCCAGCACAGCGCCAAGCACCGTCGCGATCAATGCGATCAGCGAGAGGCTCCAGACCGCCCCGTCCCAGAGCGACCAGTTGCGTCTCAGCACGGTCGGATAGATCCAGTGCACGACGCTGCCGACGAGATTCCACCCGCGCTCGCGCCGCGTCGTATCCAGGACGATCTCGCCCGTGACCGACGACACGTAGAGCTCGCTCTCATCAGCATCGCCGAGCGCCACTCGGAACAGCGGCCGATGCCGATCGAAGCCGTTTGGCACGCTCCATTGATCGTGCTCGGCAAGCGCGACGACTGACGCGCGGGCAACATCAAGCCCGCGCCGTCGCGCATGATCGGACGCGATGGCAAGTGCAACGTCCGGCGACGTCACGGTGGCGTCGGTTCCGTCCGTTGTGCGGACGGCCCGCGACCGCGAAGGTCCCACGACGACGTAGACAGGACCGTCGCCCCGCCCGATCAGCCGCACGCGCGCGGCGTCGGACAGTCCGCTCGCCGCGACGGCGTCCGACGGCCCGATCGACGTGACCACGTCTCGCAATGGTGCGAGACCCTCGAAGCGGTCCGCTTCACTCAGCGCGGGAAACGGAACGAAATGCATCACAATCCCGCTTGCGAACCACATCGCAAACAGGAGGCTGAACGCAATCCCGAGCCAGCGGTGCAGCAGGATCATCGCGCCCAGCATGCTATCAGCACCTCACCATTTGAACGCAGCGGAGATCTCGTAGGTGCGCGGTGCACCCAACAGGACCTGGTCGGGGTAGAACGGATCGCCCCAGATCGCATAGCGCTTGTCGGTGATGTTGCGCACGCGGAACGTCAGGCGCGTCTGCTCGACGGCGGAGAAAACCGCCTTGGGGACGTCGACGAAGGCGTAGACGTCTGCGATCGTGTAGGCGTTCAGTGTCACGGTGTTCGCATCGGTGTTGTAGCGATCGCCGACGTGGCGTCCGACGATTCCGAGCTCCACCGGCCAAGGTGTGAAGAAAGGCGTGAAGAAGCGATAGGATGCGCCGGCATTGGCGACGATGCGCGGCACGTTCGGCGGCGTGTTTCCGGAGAACGAGCCGCCGGCGAAGTTATAGTCGGCATAGCGCGCGTCGACATAGGCGATATTGCCCCACAGCCGCATGGCGTCCGTCACGCGCACGGCACCGGCGAGCTCCACACCCTTGGACTCCTGCCGCCCGGCGATGTTGAGCTGCATACCGCCGGCGGCTCCGTAGACGTTCTTGCGCAGGATGTCGTAGGCCGAGAACGACCACTCCGCCCTGTTGTCCCAGAACAGATGCTTGATGCCGGTCTCGTAGGTGCGCGAGGTCGTCAGGTCGAGCGGCTGGGTCGGCGCGAGCAGGAAGATGTTGTTGGCCGAGACATCGGCACCGGTCGCGTACTGGCTGAAAAAGGTCAGGCCGGGCACGGCTTCCCAGGTGTAGCCGATACGGCCCGTCACCGGCGCCCAGTCCTTCGAGAACGGGAAGCCCGCGTTCTCTAAGCCGAACTTGTCGGTCGAGTTGCGGTCGAGCCCGATATGCTCGACACGCAGGCCGCCGATCAATGCGAAAGTCCGCGTCAGCTTCAGCCGGTCTTCGAACGACAGCGCCTCGTTATCGATACGCGCGATCTGCTGCTTGGTCGTGAGATCACCGTAATAGCCGCGGTTGGGATCGACCAGTGAGACATAATCGTTCGGGAAATTCGCGGCACCGGGCCTGACGAAGTCGAGGTAGCTCGACGACGACGTGGTGACTAGGCGATTGTCGAAACCTGCGATGTTCGCATCCCAGATCAGGTCGGTGATATTGCCGACGAGGCGCTGGCTGTGCGCGACGTAGAAGCGCTCGCGATAGACTTGGTTGTTCGTGGAATCGAACGCCTCAATCTCGTTGTTGAACCAGGTGCGCTCTGCGCCGTAACCATAGGCTTGGCTCTTCAACGTCAAGTCAGGCGCGAGCTTCAGCTCGAAGCCGCCGCGCAGCCACACCTCCTGCGCAACGTTGCGGTTGTCGAGGACGTTGTAATTGGTGTTGAAGCTGCGATCGTCGATCGTGACAGACCCAAGGTCAGTCCTGTTGAAGTAATTGCCCGAGACAATTCCGGTCGTCGCATGTGAGCCACTGAATGCGACCGGCACCAGCGGTGCGCCCCAATAGGCCTTGCCGCGGTCCTCCCGATACTCGATCGCGCCCCAGATCTTGAGGCTGTCGGAGACGCGGTAGTTGAGCTGGCTCGACACGTCGAGCGTCTTGGTGCCGGTGTCGTCGGCAAAGCCGTTGAGCGAGGAGCGGCTGACGTCGAACCGGTAGTCGAGGCCCTGCACGTTGGTGCTGCCGCCGGAGCCGTAATAGCTGCGGAACGAGTTCAGGGAGTCGTACGAAAAGAATGCCTCGTTCTGGACCGGCCCGGTGTGCGGCTGCTTGGTCACGAGATTGACCGCGCCGCCGGCAGCACCCTCGCCCGACATCACCGAGGCTGGGCCTTTCACGAATTCCACGGCCTCGAGATTGGCCGTGTCCATGATGCGCGAAGTCATGTTCTGCGGGCCAATCTTGATGCCATTGTAGAGGATGTTGATCTGGCTGTTGGTGAAGCCGCGCATCGAGAAGGCCGAGGGCTCCGCCGGATTGTCGCCGGCGGTCACGCCGACCGCGCCCTGGGCGACGTCGGAAACGGTCCGGTAGCCCTGCTCGCGGATCGTCTCGGCCGAGATCACCTCGACGGTCGCGGGCACCTCGCGCACGGTCAGCCCCAGGCGCGAGGCGCTTTCGGCCACCACGTTGCTGTTGAGCGGCGTCTGGCTTGCGTTTAGTGCGGCGGGCTTCTGCGCCGGCGCGCTCGATGCGGCTCTCTTCGGTGCCGCACGGCGGGTGCCCTGCCCGTCACGGCTGGTTACCGGCTTGCGGTTGTGATCACCCTGCGGGGCGACCTCGATCGGCGGCAATTGTTCGCGGGTCGCTTGCGCCAAGGCTCCGGGGACATCGACGAAGAGAAATGACGCAAGAATGCTGGACGCGAGCAAAAATGCGCGCGGGTAGCCGGTACGGGAAGACACGGTTCGGACCTCGGTATGACGTCAGTGGCACGTCACAGCGAACCAAGTCTCAACCTTCGGCGCATTTCTCGCCTCCGGCTAAGCCAAATGTCTGTACTCCCCGACCGACATCTTCGCGTGTGACCACGGCTGACGGCAGGTCTCCTGGCTCGCGGGTCGTGACCTCTTCGCCGCCTTCCCGGGACCGAGAGCCCAGTGGCTAGTGACGAAGGATTCTCCGCTTACAGTTGCGGGGGCAGCCGCGGCATAGGGGAAAAATCCCCGCACCGCGTTCCCTTTTCATCCCCGATGGGGAAACCGTCACGAGCATCTAGGATTAAGTCCGGGACGGAGTCAATGTGAAGAGGTATGGCGTTCTTGTCGCAGCAGTGGAAACATCTTGGAGACGTTGAATGGAAGGAGACACCTTCCTCTGGCTGGTACGGCATGCGGTCGTCGATGGCGTTGCGGGGACGATCCACGCCATGGATGCGCCGGCCGATTTCAGCGACCGGACGCGCCTCGACGCGCTGCGACGGTGTCTGCCGGAGAGGGCCGCGAGCTATGCGAGCCCGGCACGACGGACCGTCGACACAGCGCGCGCACTCGGGCTTGATCCGATCCTCGTGCCCGCCTTCAGCGAGCAGGATTTTGGCGAATGGACCGGACGACGTCACGATGAACTCGCCGCTGCGGGCGACGACGCCTATGCAAGATTCTGGGCCGACCCGGCGGGCTCAAAGCCCCCTGGCGGCGAAAGCTTTGAAGATCAAATCGCCAGAACCCGCGAAGGCCTCCACCGCATCGAAAGAGGATCAGCAATCCTCATCGTCCATTCCGGCACGATCCGCGCCGCGCTGTGCATCGCGCTCGACCTCGCGCCACAAGCGGCCCTGCGCTTTGCGATCAATCCGCTCTCGCTTACCCGTATCGACCGGCTGGCAACCGGCTGGCGCGTCGTCTCGGTCAATCAGACGATCGCTTGAGCCGCCTCAGGCCGGACGATCCGGAACATTGGCCTGCGCGAACGTTGCCATGCCATTGTGCAGGGCGCAGGCGAGCCGCACCAGCGGCAGCGCGATCGCCGCGCCCGATCCCTCCCCGAGCCTGAGATCAAGGCTAACCAGCGGCTGAACGTTCAGCGCACGAAGCACGAGGCGATGCCCCTGCTCTGCCGACTGATGCGACGGCAGCAGGAACGGCTGACATGACGGATTAAGCCGCGCGGCCGCCAGCGCAGCGACTGAGACGATGAAGCCGTCGATCAAGGTTGGAACGCGCCGCTGCGCGGCCGCGATGATGGCGCCGCAGATCGCCGCAATTTCGAGGCCGCCGACCGTGCGGAGCACTTGCTCCGGCGATGCACTCGAATTCGTCAGGCCATGCCGCGCAAGCGCAGCGTCGATCACGCGCGCCTTGCGTGCACGCCCTGCCGCATCGACACCGGTGCCGCTGCCCGCGATTTCGTCGGCGCTCACGCCAAGCAGGCTCGCTGCGATCGCCGCCGATGTCGTGGTGTTGCCGATACCCATCTCGCCGAGGATCAGAAGGTCTGGCTGCTTCGCCGCCGCACGCGCCACCGCGCGCTGTCCGCATTCAAACGCAAACGCGAGCTCCGCCGGCTCCAGCGCAGCTTCCACGCTGAAATCGCGGGTGCCGCAGCGCGGCTTGTCCGCGACGATCCCCGCGACTTCCGACTGCGCCAGCGAGCCGGCATCGACGACCTCGAGACTTGAGCCCAGTTCGCGCGCCAGCACCGAGATCGCAGCGCCGCCCGCGGCGAAGTTCGACATCATCGCGATCGTGACTTCCTGCGGATAGGCGGAGACACCCTGGTCGACGATGCCGTGATCGCCGGCAAACACGATGATCGGCACGCGAGCGGCCCTCGGCTGCTCCGTTTCCTGCAGGCCCGCGAGGTCGATCGCGACCTGCTCGAGCCGTCCGAGCGCGCCGGTCGGCTTGGTCAGTTGCGCCTGCCGCGCCATCGCCGCCTCGCGATGCGCGGTCGAGATATCAGGGCATTTCTCGTAGACCCAATTGGGGAGCATGTCGTCCTGCCTCCGTTCACGCGACCGCGGTCGCGTCACGCTCTGCGTTTGAGAATGTAGCTGTCCATGATCCAGCCGTGCCGTTCGCGCGCCTCCTGCCGTGCCGCGACGATGCGGGGACCGATCTCGGCCAATGCACCCGACATGACGATCTGATCGGGCATGCCGAGATAGGCGCCCCACCAGATCTGCAGGCCTTGCGGATCGAGCGACTGAAATGCCGTGGCGCCGTCTAGCATCACCACCACGGTGCCGGTGCCGTCAGGCCAGCCGCCTTCGCGCAGTCGCCGCCCTGTCGTGACCAGAAAAGGCTCGCCGATATCGTTCAGCGGCAGCGCATGCGCCGCGCACAGCGCCTGGATCGAGGTGATGCCGGGGATGACTTCGATCGCGGGCAAAGGATCAAGCCGTCGCGCGATCCGCAAAGAGGAGTCATAGAGCGAGGGATCGCCCCAGATCAGCAGCGCGACTCGGCCCTCGCGTCCGAGATGCTGCGCAATCTCCCGCGACCAGGCTGCCGCGACCGCATCGTGCCAGTCGTCGACGCCCCTGCAGTAATCAGCCTCGCCCGCGTTACGCACCGGCAAGTCGAACTCCGCGATCCGCGTCTCTTTGTTGGTGAGTACATCGGCGCAAATCGTCCGCCGCAGGTCGGCGAGATCGGACTTCTGCGCTCCCTTGCGCGGGATCAGAACGAGATTGGCCGCGTTGATGGCACGGATCGCGGCGAGCGTGAGCTGCTCGGGATCGCCGCAACCGATACCTATCAGGGAAAGTGTGAGCATCACGAGTGTGAAGGGCGGCTATGACGGCCGCCCTTCAAATCATCTCTACGCCGCGTTGTGCAGGCGCGGGGTGACGAGACCGGGCGCGGTGACGCCGCGCAGCGACTTTGCCAGCGCCAGCACCGCGAGATCGGCGAGCGGCTCGATCACGATGACCAGCGCATAGGACGCGGCGAAGGTCGCGATGTTGGCGAGGTTGGTCGCGCCGAAGCCCGAACCGTAGATGGCCCAGAACGCAACCCAGGCGATGATGCCCGACTGATACGCCGTCGAGAGCGCCAGCGCCTGACGATACTGCAGGTCGACATAGGCCGTGTTGCGGGAAATGATGCGGGTCGCGAGCGCCTGGATGGCGAACAGAGGCACCAAGAGCGTGGTGACGTTCATGCCATATTGCGGCAGGTCAGTAGGCACGAAGAACAGGCCTTGCAGCAGGAGGCCAAGCGCGAGACCAAGGGCTGCCGGTGCCGCACCGAACAGCAGGAACAGGGTCGAGCCGAGGATGAAGTGCACCTCGGAGACCCCGACCGGGAAGTGCGGCAGGATCTCGAAGAAGGTGAAGACCAGCGCGGTCGTCGCAGCCGTCCGCACCGCGAACGAGCTGATGCCCTGCTCGCGCACGGTCTCGGCCGCGAGCTTCAGCGCAACGCCGCCCGCGGCGATGCCGGTTGCGTAACTCAACACGAGCTTGGCGCCCGTCACGATTCCGGGTTCGATATGCATGGTTCAAGTCCTTCCTGCCGTCACACCCGACGGCCTTGGCGTCCAAACGTGCAGGGCCGGTCTCCTGGCTCGCGGATCGAAGGGGATCTCCGGCCTTCCCAGGCCTTGCGGCCCAGTGGCGGATCGGAGCCCCTCACCGCTTACAGTCGCGGGGGCGGCTGGGGTTTGGGGCGCCGCAACTGGGTCCGCCCACCCCCATTCCCGATTATGCTCCGGCGCTTTGCGCCGCATCGAGCACCATGCCCCTCTTGTGTGCCCCTTTCGCAAGCCGGGCGTCAAGGGTCGAACGGCGGCCACGGGCATCATCACGAAGATTCTCCCGCCAATGCGCCAAACAGGATGACGGCGGCCGTGGTCGCGGGCGCGGCCTGCGTGAGCTCTTCGGCGAGCCTTGCGATCGTGGTCCGGACGAGCCGCTCATCGACGCGGCCCAGGGATTCCGCAAACAGCGCTGGCGTTTCCGGCGAAAGACCATGCGCGATCAGCTTTGCGGCCAGATCCGGAAACGTGCGCCGGCCCATATAGACCACCGTCGTCGCGTCCGGGTCGGCCAGCGCCGCCCAGTTCAGATTTTGCGGCAACTGTCCGGTCACGTCGGCCCCGGTCACGAACTGCACCCGGCGCGCGGTGTTTCGCCGGGTCAGGGGGATGCCGGCTTGGGCCGCCGCGACGCAGGCCGAGGTGACGCCGGGCACGATCTCGTAGCCGATCCCCGACGCCCGAAGCGACTCGATCTCCTCCTCGAGCCGGCCGAAGATGCCGGCATCGCCGGATTTCAGCCGCACCACGCGCGCGCCGGTCGCCGCATAATCGACCAGCAGGCGGTTCACGTGCTGCTGCTTGGTCGAGGGCCGGCCGGCGCGTTTTCCGACCGCCACCAGATTGGCGCCGGGCCGGGCCAGTTCGAGGATCGCGCCGGACGCGAGATCGTCATAGAGCACGACGTCGGCCCCGCGCAGCCGCGCGGCGCCCTTGAGCGTCAAAAGCCCGGGATCGCCGGGACCGGCGGAGATGAAGGAGACGAAGCCGCTCACCGGTCCTCCGCAATCAGGTGAAAGAAAGTACCCGTCGCATGCCCGCGCCGCGATCCTGTCTCCGCGACAACAGCGCCTGTCGCGTCACGCACGATCGCAAGCGGTACATCAGGCTGCGCGAGAATCGTCGAATAATGGAATTCATGACCGCGCAGGCGCGCGCCCGGCCGACGTCCCGGCATTGGTGCCGCGAGCTCGGCAAGACGATAGCCGAGATGCATGCGACGCTTGGCAAAGCTCGTCTCCAGGCCCAGGAGGCCAAGCATCTCGTGCCGCGCGCCGTCGGCATCGGTCAAGGTCGCGCCCATCACCATGTAGCCGCCGCATTCGCCATGGACCGGCCGCGTCTCGGCGAAGTCGCGCATGCGCTCGCGAAAGCGCGTATTCACTGCGAGCCGGCCGGGATGCAACTCGGGATAACCGCCGGGCAGCCAGCACACATCGGCGCTTGCATCGGGTCCCTCGTCGGCGAGCGGCGAGAACGGCTGGATCTCCGCACCGGCGTCGCGCCAGGCCTCGAGCATATGTGGATAGACGAAGGAAAACGCGGCGTCGCGCGCCAGCGCAATGCGCTGGCCCGGCGGCGTGACGTTGAGCCCATTCGTGGCTGATTGCGCCAACCATGTGGACGCCGCGCCCAGCGCGGCATCGAGATCGACGTGCTCACTGACAAAGCGCGCCGCTTCATCGATCAGGGTTCCGATCTCCGCCTGCTCTTCGGCCTGCACCAGGCCGAGATGCCGCTTCGGCAGGCTGATCTCGGCATGGCGCGGCAACGCGCCGAACACCGCAATGCCGGCATCGTTCATCGCACGCCGCACGAGATCCTCATGCCGCGGGCTCGCGACGCGGTTGAGCACGACGCCGGCAAGGCGTACACCGCTGCGGAAATCCCGCAAGCCGGTCGCAATTGCAGCTGCCGTCTGCGCCTGGCCTGACGGATCAATCACCAGCAGCACGGGCCAGCCCATCATCTCCGCGATGTCGGCGGTGGCGCCTGTACCGGAGACGCCGCGCGCGGCAACGCCGTCGAACAGGCCCATTGAGCCCTCGGCCAGTATGAGATCGGCGTTCGCGCCGCGGCTGACGAGATGTTCGATGCTCGCACGATCCATCGCCCAGCTGTCGATGTTGACGGAGGCGCGTCCCGTGGCCGCCGCGTGAAAGGCGGGATCGATGTAGTCAGGGCCGCTCTTGAAGCACTGCACCTTGAGGCCGCGATCGCGATAGGCGCGTGCGAGCGCCAGCGTCAGCGTCGTCTTGCCGACGCCGGAAGCCGGCGCGGAAATGACGAGACCTGCCGCCATCACGATGCCTCCGGAAAGCGCGGCGCCGGTCCGACCGGCCGGTAGCGGCGATCGTAGTCGGCGGCGTAAAGACGGCTCTCGGAGAACTCCTCCGAGCCGAGTGTTTTGCCGACCAGGATGAGCGCGGTACGTTCGAGCTCGGCGCCGACGGCCGCATCGAGCGTGGCGAGCGTAGCGCGGACGATGCGCTGGTCCGGCCAGCTCGCGCGCCAGACGATCGCCACCGGACAGTCCGCGCCATAGTGCGGCGTCAACTCGGCGATCACCTTGTCGAGCAGATGAATCGAGAGATGGATCGCGAGCACCGCGCCGGTCGCGGCGAACGCAGCAAGCTTCTCGCCATCTGGCATCGCGCTCGCGCGTCCCGGTGTCCGCGTCAGCACCACCGATTGCGCAAGCCCCGGCAGCGTCAGCTCGGCCTCCAGCGCAGCGGCGGCCGCCGCGAAGGACGGCACACCCGGTGTGACGGTGAAGGGAATGCCGAGCGCGCGCAGGCGGCGCAATTGCTCGCCCATCGCCGACCAGACCGAGAGGTCGCCCGAATGTAGCCGCGCGACATCCTTGCCTTCTCCATGCGCGTTGGCGATCTCGGCGATGATCTCGTCGAGCGACAGCGGCGCCGTGTTGACGATCCGCGCGCCCTTCGGGCAGTGCGCCAGAACGCCTTCTGGCACGAGCGAGCCCGCATAGAGGCACACCGGCGAGGCCGCGATCAGATCACGCCCACGCAAGGTGAGGAGATCGGCGGCGCCCGGCCCCGCCCCAATGAAATGCACGGTCATTCGCCGTCTCCCTCTGCAATCGCCGCGGTCGCGGTCCGGTCCTGCGAAACCACGCGCGTCGCAATCAGTCGCGCGCCACGGCCGGCGGCCGCAAGCGCGACGGCTTCCGCCACCGATCCAGTGCCGAACTTTTCCTGGATGAGTTTTGACTGCGTCGGCGTCGCGATGCCGGCGAGCATGTCGGCGGAAATGGCCTTGATCGGCACGTCGAATTCGCCCGCCAGCAACTTCAGCGCCGGGCTGTCCGCCTTGTCGCTGACTGTTGCAACAGCCGCGAGACCTTCCACGCCGCCCGCGGCGAGAAGTGCCTCGCGCAGCGCAGCAAGGGTAACGTCGCGCTTGAAGCCGAGCCCAGCGACTTTCATCGCGCCACGCTCCATTGCACGATCGGCCGCGCCGCGTCCCAGGATCGATAGCGTCCCAACGGGCCCGCATGCGCAATCTCGACCCGCATCAATTCGCCGCCATGGCGCTGGTTCAGCTCCACCAGCAACGTTTCCGTCTCCAGCGTTACGGCATGAGCAACCAGCCGCGTGCCCTGCGCAATCTGCGACCAGACGGCATCGAACATCGCGGCATCGAGGCCGCCGCCGATGAACACGGCGTCGGGCGTCTCCAGGCCCGCCGTTGCGCCGGGCGCAGCTCCTACGATCACGGCGATCCGATGCGCCAGTCCGAAAGCCGCGGCATTGCTGCGGATGTTCGCGGCACGATCCTCGCGCGCCTCGATCGCAATCGCCGCGCCGCCGCACAAGGCCCATTCCACCGAGATCGAACCCGAGCCCGCCCCGATGTCCCAGAGGCGTTCGCCCGGACGCGGCGCCAGCGCGGACAAAGCCAGCGCACGTATCGGCCGCTTGGTGATCTGACCGTCATGCAGGAAGAGATCGTCCGCAAGGCCGGAGCTGCGGGGAATCCCATTCGGTCCCCTCGCCTCCAGCGCGACCGCGACCAGGTCGCCAGGCTCGGCTGCATAGGCGTCCGCTTGGTGCGACCTGATACGCTCGCGCTGCCCGCCGAGCGCTGAGAGGGTCCGGAACGCCGACGCGCCCCAGCCTCGCTCCGTCAACCAGCTCGCGAGATCGCTGGCCGCCTTGCCGTCGCGCACGAGGCAGATGATCCGCGCACCATCTGCCAGATGTGGCACCAGACGCTCGAACGGCGCGGCATGGAGCGCAACGCATATGCAAGATTCGACTCGCCAGCCCAATCTCGCCGCAGCCAGCGAGAACGTCGAAGGCGCGGAATGCGCGATCCACTCGCCCGCTTCCAGCCTCTCGGCGAGGCTGGCGCCGGCGCCGTGCCAGAACGGATCGCCGGACGCAAGCACCGCGGTGGGCCGGCCACGGCAATCCAGAACGACATCCGCGTCGAACGGCACTGGCCACGGGCGGCCGCGATCGGTTATGCCTGCCAGCGCAAGATGGCGCTCGCCGCCGAACACGGTCTCGGCCCTGGCAAGCGCCTTTCGGCTTGCCTCGGAGAGGCCCGCGAGGCCATCTTCGCCGATACCGATGATGGTCAGCCAGGGATCAGCCATGACGCGCGCCCTCATTCTGGGCGGAACGAGTGATGCGAATACGCTCGCCGCGGAGATCGCGCGTGCCGGCGTCGATGCGATCTATTCCTATGGCGGTCGCACCCGCGCGCCCGCCGGTCAGCCGCTGCCGACCCGCACCGGCGGCTTCGGCGGCGTGAGCGGACTTGCGGACTACATCCGGCAGGAGGGCATCACGCATGTCGTCGACGCCACCCATCCCTTTGCGGCCGAGATGAGCCGCAATGCGGTCGCGGCCTGCACAGAAACGGAGACGCCGCTGGTCGCGCTCGAACGCGCACCCTGGGTTAAAGCGGCCGGAGATCACTGGATCGAGGTCGCGGATATCGCCGCCGCAGTCGCAGCCCTGCCCGAGACGCCGGCGTGCATCTTCCTCGCGATCGGCCGGCAGCATATCGCGCCGTTTAGCGAGAGGCCGCAGCACGCCTATACGCTCAGGTTCGTCGACCCGCCTGAGGGCGCGCTGCCGTTCGAAGCCGATGTCATCGTATCGCGCGGGCCGTTCACGCTTAAAAGCGAGCTGGAGATGCTGCAATCGCGCCGCATCGCATGGATCGTCGCCC
Organism: Bradyrhizobium sp. Ec3.3; assembly: GCF_000472925.1. GTDB lineage: Bacteria > Pseudomonadota > Alphaproteobacteria > Rhizobiales > Xanthobacteraceae > Bradyrhizobium. The sequence goes on from NZ_AXAS01000002.1 coordinate 202,930, forward strand.
GCAATTCCGGCGGCGATGGCGCGCGCGCCAAGATCGACGCAGGCCGCGCGCTCGACTTGCCCGTCATCATGATCTCGCGACCGCAACTGCCCGAGCGGCCGCGGGTGGAAAGCGTGGTCGAGGTCATGGCCTGGCTCGGTCATCGGGCCTGCCTCGGCGCATAGACCCACCGGCCGACACGGCGTGTCTGCGAATTGCCGACGATCACGAGCGTGCGCATGTCGGCCATCTCGGGCGTCGCCTCGTTCAGCGTGACTGTCTCGATTCGCTCGTCCGGCGCACTGATCGCGCGGGCGAAGATCACCAGCCTTTCGCCGCAGCCCGCCTCCTTCAGCACCGCGAGCGCGCGGCCAAAACCTTCCGGCCGGCTCGCCGAGCGCGGATTGTAGAGCGCGATCGCGAAATCGGCCTCCGCCGCAAGGCGCAGGCGCTTCTCGATCGCCGCCCAGGGCTTGAGATTGTCGGAGAGATTGATCGCGCAGAAATCATGGCCGAGCGGCGCGCCAGCGCGCGCAGCCGCGGCCAGCATCGCGGTCACACCGGGCAGCACGCGGATAGGAAGCTCTCGCCATTGTGGCGCCTGTTCAAGCGCCTCGAACACGGCCGACGCCATCGCGAACACGCCGGGATCTCCCGAGGACACCACGACGACGCTTCGTCCCTCGGCTGCGAGACGCAGCGCCTCGCTCGCACGCTGAAGCTCCACGCGGTTGTCCGACGGATGCAGCGTGAGACCATCGCGGGCTGCGACGCGCGCGACATAAGGCGCGTAGCCCACCACATCAGTCGCAGCCGCGAGCGCTGCGGAGACTTCCGGCGTCACCAGCGCCTCGTCGCCGGGCCCAAGTCCCGCAATGGTCAGCGTTCCCGTCATTCGCCCGCGTCCATGCGCCGCCCCCGCCCGTGCACCAGCACGATCGCGAAATAAGGACAGTCGGATTCGTCGATCTCGGCGAGCCGCGCAACGCGCTCGCCCGGCATGGTGCCGCGCTCGACCAGCCAGGCATCGTCGAGCCTGCCGGCCGACGCAAGGGCACGCCGCACCTTCTGCAAATTGCGTCCGGTCTTCATGATGACAAGCGCATCGGAATTGCACATCCGCTGCTCAAGCTCGTCCTCGGCCAGCGTCCCCATCAGGACCGTCGTCACGTCGTCGCCGAGCGCGATCGGCTGGCCGATCGCGTTCCAGCAGCCGGCCATGCCGGGAATGCCGGCGATCACCTCGATCTCGACGCGCCCCTGCAGGCGTGCGTGCAGGTGCATGAAGGAGCCGTAGAAGTAAGGATCACCCTCGCAGAGCACGACGACGTCAACCGCGCGTGCCAGCCGCGCCAGCCGCTCAGCCCATTCGTCGTAGAATCCGGCGAGCAGGCGCACATATTCAGGACTATCGAACGCGATCTCGGTCGTAACCGGATATTCCATCGGATATTCGGTGACGTCAGCTGCGAGCATGGCCTCGACGATGCGCCGCGCCTGGCCCGGGCGGCCTTTCTTGCGGAAATAGGCAACGTGCCTTGCTGCCCGCACCTCACGGTCGGCACGCACGCTCATCAGGTCGGGATCACCAGGCCCAAGGCCGCAGCAGATGATACGTCCCATCTCTATTCGCTCCGGCTCGCCAGCGCATTCACGGCGGCAACGGTGATCGCCGAGCCGCCGAGGCGTCCCTCGACGGTCAATGCCGGCGCCGGCGGATTTGCCATCAAGGCCGCCTTGGATTCGGCCGCGCCGACGAAGCCGACCGGACAGCCGATGATCGCCGCCGGCCGCGGGCAGTCTTGGTCCTCCAGCATGTTGAGCAGGTGGAACAACGCGGTCGGCGCGTTGCCGATCGCGACGATCGCGCCTTCCAGATGCGGCCGCCAGAGTTCGAGGGCCGCCGCCGAGCGCGTATTGCGCATGGCCTGTGCAAGCGTCGGGACGGCAGGATCGCCGAGGGTGCAAATGACGGCGTTGCCGGCTGGTAACCGCGCGCGCGTGATTCCTTCCGACACCATGCGCGCGTCGCACAGGATCGGCGCGCCGTTCTCGAGCGCCGCGCGCGCGGCGCGCGCCATGCCCGGCGTGAAGCGGATATGGGCCTCGAGCCCCACCATCCCGGCGGCATGAATCATGCGAACGGCGACCTGCTCCTCGTCCGCGGTGAAGCGCGCGAGGTCCGCTTCCGCACGGATGGTGGCAAAGGACTGCCGATAGATCGCTGCGCCGTCGGTCTCGTACACGTGCGCCATCATCGCCCTCCCATCAGCACGGAGGGATTTTTGACGATCTCAGCGCTGCTCAGACCACGCAGCACCGGCATATCGCGGGTCGAGCCGCACCGCACGAGGTCAAATCCGTCGCGAGTTGCAACAAGTGTCACTGCTGCCGGACCGGAATGCGCGCAACCCTTAGCACATCCGGAGACATGAAGCCGTGCATCGGGCGCGATGTGCGGCGCGAGCGTGGCCGCGAGCGCGCGGGTGTCGGCATGTGCCTCGCGGCAGCGCGGCGCGCCGCTACAGGCGATCACACGCAACGCGGGATCGTCGGCCTCGGTGATGAGGCCTTCACCGCCCGGCATCTCGCGCAAGCCCTCCGCCAAAATCATCCGCCACGGCGTCATCCGCAGCGCCGGCGCGCAGGACGCAAGATGAGTGAGCGCCGCATGCGGCAACTGGCCGAACGCGACACCCAAGATCGCGCCGTGCGGATAAAGACCAGGACGTGGCCCAACTGCCGCTGCCGCGGGCTCGGCGTCGCCGCGCAAGCCTTCAGGCAGCGTCGCGCCGGCAGCGATATGCGCCGCCATCCGCCCTCGCCCACCCTTGGCTCCGCCGGATGCCATGAACCACTCTGCCAGTGCTAGCGCCGCGGCCACAGCTTCTCCGCGCGCAGCGGTGCGACCGAGCTCCGCACCATCAGCGCGCACGACAAGTTCACCAGCGCGATCGCGCTCGATCCGGACGTCCGCGGATGCGCCGGCCAGCAAGCGCTCGCGCCCATCATCAATAGCAAAACCGAACTTGGTCGGAAGATCGAGCGCGCTGTCGGCAAGGGCCTGTTCGAGTTCACCGGCGAGCAAGCAGGTGTCGTCGCCGACGTTCCAGAATGGCGTCACCAGAATATTGCGCCGCGATTCGGTCCCCGGATCGGCATCGAGCAGGCCCAACTGCGCGAGCCCGTCGAGCAGAGGCAGATGCGCCGTCTCGGTCACGCCCCTCACTTGAAGATTGGCCCGGCTGGTGACGTCGATCAGGCCATTGCCATGGCGCGCGGCAAGCTCGGCAATGCCGGCCGCCTGCGTCGCCGCAAGCCGTCCGCCATGCGGGCGCACACGAACCACGAGGCCATCGCCCGACAACATCGGCCGTAGCGCGCCCGGACACCAGCCCTTGATCGCGACCGCGCTCATGAGGCCTCCTTCAGCGCCGCCGCAATCGAGTTGCGGCGCGTCTTCCAGAGGGCGGCTTCGTGCAGTCGAGTGAAGCAGGTTTCGATCGCAGCCAATGCGGCCGGATTTTCCCGTGCCATGAACGCACGAACCTCGTCATTGCCGAGTGTCGCATCATAGTAGAGATCGAACAGATGCGGCGGCACGGCACCGGCAAGATGGGCGAATGCAGCCATGTGCTCGAGCGTCGCTGTGATCTCCGCCGCGCCACGAAAACCGTGGCGCATCATGCCGGCGATCCAGTCGGGATTGGCGGCGCGGGCGCGGACGACCCGCGAGATCTCTTCCGTCAGCGCGCGCGCCTGCGGCTGGTCGGGCCGCGTCGCATCGAGGTGATAGAGCGATGGCGCGGCAGCACCTAACTTGGCCGCCGCAGCCGCAACGCCTGCCTCATGCGCGGCATAGTCGGCGGCGAGCAGCAGGTCTGTCTCGGGCAGATCCTGCACATGGACGAAGGCGTCGGCAGCGGCGAGCCTCGTCTCGATGCCGGCGCGATTCTGCCGCATCTCGCCCTCTGATGACAACGACCAGGATGACGCCGATAGCCAGGCCTCGCCAGCCGCCGCACGTGAGTCCTCGGTGAAGACATCCGGTATCGAGGACAGGCCGACGCCATACTGTCCGGGACGCGGTCCGAACACGCGTGCGGCGCGTGTGCGATAGGGATTTTCGTCACCCTCGTCGTCGCGCGTCGAGAGCGCCTCGCTGGCCGCCTCGAACAATTGCGCGAGGCCCGCGAAGACGTCGCGGAACAGGCCGGACACGCGCAGCGTGACGTCGATGCGGGGACGGCCGAGCTCGGCCGGCGCGATAATGTCATAGCCGGTCACGCGCCCCGAGGCATGATCCCAGCGCGGCGCGAGGCCGGCGAGATGCAGCGCCATGGCGAACTCTTCACCGGCGGTGCGCATGGTCGCGGAGCCCCAGAGATCGACCACGAGTCCCTTCGGCCACTCGCCATGATCCTGCAAGTGACGGCGCAACAGTTCTTCCGCAAGCTTGATGCCTTGCGCATGAGCCGACGGGGTCGGCACGGCGCGGGGATCGACGGCGAACAGATTGCGCCCGGTCGGCAGCACGTCGTGGCGCCCGCGATAGGGCGAGCCCGCAGGCCCCGGCGCGACGCGCCGGCCGGACAACGCCGCGATGAGCGCGTCCCTCTCTGCTTCGCCACAAGTTCCACGACCGAACACATGCAGGCCGTCGCCGAACTGGCTCTCCTTGAGATCGCAGACGAAACGATCGATCCGCGGAATTGCTTCGGCCGGCGCAGCCGACGCGGCAAGACCGAGATCGGCGTCGAGGCCGGCGGCGCGTGCCTCGTCGCGGATCTCGGCGATCAGGCGTTGCCGGCGGGCGGGATCAAGACCGTCAGCGGTCGAATATTCGTCCAGCAGTTGCTCGAGCCGGCGCAAGGCCTCCGGCACCGCGGACTTCGCCAGCGGCGGCGGCAGATGGCCAATCGTGACCGCGCCGGTGCGTCGCTTGGCCTGCGCCGCCTCGCCGGGATCGTTGACGATGAAGGGATAGATGACCGGCAGATCGCCGATCAGCGCCTCGGGCCAGCAAGACGACGACAGCGCCACGGATTTCCCCGGCAGCCATTCCAGCGTGCCATGCGCGCCCATGTGCACGACGGCGTCCATGTCCCGCTGCCGGAGCCAGAGATAGAACGCAACATAGGCATGGCGCGGTGTGCGCGAAAGATCGTGATAGTCGGCATCACGGTGACTGACCTCACCGCGCTCCGGCTGCACCGCGATGATAGCCTTGCCGCTTTTGATCGCCAAGAAATGAAATTCGCCGCACCGGCAGCTTGGATCATTCTCCGGCGCGCCCCAGGCGCGCTCGAGGTCGTCCTGCAATGCCCGCGGAAGGCGGGAGAGCGCGGCTCGATAGTCGGCGACACTCCACGTCAAGTCTTGCCTCAGCAAGACATCGCCGAGCGCACTCAGCGGTTCGACGTCAAAGCCGGCCTTGCCGAGATCGGCGAGCAGCACTTCAACGGAGGCGAGCGCATCGAGCCCGACCGCGTGGGCAATCTGGTGCGGTCGACCGGGATAGTTGGAAAGCACGATCGCCAGCCGCTTCTCGCCCGCCGGCTCCTGCGCGAGCTTCTGCCAGGCCACCACGCGCGCAACGACGGCGGCGACACGCTCGTCATCCGGCCGATGCGCCAGGTGCGCAAACTGCAAGTCAGAATCGCGCTCGCCAGCCGACTTGAAGCTCACCACGCCCGCGAACACGCGGCCGTCGACCTCCGGGAGCACGACATGCATCGCCAGATCGCCCGGCGAGAGCCCGCGCAGAGAGTCAGCCCAGTCCTCGCGCCTTGCCGTGGAGAGCGCGACCTGGAACACAGGACACGATGCGGCATCGAACGGCGTCGTGCCGTCGTCGCCAACGGCGGAGAACGCGGTCGCATTGACGATAGCGGCGGGCGGATGCTGCGCAAAGTGCGCGCGCAGCCAATCGGCCACGCCCGGCGCCTTTAGTGAGGTCACGAACAACCCCCAGGCATCAAAGCCCCTCTCGCGGAGCATTGCGATTAGCGCATCGACCGGGGCAGTATCGGCGGCCGTGAGATAAGAGCGGTAAAAGGTAACGAGCGCACGAGGTTCTTCATCGGGATCAGGCAGCGACGCGACAACACCGCGCCTCGGCTCGTAGAAACCAATCTCGGGAACCTCGATCTCTCCAACCACTGGCCCGGCATAGAGACCCGAGGCCAGCGCAAGCTGGGCGATCGCGGCTTGTGCAGCGACCGGTCCGCCCTTGTCGCAGAGCACTTTCAGCCGCCTGAGCGTCGAGACTGGCAAGGTCGAGAACGCATCCAGCCGTTCATCATCGCGGCCATCCGCCGGCAACACGGCAAGCGCGATGCCGCGCTCCTTCGCCAGTTGCTGGAGCGCCGCGAGCCCGTAGGCCCAATAGGACTCGCCGCCGATCAGGCGCACCAGAATGCCGCGCGCTTGCGACAGCGTCCGCTCGATATAGGTGTCGACCGACAGCGGATGACGCAGCTCGGCCAGATTGGCGAGCCGCAGCGACGGCAGGTTTTCGCGGCCGCGCCGCCAGCCAGCCGCGAACGCGGCGAGATCCGAGTCCGAGAACGAGAGCACCACGAGATCGGCCGGATCCTGGCCGATGTCCCTTGGCGTCGCGGTCTCCTCCAGACCACGGCTCTCGCGGAAGACGACGTGCATCAGATGCCAAGCCCTGACATTCCAAGCCCTGCCTTGATCGCGGCCTCGTCGATATCGCCGTGCTCGCCGATCACGACCAGCCTGGATTGCCGGGGACGCAGGCCCCAGGGCTGATCGAACTGGTGCCGCACCCGCTCGCCAACCGATTGCAGCAACAACCGCATCGGCTTGCCCTTGACCGCGATATAGCCTTTTGCGCGCAGCACGTTCTGCTCGCGCGCCAGCCGCTGCACCGAGGCGATCAGCGCCTCGACGTCGACGACCTCAGGCAGATCGATCACGACGGAGTTGAAATCGTTGTGCTCGTGCTCGTCCTCGCCATCGTGATGCGAGGGACGCGCGGCGAGATCGTCTTCGGCCGCGGCTTCCAGGCCGAGGATCACGCGCAGATCGACCGCGCCGTCGACCACGGGGAGCATCGGCACCGGACGCGGCATCTCGGCGGATATCACCGCCTTCGCCGCTTCGAGCCCTTCCGCGCCCGCAAGGTCAGCCTTGGTGAGCAGCACGATATCGGCGCAGGCGATCTGGTCCTCGAACACCTCCGACAGCGGCGTCTCGTGATCGAGATTCGCGTCGGCCGCACGCTGTGCCTCAACAGCATCCGGGTCCGGCGCGAAGCGGCCGGCCGCGACCGCCTCGGCATCCGCCAGCGCGATCACGCCATCGACCGTGATCCGCGAGCGGATCTCCGGCCAGTCGAACGCTTTCAGCAGCGGCTTCGGCAGGGCCAGCCCCGACGTTTCGATCAGGATGTGGTCCGGCCTCACCCGGCGCGCGAGCAGTTGCTCCATCGCCGGAATGAAATCGTCGGCCACGGTGCAGCAGATGCAGCCATTGGCGAGCTCGACGATGTTCTCCTCCGGACAATTGGCATCCGCGCAGGATTTCAGGATCTCGCCGTCGACGCCTTCACTGCCGAACTCGTTGACGAGCACCGCGAGCTTTTTGCCGTTGGCATTGGTGATCAGATGCTGGATCAGCGTCGTCTTGCCTGATCCCAGAAAGCCCGTGACGACCGTGACCGGAACTTTTGCGAGCGTGTTCATTCGGCGGCCTCCGGCACGACGGCGATGGGGGGAATGCGGGCAAGCGATTGCTTGCGAAAGATTTCGGGACGGCTGCGCCATGGCACGATGCCGTCGGGCGCAGCGGCGTAAGCCGAAGCGCCTGCGATCACGTCGCTCGCATTGGCATCCGACAGGCGGCCATAGACATAGGACCATCGACCGGGCGCGCTGAGCGCCACCGAACAGCCCTGGCTACAGGCCGACAGGCATTCGACGGGAACCAGGTTGACGCCCGCGGGTACGCCGGCGTCGAGGATCGCGGCATGAAGCCGCGCGCCGGGCGTGGTTTCGCCTTCGCCCAGCGTCTGGCCGGCGCGGCAGGTGATGCAAACGTGAAGTGTGACGGCCATCGCCCCTTCCAGGATATCTGCGGGAGGCGATGAGGCGCACGAACCGCTCGATGAGAGGGTCCGCTTCCCCGTCGCGGAACACCCCGTCCGCCGGTCCAAAACATTCGCGCTGGCAGGTCTCCCGGCTTGCGGAGCAGGGTTTTATCCCTTCGATCCCCGCCTTCCCGATCCCATGGGATCAGTGGCTTCGGGCATCTCTCCGGTCACGGTCGCGGGGGCGGCTGCTTTTCGAACACGAATCTTGCCGATTCGAGCCCTATCGCATTCCCTCTTCGCCTGTCGTAGGACAGGAACCAACGCCGGCCCACCATTTGCCCATGGCCGCCACTTGTCAAGCCGAAGGACCATTTCAGATGACGCCTGAACCGGATACCCCAGCGGTGGAGCAAACCGATGCCCGGCACGCCGCGAAAATGGCGAAGAAGAAGGTCGCCCGCGACAAGATCATGGCGACCAAGAGCGGCGAAAAGGGGCTGATCATCGTCCATACCGGCGCGGGCAAGGGCAAATCGTCCTCCGCCTTCGGCATGATCGTTCGCTGTGTCGCGCACGGCATGCCTTGCGCGGTGGTCCAGTTCATCAAGGGCGCCTGGGATACCGGCGAGCGGCGCCTGCTCACCGGGCATTTCGGCAATCTCTGCCAGTTCCATGCGATGGGCGAAGGCTTTACCTGGGAGACGCAGGATCGCGCCCGCGACATCGCAGCCGCGCGCGCCGGCTGGGAGAAGGCCAAGGAGCTGATCTCCGATGAACGCCTGCGCATGGTGGTGCTCGACGAGATCAACATCGCGCTGCGCTACGACTATCTCGACATCGGCGAGGTCGTCGACTTCCTGAAAACGCAGAAGCCGCCGCTGACGCATGTCGTCCTCACCGGGCGCAACGCCAAGGACGAGCTGATCGAGATCGCCGACCTCGTCACCGAGATGACGCTGGTGAAACATCCGTTCCGCTCCGGCATCAAGGCGCAAGCCGGCGTCGAGTTCTGAGACGTCGATGGCGCGCGCATTGATGATCCAGGGAGCGGGCTCGGACGTCGGCAAGTCGCTCGTCGTTGCGGGCCTTGCGCGTGCCGCAAAGCGCCGGGGCCTGCGCGTGCTCCCCTTCAAGCCGCAGAACATGTCGAACAATGCGGCCGTCACCGTCGACGGCGGCGAAATCGGCCGCGCGCAGGCGCTCCAGGCACTCGCCGCCGGCGTCGAGCCGCACACCGACATGAATCCCGTGCTGCTCAAGCCCGAGACCGATGTCGGCGCGCAAATCATCGTGCAGGGCAAGCGCATCGCGACGGCACGCGCCCGCGACTACGCGGCGATGAAACCTTCGCTGATGGGTGCCGTGCTCGAGAGTTTCGAACGGCTGAAGGCGCGGGCCGATCTCGTTCTGGTCGAAGGCGCCGGCAGCCCGGCCGAGGTCAATTTGCGCAAGGCCGACATCGCCAATATGGGCTTCGCCCGCAAGGCCGATGTCCCGGTCGTGCTGATTGGCGACATCGATCGCGGCGGCGTCATCGCGCAGCTCGTCGGCATCAAGACCGTGATCGATCCTCACGATGCCGCGATGATCTGCGGGTTTGTCATCAACAAGTTCCGCGGCGATCCCACGGTGTTCGACGATGGCTATCGGCTGATCGAAACCAAGACATCCTGGCGCGGTTTTGGTGTGCTGCCCTGGTTCGCGCGCGCCGGCGAATTGCCGGCCGAGGATGCACTGGGATTGGGCGACGCGCGAAAGCCCGGTCAGTGCAAGATCGCGTTCCTGGCGCTGTCGCGGATCGCCAATTTCGACGATCTCGACCCGCTCAAGCTCGAGCCCAACGTCGACCTCGTGATGGTCCGCCCGGGCGAAGCGATCCCCGGCGACGCGCGGCTCGTCATCGTGCCCGGCTCGAAATCGACGCGGGGCGACCTCGCGTTCTTGCGTGCGCAAGGCTGGGACATCGATCTCCTCGCGCATCACCGCCGCGGCGGTCACGTGCTCGGTGTGTGCGGCGGCTACCAGATGCTCGGGCGCAACGTGGATGATCCTGATGGCATCGAGGGCGCGGCCGGAGAGACGGCCGGCCTCGGCCTTCTGGATGTGACCACCGTGATGTCGCCGCAGAAGACGCTCACCCGCGTCGTTGCACGACATGCGGCGACGAGCGCGCCGATCGACGCGTATGAAATCCACATCGGCCGCACCGATGGGCCGGATCGCGCGCGCCCCTTCGCCATGCTTGATGGCGCACCGGAAGGAGCGATTTCCGGCGATGGGCGTGTGCACGGCAGCTATCTGCATGGCCTGTTCACGTCGGATCATTTTCGCAAAGCGTTCCTTGCGCAGCTCGACATTCCCTCAGCCGATCAACCCTATCAGGCACGGGTCGAGAGCGCGCTCGACGCGCTCGCCGATCACATCGAGACGCATCTTGATATCGAAGGCCTGCTCGCGCTGGCGCGCTGAGCGTCAGCCCGCGAGCGCGGCGACGAGGCGCGACCATTCCGCCTCATCACCCGGCAGCCCCAGACGCAACCATCCCGGCTGCTGGCTGAAGACGCGCGACCAGATCCGGCCGCGCGCGAGCTTGTCCTGGGCAGCAAGCGCATCACCGACATCGTAGAGCCGGAACAGCGGCGTGCCGCCGACCAGCCGCCATCCTTGCGCCGTAGCCTCGACGTCGAGCCGCGCGCAGTCGCGGCCGAGCCGCGCCGTCGTTGCGCTGGCCCATTCGCGATCGCGCAGTGCGCGCCGACCGACGGCGATCGCAGCGCCTGAAACCGGCCACGGCCCTGCTATCGCCGAGAGCGCTGCAATGTCCGCGTCCGCGCCGAGCACAAAGCCAAGGCGCAAGCCGGCCAGCCCGTAGAACTTGCCGAATGAGCGCAGGATCAGAAGACCGCCCTGCCCCGCCTCTCGCGCGAGCGACAGCTCAGGCAGCGCATCGGCAAAACTCTCATCGATTACAAGGCGGCCGACGCGCGGCAAGAGGGCAAGCAGATCGGCCATGCCGTGACGCCGGCCGTCGGGATTGTTGGGATTGACGACGACGGCAAGATCGGCGCCCGCGAGCGCGTCGAGACCTGAGACCTCGGCAACGTCCCAGCCCGCGGCGGACAACACCCCGCCGTATTCGTTGTAGGTCGGCGCGAGAATGCGCGCGCGGCCCTTGCGTGAAAGATTCGGCAGACACTGGATCGCCGCCTGCGCGCCGGCCATGGCGAGCAGCGGCGCCTCTGTTGCATAGGCCTGCCGCGCGGCATCGTGAAGCGCTTCAATCTCGGACCGCGACGGCAGCGCGCGCCAGGCATGCGGTTCGATCTCACCCACCGGATAAGGCTGCCGGTTGATGCCGGTCGACAGATCGATCCAGCCCTCGATGCGCCCGCCGAACCGCTGCACCGCTGCATCGAGATTGCCACCATGTTCGCGCATCACCGCCTCGCTAGATCAAAGCCAGTGCCGCGAGCGAGCCGCCGAGCAGCAGCATCGCGCGAACATAGAGCCGCAATCCCCGGCCGATATCGGCGCCGAGCGGATCGCGCGCGCCTTCGTTCAGCCAGGGTTCGTCGGTCACGGCGCCATGATAGCTGCGTGGCCCGCTCAGGCGCACGCCGAGCGCACCGGCCATTGCCGCCTCCGGCCAGCCGGCATTGGGCGAGCGATGGCGGTTTGCATCGCGCGACATGCAGGACAAGACCACTGTGGGGTGCGCTGTCACCAACGCGAACAACAGGCCCGTCAGCCGCGCCGGAATGAAATTGGCGACGTCGTCGATGCGCGCGGCCGCCCAGCCGAACCAGAGATGACGCTCTGAGCGATGACCGATCATGGAATCCAGCGTGTTGATTGCCTTGTAGCCAAAGATGCCGGGCAGGCCCAGCAGCGCGCCCCAAAATACCGGCGCCACGATGCCGTCGGATGCGTTCTCCGCGAGGCTCTCGAGCGCCGCGCGCGAAATCCCGGCCTCATCGAGGGACGCGGGATCGCGGCCGACGATCTGCGCGACCGCAAGCCGCGCCGCCTCTAAGTCGCCCGACTGCAACGGCTGCGCGACGGCAGCGACGTGATCATGGAGCGAGCGCAGCGCGACCAGCGGCCAGGCCAGAATGCCGAGCAGGACGGCGCGGCTCCATCCGGGAATGAGCCAGCTTTGCACCAACCAGCCGATGGCAGCGCACAGCGCAATCACCAGCAGCGCAGCGGCAATGCCGGCCATGCGCCGCGTTTCGGGTGCATCCACCGGTCTGTTCCAATTGCGATCGAGCAGAGCGATCAGCCTGCCGATCCAGGTCACGGGATGGCCGATGCGCGCGAACAATGCGGCGGGCCATCCCCAGATGGCGTCCACCGTCATCGCTACCGCCATCGCGCCGGCAAAGCCCACGTCACATCTCCTTCTCGCCTGCCCTGATGCGCAAGAATTGCGTCGCAGCGCAAGCCCCTGCCCGCCGATTTCGGCTTTGTCTTTGCGCCCGATTGGTGGTTAGTGCGGTCAGAATGGAGGTTTCATGGCGGTTGTCCTGATCACGGGAGGGGCGAGGTCCGGGAAAAGCCGGCGCGCCGAGGCGCGCGTCCGCGGCTTTCCCGGCCGGCCCGTCTACATCGCGACCGCCGAGGCGCTCGATGCGGAGATGGCGGAGCGGATCGCGCACCACCGCGCCCGCCGCGGCGGTGACTGGATCGAGCGCGAGACCCCGCTCGATCTCGTGGCGGTGCTCGATGCGACCGACGGCGGCGGCGCGCGGCTGGTCGACTGCCTCACGCTATGGCTCTCGAACCTTCTTCATGCCGGACGCGAGTGGTCGAACGAAGCTGCGCTGCTCGCTGCGGCACTTCGCAGGCAAAAGAGCCCGGTGATCCTCGTGACCAACGAGGTCGGCCTCGGTATCGTGCCGGACAATGCGCTGGCGCGCAGTTTTCGCGATGCGGCCGGCCTGCTCAACCAGGCCATCGCCGAAGTCGCCGATGAGGTCGAGTTCGTGGTCTCGGGGCTACCGATGAAGGTCAAGTGAAGCCATGACCGACCGCAAGCAACTCGCCACCATCGTCAAGGATTTGCGCATCGGCCTGTCACTCGCCACGATCCTGCCGCTAGGCCCGTCGACGCCGGTCGGCGACGGCGACATTGCGCGGGCGGGCTGGACACTGCCGGTCGCGGGACTCTTGGTCGGTCTCCTCAGTGCCGCCGTTTATGCGATCGCTTCTGCAGTCGGCGTGACACCGGCACCGGCCGCGATGCTGGCGCTTGCGAGCACGATCATCATCACCGGCGCGCTGCACGAGGATGGCCTTGCCGATACCGCCGACGGCCTCGGCGGCGGTACGCGCGCGCGAAGACTCGAGATCATGCGCGACAGCCGGATCGGTAGTTTTGGCGTCTGCGCACTCATCGTGTCGCTGGGCCTGCGCTGGAGCGCGCTCGCGGCCATTGCCGCGCCGCGCGCGGTCCTGATCGCGCTTCTGCTTGCACATGTGGCCGCGCGCGCGGGCCTGCCGCTGTTCATGGCGCTGGTGCCACCGGCGCGGACGGATGGATTGTCCGCCGGCGCCGGCCGGCCGGCAGGCCCGAACGCCGCCATTGCGCTCGGCCTTGGTGCCATCGTGCTCGCGATCGGCTTTGGCCCGGGCAAGGCGATCCTTGCCGTGATCCTGCTCGCCTTTCTCGGACTGCTGATCGCGTGGCTCGCGATCAGGCAGGTCGGCGGGCAGACCGGTGATATACTCGGTGCTTACGAGCAAGTCGCCGAGACCGCCATCCTGCTGATGGCCGCCTCGCTGTTTCACGCGGCCTCCTGATGGTCTCCTTCGACGACGATTTTCGTCGGCAATTGCGCGAGCTCTTCGTCTGGCGGCGCGACGTGCGGCGCTTCCGTAGAGATCCGCTGCCCGAGGGCACGCTGGAACGGCTGATCGACATCGCCTGCCTGTCGCCATCGGTCGGGCTCAGCCAGCCCTGGCGCTTCGTGATCGTCGAGGATGAGGCACGGCGCCGCGCTATTGTCGACGACTTCAAGCTCTGCAATGCCGATGCGCTCAAAGCCTATTCCGGCGAGCGCGCCGCGCGCTATGCCGCGCTCAAGCTAGCTGGCCTCGAAGAGGCGCCCGGGCATCTGGCGGTGTTTTCAGAAAACGCCTGCAAGACCGGACATGGCCTTGGCCGCGCGACGATGCCGGAGACGCTCGACTATTCGGTCGTCGCGGCCATCGTCTCGGCCTGGCTCGCCGCGCGCGCCGACGGCATCGGTATCGGCTGGGTTTCGATCCTCAACCCGCTCCGCGTCCGCGAGATTCTCGACGTGCCGGAGACTTGGAAATTCATCGGCTATCTCTGCATCGGTTACCCCGAGGCCGAGCTCGATCGTCCCGAGCTCGAGCGCGCGGACTGGGAACACCGGCGGCCATCGGCGGACGTCACGATCCGGCGCTGAGGTGCCCGGCTACGGCAGATTGTCCCGCAAGAAGATGTCGATGCGGATACGCTCCTGGTCGGCACTGATCGGCTCGCCCGAGCAATGCGCGAGCAAGACGCGCGCAGCGGAGCGCGCTTCGTGGCCGGGATCCTGGTTGATGATCGCATCGATGGTGCCGCGCACCAGAAAGCGCCCCGTGAACTGGGTGAGTTCGTGGGCAATCCAGACCACATCGCGGGCACGACCCGAGGCTTCCAGCGCCTCCGCGATGCCGCGATTGCCTGCGCCACAGGAATAGATGCCAAGCAGATCGGACCGTCGCGACAAGAGCTCTGCTGTGAGGACGCGCGTGCGCTCGCTGTCGTCGCGCCCCTCCAGCACCGGCAGCACAACCAGATCCGGATATTCGCTCGTCAGAATCTGGTGAAAGCCAAACTGTCTCTCGGTGTGATCGCGTAGCGACAGCGAGCCGGCAATGACGGCGACGCTGCCTTTGCGTCCCGACAGGAAACGTCCCATCAGGGTTGCGGCCGTGCGACCGGCGGCCGGATTGTCGATGCCGACATAGTGCAGGCGCCGCGCGCTCGGCGCGTCCGAGACCAGTGTCACCACGGCAACGCCGCGGGCCGCGAGATCATCGATCGCCGCGCGCACCCGAGGATGATCGAGCGCGATGACGGCGACGCCGTGATAGGCCGGCGACAGCTCCTCCAGCGTGTGGGCCAGCACGTCCGGATCGAGCACGTCGACGTGCAGGATATCGATGAATCCGCGCTGGCTGGCGAGCCACTCCGCGGTGCGCTGCACCTGCTCGGTCAAGTTGGTCATGAAGCTGTTGCTGCCGGTCGGGAGCACGAAGGCGAAGCGAAATGTCTGGCCACGGGCGAGCCGTGCGGCGGCGATATCGGCGCGGTAGCCGAGCTTTGCGACCGCCGCCTCCACGCGCGCCACCGTTTTGGCCCGCACGCCTTCGCGACGGTTGACGACGCGATCGACCGTTGCGAGCGACACTCCGGCCATGCGCGCGACGTCTTCCAGCGTCGCGCGCATGGCCGGATGTATCTCGCCGCCCGTCATCCGCGCGCCGCCCACAACATGCCGCGGATCATCATGGTCCTGATCTCGGGCACGTCGAGTTCATAGGCACGGTGGCCGAGCGAGGAATAGAACACCCTGCCCTCGCCGTAGCGCTTCTTCCAGACCACCGGCATCACCACGCCCTCGATCCAGGGCGCGTGCTCGCCGGAAAACGTCGTCGTGGCCAGCACCTCGTTGGCAGGGTCGACATGCATGTAATACTGCTCGGATCGATGCTCGAAGCTCTTCAGGCCCTTCATGATGGGGTCGTCCGGCTTCGTCAAGTCGACCCTGTAGTCGATGATGTTGCCGGGATGGGCAACCCACTGGCCGCCGCAGAGGAATTGATAGTCGACCGATTCCCGGAAGGCGTCGCACATGCCGCCATGATGGCCCGCGAGCCCGACGCCGCCGCGCACGGCCGCGCAGAGGTTGAGCGCCTCCGGCTTCTCGATCTTCGACATGGTGTAGATCGGAATGATCAGCGAGAGATCGTGGATCGCGGGATCGGCGAACGCCGCCGTCGTGGTCTCGATGCGGACCTCGAAGCCTTCCTGCTTCAACCAACCTCGTATCATCGAGGCGCAGAGATCAGGATCGTGTCCCGGCCAGCCACCCCAAACGATCATTGCCTTGCGCATTGTCATCATCCTCAGTCGATCTGTCCGGTGTCACGCCCGGCCGGCAACATCGCCGGCCGCTCGGCGCGGCTCTCGATTTTGACGCGGCGCCCCTCATCGGCGGAAGTCTGGAACGCTTCCATCACCTCCAGGACGTGGAAGGCGAGCGCGCCGCTGGCGCGGTGCGGCCGGTTGGTGACGATGGCGCTCGCCATATCGGCGACGCCGATCGAGCGGAATTCACCTTCGACATGACCGTGGGTCAGCGGCACTGTCTCCCACTCGCCGCCGGTCTTCGCCACCTGCACCTCGCCGCCGAAGCGGTTGGGATCGGGGACCAGCATGCTGCCCTTGTCGCCATAGATCTCGATCGGCGTATGCCGGTGCTTCGGCACGTCGAAGCTCATGGCGATCGAGACCACGGCGCCGCTTTCGAATTCCAGCGTGCCGGCCACGTGGGTTGCGACCTCGACCGGGATCATCTGGCCGTTCATCGGCTGGCTGGTCACGAGACGCTCGGATTTCGGCCGCGCGGTCGAGCCCATCACGCTCGCGACGGGGCCGAGCAGCTGCACGAGGTCGGTGATATAGTATGGCCCCATGTCCAGCATCGGCCCGCCGCCGCGCAAGTAATAGAAGCCCGGGGCCGGATGCCAGCGTTCGTGGCCGGGGCACATGAAGAACGCGCTGCCCGCGACGGGCGTGCCGATGGCGCCGTCGTCGATCAGCTTGCGCGCGGTCTGATGGCCGCCGCCGAGGAAGGTGTCGGGCGCGCAGCCGACGCGCAGGTTCTTTTGCGCGGCGAGATCCATCACCTTCCGCGCCTCGGCCACGTTGACGCCCAGCGGCTTCTCGGAATGAACGTGCTTTCCTGCGTTCAGCACCGCGAGGCTGACGTCGGTGTGCGCGAGCGGAACCGTGAGATTGATCACGATCTCGATATCGTCGCGCTTGAGCAGCTGGTCGACGCGCATCCCCGGCAGCCCGAACTCGGCGCCGCGCTTTTCCGCCACTTCGCTGCGCATGTCTGCGAGCGCCTTGACATCGAGGACCGGGAAGCGCTGCGAAGCCTTGAGGTACGCGGTGCTGATATTGCCGCAACCGATGATGCCGATGCCGACTTTTCTCATTCTTGTCTCCGTGAGGTGTCGTTCATCCCTTGACTGCGCCTGCGGTGAGACCGGCGACGATGTGCTTCTGCGCCAAGAGGAAGAGGATGATCGTCGGCAGGATGGTCAGGGTGATGAAGGCGAGGATCAGGTGCCACTCCGACGAGTATTCGCCCTGGTAGACCATGATGCCGAGCGGCCATGGATACAGCGCATCGGTGTTGAGCATCACCAGCGGCAACAGATAGGCGTTCCAGCTATTGACGAAGGTGATGGTGCCGACGGTGGCCAGGATCGGCCGCGACAGCGGCAGCGTCACGTAGCGGAAGAATTTGATGTAGCTGCAACCATCGACCAGCGCCGCCTCGAGCAGCTCGTAGGGGATGTCCTTGAAGAAGCGTCTGAGCAGCAGGATGCTCATGGCGAGGCTGAAGGCGACCTGCGGCAGCACGACGCCGAGATAGGTATCGAGCAGCCCGAGATCGCGTACCTTGATGAACAGCGGCAGCACGGCGGTTGCGGCCGGAAACAACAGTCCCAGCGTCAAATAGCTCAGCAGCATCGAGCTGCCGTAGAACCGGACATGGGCGAAGGTGAATGCCGCCATCGACGCGACGATCAGGGTCAGGGTCACCGTCAGCGTCGATATGATGAGAGAGTTACGCAGGAGCTGCCAGTAGCGCTGCGAGAACAGGATGTCGGCGTAGTTCTGCCATTCCCAGTGCCGCGGCAGACCGAACGGATTGACGCGCAACTCGCCGAGCGTCTTGAAGCCGCCGAGCACGGTCGCAAGCAGCGGCACCGCGACGAAGATCGCGACAAGGCTGAGGAACAGCGCCTTGTACAACACGGCGGGATCGAACGGCGCGCGGGTGATCTCGACATTACTCATCGCGCATGAACCATCGCTTGTAGGAGAAGGCGAAGGTGACACAGGTCATGAACAGGATGACGCCGATGGCGCTGCCATAGCCGACCCGCATGCGCGAGATGCCGTTGTTGTAGAGGAAGCTCACCATCGTATTCGAGGAATCCGCCGGCCCCCCGCGCGTCAATGGCATCACCAGGTCGAACAGTTGCAGGGAGCCGATGATGGCGAAGAACACCGAGAGGCGGATGGTCGGATAGAGCAAGGGAATCACGACGTGGCGCAGCGTCTGCGAGCGCGTTGCACCGTCGATGCGCGCCGCCTCGATGAGGCTCTTGTCGAGGCTCTGAAGCGCGGCGATGAATAGCATCATGTGGAAGCCAAAGTACTTCCAGACGATGACGATCAGCACCGCCAACATCGCGGTATCGGTCGAGGCGAGCAGATGCGGGGCTTCGCTGCCGAAGGCGCGCCAGACCGAGGCGACGAGGCCGTAATCGCCGTCATAAACGAACGAGAAGATCAGCCCGGTCGCGATCTCGGCGAGGATGTAAGGCATGAAAAACAGCATGCGCAGCGCGACCGCACCGCGGAAGCGCTCGGCGAGCATGAGCGCGAGCGTCAGCGCCAGCGGCAACTGGACGAGCAGCGAGACCGCGATGATCAGGCCGTTATTGCGCAGCGCGAGCCAGAAGGCGCGCGTCTGAAACACGAAACGGTAGTTGTCGAGCCCGATCCAGTTGGTCGGCCGGCCAAAACCGTTCCAGTTGAAGCCGGAATACCAAGCCGCCTCCCCGATCGGCACCACGACGAACAGGGTGAACAGCAGCAGCGCCGGCGGAAGGAACAGCACGAGCACGGTGAGCCGGCCGTCCCAGCTCGGTCCGCGCGCCGCGATTGGCGCAATCGCGGGCTCGACCGCGTCCATGGCGGGCGATGTCGCCATCCGCCGCGCCACGGTCAGTTGCCCTGCTTCCAGGCTGCCTCGATCGCCTTGGCCGCGTCCTGCGGGCTCATGCTGCCGCCGGCAATCTCCGCCGTGACGTCGTTGACGACGCGACCGACGGAGGGACCGAGGCTCTGGTCATAGAAGTTCTGGTGGTAGTTCGATTTCGCGAGATTGTCCGCGATGCGCTTCATGAACGCGTTGTTGAGCCCGACCTCGGCGCCCTTCACCACGGGAACGATATAGTTGCCTGCGGCAAGGCGCGTCTGCACGTCTTTTGAGACGAAGTATTTGAGGAAGTCGACCGCCTCCTTCGGCGAGCCCTTGGTGACGAGCCAGCCGGTGATGCCGCCGAGCGTATCTGATGGCGCGCCCTTGCCGCCGGGCACCACCGGGAAATCGAACCAGCCGATCTTGTCCTCGCCGAGGCCCACCTTGTCGGCGGCAAGTGCGCGCTGGAGATGATAGACGGAGCTGATGGCAAGCGTCATCGCCGCCTTGCCGTCGCCAAAATAGCCCACGGCTTGCGGATTCTTGAAGCCGAGGAAGCCGTTCTGGAACGGCTGGAGGTCCACGAGCTGCTTGAACAGCTCACCGGATTTTTGGAACGTCTCGCCGGCAAAGCCGCCGTTTTCGCCGCGCAGCGCGGCATCGAAGGCCGGCTTGCCGCCGATCCGCACCGCAAGGTGCGTCCAGTAGAAATGTAGCGGCCATTTGTCGGCGCCGCCGACGACGATCGGCGTCACGCCCGCGGCTTTCAGCGTCTTCACCGCCGCGAGCAGATCGTCCCAGGTCTTGATGGAGGCCGGATCGACATTAGCCTTCGCCATCAGTTCCTTGTTGTAGAGGAAGCCGACCTGCGACAGCGCCGTCGGCAAGCCGTAGACGCGGCCATCCCTGCTGAAGGCGGCAAGCGCCGCCGGCGTCAGCGTGTCGGAATAACCCTTCACCTGGTCGGTGATGTCGTCGAGGACATCAGCTTCGATCTGTGCCTTCAACACGCCGCCCGACCAGCTGTAGATGATGTTGGGCCGGTCCTTGGACTGGAGAATGGTCGGAAGCTTCGCCTTGTACGCCTCGTTCTCGAGGAACTGCATCTCGATCTTGACGCCGGGATGAGAGGCCTCATAGGCCCGCGCCACCTCTTCCCAGATCTTGACCTGCGCGGGATTGACCTCGATGTGGAGCCATTTCACCGTGGTGTCGGCCATCGCCGCGCCTTGCGCGAGCAGCCATGCGGTAGCAGCGAGTCCCAGCTTCCTGAGCAGCCTCATCAGCATTCCTCCCGACTGTTTTGGTCTTGCTTATGTCGTTGCGGCAATGCTGCCCTCATTTTTTGAGGTACGCAACTAAAATTCTGATCTATGCACCTCACCGACGGTGTGGCTAAGGTTCCCGGCGAGTCGTTTTTGCCGGGCGAGCGCTGCCCGGATAACAGTGCCGGGAGGACAATCATGGCCGCCATTTATCCGGACCTTGCAGGCAAGGTCGTTCTCGTCACGGGCGGCGCGTCTGGCATCGGCGAAGCGATCGTGCGGCGCTTTGCGCAGCAAAAAACCGTCGTCGTGTTCTTCGATATCAAGGCCGATGACGGCACGCGGCTGGCGCGCGAGCTTGCTGACCAGGGCCTCGCGGCACATTTTTGGCATGTCGACCTCACCGATATCGCGGCCTTGCGCGCCGGCGTCACGGAAGCCCGCAAGGCGCACGGCCCGATCAACATCCTCGTCAACAATGCCGCGCATGACGAGCGACATCCGACCGAGGAGGTGACGCCGGAATATTGGGACGACCGCATCGCCGTGAACCTGAAGCATCAGTTCTTCGCGGCGCAGGCGGTCCTGCCGGACATGAAGGCGGCTAATGCCGGCGCCATCATCAATTTCGGCTCGGTCTCCTGGATGGCAGGACAAGGCGGCATGGCCGCCTACACCGCCAGCAAGTCCGGCGTGATCGGCCTCACCCGCTCGCTCGCGCGCGACTACGGCCCCTACAACATCCGCGTCAATGCAATCGCGCCCGGCTGGATCATGACCGAGCGCCAGGTCACGAAATGGCTGACGCCGGAAGGCGTGGAAGAGCTGATGCAGCGCCAGTGCCTGAAGCGCAAGCTGATGCCGGACGAGATCGCGAAGGTGACGGTGTTTTTGGCCTCCGACGAAGCCTCGGCCTGCACCTCGCAGCATTACGTCGTGGATGGCGGCTGGGTCTGATCGAGCGATCCACCTTGCCGAGGATGGGATGAGCCCGCACATGGATACGTCCTTTCTCTCTCGTGCGCCCTTTGGTCTCGATGCGCGCGCCGTCGCGTGGGTCGAGACCACCTATCGCGCTCTGAGCCTGCAAGACAAAGTGGCTCAGCTTTTCAACCTTCTGTCGCGCGGAACCGATCCCGGTGAGCTCGACAGGCTCGCGCGATTGCGACCGGGCGGAATCACGCGGTACTTCGGTCGCGATGGCGAGGCCGAGCGCGCGCGACTAGTGGCCGCTCAGAAGGCCGCACCGATCCCGCTCCTGGTCAGCGCCGATCTGGAAGGCTCGCGCATGAGCCTTCCCTTTGGCACACAGCTGCCGAACCCGCTCGCACTCGCGGCGATCGATGACCCCGCGGTGACCGCGGATATCTCGCGTATCATTGCCGAGGAGGCCGTCTCCCTCGGCGTGAACTGGTCGTTCGCTCCGGTGATCGACATAAATCACGCGTTTCGCAGTTCGATCGTCGGCACGCGAAGCTTTGGCTCCGATCTCGAAACGATCCGCCGTCATGCGCTGCCCCACATCGAGGTCCTGCAAAGGCATGGCATCGCCGCGACCGCCAAGCATTGGCCCGGCGAAGGCTACGACGACCGCGACCAGCATCTGCTCACCACGATCAATCCGCTCTCCATGGAGCAGTGGGAGGCGACGTTCGGCAGGCTCTATCGCGCGGCGATCGACGCCGGCGTGCTCTCCATCATGTCCGCGCATATTGCGCTGCCTGCGTACGTCAGGAGCCAGCTATCCGATCCGGGCGTCGAGGCTTTCAGGCCGGCCTCCATCAGCAGGCTTCTCAATATCGAGCTGCTTCGTCACAAGCTCGGCTTCAACGGCCTGATCGTCTCGGATGCCAGCGAGATGGCCGGCCTCACCTCCTGGTGCCGCATCCGCGCGGCCAAGTCGCAGATCATCGCCGGTGGGTGCGACATGATCCTGTTCTCGCGCGCGCCGGAGGAAGACATGGCGGAGGTGCGCGCGGCTGTCGAGGATGGCCGCCTGCCGGCCGAACGGTTCGAGGACGCGGTGCTGCGTGTCCTCGCTCTGAAGGCGGCGCTCGGTCTCCACGAGATGGCAACCGTTGGGCCGACCGGAGCGATTGCGCGGGCTTCCGACAAGGTCATCGCCGACGCGGCCTTGCGGCGGGCGCCGACCCTGGTCAAGGACACTCTGGGCCTCCTGCCCATCAGTCCGCGGCGGCATCGGCGCGTGCTGGTAATATCCGGCGGAATCATCAGTCCGCTTCATGACTCACCGCACGAATTCAGCCTGCCGGATATGCTGGCCAGGGAGGGATTCGAGGTTACGCTGCACACCCAGCAGCCCGCGGTCGATCCGGCCGGTTTCGATCTCGTCCTCTATCTCCTTGGAGAAGAGACGTTGCTTACGCGCGGGCGCATTTTCCTCGATTGGGCACGGCTTGGCGGCGATTTCGTCGGTGCCATGCGGCGCTATTGGCACGACATTCCGACCATCATGGTCTCGTTCGGCTATCCCTATCACCTCTATGACGCGCCCCGCGTGCCCGTCTACATCAACGCGTATTGCACGATCGACGAGATGCAGGCAGCCGTCGTCGACCTGTTGATGGGACGACATCCCTGGAACCGGAACAGTCCCGTTGATCCCTTTTGTGGCCTCGAGGACGCGAAGTACTAACCTCTATTTCACTCCGCGTTCGCCCGCTCCAGCGGCGCTGCTGCAACGCTCGCCTGCGGCCGCGCCTTCGCCGTCGTCGCGCGGCGACGCTGCATGAGATACTGGTCGCCGAGCACGCCGATCAGGATCACCGTGCCCATGACGGCAAAATTCAGCGAGCTCGGAATGCCCAGGAGATTGACGAGATTCTGCAGCACCTGGAGCAGCACGGTGCCGAGCACGACACCGATGATCGAGCCCTCGCCGCCGCGCAAGGAGCAGCCGCCGAGCACGGCGGCGGCAATCGCGTACAGCTCGTAGAAGGAGCCATGCACCGCCGGCGAGATCGAGCGGGTGTACATCGCGATCAGGATCGCGGCGAACGCGGTCAGCCCCCCGCAGATGATGTAGGCGGAAATCACGACGCGATCGGAACGGATGCCGGAATAGCGCGCCGCCTCCTCGTTCTTGCCGACGGCGTAGAGATAGCGGCCGAACACGGATCGGTGCAGCAGCACCCAGGCGATGGCGGCGACGATGAAGAGCGCGACCACGCTGTGCGGCAAGGGAAAGCCGAGCACATTGGTGCGGCCCGCGGTCAGCCATTCCAGCGTCGGAAAGCTCGCGCCGAAGCCGAAGCCGGCGGTGGCGTCCTCGGTATAGTAGCGCGCGGCGCCGCGATAGATCAGAAGTCCGCACAGCGTCACCACGAAAGGCTGGATGTGCATCCGGGTGACGAGCGTGCCGTGCACGAGGCCGATCGCGAGCCCACCGGCGATGATCGCGGCAAAGGCGAGCATCCAGTTGACGTCGTGATTGACGATAAGGTCGATGAAGAGCACCCCTAACAGCGCGATGACCGAGCCGACCGAGAGCTCGATGCCGCCGATGATGATGACGAAGGCTTCCGCGATCGAAAAGATGCCGAACATCCCGACCTGGTTGGCGGTGTTGGAGAGATTGCCGACCAGGAGGAAACGCGGGTTGATGAAGGTGACGACCGCACCGACCACGAGGATCAGGATCAGGAGGCTCAGATCTTTCTTGTTCAAGGTCCCCTCGCCTCAAATTGTGTGGCCGACCGCCAGTTGCAGCACATTGTGCTCGCTGAACTGGCTGCGATCAAGGAAACCCGAGATCGCCCCCTCATGCATGACGGCGATGCGGTCGCTCACCCCGATCACCTCCTCCATGTCGCTGGAGATCATCAGGACCGCGACGCCCGCATCGGTCAGGCGGCGCAGCATGTCGTAGATCTCCTGCTTGGCGCCGACGTCGATGCCGCGCGTCGGCTCGTCGAAGATCAAGACTTTCGGCCGCATCGACAGCCATTTGGCGAGCACGACCTTCTGCTGGTTGCCGCCGGACAGTGAGCCGACGGCGGTTTCGACGTCAGGCGCGCGGATCTTGAGGCGCTCGCGCTGGCGACGGGCGTTCTCGGTCTCGCGCGCGGTGTTGACGAGCCAGAGGCGCAGATATGAGGACAGATCCGGCAGCGAGATGTTTTCGGCGATCGAGAAGTCGAGCAGGAGGCCGGAACTTTTGCGGTCCTCCGGGACGAGATAAATACCGTGCTCGATCGCGGCGCGCGGGCTGGCAATCCGGATCGGCGTGCCGTCCAGCCTGATCGCGCCGCCGCGCAAGGGATCGACGCCGAAAATGGCCCGCGCAAGCTCCGTGCGCCCCGAGCCGACCAGGCCGGCAAGCCCCAAAATCTCGCCGCGGCGCACCGACAGGCTGACGGCGCGCTCCGGATAGGTATCGGTGACGGCCTGGACGATGTCGAGCACGGCCTCGCCGGGAGGAGCTGCCGGCGGAACGTACAGCGATTTGAGGTCACGCCCGATCATCAGGCGGATCATCGCTGCCGGCGAGAGCTCCGCGCGGGTCAGCGCGCCGACCATGCGGCCGTCGCGCAGCACCACCGCGCGATCGGCGCACTGCATCACCTCGTTGAGGCGGTGTGTGATGAAGATGATGCTGACACCGTCGGCCTTGAGGCCCGCGATGACGCGCATCAGGCGGTCCGTCTCGGTCAAGGTCAGGCTCGAGGTCGGCTCGTCCATGATGACGAGGCGCGCATCGAGCGAGAGCGCCTTCATGATCTCGACGAGCTGGCGCTGGGCGAGCGACAGCTCGGCGAGCGGCGCGTCGGGTTCGAAATCGGCGCCCAGCCGTTCGAGCAGCGGTCGCACCTTTGCATAGAGAGCCTGCCGGTTGATCAGCCTGAGCGGCCCACCATGCACCGGCTCGCGGCCGATGAAGACGTTGCCGGCGACGTCGAGATTGTCGAAGAGGTTGAGTTCCTGATGGACGAAGGCGATTCCGGCCTGGATCGCCTCCGCCACGGTGAACGAGCCCCGCTCGACGCCATCCACCCGGATCAGGCCGCCACTCGGCTCGACGACGCCGCCGAGCACGCGCATCAAGGTCGACTTGCCTGCGCCGTTCTCGCCGATCAGCGCGATCACCTCGCCCGGCGCGACCTTGAGGTCGACGTGGTCGAGGGCGACCACGCCGGGATAGGTCTTGCTGATGTCGACCAGCTCGAGGAACGGCTCAGGCATTGGCGGCTGCGAGCAGCGCTGACACTCCTACTTCTTGAGCATCGCTTTCATCGAGGCCATGAAGTCGTCGACGTTCGCCTTGTCGATGACCTTCCCGGGAACGATGATAATGCCGTTCGCCGGAATCCCCGACTTGTCGCCGCCGATGTAGGCGGCCATCAGCTTCATGCCCTGATAGCCCCACTCGAACGGCTGCTGGACGACGGTGCCGGCGATGCTGCCTTCCTTGACGCCGCCGAGCGTGATCGGATCCTCGTCGAAGCCGATGATCTGGATCTTGCCGAGCTTGCCGGCCTCCTTGAGCACCTCGTAGATGCGCGGCGTGTTGTAGGAGTAGAAGCCGACGAGGCAGCTGACGTCGGGCATGGCGGCGAGGATGTCCTCGACGTTTCGCTTGGCCCGGGTCTGGTCGATCTCGTCGCCGCGGACGTCCACGAGCTCGACCTTCGAGCCCTTGATCGTCTCCTTGACGCCCTCGATGCGCTCGCGGGCGTTGTCGGCGCCGGGCAGACCGACGAAGCCGACACACTTGCCGCCGCTCGGCAGCGCCTTCAGCATCAGCTTGCCGGCTTCCTTGCCGAGATCGGTATTCGACGAGCCGATATAGGCCACTCTCTTCGAGGCCGGAGCGTCGCTGTCGGTGGTGAACAGCACCGTCTGCGAGGCGACCTTGTTCAATTGCTCGGTCTGGTTCTTGGGATCGACGGCACTGACCATGATGCCGGCAGCACCTGCCGCGACGAGGTCGTCCATCACCCGCTGCTGCACGGCAGCCGCGGCCTGTTCCGGGTATTTGAACTGAAGCTCGAAATTGGGCAGTTCGCCCTGCGCCTTCTTCACGCCGGCCTCGGCGATTTTCCAGAAGTCGGACGCGCCGTTGACGACGAAGGCCAGAACCTTCTTGTCCGCCGCGTTGGCCGAGCCGAGACCCAGCGCGACCGCGAACGCAACGGATACACCTGCAACCAAGAGACGCTGCATACATCCCTCCCTTTTAAGCGGTTGACCGTCGATCGCGGCCAACTCTTCATGTCATTTACGCAATCGCCCTGTTTCCCCCGCCACTGGACCAACGAAGCCCGGCTCCGGATCAACGGAGGTCGCGGCGCCGTCGGCTTCAGCCTTCAAGGAAGAAAAATGAGGCACGCACCTCAAACGTACCAGAAACCCTCCGGACGTGCAACCGAGGGCCCGTTCGCTTTGATCGGAGCAGGCAAATCAGCCGAAAGCCCGTAGCCCGGGCGAGCGAAGCAACACCGGGACGATCACACGCGGAATCCCGGGTATCGCTTCGCTCACCCGGGCTACGATTTCTACTTTGCATGGGGTTGTTTTCGCGAAATAAGAAATCACGTGCGCCGCCCGGCCAATTCCGCCAGCGCCGGGCAATTCGCGTCACCCAAAATATTCATATTGGCGGAATTCTGAATTATCGTACTCTAGGTTCACTTGGCGTCCGACACCCCCGATAGCTGCGAACGAACATTCACAGGCGCGATCCCCCACCATTTGTTATCACGGCGCTTTCGCGCTATTCACTCCGGCTGGAACAGGCCATCGTGCAACCCATTACATGATCGGGCAGTCCGCGCGTCCCCTCGCCCCGGTGGCGGTCGACCGCCGAAACTTCATTCGCCTCGCCGGAGCATCGGCCGCGGGATGGTTTGCGCTCGGCGCATCGCCGGACCGGGTCCGCGTCGTCGCCTCCCTGATCGGATTGCCGCTCGGCGATCCCCTGACCAACCGGAGTGCGCCGGAGAGCGCGACCTCGCGACTGAGCGCGCTGATCCAGGGCATGACCGAGCGCGGATGGGTGGAAGGCGTGAATGTCCGCTACGAGACCCGTTCGAGCTTCGGCGGCCCGGCGCAGCAGGAAGCTGCGATCCGGGAAATCCTAGCACTCAAGCCGGACGTGATCCTGACCTCGTCGACGATCGAGACCGCAGCTCTGACGGCGGCCACCAAGACGATCCCGATCGTGTTTGCCACCGCCAACGATCCCGTCGGCAACGGCTTCGTCGAGAGTCTCGCGCGCCCCGGCGGCAACGTCACCGGCTTTACCAACAGCACCGCCGAAATGGGCGGCAAATGGCTTCAGCTCCTGCGGGAAGCAGCTCCCGCCATCGAGCGCGTCGGCGTGCTTTTCAATCCGGAGACCGCACCGCGCGCAGGGCGCTTCTTTCTCGACTCGATCGAATCCGAAGCCGCATCGACGGGCGTGACTGTCACGCCGGTGCCGATCAACGACGCAACCGGAATCGACCAGACCATCCGCGGCTACGCCGGTGCGCCCGCGGGCGGGATGATCGCGCTCGTCGACAGCTTCCTGGTCATCAACCGGCGCGCCATCGTCACCGCCGCCGCGCAGCACCGCGTTCCGGCAATCTATCCCTTTCACTATTTCATCGACGTCGGCGGGCTGATGAGCTACGGCGCCTCCCTCGAGGTGCGCTCGGCGGACTATGTCGACCTCATCCTGCGCGGGACCAGGGCCGGCGACCTTCCGGTGCAGTCGCCGCGCAAATACGAGCTTTTGATCAACCGCAAGGCTGCCGATGCCCTGGGGCTGAAGCTGCCAGCCACTTTGCTCGCCCGCGCCGACGAGATCCGCGAGTGAACGAGCCGGCCGACCAGGACACCTCGCGCACGCCTCCGAGCCGGCTGTTCCGCAAATATCTCTATTCGTTCGTCGCGCTTGCTTTCGCGGCGCTCGCCGTCAACACCGCGCTCGAGGTCTGGTTCTCCTACCGCGAGCAGCAGCAGCTCCTCGCGGCGACCCAGCGCGAACAGGCCGCATCGGCGGCGATCCAGATCGGCCAGTTCATCGGTCAGATCGAGAGCCAGCTCAGATGGCTGTCGCGTCTGCCGCCGGATCTGTCGGCGCAGGAGGACGAGCGGCTGAACGCCATCCGCCTCTTCCGCCTCTCGCCCGCCATCGCCGAGATCGCAACGCTCGATGCCCTCGGACGCGAGCAGGTCCGCGTGTCGCGCCGCCTCGCCGACAAGGTCGGCAGCCAGGCCGATCTTGCGGCCTCGCCGGCCTTTCTCGGCGCCAGGGCGAGCGGCATCTATTACGGACCCGTCTACTTCTTCGGCGATACCGAGCCGTTCATGACGCTTGCCGTTCTCGGCGGCGGCAACGATCCGCAAGTCACGGTCGCCGAGGTCAATCTGCGCTTCATCTGGGACCTCGTCGCCAGGATCAAGGTGGGCAGCACCGGCAAGGCCTATGTCGTCGACCGCAAGGGACAGTTGATCGCACATCCGGACTTGTGGCCGGCGCTACGCCACACCGATCTTTCCGGCCGTCCCGACGTCCAGGCGGCGCTTGCCGGCACCCCGCCCGCCGCGGGAGGACTCGTCAAGGACGACCTGTCGCAACGGCGCGTGTTGTCGACTTACGCAACCGTCCCTCCGCTCGGCTGGCTCGTTTTCGTCGAGCTGCCGATCAGCGAAGCCTATGCGCCGATCTACGCCTCCATCGGGCGCTCGACGTTCTTGCTGGTCGCCATGCTCGCATTCGCCGTTCTGGCGGCGTTCCTGCTCAGCCGGCGCATGACCGTCCCCATCCAGATGCTGACGCAGGGCGCAAAACGGATCGGCAGCGGCGATCTCTCCTTACGGCTTGCCATCAGGACCAATGACGAGCTGGAGGCGCTCGGCGACCAGTTCAACGTGATGGCCGCGCATTTGCGCGATTCCTACGCGACGCTGGAGCGCAAAGTTGCAGAACGCACGGCCGAGCTCGAAAAGGCCCGCGATCATGCGCTCGCCGAGCACGATGCCGCCGAGCGCGCGCGCAACGCCGCCGTAGAGGCCAACGAGACCAAGTCGCGCTTCCTGGCCGTCGTCAGCCATGAGCTGCGCACACCGCTCAACGGCGTCATGGGCGTGTTGCAACTGCTCGACGACGGCAGCCTGAACGAGGCGCAGCGGCGACACCTCGCGACTGCGGCCGGATCCGGCGAAACCCTGATCGCATTGGTCGATGCGATCCTGGAGTATGCGCGGCTGGAAGCGAGCACGGAAGCACTTGAGACCCGCGATTTCCGCCTCGATCAGCTCATCCAGACGGCCGCTGAGCTGATGCGTCCGCAGGCGGTGGCGAAGGGGCTGGCATTCGAGCTGTCTTGCGATGCGAGCCTCAATGCGCATGTGCATGGCGATCCGGTGCGGCTCAATCGCGTGCTGCTCAATCTCATCGGCAACGCCGTCAAGTTCACCGCGAAGGGCAGCATCACGCTCAAGGCCGCGCTCGCGCAGCAGCAGGATGCCCTGCTGCTGCGCGCGTCTGTCGCCGATACCGGCATCGGCATCGCATCCGCCATGCACGAGCGGATCTTCGAGGATTTCGTGCAGGCCGACGACAGCATTGCACGACGCTTCGGTGGCACCGGGCTAGGACTTGCGATCGCTCGCCGCCTGACGCGGTTGATGGGCGGGGACGTGACGGTGGAGAGCACGCCAGGCTCCGGGAGCGTGTTCCACCTCGCCGTCCCGCTCGGACTTGTCGAGTCAGCGACCTCACAGGGTGTTCCGCGCGCGCCGTCGCGCGCGCTGCGCGTGCTGCTGGTCGACGACGATCCCGTCAATTGCGAGATCGGCGAAGCCATGCTCGGGCGGCTCGGGCATCATGCCGTGATTGCCACAGACGGCGCGTCCGCGGTCGAGCGGGCGAGCTGCGCGGCGTTCGACGTCATCCTGATGGACCTGCACATGCCCGACATGGACGGCGTGGAGGCCGCGGCGCGCATCCGCCAGCTTCGATTGCAGCAGACACCGCGCATCATTGCGGTGACCGCGGATGTGTCGCGGAATGCGCGCGAGCGCCTCGCCGGTGCCGGGATCAACAAGATCGTCGGCAAGCCGATCCTGATCAAGAACCTGTGCGACGCGCTCGAAGACGATCCGCAAGAGGGATCGGAGACAGCCCGGCTGGCCGCGGGCACGCTGATCGACGAGCGCTTCCTGAGCGATCAAAAAGAGCTGCTGGGCGCACAGCAGATCGCCAAGCTCTGCGAGCTGCTCGAGGAGACGAGTGAGACGCTCGCTACCGACATCGCCAGGGCCGCAGCCGCAGATGATCGCGCGCAGCTTGCGAAATGCGCGCACCGGCTTGGCAGCGCCGCCAGCGCGCTTGGCCTCGTTCGCCTGTTCGAAGCCTGCAACGCGATCGAGCTTGCGGCCGCATCGATGTCGATTGTGGAGTGCCGGACCGCAGGCCGTGAGCTGGACACGCTCCGGCAGGCATCCCTGCACGCGCTGGCCGGTCTGATCGGCCCCGAAAGAGAGCGCACCAGCGCCGGAGCCCCAGCGGTCCAAAAAGAGGCCCGCCAACCGGGGCGGGCAGGATTTTTAAGGGAGGAAGCGCCCTGACAAGGGAGCGCTATGCAATCTCTGCGATTCGATTGGAAACGGTAAGATCGTATAACTACTGTCATCTGCGTCTGCCTTGCTGCTAGCGGGCCGGCCGCAGGACCATCGCGACTGCCGCGCAGGCCGGATCGGTTCCGCGGGCTCAACAGGGGATTTTCATGAGTTTTTCCAGCGTGTTCGCGCGCATCGTCGCGCTGATCGGCGGAGCTGCGCTCGTCTGGCGGCGGATGTCGGAGACCCAACCACAACCGGCCTGGGGCGGCGCGCCACAGATTCCGGAAGCCAAGCCGCAAGGCGCCATCCCGACGCTGAAGATGCCGACCGCGCGGGGCTGGCGCGATGGCGAGAAGCCGGTCGCCGCGCCCGGACTGAAGGTCAACGCATACGCGAGCGGGCTCGACCACCCGCGCTGGATCAACGTGATGCCGAATGGCGACGTGCTGATCGCCGAGGCAACGCAGATCGCGGGCGCGCCGAGGAGCGTGTTTCACTATGCGATGCAGGCGACGATGCGGCGCGCCGCAGCGCTCGGCGTCAGCGCCAACCGCATCACGCGGCTGCGTGATGCGGACGGCGACGGCGTTGCCGAGCAGCGCGGAACGTTCATGGAAGGACTGAGCCAGCCGTTCGGCATGGCGCTCATCGGCGACACCTTCTATGTCGGTAACACCGACGGCGTGGTCGCGTTTCCCTATGTCGCGGGCGCGGAAAGCATTAAGGCCTCGGGACGCAAGCTCATCACCTTCAAACCAGACGGACACTGGACGCGCAGCCTGCTGCCGAGCGCGGACGGCAAGAAGCTCTATGCCGGCGTCGGCTCGCTCAGCAACATCGCCGAGATGGGCATGGAGGTCGAGGAGGGCCGCGCCGCCGTGTATGAGCTCGATCTCGTGAACGGCACGAGCCGCATCTTCGCCGGGGGCCTACGCAATCCCGTCGGCCTCGCCTTCGAGCCGAACACCGGCATGCTCTGGACCGTCGTCAACGAGCGTGACGGGCTGGGTGACGAGACGCCGCCCGACTACCTGACCTCGGTGCGCGACGGCGGCTTCTACGGCTGGCCTTACTGCTATTGGGGCCAGACGGTCGATGATCGCGTGCCGCAGGATGCAGCGATGGTCGCAAAAGCGCTCACGCCGGACTATGCGCTCGGCGGGCACACGGCCTCGCTCGGCCTGTGCTGGATGCCGGCCGGCACCCTGCCCGGTTTTCCCGACGGCATGGTCATCGGCCAGCACGGCTCCTGGAACCGCTCGACGCTGAGCGGCTACAAGGTGGTGTTCGTGCCGTTCGAGAACGGCAAACCTTCTGGTCCCGCGCGCGACATCCTGTCGGGATTCCTCGCACCCGACGAGAAGGAGTCCTATGGCCGGCCGGTCGGCGTCGCGCTCGGGCCTGACGGCTCGCTGCTGGTGGCCGACGACGTCGGCAACGTCATCTGGCGCGTGACGGGCGCGTAAGCGCGCTCACGTCCCCACGCTGAGCGTGGCGCGCTGCTTGCGCAACAGGGCGATCACGGACAATGCCGTGATCATGCCGGTCTTCGGGTTCTCCGAGGGGATGTTCTCGATTCCCATCGAGAAGCGCGCGGAATCCGCCTCCACCTCGATGCGGTGCACGTTGCGAGTCACGCTCGGATCGGCCCAGATCTCGACCATGGTGCGATCGGGGCCGATGCCCGCCAGCGACAGCGCGACCGCGACGTTGAGATTGGCCGGAAAGCCCTTGGCCGCCTCGCGCGCCGTGCCCGCGAACAGTCTGAGCGGCTCGCGCAAATTGTCGATGTCGATGCCGTTCCGCACGATGAACGGCGCGCCCTTCAATCCGTCGATCGGCTTGCGCGTGACCATCTTGACCGAATGAATGGTGCCGACGGCTGCCGCGTTGACCGCATCGAGCCCGATCAGCGCACCGGTCGGCACGATGATGCGGCCGCGATTTGCCTTGGCGAGATCGATGAGGTCGGAATTGTCCAGGAGCGCGCCGACGCTGACGACCACCGCCGCCTTGCCTCGCCTCACCACCGGCTCGACGATGCTGCGCAACAGATGGCTCGGAGCGCACTCGACGACGATGTCGGCGGCCTCGGCGAGCTGCTCGATCGGCAGGATGGCCGGCGGCTGGCGCAGGCTGCTCAGAAATGCGCGGTGCTTGTCGGGGTCGCGTGCTGCAATCGCCGACAGGACGAGCCCCTCGATGCCGCGATCGAGCTCGACGGCGATCTTCGTGCCGATCGAGCCCAATCCAGCGATCGCAACCCGCACGTCCTGCTGCTGATGATCGGCCATGCGCAACACCTCTCTGCCGCGCCTTTCATAGCCCAGCAGCCTCATGCGCGCAAAGCCGCGGCTTCAATCGGCCTCGGCTCACTGCTCGAAGGTACGCGCGCCGTGAATGCCGCCATCGGTGCGGATCATCCGCCCCTTCTTGCCGTCGGACGTGACGAAGATATCCCAATGCGCGGTGCCGCCGGGCTGGCCGTCCATGATCATGGCGCCGGTACAATCGGCGTTGATGGTGTACGTGCCCTGAAGCGTTTCGCGCACCGGGCTGTTGGTCTGGCGGATCGAAGTCTGCTTGCCCGAGAACCTGCCGCTGCCGTCGAAATTGAAGACACCGTAGTGCACGTTGGTGCCCTGTCCGTCGAAGACGTAGGCGCCCTGCAGCTTATCCACCGCGCATCCAGCAGCGGCGTAGGTGGGAGAGATCGAAGCGCACGCCAGGATCAGGCCGCCGACCGCGCCTGCCAACATTCGATTGAACTGCATGTTTGCCCCACTGCTCAGACGTTGAGAGCGCAAGCACACGCGCAAATTGAGGCGCAAAAAGGGAGACCACTCGAAGCCCGCAGATTTGCGGACAACGCAGCGCAGTGCGCGTGTCAGTTAGGCCCCGACAGCGCGCGCAGGCGCGCGTAGGCCGGTCGCGCGAGGCAGCCGTCGAGCCACCGCGCCAGATGCGGACAGGCCGACAGATCGAGCCGGGAAATCCTGCCCCAGGCAAGGATGGAGGCGACGTTGAGGTCGGCAACCGTGAAGCCGTCACCAGCGAGATGGCCGCGTGCGGCGAGCGCCTTGTCGAGGATGCCGAGCGGCCTTTTCAACAGGAGTTCGGATCGCGTGGCATGCGAGGGGTCGCGGCAAAAGTCCGGTAACAGCGCGCGATGCATCAACAGATCGAGCAGCAGGCCATCCAGCTCCAGCATCGCCCAGATGCTCCACTGCGAGGCAAGGCCGGTGACCTCCGGCCCGCAATGCATGGGCCCACCATACTTCTGTGCGAGATAGAGATTGATCGCCATGGATTCCCACAGCACGAGATCGCCGTCGACGAGCGTCGGTATCAACGCGTTCGGATTGAGACGGAGATAGTCCGGCGTTTGCAGATCAGCGGGGCTGGTGCTCCTTTCGACCAGCTCGTAGGGCTCTCCGATCTCCTCGAGCATCCAAAGGCAGCGCGTCGCGCGCGATCGCAGATTTCCGTAGAGCTGAAGCATCGTGGCCTCCACTGGCGGATGGAACGCGTCTTGAATAACGGATCGACCATATCCGAGATCGCACGAAAGGCGTATGCTCCTCCCGCACCTGTTCGGCCGAACAGTTATCGCAGCGGGAGGACCTCAATGCCCGAGAGCGTGATGTTTCACGATGGAAATCGGCAGTTGCAGGACCAGTTCGACAGCCGGCGTATTTCCGACCGGCTGGAGGAGAAGTTGACGCGGACAGAATTTTCCGACGACGACAGGCTGTTCATCGGCAGCCTGCCCTATTTCTTTCTGGCGACAGCGGATGCGAAAGGGCAGCCGGATTGCTCGTTCAAGGGCGGGCTTCCCGGCTTCGTGCGCGTGACCGGGCCGTCGGAGATCGCCTTTCCGGACTATGACGGCAACGGCATGTTCAAGAGCCTCGGCAACATCGTCGTCAACGCGAACGTCGGCCTGCTCTTCATCGCCATGCACGACAAGCCGCGGCGCCTGCGCGTCAATGGCACGGCGAAGGTGAGCGATCGCGATCCGCTTCTGGCCGAGACCGTCGGCGCGCAGCTCATCGTGCGCGTCACCGCGCGCGCGATCTTCCCGAACTGTCCGCGCTACATTCCGACGATGCAGCTCACCGGGCCATCGATCTACACGCCGCAGGCCGGGTGCGACGCTCCGGAGCCGAAGTGGAAGGGATTAGCGGACTTCAGCGATGTCGTCCATCCGCGTCAGCCGACGTTCAAGGGCTGATGACGGGCGACGACGGCCGGGGCAAGCCGGGCCGTCATACCGCGGGAAGGCGATGCGTGAGGATCGCCCGCACTATTCCCAGGACCAGGCCGAGAAATCGTTCTCGAACTGCGGGACTTCCTTCCAGACACCCTTCAGCTTCTTGCTGGTAACGGTGACCCATTGCGGCTGGAACAGGAAGCCGGCAACCGCATCGGTTGCCAGCATGCGCTGCGCATCGCCGAGCAATTTTGCGCGACCGGCCTCGTCCGGCGTCGTCACGATCTGCTTGTAGAGCGCGTTAAAGGCCTCGTTGTTGTAGCCGAGATAGTAGTCGGGCTCGGTCAGCTTCACGAGATCGAACGGTTCGACATGGGAGACGATCGTGAGATCATAGTTGTGCGGCCCGTTCGGCGCGAACACCTGCGACAGCCACTGCGCCCATTCGACGTTCTCGATCTTGGCGGTGATGCCGACCTTGGCGAGCTGCGCCGCGAGGATCTCGCCGCCCTGCCGCGCATAAGGCGGCGGTGGCAGCTTCAGGCTGATTTCGAGCGGCGCGGTGACGCCGGCTTCCGCCAGCAGCTTCTTCGCCTTCTCGGGGTCGTAAGGATTGACGCCGGTGGTGTCGACATAGCCGAGCGAACCCGGCGTGTAGAAGCTGCCGATCGGCGTGCCGTAACCTTCAACCGAGCCGTCGATCATCGCCTTACGATCGATCGCGGCGAGGATGGCGCGGCGCACCCGTACGTCGTCGAGCGGTTTCTTCTTCTCGTTGATGGCGACGATGGTCTTGGCCTTGGAGCCGCCGACCAGCACGGTGAAGCGCGGATCGGACTTGAACTGAGCGACGCCGCGAGTCGTGACGCGCGGAAACGCGTCGACGTCACCGGACAGCAGGGCAGCAATCTGCGCCGCGGGATCGCCGATGAAGCGGATCGTCACCTTGGACAGCTTGATCGCCGGGGCATTGCGATAGTCGGCCCATTTGTTGAGCGTGATCGAGGAGCCCTTGACCCAGGCGCCGAGCTGGTACGGCCCGGTGCCGACCGGCTGGGTCACGTTGGTCGCCGCGCTCTTCGGCTCGACGATCGAGGCGCTCGCCTGCCCGAGCAGGAACGGCAGGTTCGGCTCGGAATATTTCAGCGCGACCACGACCGTGTCGGCGTCCGACGCGTCAACCTTCTCGAAGCTCTGGAACAGGCTCTTGTCCTTGTTGGTGCTGTTCGCGGCCGCGTTGCGCTCGAACGAGAACTTCACCGCCGCGGAATCGAACGGCTCGCCGTTCTGAAACTTCACGCCCTTGCGCAGCTTGAACGTATAGGTCTTCAGGTCGGGCGACGCCGTCCAGCTCTCCGCGAGCAGCGGCGACACCGAGCCGTCCTCGCTGATCTTGGTCAGCGTCTCATAGATGTTGTAGAGCGTGACTTCGGCAATCGCCGCCGCGGCTGCGTTGGTGGGATCAAGTCCCGGCGGCTCCAGCGTCATGCCCATGACGACGCTGTCCTTCTTGCCCTGCGCCAGAGCCGGTAGCGACGCCGCGGCGAACGCGGCAGCTAGTGCGACGATGGTGAATTTCTTGAACATATTTTCTCTCCCCGGCCGGTAACCCGATCAATCCATGCCAATCCGCAGCCTGACGCTAACCGACCTCCGCGGTCACGGCCGGCAGCGCCATCACCTGTTCCGCCTTGTGGCAGGCCGCAAGATGCGTCTCTCCGACCCTGCGTAGCGCAGGGGCGGCCTCGCGGCAATGCTGGTCGGCGAGCGGACAGCGGGAAATATAGGGGCATCCGGTCGCAGCTGATGATTGCGAGGCGATCGCCTGCGCGCCGCGGCGGCGGCGCACACGCCCGCCGCGCGCGCGCGGCACGGCATCCAGCAGCGCGCGCGTATAGGGATGGGCGCAATGTTCGAACAGGTCCTCCGGCCGGCCCTGCTCGACGATCCGGCCGAGATACATCACCGCGACCTCGTCGCAGAGATAGTCCACGACCGCGAGATCATGGCTGATCAGGATGTAGCTCAGGCCGAACTGCTCCTGGAGGTCCTGCATCAGGTTCAGGACCTGTGCCTGTACGGAGACGTCGAGCGCGGAGACCGGCTCGTCGGCGACGATCAGCTTCGGCTGGGTGATCAACGCGCGCGCAATCGCGATGCGCTGGCGCTGGCCGCCGGAGAATTCGTGCGGATATTTGTCCATGTCCGCATCGCGCAGGCCGACCTGCCGCAGCACCGCTGAGACCCGCGCGCGCAGCGTCGCACGATCGGTCCGCTCCAGTGCGGTGAGCGGCTCGGCGACGATGCGCGCGATCGTCTGGCGCGGATCGAGCGATCCGTACGGATCCTGGAACACCATCTGAAAATCGCGCCGCGCGCGGCGGAGCTCATCTGCGGGCAATTGATTGAGGTCGCGGCCGAGCAGCTCTACCCGCCCCGACGTCGGCCGCTCGAGCGCCATCACCACGCGGGCAAAGGTCGACTTGCCCGAGCCGGATTCGCCGACCACGCCGAGACTTTTCCCCGCCTCGATCCGCACGCTCACGCCGTTGAGCGCCAGCACCTGGCCGGGCGGCCGGAACAGGCTTTCGCGCGGCAGCGTGTAGCGCTGCACAAGGTCGTTCACGTGGAGAAGCGGCGTGGCGGTCATGCGGACACCGCCCCTACGCGATCAGCCATCGATACGTCCGTCCTGATGCAGCGCACGCCATGGCCGGGGCCGACGTCCACCACCGGCGGAGGCGCCGCGCGACAACGATCGATCACCAGCGGACAACGATCGGCGAAGGTACAGCCGGACGGCAGATCGGCAAGCTCGGGCACCGTGCCGGTGATGGTCTTCAGCCGCGTTCCCTTCCGCGCGCCGAGCTGCGGCCGGGCGCGGAACAGGCCTTGCGTGTAGGGATGACCCATGCGCCTGAACACCTCGTCGGTCGGTCCGCTCTCGACCACGGTGCCGCCATACATCACCATCATGCGCCCGACGTTCTCGGCGATGACGCCGAGATCGTGCGAGATCAGGATCATGGACATGCCCCGCTCCTCGACGAGATCGGCAATGAGATCGAGGATCTGCCCCTGGATGGTGACGTCGAGCGCGGTGGTCGGCTCGTCGGCAATCAACAGATCGGGCTCGCAGGCGAGCGCCATGGCGATGGTGACGCGCTGGCGCTGCCCGCCGGAGAACTGGTGCGGATAGGCATCGACGCGCTTTCCCGCGTCCGGAAGCCCGACGCGGTCGAGCAAGGCGATCGCCTCGGCGCGTGCCTGCGCCGCCGAATAATTCTTGTGGCGCCGGAGCGGCTCGGCGACCTGATGCCCGATCGTGTGCATGGGATTGAGGGCGGTCATCGGCTCCTGGAAGATCATGCTGATGCGGTTGCCGCGCAGCTTGCAGTAATCCGCGTCCGAAAGCTTGACGAGTTCGCGGCCATCGAGGCGGGTGCTGCCGGTGACCACCGCGCTATCAGGCAACAGGCCCATCAGCGCGAGCGCGGTGACCGACTTGCCGCAGCCGGATTCGCCGACCAGCCCCAGCGTCTCGCCGCGCCTGAGAGAAAAGCTGATGCCGCGCACGGCCTGCGCCGGGCCACGGCTCGTGTTGAGACGGACGCCGAGATTGTCGACGTCGATCAGCGGCGCGTTTGCGGGATTGCCCATCGTCACCGCTCCCGCGCCAGACGGGGATCGAGCAGATCGCGCAATCCGTCGCCGAGGATATTGAGGCCAAGGACGGCGACCGCGATCGCCGCGCCCGGATAGACCGCAAGCATCGGCGACTGGAACAGCAGCGTCTGCGCGTCGTTCAGCATGCGACCCCAGGACGGCTGCGGCGGCTGCGTACCGAGCCCGAGATAGGACAGCGCAGCTTCGGCCAGGATCGCGAGCGCGAACTGGATCGTCGCCTGTACGATCAGGATCGACAGGATGTTCGGCAGCACGTGCTCGATGGTGATGCGAAAAGCCCCCTTCCCCGACGCGCGCGCCGCCAGCACGAACTCGCGCGCCCAGATCGCGTTGGCCGAGCCGCGGGTGACGCGAACGAAGACCGGGATCTGGAAGATGCCGATCGCGGTGATCGAGGTCAGCATGCCGGGACCGACCACCGCGGCGAGCATGATCGCCGACAGCACGGCCGGAAACGCGAAGGTAAAATCGCTCATGCGCATGATGAGCTCTTCCGTCCAGCCTTTGCGCGCGGCGGCGATCAGTCCGAGGCAGACACCGAAAGTCAGCCCGATTCCGACCGCGATGATGCCGACCAGGATGGTCGAGCGCGCACCGACCAGCAGCAGCGAGACGATATCGCGGCCGAAGGAGTCGGTGCCGAGCCAGTGCGAGAACGACGGCGGCTTGAGCTTCGAGGCGATGTCGATTTCGTAAGCCGACCAGGGCGTCCACACCAGCGAGAGCAGCGCCGAACCGATCACCAGGAGAACCAACGCGCCGCCCAGCACGAAACTGCGATGGCGGAACGCGCGGCGCCAGAAGCCGGTCGCGGGCCGCGAGGGAGCTGAAGTCGTCGGCAGGCCGACGGCAGCGGTCAGTGGATCGCTCACAGGTCGTGAACCTTGATGCGGGGATCGATGAAGGCATAGAGCACATCGACCACGAAATTGACGATGACGACCATGGCAGCCAGCAGCATCACGCAGTTGCGCACCACGATCAGGTCGCGATTGGCGATCGACTGGAAGATCAGCCGGCCGAGGCCGGGCAGATAAAAGACGTTCTCGATCACGATGGTGCCGGCGAGCAGATTGGCGAATTGCAGGCCCATCACGGTCATCACGGGGATCATCGCGTTGCGCAGCACGTGGCTCCAGAGCACCTCGCGCTTGCCGAGCCCCTTGGCGCGCGCGGTGCGGACGAAATCCTCGCGCAGGACTTCCAGCACCGCCGAGCGCGTGACGCGGGCCAGGATCGCGGCCTGCACCACGGCGAGCGAGATCGCCGGCAGCAGCAGCGATTTGACGCCGGGCCAGATGCCGTCGTCCCAGCCGGCAAAGCCGCCGGCCGAGAGCCATTGCAGCTTCACCGAGAACAGCAGGATCAGCAGAATAGCGAACCAGAAGTTCGGCAGCGCGATGCCGACCTGGGTCAGCGACATCACGCCGACATCGCCGAGCCTGTTGTGGTTGGCGGCGGTGTAGATGCCGGCGGCGAGCGCGAGCGTCACCGTGATCAGCATGGACATGATCGCGAGCGGAATGGTCAGCACCAGCCGCTCCCCGATCAGGCCGGCGACGGGCGTGCCGTAGACATAGCTGTTGCCGAGGTCGCCCACCGCCATGCCCTTGACCCATTGCAGGTAGCGCACGGTGAGCGGTTGATCGAGGCCGAGCTTGATGGTCAGCGCCCGCACCGCATCCGGCGAAGCATCGGCGCCCATCAGCATCTGCGCGGCGTTGCCAGGAAGCGCGTCCAGCACCAGGAAAATGATCAGGGATGCGCCGACCAGCGTCGCCAGCAAGGTCACAAGCCGCCTTAGGACAAATACGCTCATGCGCTCTCAGGTTCAGGCTCGGGAATTCAAGGCTTCCCCCGGCACGATCAACATGTCCCGGCGCCGGACGCAAGTGCCTTGGTGCAAGTGTCTTGGTGCATGTGTCCCACCTCAGCCGGGCCGGCGGGACAAAAGATCGTGCGAGGCCTCGAACAGCGCGCTCACGCGCAACAGCTCGGCATCGTCGCGGAAGCGGCCCACGAGTTGAAGGCCGATCGGCAGCCCGTCCCGGCCGAACCCGCAAGGCAGGCTGATCGCGGGGTGACCGGTCATGTTGAACAGCATGGTCCAGGGGAACCAATGCGGCCGGACGCTGTCAAAACTCCGGCCGTCGATCTCGATG
The DNA here is from genome assembly GCF_000472925.1 of Bradyrhizobium sp. Ec3.3. Taxonomy (GTDB): domain Bacteria; phylum Pseudomonadota; class Alphaproteobacteria; order Rhizobiales; family Xanthobacteraceae; genus Bradyrhizobium. Next base: position 243,894 of record NZ_AXAS01000002.1, read on the forward strand.
GTACCGAACAGGTCCTGGTCGATCGGCAATGCCGTCCGGGTCAGGGTCGGCATCGCCAGCAAATGGCCCCGCGTGAGCAGCGATTGCACACGGCGGAATAACGCCGTGCGCGCGAACATCGCCTCCTGGTAGTCGACGCCGCTCACCTTCGTCGCGAGCGCGAGTTGCTTGAGGAACGCTTCGCTCAACTCGTCCTTGTGGTCGGCCGCGAGCTTGGAGAAACGCGTCCGCCAGACGGTGTGGTTGATCGCGCGCCAGATCGGCTCGATGTCGAACCCCTCGCCGGAGAACTCCTCGAGCTCCGCGCCGAGACCCGCCAGCTGGTCGAGGCCTGACTTGAAGGCATTGGCGACATCGGCCGAGACAGGTCGTCCGGGCGGCGACAGGCAGTACATGATCCTCTGCCCGCGCAGATCGCCGAGCTGCGCGGCCGTACCAATGAAATCGGGCGCGGGAAGACCGATCGACCAGGGATCGCAGGCATCCTCCCCGGCCATGGCCTGCATCATCAAAACGGTGTCCGCGACGGTCCGCGTGGTCGGCGTGACATAGGTCTGGTTGCCGAAGGCATCCTGCACCTGGCTGTGCGGAATGACGCCATTGCTCTGCTTCAGGCCGACGACGCCGTTGCAGGCCGCGGGAATCCGGGTAGAGCCGCCGCCATCGGTTGCGATCGCCAGCGGCGCGATGCCGCTAGCAACCGCCACCGCCGCGCCGCCGCTGGAGCCGCCAGAGGAGCGCTCGGCACTCCAGGCGTTGCGAGTGCGGCCGAACAGCGGCGAGTCGGTCAGACATTTCGAGCCGAATTCCGGCGTCGTGGTCTTGCCGATCAGGATCGCGCCGTGGGCGCGCAGCCGCGCCACCGCCACGGCGTCCTCCTCCGGCACATTGTCCTTGTAGGGAACGGCGCCGAAGGTGGTCTTCACGCCCTTGGTGTTGACGATGTCCTTGACGGTAACGGGAATGCCGTGAAGCAGGCCAATCGGGTCGCCCGCCATCACCTTGCGCTCCGCCTCGCGCGCCTCGACAAGCGCCTCGTCGGCGCACAGGGTGATGAAACAGTTCAGCTTCGGCTGCAATGCTTCGGCGCGGGCGAGCACAGCCTTGACGATCTCGACCGGCGAGGCCTGCTTGCGGGCAATGAGGTCGCGCAGATCAACCGCGGACAGCAGGCAAAGGTCGCCGTTCATTATCAAACCATGCTCCGGAAAGCCGGCCCGCGTTGGCCGATGGCATTGACAGCGAGAATGGCACCCATGTTAACTCGCCGTCCAATACGATTTTGACGGCCAACCCATACGTTTTCAGTATGCCTATGGATCTTCGCCGGCTCCGCTACTTCGTGGCGGTGGCCGAAGAGCGCAGTGTCGGCAAGGCCGCGGAGAGGTTGCGGATGGCGCAGCCACCGCTCTCGGTCCAGATTCGCAAGCTCGAGGCCGAAATCGGCACGCCTCTGTTCCATCGCGGCACGCGCGGCATGGATCTGACCGAGGCGGGGCTCGCGCTGTTGTCGCGGGCAAGCGAAGCCCTTGCGCTCGCCGCCGAGGGCGTCGAGGCCGCGCGCGCCGTGGCGGCCGGACGGCGCGGTCGCCTCGCGGTCGGATACATGTTCGTTCTTGCGAATGCAGTCCTGCCGCGACTCGTTCCGGAATTGCGCCGGTCGCTGCCGGGGGTCGATCTCGACTTCGTCGAATTGAGTGCATCGACGCGCGAGAGCATGCTGCTCGACCGGACCGTCGCCGCCGCCCTGAGCATGCCCGCAATCCGCCATCCGGAAATTCAGGCAAGCCAGATCGGCAGCCAGCGGCTGATGCTTGCGGTTCCGGCGCGTTCGCCGCTCGCTCGGCTTGCGACCGTGCCGGTGACGAGATTGCAGGGGCGACCACTCATCGCGCTGCCGCGGCCGGATGAAGAGCCGACCTCCTCTGCGGTCGCGGCGCTCTTGCGACGGCACCAGGTGGTGATGCCGATCGCGAGCCGGGTCGAAACCGTGCACTCCGCGCTCAGCCTCGTTCTGGCCGGCGAAGGCGTTGCGATCCTGCCGGCCTGCGCGCAGCTTGCTTCGCCGCGCGGCATCGTCTTCAGGCCATTCCTCGACGCCGCCGATGCCATCGAGATCGCAGTCTGCTGGCGGCGGGATTCGCTGAGCCCGCTCATCCAAAGCTTTCTCAAATGCGCCGAGAAGGCGGTCGCGCGGATCTGACGCGCGAAGAGCTACCAGCGCCAGTCGATCTCGCTCAGGCGCGGCGGATCGGCGCCGGGCCGAGTGCAGGTGAAGCCGGCGCAATTGGCCGCGAAGGACAGCGCGCGGCGCAGCTCATCGGCGCCGATGTCCGCGAGTTGCTGCCGACGCAAGCGCGCCTGCTTGTGCAGGGCGAACAGCAGCGCCGCTTGAAAGCTGTCGCCAGCGCCGATCGTGTCCGCGACCGTCACCTTGGGCGCGGCGACATCGATCTTCCCCGCCGTCTTGTGCCAGGCGACGGCGCCGTCGATGCCACGGGTAATGACGACGAGGCTCACGCCTTGCCCAAGCAACGCATCGGCCCTCTGCTGGTACGGCTCGTCACGATAGAGATAGGTGAAATCGACGTCGGACATGCGGACGATATCGGCGTTCGCAGCGAATTCGGCCATGCGCGCGGCATAGGACGGCTTGTCCTTGACGAGGTTGGGCCGGCAGTTCGGATCGAACGAGATGGTGGAAGACGCCCGCGCGTCTGCAATCAGCGCCCCGGTCTCGGCCGCACCGGTGTCGTTGACCAGCGTCGTCGAGCCGACATGGAGCGCTTCGATGGTCTCGAACGGAATGGACCCGCGCCGATAGGTCCAGTTCCGCGTCGCGGTCTCGGCGTCGTAGAAGGCGTAGTGCGACTCGCCGGCAACGATGCGCACGAAAGCGAGCGTTGTCTGATGATCGCTGCGCGCGGCGTAGCGGAGATCGACGTCGGAGGCTTCGGCATGCGCCGCGATCATCTGCCCGAACATGTCGGTCGAGAGGCCGCCGACGAAACCGGTCGGCGCGCCCAGCCGCGCCATGCCGATCGCGACGTTGAGACAGGAGCCGCCGACCGCAGGCATCACGGCCTCACGGCCGTCGGCTGCGCGCGTCGGCACGAAATCGATCAACGCATCGCCACAACTGAGCAGCATCACCCGTACCCTTATCCCGCCCTTATCCCGGCAGCGTCAGCTCGAAGCCGGCCATAGCTTCGCGGCTGCCGCAGTCGACCTCGCGCAGCATCTTATAGGCCTTTCGCTTGCGGCTGTGAAACTCGGCCATGCCGGGCGCTGTAGGCTCGCTGAGGCGGCCGAGCGCCGACATTTTGGCCATGGTCTCGCCGATCGAGGCGAAGGCGCCGCCGGCGACCGCGCCAAGCATGGCGGCACCGAGCAGCACCGGCTCCCTGGTCTGCGGCAGCGCGACGGTCAGCCCCGTTGTATCCGCCATGATCTGCCGCACCAGCGGGCTGCGGCTCGCCCCACCGCCCATGATCATGATGCTGGAGTGAACACCGTGCGCGGCAAAGGCCTCGTTCACCTCGGCAAGACCATAGGCAAGGCCGCAGAGCCCGGCGACGAACAGGCGCTCCATCGCGCCGATGTCGGTATCGAGATCGAGGCCCGTGATCACCGCGCGCGTATCGGGATCGGCGTAGGGCGAGCGGTTGCCGATGAACTCCGGAAGAACGTGGATATCGCGTGCCAGCAGCGCGGCACGGCTCACATCGCCCGCGCGCGCGATGATGCGCTTCTCCAGGAAGTCGATGATATCAAGCCCGTCCTTGCGTGCGGCCGTGCTTGCCTCGGCATATCCCGCATGGGACCTGAGAAGGTGGTCGATTGCAGCTCCCGCAGCCGACTGCCCGCCCTCGTTCAGCCAGAAATTCGGCACCATGCCGGAGTAATAGGGCCCCCACACGCCGGGAACGAAGCACGGCTCCGTGGTCGTCGCCATGATGCAGGCGGATGTCCCCATGATGTAGGCGAGGCGGTCGCAGACATCGGCGGTGCCGCCCGAGGCATCCCGTCCGCCGATCGCGCCGATGCCGCCGGCGTGGGCATCGATCAACGACGCGCCGACCGGGGTTCCGGCACTCAATCCCAGATCAGACGCCGCCGTCCGGGTCAGGCCCGTCCCGAGCCGCGTCCCGGGCGCGACGATCTCGGTGCCGATGCGGGCGTATTTCTCGGCGACGAAGTCCGACAGCCCGATGCGCTGGAAGAACGGCGCACTCCAGCCGCCGCCATCATGCGCCAGGTAGTTCCATTTGCAGGTCACCGTGCAGGTCGAGCGCTGGAGCGAGCCGGTCGCGCGCCAGGTCAGATAGTCCGCAAGGTCGAAAAAATGGCCGGCGGCATCAAAACTCTGGCGCAGATGCCGCTTCAGCCATAGCAGCTTCGGCATCTCCATCTCGGGTGAGATCGAGCCGCCGACATAGCGCAGCACATCGTCCTGCGTGTCATTGATCAGACGCGCCTCGGTCGTGGCGCGGTGGTCCATCCAGACGATGACATTGCGCTGGCTGTCGCCGGAGCCACTGACCGTGACCGGCTCGCCGTCCTTGCCGAGCACGACCAGCGAGCAGGTGGCATCGAACCCGATGCCCTTCACGGAGTCGGGCGCGATGGCGGCCTCAGCCATGGCCGCGCGGACGGATTTGGAGCAAGCGTCCCAGATGTCCGACGACGATTGCTCGACGATATCGCCGGCCTCGTGCCAGATCCTGATCGGATGCCGCGCGGTCGCCAGCAGATTCCCGGCCTCGTCAAAAACCCCTGCCCGCGTGCTGGTCGTCCCGACATCGACACCGATATACGCCTGCGGCATTGTCGCTCCCGTCAATTTTGACGAGGAGCCTACCAGCAAGTGTAACCGCCATCCACTAGCACGATGCTGCCCGTCATCAGGCTCGCGGCCTCGGAGCTCAGAAACAGCACGACCGAGGCGATCTCCTCCACCTGCCCCATCCGCGCCATCGGAGTTCCACCGATCCAGGCGTCATACATTCTGGGATTGCTTTTCACGAAGGCGTTCAACGGCGTTTCGATATAGGTCGGCGCGACCGCGTTGACGCGGATGCCGCGCGCCCCCCATTCCGCGGCAAGCGATTTTGTCAGATGATGCACCGCGGCCTTGGAGGCGTTGTAGAAGGACTGCTCCTGCGGCTTGTTGACGATGAAGCCCGACATCGAGCCGACGTTGACGATGGTTCCCGCTTTTGCCTTCAGCATGTGCTTGCCGAATTCGCGGCAACACCAGAAGGTCCCATTGAGATTGACGTCGATGACGTTGAGCCAGTGCTCGTCGGTGACGGTCTCCGCCGGGGTCTCGCTGCGGGCAATGCCGGCATTGTTGACGAGGATATCGACCTTGCCGTGACGGGCGACGAGATCGTTCGCCACGTCGGCGACGCGCCTGGTGTCGGTCACGTCCATGACGACGGTCTCGGTATCGTAGCCCTTGGCCTTGAGGCCGGTTTGAGCGGCCTGGGCAACCTTGCCGTCACGGTCGGCAATGATCACCTTCGCGCCGGCTTCCGCCAGCGCCTCTGCGCAGGCGAGCCCGATGCCCTGCCCGCCGCCGGTAATGATCGCGGTCTTGCCGTTCAGCTTGAATTTTTCCAGGTACATGTTGCTCTTCCCGTTTCTTGTTCGCCCAGCTTGTCAGCCCCGGATCGCGTTGCCGCTCTCGTTGAAGCGGTGAATGCGCGCAGGTTCGGGCACCAGCGACACGCGGTCGCCGGCATGCAGGCTCAACTCGCCGATATAGCGGGCGGTGAGCATGCCGAGCTGGCCGGCGTCGACATAGAGAAAAGTGTCGCTGCCGAGATGCTCGGCGACCGCAATCGTGCCCGGCCAGCCGCCTGCACCATCGCGCTCGATCTTCAAATGCTCGGGCCGCACGCCGATGGTGAACGCGCCGCGCTGAAGGGCAGACTCGCCGGTGACGAAGTTCATTTTTGGCGAGCCGATGAAGCCCGCGACGAACAGGTTGGCGGGCTTCTCATAGAGATCGAGCGGCGAGCCATATTGCTCGATTTTTCCGCCATTGAGCACCACGATCTTGTCGGCCATCGTCATGGCCTCGACCTGGTCATGGGTGACGTAGATCGCGGTGGTGCCGAGCTGCTTCTGAAGCCGCGTCACCTCGATCCGCATCTGCACGCGCAGCGCGGCGTCGAGGTTCGACAGCGGCTCGTCGAACAGGAACGCCTTGGGTTCGCGCACGATCGCGCGCCCGATCGCGACGCGCTGGCGCTGGCCGCCGGACAGCTCGCGCGGCTTACGCTCGAGATAGGGCGTGAGGTTCAGGGTCGCGGCCGCCGCTTCGACCTTGCGGTTGATCTCGTCCTTTGCGAGGCCCGCCATCTTGAGTCCAAAGCCGATATTGCCGCGCACGCTCATATGCGGGTACAGCGCGTAGGACTGGAACACCATGGACAGACCGCGCTTGGCGGGCGGAACCGCGACGACGTTCTTGCCGTCGATCAGGATCCGTCCATCCGTCACGTCTTCGAGCCCGGCGATCAACCGCAAGAGCGTGGTCTTGCCGCAGCCGGATGGACCGACGAACACCACGAAGGAACCGTCCGCGATATCGAGGTCGGCGCCCTTGATAATGTGCACGGGCCCGAAGGCTTTCTGCACGCCTTGAAGTGTGATTTGACCCATGATGCGACAGCCCTTTCGCTACTTGACCGCGCCAAAGGTGAGCCCGCGCACGAGCTGCTTCTGGCTGAACCAACCGAGGACGAGAATAGGCGCGATTGCCAGCGTCGAGGCGGCCGACAATTTTGCCCAAAACAATCCCTCGGGACTCGAATAGGAAGCGATGAACACCGTCAGCGGCGCCGCCTCTGATGTCGACAGGTTGAGCGTCCAGAACGCCTCGTTCCAGGCGAGGATAAGGTTGAGCAGCAAGGTCGACGCCAGGCCAGGGATTGCCATTGGCGTCAACACATAGACGAGCTCGCGGCCGACGGTGGCGCCGTCCATGCGCGCCGCTTCCAGGATGTCGCGCGGAATCTCCTTGAAATAGGTGAAGAGCATCCAGATCACGATCGGCAAATTGCCGAGGCACAGGATGAAGATGAGGCCGATGCGTGAATCGAGCAGGCCGACGTTCTTGTAGATCAGGTAAATCGGCACGAGCACGCCAACCGGCGGCATCATCTTGGTCGAGAGCATCCAGAGCAGGATGTCCTTGGTGCGCTTTGTGGGCGAGAACGCCATCGACCACGCGGCCGGAATGGCGATCAGCAGCGCGATCAACGTCGAGCCGCCGGCGATGATGATCGAGTTCAGCGCATGGTGGAGGTAGTCGCTGCGCTCCTGCACCGTCGCGTAATTTTCGAGAGTCCAGTGGAAGAACAGGAATGAAGGCGGAATGGCGAAGGCCTCCAGCTCGGTCTTGAAGCTTGCGAGCACCATCCAGAGGATCGGGAAGAAGATCAGGAAACCGCAAAGCCAGGCGGCTGCCGTAGAGACCGCGACCCGCTGCGTCGTTGCGATGCGTGCCATGGTCTAAGCCTCCAGATTGCGGCCGACGATGCGAACGAGGAAGAAGGCGACGATGTTGGCGATCACCACCGCGACCAGGCCGCCGGCCGAGGCGCTGCCGACGTCGAACTGGATCAGCGCCTGCGAGTAGATCAGGAAGGCTATGTTGGTCGTCTGGAGGCCGGGTCCGCCGCCGGTGGTGACGAAGATCTCGGCAAACACCGTGAGCAAAAAGATGGTCTCGATCAGGACTACCACCGTGATGGGGCGCGCGAGATGCGGCAGCGTGATGTAGATGAAGGTCGAAACCCCGCTCGCGCCATCCATCTCGGCGGCTTCCTTCTGCTCCTCGTCGAGCGATTGCAGCGCGGTCAGGAGGATCAGGGTCGCGAACGGCAGCCACTGCCAGGCGACGATCAGGATGATGGCGAACATCGGCATGTCGTTGAACCAGTCGATCGGCGTCAGCCCGAACACTTTTGCGAGCCAGGCAAACAATCCGGAAACCGGATGCATCAGCAGGTTCTTCCAGACCAGCGCACTCACCGTCGGCATCACGAAGAACGGCGCGATCACCATCAGCCGCACGATGTTGCGACCGACCACGGGCTGATCGAGCAGGAGCGCCAGGGGAATGCCGAGCAAGATGGTCAGCACCAGCACCGAGCCGACCAGCACCAGCGTGTTCTGGAGCGAGGCCAGAAAGGCCGGATCGGTGAGAAAGTAGCGGAAGTTTTCCAGGCCGACGAACGCTTCGGAGCCGGGATCGAGCAGGCTGTAATGCAGCGTCGAGAAATAGAGCGTCAGCGCGAGCGGGACGATCATCCAGATGAACAGCAGCCCGACGGCCGGGGCCAGGAGCGACCGCGCAAGATACTGGGTCTGCCGGGTTGCCATTGTCAGCTTCTCCTCTTCCGGGAAGAAGGCGGCCATCCATCCCAAGAGGTGGATGGCCGCAGGTTAGGCTCTCAGGAGGGTGAGCCTTGGTCTTACTTGATATAGCCGGCGCGCTTCATCTCGCGCTCGGTCGTGGATTGCGCCGCCGAAAGCGCGGCATCGACGGTGGTCGATCCGGACAATGCGGCGGAGAACTGCTGCCCCACCTGCGTGCCGAGACCCTGGAACTCGGGGATCGCGGCGTATTGCACGCCGACATAAGGCACCGGCTTCACGGTCGGCTTGTTCGGGTCCGCCGCATCGATCGAGGCCAGCGTCAGCTTCGCGAACGGTGCAACCTTCAGGTAATCAGGATTCTGGTAGAGCGAGGTCCGCGTGCCCGGCGGCACGTTGGCCCAGCCCTCCTTGGAAGCCACGAGCTTGGTGTAGTCCTTGCTCGTCGCCCAGGCGATGAACTTCTCGGCAGCGTCCGTCTTCTTCGAGCCGGCCGGGATCGCCAGACTCCAGGCCCACAGCCAGTTTGCGTTCTTGCCGAGCCCGGTGTTCGGCGCCAGCGCAAAGCCGACCTTGTCGGCGACCTTCGATTCCTTCGGATTGGAGACCATGGACGCCGCAACCGTCGCGTCGATCCACATCGCGCACTTGCCGGCGTTGAACAGCGCCAGGTTCTCGTTGAAGCCGTTCGAGCTCGCGCCGGGAGGGCCGGCTTCCTTCATGAGATTGACATAGGTCGTCAGCGTCGTCTTCCATTCCGGCGAGTTGAACTGCGGCTCCCACTTCTCGTCGAACCAGCGCGCGCCGTAGGAGTTCGACATGGCGGTCAGGAACGCCATGTTTTCGCCCCAGCCGGCCTTGCCGCGCAGGCAGATGCCGTAGACGCCGGCATTCTTGTCGGTGAGCTTCTTGGCCGCATCGATCACGAAATCCCAGGTCGGGCTTTCCGGCATCTTCAGGCCGGCCTTTTCGAACAGATCGGTGCGGTACATCATCATCGAGCTCTCGCCGTAGAACGGCGCGGCGTAGAGCTTGCCGTCGACGGAGACCGCATCCTTGATTTTCGGCAAGAGGTCGGCGACGTCGTAGTCGGCGCCGAGATTCGCGAGCGGCACCAGCCAGCCCTTCTTGGCCCAGATCGGCACCTCGTAGGTGCCGATGGTGAGGACGTCGAACTGCCCGCCCTTGGTGGCGATGTCGGTGGTGACGCGCTGGCGCAGCACGTTCTCCTCGAGCGTCACCCACTTCACGTTGATGTCCGGGTTCTTCGCGGTGAATTCGCTGGTCAGTCCCTGCATGCGGATCATGTCACTGTTGTTGACGGTGGCGATCGTCAGGGTCGTTTCGGCCATCGAGGGAACGGAAAACAGCAGTGCAGACACGCCGCAGACGGCGCCTAGGACTTTTTTCACGGTGACCTCCCTTAACTCGCGTTTTGAGCATATGCCCACGCGTTGGGCGTATGTTCAACTCAGGCCGGCGCTTTGTCAAGCAGGCGCGCGCGCCCTCCCCTCAATTCCGGGTGGTGCAGTGCAAGAGAGATGGTGGTGGAGATGCGCCGCGACGCCGCGGCTTCAGCGCTCGAGGATCGCGCGGGCGGTCGCTTCGTCCGTGATCAAGCCGTTGATCAGGCGGCCGTTCAGCGCGGCCGAGATCGCCGACACTTTTGCCGCGCCGACCGCAGCGCCGATCGTCGTGGTCTTGACCGGCACCTCAGGCGGGATGCTGGTGAGGCGCTTGTTGGTGCCGCCCTTGAGCAGGCGGCCCTTGGCGTCATAGGCCCAGCCGGTGATCTCGCCGATGGCGCCGAGCCGCATCATCTCGAACAACTCGTCGCGGGTGACGAAGCCATCAACGTGGACCTGCGCTTTCTGGTCCATCTGGCCGATGCCGACGAGCCGCAGGTCGGCTTTGGTTGCGATCGCCTTCACCTTCGCGATCGGCTCGATCCGGCCCATCTTGTTGCGCTCGTCCTCCGAAGACATCAGGAACGGCAGCGGCATCGGATAATGCCGCGCGCCGGTGCGGTCGGCCAGGCGCCCGACGGTGTCGTAGAAGCTCGCCGAACCATCGGCGGAGATGTTGCCGACCAGCGAGACGATCTGGTGATTCGGTCGCTCGATCGGGGTGACGCGCTCGACCGCCGCGCGCACCGCGCGCCCCGTCCCGAGCGCGACGATGACGGGGGTCTCCGAACGCAGCGTCGAGTCCAGGAGGTTGGCGCAGCGCTCGGCGATCCCTGCGGTCGCCTGCGGCGCCGCCGGGTCTGTCGGCACCACCTCGCAATGGGCAAGCTCGAAGCGCGCCTTCAGCCGCGAGGCCAGTTCCATGCAGGCGGCAATGGGATGTTCGAGGCGAAAGGTGATCAGGCGCTCGGCCAGGCACAACGAGACTAGCCGCTGCGCCGAGGCGCGCGAGACCTGGAGCATTCTGGCGATCTCGTCCTGCGTGTGACCGGCAATGAAGTAGAGCCAGCCGGCGCGCGCGGCATCGTCGAGTCTGGATTTTTCGTTCTCCACCGCCATGGCCGGCGTCACGCGTCCTTCCAGAAATCACTCATCTGCGCGAAGACCCGATCGGCTCCGGCGGCGGTCAATATAGCGCGGCCGTCGCGGGCGCGATAATGGCTGCCGCCGACAAATCCCCAGACCGTCATGCCGGCCGCCTTGGCCGCCTGCACGCCGCTGACGCTGTCCTCGATGACCAGCGCACGCGCCGGATCGGTGCGCATCTTCTCCGCGGCATAAAGGAAGAGATCGGGCGCCGGCTTGCCGTGTCGCACCATCTGCGCCGTGTACAGCCGGTCGCCGAAATGCGGCTTGAGACCGGTGACTTCGAGGGAAAGCGAGACGCGATCGATGTCGCTCGACGAGGCGACGCAAAACGGCCTGTTCAACTCCGATACCAACGCGCCGATCCCGGGGATCGGCCGCAATGCACTTGCGAAGGTGCTCAGCACCCTCGACTTGAAGCGAGGCAAGAAGCTTTCCGGCACGACCTGTCCGAGATCCCGATAATGCTGCTCGATCGCCTTCGTGCTGCGCCCGAGGAACAGCTCGAGCGCCTGCTCCGCACTGAGCACGATGCCGAATTCGGACAGCACTTCCGACAGGCAGCGACAGCTCAGGAGCTCGCTGTCGACCAGCACGCCGTCGCAGTCGAAGATGATCAGATCGGGCCTGGTAGCGTCCATCGTGACATTCGATCATATACTCACGCGCTGAGCAATAGCTCACCGTGCGGCGTTGCGCCCGAGGCAGGAAACGGTGGCTGGGGGAGTGCATGCGAGGAACGTCAGCGACGAAGCCATGAGGGGAGCAAGGTGGGAGACCCACATTGCGTAAGACGCATGTCACTTGCAGGCGCGGGTGGGCACCGCCCGACGACAGATGATGGGAAGCCCCCGCCCCTCAAATCCGGATTCGTCACAGTTTTGTTTTTTGCGGCGCCACCGAATTCGCGGCAGCGAGCGCTGCCCTGCGATCATGAATCAGATTCTCAAGACGATGGGCCGCAACATTCAGGGTGGCAGCATCCAGAGCTTGTTCATCGTCGTCCGTCCTGGCGCGTTGCGCGCGCAAGACCTCGTCGATCTGATTTTCGATCTCCAGCAATTCCGAGGCGTTTCCGACGTGCCGTATCCGTTGCCCCAACGCATAAAGCGTGTCGAGCGCCGGCTCGCTCGGCTTCAGCTCGCCGGATCGGAGAAACCGCCAGGCCGTCGCGAGCACTGTGACAAGCGCGCCAAGCGCCATTGGTGCGAGAAAGATGGCGTTGCTCCACTTGTCCAGGAACGTGAGCTGATTGCCATTGTAAAACTCCGCCGCTCCGGCATGGACGGGAAGAAAGGCGCCGGCATCGGTGTCCGGCGCCTTGAACTGCGCAAGAATTGGCAATTCGGCCAGAAGGTCCCTGCGAGCGGTCGTAATGGCTTGCGTGAAGCCGGCAATCATATCGTTGTCGAGGCTCTTCTTGCCGACCAGATAGAAGGCGGTCTGAAGCGTGGTCACATCGTCTTCGGGAACGGGAGGGGATCCGCGCAACGTGCCCTTGGGGATGTCGAAGCTCTCGTAGGCTCGTTCCTTCTCGGCAATTGCTCCTGCGCTCTCGATCGGAATCAGAACCGGGGCGGTCTTCGCGTTCTGAGGGAACAGCCCTCGCACCAGCGACAGGTATTTGTCGCTCAGCGGCATCACGAACAGGACGGCACGTATCTCCTTGGTTTCGAGCGCCCGGCGGACCTGATCGAGCGCAACGCCCTTGAACGCAACGTTGGCGCGGTCAAGGTCATATGTCCTTCTCAAGACGTCGACGAGTTTCTGATTGGTGTCGCTACCGACCACCCCCACCGTGGTGCGCTTCAGGCCCGCCATGTCGGTGATCGCGGAGCCCGGAGGCGCAACGAGCATCGCCACCGCCTGGGCCAGGACCACAATGGCCTGCGCATGCGAGAGGTCGCCGACATCGCCGCGAACGACGGCAAGGTCCGTCTTGCCGGAGGAGAACGCTGCCGCGGATTCGATCAGGCCGCTGGTCTCCACCACCTTGAGCCGCACCGGCGCGTTATTGACGACAAGTCTACTCGCCAACGCCGATACGATTTTTGGCGCGTCGCCGTCCAGCGACCCGACCGCGATCGATAGGGTCACCGGCCGGACGTACCAGCGGTACGCGATGAGGCTTGCAGCGGCGGCGAGGATAACCAGGCCCGCGACGACCGCGATGCGCAGCCAGATTGGAAGCTTGATCGTACCCTTGCCCAATCTCGACACGTCCTCGATGTTGAAGGTGACCATTCACTAAGGGACGACCGAGCGCCGTCTTGCGACACGAGCAGAGGCGGCTCTTTGAGCCGCCCCTTGTCGTCGCCATACGGGTTTCCTACTGACAGACGTGCATCAGGCCGTCATCGCCTTTGATCAGGCTGCCTGGATCACAGACGATTCCATAGCGCGCCTTGTAGCCAGCCCATCCGTTGACGCCGTACCAGGGACCGTTCGCGGGATAGGCCCTTTGCAGGTAGAACGGACTGGTCTGGATGGCGCCGCCGCCATAATAGGCATTGGCCGCCAAAGCCCCGCTACCGACGTAGGGCCGGCCGCCATAGTAACCGGTACCACCCCAGCCCCAAGGCTGGGTGGCGGCGACGGTTGCCGTGCCAGCCGCGCTTGCAAGGCCGGCGTAGTTGACCGCCATCGGGCCTGCAATGCCAGCCGAGTCGTACTGGTACGCGGCCCGCCGGTTTTGCCGGCGTGCAACACCCGCAACGCTCACTGGAGTGAGCGGACGACCGACTCGCGCCTGAGCACTGTCGATCGATAGCGAGACGCCGCGTTGCTCAGTCCAGCTGAAGGAGAGCAATGTCGCGCACGCGAAGGTCGAGGTCGCTATTGCAATTTTTTTCAAACTCATCTGGTTCATGGATTGGCTCCACGGTTTCCTGCCCGTCGGAAACGATGTGCCCTCGCGATCGGTGCGCGCCTTGCGCTAGATCAACGTTTCCTCACGCGAGTTTTCTTGCCCCCAATCGGGCCAGCAGCACTGACGCACCGGCCTCTTGCGGCTTTCCCGGGCCTTAATGTGCCACCTGCCGGTAGATCGCCGGCAGTGCCGCAGGCAGCCGGCGGATATTGCCGACGATCGCGTAGCCGCCACGCCCGAACAGGGTCGGAAAATAGGATTGCGCCGTCGCGTCGACCGTGACGCCGAACACGGCAATGCCGAGCCGGCGCGCCTCCTGCACGGATTTACGGGTGTCCTCGATCGCAAAGCGCCCCTCATAGTGATCGACATCGTTCGGCTTGCCGTCGGTCAGAACGAGCAGCAGCTTCTTGCGCTGCGGCTGGCGGGCGAGCCCGGCCGCTGCATGGCGCACCGCCGCGCCAATGCGGGTGTAGTAGCCAGGCTTCAGCGCCCCGATCCGGCGCTCCACTGCCCCACTCATCGGCTCGCCGAAGGCCTTGATCGTCTCGAGCCGCACCCAGGAGCGCCGGCGCGAGGTGAAGGTCAAAATGCTGTGGTGATCACCGCAGGCCGAAAGTCCATGCGCGAGTACCAGAAGCGCCTCCTTCTCGACGTCGAGCACGCGGTGACCATCAACCCACGCGTCCGTCGACAGCGAGACGTCGACCAGCAGCGTGACGGCGAGATCATGGCCCTGCGGCCGCATCGCCAAATGGACGCGGTCGAGCGCGCCGCTGCCGGCGCGAAGGTCGCAACGCGCGCGCACCAGCGCGTCGAGATCGAGGTCGTGCCCATCGGCTTGCGCGCGCATCAATTCGTGGCGCGGCCGCAACACCTCGAACCGGCGCCGCACCTGGCGGATGTGGCAGCGCATGGTCTCATCCGGCGCCCAGCTCTCGCCGATCTCGGACGCCGCAGCGGCAAGGACGCGGCAATGATCGGGCAGATAAGTTCCGCTACGATAATCCCACTCGGGATAGGTGAGGTCCGCGTTCAGCCGCGATGCGTCGAGGGCTTCCGGCGGCAGGTCGAGATCGAATTTGAGCCGGGTTGCGGGCTTGCCGCTGCGGCGGCTGAGCGTGATTTCTTCGAGATCGTCAGCCGCCTTCTGTGCGTCCTCATCCTCGCTGTCATCGGCGGGGCGATCGACATTGACCATCTCGGCCATTGCGAGGATCTTTTCGAAGCGGTTGAGCACGAAGGGATCTCGGCGGCTCGCATCCTCGTCGCGCTCGCGTACGGCGAAGCGCTTGCGATCGTCCGCTGGCGCAGGTTCTGCGCCCTGCGCGTGCTCATCGTCGCTTGCGCCCGCGGTCGAGAGCTCGCGCGCCCAGCAATCGCCCCATAGAGGGCACGGCAGAATGGAGCGATATCCCGGTGGCGCCTTTGTCGGCAGCGCGCCCGTGCCGGCCATGGCCTTCCACAGTTCGCCTGAAGGTGGCTTGCGCGCGCCGAGCAAGGCGAGCACGATCTCTTCCATTTCCCGTTCGATGCGCGGCAGTGGCCGGCGCGGACGCGCCAGCGCCGTTGCCGCGGCGAGCTTCGCGTAGTCATCAGCCAATCCGGGAAACTGCGTGAGCACCCACACCGCCGTCTCGCTGGCCCGTCGCAGCGTCAAGAGATCGCGCCGCAGCGGATCAACCTCGTCGATCGCCTCGATCGGCGCGGTCGCGAACCAGGCGGCGAGCCATCGATAGAGCGACACATTCAGCGCGCGGTCCTCGAAAATCGCGATGCTATCAGGCAGAAAGATGGTAGCGGCATCACGCCCCGGCTGCTCGAGGCGCTCATCGCCGAGCCCGATGCGCTGACGCCAGCCGAGCCTGTGGCCGGAGCGGCGCGCGCCGGCGCTCGCGATCTGCACGCCGGCTTCGCCACCGAGCGCGCGGAACATCACGGCGATCCGCGGGCGAACCTCGGCCAGCGAAACCGCATGCTCGGCATGGACCGGATAGCTCGCGGTGCCGCCAACCAGGCGATGCCAGGCACGGCCGACCGTCTCTTCCAGCTCGAGGAAGTCGAGCATCGGCCTCCCCTCACCCGATCACGGCGCGCGCGACGTCGAGCAGCGCCGCCTTGACGTCGGTATCATCGGTCAGCGGTTCGATCATACCCGCCAGCACGGCGTCGGCGATCGAGGCCCCGGCCGCAATCAGTGTCGCGCAATAGACGACCAGCCGGGTCGAGACGCCCTCCTCCAGGTCGTGGCCCTTCAGTGCCCTCAGGCGAGCGGCAAGCTGAACCAGCGGCCGCACGCGATCGGGCGCAAGCCCGCTTTCGACGGAGACCACTGCGATCTCCTGCTCCGCCGGCAGGAAGCCGAACTCGATCGCGACGAAGCGCTGCCGCGTCGACGGCTTCAGCGCTTTCAAGAGGGTCTGGTAGCCGGGGTTGTAGGACACCACCAGCATGAAGCTCGCGGGCGCGACAAGCTCTTCACCGGTGCGCTCGAGCGGCAGGATACGGCGGTCGTCGGTGAGCGGATGCAGGACCACGGTGACGTCGTTGCGCGCTTCCACCACCTCGTCGAGATAACAGATGCCGCCTTCCCTTACGGCCCGGGTCAGCGGACCGTCGGTCCACACGGTGTCACCGCCCCTGAGCAGATAACGGCCGGTGAGATCGGCAGCAGTCAGATCGTCATGGCAGGCGACGGTGTGAAGCGGCAATCCGAGCCGTGCCGCCATGTGGGCGACGTAGCGTGTCTTGCCGCAGCCGGTCGGACCTTTGAGGAGAACCGGCAGGCGATGACGCCAGGCGTGCTCGAACAACGCGCATTCGTTGCCGCTTGCGACATAGGCCGGAAGCTCGGGCGCGGGCGCTGGGACGGCATGGAGTGCGGGTTTCATGATGTCTCTCCGGTATTTCCCTGGAAGGGGCGGCCGCGACTGGCGCGGCCGCCATAAGCCTATTCGGCGGGTTGCAGTGCACCGGGGATGACCGCCTGCTTCTCGCGCCCGGGCACCAGCACGGCCCAGACGAACATCACCGCGGAGATCACCACGAACACACCGGAGCCGAGCCGGATCCAGTAGAAGAACGCAAGCTGGTCCTGCACGTCCATGTAGCTCTGGCCGAGCACGCGCTGGAGATGGACCTGGATCACGCCGGCAAAGGTCAGCGCAAAGGTCATCACCATCATGGCCGTGCACATGATCCAGAAGCTTGTCATGCTGAGCCACTGGTTATACGGAGCGCGCTCCTTCAGCTGCGGGATGGCGTAGGCCATCATCGCCAGATTCAGCATCACATAGGCGCCGAAGAAGGCGAGATGCCCATGCGCCGCGGTCACCTGGGTGCCGTGGGTGTAGTAGTTCACCGAGGACAGCGTGTGCAGGAAGCCCCAGACGCCCGCACCAAGGAATGCCATCACCGAGCAGCCAACCGACCACAACAGCGCGGCGCGGTTCGGATGCTTGCGTCCGGCTTTCCAGGTCATCTGCACCGTGAAGATCACCATGGTGAAGAAAGGCGCGACTTCCAGCGTTGAGAACAGCGAGCCGATCCACTGCCAGTAACCGGGGGCGCCGATCCAGTAGAAGTGGTGGCCGGTGCCGAGGATGCCGGAGAACAAGGCCAGGCCGATGATAACGTAAAGCCACTTCTCGACGACCTCGCGATCGATGCCGTTGAGCTTGATCATGAGGAAGGCAAGCACCGAAGCCATGATCAGCTCCCACACGCCCTCGACCCAGAGGTGGACGATGTACCACCAGTACATCTTGTCGACCGCAAGATTGGCCGGGTTGTAGAAGGCGAACAGGAAGAAGATCGCAACGCCCCACAGGCCGAACAGCAGAATGTTGGTGACCGTGGTCTTGCGTCCCTTCAGTGCCGTCATCGTCACGTTGAACAGGAACATCAGGCAGACGACGACGATGCCGACCTTGATGATGAAAGGCTGCTCGAGGAATTCGCGGCCTTCGTGATAGTGGAAGAGATAGCCGACCACCGCGATGCCGGCGGCACAGAAGAACATCCAGAACTGGATTTTTGCGAGTATCGGGCTGAACAGCTCGGTCTCGGTTTCCTCGGGCAGGAGATAGTAGGTCGCGCCCATGAAGCCGATCAGCGACCACACGATCAGCGCATTGGTGTGAATCATCCTGACGATGTTGAACGGCAGGACGACGGACAGGGTGTTGGGAAGGACATAGATGGTTCCGGCGACGAGGCCGAACGTGACCTGCGCCAGGAACAGCGTCAGCGCGCCGTAGAAATACAGCATCGCGACTTTCTGGGTCTGATATTTCATCTCAGGCTCTCTGTCTTGAGGGATTGTTGAGCGCTCAACCGGCCTTGTTCGGCGGCCAATCCTGGCGCTTGATGGTGCTCACCCATTGCAGGAAGTCGGCGAGATCGTTGAGCTCCTGGTCGGTGAGGTTGAACTGCGGCATCTGCCGGCGGCCCGGCGCGCCGGACGGCTGCGACTGCATCCAGGCTTTCAGCGTCTCGCGGGCACTGGCGGGATCTTCCTTGCCGCCCCAGCGGTCCCAGACATTGCCGACCTCAGGAGCGAAATAGGCGCCCTCGCCCAGCAGAGTGTGGCAGTTGATGCAGGAGTTCTTCTCCCAGACGTGCTTGCCGCGGGCGACCGACGACGTCAGCGTGGCTGCGTCCGTCGAGCTCGTGATCATGTAGTAGTGGCTGTGCGCCGTCAGCCCCAAGAAGATGGCGAAGAAAAAGGCCGATCCGCCGTAGAAGACGTTTCGGGCGGCCGACTTGGTTAGGCGTTCAGCCATTGCCAATCCTTTCCGGTTTTAAGTCCTGTCGAGAAAAGCGGTGACGATATTTTGCCGATTGGGCGCCGGAGCTCTTTGTTGCGGCGCAATGAGCGCGACGATGCGCAACGATCAGACCAGGGCGACGGCCGCGGAAGCGAGCCAGGCGAACAGCACGAGGATGACGATCCAGGCGTTCATCAGGCCGCGCCACAGCGCCGGCGCGGCGCGCAAATCGAGATAGTCGAGCACGATCCGGCGGCCCTTGACTGCGGCCAGGGCGAGCAACACGGCGTTGGCAAAGAGTGCGCGCGGCACGAGCCAGGGCACCAGCACGGTTGCGATCGCAAGGGCGATCAGCACGGCCCAAGTCACATTGAGTCGATTCACGTCGAGACGGTTCATCACCGCACCAGGTAGACGATGGGGAACATGACGATCCAGACCAGGTCGACCATGTGCCAGAATGCCGTTCCTGTCTCGACGCTCGCAGCTTCCGCACGCCGGCAGACCACGGCGAGGATCACGATGCCGAGGCCGACATGCAGGAGGTGAAAGCCGGTCAGGAGGAAATACAGCGTGAAGAACGGGCTGGTCTCGAGACCGTTGCCGTGGCCGATCTCCTGCGCATACTCCATCAGCTTAATCGCAATGAAGACGCCGCCAAGTGCCATGGCACCGAGCAGCCAACGGCGCGCGATCCGCCTCGTCCCGTTCCGCGCCGCCAGCGTGCCGCGCGCGGCCGCCCAGCCGCTGGTCACCAGGACCACGGTGTTCATGCCAGCAAGCCCCGAATCGAGCGCCGCCTGCCCGGAGGCGAACAGCGCTGGCTGCACGAGCCGGGCGATTGCGAAGGCGCCCAGGAACAGCCCGAAGGCAGCGAGCTCGCTGAAAATCAGCACCCAGATCATGGGATCGCCGGGTAGATCCTCGAGGATGCCCCAGCCACTTCCCTGCTGCTCGTAGTCCGTCGCCGACATCTGGTCTCCGCAAGGCGCGATGCCGGGATGCAATATCGCGCAGGAGCGCGTCGCAATTTGTCGGCGGACAAACCGGAGGCAGCTTTCGTGCCGTTTGCGCCGTCGCAACCTCCGTGACGGCGGCAGTCGGTAGAGTGACCGTCGAGGTTCCATCATTTTCGCGAAGGCCAACCATGAGCGAGGCGCAACTTGGTCTGATGACCGCAACCCCCATCATCATCCTGTTCGCCGCAGCGCTCCGGCGGATGGGCGTGCTGTCGACGGCGGCGACCGTATCCGCGGTATGTCTGTCGGTCGCGATCGCGGTGGTGCTGTTCACGACGCAGTAGAGCGTCGGTTCCTCATCCGGAGGGGGACAGACCGCACGGGCGCCGGTCTCCACTGCCACCGGATGGTGCCACTCATCCTCCTTGGCTTAGCGCCGCAGCGCGCTAATATTCGTCATCGCTCGCTACCCGATGAGTCCGCCATGCCTCAGATCATCAATCTTGGCGCATTGCAGCTGACGTTTCTGCAGAGCAAGGACGACACCGGCGGCAGTCTCGATCTGTTCGAGATGACGCTCCAGCCCAACGCGCGCATGCCGATCCCTCACTATCACGATCGCTGGGACGAAACGATCTACGGCCTGAGCGGCATCTCGACCTGGCGGATCGATGGAAAAGACACCGACGTGGCGCCGGGCGAGACCGTGTTCATCAGGCGCGGCGTCGTGCATGGCTTCATCAATCGTTCGGCCCGACCGGCGACCTGCCTGTGTATCCTCAGCCCAGGTGTACTTGGCCCGCAATACTTCAAGGAAATGGCCGCCCTGCTCTCGGCCGGCACGCCCGATCCGGCAAGAATGAAGGAAACGATGCTGCGCTACGGCTTGGTTCCGGTGCTGCCATCCTGACGCAAGAGCGCGGCCCATCCTGCTCGGCGAGGACGAGACAGGTCCCCGCAATCGCCCGTGCTTGATCTCCAGCAACGGCTCTGTTTGGATGAATTCCGTTCGGCACTTCAATTTCGAATAATCTGATTTTTTGGAATCGAAATGTCGTTTGCTGCGTTGTTGATTGCCTTTGCCTCGACCACTCAGTGGGAACCGCCTCGGGGCTGCCGCACACGTGAAAACGCCCATGCCGGCGCGCGCTGCGTTGACTCAAGCGCACTTTCATGGATGCTAGCCACCGTCGTTCCTGGGTTGCTCGTTCACCAAGAGGCATCGTGACCGCTCACCGCACCGGCATTGGGAATCGGCTTCTGGCGGCGCTGCCGCCCGAGGATTTGGCCTTGCTCGCACCCCACTTCCAGAAGGTCTCGTTCGAACCCGATGCCATCCTGGTGCGGTCGGGCGACGAACTCGACCCGGTTTATTTTCCCCACAGCGGCGCGATCGCCTTCATGCTCGAGATGCCGGACGGGCAAACGGTCGCAACCACGTTGATGGGACGGGAAGGTGCTTTGGCCTCGTTCTCCGTACTCGGTCCGTCGCATTCATCCGTCACAGCGACTGCACGCCTGGCCGGCACGGCATCGCTGATATCAGCCGCGAAGTTCCGGGCTGCCTACGCGCGGAGCGCAGCGATCAGGCATGTCGTGCAAGTCCACGCCCGCGCGCTGTTGTTGCAGCTCCAGCACGTGGCCGCCTGCAACGCGCTGCATCGGGTGGATGGCCGCATGGCGCGTTGGCTACTGCAACTGCACGACCGCGTTCCCGATGATCATCTTCCCGTGACGCAGGAGGCGCTTGCGCAATTGCTTGGGGTGCGGCGGACGACCGTGACTCTGACCATGAGCAAGCTTCGCGCTGCGGGCGCCGTCCCGTCCGACCGGCGCGGCTTCGTAGAGATCCACCGGGCGCAGCTGGAGAGGGCCGCATGCGACTGCTATGGGCTCATGCAGCGCAAGATCGATCAGATGTATTGCCAGGAATTGTCGGCGCCGCAGCCTGCCCTTGCCCCTTTCCGGGAAGGCTCCGTTGTCGCCTTCGACGAAGCGGGTCCTGAATCCAGAGCCGCTTCGCGCGAGAGAAAGTGAAGCCCGTCCTCGATCCGATCAGCCTAACATAGCCAACAATGTCGCACGAGCATTGCCCGTTGGTGTGCCCACGACATTGCGCAAACAGACCAAGATGTAGGGTGGGCAAAGCGAAGCGTGCCCACCTCTTCTGCGCAACGTAGAGAGAAGACGGTGGGCACGGCGCTCGCGCGCCTTTGCCCACCCTACGCCACCGTCGAATTGGCTACCGCCGCTGGTTGTACACGTCGATGCAGACCGCGCCGAGCAGCACCAGGCCCTTGATGACCTGCTGGTAATCGATGCCGATGCCGAGGATGGACATGCCGTTGTTCATCACGCCCATGATCATGGCGCCGACCACGGCACCACCGACGCGCCCCACGCCGCCATAGGCCGAGGCGCCGCCGATGAAGCAGGCGGCGATGACGTCGAGCTCGAAGCCAAGGCCCGCCTTCGGCGTTGCGGTGTTGAGCCGCGCGGCGAAGACGAGGCCGGCGAGTGCGGCCAGCACGCCCATGTTGACGAAGGTGAAGAAGGTCAGCCCCTCGGTCTTGATGCCTGAAAGCTTTGCGGCCTTGGCATTGCCGCCGACCGCGTAGATCTGCCGCCCGATCACGGTGCGCCGGGTTACGAAGCCATAGAGCGCGATCAGCGCGCTCATGATCACCAGCACGTTCGGCAGGCCGCGATAGGTCGCGATCAGATAGGTGAAGTAGAGCACCGCACAGGCCAGCACGACGTTCTTTCCGAGGAAGAACGCGTAAGGCTCGACCTCGATGCCGTGCGACTGCTCGCGCGAACGGTTCTTCGCGGCAGCATAGACCAGTCCGAGGGCCAACACGGCGCCGATCAACATCGAGGTCGGGTGCAGCGTGCCGGCCTCAGGCAGGAACTCCGGAATGAAGCCCGAGGACAATTTCTGGAACGTCGACGGGAACGGTCCGAGCGACTGGCCCTGCAACACCGCGAGCGCCAGGCCCTTGAACACGAGCATGCCGGCCAACGTCACGATGAAGGACGGGATCTTGAAATAGGCCACCCAATAGCCCTGCGCGGCACCGATCGCCGCGCCCAGCAGCAGGCAGGCGATGAAGGCGACCGTGTAGTCGACCTTGTAGCTCACCATCAGCAGCGCGGCCACGGCGCCGACGAACCCCGCGACCGAGCCGACCGACAGATCGATATGCCCGGTGACGATCACGAGCAGCATGCCCAGCGCCATGATGACGATGTAGCTGTTCTGCAGCACGAGATTGGTGAGATTGAGCGGCTGCAGCAGCGTGCCGCCGGTCATGGCCTGGAAGAACAGCATGATCGCGACCAGCGACATCAGCATGCCGTAGTTGCGTAAGTTGTTCTTGATGAAGCCCGTGTGCCGGCGCTCTTCAGGCAGCGAAACCGTCTTGTCGGTCATGGCTGCATTCCTCCCATCTCCGCGGCTACAGGCACGCCGTTCCCATTGTTTCTCTCATTGCGCATGATAGCGCGCATGATCTTCTCCTGCGTCGCCTCATGGCCCGCGAACTCGCCGACGAAAGCGCCGTCGTTCATGACGCAGATGCGGTCGCAGATGCCGAGCAGCTCCGGCATCTCCGACGAGATCACCACGACGCCCCGGCCGGCCTCCGCCAGCTCGTTGATGATACAATAAATCTCATATTTGGCACCGACGTCGATACCCCTCGTCGGCTCGTCCAGGATCAAAACCTTGGGGTCGGTCATCAGCCATTTCGACAGCACGACCTTCTGCTGGTTGCCGCCCGAGAGCTGGCCGGTCTCCTGGTAGACGTCGGAGCAGCGGATGCGCATCCGGTTGCGGTAGTCGCTTGCCACTTTCAGCTCGGCAATGTCGTCGATGACCTTGCCGGGGGCCACTTGGTCGAGGCTGGCCAGCGTAATATTCTTGCGGACGTCGTCGGCCAGGATCAGCCCGAGCTGCTTGCGGTCCTCGGTGACATAGGCAAGGCCGGCATCGATCGCCGCCGCCACGCTCGGCAGGACGATCTCGTTACCCTCGAGGCTGATGCGGCCCGTGATATTGGTGCCCCAGGAGCGGCCGAACAGGCTCATGGCGAACTCGGTGCGCCCCGCCCCCATCAGCCCGGCGATCCCGACGACCTCGCCACGCTTTACGCCGAAATTGACGTTCTTGATGACCTGCCGGTCGGGATGGATCGGATGGTAGACCGACCAGTTCTCGACCTTGAGGACGGGCTCCCCGATCTTGGCGCTGCGCTCGGGGAAGCGGTGGGCGAGATCGCGGTTGACCATGCTGCGGATGATACGGTCCTCCTGGACCTGCTCGGCCCGGCAGTCGATGCCGTCCACGGTGCGGCCATCGCGCAGCACCGTGATGTGGTCGGCGACCTTGGCAACCTCGTTCAGCTTGTGAGAGATCAGGACCGAGCCGATGCCCTGCTCGCGAAACTTCATCAGGCGCTCGAGCAGCGCGGCGCTGTCGGCCTCATTCAGGCTGGCGGTCGGCTCGTCCAGGATCAGCATGCGCACCTTCTTCGAGAGCGCCTTGGCGATCTCGACCAGCTGCTGCTTGCCGACGCCGATGTCGGTGATCAGCGTGTCCGGCGACTCCTTCAGGCCGACCTGCGCCAGGAGTTCCCGCGTCCGGCGGTAGACCTCGTCGCGGTCGATGACGCCCATCTGCGACGGTGGATGCGAGAGGAAAATATTCTCCGCGATCGACATCAACGGGATCAGCGCCAGCTCCTGGTGGATGATGATGATGCCGAGCGCCTCGGAATCGTTGATGTCGCGGAAGTGTCGCTCCTCGCCCTCGAAGACGATGGTTCCCTCATAGCTGCCGTGGGGATAGACCCCGCTCAACACCTTCATCAGGGTGGATTTTCCGGCGCCGTTCTCGCCGACCAGGGCATGGATCTGCCCGGCCTGAACCGAGAAATTGACGTCACGCAGCGCCTGCACACCCGCAAAGCTCTTGCTGACGCCGCGCATTTCCAACATTGCCGTCATGGCTTCGTTTCCCGTCTTTTAACCCACCTCACCCCGCTTGCGGGGAGAGCATAGGCCGCCTTTGGCGTCCGTTCAAAAACGCCGAAGCGATCGGGCGAGGAGGAGCTTCCGCAAGAGCAACTCTCGCCGCCCCGTAGAGACTTCCCCTCACCCCAATCTTCTACAACGGCGGCCCAAAGGCGGCCTATGCTCCCTCTCCCCGTAAGAACGCGGAGAGGGAGCAGGCGCAGCTTACTGGAATTGCGACTTCTTGTAGTAGCCGCTGTCAACCAGGGTTTTCTCCCAATTGTCCTTGTAGACCACGACCGGCTTGAGCAGGAAGGACGGCACGGTCTTGGAGCCGTTCTCATAGGTCTTGGTGTCGTTGACCGTGACCTGCTTGCCTGCCAGCGCCGCGTCGACCATATCGGCGGTCACCTTGGCGAGGTCGCGGGTGTCCTTGAAGATGGTCGAGTACTGGTCGCCGCGCAGCATCGCCTTGATCGAGGGCACCTCGGCGTCCTGGCCGCTGATGATCGGCATCGGCTGGTCGGCACTGCCGTAGCCCACGCCCTTCAGCGACGAGATGATGCCGATCGAGAGGCCGTCATAGGGCGACAGCACCGCGTTGACCTTCTTGTTGCCGTAGTAGGCGCTGAGCAGGTTGTCCATGCGGGCCTGCGCGGTGGCGCCGTCCCAGCGCAAGGTCGCGACCTTGTCCATGCCCATCTGGCCGGACACGACGACGAGCTTCTTGCTGTCGATGTAAGGCTGCAGCACCGACATCGCGCCGTTGTAGAAGAAGTAGGCGTTGTTGTCGTCGGGCGAGCCGCCGAACAGCTCGATGTTGAAGGGACCCTTGCCATCCTTGAGGCCGAGACCCTGCACGAGCGATTCCGCCTGGAGCACGCCGACCTGGAAGTTGTCGAAGGTCGCGTAGTAGTCGACGTTCGGCGTGCCGCGGATCAGGCGGTCATAGGCGATGACGGTGATGCCCTTGGCCTTGGCCTGCTTGAGCACGTCGGAGAGCGTGGTGCCGTCGATCGCGGCGATCACCAGCGCCTTGGCGCCCTTCGTCACCATGTTCTCGACCTGCGAGAGCTGGTTCGGAATGTCGTCCTCGGCATATTGCAGGTCGGTGTTGTAACCGCGCTCCTTCAGCACCTTGACCATGTTGTTGCCGTCATCGATCCAGCGCGCCGATGATTTCGTCGGCATCGAGATACCAACGGTCGGCTTGTCCTGGGCCAATGCCGGGGCCGATGAGGCCATCGCGGCGGCGCCCGCGAATGCGAGCGCGAGTACGGTCGTCTTCAGTTTCAGCATGCTTCACTCCCTTGGGGTGTAAGAACGTTTGTAGTTACAGCAAGAACTCAGGTGTGTTGTGCCTTTAAGTGACTCCTTGGATCTCCTATTCGAGCGTGACGTCGGGCTCCGCGCGACCGCGCGCAGCAGCCTCGAGGATGAAGGTGCAGCCGGCTTGCGGATCGGCGGCGCGTGCCGCCGCATCCATATCCTGCCACGCCGAGGTGACAAGAAGGCGTGACAGATCGGGACCGATGAAGGCGGGACAACTCGACTGCTGTGCCGGCACCGCCAGCGAGCGCAAGCGCTCGCCTTCGGGACTATAGACGTCGACGCAGGCGCCGCCCCAGCGCGCGTTCCAGATCAATCCGTCAGCATCGACCACCGAGCCGTCGAGACCGCCGACGCCGGTGTGGCGCACCAGCACCTCCGGCTCACCGCGCGGCAACCCCGTCGCCGGATTGAGCGAAACGCGATAGAGCACGTGACGCGCGGTGTCGGCGAAGTATCCGATGGCGCCGTCCGGCGAAAAGCAGATCGAGTTCGGAATGCTGATGCCGGGAAACAGCGTCGAGATCTTGCCGCGATGGAGCGCATAGATCGCGCCGGCGCCCGCTTCAGCCTTGCGGCCCATGGTGCCGATCCAGAACGTGCCGGACTGATGCACGCGTGCGTCGTTCGACCGCGTCGTCGGGTTATCGGCCTCAAGCGGACGATAGAGCGTCATCGCGCCGTCGGCGAGCTTGCGGACGTAGAGGCCATCCTCGGCCACGATCAACTGCCGCTCGGCATCGATGCGGCCGAGCGCGCTCGCCATCCGGCCGAGGACATGGACGCGAATATTGCGACTCGCGAGATGGGCCTCATAAAGGCGGCCTTCACGGATGTCGAACCACCAGGCGGTATCGGTGGCGACGTCATAGGTCGGGCCCTCGCCGAGATGGCAATGCTCGGTGCAAAGTACGGAGGTCGGCACCTGCTCGGTCATGACGAGCTCACCCCAAATCGATACACGGTGTGGTGCTTGTAAACGCTGCCGGGCGCAAGACGCGAGCTCGGAAAATCCGGCCGGTTCGGCGAATTCGGCCAGATGTGCGGCTCCAGGCACAGCGCGTCGGACTGCCGATACAACCGGCCGCCTTTGCCCGCCACCGAGCCGTCGAGGTAGTTACCGGAGTACACCTGCAAGCCCGGCTGATCCGTGAATAGCTCCATGACGCGTCCCGAGCGCGGCGCCTCCACGCGCGCGGCGAGACGCAAGCCGCCGTCAAGCGGAAGGCAGAACGTGTGGTCGTAGCCCTTGCCGTTGCGCAGTTGCTGATCGTTCTGACGGATACGCGCACCGACCGGCGTCGGCGTCCGGAAGTCGAAGGGCGTGCCGGCAACCGCGTGCGGCGGCCCGGCCAGCGGGATCGCGGTCGGATCGATCGCCAGGAAATGATCAGCTGCGACCATGAGCTTGTGATCGAGGATCGGCGTCCCCGACGTCGCGCCTTCGAGGTTGAAGAAGCTGTGATTGGTGAGATTGACGATGGTCGGACGATCGCTCGTCGCCTCCATGCTGACCGACAGTTGGGCGGGACCGGTCACCCGATAGGTGAGACGAACGTCGAGCCGGCCCGGGTAACCTTCCTCACCGTGCTCGCTTGTGTAAGTGAGCGTGACCGCAGGCTCCGCGCCGTCAGCGAGGTCGGCGATCTGCCAGAGCTTGCGGTCAAAGCCGTCCAGGCCACCGTGCAGCGCGTTCGGGCCATTATTGGCGGCGAGCTGCACCGTCTCGCCATCGAGCACGAAGCGCGCGTCCGCGATACGGTTGGCATAGCGGCCGACGGTCGCGCCAAAAAACTTCCGCTCGGCGAGATAGCCGGCAAAGTCGTCATAGCCGAGCACGACGTCGTCGGTGCCGCCCTTGGCATCGGGCGCGATCAGCGCCTGAATCACTGCACCATGAGTGATGATGCGCGCCTCGAAACCACCCTGCCCGCACAGCACCACGCGCTCGACGGCGCGGCCATCCGGCAGCGTTCCGAAGACGTCCCTTGTGATGCGTGCGCTAGCCATGATCATTCCACGAACGGTTCGACGACGTTGCGCTTGCCGAGCATGAAGGCGTCGGCGACGAGACGGAACGGCGTCAGGTCGACGTCACTCTCCCCCGTCGCCGCAAGCTCGACGAAACGCCGGTAGAGCCCGCGATATTCGGCTTCGGGCTCCTCCGCAAGCACTTTGCCGTCGATGGCCATGCGGGCGCCGCCGCCCGACAGCGTCATTCGGCCCTGATCCGTCTCGGCCACGATGTCCCAGCTCTGCGGGCCGGTCTGGCGGAAGTCGAATTCGGCCATGATTGGCAGGCCGTCGACATCGGCAAGCGTCAGGTTCGCCGCAATCGGCGCCTCGCAATTGGCCGGGAAGGATAGTTGCGCCGCGGTCACGAACACCGGACGCGGCAGGATGCGGGTCAGGATCGAGAGTGCGTTGATGCCGGGATCGAATACGCCGAGCCCGCCCGGCTCCCAGATCCAGCCTTGTCCGGGATGCCAGACGCGGACATCCTCCTTCCACGCGATGTGCACGGACTTGATCCGGCGCGCGGCGAGCCATTGCCGCGCCGGCTCGACAGCGGGGGCAAAGCGCGAATGCCAGGTCGCAAACAGCGCCCGCTTCGCATCCTTCGCCATCGTGACCAACGGATCGAGTTCGCCGAGGCTGAGGCCCGGCGGTTTCTCCAGCATCACGTGCTTGCCGGCGGCAAGCGCCGCGAAGGCCTGCGCGCGCCGCACCTGCGGCGGCGTGCACAGCGACACCGCATCGATCGGCGGGCCCTTTGCGAGCAGCTCCTCGATGGTGGCGAAGTGCGGCAGGTCCGGCAGCGAGGCATTGCGGCTCGCGATGGCGGCAAGGGTTGCGCCCGGTGTTGCCGCGATGGCGGCGACGTGCTGATCGCGCGCGATCTTGCCGAAACCGACGATGGCGATACGAAGTTCAGTCACGCTTGTTCTCCAGATTGAGCCGATTGCGCCGGCTCGGCCGGCGCCGTCTCGATCACCGTGCCTTCATGGCGGCTCATGCCATTGTGGATGACGAAGACCATGGCGGCCGAGGCGGCCTCGCCGTCGCCCGCCGCGATCGAATCGACGATCTTCTGGTGCCAGAGCAGCACCGTGTCACGATCCTCGACCTCGACCGGCGCGCTGAGCAGGAAGGACGCCCGCAAGGCGGCTTCGATGACATGGCCGATGGAACGCATGAACAGATTGCCCGACGCCCGCGCGACCGCAACGTGCAAGGCGAGGTCCGCGTCGGCGAAGCCCGCGGAATCAGATGCCTCGCGCCGCATGCGGTCCATGCTGCGCTTGAGTTCGGCGAGGTCCTCCTCCGAGCGTCGCGCAGCCGCGAGCATCGCCGCGCGCGGTTCGACCGCGAGACGGATCTCGGCGAGGTCGTTGAGGAAGCGTTTGTCGATGCCGGCGTCGAGATGCCAGGCCAGCACATCTGCGTCGAACATGTTCCAGGCGCCGCGCTCGCGCACGACGGTGCCGACCCGCGCCTTGGTGGTGAGCAGACCTTTTGCCACGAGGGTCTTCACGCTCTCGCGCAGCACCGGCCGCGAGACGCCGAACATCGAGGTCAGCTCGGCATCACCAGGCAGCCGCGTGCCTTCGGCATAGCGACCGGCGATGATGTCGACGCCGATCGAGCGGGATACCTCCGCATGGTTGGAGTGGGCCCGCCGCGTCGGGATGACGACGATGCGCGAGGTCATGACGTGGCTCCCGCGGGTCTCACGGCAGGCCGGCGCGCGAGCGCGATCATGACCTGCTGCAGAGCGATGAAGGCGAACAGCAGAACACCGGTCGCGATCTTGGTCCACCAGCTCGACAGTGTCCCGTCGAAATTGATGTAGGTCTGGATCAGGCCCTGAATGAGGACGCCGAGGAACGTTCCGACCACCGAGCCCTGCCCGCCCGTGAGAAGCGTGCCGCCGATCACCACCGCCGCGATGGTGTCGAGCTCGACGCCGACGGCCGAGAGCGAATAGCCGGCGCCGGTGTAGAAGGAAAAGACGATGCCGGCGATGCCTGCGAGCAGGCTCGACAGCATGTAGATGCGGATCGTCATTTTGCCGACTGCGACGCCCATCAGGCTCGCCGTAACCCGGCTGCCGCCGAGCGCATAGACATTGGCGCCGAAGCGGGTGAGCTGCAGCAGCAGCGCTCCGCCGATCACGATGACCAGCATGATAATCGCAACCGCCGTCAGTCGTCCACCGCCCGGTAGTCGCAGCGCAAAGTCCGATACCGTCGAATAGATCGGCGCGGTGATCGGCACCGATTCCGTCGAGAGCAGGAAGCTCGCGCCACGCGCGAGGAACATGCCGGCCAGCGTGACGATGAACGGCGGCAGGTCGAACAAATGGATGACGGCGCCCATCGCCGCGCCGAACGCCGCGGACAGCGCCAGAATCGCCGCGAAGGCGACCAGCGGCGGCATGCCCCAGCGTTCGATCGCGAGCGCGACGAACACGGTGGTAAAGCCGATCACCGAGCCGACCGACAGGTCGATGCCGCCCGAGATGATCACGAAGGTCATGCCGGTCGCGACGATGCCGAGAAAAGCGTTGTCGGTCAGGAGATTGCAGACCACGCGGGTCGAGGCAATGTTGGGAAATTGCAGCGCGCAAAGCACAAAGCCCGCGACGAGCACGATGGCCGTGATGAGGACGGGCGGCAGGCCTTTCATGCTTTCGTCCCCCGGATACGCGCCACGATGCCGGCCATACCGGTCAGCTTCGGCGATTGCAACAGCAGCACCGCCAGCACCACCACGGCCTTGACCAGGAGGTTGAATTCCGGGGGATAGCCCGACAAGAGAATGCCCGTGTTCATCGTCTGGATGATGAGCGCGCCGAGCACGGCGAGCAAGAGGCTGAAGCGGCCGCCGAACAGCGAGGTTCCGCCGATCACGACGGCCAGGATCGCATCGAGCTCCAGCCAAAGGCCGGCATTGTTGGCATCAGCTCCCATGATGTCGGCCGCGGCGATCACGCCCGCAAGCGCCGCGCAGACGCCACACCAGACATAGACGGCCAAAATCATGGCGCGGGTGCCGACGCCGGCGAGCTCGCTTGCCCGCGCATTGCCGCCGGTGGCCTCGATCAAGAGCCCGAGCGCCGAGCCGCGCACCACGGCGCCAGTGAGGATCAGCATCCCCAGGGCAATCGCGACCGGCACGGGAACGCCGAGGATGGCGCCGTTGCCGAGCCAGACCAGATCGGGCGAGGTGAAGGTGACGATGCGCCCTTCGGTGATGAGCTGGGCGATGCCGCGGCCGGCGACCATCAGGATCAGCGTCGCGACGATCGGCTGCATGCCGAGGATGCTGACCAGGAAACCGTTCCAGAGGCCGCAGACGAGGCCCGCACCGAGCGCGGCCGCGAGCACCACCGGCAAGCCGTGACTGTCGGCGAGGCTCGCGGCGATCGCACCCGAGATCGCCATGACCGCGCCGACCGAGAGATCGATGCCGCGCGTGGCGATCACCAGCACCATGCCGAGCGAGAGCAGCGCCACCGGGGTGCCGCGGTTGAGCACGTCGATCATGCTGCCGAACAGCCGTCCATCCTGCAAGCGCAGATCGAAGAATTGCGGCGAGACGGCACGATCGACCATCAGGATGACGATCAGCGCGAAGATCTGGGCAAGGCCACGGCGCGGCAGAAGAGCGGTCATGGCCTGCCCTCCTGCGCCACGGCACTGTTGTCGGCAGCGATCGCCGCCAAGATATTGGAGACGTCGATCGCCTCGCCCTGCAATTCCTCGACATGGGCGCGATCGCGCAGCACGACGACGCGATCCGAATAGGTGACGATCTCGTCGAGCTCGGAGGAGATCACGAGCAGCGCCAGCCCATCCTCGCAGAGCTCGCGGATCAGGCGGATGATCTCGGCATGCGCGCCGACGTCGATGCCGCGGGTCGGTTCGTCCAGCACGAGGAGCCGCGGCGAGGTCGCAAGCCAGCGCGCCAGCAGTACCTTTTGCTGATTGCCGCCCGACAACAGGCCGACCGGACGTTCCGGATCAGGCGGGCGGATGTCGAGCAGCTTGACGAAACGTGCAGCAATCTCGTCCTGCTCGCGGCGCGACAGCGGCAGATAAAGGCCGCGCTTGGCCTGGAGCGCGAGTACGATGTTCTCGCGCACCGTGAGCTCGGCGACGATGCCTTCCGTCTTGCGCTCCTCCGGGCAATAGCCAAAACCGTGTCGGACTCCGTCACGCGGCGTCTGGAGCCGCACTGGCGCGCCCTCCACTTTCGCCTGGCCCTGATCGGAACGCTCGGCGCCGAAAACCAGCCGCGCGGTTTCGGTTCGTCCCGAGCCCAGAAGGCCGGCGAGACCCACGACCTCGCCATGGCGCAATTCGAGATTGAAGGGCGCGACGTAGCCAGACTTGCCGTAGCCCTCGAAGCTCGCGCAGATCTCGCGCACCTGCTGCTCGCTTGCAGGCGCGCGTGCGCTGGTGGTTTCGGCAAGCTCGCGGCCGAGCATCATCCGGATCAGTTCGAGCCGCGGCAGCGATGCGGTCTCGCGTTCGCCGACCAGGCGGCCGTTGCGCAAGACGGTAATGCGGTCGGAGATTTCGTAGACCTGGTCGAGGAAGTGGCTGACGAAGACGATTCCGATGCCGCGGCCAGCTAGCTGACGCATGATCTTGAAGAGAATCTCGACTTCATGACGGTCGAGGCTCGCGGTCGGCTCGTCGAGAATGAGAACGCGCGCCGACAGGTCGACGGCGCGAGCGATCGCGGTGACGTGCTGGATTGCGACGGAGTAGCTGCCGAGCGGCGCCGCCACGTCGATGTCGAGGCCGAACTCGGCAAGCAACGCCTTTGCCCGCCGGCGCATCTCGCCTTCGCGGACGATGCCGAAGCGCATCGGCTGCCGGTCGAGAAAAAGATTCTGCGCCACCGACAGGTTCGGCAGCAAATTTACTTCCTGGTAGACGGTGGCAATGCCAGCTTCCAGCGCCGCCTTCGACGATCGCGGCGCGACCTCGGCGCCGCCCAGCCGAACGATTCCCGCATCGCGCGGGAATACGCCGGTGACCACCTTGATCAGTGTGGACTTGCCGGCGCCGTTCTCGCCGAGCAGGGCATGGATCTCGCCCGCACGAAGCGTGAAATCGACGTCCTGTAACGCACGCACAGCGCCAAAACTCTTGCTGATCCCACGCACCTCGAGCAGACAAGGGGCAGAATCCGGGCTGGTCTCCATTGCGACGTCACTCCCGCCGGCGTCCGCTTGTGCGGTTGCGGACGTCCGGCCAATTCACCACGCTTAGCAGTTTCGAACGGGGGTGCGCCACCGGAGCGCATCAGCCGCGGTGGCGCACGGGAGGGCTCAGTAACCAAGACCCTTCTTGCTGTCGTAGACCTTCTGCGGATCGTCGGAGGCGGTGTAGAGCTTCGATTCCGTCTGGATCCACTTCGGCGGAACGGTGCCCTTGTCCTTGAAGGCGGCAATGACGTCGAGCGCGGGCCCTGCCATGTTCGGCGTCAGCTCCACCGTGGCATTGGCTTCGCCTGCGGACATCGCCTTGAAGATGTCGGGAACCGCGTCGATCGAGACGGTCAGGACGTCCTTGCCGGGCTTGAGGCCGGCTTCCTTCATGGCCTGGATCGCGCCGACCATCATGTCGTCATTATGCGCATAGACCGCGCAGATCGACTTGCCGCCGCCTTCCGCCTTGATGAAGCTCTCCATCACTTCCTTGCCCTTGGCGCGGGTGAAGTCGCCGGTCTGGCTCCGCACCACTTTCAGGTTCGGATGCTTGGCGACGACGGAGTCAAAGCCCTTCTTGCGGTTGGTGGCGACGCTGGCGCCGACCGTGCCCTGCAATTCGACGACATTGCAGGCCTTCTCGCCGACCGTCTTGGCGAGCCACTCGCCGGCGACGGCACCTTCGTGCACGCTGTCCGAGGTGACCGCGGTCAGATAGAGGTCCTTGCCGGAGGGATCGATGTCGCGGTCGAGCAGTACGACCGGGATCTTGGCTTCCTTGGCCTCCTTCAGGACCGCGTCCCATCCGGTCGAGACGACCGGCGCAAGGAAGATCGCGTCGACGTTCTGAGCGATGAAGGACCGGATCGCCTTGATCTGGTTCTCCTGCTTCTGCTGGGCGTCGGCGATCTTCAGGTTGACCTGCCGCTTGGCTGCTTCCTGCTTGGAGACCGAGGTCTCAGCGGCGCGC
The DNA here is from genome assembly GCF_000472925.1 of Bradyrhizobium sp. Ec3.3. Classification (GTDB taxonomy): domain Bacteria; phylum Pseudomonadota; class Alphaproteobacteria; order Rhizobiales; family Xanthobacteraceae; genus Bradyrhizobium. The sequence continues at coordinate 277,971 of NZ_AXAS01000002.1, forward strand.
CATCCGGATTCCGATCCGATCTGCGAAAAACCGATCGTGAGCTGGCCGGCATTGGCCGGCAGCGAAAGCAGCAGCGCGGCCGTGGCGCTGGCCGCAAAGAGGGCTTTGAGGGTCATCAGGCGTGTCTCCCAAAAAATGTTTATCTCGGGTGCCAATTGGTATCATAGCACCTGCTAAACCGCCCCTCTGGGCGGCGGGAGGCACCATTTCACGGAAGTTCGGCGCTGTATAGTAATATTATTTTACTATATGACTGATCCCCGGATTTGTCGTCGACACGCGCCGCGGCCCTACTTTGCATGGGGTTGTTTTCGATAGTTTTGCGGAGGCAAGGCCAGCACCGGCTTTGAACGCGGTCTACGCCGATGCTGGCACCCCAGCGTTACAGCAGCTTCCGTTGCGCCAGGTTCTTCATCAGCGCGCCGATGCCGAAGCTCCAGGGCTCGCACTCGTCGCTCGTGCGCATGCGATTGGTGAGCTTGCCGAGCTCGGGCGCAGCGATCGTGACGATGTCGTCGTGCTTGTGGGTGAAGCCCTGCCCCGGCGCATCGCGATCATCGACCGGCGCGAACATCGTGCCGAGGAACAGCACGAAGCCGTCCGGATATTGATGCACGCTGCCAATCGTCTGCGCGACGAGATCAGTGGGATCGCGGCTGATCTTGCTGATCGAGGAATGGCCGTTGAGCACAAAACCGTCCTGCCCCTTCACATTGAGGCTGATGTCCAGCTTGCGTGCGTCATCGAGAGAGAACGTGTCGTCGAACAGCCGCAGCAGCGGGCCGATGGCGCAGGAGGCGTTGTTGTCCTTGGCCTTCGACAACAGCAGCGCCGAGCGGCCCTCGAAGTCGCGCAGGTTCACGTCATTGCCGAGCGCTCCGCCGACGATCTTGCCGCGGCTCGAGACGAACAGCACCAGTTCCGGCTCCGGATTGTTCCAGGTCGATTTCGGATGCAGTCCGGCATCCATGCCGGCGCCGACCGACGACAGCACCGGCGCCTTGGTGAAGACCTCCGCATCGGGGCCGATGCCGACTTCGAGATATTGGCTCCATGCGTTCTGCTCGATCAGCACCTGCTTCAGCCGCATAGCCCCCTCCGAGCCGGGCTTGAGCTTCGACAGATCGTCGCCAATCAGCCGCGTCACCTCTTTCCGGATCGCTTCGGCCGAGGCCGGGTTGCCCTTCGCCCGCTCCTCGATCACGCGCTCCAGCATGGAGACGGCAAAGGTCACGCCGGCGGCCTTCAGGGTTTGAAGATCGACCGGCGCGAGCAGCCAGGGTTTTTGCCGGTCGCGCTGGTCGGGCGGCGTGTTCGCCGCAATCGCCTCGAGATCGCCGATCCGCTCACCCTTGGTCTCGCTCACCGCCTTTGCCGGATCGGCCTCCTCGCACAGCGAGCTGATGGTCGGAAACCGCGCGGTGACGTCGAACACGCCATCGCTGCGCACCGCGACCACGGCAGGACCATTGACCTGCGGCAGCCAGACGCGTCCGACCAGCGTGCCGCGCGTCCCGTCCTCCGGCAAAACGTCCTTCGCCGTCAGTGTCATCCTGGCCGTTTCCGACTTCATTGTATCGGTCCTTTTCTCATTCGTTGTCACCCGCGCGTGGCACGACAGACGCGCCGCTCGCCAGCACCAAAAACACCATTTGCGGGCGCTCCGCTACTGGGCAGCGCGCGATTCAATCTCACCGCGCGCCCTCGCCTATTGCACCGCGGAACCATTTGCGACGCAACAATCAAAATGAGACTGCCCGTTAAGCCACGCATGGCTCCGACGCGTGCGCTGCATCCGAGTTCGGTTAGCCTTCATTCAAGAACCGTGAGCCTCGTGCCAACGAGCTACCGGCAAATAATGACGACAAGAATGACGACTAAAGGGAGGAGAGCAATGTTGAAAGGCAGTGTGGGACTCATCGCGCTGAGCAGCCTGTTGCTTTCGGGCGCAGCCATGGCTCAGGAGAAGATCAAGGTCGGCGTCACCGCAACCCTCGAAGGCACCTACACCGTGCTCGGCGAGGACGGCATCCGCGGCCATCAGACCGCGCTCAACGTGCTCGGCAAGAAGGTCGGCGACAAGGAACTCGAATTCATCATCGCCTCGACCGATGCAACGCCCGACTCCGCCGTGCGCGCCGTGCGCAAGCTCATCGAGCAAGACAAGGTGCAGATCCTGCTCTCGCCGCTGTCCGGCGACGAAGGCATCGCCGTGAAGAACTTCGCCAAAACCCATCCGGAGCTGACCTTCATCAACGCGGCCTCGGGCGCCCAGGAAACCACCTTTGTCGATCCCGCGCCGAACTTCTTCCGCTACAACATGGACGGCGCGCAGTGGCAGGTCGGCCTCGGCAAATACGCCTATGAGAACAAGGGCTATCGCAAGATCGCGACGGTCGGCGAGGACTACTCCTTCATCTACACGCAGGTGTTCGGGCTGGTGCTCGAATTCTGCGGCATGGGCGGACAGGTCACCAATCGGCAATGGGTACCGCTCGGCACCAAGGACTTTGCCTCGGTCATTGCCGCACTGCCCGACGATGTCGATGCGATCTATCTGGGCTTGGGCGGCGCCGACGCCGTCAACTTCCTCAACCAGTACCAGCAGGCCGGCGGCAAGGCGCATCTGATGGGCGGCTCGATCATGATCGACCAGACCATCCTGTCCTCCAAGGGCAACGCCAAGAACGCACTGATCGGCACGCTGGCGGCGAGCGGACAGGCTGACACCTGGGAGGATCCCGGCTGGCAGAAGTTCGTGAAGGATTATCAGGACGCCTTCCCGCCGAACAAGCGCTTCCCGAGCCCGTCGCTGCTCGCGACCAACTATTACGGCTCGACCATGGCGCTGATCCTTGGCCTGCGCGCCGTCAACGGCGACCTCTCCAACAACCAGGAGAAGTTCAAGGCAGCGCTCGCCAAGCTCGAGATCGACGCGCCGAACGGCAAGATCAAGCTCGACTCCAACCGCCAGGCAATCGGCACCAACTTCGTGACCGAGGTCGTCGATGACGGCAAGGGCGCGCTGTTCTCGAAGGTCGTGAAAGTGATCCCGAATGTGAACCAGACCCTCGGCTACGATCCGGCGGTGTTCGCCAAGATCGGACTGCCGAGCCGTTCAGTACCGGAATGTAAGAAGTACTGACGCAATCACGTTCGCAACTGCGGCGACCGGGGAGCGATTTGCGAGGCGCGGATCTCACCGCCCTTGCAATCTCTCCCCGGTTGTTGAACGCTAACGGCAAAACAACAGAACATCGGGAGGGGATGGCATGAGCCGGGCGCTCGCCGTCTTCCACGGCCGGTTCGGTCGGGCGACGGTCTATCAGTTGAACCGCCCTTTCAACATCCACGCGCATCGCGAGGGTCATCTGATCTTCCATGTCGGCGGCATGCCCGCGTGCATCGACGTTTGCGACGGCCGCTTCCAGCTCAATGAAACTTCCGTTGTCGCCGTCAACCCCTGGGAACCGCACAATTTCCTGCCCTCCGATCTCGACGCCGGCGCGATCTTCTTCGTGCTCTACGTCAACGCCGAGTGGTTCGCGCCCGATGCGCCCGGCGCCGACCGGCTGCGTTTCGGCCGCACCCAATTCAAGCGCACGCCGGCGCTCGATAAGCACATCCGCAGGACCGCGGCGCTGGTGTGCGGCGCGCCCTCGCTCTCGAGCCTCGACTCCGAGCTCAGGCGACTGATCGACATCTGCTACGACGAAAGCTGGCAGCAGGCCGAGATCGCCCGCGATACCCGCGCGGCCGGCGCCGTTACCGATTTTCGCGTGCGCAAATGCATCAAGCTGATGTCCGAAAGTCCGGGCGCCGAGATGGAGCTCGACACCATCGCTCGTGAATCCGGCCTGTCGCGGCCGCATTTCTACCGCCTGTTCCGCACCCAGACCGGCGTGACCCCGCATCTCTATCTCAACACGCTGATCATGGAGCAGGCGCTGGAGGCGCTGGTCGCGAGCGAAGCGCCGATCGCCGATATCGGCTTCGATCTCGGCTTCTCCTCGCAGAGTGGTTTCACCCGCTTCTTCGCTGCCAATGTCGGCATGGCCCCGACCGATTATCGCCGCGCAGCCAAGGTTTTGCGCGCATAAAGCCGCGCGCGAAAAGATACTCTCGATCAAACACCCTCCTCGCCTCCTCGCTAGGATACACGGAACGCGATCCCGAAAGAGGATCGCGAACCCAGGGAGATGCACGTCCATGGCAGGGCTAGCAGCCGGTGACGGTCTGCCTGCCCCCTCTCCCCGCCTGCGGGGAGAGGGTTGGGGCGAGGGGGAGCCTCCGCGAGGTCGGTGGCGGTTGGACCCGTGGTCCCCTCCCCTCACCCCGAATTTGCGCGTTGCGCAAATTCCGACCTCTCCCCGCGAGCGGGGCGAGGTGAAGAGCGAGCGGCCATCATGACCCGCTTTGTCGAACGCCATCCCGCCTGGGCGCTGATCGTCATCATCGCGATTGCGCTCGCGCTATGGCTGATCTTCGCGGTCTGGCCGCCGGGGCTGGAAGAGGCGATCGGCCGCAAGCGGGTGTTCCTCAACGCCGTCTTCAACGGCATCACGCTCGGCGGGCTGTACTTCCTGGTCGCGAGCGGCTTCACGCTGATCTTCGGCCTGATGCGCAACGTCAATCTCGCGCACGGCTCGCTCTATCTGTTCGGCGGCTATGTCGGCTACGCCATCAGCGCCTCGACCGGCTCGTGGATTCTGAGCTTCATCATCGCCTTCATCCTGACAGCGCTGGTCGGCATCCTGCTCCAGGTCATCGTCTTCCGCCGCATGGAGGGCCAGGACCTGCGCCAGACCATGGTGACGATCGGGCTCTCGATCGTGTTTGCCGACCTGATGCTGTGGGCCGCCGGCGGCGACTTCTACCAGATCCCGACCCCGAGCTGGCTGATCGGCCCCATCGAGCTGCCGCTGATCACGGCGCTCAAATCCTCGGGTGAGCCGGTCTATCTGCGCTATCCGCTGGTGCGGCTCGTGATCTTCGCGGCGTCCGTGGTGATCGGGATCGCGATGTGGCTGGCGCTCAACCGCACGCGGATCGGCATGATCATCCGCGCCGGGGTCGATGACCGCGACATCCTCGCCGCGACCGGCGTACGCATCCAGGTCGTGTTCGTACTGGTGTTTGCGCTGGGCGCCGGACTCGCCGGCATTGCCGGCGTCGTCGGCGGCACGTTTCAATCGCTCTCGCCGGGCGAGGACATCCGCTTCCTGCTCGCCTCGCTCGTGGTCGTGATCGTCGGCGGCATGGGCTCAATCCCGGGCGCCGCCCTCGGCGCCCTAATCATCGGCCTCGCCGAGCAGCTCGGCTCGGTCTACATCCCGACCTATGCGATCGTCGTGACCTTCCTGATCATGGTGCTGGTGCTGGCACTCCGGCCGCAAGGCCTGCTCGCGAGGCGCTGACATGTCGCTCACCCACGACGCACGCGTTCCCGTTCGCACCGCCTCCGGCGTGCAGCGGCCCGCGTTGCGTGGCTGGCCGGAGATCGACAATCCCGCCGCCTGGATCGTCGCGATCGTCCTTTTGATCATGCCGCTGATCGCCAACGGCTTCTTCCTGATCGAGATCTTTGCGACCACGCTGATCCTCGGCACCATCGCGCTGAGCCTGATGTTCCTCGCTGGCTATGGCGGCATGGTCAGCCTGATGCAGCTCACCGTGGCGGGCTTTGCCGCCTACATGGTCGCGGTGTTCGGCACCAGCGACAACGCCAATATCAGCCTGGGCTGGCCGTGGTGGCTTGCGGTCCCCATGGCGCTCGCGCTCGCCACCGCGTTCGGCTCGCTCGGCGGCGCGCTCGCGGTGCGGACCGAGGGCATCTACACCATCATGATCACGCTCGCGATCGGCGCGGCGTTCTACTACTTCACCAACCAGAACTGGGCGATCTTCAACGGCCACACCGGCATCAACAACGTCGGCACGCCGCGCTTCTGGGGCGTCAACTGGCGCGCCGATATTCCCTTCTATTACATCGTGCTCGGCGTCGCCGCGCTCTGCTACTTCGCGGTCGAATACATCTCGCGGGCGCCGTTCGGTCTGGCCCTGCAAGGCGTGCGCGATAATCCGCGCCGCATGGCGGCGCTCGGCTTCAACGTCAATGCCCATCGCGTCGCCGCCTACGCGTTTGCGTCCTTCGTCGCGGCGCTTGCCGGCGTGCTGCAGGTCTGGAACTACCGGCAGATCTCGCCCGGCTCGGTCAGCGTCGGCGCCTGCATCGACATTCTCATCATTGCGATCGTCGGCGGCATCACGCGGCCTATCGGCCCTTACATCGGCGCGCTGATCTTCGTGCTGCTGCGCACCTTCGCGCTCGACTTCCTGGTCAAGATCGGGCTCGACGGCAACCGTTTCCGGCTGCTGATCGGGCTCGGCTTCCTCGCCATCGTGTTCTGGTCGTCGGATGGCGTCATCGGACTCTGGCAGCGCTGGCGCGAGCGACTGAGCACGCCTCGTTCAAGCGGAGGCCGCGGTCATGGATAGCGTCGCCCATCGCCTCTCGGCCGTCGGCGCCGGCGCCGCGCTTGAGCTACGCGGCGTGACGCGGCTGTTCGGCGCGCTCGCGGCGCTGACCGACGTCACCATCACCGTCCGCCCCGGCGAGCGGCGCGCGGTGCTCGGCTCCAACGGCGCCGGCAAGACTACGCTGTTCAACTGCATCACCGGCGACTTCCCGCTCTCCTCCGGCACCATCCGTTTCTTCGGCGAGGACATTACGCACTTCCCGCCCTATGAGCGCATCCGCCGCGGCCTGCGCCGAACCTACCAGATCTCTGCGCTATTCCCCGGCCTCACCGTGCAGGACAACGTCTACCTCGCCTGCCGCGGCGTCTCGCGCGGACGCTTCTCGCTCCTGCGGCCAGGCCAGAACGACGCGCTGATGCATGCCGCCGAAAATCTCGTGCAGGCGGTGCATCTGACAAACGTCAGGGATCAGCGTGTCGCCGAGCTCGCGCATGGCCAGCAGCGTCAGCTCGAGATCGCGCTGGCGCTGGCCGGCGCCCCGCGCTTCGTGCTGTTCGACGAGCCGGCCGCGGGCCTCTCGCCGGCCGAGCGGCTGGAACTGATCGAGATCCTGACGTCGTTGCCTGCCCATATCGGCTACATCATCATCGAGCACGACATGGACGTGGCGCTGCGCGTCGTCGAGAGCGTCACGATGATGCACAACGGCCGCATCTTCAAGGAAGGCCTGCCGCAGGAGATCCAGTCCGACCCCGAGGTCCAGGAGCTCTATCTCGGAGGCGGTCATGAATGAGCTCCGTCGCTCCGCGCCCGCGCTCGAGGTGAAAGGCCTCGACGTCTATTACGGCCATTCGCATGCGCTGCAAGGCGTCGAGCTCTCGCTCGACGCTGGCGTGTTCTCCGTTGTGGGGCGCAACGGCATGGGCAAGACCACGCTGTGCAAGGCGATCATGGGGCTGGTGCCCGTGAGCGGCGGCTCGATCCGCATTCGCGGCGAAGACATCACGCGGCGACCACCGGCGCACATCGCGCGGCTCGGCGTCGGCTATGTGCCGCAGGGACGCCGCCTCTGGCGCTCGCTCAGCGTGGACGAGCATTTGCAGCTTGCCGGCGGCATCCGCAGCGGCGCCTGGACCGTCGAGCGCATCTACGACACGTTTCCGCGGCTCGCCGAGCGCAAGGGCCATGGCGGCGGCCAGCTGTCGGGCGGCGAACAGCAGATGCTCGCGATCTCGCGCGCGCTCCTTACCAATCCGCAGCTCCTGATCATGGACGAGCCGACCGAGGGCCTCGCGCCGGTCATCGTCGCCCAGGTCGAGGAGATGCTGCTTCGTCTCGGCGAGGACGGCGATATGTCCGTGCTCGTGATCGAGCAGAACATCGGCGTTGCCACCGCGATCTCGCGCAACGTCGCGATCATGGTCAACGGCCGGATCAACCGCATCATCGATTCGGTTCGCCTTGCCGCCGACCGCGATTTGCAACAGCGTCTGCTTGGCGTTGGGATTCATGCCGAGCTTACGCCGGACATCGATGTTCCAGCGACCGGTTCTGATGGAAAAGCTGCACCGCAGCCCACGCGTCCGAGCGGTCCGATCCGCATCTACATCTCCAACCCGACCTTGCCGACGCGCTGGTCGCAGCCGGTGCCGATCGCCCGCATCGAGGCCGCAGCGCGCACACTCTCCACTCAGATCGCGCGGCTCGACGAAACCGCGCGGCGCAAGCGCGAGCCGGTCGCGGCGCAAACCTCCGGCCCGCCCGTCGTGCTGGTCGTCGGCACGCTCGACACCAAGGGCACGGAACTGCGCTTCATCCGAGACATCATCGCGGAAAGCGGCCTGCGCACGCGCCTCGTCGACGTCTCCACCAGCGGCAGGCACACGAGCTGCGACGTCTCCGCGCAGGAGATCGCGCTGAACCACGGCCGCGGCGGATTGGCCGTGTTTGGCCCCGACCGCGGTGTCGCCGTGACAGCGATGGCCGATGCATTCGCAAACTGGCTGCGCCGCCAGGGCAACGTCGCCGGCGTCATCTCGGCCGGCGGCTCGGGTGCGGCCTCGCTCGTTGCACCGGGGATGCGGGCCCTCCCCGTCGGCGTGCCGAAGCTGATCATCTCCTCGGTCGCCTCCGGCGACGTCGGCCCCTATGTCGGGCCGGTTGACATCACCATGATGTATTCGGTCACCGACGTGCAGGGCCTCAACTCGATCTCGCGCGCCGTGCTGGCCAACGGCGCCAACGCGCTTGCCGGCATGGTCAAGGCACGTCTCGACCAGCGCGAGGCGAAGGAGCGCGCCGCGAGCGCAAGCCAGCCCGCGATCGGCATCACCATGTTCGGCGTCACCACGCCGGCGGTGCAGAAGATCGCGGCCGACCTGCGCGATGATTTCGAATGCCTTGTCTTCCACGCCACCGGCGTCGGCGGACGCTCGATGGAGAAGCTGGTCGAGTCAGGCCAGCTCGCCGGCGTCATCGATCTCACGACGACGGAAGTCTGCGATCTCCTGATGGGCGGCGTATTTCCGGCGACCGAGGATCGCTTCGGCGCGATCATCCGCAGCCGCGTCCCCTATCTCGGCTCCGTGGGTGCACTCGACATGGTCAATTTCGGCGCGCCCGACACCATCCCGGAGCGCTATCGCGGTCGCAAATTCCACGTCCACAATCCGCAGGTCACATTGATGCGGACCACCGTGGAGGAGAACGAGCGCATGGGGCGGTGGGTCGGCGAGCGGCTCAACCAGATGGACGGGCCGGTGCGCTTCTTCCTCCCTGAGGGGGGCGTCTCCGCGCTCGATGCGCAGGGACGACCGTTCTGGGATCCCGAGGCCGATGCCGCGCTGTTCCGTGCACTCGAGCGCACGGTGCGGCAGACGAGCAATCGCCAGCTCTTCCGCGTCAAGAACAACATCAACGATCCCGAGTTCGCCTCCACGATTGTCAGTGCGTTCAAGACCCTGTTCGGACGCACCGGGGCGCGCCGGAGAATGGCGAGGTGACCGATGGCCAGGTTTGAACGGGCTGCACTGCTGAAGCGATTTCGCGAGATGGCAAAGCGCGGCGAGCCGATCGTCGGCGGCGGGGCCGGCACGGGTCTCTCCGCCAAGTGCGAAGAGGCCGGCGGTGTCGACCTCATCGTCATTTACAATTCCGGCCGCTATCGCATGGCCGGTCGCGGGTCGCTTGCGGGCCTGATGGCCTACGGCGATGCCAACGCCATCGTGCTGGAAATGGCGAGCGAAGTCCTGCCCGTGGTCAGCAAGACACCGGTGCTCGCCGGCGTCAACGGCACCGATCCGTTCCGCGACATGGACGTCTTCCTCGACCAGTTGAAGGCTCTCGGCTTCGCCGGCGTACAGAACTTTCCGACGGTCGGGCTGATCGACGGGATCTTCCGCGCCAATCTGGAGGAGACCGGCATGTCCTACGCGCTGGAAATAGACATGATTGCGAAGGCGCGCGAGAAGGACATGCTGACGACGCCTTACGTCTTCAGCGAGAAGGAAGCCGCCGCGATGGCGATCGCCGGCGCCGACATCATCGTCTGTCACCTCGGGCTCACGACCGGCGGCACGATTGGCGCGCAGACCGCGCCGAAGCTTGCCGATTGCCCGGCGCATATCGACACCTGGGCCTCAGCCGCGCTCAGCGTCAACCCCGACATTCTGGTGCTCGCCCATGGCGGTCCGATCGCGGATCCCGCGGACGCCGATTTCATCATGAGGAACACCCGCTATTGCCACGGCTTCTACGGAGCCTCCTCGATGGAGCGCCTGCCCGTGGAGCGGGCAATGACGGACCAGGTACGCAAATTCAAGGCGATCGGCGCGCGCTAACGCCGAAACGTTCGAGGGAGGGAAAGATGTCGGGGATTCTAGTCGGTGAATTGATCCTCTGGCTGATCGTCGCGATCGTCGTGATCGTGGTTGGCGTCTACATCGTGAACTGGCTGTACCATCGCTCGTCAAAGGAAGTCTCGTTCGTCCGGACCGGCTTCCTCGGCGAACGCGTGGTGATCAACGGCGGCGCTTTCGTGCTGCCTTTCATCCACGACTACACGCCGGTCAACATGAACGTGCTGCCGATGGGCATCATACGTTCCAGGCAGGACGCCGTGATCACCCGTGACCGCATGCGCGTCGACATCGAGGCGGACTTTTACGTCCGCGTGCAGCCGACCCGCGAAGCCGTCTCGATTGCGGCCGCTACCCTCGGCCGCCGCACCATGGAGCCGGAGCAGCTCCACGCCCTGCTGGCCGGCAAGTTCATCTCCGCGATCCGTTCGGTTGCTTCCGAGATGACCATGGAGGAGATGCACGAGCGGCGCGGCGACTACGTCGCACGCGTCAAGACCAATGCAGCCGAAGCCCTCGCCCAGAACGGCCTCGAACTCGAGTCGGTCGCGATCACCGATCTCGACCAGACTGACCTCGAATTCTTCAATCCCTCGAACCGCTTCGACGCCGAAGGCTTGACGAGGCTGATGGAGGACATCGAGGCCAAGCGCAAGCTGCGCAACGACATCGAGCAGGACTCGATGATCAAGATCCGCTCCCGCAACCTGGAGGCCGAGCGGCAGGCGCTCGAGATCGAGCGCGAAAGCGAGACCGCGCGCCTCGAGCAGGAACGCGACATCGAGATGCGCCGCGCGCTTCAGCGCACCGAGGTCGCCCGCGAGCGCGCACTGCGCGAGACCGAGGCCGAGCAGGCGCAGATTTCTGCGCGCGAAGCCATCGAGAAGGCCCGCATTGCCAACGATCAGGCCATTGCCGAGGCCCGTATCGCCTCCGAGCGCGAGACCCGCCAGAAGGAGATCGAGCGGACCCGGACCATCGAAGAGAAGGAGCTGCTCGCCCGCGAGGAGGTCGAGAAGACCCGGATCGCCAACCAGCGCTCGATCGATACGACGCGTATCGCATCCGAACGCGAGGTCCGCCAGCGCGAGATCGAACGGATGCGCACCGTCGAGGAAGCCGAGCTCGCCGCACGCGAAGCGATCGAGAAGGCCCGCATCCAGCAGGATCGGGTGGTGACCGACGCCCGCATCGCCAACGAGGAAGAGACAAGGCGCCGCGAGATCGAGCGTACCCGCGCCGTCGATGAGGCCGAAATCGCGGCACGCGAGGCCACTGAAAAGGCCCGCATCGCCCAGACCATGATCGTCAATGTCGAGCGCATTTCCTCCGACGAACGCACCCGCGCGTTGGAAATCCAGCAGGTGCGTACCATCCAGGAGGCCGAGATCGAGGCTCAGCGCGCGGTCGAAGCCGCCCGCATTGCCCGCGAACGGACGCTCGCGGCAGAGCGTATCGCCGCCGAGCAGAACACGCGGCAATTGGAAATCGATCGCAACCAGACCTTGGATATCGCCGGCGTCACGGCACGCGAAGCGACGGAGGCGGCGCGCATCGCCCAGGAGGAGCGCGTCCGCTCGCTGGAGATCGCCCGCAACCGCGCTGTCGAGGAAGCCGACATCGCCTCCCGCGAGGCGATCGAGGCCGCGCGTATCGCGCAGGAGAAAACGGTTGCCGCCGAGCGCATCCAGGCCGAGCGTGAGACCCGCGCGCTCGAAATCGAGCGGACCGGCATCTTGGAGGCGGCCGAGCTGAAGCGGCGCGACGCCATCGAGCGCCAGCGCATCGGCGTCGACCTTGCACTCGAAGCCGAGCGGATCAACTCCTCCAAGAAGCGCGAGGTGCTCAATATCGAGCAGAAGAAGGCGGTCGAGATCGCGGACGAGGACCGCGTCATCGCGCTATCGACCAAGAAGTCCGAGCGCATCGATGCCGACCGCCAGGTCAGGCAGGCCGAGATCGTCGCGCGCAAGGAGGTCGAAACCACGGACGTCTCGCGCGAACAGGCGCTGGAAGCCGCGCGTATCGAGCGGCGTCGCGCGATCGAGCAGCTCGAGGTCGCGCGCGTGCAATCTTTGCAGGAAGCCGAGATCGCCTCCCGCGAGGAAGTCGAGCGTGCTCGCATCGCCTCCGACCGTGGTCTGGACGAAGCCCGCATCGGCCGCGAGCGCGAGCTGCGCAAGCTCGAAGTCAATCGCGAGAAAGAAGTCGAGACCGTCCTGATGGAGAAGGCAATCGCCATCCATCAGAAGTCTCTGGAAGAGTCCGCCGCGCGCGCCGCCGCCGAGGAAGCGCGCATGCGCGCGACCGAAGCCGCCGAGCGTGTTGTCACAGCCCGCGAGAGCGAGATCGCCAAGCGCCGTAAGACGGTCGAGGTGCTGCTCGCCGAGAAGCAGGCCGAGGAGACGCGCATTGCCGCCGAAGCCGAGCGTGTTCGCGCGGCCGTCGAAGCCGAGGCGCAGCGGATGCTGAACGAGGCCGAGAATGTGCTGACCGATCAGGCGCGCTACTCGTTGTTCCGCAGAAAGCTGCTCGACCGCATCGAGGGCATCGTGCGCGAGAGCGTCAAGCCGATGGAGAAGATCGAGGGCATCCGCATTCTCCAGGTCGACGGCCTCAACGGCGCCGGCCATGGCGGTGGCAATGGTGGCCGCAGCGCCACCGACGAGGTGATCGACTCGGCGCTGCGCTACCGCGTCCAGGCACCGCTGATCGACTCCATCCTGTCCGACATCGGCGTCGAAGGCGGCAGCCTCGCCAAGATGCCGGGCCTGATCCGCGAGGCCCGCGACATGCAGGGCATCAAGGATTCGACACGCAAAGGCGGCGGCGACAAGCCGGCCGCCTCGCCTACGCCTTCCGCCGAGGGCGAACCGCCGGTCGGGCGCGGCCCGCGCAAGAAGAGTTGAGGTCTAGATCATGGCCCGCGTCTACGTCTCAACCGTCGTCAATGCACGCAACGACCGCGTTTGGGCGCGGGTGCGCGACTTCAATGGCATGCCAAACTGGCATCCGGCAATCGCCGAGAGCCGCATCGAGGGCGGCGAGCCCTCCGACAAGATCGGCTGCGTCAGGGATTTCCGCCTGCGCAACGGCGACCGCATCCGCGAGAAGCTACTCGGCCTCTCCGACTACGACATGTTCTGCACTTATTCGATCCTGGAATCCCCCATGGGCGTCGAGAACTATGTCGCGACGCTGCGGCTCACGCCGGTCACCGACGGCGACCAGACCTTCATGGAGTGGACCGCCGAATTCGACTGCGCTCCGGAGCGGGAAAGCGAGCTCGTCAACAATATCGGCGGTGGCGTGTTCCAGGGCGGGTTCGATGCCCTGAAGCGCGTGTTTGGAGGTTGAGCCGTGCCCCACATCGTCAAGAGCACGATCCTGGACGCGCCGACCGACGCGGCATGGGCCGTGCTGCGGGATTTCAATGGCCATGACCACTGGCACCCGGCGGTCGCGACCTCCTCGATCGAGCGCGCGCACCCCTCCGACAAGATCGGCTGCATCAGGCGATTCAAGCTGCAGGACGGCTCGGAGCTGCGCGAGCAGTTGCTGGCGCTCTCAGATCTCGAACAGACTTTTAGTTACTGCCTGCTCGATACTCCCATTCCCATGTTCAACTACGTAGCCCATGTACGCCTGCTGCCGGTCACCGATGGCGACCGCACGTTCTGGCACTGGGAATCGCGCTTCACGACGAAGCCCGAGGACGCAGCCCGCATCACCCACATGGTCGCCGAAGACATTTACCAGGCCGGCTTCGAGGCCATCCGCCGGCATCTGAATGAGGCCGCGTAATCATGTCTGTGACGGTGAAGACCTTTACGAGCTCCAGCGAAGCGGCCGCGGCCCTGTCGTCGGACCGTAGCGCGCGCTACCTTGGCGGCGGCACGCTCGTGATGCGCGCATTGAACGAAGGCGATATCTCGATCTCGACCGTCGTCCGCGCCAATGATCAGGCATTGTCCCGGATCGACGCATCCGGCCCGCGCATCACGCTCGGCGCGGGCGTGACCTTTGCGAGGATCCTGGCGGAGCGCGATCTCGCCTTCCTGCACGCCCCTGCCCGCTCGATCGGCGGGCCTGCGGTTCGCAACATGGGGACGGTCGGCGGCAATCTGTTCGCACCCAGTCCATACGGCGACTTCACGGTCGCCCTGCTTGCGCTCGATGCCACTGTCGCCGTGCAAGGCGGTTTTGGCGCACGCGATATCCCGATCGAAGAATTCCTGCAATCGCGCGAACGGCAGGCTGGCACGCTGGTGCTGTCCGTGTCATGCACCCGGCCGGCGAGCGCTGACGCATTCCGCTATCGCAAGGTCGCCCGTATCAAGCCCAAGGGCGGTTCCGTCATCACGCTCGCGGCGCATCTGCCGATCAGCGGTGGCCGAATTGCCGGCGCCAGAATCGCGCTCGGCTCGATGGCACCGACGCAGATCCGCGCGCGCGCCGCCGAACGCGCACTGGAGGGCCGTTCGCTCGACGCCCCCTCGATCGCAGCTGCAGCGTCCGCCGCGAGCGAGGGGACATCGCCATCCGACAATGCACTCGGCAGCGCCTGGTATCGCCGCGAGATCGTCGGCGTGCATCTGCGTCGCCTTCTCTCGGGTCAGGAATAGACGTCATGTCCAAGACCCCGCTGCAATTTCGTCACAACGGCCGCGACGTCGCTATCTTCGTCGATGGCGGCACCAATCTGCTGGTCGCGCTGCGCGAGCTGATCGGCGACATGACACCGAAATTCGGTTGCGGCCAGGGCGGTTGCGGCACCTGCAGCGTGCTGGTTGACGGCGAGCTTCATCTCTCCTGCCTGACGCTGGCGGAGACCGTCGCCGGCCGTTCCGTCGAGACGCTCGACAGCTTGAAGCAAGGTCCAAACCTGCATCCGCTGCAACGCGCTTTCGCCGACAATTTCGCGGCCCAGTGCGGCTATTGCACGCCGGGCATGCTGATGGCCGCAAAGGCCCTGCTCGACCGTAATCCGCAGCCGAGCCGCGCCGAGATCGTGGAAGCCATCTCCGGCAACATCTGCCGCTGCACCGGCTACGAGCCGATCATCAACGCGATCCTCGCCGCCTCGGGTGGCCGGGCCAGCGCCTGAGGACATTTGCCATGCTGGAATTGCGCAAGGACATCTTCGCCGACGAGCGCGACGACAATCTCAAGGAGATCGGCAAGGGCACGCAGCGCCAGGACATGCTCGGCCACGTCACGGGCACCTCTACCTATTTCGGCGATCACAAATTGCAGGGCATGCTGCATCTGAAGGTCGTCCGCTCGAGCCATGCCCACGCGCGGCTGCGCCGCATCGATACGAGCGACGCGGAGCGTTCGCAGGGCGTACGCCGGGTCATCCGCGGCGCCGACGTGCCGCGCAATCTCAATACGCTGCTCAGCCTGATCAATTTCGGCAAGGACGACGAGCCGTCGCTTGCGGTCGACAAGGTCCGTTACAACGGCGAGCCAATCGTCGCCATCGTCGCGGATAGCGAGCGCGAGGCCTTCGAGGCCATCGCAAAAGTGCGCATCGACTACGAGCCGCTACCGACCGTGTTCGACGTCGAGGACGCGCTGAAGCCCGGTGCGCCCGTGGTCAACGAGACCTATCCGAAGAACACTTTCACCTATCACGACGTCTATGATCATCAGAAGCTCCGCTTCGGCGATGCGGACGCGGCGCTCGCGACAGCCGATCACGTGCTGGAGCAGCGCTACCAGATGTCGCCGATCGAGCATGCGCCGACCGAGACCAACGGCGCGATCGCGGCGCCCGACACCAACGGCCGCTACGTCGTCTATACCTCGACCCAAGCGCTGTTCTTTTCGGTCGATACCTGCGCGAAGATTTTGGACGTGCCCTCCAACACCTTCCACTTCATCGGCGGCACCGTCGGCGGCGGCTTTGGCGGCAAGGTGGATACGTTGACCGAACCGCTCGCCATCCTCGGCGCGATGCTGACCGGGCGTCCCGTGCGCTACGTGTTCGGGCGCGAGGAGGAGATGCAATATGGCCCGCCGCGCGGCGCCGAGCGCATTTACATCAAGGATGGCGTGATGCGCGACGGCCGTATCGTCGCGCGAAAAATCCGCGCCTATTTCGACAGCGGCGCCTATACGCGGCTCTCCAGCTACGCCGCCGTGAAATGCGCCGCGCACCTTCCGGGCCCATACACTATCCCGAACGTATATGGCGACGTCTACTGCATCTTCACCAACCGCACGCCGGCGACAGCGATGCGCGGCTTCGGCGTCACCGCGATGGACTTTGCCATCGAATGCCAGATGGACAAGCTGGCGCATCTCGTCGGCATGGACCCTATGGAGTTCCGCATCCTCAACGCCTATCGCGACGGCGATATGAAGGCGCATCGACGCGAGGCGAAGAATACGGCGCTGATCGAATGTGTGCAGGTCGCAGCCGAAAAGGCCAAATGGCCGATCCGCGAGGAGTTCAGGCGAGCGTCCTCGCGCAAGGACGGCGGCGGCAGCCGCGCAGCCATTCCGCCGACGCCGACAGAATCACGCGCGCGGCCGGCCGCACCGACGCAGCAGCGCACGACCTATGACCGGCTTCCGCCCACGGTGACCCGCGAGCCGCCGCCACCGACACCGCCGCCGCCCTCGCCGCGGCCCGCAGCACCCTCGCACGGAGCCACCCGTTTCTCCTCCGTCTTCGGCACCAGGAGGCGCTAGATGACCAGGCATCGCGGACGCGGCATGGCGTCGATCAACTATCCCATCGGGATGAATCTCGGCGGCGATCCGAGCCAGGCCCTGGTTCATTCCAATCCCAGCGGCAAGTTCACGGTCGCGCTGTCCTCGATCGATCTCGGCCAGGGCATGAAATCCGTGACCCGCCAGATTTGTGCGGAGACGCTCGGCGTCCCGGTCGAGGACGTCTATGTCGACACGGCGGACTCCGACACCGGCCCGCATTGCATGGGCTCGTTCGCCTCGCGCGGCACTCATCGCGTCGGCAACGCCGTGATGGCCGCGGCGCGCGAGGCCCGCGGGGTAATGATGGAGGCCGCCGCCGAGGAGCTCGAGGTCAACGCCGCCGATCTCGAGACCGACGGGCGCGGCAATATCCACGTCAAGGGCGCGCCACACCGCTCGATCTCGACCAAGGACGTCGCCATCGCCGCGCAGTTCAAGCAGGGCAAGACCATCTCCGGCCGCGGCATTTTCCTGGTGCCGCTTTCCGACGTGGACCCTGAAACTGGCGAGATGTCGCCGGCAACCTGCTATGCGCATGCCTGCCTCGTCGCCGAGGTCGAGGTCGACGACGAGACCGGCGAGGTCGCCATGGTGCGCATGGATTCGGCCTATGAACTCGGCCGCGCGCTCAACCCGCGGCTTGTCGAGCAGCAGCTTGTCGGCGGCGCCTGGATGGGTGTCAGCCACGCGCTCTACGAGACGCCGGAACCTTATTATCCGGACCCGGTGCACGGGCCGCGGGATTTCGTCGAATATCTGATGCCCGGGCCAGGTGATATTTGCCCACACGACATCGCCGTACTGGAGCGCCCGGCTCCCGACGGCCCGTTCGGCGCCAAGGGTCCCGGCGAGATGTGCGCCAATCCGGTGCTGCCGGCCGTTGCGAACGCGATCTTCAATGCCGTCGGGGTGCGCATCGACGATCTGCCGATCACGCCCGAAAAAGTGCTGCGCGCGATCAAGGCCCAGGGCGGCGCGCGGCCGCAGGCGCGGCGCTGAGGTTTGTCGTGGCGGTTCGCAGCAACATCGTCGGCATCGACAGCCCCGAAGCGCTGGAGAAGGCGCTGCGCGCGGCCTATTACCTCGCCGACGAGGGGCTTGCGACCGCGGCCTATCTCGGGCTCGCGCTCGGCAAGCCGCTGCTGCTCGAGGGCGCGCCGGGTGTCGGCAAGACCGAGGCCGCCAAAGCGATTGCCGCCGTGTTGGGCCGCCGGCTGATCCGCCTGCAATGTTACGAAGGCATCGACGCGTCCGCCGCGCTCTACGAATGGAACTATCCGCGCCAGATGCTGGCGATCCGCCAGGCCGGCGACGAGAGCATCGACATCTATGGCGAGACGTTCTTGATCGAGCGTCCCATGCTCGCCGCGCTGCGCGCACCTGATTCCACCGTGCTGCTGATCGACGAAATCGATCGCGCCGACCAGGAGTTCGAAGCGTTCCTGCTCGAATTCTTGTCCGACTTCCAGATCTCCATTCCTGAGCGCGGCACTGTTCGCGCAGCGGAACGGCCGGTGGTCGTGCTGACCTCCAACCGCACACGCGACTTGCACGAAGCCTTGCGCCGACGCTGCGTCTATCACTGGATCGACTATCCCACCCCGGAACGCGAAGCGCGCATCGTGATGATGCGGGCTTCCAGCGTCGCCGAGGCGACCGCTCGCGCGGTCGTTGCGGCAGTCGGCAAGCTCCGGCGGGAGCCGCTGAGCAAGGCGCCAGGGATCGCCGAGGCCGTGGACTGGGCCGAGGCCGCGACGTTGCTGCAGAAGGGCGGCGCGCGCTGGCCGGACGCCTTCAAGCGCTCGATCGGCGTTGCGCTCAAGGACGAAGAGGACCTGCACTTCATCTCGCCGCGGCTCGACGCTTTGCTGGCGGAGGCTTCGGCATGAGTACGGAACCGCAATTGCCACGCGCCGCGCGCGTCTTCATCTCCTTCGTCGCGCTTCTGCGCGCCAACGGTTTTGCCGTTGCGCCGGAACAGACCACGTCCTTCCTCGCCGCGATCGAACTGCTTGGCCCGCGCAGCCTCGACGACATCCGGCAGGCGGCATTGGCAACCCTGGCCCCGCCGCCCGAGCGGCGCGCCACCTTCGACCGGCTGTTCGATCTGCACTTCCGCGGCAGCGAGGCGATCGAGCGGACCGATGACGGTGAAGATGACGAGACCGTGCGGCTGCAAGAGGAAGGCCGCGGCGACGAGGAGCCGCTGCGGTCTGATGACACCAGCGAGTCGGGCCTGACTGCTACCCGTGCCGAGGCGCTGGTCGAGCGGCGGTTCGCGGTCACCGCAAGCAGCGATGTACTGCGCCGCCTCGCACGCGAGGCGCCAAGGCGCCTGCCGAAGCGGCGCGGCCATCGCCGCATGCGCGCACGTCGCGGGCCCTTCGCCGATCTGCGCCGGACCTTGCGCGACACGGTCCGCAGCGATGGCGAGATCCTGCGGCTCGGACACCTGAAGCGGCGGCAGCGCCCGCGCAAGTTCCTGCTGCTGATCGACGTCTCGGGCTCAATGAAAGCCCGTACCGAGCAGAACATGAAGCTTGCGCATGCGCTGGTGCAGGCCGCGCCCACTATCGAGGTCTTCACCTTCGGCACGCGCCTCACCCGCGTCACCCGGGCATTGCGCATCAAGCGCCGGGAGCAGGCGCTCAATGCCGCCGCTCATCTCGTCAGCGACTGGGACGGCGGCACGCGGATCGGCGACGCGCTGCAAGCCTTCCTCGCCGTGCCACGCTTCGGCGGCTATGCGCGCGGTGCCGCGGTCGTCATCGTCTCCGACGGCCTGGAGCGCGGCGAGCCCGATAGCTTGCGCGACGCAGTCGCAAAATTGTCGCGGCGCGCCTGGCGGCTGAGTTGGCTTACGCCGCTCGCAACGGCTGCCGGTTTCCGTCCGCAAACCGAAGCGTTGGTCGCCATCGAACGCTTCGTCGACGATCTCGTCGACGGCAGTTCGAGCGCGTCGATCGTTGCGCATGTGCTGGCGCTGGGACGAAGGAGAGTGGCGTGACCGGTATTGTCGACGGCCATCACCACATCTGGCGCCAGGCTGATCTGCCATGGCTGACGGGCCCGATGCAGCCGCGCATCTTCGGCCCGTACGAGGCGATCCGGCGCGACTATCCGATCGAAGAATATCTCGACGATCTCAAGGGCACCGGCGTCACCCGCTCCGTCTACGTTCAGACCAACTGGGCCAACGACCGTTTCGAGGATGAGGCCGCCTGGGTGCAGCGGACTGCCGATGAGCACGGCTGGCCGCATGCCATCGTCGCCTATGCCAATTTCGCCGCCGCGGACGTCCGTCCGCAACTCGACCGCCTGGAGCGCTATCCTCTGATGCGCGGCGTGCGCATGCAGCTCCACTGGCACGAGAACCCGCTCTATCGCTTTGCGGCGCGGCCTGATCTCTGCTGCAATCTCATGATCCGCCGCAACATCGCGCGGCTCGCCGATTATGGCTGGAGCTTTGATCTGCAGGTCTTCACACCGCAGATGCCGGATGCAGCGGATCTCGCCGACGCCTGCCCCGACGTCACTTTTATCCTGCAACATGCCGGCATGCCCGAGGATTTGTCTCCCGCGGGCCGCGCCGCCTGGCGCGTCGGCATGGGCCGTCTTGCTGCGTCCCCGAACGTCTACGTCAAGCTTTCAGGGCTCGGCACGTTTATCCACCGCAACGATGCCGCGCATATTGCCACCATTGTCGCCGACACCGTCATGATGTTCGGCGCCGAACGCTGTCTGTTCGGCTCGAACTTCCCGATTGAGAAATTGTGGACCAGCTATCGCGAGCTGGTAGACGCGTTCAGCGCTGCCGCTGCGCCACTGAACGACGCGCAGCGCCAGGCTATTTTCAGGACAACCGCGACGAGCGTCTACCGGCTTGGACCGTAGAGGCAGCAAAGAGAGACAGGGAGGGGAAAGAATGCCGCTGGAGATCAAGATCCTGGACTATGGCGATATCGAGCTGGAATCGAGCTTTCTGGTTCTCGGCCGC
Organism: Bradyrhizobium sp. Ec3.3; assembly: GCF_000472925.1. Lineage (GTDB taxonomy): Bacteria > Pseudomonadota > Alphaproteobacteria > Rhizobiales > Xanthobacteraceae > Bradyrhizobium. The sequence goes on from NZ_AXAS01000002.1 coordinate 299,028, forward strand.
GACTGCGGCCGCACCCGGCGCGTCCTCACCCTCGGCTTCCTGATCCTTGGCGGCCCCTATCCGGTCGTCGTCGACACGGGCTACCGCTCCAACCAGATCATGGAAACGCTGGGCATGCGTGGCTTGCAGTATCACGAGCACATGATCGAGAACCAGCTTACGCGCCACGGCGTGCGCATGGGCGACGTCCGCTTCGTCTGTCACACCCATCTGCACATCGACCACGCCGGCAAGGACGATCTGTTCCCGATGAACACGACGGTCGTCGTCAACCGCCGCGAGCTCGAATATTCGGTCTCCGGCCTGATGCACCCGCAATATCCGGCGCCCGACATCAAGCATCTGATCGACCGTCTGCACACCAAGAGCGCGCTGCGCTTCCTCGACCTCGAGATCACCGGTCCCATCGAGCTGATGCCCGGTGTCTATTGCGACGCTGCGAACGCGCACACCGAAGGCTCGATGAACATCATCGTCCACACTGCTGATGGCATCGCGACCATCTGCGGCGACGTGATCTACGATTTCAACGACCAGATCGTCACACCCTTCCACGAGATCCACGACTGGGAGCCGCGCACGACCGGCAATCACGGCACGACCAAGCGCGCCGAGAAGGCGGCGATCAAGAAGCTGCTCAGCAATTCGCGGTACCTGCTGCCGGTGCACGACCGGCCCGCCAAGATCGAAGGCGGCAATGTCGTGGGACGGCTGCATGACCAGGTCCCCGGACCGATCGTGCAGTCGTTGCCGCAGCGTAACTGGTTCCCCGCCTGATATTCCCAAGGGAGCGACCGATGACCCACGTCACCTTGCGTTCCGAATTCGAGACCCTGATCGACCCCTATGCGCCGGTCGGCCAGGTCGGCACGGGTTTTGACTTCACGGAAGGGCCGATCTGGCATCCGGTCGATCACTACCTGCTGTTCTCGGACATGCCGGGCGACGTGCGCCGGCGCTGGGATGCGCGGCGCGGTGTCGTCGAGGTCAAGCGCCCCGCGAACAAGTGCAACGGCATGACCTATGATGCCGAGCTGAACCTGATCGTCTGCGAGCACGCGACGTCGTCGCTGATCCGCGAACGGCCCGATGGCCGGCGCGAGGTGCTGGCCTCGCACTTCCAGGGTCAGGAGCTCAACAGCCCCAACGATGTCTGCGTGCATTCCTCGGGCGCGATCTATTTCTCGGATCCCTGGTATGGCCGCATGCCGGTCTACGGCGTCGAACGGCCGCGGCAGCTCGGCTTCCAGGGCGTCTATCGCGTCATGCCCGGCGGCGAGCCGCAGCTCGTGGTCGAGCGCACCCTGTTTGACCAGCCGAACGGGCTTTGCTTCTCGTCGGACGAGAAGCTGCTCTATGTCAACGATACCGTGCAGGCGCTGATCCGGGTGTTCGATGTCAGCACCGACGGATCGCTCGGCAACGCGCGCGTGTTCGCAAGCGGCATCAAGTCGGAGCTCGAACCCGGCGTGCCCGACGGCATGAAGTGCGATCAGCACGGCAATGTCTGGGTCACTGCGCCGGGCGGTGTCTGGGTCTATTCGCCGAGGGGCGAGTTGCTCGGCAAGGTGCGGGTACCGGAGCTCGTCGCCAACCTCGCTTGGGGCGGGCCAGATTTCCGCACGCTCTATCTCACCGCGACGCATTCGGTCTACGCGATCCCGACCAGAACGGGGCCGCGGCACGAACCCTATATGAGCGGCAAGCGCGGCGGTGCGGGCGCGAGCGCCTCCGCAGCCGCGCCGATCCTGACCGACGGCGAATTGCGGCTCGATCCGCAGCGCTGCGCCATGATCATCCAGGACCTGCAGAACGACGTCGTCATGGAAGGCGGCGCCTTTGCCGAGTCCGGCGCCCCCGTGCATGCGCGCCAGCAGAACGTGATCGAAAACGTGCGTAGGCTTGCGGAAGCCGCGCGCTCCCGCGGTGTTGCCATCATCCATGTCTGGTTCGTGGTCGAGCCCGGCGCGCCCGGCGTCACATTGAACGCGCCGTTGTTCGAGGGGCTGGTCGACAGCAAGGCGATGGTGCGCGGGAGCTGGGGCGCTGCGCCCGTGTCCGGCCTCGAGCCGCGGCCCGGCGATTTCGTGGTCGAGAAGATGCGCATGAGCGCGTGGGAAGGCACGAAGCTCGAGACGGTCCTTAAGGCGACGGGGCGCGACATGATCATCAACACCGGCGCTTGGACCAACATGTCCGTCGAGCACACCGCGCGAACCGGTGCGGACAAGGGCTATTTCATGATCGTGCCGGAGGATTGCTGCTCGACCATGAATGCCGACTGGCACAACGCGTCAGTGAACTTCGCCATGCAGAACGTCGCCGTCGTCACCAAGGCCGAGACCGTCATCAGAGCGCTGGGATGAGCGGTGGCAAAGCTCCTGCACCTGTCCTGCTCGCCGCGCGCCGACTCCGAGTCGAGTGCCGGCGCGCGCGTCTTTCTTGACGGGTTTTGTCAGGTGCACCCGGACTGGGACGTCGACGTGATGGACCTCTGGCGAGAGCGCATGCCGGAGTTCGTCGGCCCGATCGTCGAGGCGAAGTATGCGCGCATGAAGGCGCAGGCCTTTAACGACGCACAGCGGGACAGCTTTGCCGAAGCCGAGCGGATGGCGTTACGCTTTTCGCTCGCCGACCGCGTGCTGATCTCGACGCCGATGTGGAATTTCGGCATCCCCTACAAGCTGAAGCAGTGGTTCGACGTGATCATCCAGCCCGGCCTGACCTTTCGCCTCGATCCATCGCAGGGCTATTTTCCGCTGCTCAAGGACCGCCCCACGCTGGTGATCCTGGCTAGCGGCAGCGATTATTCGACCGGGATGAATCGCGGCCGCCTTGACATGGCCACGCCCTATTTGCGCGAGGCGCTGCGCTTCATCGGCGTGAGCGACGTGCGCTTCGTGCCGATCGGCCCCACGGCGGGACCGGCCGAACCGATCCGCGCCGCGCGCGACAGCGCCCACCGCCGCCTCGCTGAGATGGCGAGGCGGTTCTGACGCTTACGAGCCAGCCCGCGCCTTCCGCGCAGCGATCTGCTGGAGCGCCCAGCGCGCGTTCTTGCGCACGTCGGGATCGGGGTCGTTGGCGACAACGGCGAGATACGCCTCGCCCTCGGGATCGGCGATCTCGCCGAGCGCAGCGGCCGCTTCCTTGCGGAGGTTGGCCTGCTCGTGGTTGATGCCATTGCCGATCGGACGCACCGCGCGCTCGATCTTCATCTTGCCGAGGCTGCGGATGGCCTTGAGCCGGACCTGCCAGAACTGGTCTGCAAGCGTCGCAATGAGCTGGTCGGCGGCGAGCGAACCGTTGACGTTGAGCCCCAGCGTTTCGGCAGCCATCTCCCGGACCATCCAGTCGTCGTCCTTTAGCGCGCGGGTGATCGTCTCCGCGGCCGGCTTCATCTGCGAGAAGGCGAGCGCACTCACCGCGGCGCGGCGTACATGGGCGTCGGGATCGTGGATCAGCGCGGTCAGCGCCGGAATCGACTCTTCGAGCTTCAGGAAGCCGATGACGCCGATCGCCTGCACGCGCACGGCCGCGTCGGTATCCTGGAGCGCTTCCAGCGCCGGCTTCAGCGTGTCCTTGCGGCGCAACTCCTTGAGCGCGCGCAGCGCGCCCATGCGGACGAAGGCGTGGGCATGCCTCACCAGCGGCAGGATGACGTCGGCGCAGGCCGGATCCTTGAACTCGGCCATGCCGTCGGCGGCGGCCGACGCCACGATCCGCTCGGGGTCGACGAGCAGCTTGACGAGCGCGCTCGCCGCCTCCGGCCCGTCGAACTCGCCGAGCGCCATCGCGACCTGCTGGCGCACGCCGGCGTCGGGATCGGACACCATGTTGGCGAGATGACCGACCGCGGCGGGATCGCCGGAATGGCCGAGCGCGATGATGGCCACCCGACGTTCCGCGGGGTCCGCGGCCTGAAGCCGTTCGTCGGCGTCGTCGAGGTCGTCGTAGGATTCGAACGGGCTCGACATGCTCACCTCAAGAGATAGGGAATGTTGACGGTCACCGCGCCAGTCGGGCAATCCGCCTCGCAGGGCATGCAGTACCAGCACTCGTCATAAGCTATATAGGCCTTGCCGGTCATATCGCTGATACGGAGCACATCGAGTGGGCAGACATCGACGCAGACCGTGCAGCCCTTGTCGGCGATGCATTTGGCGTCGTCGACCACCACCGGGACTGAGGTCTCATAGGAAGCGAGAGGCATCGTCAAATCTCCTGTTGTGTTGCTCTTCGGCGGCTCAGGCGCTCGCCCGGATGCGCTGCTTGTCGTAGAGGTCCTTCTCGTCGTCGGCGATCGGCACGACATAGGGTTCGACCGCGCGCTTCTCGCTGCTCATCCTGCCGTCCCGCTTGGAAAGCAGCGTGTGGCAGAACCAGTTTTCGTTGTCCTTCTCCGGGAAATCCGTGCGCCAGTGGTAGAGGCCCCAGCGGCTCTCCTCGCGGTACAGCGAGGCGTGAGCCGCCATATCCGCGCAATCCATGATCGACTGCACCTCGAGCGCGCGGAGCAGCTCATGCGCGTTGCGGGCGATCATGCGGTCCTGCATGTCCTGACGCACCTCGGCGAGGCGGCGCATGCCGAGCTCGTATTTGCGGGTAACCTTTGGCGGCTGGAGATAGTCGTTCACAAGGCGACGCGTCTTGTATTCGATCTGGTTCGGCGGAATGCCGTCCTCGCGCGTGGTCGGCGCCATCACACGCTCGCGCTCCATCGCCACCTCGCTCGCATCGAACTCCGCAAAGTCGTGACTGTCGGCAAACTCCATCGCGTCGATGCCGGCGACCGAGCCGTTGGTGAAGGCACCCAGCATGTAGTTGTGCGGCACGCTCGCCATGTCGCCCGCGGCATAGAGGCCTGGCACGGTGGTGCGCGCATTGTCGTCGACGAACACGCCGGAGGCGCTGTGGCCGGAGCAGAAGCCGATCTCCGAAATGTGCATCTCGATCGACTCGCTGCGGTAGTCGACGCCGCGTCTCTGCTGGAACAGGCCGCGCGTCGGCCGCTCGACCTTGTGCAGCGTCGACTCGATCTCCGAAATGGTGTCGGGATGGAGATGCTTGAGCTGGAGGAACACCGGCCCCTTGCCGGACAAGAGCTCGTTGTAGAACTCCAGCATCATCTGTCCGGACCAGTAGTCGCACTCGATGAAGCGCGAACCTTCGTTGTTGGCGGTGTAGGCGCCGAAAGGACCGGCGACATAGGCGCAGGCCGGGCCGTTATAGTCCTTGATCAGCGGATTGATCTGGAAGCATTCGAGGTTCGCGAGCGCCGCACCGGCGTGATAGGCCATGGCATAGCCGTCGCCGGAATTGGCGGCGTTCTCGTAGGTTCCGAACATATAGCCGGAGGTTGGCAGCCCGAGCCGACCGGCGGCGCCCATGCACAGGATCACCGCCTTGGCCTTGATCACGAGCATCTCGGCGGTGCGCGTGTTGACGCTGATCGCGCCGGCAATGCGGCCGTCGGCGGACTTCAGCAACCGCGTCGCCATGTAGCGGTTGGAGATCAGGATGCGGGCCCGGCGGAGCTGACGGTACAGCGCCTTCTTCACGGTCTCGCCGTTCGGCATCGGCAGCACGTAGGTGCCGATGTGGTGCACCTTCTTGACGGCATAGTCGCCGTTCTCGTTCTTCAGGAATCGGATGCCGAAACTGTCGAGCTCCTCGATGATCTTGTAACAATTCTGCGCGTATTTATAGACCGCCTTCTGATCGACGATGCCGTCGTTCGCGATGGTGATCTCCTTGGTGTACTGCTCGGGCGTCGCGTAGCCGGGAATGACGGCGTTGTTCAGCCCGTCCATGCCCATCGAGATTGCGCCGGAGCGCTTGACGTTGGCTTTTTCGAGCAGGACGACGTTGGCCTTCGGATTCCTGAGTTTCGCCTTCAGTGCCGCCATCGGACCGGCCGTGCCGCCGCCGATGACCAGCACATCGCAGGAAACCTCCGAAAGTCCGTCGACGATCTGATCTAGTGCCATCGCTTGCTCCTGGTTCGCCGGCATGTCCGGCGCCTTTGCATCAGAGTTGTTCAGGTGGGGTCCCGGCGATAGCAATTAGTTGTCGCCGGAGAGAGATTTTTCCTCACCGCTCCACGAACGCTTTCTCGATCACGAAGTGGCCGGGCTGGCTGTGATTGCCTTCGGCAAAACCGCGGTCCCTGAACATCACGTGCAGCTCTTCGAGCATCGCGGGGCTGCCACAGAGCATGATGCGATCGGTATCGCGGTCGAGGCAGGGCTGGCCGATGTCCTCGAAGAGCTGGTTCGACGCGATGAGGTCGGTGATGCGACCGCGATTGCGGAAGGGCTCGCGCGTGGCGGTCGGGTAATAGATCAGTTTGTCCCTGATCAGGGGACCAAGAAATTCATGGCTACGCAGGCTGTCGACCAGGTGCTCGCCATAGGCGAGTTCGGAAACCTGGCGGCAGCCATGGGCGAGCACGATGGTCTCGTAATTCTCGTAGACGTCGGGGTCCTTGATCAGGCTTGCGAACGGTGCGAGGCCCGTGCCGGTAGACAGCAGGAGCAGCCGCTTTCCCGGAATGAGATTGCCGGTGATCAACGTGCCCGTGGGCTTGCGGCCGACCAGGATGATGTCACCCTCCCTGATCTTCTGGAGCCGCGAAGTGAGCGGACCATCCGGCACCTTGATCGAGAAGAACTCGAGATTCTCCTCGTGATTGGCGCTCGCCATGCTGTAGGCGCGCATCAGCGGCCGGCCGTCGACCTCGAGCCCGATCAGGGCGAACTGGCCGTTCTGGAAGCGGAAGCCGGGATCGCGTGTCGCGGTGAAGCTGAACAGGGATTCGGTCCAGTGCTTGACCGAGAGGACCGTCTCCTTCTGAAAAGCGCTCATCGTTCGTCTCTCCTTGCTTGCCCGATGCCGGGGAAAGTTTCGGAGAGGAGCAGTTCCCGCAACGGCGAACTGCCGTTCCCGGTCGATTAGTTTCACATTTCGCGGGCAATGATCGAGGAGGAGGCAGCCGCGCTGTGCTCGTGACTGTCGCGTCCGCTCAAGTCCGGCAATTAGTTGCTATCGGGACGCTTTCTTTGCCGGCTAGGAGGAGACTGGAGGCTTGCCATGACCATGACTGCACTGGTCGCACCAACGGTGACCGACTACGCAACAAGCGCCGATCTCGCGACACTCGTCGTGCGCACCACGCACGATGGCGAGATCATGCTCGGCGCCGAGCAGCTCCGCCTCTCCTGCAAATGCGCCCACTGCACCCGCGCCCGCTTCGACGGCCGCTTCCCCCAGGCGTTTCCGGGCATCGCCATTACGGAGATCGGCGACCTCGGCTACGGGTTGAACATCTCGTTCTCGGACGGTCACAACCGCGGGATCTACCCGAAGCCGTATCTGCTGAATTTGGCGGGGCGGTAGACCGAAGCAGACTCGGCATTGGTGCGAGCGCGGGCCCCAAGCTCCTCTGTCATTCCCCGCGAAAGCGGGGAATCCAGTACGCCGCGGCCTCTCCGTAACTCATTGCTGTCTCTGGAATACTGGATCGCCCGCCTTCTCGGGCGATGACAGAGGAGTGGACGGCGCCGGCCTGCCACAAGCGTTCCCCTAAGAGGCCTGTCCCGCGCCCCGTCTGGCACGGACATTGCTCCTCTTTAGAACGGTTTGAACAATCCGGAGGCAGGTGATGTTGCAGGCGGCCAATGCGGTTCGCGGGACTGTTCCCGCAACGGTCCGGCCTGCCGGAAGCTCCTCGCTGCTGCTCACCGAGAACCAGCAGTGGATCGGTGGACCTCCGCCGCTGATGGACAAGCTGACCCCGCGCGAGCGCGAATTGGTGCTGAAGCAGGGGCGCCGAAAGGTGCTCAACCGCGGCCAGACGCTGTTCAGCCAGGGCGGCAAGCATGACGGCATCTGGCTGATCGAGAGCGGCCGCGTCCGCGTCTTCTACACCTCGCCGCTGGGCCGCGAGATCACGCTCGCCTACTGGCATGTCGGCAATTTCGTCGGCGGCCCCGAAGTGTTCGAAGGCACCGTGCACCAATGGTCAGGGGTTGCATCCAGCAATTGCTGCGTCGTGCACCTTCCCGGAAAGGAGCTGCGAACACTCGCGGCCGAAATCCCCAACCTCGCGATTGGCCTGATCGAAGGGCTGACCTTCAAGGGCAAATGCTATTCGGCGCTGGCGCAGATGCTGGGAACGCGCTCGATCACCCAGCGCCTTGCGCATCTGATGCTCCACCTCGTCGAGCTCTACGGCGTGGAAGATGCTGACGGCACGTTGATCGCCGCCGCGTTCACCCACGCCGACATCGCCCACATGGTCGGCGCGACCCGGCAATGGGTCACGATCAGCCTGAAGCGCATGCAGGAGAAAGGAATCGTTCAGACAAAACGCTCCCAGATCGTGGTCAGCCGTCCCGGCATCCTGGAGGAGATGCGCGGCCAGGCTTCCGATTAGGACCGGTGCACATGCAATTGGCTTTCAACTGCGAAACTGCCCAAGGAGTATGCAACCGGTCTTTCCCGGCAACTAATCGACTGCGACGGTAAATCCGGATTTGCCCTGCCCGCCCCCTCAACCAATCATGGCAACCACAGCACATCCAACCGAATGAGGATGAGAATGGTCCGCCATCTTCCCACGCTCTCGATCGCGATGTCGGTGACATCGCTGGCGCTCTTGCTGGCGCAGCCCGCGACGGCGGAGACAGTCACCCTCGGTATCGGCACGCAGGACACCACGACCAACACGGTCACCGCCGGCGTCGTGATCCGGCAGCTTCACCTCCTCGAAAAATATCTGCCAACCGACGGCAAATACGCCAACATCAAGTTCGAGCTGGAATGGCAGAATTTTACGTCCGGTCCGCCCGTCACCAATGCGATGATGGCGAACAAGCTCCAGATCGGCATGATGGGCGACTATCCGCTGATCGTGAACGGCTTCACCTTCGAGAGCAATCCCGAGAGCAAGAGCCGGCTGATCGGCGTTGCCGCCTACAGCCTCTCTGGCTCCGGCAACGGCATTGTCGTCCACAAGGATTCGCCCTACTACGATCTCGCCGATCTCAAGGGCAAGCTTGTCAGCGTGCCCTTCGGCTCAGCCGCGCACGGCATGGTGCTGAAGGCGATGCAGGACCGCGGCTATGCGTCCGACTTCTTCCAGCTCGTGAGCCAAAGCCCCGAGGTCGGCTCGACCAATCTCCAGGAGAAGAAGATCGACGCCCATGCCGACTTCGTTCCGTTCGCCGAGCTGCTGCCGTTCCGCGGCTTCGCGCGCAAGATTTTTGACGGCGTCGAGACCAACCTTCCGACCTTTCACGGCATCGTCGTGCGCACCGACTTCGCCGAAAAATATCCGGAGGTCGTCGTCGCCTACATGAAGGCGATCATCGCAGCCAATCAGTGGCTGCGCGACGATCCCAAGCTGGCGGCCGAGAAGATCCAGGAATGGACCGGCATCAGCAAGGAGGTCGTCTACATCTTCCTAGGTCCCAGCGGCAACATGACCACCGATCCCACGATCAAGCCAGCACTGATCGACGCGGCCACCACCGACGTCAAGGTGCTGCAGAATCTCGGCCGCATGAAGGAGTTCGATCCGAAGAAATGGGTCGACGACAGCTACATCCGCAAGGCCTATGCCGAGATGAAGCTCGATTATGACGCGCAGCTCGCGAGCACCAAGAACTACGAGATCTCCGGCGAGGACAGCTTCTGCAGGAAGCCGATCGTCGATCCGCGCAAGGCCGGCGAGGTCTGGGTCGACGATGCCGGCATCCTGCCCTTCGCCAGCGCGGCCTGCACGCTCGGCGCCTATGCCGACCTCAAGGCCAAGGGCAAGAAGATCAACGTCGCCTACGTCTTCGACACCACCCGCGGCATCAAGCTGTTCGCCGACCAGGCCTTCTATGCGGTCGGCGCCGGCGACGTCGCACCGTTCCTCCTGAAGAAGGACGCGGAAACCTATGCGACCAAGATCAACGGCAAGGTTCTCGGCTTCGATGATGCCGTGAAATCGGCGGTCACTGGGGGCAAGACGTGAGCAGCAGTCCCGCCATCCTGCGCCATCAGGAGGACGCCATGCCGGCAGCCGCAGCCGTCACAGAGCCCTCGCCTGCGCCTGTCGCAACGCCGACCCCCGCGTCGCCCTCATTCGGCGCCCTGGCAGGTCGCTGGTATCGGCTCAACCAGGACAGGTTGCGTGCGACCGCCATCGGCGTGATCTCGCTCGCCGCCTTCCTGCTCGTCTGGCATTTGCTCACGACCTACCGCGTCGTGTTCTTCGTGCGTTTCACCAACGTGCCCTCACCACTGGCGGTCTATGCGAGCTTCACCAAGGCGATCCACGATCCCAAATTCCTGATGCACATCGTGTTCAGCTGCCGGCGCATATTCTTCGGCTTCTCGCTGGCTGCGATCGTCGGCGTGCCGCTCGGGCTGATCATGGGCCGCTTCAAGCTGGTCCATGAGGTGGTGTTCCCGGTTGCGGAAGTGCTGCGGCCGATCCCGGCGATCGCCTGGGTGCCGATGGCGATCATGCTGTGGCCGACCAACGAGCAGAGCATCGTCTTCATCACCTTCCTTGGATCGTTCTTCCCGATCCTGGTCAACACGCTGCACGGCATGTCGCTGGTCGATCCAGTGCTGGTACGCGCGGCGCAATGCCTGGGGGCGCGCGAGCGCTCGATCTTCCGCGAGGTGTATTTTCCGGCCTCGCTACCGCACATCTTCACCGGCCTCACCATCGGAATGGGGGTTGCCTGGGTGTCGCTGATCGCGGCCGAGATGATCTCCGGGCAATACGGCATCGGTTACTTCACCTGGGAGGCCTATTCGCTGGTCCAATATGCCGACATCGCGCTCGGCATGATCGCCATCGGCGTGCTCGGCCTCGGATCGAGCCTGCTGATCCGCGGCGCCGGACAATTGGTGATGCCATGGAGGGCGAAATGAGCGAGATCGCGACCGCCACCCCGCAGGGACATATCGAGGTCAGGAATTTTTCGCTGAGCTACGAGACCATCGACGGATCGGTCGAGGCCGTCACCAACACGCATATCCATGTCAAACCGGGGGAATTCGTCTCGATCGTCGGGCCATCGGGTTGCGGCAAGTCGACCTTCCTGAATGCGGTGGCTGGGTTTCTCAAACCCACCACCGGCACCATCACGGTCGACGGCGAACGCGTCAGTAGGCCGAGCGCCGAGCGAGGCATGGTGTTCCAGCAATATTCGCTGTTTCCCTGGAAGACGGTGCGGGAGAACGTCGAGTTCGGCCTGAAGATGCGTGGCATGCCCCGCTCGCAGCGCGAGCGCGCGGCGCGCACGCTGCTCGGGCTCGCGGGGCTCGAGGCCTTCGAGAAGCATTATCCGGAAAAGCTCTCCGGCGGCATGAAGCAGCGCGTCGGCATCGTGCGTGCGCTCGCGACGGGGCCGAAGGTGCTGCTGCTGGATGAACCCTTCGGCGCGCTGGACGCGCAGACCCGGGTGATCATGCAGCAGATCCTCACCAACATGTGGCAGCGGCTGAAGATCTCGGTCTTGTTCGTCACCCACGACATCGACGAAGCAATCTTCCTCTCCGATCGGGTCTACTGCATGACCGCGCGGCCCGGCTCGATCAAGGCGGAGATCCCGATTCCGCTGGAGCGGCCGCGACAACAATCCATGATGATGTCCTCGGAGTTCCTGGCGCTGCGCCGCGGGTTGATGTCCCTGATCCGCGAGGAAAGCCTGAAGGCGATGGGCGGCGAGATCAACGACCTCGGTATGCAAGGGCTCAACATCGAGCTGCACGGCCACTCTCTGGCGGACGTGTTGTAAGCGGCGTTCTCGTGAACTGATTTCCCTTCTCACGTTGTCGGGGAAGGTGGCGCGCACAGCACGCCGGATGAGGGGTTGCGTCCGCGAATATCATGAGCGTGTCTCTCGCGGAGAGAGACCCCTCACCCGGCTTCGCTCACGCGAAGCCACCCTCTCCCAGAAGGGAAGAGGTTCAGTGTGCGTTCCTCACTTGAACCAGTGCACCAGTCCGATGCTGATCCCGAGCAGCAGCATCAGCGACAGCGTCACTGCCGCCGTCACGCGTCCCCCGACGTTGGCGAGCACGCGCACGTCGACGCCGAGACCGAGCGCGGCCATGGAGACGACGGTGAGGAAGCTTGTGATCTTCGTCACCGGACCGACTACGGTTGACGGAACGATCTCGAGCGAACGGAGCGTGGCGAGCGCGAGAAAGCCGAGGATGAACCAGGGCACGAGCCGGAAGAAGCCGACGCTGGTCTTCTTCGCTCCGCCCTGCCGGCGCGAAGCAACGAGCGAGAGGCCGACGACGACCGGCCCCAGCATCAACACGCGCATCAGCTTCACGAGCGTTCCGATCTGCGTGCTGACGAGGCCAGCCGGCACGGTCGCCGCGAGCACCTGCGGCACGGCGTAGACGGTCAACCCTGCGAGGATGCCGTATTGCGTCGCCGTCAGTTGCAAAAGCGGGATGAGCAGCGGCAGGCCCAGCACCATCATCACGCCGAGGATCGCGGTGAAGGAGATCGAGGATGCGATCTCGTCATTGTTGGCCCCGATGATCGGCGCCACGGCGGCGATCGCCGAGTTGCCGCAGATGGAATTGCCGCAGGCGATCAGGATCGACAGCCGTGTGGACAGGCCGAGCATGCGGCTTAAGCCAAACGAGACGCAGAGCGCGACCACGACCACGGCGGCGATCGAAGCGAGCAGCGTCACGCCCGAGGCGGCGATCGCGGCAAAGCTGATGGAGGCCCCGAGCAGCATCACCGCGACTTCGAGGAGTTGCTTGGCGCTGAAGGCGACGCCGGCCTGCCAGCGCTCGGACGGCTTCCAGAAGCTGCGTACGGCCATGCCGAGCAGGATCGCCATCACCAGCGCCTCTACATAGGGATGCGCGAAGGCGTGCCGTTCGGTGGCTTCAAGGGCGGCTGAGATGCCGGCAATGCCGATGCAAAGGAGAACGCCCGGAATCAGCGCCACAATGCGGCCGGCAGTGGTCGCCGGTCTTGTGCCGGCTGAAGAGGATGCTTCGTTCTGGGCCACTCAAATCTCCCGAAGGAGAAGATTTTATGCGCGAGAGGGCGCAAGAGGGCAATATATTTTCGATTCCGGCCGGCGGAAGCAAGTAATGTCCTTAAAGGCTATTCTCCTGTGCGCGCAGGCGAGTGCGGCCCAAAGGATGGCCTTCGAGCACATTGCAGACAGAAGGGAGCGGCTGCTCGGATGGCCTAGAAGATCAGGCCCTTGGCCAGGGATGCGACGCGGCTAAAACCGTCGAAAACGCCAGGCTCGAAGAAGGCGGCGCGGGCGAGCACGATGGCCCCGACCAGCGACCAGAACAAACCGGCGCCCGTCCACAGCAGATATTTGGAGGCGCGAGACTGCGGCCGGTCGTCCCTTGCCGGGGCCAGTCGCTCGCCAAAAGGCTCGAAATTTGCGCGTTCCATCGCGAGGCCAATCCACTGAATTCTGAACGGAATGTCGTCGTTTGCGCTTCTCTCGGCAATGGAACTGATTGGCTTTTTTCGCCCCCGCGCGGGAATTTCCTTCCGCGGGAGCAGGCTACAACGATAGCTTTCTTCTTTGGCGGCGTCTGGGCCCAAGCCCCCTGCCCGGTTCGGCAGTAAAGTGCCAAGATCGCATTGGTCGCCTTCGCCGGACTTGGGATCATTCATGAACATCGAACTGCCGCGCCAGCACCTCGACCTCGCCTCCGCAATCGCCGAGGGCGACATCCGCTGCCTCCTGATGGTGCTCGTTCACATGACCGGCGACGAGCGCTGGCTCGCCCAGCCCTATTTGCCGAAGCGCGACATCCGTCTCATCCCGGATCCCGAGGCCGGCGTGCCGAGGGACGTGCAGGACGAAATCCGCGCCGCTGTGGTCGGACTCTTTGCCGACGGCCATCCAACACCAGTCATCACCGATCCTGGCGAAGAGCTGCTTCTGAAGATGATGCGTGCCTGCCTTGGCGAGAATGTCGCGCCGGAATATGCGCCGCTGATGCGCGAGGAGATGGGTTTCGCGCCGCGCGAGGCGCGCTGGAGCAGCCGTCCGTCCGACGCGCAATTGGCGGAGGAGCACGTGCTGATCGTCGGCGCCGGCGTCTGCGCCATCGCGCTTGGCGTGGCGCTCGGCCATCTCGGCATTCCCTACACCATCGTCGAAAAGAATGCCGAGCTCGGCGGCACCTGGTGGATCAACCGCTATCCCGGTTGCGGCGTCGACACGCCGAACCACTCCTATTCCTACTCCTTCGGCCCGCGCAACGCGTGGACCCGTTATTTCTGCCAGCGCGAGGAGTTGCTCGATTACCTCAGGAAGGTCGCCGACGAGTTCGGCCTGCGCAAGCATCTGCGGCTGAACACGCAACTGACCTCGTCGCGATGGGACGAGAGCAGGCGCCGCTGGATCTCGACGCTGAGGACAAGCAGCGGCGAAGAAACGTTCGAGTCCACGGCACTCGTCAGCGCGATAGGCCAGCTCAACGATCCCTCCCGCGCGCGGTTCAAAGGCGAGGAGGATTTCAAGGGCCGGATCCTCCATTCGGCGCTGTGGTCGAACGACATCAACGTCGACGGCAGGCATGTCGCGATCATCGGCACCGGCGCGACCGCGATGCAGCTCGTGCCGGCGATCGCACCCCGCGCTGCTTCCGTCACCGTCTACCAGCGCTCCGCGCAATGGGCGCGACCGGTGAAGGGCTATTCCGATCCAATTACACAGGGCGCGCGCTGGCTGCTCGCGCACCTGCCGTTCTATGTGCAGTGGTACCGCTTCAACATGTTCTGGCGCTATGGCGACGGCCTGTTGCCGTTCCTGCGCAAGGATCCAGCCTGGCCGCATCCGGAGCGTGCGGTCAACAAGGGCAATGACCGGCACCGCCAGGAGTTGACGGACTTCATCCTTTCCGAGCTGAAGGACCGCCCTGACCTGATCGCCAAATGCGTGCCGACCTACCCGCCTTACGGCAAGCGCATCCTGCTCGACAACGACTGGTTCAAGACGCTCACGCGCGGCAATGTCGAGCTGGTCACCGACTCGATCGATCATGTCGATCGCGATGGCATCGTGACATCCGACGGCGAGAACCGCCGGGCCGACATCATCGTGGTCGCGACCGGATTCAAGGTCACCGAGATGGCGGCCCGCCTCGACATCACCGGCCGCGACGGCAGGAATCTCCGCGACGCCTGGGCGGGCGACAATCCGACCGCGTTTCTCGGCCTCACCGTCCCGGGCTTCCCGAACTTCTTCTGCATGCTGGGCCCGAACTCCGGCCCTGCGCATGGCGGCAGCGTGATCTTCCAGTCGGAATGCCAGAGCCGCTACATTTCGGCCTGTCTCGTCGAGATGATGGAAAACAGTGTCGCCGCCATCGACGTCCGCCAGGATGTGCACGACGATTACATCCGGAAGGTCGATGCCGAGCACGAGGCGATGATCTGGACCCATCCGGGCATGACCACCTACTACCGCAATACAAGCGGCCGGGTGTTCTCAGCGATGCCGTGGCGCTTCGTGGACTACTGGCGGATGACGCACGATCCGGATCTCGGCGACTACCGCCTGACGAAGGCGTGAACCTGGCGACGCTTGGCTTCGGCCGGCGACTGCGAAGCAGGCGCGGGCCCTGCGCCATCGATTGCGCTGATCCGCGGTGCCTGAGCCTTCGATGTTTGAGGGTTCGGTGCATGAGTCCTTGGCGTCTGGACGAGAAACGCCGGCGGCTGCGCCGGTCGTTCAGACGCTCGCACGTACGGCTCCCACTTCAGATATTTGGCGCGGCGCTTTTGCGAGATGCGATCACGCGTGACATATCCCGCCGCAAACGAGATCGCGGCGACCAGAATGAGGATGAGAACGCCAAGCATTCGGACCGTTCCGTACGAAGATTTCGGATCGTGCCTATCAATGCCAGCAACCTAACCCCGATGTGACCATTTCGAGGAAATTAAGCGACGACGTGAACTGATCCGTGATCCCTGCTTTTCTCGCGCGTAGGAACCTTTGCGCGAGATGTGAAAAGAGCACATTATGAGGCTTACGCCTCTGGAGCGATCGCGCGGAACGCGCATTGCCTAATGCGTTATCAGCAAGCCCGACGTGACGGCTTCGTCACGCCGCCAGGCTGCTCTCGACCGGCGAGAACGGCAGACCTAGACTCTCCGCTACGGCCTTGTTGGTGATGCGGCCGCGATCGACGTTGAGGCCGTTGCGCAAATGCGGATTCTCGAGCACGGCTGCAAAGCCCTTGCCCGCGAGCATCAGCCCGAAGGGCAGTGTGGCATTGTTCAATGCCTGGCTCGATGTCACCGGCACTGCGCCTGGCATGTTTGCAACACAGTAATGCACGACACCGTCGACCTCGTAGGTCGGCTCGGCATGGGTCGTCGGACGCGAGGTCTCGAAACAGCCGCCCTGATCGATCGCAACGTCGACCAGCACGGCGCCTGGCCGCATCGGCTTGAGCATCGCGCGCGTAACCAATTTCGGAGCGCTCGCACCGGGTACCAGCACCGCGCCGATCACGACATCAGCGGAAAACACCTCGTCCTCGACGGACTCGATCGTGGAGAAGCGCGTGCGCACGCGCCCAAGGAACATATCATCCAACTCACGCAGGCGCGGGATGGAACGATCGATCACGGTAACCTCTGCACCAAGACCCGCCGCCATGCGTGCCGCCTGGGTTCCGACGACCCCGCCGCCGAGCACGACGACCCGCGCCGGCTGCACACCGGGCACGCCGCCGAGCAGCACGCCGCGTCCGCCTGCCGAACGCTTGAGCGCGGCGCCGGCCGCCTCGATCGCGAGGCGGCCGGCGACTTCGCTCATCGGCGCGAGCAGAGGGAGCTGGCCGCGCGCGTCAGTGACGGTCTCATAGGCAATGGCAGTGCAGCCGGAGGTGAGCAGCCCCTTGGTCTGCGCGGGGTCGGGCGCGAGATGAAGATAGGTGAAGAGGATCTGGTTCTCGCGAAGCTGCGTCCACTCGCTCTGCTGTGGCTCCTTCACCTTCACGATCATCTCGGACTTGGCAAAGATCTCGCGCGCGCTGCCCGCAATCGAGGCGCCCGCCTTGCGGTAGACTTCGTCGGAGGCGCCGATGCCCTCGCCCGCACCGGTCTCGACCCAGACCTCATGCCCGGCCGCGACATATTCGCGAACGGCGCCCGGGGTCAGCCCGACGCGATATTCCTGCACCTTGATCTCCTTTGGAACACCAACGCGCATAGCGAACTCCTTGCCCTAAAGTCTTGATTCTCCTCTTCATGTTAGCGGCCGCGCCGGTTTGGTTTCGTGCAAATATCGGCTAGTTTCTCCTCGCGGACGCCGGTTTCCGGCGTCGATTGCCCCTTCCACGCGGGAAACGAAACCTTGGCCCTCGACCGAAAAGATCTCGCCATCCTCGCGGAACTCACCACTAATGCGCGAGCCAGTCACACCGAGCTCGCCAACAAGGTCGGCCTGTCGAGTACGGCGCTGGCGCGACGGCAGAAGGCGCTGGAGGATGACGGCTATATCCACGGCTACCAGGCCGCGCTCGATCTCGGGCAATTCGGCCTCACCACGACAGTGCTGGTGCGGATCGCGCTGGAGAGCCAGAGCGACGAGGCGCTGAAGGCCTTCGAGGCCGAGGTGGTGAAATGCCCCTCCGTCGTGCGCTGCTTCCTGATGTCGGGCACCGACGACTACATTTTGATCGTGCTCGCGCGCGACATCCAGGATTTCGAGCGCATCCACCGCACCGAGCTGTCGCGCCTGCCTCGTGTCGCCCGGGTCCAATCGAGCTTCGCCCTACGCGAAGTCGTCAACCGCGCCGTGCCGACCGTGGTCTTCGGCGAGATAAAGCGCTGATTGCGCCATTGCTCCAGTCGCGTCGTCGTACCGCGTCGCGCCCAGCGACTTCCTTCGTGTTCGCCACGGATGTCACGATTGGGCTACGGGTACTCTCGTTAGAGATAAACATCTTACGTGAACTGGTTCACAGATGGACGGGTCAGATCGCGATACGCTAACTCAGGTTCTCGGCCGACGTGCGCCAGTGCGGTCAGCATGTTCGAGAATGCGTCTGACATCGACACGCACCGCTCTGTCACACGTATCGTGTTTCACAATGCCGGATCTATGAGCCTGTCTGAATGGGGTTCGATGGCATGCTGTACGGCCGCGAGCCTGCGGGTGCTTTCCAATAATCCAAGAACGACCAAGCGCTTCACTTTACGCAATTCAGAAGATTGATCGGAGAACAAACTACACGACAAACTAATTGGAGGAACCAATGGTGAAGAGAGCGATAACGCTAGGCGGCGGCGGTCCGGCAGCGGGGCTGCACATCGGGGTTCTGGAAGCTCTTGCCAACGCAGATATCAAGTTTGACGTGTGGGCTTTGTCCTGCATCGGCGCTTGGGTCGGGATCGTCTATAATCAGTTTGATGGAGTTAAGAATACAGATAGGGCGGAAAAGACCTATCAGTTCTTCAAGAACGGCGTGTTCCGAGACGACGAAGGCTACAAGCACTTTCCCATAAACACGGTGTTCGGTCCGGATTGGGAAAGTATCGGCAGGGCAATGACCAGCTTCGTCACAGATCCCAAAACCTATAAGGATTTATGGGACCCACGAGCGATGGCGAGTGCCGTCGGGGAGTCCATGTCGTTCTGGTGCGCTCAACACCCTGAAGCAGACGGCCGGAATAAGTTCGCGATGCCGGACGAAGGCGACATAAACAGATGGATCCTCAATCAGGTGCTGGCACCCAATCCTTTCGTTCGCTACGCCACCTCCATGATGTATCTGTCCCATGTCACCGGCCTCTCCAGGATCAACTATCCAAAAAGCCAGTTCATGAAGAGCATAAATTTCGAGGAGCTGAACAAGCCCGAAAAGCCCCTGATATTTCATAACGCTTGGAATCTTGACGATCACAGGCTCGCGTTGTTTTCCAACCGTCCGATGACCCAGCAGGACAAGGACAAGGAGTACAGGGTTCCGATCAGCGCGTCGAGCTTGTGTGCATGTTCAGCCCTTCCCTTCATCGAGGAAACGGTGAAGATCGATGGCGCTACTTACTGCGAGGGAGCGCTGGTCGACACGGTCAACTTTGAGAGTTTGATCCAGGAGCACCGCAAGCAAGGCGAGGAGCTGGACGAAATATGGGTGAGCCGAATCGTCGATTCGAAGCAAGTCCGCAAACCGAAAGACCTTCACGATGCCCTGGCAAATCTCTGCCAATTGTTCGCGGCGACCGTTGGCGAAGATGACGTCAGGCTCTTCAAATACCACGTGCGGTTCGACGGAAAAAAGGAGGATCGGTGGCAAGGCACCATCGTGGAGATTCACGTACCGGGGCACATCAGTTTCAAATGGAATCACAGCAACCTGGACGCTGGGCGCAAGTTGGGGAAAGCCGCTGCGGAACAAGCGATCGACGCATACAAGGTACATCAAAACGGTACGCCGCCTCCCGGGCCGCACTTCATAAACGAGAATCCGGCGAAGGACCACAAGGATGGGTGGCAAGGGGTGCAAAATACCTATCGAGAATGTCAACAGCAATTGGATGCATGACGCCAGATAGAGCGGCTTTGCGACCGACGTGCTGAGCAAGGCCACCACACCCGTAGTCCAAGCAGAATTACCGCAGCCGGTCGAGCAACGTCTTTGCTTGCCTTAGATCCTGCGTTTCAAGTCCCTCGCTGAACCCGGCGTAGATGGGGGCGAGCAGGTCAAGCGCCTCCTCGCGCCTGCCCTGATCGATCCACAAGGCGGCAAGGTCTACTGCAACTCGAATTTCGAGGGCCTTGGCGTGTTGGCTTCTTGCAATCGTCAAACCATGATCGAGGATCGATTGCGCCTCGGCGCCGGCCTGCGGAACGCCATGGAGGAGCAACGCGCGCGCCTTCAGTCGGTAGAGCTCGGCCTCAAATATCCGTTCGCTGTTGCGGCTGGTTGTAGCGAGGCCCTGTTCGATCAGCTCCAGCGTAGCTTCGTATTGATGGCTCGACAACAGGGCCGGACTCAGGAGCACGTATAGTGCAGTGATGCCGAGCTGATAGCCCGCGCTGCGATATTCGTTCATCGCAGTCCGGATTTCCGCGAGCGCAGCGGACGACGGATCAAGAAAGCTGGCACTTATCCCCCGGACGGCGCGCGCCAATCCTCGCCATTGCCGGAATCCGTGCTCCTCTGACAAGGCGAGACAGCGTTCGGCATAGCGGTGCGTGGCGAGGAACTCGCCCCGCAGAGCGTGGAGAATGGACGCATAGTAACATGCATAGGCCTGCGAATGCGGATGACTGGTGTCGTCGGCACGCTGAATGGCGGCATTGAGACGTGCAACTGCGGTATCGGCGCGGCCCAGCAGCCAGAGCGCCCATGACATCAGGGCAAGGTCGGCCACGCCCGCGTCCTGGCCGGCGGCACGCGCCGCCAATCTGTCCTGCTCGCTGCTCGCCTCGAATGCTTCGTAGGCCCGTTCGATCACGTCGTGGGCGCCCGTGAGATGTCCCATGAAAAGGCGAATCATTCCTTGCCCGCGCATCGCGTTGAGCAACGTTGGTCGATCGCCGCGGGCCATCGCGAGATCGAGCAGCGCTGAGATCATTTCCTCGGCGACCGGCAACTCACCACGAATGACGCTCGCAGTGGTCAACCAAAACATGATTTGTAGTTGCTCGGGCGGATCTCCGAGGCGCTGGCACAGTTCGCGCGCGCGAGCGAAGGTCGCCACCGCATGTGGCGAGGCCGGCCCCTCGGTAGCGATCAGGCACGGTCCCAGCGCGAATTGGAAATCGAGCTCCCGTCTGTCCCTCTGTGCGCTGTCGGCCAAATGGGTCGAGACCTCGATGCCTTTCCGCAAGTGTGCGATGGCTTCGAGGTTGGCGGAGCGCATGGCCGCCTTCTTGCCCGCCTGAAGCCAATATCCTCCTGCCTTTTCGAACAGTCCCGCCTCCGTAAGGTGGAGTGCGAGAGTCTCGGGTTGTGTCTCCACAATTTCCGGGAACCGTTCTTCGAAGACGCCTGCTATGGTGGCATGCAGCGCTGCGCGTCGGCTCTTCAGAAGCCCCGCTTCGGCCGCGTCCCGCACGAGCGCATGCTTGAAGGTATAGACCGCACGAGGTATCTCGCCCCGGCAGAATATCAATTCCGCCCGAACCAACGTGGCAAGCGCCTCCTCAAGCCTTTGTGTTGGCAGCCCGGCAACAGCGCTCAGCAGTTCGTAAGAGAACTCGCGTCCTACGACTGCGCCGATCTGAGCCACGTCCTTCACTGGGGCCAATCGGTCGAGTCTGGCCATCAGCGATGCGTTCAATGTCGTTGGAATCGCCATCGAGGGTAGCGGACGGCTGAGCATGTAGTGGTCGTCCCGCTCCTGCAACAGCCCGGTTTCGAGCACGGCCTTCGTCAGTTCCTCGACGAACAGTGGCACACCGTCGGTACGGGCGAGGATCTGGTCCATGACCTCCTCCGGGAGCGTCTTGCCGGCAGTGATGCGCTCGACCAATGCCGCCCCGTTGCGCCGATTCAGTCGTGTGAGCGAAACCGTCGTCACGTGCGCATGACCAGGCCATGGCGGCGTAAACTCTGGTCTCGCGGTGATGAGCAGCAGCACTCGAAGTCGCGGCACTCTCTCCAGTGTAACCGTAAGCAGCTCCAGCGAGGTCGGGTCCGCCCAATGGGCATCCTCGAAGATGAGGAACACTGGCTGCCGCGCCGCCAATGCCTCGAGCTGAGCCAAGAACGCCGCCAGCGTCATTTCCTTGCGTTTCTGCGGACTCAGTTCGGGCAGGCGATAGCGGTCACTGATCGGCAGCGACAGAAGGTTGGCCAGAGCCGGCACCACGCGGTCTACGTCAGCGCCAGACCGCAAGAGCAGAGCTTCAAGCTTGGCGAACTTTTCCGTCGGAGTCTCGCCTCGCTCGAATCGGGTGGCACGCTCGAGGTTGGCGATTAGTGGATACAGCGCACTGTTGGTGTGGTGCGCCGAGCAGAAATGGCGCACCGTGATGTGTGGTTCGGCCCGGAGTCGCTCTTGAAGCGCCAGCGCGATGTGCGACTTACCAATACCTGGCTCTCCAGTTAGAACCACCACGCAGCCTTCGCCTGACGCGGCATGCTGCCAGCGCCGCAACAGCATCTCGATCTCCTCGTTACGCCCAATGAGCGGTGTCAATCGAGTCTTGCGTTGCGCCTCGAAACGGCTTTCCACACCGCTTATCCCGAGCACCTGCCAGGCCGGTATCGGCTCCGCCCAACCCTTGAGCGCGATAGAGCCGAGATCGCCGTATTCGAAGTATCCGGCGGTGAGCTGGTGCGTACTCTCGGAAATCAGCACCATACCGGGCTCGGCGAACTGCTGCAGGCGAGCAGCCAGGTTCGGTGTTTCCCCAATGACCGCCTGCTCCTTGGCGGAGCCTTCGCCGGTCAGATCGCCCACGACTACCATGCCGGTGGCGATCCCAACGCGGACCTGTAGCTTGGCGCCGAAATCTATCCGGAGGTTGGCTACGGCATCGACCAGCGCCAACCCCGCGCGTGTCGCCTGCTCGGCATCGTCCTCGTGCGCCTGGGGGTAGCCGAAATAGGCAAGCACGCCATCCCCCATGTACCGCGCGATGATGCCCTCATTCCGCGCGACGATCTCCGCGATGCAGTCGTGATAGGCGCCGATTACCGAGCGTAAGTCCTCTGGATCCAGTCGGGCAGCAAGCGCCGACGAGTCCACCAGATCGCAAAACATGACCGTGAGTTGGCGCCGCTCGGCGCTGTCCCGCGGCGCTGGTTTGGCGCTCCTTTGGGCCGATACAAGGACTTCACCCTTAAGTTCTGCAATCGCGCGCAGAATCTTTCGCCGGTGACCAAGCAGGACGCCGAGGTCCTTGAGGTCCTGCTCTGTGAGATCGCTGACGACCGAGAGGTCGATCGCGTGCTCGGCGAAACGCTGGGCGTACTCTCCCAAACCAATCGATGCTAGCCACTCTGCAATACCGGTCATGGCATACCTACGGCCTGTGCGATACGATGCTAATGCGCCAGCAGGACAGGCAAATCCGCGTGCTCCATGACATGGCTGGTGGCACCGCCGAATATCATTTGCCGCAACCTGTTGCGGGTGAAGGCTCCCTTTATCAGGAGATCGCAGCCCTGAGCTCTGGCCGCATCGAGGACCGCCTCGCCGGTGTTGCGATCTCCCAGTTCAACGCTCACCAGTTTGGCGGGAATGTCATTGTACTGCAATTGGCGAACTATCTGGTCCGCGGATGGGCCTGCCACGTCCTGTCCGCCAATCACCCTCAGCAACGTAACCCTTTCGGCCAAACGAAGCAGCGGCATCGCAAATGCGTTTGCACGAGCCTGTTCGGTACTCCCGTTCCAGTGGATCACGATGTTTGTCGCAATGCTTCTCGGCACGTCTGGTGGTGCCAGCAGGACAGGCCTGCCACTCTCGAACAGCGCAGACTCAATGACGCGGCGGTGAGGGCCGGCGGCATCCACGTCGGACCGCGGCATTACGATGATGTCGAAAGCACGTCCATAACTTCCGACAAAATCCTCACCTTCAGGTGCATTATCGAACCAGTCGAAGCATGGCCGATTCGAGCTTGCGGTCGCCTTCGGAACCTCGTGCTTCAACATGAACGCCTCGAATGAACGACGCAGTTCGGCGATCTCCTCCTCACTCCTCTCATGGTACGAATCCAAGGAGAGGCCGGTAGCCAACTCTGCGACGACATATTGAGGTATGCTGAACCGGAGCGGAAAACCTTCGACATAGGCGCCAGTCCGTTGCGCCAGTCGTACCGCGACCTCGAGCGCGGATGTCATCATCGCCATGTTGTAGGTCGGTACTAGAATCGTTTTCATTCTCAACCCCCATGCTGGACACAAATCTCAGATGCGGCGCTGCTCATCTCCCAATGCAGTGACTTCCGAATGCTAGCTGTTGCCGAGGCAGACCGTTGGTGAGGCGCCAGCCATCCAGCACCCGGCGGCTTCTCGACCTCCATTTGGCGCCGCCTCACTTTATGATAGTATTGCCTGACGCGCCATTCGATGTCAGGCTGGCAAATAACGTCGTCTCTCCAACGGCGATCGCCACCTGCGTCCTTTCATCGTTCACTGGCAATCAAGAACGCACCGGGTGGCATCGCGACGGTCTTCTGCATCGTCGCGGAGTCTCAGTTTGACCACTACAAGAAGCGGTTGGCTGCTCGCTGCTCCGCTCTGAGAAGAGGCGCGAAAGCAACCATTGCTGATCGTCCAGTTGGGCCGGACGCAATCATTGTGATCGCTCCTGGCCCCTCGGGCACATCACCGCGTCGGCTGCGAAGACGCTCCAAAGGACGCCCCGTGCCGCCAACCTCATGTCCGCTGGAAAGCCACGCGTCGCCTGCCCCTACAAACAGAGACGTCGGCAGCGGCCTCCCATCAGGGACGACGCTGTCATCGAACTGTCATCGAATATGCCGAGAGCTGTTGGCTTCGCTATTCGGGACCCACCATGGACTATTTCAAGCGCTTCAACTTCCTGTTCGCCGCCCCGGTGTTCGATGCCGACGACCTCGAGGGCATCCGCTTCAACCAGATCATCGAGGAGATCCAGCGCTCCGGCTTCGAGGTCGTGAGGGCCCGCAAGCTCGAGGATGCCGAGATCGCCGTGCAGACAGACGCCGCCATCGGCTGCATGGTGGTCGACTGGGGCAAGAAGGGGCTGGAGGGCAAGACCGCCGCCCTGATCAACCTGATGCGTCGCCGCGGTCTCGACTTCCCGATCATCCTCCTGATCCGCCGCAAGCGCTTCGAGGACCTGCCGGTCGAGGTGCTCGACTTTATCGACGGCTACGTCTTCCTGTCCGAGGAGACCCCGCCCTTCATCGCCAAGAACCTGATCAGCCGGCTCAAGCAATATGCGGAAACGCTGAAGACGCCGTTCTTCGGCGCGCTGGTCGACTATGCCGAGGAAGGCAACCAGCTCTGGACCTGCCCCGGCCACAATGGCGGCATGTTCTATAGCCGCAGCCCGATCGGCCGTGTCTTCGTCGAGCATCTCGGCGAGTCCGTATTTCGCGACGACCTCGACAATTCCGTGCTCGATCTCGGCGATCTCCTCACCCACGAAGGACCGGCGCTGAAAGCGCAGAAGGAAGCCGCCCAAATCTTCGGTGCGGAAAAGACCTATTTCGTGCTCAACGGCACCTCGACCTCCAACAAGGTTGCACTCGGCGCACTCGTCACCGACGGTGACCTCGTGCTGTTCGATCGGAACAACCACAAGGCTGCCCATCACGGCGCGCTGATGATCAATGGCGGCATCCCTGTCTACGTGCCGACCATCCGCAATGCCTGGGGCCTGATCGGCCCGATGCGCTGGGAGGAACTCGACGAGAAGGCCTTGCGCGAGGCGATCCGCAATCATCCGCTGGTCAGCGATCGCGACGCCTGGCGCAGGGAACGGCCGTTCCGCGTCGCCGTCGTCGAACAATGCACCTATGACGGCACGATCCACAGCGCCGAGATGATCTTGAAGCGCATCGGCCACCTCTGCGACTACATCCTGTTCGACGAGGCCTGGGCCGGCTTCATGAAGTTTCATCCGCTCTATGCCGGGCGTTTTGCCATGGGTCTGTCGGGCCTCACGCCAGACGCACCCGGCATCATCGCGACGCAGTCGACCCACAAGCAGCTCGCGAGCTTCTCGCAGGCGTCCCAGATCCACATCAGGGACCGCCATATCCGCGGCCAGAAGCGGCGCGTCGAGCACCGCCGCTTCAACGAAAGCTTTATGCAGCACGCCTCGACTTCGCCGTTCTATCCGCTGTTCGCCTCCCTCGACGTCGGCGCGCAGATGATGAAGGGCCGCTCGGGCGAGGTGCTGTGGGACGACACGATCCGCCTCGGCATCGAACTGCGCAAGAAGATCCGCGCCATGCGCCGCGAGTTCGAGGAGAAAGAGCAGAACGTCGAGCGGCGCTGGTTCTTCGAGCCGTTCGTCCCCGATCGCGTTGCCATTCCGGATGTGAGCCGGCCGGGCGCCGCGCATAACGTCGCCTGGGAGACGCTCTCGACCGACGAGCTTGCCACCAATCCCGCGCTTTGGCAGCTCGGTCCC
This sequence comes from Bradyrhizobium sp. Ec3.3, assembly GCF_000472925.1. Lineage (GTDB taxonomy): Bacteria > Pseudomonadota > Alphaproteobacteria > Rhizobiales > Xanthobacteraceae > Bradyrhizobium. The sequence goes on from NZ_AXAS01000002.1 coordinate 325,147, forward strand.
GACAGCACCTGGCATGGCTTCCCCGGCATGACCGAGGGCTTTGCCATGACCGACCCGAACAAGCTGACGCTGCTGACGCCAGGGTTCGATCGCGCCACCGGCACCTATGCCGAACACGGCATCCCCGCCCCCGTCGTCGCGCAATACTTGCGCGAGAATCGCATCGTTGCCGAGAAGAACGACCTCAACTCCCTGCTCTTCCTGCTGACGCCGGGCGTCGAGGCTAGCAAGGCTGGCACGCTGATCTCGGGGCTCGTCGCGTTCAAGAAGCTGCACGACGACAATACGCTGCTCGCGGACGCCATCCCCGAATTCTATCAACGACGGCAGGCGCGCTATGCCGGCGTGCGGCTGCGCGACCTCTGTGCGGAGATGCACCGCTTCTTCCGCAAGGCCGACGTCAGTGCGCTCCAGGCGCGTCAGTTCCTGCCTGAGCACCTCCCGGAGATCGCGCTGTCGCCGCGCGACGCCGCGCGCTGCCTGATCCGCAACGATGTCGACTATCTGCCGATCGAGGCCATCGCCGGCCGCATCGCGACGACGCCTTTCGTGGTCTATCCTCCCGGTATCGCCACCATCGTGCCCGGCGAGCGGCTCACGGAACGCGCGAAACCCATGATCGATTATCTCAAGATGTTCGAAACCTGCTTCAACACGTTTCCAGGCTTCGACGTCGAAATCCAGGGTGTCTACAAGGAGGTCGACGCCGCCGGCCGTATCGGGCTCTATACCTACGTGGTGGCCGAGTAGCATGAACGAAACCAGTGCAATGCGCACGAACGATGAGCCGGTCCTGGTCCGGCCCTCGCGCGACAGCGACGTCGAGGCGATGCTGGCGATCTACCGCCATCACGTCCGCCACGGCGTGGCGAAGGACGTCGAGGGCACCGGCGCGCCCGAGCCCGACGATCTGCGCGACCGGCGCAAGAATCTGCGGCAGACGCGCCTCCCCCACCTGGTCGCGACCTGGCGCGGCGAGGTGATCGGCTATGCCTATGCCGTGCTGTTTCGCAAGCGCCCGGCCTATCGCTACACCGCCAAGCACTCGATCTACGTCCATCACGACCATCTCGGCCGCGGTGTCGGACGCCTGCTGCTTCAGGAGTTGGTCGACGCTTGCGCCGCGGCCGGCTTCCGCCAGATGATCGGCTATATCGACGCCGACAATGCGCCTTCACTGGCGCTGCACGAAAAATTCGGCTTTGCCCGGGTCGGGTTGTTGTGCGGGGTCGCCTACCGCCATGGCCGCTGGTCCGATACCGTCATGGTGCAGCGATCGCTCGGCGCCGGCGCGACTGCGGCGCCGCCTGCGTCCATCCTCAGCCGCTGAACGCGCCGGACCTCCGCCTCAGGACGGAAAATCGGCTGCCTTCACATGAATACGATCCGCATGCAGGGACCAGTGATGTAACGCCTGGTCCTTGCAGAATTTCAGCTTGGCCTGCTCGGTCGCTTCGCGTTCACAGGAAGCGTCGATTTCCAGGGTTCCCTGGCAGACCTCACTCTGCCGGCCGTACTCACCGAGCACGTCCTTCATGAACCTGACGACATAGCGTGACATGGGACCTCCTGCTGCCCCGGCAGCACTCTAATCCTAATTACCCCGAAAGGGGTAAGGAGATTTTGAGAAGGATCAAACTGAGGCCGCTTCCCGGACCCAATCCCGATCCGTCAGCCGCCGCGCCTTATCGTCGCGTGACCCCAAACGTCTTCCGGAAGCGCTCGGCGTAATGCGGCCGGGCACGCATCTGGACCTCGTCGGCGGCTACACGCCACAAACCCGCAAGGTTGATGACGAGGCAGCAAAGATATCGCGTGCGTTCGTGGACCGGCGGGAATCCGCCTTTCACGGCGTTGGTGACATCCTGCAACCGATCGCGAGCGGCGCGATCAGCGAGAAAGACGTCCTCGGAGATCTCTGCGATCTCGCCAGCGGTCGCGTGCAAGGACGCACCTCACCGTCCGACATCACCTTCTTCGGAACGCGGGCGGCGGCCATCTCGACCTCATGACTTGCGAGGCCGCGTTCCAGCAGCTCGGCGCAAAGCTGGGGTAGAGGCCCTACCCCGGCGTCGCGCCGGTGGAGGCGGACGAGCGAAGGCTGGCAAGACAGGCCGACATCACCCGTCACGTGTCGATGTCGAGGAGCGACTCTGTCGTTTCCGAGTAGGCCTGAATGACCTTCGCATTGGCAATGAAGCTGTATTTTGCGGTCGTCAACTCGACGAATTCCCCGGCGAGATCGACATTCGGCGCTGCGACCAGACCATCATGGTTTGCGAAGGGAGCGCCTGGGTCGGATTGGGCGGTGAAGCTCGGCGACACCGTCGATACGGTCGCAACCGTACCGCCCGGCATCGAGCCGCTCGATTGGGCAACCTGATCGACTCGCAATGGCACATAAGCCGCGGGAAAAGTCGGAGCAATGCCCGAGCTGCCCGCACCGGCCGACGTGCTCGATCCGCCCGACGCGGGTAACGGGCCGGTCGTGTTAACATTGGCGATGTTGCTCGCGGCCACGCTTACGCGCAAACTCGCCGCAGAAAGTCCGGATGTCGCAATCGAAGGTATGCTCATGAACCCTGATCTACAGGACAAGTCATACGCGTTCATTCACGCCATCGGTAAAATCCGCCGCTTTCTGTTCTCATCCTCGTAACCAACGATCGGAGCGCAATCAGACTTCGCGCGCCCTACCCCGGCGTCACGCCAAAAGCCTGCTTGAAGCGCTCGGCGTAGCGCAGCCAGACCTCGGGGTTGATGATGCGGGGCGGCCGCTTGCCGTCGAGCGCATCGAGGACCTGCTCGGCGGCGATGCGTCCCATGTTCTGGCGGGCCTCCCGGGTCACGCCCGCGGTATGCGGGCTCGCCAGCACGTTGTCGAACTGAAGGAGCGGATGCTCCGGCGGCGGCGGCTCCTTGGACCAGACGTCGAGGCCGGCGCCGGCGATGCGCTGGTCGCGCAGGGCCTGGAGTAGCGCGCCCTCGTCATGGATGAATCCGCGCGCAGTGGTGACGAAATAGGCGAGCGGCTGCATCAGCGAAAATTCGCGGACGCCAATCATGCCGCGGCTCTCCTTGGTCAGCGGACAGGAGATCGAGACGAAGTCGGACCGGCGCAGAAGTTCGTCGAGCTCGACCTTCTCCCCGCCCCGCGCGGCCATCTCGCCTGCAGAAAGATAGGGATCGTAAGCCAGGACCTTCATGCCCAGCAGGGTGTTGCAGAGCGCGGCGATGCGGCGGCCGACATTGCCGAGCCCGACGATGCCGATTGTCTTGCCCCCGACCTCGTTGCCGATGAGATCGTTGCGGTTGACGTCGCGCTCGCGCCGCAGACGGCGATCCGACTGGATGATGCGCTTCGACAGGGTGAGCATCATCGCGAGCGCGTGTTCAGCCACCGAATGGGCGTTGCCGCCGGACTGGTTGACGACAAGCACGCCCGCCGCCGTGCAGGCCTCGACATCGACCGGATCGAAGCCGGCGCCGTTGGAGGAGACGATCAGCAGGTTCGGCGCGCGTTTCAGCAGCCCGGCCTGGGCATGGAAATGGGGAGCGAGCTCGTCGCGCGCGGCGCCGATCTGATAGACATGCGCGGCCTCCAGAATCGGCGCGTAGAATTCTTCCGGGCTTTCATTCTCGATGCGATCGAGCCGGACGTCACTCCGCGCCTTCAGGACGTCGACATAGATCGGATGTGCGAGATATTTGACGTAGAAGACGCGCTTGGTGTTGACAGGCATCGACAGGCTTCCGGCTCCTGAAAAGGAGGCACGCGGGGCCGGCGCCGCTTTGCGCCCGCTCCGGCCATCCTCCCGCAGTTCTCGTTGTGACTGGTTATGACATGGCGGTGCCGGCCACGGCAGCGCACCGGGCGCAGACCACCGTGGCAGCCCGGACATGTTGACAATCCCACCCAGCGCGTCAAGTTCGAGACCAAGGCGCCTATGAAGCGGCACCACGCATAGACCAAAAAGATGTCGCGGAAGGGAGGACGAGATGACGATCGTGGAGCAGCAGACCCCGCCCCAGATGTCTCCCACCGAACCAAGCTGGCACAGTATCGTGCTGCAAACCCTGAAGCGGAACGAGGTCAGCCTGGTGCCTTACGTGCCCGATCGGGTGCTGACGCCGCTGATCAAGGCCCTGCACGCCGACCCCTTCTTCACGACCTTTGCGACCGCGCGCGAGGAGGAAGCCGTCGGCATCGTCTCCGGCGCCTGGATGGGCGGACGACGGGGCGCCGTACTGATGCAGACCTCGGGCTTTGCCACGCTGGCCAATGTGCTGGCCTCGCTTGCGGTGCCCTATCAGATCCCGCTGATCATGTTCGTGTCCGAGCGCGGCACGCTCGGCGAGTTCAACTACGGCCAGGCGCTGGTCTGCCGCACCATGCGCCCGGTGCTGGACTCGCTCGCGCTCGAGCATCACACCATTACCCGGCTCGACGAGCTCGAGTTCATCGCCGACCGCTCGATCAAGCAGGCCGTCACCACACAGGCGCCGGTGGCGCTGATCCTCAATCCGCTGCTCACCGGCGGCAAGGTCTTTGACAAGTGAGCGCCGCGATGAACAGCAGCACCAGCAACACCAAGGTGATGAACCGCTTCGACGTCACCTCGCGCCTGATCGCAAGGCTCAACAACGAGGAGGCCGTGATAGGCGGCATCGGCAACACCAATTTCGATCTCTGGGCCGCCGGGCACCGCCCGCAAAACTTCTACATGCTGGGCAGCATGGGACTCGCTTTCCCGATCGCGCTCGGGGTCGCGCTGGCGCAGCCCGACCGCCGCGTCATTGCTCTGGAGGGCGACGGCTCGCTGTTGATGCAGCTCGGCGCCCTGTCGACGATCGCGACCTTGAGGCCGAAGAATCTCACCATGATCGTGATGGACAACGGCATCTACCAGATCACCGGTGCGCAGCCGACGCCGGCCGCAGGCGTGGCCGATGTCGTGGCAATCGCGACCGGTTCGGGTCTCGCCAACAGCGCCTGGGCCGCGGACGAGGAGGATTTCGAGCGGCTGGTCGAGGGTTCGCTGACGGCCACGGAACCGAGCCTCATTGCGGTGCGCATCGACGACAAGCCCGGCGTCGGCACCACGCGCCGCGATCCCGTACAAATCCGCGAGCGCTTCATGCACGGCCTCGGCGTACGGCAGCCACTCTGAATACGTGCAGGCCCCGCGAAACAATCTCCCGCGGGGCCTCAGCTTCTGGTTACGCTGATCAGTCGATGATCCTGATGACCTTGCGGGTCCGCGGCTCGACGATGACGCGGCGATCGTTGACGACCGCATAGTCGTATTCCCTGTAATTCGGCACCGGGTGCAACACCACGGTCGGCGGCAGCGGCTCACCGACCACCACGCGCTCATGCACCACGACGGACGGCTCGGAGCGAGGCACCGCACCGATCACCGCGTTCGGAATTTCGAGGCCGGCGCCAACGGCCGCGCCGACGGTGCCGCCCACCATCGCGCCCACCGGACCACCAATCACGCCCCCGGCCCGCGCGCCGTTCGCGGCGCCCTCGGCTGTGGTCGACTGGGCAAAGGCTGCGCTGGACGCCAGCAGCGAAGCGGCAGCCAACGAAATCGCAAGACGGGTCTTCATGTCCTCTCTCCAGATTGTTTGTTCGTGCACGATCAACCGCTGGGTCCCGGTGATAGTTCCGAGTTCCCAAGCGGCGGCAACGAGCCTCAATCCGAAGAAGTGTTACTGCGTAACAGTTTTACGCAGTGGCGATCTCGTGACCCGCCATCAACTCGAGTGCACGCACCATCGCCGAATGATCCCACGCCTTGCCACCGTGCGCGGTGCAGGCCGAGAACAATTGCTGCGCCACTGCCGTGCTCGGCAGCGAGAGCCCGAGCGCTCGCGCGCCATCGAGTGCGAGGTTGAGATCCTTCTGGTGCAGCTCGATACGGAAGCCCGGATCGAAATTGCGCTTCACCATGCGCTCGCCATGAACCTCGAGGATCCGCGACGAGGCGAAGCCGCCCATCAGCGCCTGCCGCACCAGCGCAGGATCGGCGCCGGCCTTCGAGGCGAACAGCAGGGCCTCGCTCACCGCCTCGATCGTCAGCGCGACGATGATCTGGTTCGCAACCTTCGTGGTCTGGCCGTCGCCATTGGCGCCGACGCGGGTGACGTTCTTGCCCATCTTGTCGAAGACGCTCTTCATGGTGTTGAAGGCGCGCTCCGGACCGCCGATCATGATGGTGAGGCTCGCCGCCTTGGCGCCGACCTCGCCGCCCGACACCGGCGCGTCGAGATAATCGGCGCCGAGCGCCTCGATCCTTTTGGCAAACTCCTTCGTTGCCAGCGGCGAGATCGAGCTCATGTCGACCACAATCTTGCCCTTGGAGATGCCGCTCGCGACGCCGTCCTTGCCGAACAGCACGGCCTCCACATGCGGCGTATCCGGCACCATGATGATGACGGCATCCGCCTCCTCCGCGACCTCCTTCGCCGATTTGCAGGCGACGCCGCCAGCGGCGATCAGCTCCGGCGCAATCGGTGCGACGTCGTGCAGGAAGAGACGATGGCCCGCCGCAAGGAGATGGCCGGCCATCGGCCGTCCCATGGTGCCAAGTCCGATAAAGCCGATGTCGATCATGGTGTGACTTTCTCTCAGTTGCGTTTGCGAAATTTCATCCGCGCGCTCGGTGCACCTCTCCCGCCTGCGGGAGAGGTCGGCGCGCAGCGCCGGGTGAGGGCTCTTTCCGTGTTGGGATTCCTTCCGCACATCTCAACGAATCTTATCGTGGAGACACCCTCACCCCAGCCCTCTCCCGCAAGCGGGAGAGGGAGCGCATCGTCGCTGTGGCTACGTTCTAGGTCTCGAAAGTTTGCGCCGCGTGCCAGGAAAGGCCTTCCAGCGTCGTGGTGCGCGGCTTGTATTCGCAGCCGATCCAGCCGCGAAAGCCGATCGCGTCGAGATGGCGGAACAGGAAGGGATAGTTGATCTCGCCCGTGCCCGGCTCGTGGCGGCCGGGATTGTCGGCAAGCTGGATATGCGAGATGCGGTCGAGATATTTCTGCATGGTGCGGGCGAGGTCGCCCTCCATGATCTGCATGTGATAGATGTCGTACTGGATGAACAGGTTGCCCGAACGCACCTCGGAGATGAGCTGTACTGCCTGCTCGGTGCCGTTGAGGAAGAAGCCGGGAATGTCGAGGGTGTTGATAGGTTCGATCAGCAGCTCGATATTCTCACGCGCCAACGCCGCGGCAGCGAAACGCAGGTTTCCGACCAGCGTCTCGTTCAACTCGCGCGGATCGGCATCCGCCGGCGCAATGCCGACGAGGCAGTTGAGCCGGTCGCAGTCGAGCGCCTTGGCAAAGTCGATGGCGCGGAACACGCCGTCGCGGAATTCGGCGACGCGATCGGGAAGGATCGCGATGCCGCGTTCGCCGCCCGCCCAATTTCCGGCAGGCAGATTGTGCAGCACCTGGGTTAGTCCGTGAGCCTCGAGCTGCTCGCGCAGTAGCGCCTTGTCGAAATCGTAGGGGAAGAGATATTCGACCCCGCTGAAGCCTGCCGCTTTTGCCGCGGCAAAGCGGTCGACAAACGGCATCTCGTTGAAGAGCATGGTGAGATTGGCGGCAAATTTCGGCACGATGCTGTCCTCCCTATTCCGCCGGCTGCAGCACGCCCGGGCGCGTGATCTCGACCTCGTCGAGCGGCAGATCAAGCACTTCCTCGAACTCGACGATATTGTCGATCTCGGTGCCCATCGCGATGTTGGTGACGCGTTCGAGGATGAACTCGACCACCACGGGGACGCGGTGCTTCGCCATCAACTCGCGCGCGGTCGCGAAGGCGGCCTGCGCGTCCTTCGGATCTGTGACGCGGATCGCCTTGCAGCCAAGGCCTTCAGCGACCGCAACGTGGTCGACGCCATAGACGCCGAGCTCGGGGGCGTTGATGTTCTCGAAGGAGAGCTGGACGTGATAGTCCATATCGAAGCCGCGCTGCGCCTGGCGGATCAGGCCGAGATAGGAATTGTTCACGACGACGTGGATGTAGGGCAAATTGAACTGCGCGCCGACCGCGAGCTCCTCGATCAGGAACTGGAAGTCGTAGTCGCCCGAGAGCGCGACGATGTCGCGATCCGGACATGCTGCCCTCACGCCGAGCGCGGCCGGCAGTGTCCAGCCGAGCGGCCCCGCCTGCCCCGCATTGATCCAGTTGCGCGGCTTGTAGACGCCCAGAAACTGCGCACCGGCGATCTGCGACAGGCCGATGACGGTGACATAGCAGGTGTCGCGGCCAAAAGCCTTGGTCATCTCCTCGTAGACGCGCTGCGGTTTGATCGGCACGTTATCGAAATGGCTCTTGCGCAGCATCGAACGCTTGCGATCGCGGCAGGTCGCGGGCCACGCCTGGCGCTCGCGCAACCTGCCTGTCCGCCGCCACTCCCTGGCGACGGTGACGAACAACTCCAGCGCGGCCTTCGCATCCGAGACGATGCCGAGATCAGGATTGAAGACGCGCCCGATCTGCGTCGGCTCGATGTCGACATGCACGAATTTGCGGCCCTTGGTGTAGGTCTCGATCGAGCCGGTGTGCCGGTTGGCCCAGCGATTGCCGATGCCAAGCACGAAGTCGGATTCGAGCATGGTGGCATTGCCGTAGCGATGGCTGGTCTGCAGGCCGACCATGCCGGCCATCAGCACGTGATCGTCGGGGATCGCGCCCCACCCCATCAGCGTCGGGACGACAGGCACGTTCACGGTCTCGGCGAATTCGACGAGCAGGTCGGACGCATCGGCGTTGATGATACCGCCACCCGCCACGATCAGCGGCCGTTCGGCGGCGTTGAGCATCTCCAGCGCTTTCTCGACCTGCTTGCGCGTCGCGGTCGGTTTGTAGACCGGCAGCGGCTCATAGGTCTCGTCGTCGAACTCGATCTCGGCGAGCTGCACGTCGAGCGGCATATCGATCAGCACCGGCCCCGGCCGCCCCGAGCGCATCACGTGAAAGGCCTGGCTGAACACCCGCGGCACCAGCGCGGGCTCGCGCACGGTGACTGCCCATTTGGTCACGGGCTTGGCGATGGATTCGATATCGACCGCCTGAAAGTCCTCCTTGTAGAGCCGCGCGCGTGGCGCCTGCCCAGTGATGCAGAGGATCGGAATGGAATCGGCGATCGCCGAATAGAGCCCGGTGATCATGTCGGTGCCGGCCGGTCCCGACGTGCCGATGCAGACGCCGATATTGCCGGCCTTGGCCCGCGTATAGCCTTCCGCCATGTGTGAGGCGCCCTCGACATGGCGCGCCAGGATGTGGCGGATCGAACCCCGCTTCTTCAGCGCCGAATAAAGCGGATTGATCGCGGCCCCGGGAACGCCGAAGGCGGTCGAGATGCCTTCCTTCTCCAGAATTCGCACGGCTGCATCGACGGCTCGCATCTTCGCCATATCGGACCTCGCTCGGTTGCGTCACTTCGAGCGTGATCATCGATCGCAAGAGGCGCCCTCTCAACGAGATCGATTTTATTTTCCACGATGCGGTAGCCGCAAAAAAATCTGCGGCGGTCTCAATCGGTTAGGTCAACAGACGCGTGAAAGCGGCTACTCGAACAAGGGCGCGAGCTCCATCTGCGGCACCAGCACGAGGCCCTTGTCGGTGATGCGAATTTCCGGAATGACCGATAGCGGAATCAAATTGAAGCCCATGTAGGGGATGGTGCAGCCAGCCTCCGCCCATTCTTCCTTCAGGGCCCGCACCTCCTCGGCCACCTCCGTGATCCGCTTGTCCGAAAGCAGCCCTGCGATCGGCAGCGGAACCAGCGCCCTCACCTTGCCATCAGCGACTACGCAGACGCCGCCTTGTTGCTGCTTGATGGCTGATATCGCCACCTGCATGTCGGCTTCGTTGGTTCCGGCGACGATGATGTTGTGGCTGTCATGCCCGACGCTGGAGGCCACCGCACCGCGCTTGAGCCCAAAGTCATTCAAGAGGCCATAGGCGACGTTGCCGGCCGATTTGCCATGGCGCTCGACCACCGACACGAAGCAGAGGCCGTGCCGCGCAAACAGCGTCGGCCAATCCTTCGCCGGCTCGATTCTGACCTTCTCGTGGATCAGCGTGATGCCGGGAAGCGCGGTCTTGATCGCATTGACGGTGCAAGCCTTCGCCGGAAGCTCCGGCGTCAGCTTGAGCTGTTCCGGCAGCTTCACGGTCGCGTAAGCCGCCTTTGGATATTGATAGCGCTGCGACAGCGCCTGGTCGAGGAGCTCTGTGATCTTGCCCTTCTCGACCACCAGCTCGCCGCCATACCAGGTGCATTGCGGCTTCAGATTGTCATCCATCAGCACGAGATCGGCGCGGCGGCCGCCGCCGAGGCCGCCGATTTCGCCCTCCATGTTGAAGCGCGTCGCGCCATGCAGCGAGCCCATCGACCAGGCCTGCTCCGGTGACATTCCGGCCTTCACCGCCTCGCGCACCACCCAGTCCAGGCCAAACAGGAAGAGATCGTCGGCGTCGCGGTCATCGGTGCACACCGCCGTGCGCTTGTGGGAGGCCCCGAGCTCGGTGATGGTGCGGATCGCCTGCGGTAGCGAGTGCCAGGGCGTGGTCGGAGGCCCGCCGCGCAGGAAGACCCAGACGCCGGCATCAAGGAGATCGTCGGCAATATCGCGATCAATTGCTTCGTGGGTATCGGTGACGCCGGATGCCGCATACGCCGCGACGAATTCGCGGCCATAGACATGACCGGACACCGGACGCCCGCGCTTGAGCGCGGCGGCCAGAATCGCATGGCTACGCTCGTCGCCCATTGTCACCGGCACGAAATCCATCTTCTCACCGAGCGCCACCGCTTCCGGCCAGCGGTCGAACAGGCCGGCGATCTTGTCGGGGGTGAGATCGCCGCCCGCAGTTTCCAATTCGGCTGATGTTGCCGGCACCGTCGAGGGCACCGTCAGGAAGATCGACAGCGGCGCCTCGCGCGCGTCCTGAAGCATCGCCTCGACACCGGCGACATCCATGACATTGCCGATCTCATGGCTGTCGCAGAAGATCGTGGTGGTGCCATTGAGCAGCGCCGCTTCCGCATAGGCGCAGGCCGTCACCATCGAGGATTCGATGTGGATATGCGGATCGACGAGGCCCGGCGCGATGATGCCGGCGGCAGCGTCATAGACGGCCACGCCGCTCCAGGCCTTCTTGGCCATGCCCGCCGGCTTCACCGCCGCGATCCGGCCGCCCGTGATCCAGACCTCGCGGTCCGGGTGGACGCGCTCTGAATAGGTCGACAGCACCCGCGCCCCCGTGATGACGAGGTCAGGCGCAACGCGCCCGGAGGCGACGTCGGCAAGGCGGCGGGTCATGCTGTGCAGCGGCGCGACGGCAAAGCGGGTCAGTTTGGGCATCAGGACTCTCGCGGGGCGTGGTTGGCCAAGCGATGGTTGCGCCCTCGGCCAGAAGGGGCAACTCAAATAAAACGGCACCGCTGCTTACGCGTTGGGCACGCTGCCGGCCAACCGTTCAGGCCTTCTCCGCAGCCGCGGGCACAACGCCACCAAGCGCCGCGGTGAGTTCCGCTGCCACCTCCCGGACCACGCGGCCGATCTCGGGCAGCCGGCCGTCGGTGATACGGCTGGTCATGCCGGAGACAGAGATCGCGGCGAGTGGCTCGGCGAGCGCATTGTAGACCACAGCGGCTACGCATCTGAGGCCAATCTGCGCCTCCTCATCGTCCACCGCAAAACCTTGCTCGCGGATCGTCGCAAGTTCCTTGAAAAGATCGCTCGGCCGCACGATTGACTTCTCCGTCAAGCGGGGCATGCCGTGATGCCGGATGACCGCGCCGACATCCTCGTCCGAATAGGTCGCCAGCACCGCTTTGCCGACGCCTGAGGTCACCATCGCGACGCGGCCGCCGACCTTGGTCAGCGAGCGCATGATCTCGCGGCTCTCCATGCGAGTCAGCACGATGATGAATTCGTCGTCGACGACGGCGAGGTTGGCGGTCTCGCGGGTGAGATCGCGTAGCTTGCGAAGGTAGGGAATGGCCTGCGCCGTGAAATTGCGCCGCCGCGCGAAGCTGGCACCGACGGTAAAACTGCGCACGCCGACGTGCCATTTGGATTCGGCGCGATCGAACTGCACGAAGCGGCGGCTTTCCAGCGTCGCGAGCAGGCGGTGCACGGTCGAGGCCGACAGCCCGGTGCGGACGGCGAGATCGCTCAGGCGATAGCCTTCGTCGTCCTCGGCCAGCGTTTCGATGATCGACAGCGCGCGGTCGACGGATTGCACGCCGCCGTCGCGCGCTTCGTTATCCGCCTCTCCCGGCGGTCTTGGCTCGAGCGATTTGCGCCGGATGACGTTCTTGCTCATCGCGACCTGCCGCCTCTTGGTTCGTCATTCCGGGATGGTCCGAAGGACCAGACCCGGAATCTCGAGATTCCGGGCTCGATGCTTGGCATCGCCCCGGAATGACGCACGTCACTTGCGCTTAGTCAGAATGCCGCTCCGGAAACTTCCGAAGCGGCATCTCTTGTTCCTCAGCTCAGAGCAGCCCTGCTCCGCGCGCCCACTTGTACTTGGCGCCGAGGACCTCGACCGGCAGCTCGGTCGAATAGGCGTAGGCCGGGATGCCGTGCTGGTAGAGATATTCGGCAGCTTCCTCGACCTCGACGTCGCCGGCGAGCGAGGCGACCATGGGCTTCACAAAACCCTTGGCCTCCATCTCCTTCTTCACCTCGACCATGTTGCGGGCGAACACCATCGGCGGGGTGACGATCGTGTGCCAGTAGCCGAGGATCAGCGCGTGGATACGATCGTCGGAGAGGCCGAGCTTCACCGTATTCACGTAGGTGATCGGCGGCTCGCCGCCGGTGATATCCACAGGATTTCCGGCTGCGCCAAACGGCGGGATGAACTTGCGGAAGGCCGCGTCGAGATCCGGCGGCATCGACATCAGCGACAGGCCGTTGTCGACACACGAATCCGACAGCAGCACGCCAGAGCCACCGGCACCGGTGATGATCAGCACGTTCTCGCCCTTCGGCGTCGGCAGCACCGGCACGCCGCGGGCGAATTCGAGCAACTGCCGCAGGGAGCGCGCGCGGATCACGCCGGACTGCTTGAACACGTCCTCATAGATCCTGTCGTTGCCGGCGAGCGCACCGGTGTGCGAGGACGCCGCCTTCGCGCCGGCCGAGGTGCGGCCGGCCTTGAGCACGACGACCGGCTTCTTCTTGGAGACGCGTTTTGCCGCTTCCGCAAAGGCGCGACCGTCCTTGAGGTCTTCGCAGTGCTGCGCGATCAGGTTGGTGTTCGGATCCTGCTCGAAGAAGGCGAGCAGATCATCCTCGTCGATATCGGACTTGTTGCCGAGGCCGACGATCGCCGACACACCCATCTTCGCCGAACGCGAGAAGCCGATGATGGCCATGCCGATGCCGCCCGACTGCGACGACAGCGCCGCATGGCCCTTCACGTCATAGGCCGTGCAGAAGGTCGCGCAGAGATTGGCAGGCGTATAGTAGAAGCCGTAGATGTTTGGCCCCATCAGGCGGATGTCGTACTTCTTGCCGACCTCGACGATCTCGGCCTGGAGCTCGGGCGCGCCGGCCTCCGCAAAGCCGGAGGGAATCAGTACCGCACCCGGGATCTTCTTCTCGCCGCACTCGGTCAAAGCGCCCGCGACGAACTTCGCGGGGATCGCGAAAACCGCAACATCGACCACGCCCGGCACGTCCTTGACGCTCTTGTAGGCCTTGTAGCCGAGGATCTCGGAGGCCTTGGGATGGATTGGAATGATCTCACCCTTGTAGCCGCCGTTGATGAGGTTTTTCATCACGGAGTTGCCGATCTTGCCGTCCTCGGCCGAGGCGCCGATCACGGCGACAGCCTTCGGCTGCATGATGCGGTTCATTGCCGCGACGATCTCTTCGGTCGGGCGCGGCTTCGGCTTGGGCTTGTAGGCGAAGTCGACGACGATGCGCACGTCGGCGGCAGTCGCGTCCTTCGGCGTCGCAAACACCGGGTTGAGGTCGAGCTCGACGATCTCGGGGAAGTCCGTGACGAGCTGCGAGACCTTGACGATGACGTCGGCAAGGGCGTTGCGGTTGACCGGCTCGCCGCCGCGAACGCCCTTCAAAATCTCATGCGCCTGGATGCCGTCGAGCATCGACAGCGCATCCTCCTTGGCCGCGGGCGCGAGGCGGAAGGTGATGTCCTTCAGGACTTCGACCAGCACGCCGCCGAGGCCGAAGGCGACCAGCTTGCCGAAGGAACCGTCCGTGATCGAGCCGACGATGACCTCAGTGCCGCCGGCCAGCATCTGCTGCACCTGGATGCCTTCGATCTTGGCGTCAGCCTTGTACTTCTTGGCGTTGGAGAGAATGGTCTCGTAGGCCTTCTCGGCATCCTCAGCCGTCTTGAGGCCGACGATGACGCCGCCGGCCTCGGTCTTGTGGAGAATGTCGGGCGAGACGATCTTCATCACGACCGGGAAACCCATGGAGGTCGCCATCTTGCCGGCCTCGCCCGCCGACTTCGCAACCCCTTCCTTCGGCACCGGAATGCCGTAGGCATCGCAGACGAGCTTGCCTTCGGGGGCCGTCAGGCTGGTGCGGTTGTCCGCCTTGACCTGGTCAAGCACCCTGCGGACGGCATCTTTGGAATTCGACATGTGGTTTCTCCCTTGACCTCAGATCTTGCTTTGCAAGGCGCGCGTATTACGGCTGCCCGTGATGCTTGCCATTCGCCGCGCCTTGTTCCATGCGGCGGAACGGAGGGCAGAAAGCCCGAGTTTACTCCGCCGGCTTGGATCAAAAATGGCTGGCGATGGCATTTGGTATGCCAGAAGCCAACTTGTCAAGGCGGGTCATGAGGCCGAAGGCCGCAAAAAATAGGCAGCTTGACATTCTGGCATGTGGTATGCCAAAAACATTTCGGTAAATATTCCTGTAAAAGACGACTCCCCCTGAGGAGGAGAATCGTCGTGAAGCAAATCAAGGCATCGCCCAACATGGCCGAGGCAGATCTCGCAATCGTCCGTATTGCCCCGGAGAGCAGCTTCAAGAACAAGGCGTATGACGCCTTGAAGGAAGCGATCCTCAAGATGGACATCTATTCGACGCCCGAGCCGGTGATGCTCGACGAGCGCGCGCTGTCCGAACGCCTGGGCGTGAGCCGGACGCCGATCCGCGAAGCGATCGCGATGCTTGAGCAGGACGGCTTCGTGAAGACCGTGCCGCGCCGGGGCATCATGGTGGTGCGCAGGACCAAGAGCGAGATCGTCGACATGATCCGCGCCTGGGCGGCGCTCGAGAGCATGGCGGCGCGCTTGATCACCACCACTGCGCGCAAGAAGGACATTTCGGCGCTGCGCGATTATTTCAAGGACTTCGGAAAGGACCGCCTGCCCGAGGATCACATCGAGGAATATTCGCGCGCCAACATCGCCTTTCACCAGGCGCTGATCTCGCTGTCGGAATCGCCGATCCTCGTCGACCTCACCAACGACCTCCTGCTGCATGTGCGCGGCTACCGGCAACTGACGATCGGACGGAAGGATCGCACTGCGACCTCACTGCCCGAGCATCTCGGGATCATCGAAGCGCTGGAGGCGCGCGACACCGAACTCGCCGAAAAGCGCGCCCGCGATCACACCCTCGGCCTTGCCGCTTACGTCGAAGCGCATGGCCAGGAACTCTTTACATAGCAACTTCACCAGAAGGGCGAACCATTCGCCCCCAAAGCCTAAACGGCACCTTGAGACCAGGGAGACAAGGCCCATGCTGAATACCGCGACCAAGTCCGAAGCACCGGGCACCGAGCAGGAATTGACGGATGGTTTTCATCTCGTCATCGACGCGCTCAAGCTGAACGGCATCAACACGATCTATAATGTGCCGGGCATCCCGATCACGGATTTGGGCCGCATGGCGCAGGCCGCGGGCATCCGCGTGATCTCCTTCCGTCACGAGCAGAACGCCGGCTACGCGGCGGGCATCGCAGGTTTCCTCACCAAGAAGCCCGGCGTCTGCCTCACCGTTTCGGCCCCCGGCTTCCTCAACGGCCTTACCGCGCTGGCCCACGCCACCACCAACTGCTACCCGATGATCCTGATCTCGGGCTCCTCCGAGCGCGAGATCGTCGACCTCCAGCAGGGCGACTATGAGGAGATGGATCAGCTCGCGGTCGCAAAGCCGCTGTGTAAAGCGGCCTATCGCGTGCTGCACGCCCAGGACATCGGCATTGGTCTGGCGCGCGCGATCCGCGCCGCGGTCTCGGGTCGTCCCGGCGGCGTCTATCTCGATTTGCCGGCAAAGCTGTTCGGCCAGGTGATGAACGCCGATGCCGGCCAGAAGTCGCTCGTGAAGGTGATCGATGCTGCGCCCGCGCAGATCCCCTCGCCTGCTTCAGTGAAGCGCGCACTTGATGTTTTGAAGAGCGCAAAGCGCCCGCTGATCATCCTCGGCAAGGGCGCGGCCTACGCGCAGGCCGACGAAGAGATCAAGAGCTTCGTCGAGAAGAGCGGTGTGCCCTTCCTGCCGATGAGCATGGCCAAGGGCCTTCTCCCCGACACGCATCCGCAGTGCGCCGGCGCCGCCCGCTCGACCGTGCTGAAAGAGTCCGATGTCGTTCTGCTGATCGGCGCGCGGCTCAACTGGCTGCTCTCGCACGGCAAGGGCAAGAGCTGGGGCGAAGCGCCCAAGAAATTCATCCAGGTCGACATCGAGCCGAAGGAGATGGACTCCAACGTCGAGATCGTCGCGCCCGTCGTCGGCGACATCGGCTCCGTCGTCTCCGCCTTCAACCAGGCGATGGGCGCGGGCTGGACCGCCCCGCCGGCCGAATGGACCAATGCTGTTTCGACCAAGCGTGAAGAGAACGTCGCCAAGATGGCGCCGAAGCTCATGAACAACAAGTCGCCGATGGACTATCACGGTGCGCTCGGCGTGCTGAAGAACGTCATCAAGGAGCATCCCGACGCGATCCTCGTCAACGAAGGCGCCAACACACTCGACCTCGCCCGCGGCGTCATCGACATGTACAAGCCGCGCAAGCGTCTCGACGTCGGCACCTGGGGCGTGATGGGCATCGGCATGGGCCAGGCGATTGCGGCCGCGCTCGAGACCGGGAACCCCGTGCTCGCGGTGGAAGGCGACAGCGCCTTCGGCTTCTCCGGCATGGAGGTCGAGACCATCTGCCGCTACAACTTGCCAATCTGCGTCGTCATCTTCAACAATGATGGCATCTATCGCGGCACCGACGTCAACAGCGCCAACTCGGATCCTGCGACCACCGTGTTCGTCAAGGGCGCGCGCTACGACAAGATGATGGAAGCCTTCGGCGGCGTCGGCGTGAACGCCACCTCGCCGGACGAATTGAAGCGCGCCGTCAACGAGGCGATCAGCTCGGGCAAGCCGACGCTGATCAACGCGGTGATCGATCCGGCGGCGGGCTCGGAGAGCGGCCGCATCGGCAATCTCAATCCGCAGAGCGTTCTGCAGAAGAAGAAGTAAGCTACCCCTTCAACCCATTATTCCCTGCGGGTGCAGGGGCAGACAGAGTACGGAGCAAACACGATGACCAAGGCGCTCACGGGCGTTCGCATTCTCGACTTCACCCACGTCCAGTCGGGGCCGACCTGCACGCAATTGCTGGCATGGTTCGGCGCCGACGTGATCAAGGTGGAGCGTCCCGGTGTCGGCGACATCACCCGCGGCCAGCTGCAGGACATCCCGAACGTGGACAGCCTGTATTTCACCATGCTGAACCACAACAAGCGCTCGATCACGCTCGACACCAAGAACCCCAAGGGCAAGGAGGTTCTCACCGAGCTGATCAGGAAGTGCGATGTGCTGGTCGAGAACTTCGGCCCCGGCGTGCTCGACCGCATGGGCTTCCCCTGGGAGAAGATCCAGGCGATCAACCCCAAGATGATCGTCGCCTCGATCAAGGGCTTTGGTCCCGGGCCGTACGAGGACTGCAAGGTCTATGAGAACGTCGCGCAGTGCACCGGCGGCGCCGCCTCCACCACCGGCTTCCGCGACGGTCTGCCGCTCGTCACCGGCGCGCAGATCGGCGACACCGGCACCGGCCTGCACCTCGCAATCGGCATCCTGGCCGCACTCTACCAGCGCACCGCGACCGGCAAGGGTCAGAAGGTCACCGCCGCGATGCAGGACGGCGTGCTCAACCTCGCCCGCGTCAAGCTGCGCGACCAGCAGCGCCTCGCCCATGGTCCGCTGAAGGAATACAGCCAGTTCGGCGAAGGCATTCCGTTCGGCGATGCCGTGCCGCGCGCCGGCAACGACTCCGGCGGCGGCCAGCCCGGCCGCATCCTGAAGTGCAAGGGCTGGGAGACCGACCCGAACGCCTACATCTACTTCATCACCCAGGCCCAGGTCTGGGAGAAGATCTGCGACGTGATCGGCGAGCCGACCTGGAAGACCGATCCGAACTACGCAAAGCCCCCGGCCCGCTTGCCGCGGCTCAACGAGATCTTCGCCCGCATCGAGCAGTGGACGATGACGAAGACGAAGTTCGAGGCGATGGAGATCCTCAACAAGGACGACATCCCCTGCGGTCCTATCCTCTCGATGAAGGAGATCGCGGAAGACCAGTCGCTGCGCGCGACCGGCACCGTGGTCGAAGTCGACCACCCCACCCGCGGCAAGTACATCTCGGTCGGCAACCCGATCAAGCTGTCGGACTCACCGAGCGACGTGCAGCGCTCCCCGCTGCTCGGCGAGCACACCGACGAGATCCTGCGTTCCGTGCTCGGCTTCTCGGATCACCAGGTCGCCGACATCCACAAGTCCGGCGCGCTCGATCCGCCGCAGAGGCAGGCCGCGGAGTAAGCGGGACTACTTCGACCCGAGACGAAAGGGCCGCCTGTTCAGGCGGCCTTTTTTTTCGTGCCCTCTCTCTCGCTCGCGCGGCTTCCGCCAAAATCTGAAAAACAACCCCATGCAAAGTAGCCGAGGACCACTCGCACGCACGAACAGTACGGATTTTACGAACTCGTTTGACACGTCGGGCAAATCAGTGGCGAAAGTCGAGCATCGCAGAGTCTCCCCCGCCTGACGTCCGCTATCATCCCGACATCCGCGCAAGCGCGGACATCGCTCTGGTCCTGGTTGTGCCGGAAGCCGATCAAGGGATCGCTCCAAGGGTGCGCGCGATTACAGCAATGGCATTCGCGGTTTCGGCAGGACGGAGAGTTGGGTCGAGGTGCGTCCCTTCCGAATTGATAACTGGCCAACCGCGGCCGCGCGCCTCTACCGTTGCGTGGTCGTAGAGCTTAGACGCTTGGATGAACCCGGCGGGAATGTGATCCCATCTGGCAAGGTCGACAGTCTCGTCGAACCAACTGATATTCATCTTCGGCAGACCGCTTTCGAACCGAGCGAACGCGTTGCGATCGCTTTTCAAGATGTCGATGCCAACCAGCGATGCGCGGTGTCCGTCACCGTCGAACCATTTTGACCACACCGGGAGGGATCCATCCGCTCTCGCAAGATTTTGAATGAAAGCGCGCAGAGCTGGCCTAACCGGATATGCCGCGCCTTCTATCGGCGGGATGTCACCATCGACGATGACCACGGCCTTCGTCGGCAACTTGGTCGCCAGATCGGCGGCTAGAGCGCTGGCTGAGCTGTGGCCAATCAACACCAGCCCATTTGCAGGAGCAATTTGATTGACAAGACTGCGGCTCCACGCGCTCCATGCCGGAGGAGAGACATGATGCGCTAGAATATCCGGGACTTGTACGCGCCATCCTGAGTCACGCAGCTTTTCGGCCGTAGGCTCCCAGCTCGAGGCCCGAACCAACGGGCCTGCTATAAGGACGACATCTGTATTCAAGTTTCCCCCGTGACCGAACGTGCATCTATAGCGGACACAAGCAGACATTGCTATGAAGTCTGCAACCAAGCGGCACCGTTTCAGCAGTTCCGGCCGGACGATCCGCCGCCGGCGCTCCCGACATAACCCAGCAACAAAAGTTGAGATGACGTCTCAAATCGGTGACGTCTCGTTCGTCCTCGGGGCATGAATGGGCAACGGACGTCCGCGCCGGACCAACCAATTCACGAAGATAACAATCATGCCCAGCATTGTACACCTGCACCGCGTCCTGACGACCAGCCCCGAGAAAGTCCATCGCGCCTTCCTCTAGTCCACCTCGCGCGTGGCCTCGCCCAGGCGCCGAGCCGAGCGATCGTCGGCGATCCAGTGGCAAAACCCGATGATCGCAGAGTCCACCTGATGTCCGCTATCATCCCGACACCAGCGCAAGCGCGGACCTTGCTTTGATGCGATGTTGCGCCACGTGCCGGCGTGAACGGAGTTCCCCCAGCCACGTCGGCTGAAGGCAGGAGGCGACATTCGGTCAGGCTCTTCTCTACATTTCAGAACTGTTGGCAACGCAAGTTGCGCCGGCCGGCGCCTTGCCGCCAGAGGCGTCATCGCCGCAAAGATCAGCGGCTAGAAGACCGTCGACGACCGGTCCGGGGATCCAATAGTCCCCTGCAAGCGGCCTGACACTTACGCCAGCAATTACCCCGCGCTGCAGACTTGGATCGAAGTAGCGCATCGTCCGCTCGTTCAGGTCAATGATGCGGCCGGGCGTTAGTGGTCCCACGTCATTTATTTTGACGATTGCTTTTTTACCTACCGCCTCAACGAGGGCATATTTCGGCCTCGCGCCAAATTGGACCCCACCGAATTTCTGACGCAAACTCGTCTTGATGGCAGCCGCCCAGACGGAGGGATCATAGCGCTCGCCGGAGGCTGTGTTCGGACCGCCCTCCCGCCATCCGGGCCGGAACGGATTGTACATGGATGCTGCGCCAATGATCGCATCCCCAGAAGCGGCATTGACGACGGCACTTGAATGAACTGCACCGATTTCACTTCGAGCAACGGTAACAGACATGGCAAGCGCAACTACGGCGCCGCAAATTGCGGCGCTCGAGTGGAACACCATCATAACTCCTCGACTGATTTTTTTTCGATTGTTCGGTTCCCGATGCCGCAAAAACACGGTCACGCGAAACGCGGAGGCGTTAAACGAGCTCGTGCCAATTTTTTGCGGATTCGTGCCAATCCTGGCGACGGAACCGTTGTGGGAACCAGGGTGGTTCTCACGCAGTGTTTTGCATCTCTCCGACTAAGACAGAGATTGCGTCAGCAGCATGACTGATTGGAGCTTCTTTGACAGTACGTGAGTAGGAGCAAGCGTTGGGATCAAAAGCGGCTCTGAAAGCGAGCGTGGACCCATGTCCGATGGACGTTTGAAATCCGACCTGACAATGCGCGTCAGCCTGTTCGGCTCGGGCTATTTCCGGACTCATGCATCGCAACAAGGAAGTTCTATTGGATCACTCCGGCGGCGCGAGCGAGCAGCTCAGGAGCTGGCGCAATGCCAAGCGCTTTCGCAGTTTTGAGATTGATGACTAACTCGTATTTCGTCGGCGCCTGCACCGGAAGGTCGGCCGGTCTTTCACCTTTGAGGACACGATCGACGTACCCAGCCGAGCGTCGGACTATGTCGGCAGTATTCGGTCCATAGGAGATCAGTGCCCCTTCCGCAGCGAACTGCCGGAAGCCGTATATCGCAGGAAGTCGCCGTCGTTCCGTCAATGTAATGACCGCCCGGCGGTGATTGTTGATGAATGCGTCCGGTGCGACGATCAGAGCGCCGCCAGGCTCGCGTGCGAGCGCCGTGATGGCTGCCTCGACCTCCGCCTCGTCGTGCACAGGAGATGCGGAGAGCTCGAGGGCGAGCGATGTGCGGGCCGCTTCGAGTTCGCGTAGGAATGCCGGGTAAAAAGGCGTCGTGTCGGGATTGAAGATGAGCGCTACATGTCTGACCCCGGGAGCAATTTCCTTAATCATCTCCATCCATTTCCCAATCAATAGGAAATCGATGAAGGTGAAGCCGGTGATGTTGCCGCCCGGCCGCGACAGGCTGGTCACGAAACCCTGTCCGACCGGATCGTTGACGAGGTTGAATACGATCGGAATGGTGCTGGTCGCCTCTTTCAATGCTGCGGTGATTGGCGTCCCGCTTCCGACGATGACGTCCGGCGCCGAATGCACCAGCTCCGTCGCGTAGGCTCGGATCCGGCCCAGATCTCCGCCGGTATATCGATGCTCAATTCGAATATTGCGATTCTCGATCCACCCGAGCGCCTCGAGCCCCTTCCGAAACGCAATGACGCGGGTCAGCACTTCGCTATCATTCTCGAGGTACGGATGGAGGAACGCAACGCGACGCATGCCCGTCGCCTGCTGCGTGCACGAGGCCAACGTCCAGCCAGCGGCCGCACCTACTAAAAGTGCAATGAACTTGCGTCGTCGCATTCGTCGCCCTTCAGGTCGAGCGACACGATCTAGCATATGCTTCGAGCTCCAAGTGTAATGTGCGTCACAGCAAATATTCGCACTGATGTCGCAGATGGGTCAAAACGCGAGACACTCAATGCGAGCAACTCTAGTCCGCAATGCTCCAATATTTAGACCTCGACCGCTTTGCTTCACGAAGCGATCTCAATTCCTGGCCTGCTTGGCTCTGTGGCTCACATCCCCTGAGCCTTGGTGGCTTGCTCACACGCTCTCCTGGACCCGCATGCCGGGGCTGTCCCCGGCGAGGTTCGCGAAGTCGATCTTTGACATCTCGACGATGGCTTTGGTGCGATTCGCAATGTCCAATTTGCGAAGGATCTCCGACACGTGCACCTTGACGGTCGTTTCGCATATACGCAGTTCGTACGCGATCTGCTTGTTCTGCAAGCCGCGGTGGATCAACTCGAGGACCCGCAATTGTTGCGGGGTCAGATCGTGCAGGCGCTTCAGGAACTCCTCGAGCGAATCCTTGGATCGATCTGGCTCCGCATTGTGCCGGTAGCAGTTTGGGAGATAAATCGAACCTCGCAGCACTTCGCCGATCGCGCGTACGAGTTCTTTCTTCGAAGTGGACTTGTGGATGTAACCTGATACGCCGAGAAAGAGCGCGCTTGCCACGATCAGCGAATCCTTGTGGCACGAAATGACGACGATTGGACTCCCCGGGAAGGCTTTACGGAGACGTAGAAGACCGGACAATCCTGTCGTTCCGGGTAAGGACAGGTCGAAAAGCGTAAGCTCAATTCCGCCACAAGACAGCACATCGAGCGCTTCGTCGATCGTTGCCGCCTCTATGATCTCAGCATCGGCTACGGCCTGGCGAATGCTATTGCCCACCGCCTCCCGAAACAGTGGATGATCGTCCACGACGAGAACTCTCATGTGCGTTGATCCTGCAAAGGCAGGACAAAATGCCGGCTGTGTGCAGTTCGGTTTTGATCTAGCTCAATTCGGTGTCGCAACGCCGCCGCGCGCAAAGAGCATCCGAGCCCTGGAGCTGTGCAGCAAGAAGGTCCTGTCGCCCAAGAAAGCGCATCCGGCTTGCGATACATCAAGTCAATCGCAGTTGGGTCGGCTAAGTGCATTCTCGTACCGAGTGGCCCGTGATCTGGCGTGAAATGCGCTGATCGACCCGGGTCTTCTGGGACAGGTCTGGCGCCGCAGGGCCTCGATAAGCTGGTTTTGCAGATTGATGGAGTGAACGGGCGACGAGTCCGACAGGTGAGAATCCTCGGAGAAGCAAATGCCGGCAGATGGAACTGGCCACCACGCAGATCGGGTCCACTCCGCGATCTCGTCGAATGGTGCTGCGAAATCCGCGCTGATTGCTTCATGGCAAAGGTCGGCATGTTTCCATAAGCTTGATCCGGACGAACGAACCCCGCCGAAGAGACTAACCGATTCCGAACTAAGGAAGGTCAGGCAAGAAATCGAGCCGCTCATCCACGTCGCGCAGCCAAGCCTCGACAGGCTCCACACTGCGGTTGGAGGGACAGGTTGCTGTGTGCTGCTTGCAGATCGGAGCGGCGTTCCCGTCGAGCGGCGCGGCGCGCCTGGCGACGATCCAACGTTTCTGGATTGGGGACTATGGCCTGGTGCAGTCTGGAGCGAAGACAGCGAGGGTACGAACGGCATCGGCACCTGTCTCGTCGAGCATCGCGCACTGACGATCCATCGTGACCAACATTTCTATTCGCGCAATGCTCGATTGAGCTGCACGACTGCCCCGCTTTACGACCATGAGGGGCATCTGGTGGGGGCACTCGATGTGTCGTCATGCAGGGCGGATTTCATCGAATGCTACGTCAATCTTCTCGCGGCGGCGGTGATCGACGCCGCAGCGCGGATTGAGGCCGAATGCTTCCGTTTGGCCTATTCTCGAGCGCGGATCCAGATCGTTCCGGTCCCCGACAAGATGGGGAAAGCCTTCATCGCCGTGGACGAAGACGATCTTGTCGTGGGGGCTAGCCGCGTGGCCCGCCAGGCGCTTGGCCTCTCCCACGCCTGTCTGCAGAATCCACTGCCCGCAGCGGAGATTCTGGGTATGTCAAAGCGGCTGTCCGAAGACCTTGCGACGGCCGAGCGTCGGGTGCTGCAACGCGCGCTGACGCGGGCGGAGGGTAATGTCAAAGCCGCAGCTGAAGCGCTTGGCGTAAGCCGGGCTACACTTTACCGAAAGCTGCGGCGATCGGGCCTTCGCCCCGCCCGTTGACTCTTTGCCCTCTCGAATGTCTCAGTCTTGAGACATATGGGATGGCAATCCGTTCCAGGGGGCTGGCACGACGATCCAATATCGACAAGCCTCTCCTCAAGCGCCGCATCAAGCGTCGCAGTTTGAGGAGGACGACCATGAACAAGGTGGAGTTTTCACGGACCGCGAAAGTTCCCTTTGAAACGCGCTACGGCAACTTCATTGGCGGCAAATGGGCCGAGCCGCGCTCCGGTAAGTATTTCGAAAACAGGTCGCCGGTGAATGGCCAATTGCTTTGCGAGATCGCCCGCTCAAATGAGCAGGATGTGGAAGCCGCGCTCGATGCCGCCCACGCTGCCAAGGATGCTTGGGGACGGACCAGCGCCGCGGAACGCGCGATCATTCTCAACAAGATCGCCGATCGTATGGAAGAAAATCTCGACCTCCTCGCTTTGGCGGAAACCTGGGACAACGGCAAGCCAATCCGCGAAACGACGGCGGCCGATCTGCCGCTCGCGATCGATCATTTCCGCTACTTCGCCGGTGCCATTCGCGGACAGGAAGGCAGCATTGCCGAGATCGATCATGATACGGTTGCCTACCATTTCCACGAACCGCTTGGGGTCGTCGGCCAGATCATCCCCTGGAACTTCCCGCTTCTGATGGCCTGCTGGAAGCTCGCGCCCGCCATCGCCGCTGGCAACTGCGTGGTGCTCAAGCCTGCCGAGCAGACGCCCGCTTCGATCCTGGTCTGGATCGGATTGGTCGGCGACCTGTTGCCGCCCGGCGTCCTCAACATCGTCAACGGCTTTGGCCTCGAGGCCGGCAAGCCTCTCGCCTCCAGCCCCCGCATCTCCAAGATCGCCTTCACCGGCGAGACCACGACGGGCCGGCTGATCATGCAATACGCCGCCCAGAACCTGATCCCGGTGACACTGGAGCTTGGCGGCAAGTCGCCCAACATCTTCTTCAAGGATGTAACCGCCGAGGACGACGACTTCTTCGACAAGGCGATCGAAGGCTTTGTGATGTTTGCCCTCAACCAGGGCGAGGTTTGCACCTGCCCGAGCCGGGCGCTCATCCATGAAGGAATCTACGACAAGTTCATGGAGCGTGCGCTGAGGCGTGTCGAGGCGATCGTTCAGGGTGACCCGCTCGACCCGGCCACGATGATCGGCGCGCAGGCGTCGAGCGAACAGCTCGAAAAGATCCTTTCCTATATCGACATCGGCCGCCAGGAGGGCGCAACGGTCCTGACGGGCGGCTCGCGCAACGAACTGCCGGGCGATCTGGCCCGCGGCTATTATGTCAAGCCGACCGTGTTCAAGGGCCACAACAAGATGCGGATCTTCCAGGAGGAGATTTTCGGACCGGTGGTGTCAGTGACGACCTTCAAGGACGACGAGGAGGCATTGTCGATCGCCAACGACACGCTCTATGGCCTCGGCGCCGGCATCTGGAGTCGTGATGCGAACCGGCTCTATCGCTTCGGTCGCGCGATTCAGGCCGGGCGCGTCTGGACCAACTGCTATCACGCCTACCCCGCACATGCGGCATTCGGCGGCTACAAGCAGTCCGGTATCGGTCGCGAAACCCACAAGATGATGCTGGATCACTATCAGCAGACGAAGAACATGCTGGTGAGTTACAGCCCCAAGAAGCTGGGCTTCTTCTGAGTTCTCCCAGACTTGCCGGCGCGGTCGTAGTCGTCCGCGTCGGTCATTTTTTCAGCCTCAGGGAGTGGTCTTTGGAGGACAAGGTTTCCGCAACGCCCGCAGCGCTCCAGCTGCTCGATGAAATCGTCAGGGAGCACGGCCCTGTCCTGTTTCATCAGTCGGGAGGTTGCTGCGATGGATCCTCGCCGATGTGTTATCCCCGGAACGAATTCATCATCGGGGACACCGACGTTTTGCTCGGACATATCGGTGGGGCACCTGTCTATATCAGCGCCCCGCAGTTCGAGGCGTGGAAGCATACCGACCTCATCATCGACGTCGTTCCCGGTCGGGGCGGAATGTTCTCCCTCGATAACGGCCGCGAGAAGCGGTTTCTGACGCGTTCGCGCGTGTGTTCGGCGAGCCGTAGTGCGGCACCATCATCATCGTGAGCCTGAGTGGCGCCCCTTCGGGGCGGAGTGGAGAGATTGCATGAGCGCATTACCGAGCCCGGAAGAACTAAGCTACGGAGTACCGGAAATTTGGGCGAAGCGGGCTCATGTGGACGCGGCAAAGTACCGTGAGATGTACGCCGTCTCGATTTCTGCTCCGGATCAATTCTGGGGATATCACGGGAGTCGGATCAACTGGATCACCCCCTTCACGAAGGTGAAGAATACCAGCTTCGATCCCGGCAAGGTCTCCATCAAGTGGTTCGAGGACGGTACCACCAACGTATCGATGAATTGCATCGACCGGCACCTTGCCGCGCGCGCCGACCAGATCGCGATCATCTGGGAGGGGGACGACCCGAACGAGTCGAAGCTCATCACGTACAAGGAGCTGCACGAACACGTCTGCCGTCTCGCCAATGTACTGAAGCGCAACGGCGTGGCGAAAGGCGATACGGTCACGATATACCTGCCCATGATTCCGGAAGCTGCCTTCGCCATGCTGGCCTGTGCCCGGATCGGCGCGATTCATTCCATCGTGTTTGGAGGTTTCTCGCCGGATGCGCTTGCCGGACGGATTGAAGGATGCCGCTCGAAAATCGTCATAACGGCAGACGAAGGTCTGCGCGGCGGACGAAAAGTTCCATTGAAGGCCAACGCCGATGCGGCGGTCGCGAAGTCGTCCAACATCGTTCAGACGATGATTGTGGTCAAACGTACCGGCAGCAAGGTCGATTGGGTCGATGGCCGTGATGTCTGGTATGAAGATGAGATGGCAAAGGCGTCGGCCGCATGCGAGCCGGCCGAAATGAACGCCGAGGATCCCCTGTTCATCCTCTACACGTCGGGATCCACCGGTGCGCCCAAAGGGGTGGTCCACACGACGGGCGGATATCTCGTCTACGCATCGATGACGCATCAATACGTGTTCGACTACCACGACGGCGACGTCTACTGGTGCACGGCGGATGTCGGTTGGGTCACGGGCCACAGCTACATCGTCTACGGCCCGCTGGCCAATGGCGCGACTACCCTGATGTTCGAGGGCGTCCCCAACTACCCGTCGACGTCGCGGTTTTGGGAGGTCATCGACAAATACAAGGTCAACATCTTCTATACCGCGCCGACAGCCATCCGCTCCCTGATGGCGGCTGGTGAAGAACCGGTCAAACGGACCAGCCGCGCCTCGCTGCGCCTGCTCGGCTCGGTCGGCGAGCCGATCAATCCGGAAGCGTGGGAGTGGTATCACCGCGTGGTGGGCGAGCAGCGTTGCCCGATCGTCGACACCTGGTGGCAGACCGAGACTGGCGGCATCATGATTACGCCGCTTCCCGGCGCAACCGCCCTGAAGCCCGGTTCGGCCGCGTCGCCGTTCTTTGGAATCGGACCGGAAGTCGTGGATGCCGCTGGCACGGTGCTGGAGGGGGCCTGCGAAGGAAACCTCGTCATTGCCGATTCATGGCCCGGCCAGATGCGTACCGTTTACGGCGATCACGAACGCTTCATGCAGACCTACTTCTCGACCTATCCGGGCAAGTATTTCACCGGAGATGGATGCCGGCGCGACAGCGATGGCTACTACTGGATCACCGGCCGGGTCGACGACGTCATCAACGTCTCAGGCCATCGCATGGGGACAGCCGAAGTGGAAAGCGCGTTGGTTGCTCACAAGGATGTCTCCGAAGCTGCCGTGGTCGGCTTTCCCCACGCCATCAAGGGACAGGGTATCTATGCCTACGTGACCCTGATGGCTGACAGCGAGCCCTCGCCGACGCTGCGCCAGGAACTGATCGCCTGGGTTCGCAAGGAAATCGGCCCGATCGCCGCCCCCGACATCATCCAGTTCGCGCCGGGGCTGCCAAAGACGCGCTCCGGAAAGATCATGCGGCGAATCCTGCGCAAGATCGCGGAGAACGAGTTTGGTGCGCTTGGCGATACGTCGACGCTGGCCGATCCCTCGGTGGTCCAGGATCTGATCAAGAATCGCTAGAACCAATTAACGCAGAGGAGCTTGGCCGATGAGACTGGTTCTGTTGGGCGCACCGGGCGCGGGTAAGGGCACGCAGGCCTCAAGAATCGCGAAACGCTTCGGTGTTCCGCAGTTGTCGACCGGGGACATGCTGCGTGAAGCGGCAACCGCGGGGACTTCGCTTGGCTTGCGCGCCCGGCACATCATGGACCGTGGGGAGCTTGTGCCGGATGAGGTCGTCATTGCGGTCGTTGCGGATCGAATTGACCACGCGGACGCCGCGAACGGGTTCGTGCTCGACGGCTTTCCCCGGACCGTGCCACAGGCCGAGGCCCTCGATCGGGAACTGGCGGCCAGAGGAATCGGACTCGACGCAGTTCTTGAACTCGAGGTCAACGAGGACGTGCTCCTCGTGCGCATCAAGGGTCGTGCCGCGGAAGCGGCAAGTCAAGGCCAGTCCGCGCGCAGCGACGATAATCCGGAGACCTTCAGGACGCGGCTGAAGGCATATCGTGCTCAAACCGCTCCCGTTGCCGAATACTATCGGTCGCGGGGACTCCTCGCAGCCGTCGACGGCTTGCAGCCGATTGACGCCGTGACCGAAGAATTGACGAAGGCCCTATCAGCGTTCACCTGATTTGGAGATAGTCAGATCCCACCGCAACAAGAAACCCGGTGCGGGATAGTGTCCGATTATCGGCAACAAGGGGTATTCATGCTTGGACCATGGCTCACGATCACATTGCTCGCGCTGGAATCGAGCGAGGTCATTGGCCTACGTGTCTCAAAGCTTGCTAATGGCGGTACCGACGCGCAGCATGAGGCTTATCTCATGGTTGGCGAAAAGATTGACGCTGTCGTTGATGTTGGCGTCAGGCTTTTGTGCGGAGCGACTGCCGTCAACGTGATCAATCGGTTTCGGGAGAAGGTGGCGGCAAATGCCAGGCGTCTTTCAAATGAGCGTCTGGCTGCGTCCGGTCACGGGCATGACGTAGCAGGGAGCGGCCTCTTGGCGTCGCGCTGAAGGTTGGCCTGGACCGAATGATCAGCCACTGCGATTATCTCACCGCGAGAAGGATCATGGAAAACAGCTTTACGGGTCCTCGCGAGATAGCTCAGTTGAATATTGAGCACTACAGCAGGCTCTTGCAGACCCCACTGGACGAAAGAACGCGCGGGACCGTCGAGCGGCTCCTTGCGGAGGAAAAATCCAAGCTGGCGAACCTCCCCAAGGCAAAGGCAACAGATCGATAAAGACGCTTGCCGCACGCGTTCCAGTAACCAAGCGAAAGCACCTGTTGGGCCAATCCAGACGTCGCCGGGAGGGCATCTCACCCGGATTGGCCGAATTTTGATCTGGATCATGGAGCCCGGTCCGTCAGCAGGACAATCTAGTCCCGCCCTCACTCGTAAGGGGGGCTGTCTCAACGGGAACTCCAGGGATCATTGCTGTGAGCAAGCTCGCAAGGATTGAACGCGATCCGAATTACCAGGAGCTCGTGCGCCGACGTTCGTCGCTGGGCTGGACGCTGTCGCTGATCATGCTTGTCATCTACTTCGGCTTTATTTTGCTGGTAGCCTACGCTCCCAAGTTTCTGGGCACCCCACTTGGCAGCGGCGTGACGACGATCGGCATTCCAATCGGATTGTCCGTCATCGTGCTCGCTTTCGTGCTGACGGGCATCTACGTGCGGCAGGCGAATTCCAGCTACGACGTACTCATTCGCAAGATTGTCGAGGAGAACCCCTCATGAAAAAGGTCTCCTGGTTGCTTGTGCTCCTGCTCGCGAGCATCCCCACGCTCGCACTTGCCGCCGGCGCCGTCGAGGGTGGCTCCAAGCAGGCGATCAACTGGTCGGCGATCGGTATGTTCGTCGGGTTCGTCGGCTTGACGCTCGTCATCACCTATTGGGCCGCAAAGCGGACCGCGTCGGCTGCAGACTTCTACTCGGCCGGCGGCGGAATCACCGGCTTCCAGAACGGGCTTGCGATCGCCGGCGACTACATGTCGGCGGCTTCATTCCTCGGCATTTCCGGCCTCGTCTACACATCCGGCTACGACGGCTTGATCTACTCCGTCGGATGGCTCGTGGGTTGGCCGATCGTCACGTTTCTGATCGCCGAGCAGCTACGCAATCTCGGCAAGTTCACCTTTGCCGACGTCACGTCGTTTCGGCTCGGGCAGACCGACATCCGTATCCTGGCGGCCTGCGGCTCGCTGGTGACCGTTGCGTTCTACCTGATCGCGCAGATGGTCGGGGCAGGCAAGCTGATCCAGCTGCTGTTCGGCCTCGACTACTGGATCGCGGTCGTCCTGGTCGGCGGCCTGATGATGATCTACGTGACCTTCGGTGGAATGAAGGCAACGACCTGGGTGCAGATCATCAAGGCGGTGCTGCTGCTCTCGGGCGCAACGTTCATGGCCGGAGCCGTCCTCTACAAGTTCGGGTTCAGTCCGGAAGCCCTGTTCACCAAGGCAACCGAGGTGCATCCCAAGAAGCTCGCGATCATGGAGCCCGGCAGCCTCATTTCCAACCCGCTGTCGGCGATCTCGCTCGGCCTTGCGCTGATGTTCGGAACGGCCGGTCTGCCGCATATCCTGATGCGCTTCTTCACGGTGAAGGACGCCCAGGCTGCGCGCAAATCGGTGTTCTATGCCACGGGCTTTATCGGCTATTTCTACATCCTGACCTTCATCATCGGCTTTGGCGCGATCACGCTGGTTTCGACCGATGCGATGTTCCTGGACGGGGCCATTCTTGAACGGACCAAGAGCGGTATCGCGGCGATCAAGGGCGGCTCCAACATGGCCGCGATCCATCTCGCGAACGCCGTCGGCGGCAACCTGTTCCTTGGGTTCATTTCGGCCGTCGCCTTTGCCACCATCCTGGCGGTGGTGTCGGGATTAGCCCTGGCCGGTGCGTCGTCCATCAGCCACGATCTCTACGGCATGGTCATCAAGGGCGGGAATGCCAACGAGCAGGATGAGATCCGCGTCTCGAAGATCGCAACACTGGTCCTCGGCGTGCTGGCGATCTTCCTCGGCATCGTGTTCGAGAACCAGAATGTCGCCTTCATGGTGGGCCTTGCCTTCGCCATCGCGGCTTCCTGCAACTTCCCCGTGCTGGTGATGTCGATCTTCTGGAGAGGCCTGACGACGCGGGGCGCGCTGATCGGCGGTTTCCTCGGTCTCATCAGTGCGGTCGTCGGCGTCGTGCTGTCGCCGGCCGTCTGGGAGGTAACGCTGGGTTTCGCCAAGGGATCGGCGCCGATCAAACTGGACAATCCGGCGCTGTTCTCGATGGCTATCGCCTTTGCCGGCATCTGGCTGTTCTCCACGCTGGACCGCAGCAAGCGTGCCGCTCTCGACCGCGACGGCTTTGATGCACAATATGTTCGGTCCCAGACCGGCATCGGAGCCGCCACCGCCACGACGCACTGAACGAGGTTCCCGGGCGGGCTCTTCGGCATCGGCCGGGACCGGCCGATGCCACGTTTCGAGGGTCAATCGCCGGGGCCTGGATCGTCCGTGTCTTCGGAAGGCCGAAATGCCCAAGGCATTCGACATAAACAATCCACCATTCGATCGCCTGACGCCGAACGAGGCCGAGACGCTGCGAGCGGCGCTCGACGTCGCGTACTTCCGTCCGGGCGAGGCAATCATCCGTAGGGACGCCCCCGCAGATGCCCTCTATGTCGTCATCAAAGGCACAGTCGAGGAGCGCGGTGAAGCCGATCTGCTCGCGCTGCTTGGTCCAAAGGACACCTTCGATAGCCGTGCACTCGTTCACGACCAGAACGGGCACAAGTTTCTCGCCCGCGATGAGACGCTTTGCTATGTGATCCCCCGGAAAGTCGCCCTCAACCTGATCAGGGCCAACCCGCGATTTGCGGCATTCTTCTACCGCGAAATCTCGCAAAAGCTGGATGAGCTCGCCAACGACGAGGAGGCCAGACGTTATGGCTCGCTGATGCACGCCAAGGTTGGCGAGCTATTCCTGCACCCTCCCTCGTTTATGGCTGCGACCGACACGATTGAAGCCGCCGGTCACCTGATGCGCGAGATCAACAGCAACGCGCTGTTCGTTCGCAATGGCGAGCGGATCGGCATTATCACGGGCATGAACCTGTCCAAAGCGGTGGTGTTGCGGCGTCTGCCGATCCAGACTCCGGTGGGCGAGCTCGCGAATTTCGACATCGTGTCGATCCGCCCCGACGATTTCGTCTCCTCGGCTCTCCTGCTCATGACGAAGCACAACAAGCGGCGGCTCGCCGTGCACGACGGTGAACGGTTTGTCGGCATTCTCGAGGAAATCGATCTCCTGGGCTTCCTGGCAGGCAGTGCTCAGGTCGTTGCCGGCCGCATCGATCGAGGCGCCAGCCTGCAGGATCTCGCGAGTGCTGCACGCGAGACCGAGGCGCAAACGCGGGTTCTGCGGCGGCAAGGCGTCAAGGTCGAGGTCATCGCGGAGATCGTCTCCGACCTCAACCGGCGCCTGCTGTCCAGACTGTTCGAGATGGTCGCGCCGGCAGAGCTGCGGACCAGCGGTTGCCTGATCGTGATGGGTAGCGAGGGCCGCGGCGAGCAGACCATGCGCACTGACCAGGACAACGGTCTCATCCTCGATGGTCCGGTTGAGAGCAAATCCCTGGAGTCTTTCCGGAACGAGTTCTCCGGCGCGCTAGGACGTTTCGGGTTTCCGCCCTGCCCCGGCAACATCATGGTGAGCAATCCGGCATGGTCGAAGCCGCTCACCGATTACCTGGCAGATTTCCGTCGCTGGATCGCGCTCCCCGACGAGGCCGCGCACATGAATGTGGCCATCGTCTACGATGCACAGGCGATCGCCGGCAACGCGTCATTGCTGGACAGGGCCAAGGCGACGCTGATCGAGCTGATCCGGGGTGAACAAGCGTTCCTGGCCCACTTTGCGCGCGCAATTGACGCCTTCGAAACGCCAATCGGCCTCTTCAACAACCTGATCACATCCGAGGGTAGCGGAGACGCACTCGACCTCAAGAAAGGCGGAATCTTTCCTATCGTGCACGGCGTTCGCAGCCTGGCGCTCGAACAGGGCCTGCGCGAGACGTCCACCGACAAGCGAATCTCCCGACTATGTGATCTGGGAGTGTTGCGAGCGGATTTTGGACGCGACCTGAAACAGGCCTTCCGGTTCCTGCTGATGCTCCGGCTCGACGGCCAACTGGCCGCATCCGGCGGCGCGTCGGGCACTCTGGTGAGACCCGCGCATTTGTCCAGCATGGAACGTCATCTGCTGCGCGATGCGCTCCAGGTCGTGAAGCAGTTTCGAGAAATTGTCCGTCATCGTTTCAAGCTGGGCATGTTCTAAAGATGTTGCCACGTGCGATCAAACGATTGCTCCATCAGGCGACCCTGAGCGATCAGTCGTATCGATTCATGTTCGATCGGGCTCCGGACGATGACTTTGTCGTCATAGATTGCGAGACCACGGGTCTCAACGTGCGGACGGACGACATCGTCACCATTGCGGCCATCAGGATCCGTGGCAATCGGATTCTGACCAGCGAGCATTTCGAAGCCGTCGTCCACCCGGACAGCGAGATGGGGGCCGAAGCAATCAAGATCCACCGATTGCGTCACTCCGATGTCGAGGCCGCGCCGATCGTCTGGAAAGTACTGCCGAGTTTTCTCCGGTTCATCGGGCCGCGCCCGCTCATCGGCTACTACGTCGACTTCGACATCGCCATGCTGGACAAATACATCCTTCCGCTGGTCGGGATCGAACTGCCGAACGAGCGGATTGAAATTTCACGACTTTACTACGAGCGCAAATACGGTGATGCGCCGCCCAACACCTCGATCGATCTCTCGTTCGCCGCGATCCTCCGCGACCTCAAAATTCCTCCGCTTGCACAGCACGATGCTTTTGACGACGCCTTGATGACCGCAATGATGTTCCTGCAGCTACGCGACCTCGCCGAGCGCGGCATACGGATCGAACGCCAACGCACCAGCCCCGTTTTCAATCCGATCGGAGCATAACCTGGGCCAAGCCTTCAGCTCGATCCGCGAAAGCGGACGGTTGCCGCTGCGCATCAGCATCTGTGATGCTCACGTGCACAGAAAGCTGCCGTAGCTGCCTGTGTGAAACACGAGCGGGACGTCGCACCGTTACCAAACAGGACCCCGGCCGTGTTTCGTCATGGTTTTTTGGGGCTGGTCGGCGCAACGCTGGGACGCGCGCGGCTCTGGCGCCTATCGCCGGGTTTCTTGACCGAGGCGGCAATCAATCCTTCTCGGATAGCCTGCTTCCGAGCCAGCTTGCGAGCACGACGAACGGCTTCGGACTTTTCGCGCGCCGCTCTTTCCGAGGGCTTCTCATAGAAGCTCGCCCGCTTCATTTCTCTGAACACGCCTTCGCGCTGCATCTTCCTTTTTAGAATTCGAAGTGCTTGTTCGATATTGTTGTCGCGAACGAAGACTTGCATTTCGTCATAGCTCCTTGTCGCTGCGTCCTCTGGGGGAAGGCGCAGCCCAGTCGCCTCGGCAATTTCTGCTGGAGATCAATCGTCAGTGGACGCGTCAGACCCTCAGGTTTTCTGCGCTGCTTTTGCCACGCCTGGGGTCGACCTTGACTTCGTAGGAGACCTTTTGGCCTTCTGCCAGGCCAGAAAGGCCCGCGCGTTGGACCGCGCTGATGTGAACGAAAATATCGTTGCCGCCATCATCCGGAGCGATAAATCCAAACCCCTTTTGACCATTAAACCACTTCACCGTACCCGTCGCCATATTATCACTTCCTTGTTCTTTGCTGGTGGATCTGCTCACTGTCCGAGGCAGGACCGCGACTTTTGCTCACCCTGCCACAGCCCAACGCCATGAGCGCCAACCAGACTCGCGGCTTCAACCATGGCCGAGCCGACTTCACTTCAGGAGATGTTATGGCGCGAGATGACTTTTGCCGTCGGTGCTTAAATGTACGCCTCGATCATCGCTGCGCTCTCTGTGAGAGCGCCTTCCGCTTTAGGGGGTCTTTCGCTTGCTCCAACGCCAAAGGTCTTAGTGAGGATTCGCCGCCGTTCGTCCGTGATGATCGGCAAGCCGACCCGATCCGCACCAACGGTCCCACAACGGGCGGCCGCTACGGGACCGTTGGAGCGATGCCTATCGGGTTGCCGATATGCCCTCCCATAAAAGGCGACAGAACCGAGGCTTGCAATTGTCCCTAAAGACAATTGCCCGCCAGAGACGGCCGTCCCAGTTGCTTCGGGCACGCAAGGTCAGAATGATTCGCGCCGGGGTGGGGAAAATCCAATAAGGGACCCAATGATTTCGCGGCCCCGGATCACAAAACAGCCGTCGATGCACGTCCCGACCACGCGTTTTGCGACGAATATCTCGAGCTCGTTCCGGTCGAACGCCGGAGTGGCACTCGATGCATGGCGAGGGTCGATCATTTCTGGTAAGTACATAAACGCCGGAACACTCAGGCATCTTCTTCGATGATCAGCAGCGGCGCGTCGGGCCTCCCATGATCACCTCGATGAAAACTGAATTCTTTTTCGGGTTCCTGATCGGCTTCGTGACCGGCGTGCTGCTCTGCGTCGGGGTCATGTTTCTGATAGAACCCCACCATTTCCCCTGAAAGGCGCATACCGGCAAACAGGATGTGCATCAGCGCACAAGCTGACGAAGATCGCGGCGTGCGACCGCCTGCGAAAGCGGGGGAAATATTCGACGAGCAAGGGAGCCTCCAAATGTACGCCAATATTCTCTTGAGCACGGATGGATCGGATGTCGCGAAAAAAGGCATTGAGCATGGGATTGGTTTGGCAAAGGCCTTGAGCGCCAAAGTGACAGTCATCACCGTAACGGAACCGCTCCCGGTCGACTATGGCGGCGGACACGCCGGAGGGTGGATTCCCTCACAGGAAGAGTTTGATCGCTTTGACGCAGCCTGCAAGGAACGTGCGGGCAAAGTGCTCGATGAAGCTCGAGCTATGGCGGAGCGGATCGGGATATCCGTAGAACTCCTGCATGTTCCGAATGCGCACCCAGCTACTACGATTATCGAAACAGCAAAGTCTGGAGGCTGCGACCTAATCGTCATGGGCTCTCATGGGCGTCGCGGCCTCAGGAAGCTATTCCTGGGGAGCCAAACATCGGAGGTCCTGGCCGACGGAAGCGTGCCGGTGCTGGTCGTGCACTAAAGCGCGATGAGATTGGGATGAACCGTCATCGCGCCTTCCCGGAAAGCCGCTTCGCACTTGTCCGGATCATGCTTTGGCGGACACTGCGCGCTGGGTCCACGCGGGACGCCTGAGCGCAGGTATCCTTCGGATTTGGGGCGCGGACGGGCAGCGCTTGTCATCGGTAGCCCGCGACCGCTTTCGAACCCAAAACGGATGAAGCTTGCGGCGAGTTAATCTGCCTTACCAAGAAGATATTTGCAGCGGCGCGTGTTCTGCGGTTGTTGCACCGTGGTGTTTCCATCGAAGCGTAGCCTCCTCGCCGCACGAGGGGTCTTTAGTGGAGGAGACGCTCGGCCCGGAAGTCTCCCCGACCCTCCGGGCCGTTTTCTACTGCGCCTAGGATTTAGATCCATTCGCGCAAGGTCCATTCAGCACATCGTTAGCCTTGCCGCCCCCGTCCGCTCCTCTTCCGACAACAGACGTCGCAGCGTTCTGAGCGTGGTCAGCTAAGGCCAGAAACGGACGTCAACCGTTTCCGTCGAACCCAAAGATGCGCTTCCAGTCGTTCTTCATGCTGATAACGGTCCAGTTCTTCTTCTTCGCTTCCTCATAGAGGTCTTGACTGAACGCGCCCACTTTGGTCTCGGGAAGTCCCTGTGCTGGTCCGTACGCGTACTCGCGTTGCGCGTCGTCGTGCATGACCAGCATCATCAGCCGCGCACCGTCGCCAGCGCCCGTGTATTCAAGCATCTCCCGGTCGCCGTCCGAGTTTCCAAACGACGCTCGAGGCCGCCTGCCGATCATCAAATGGATGCCTTCGGGCTTCCCAGCCTTGTCGTCGTTCAGAAGCAACGTGGGCTCTTTGGTTAGGAACGGCGTGCCGTCCTTCTGGTATCCGAACTTCGTGCCAGCAGCCGTACCCACCACCTGCTCGGGCGGAATGCCGTAGACACGCTCGCTGTAAACACGCACAAAGTCCTGACCGCCGCCGGTCACGATGTAGGTCTTGAAGCCGTTACTGCGCAGATACTGCATCACTTCCAGCATGGGTTGGTAGATGAGGTCGGTGTAGGGTCGCTTCCAGCGTCCGTCCTTTGCGCTCGTCACCCATTTCTTTACGTCCACGTCGAAGTCGTCCACTGACATGCCGGTCAGCGTGGCGAAGAGGACTTTTTCGAGATCATGTAGCGAGAGCTTGGCGATTGCCTCGCGATTTCCCGACAGGACCGTCTTGAATGGCTCAACGTCTTTGAGCTTCGGGTCTTGTTCGACCAAGGCTGGCACCCTGTCCAAGCAGTAAACAACCTGCGAGTAGACCGGGTGCTCAACCCATAACGTGCCATCCTGGTCAAAGGTGGCGATACGCCCCTCGGGCGGCACGAATTTGGAACTGGCTTGATCGGTCGTGGAACGGACGAAATCAAGGATCGCTTTCTTCGCCGGCCCTTCGTTCCAAGAACCCAACGGTTCGTCCTGTGTCGACCGCATTTGTGCGGATGCAGAAAGGGAGAGACCGGACAGGGCCGGAACCATCGCAAATCCTGAAAGCAGCACGCGGCGATTGATGCCAGACAACGACTTGTTGGGCTTCATCTTGGACCTCCTGCGACTTGCCCGAAATAATCGAAGCGCCGCCCCCGCCGCGCCAAGAGACAGAATGACGCGATTGCGAATTGATCTAAATCAATGAATGTCGGCCTCGGGTCTTGGCAGACCTCGACCAACTTGCGGCCGCATGTCTGCTTACGACCGAAGCCGACGCGGATTGATGAACTCGAGTCTTGGGAAGCCGCGTGACCGCGGGCCGATGCTCAGGCGCCCGCTCTCGACTTGAGTCCGCCACTAGCGGCCCAGCGGTCCGGGTCGGGACTGTGCCCGATCAGGGCGAGGCCGTAGGCGATCGACTCGAACTGATCTCCCGACATCAGCCGTTCGTTGCCGAACCGCTCGGCGAACAACCGCCGGACGGCGGGCACGAAGGATGTCCCGCCGGTCAAGAACACCTTTTCCACCTCGCGCACCGTGATGCCGGCCTCGCCCAGCACCTTGTCGATGGTCGCGCTGAGCCGGGCGATATCGTCGGCAATCCAGGCTTCGAAGTTTTTCCGTGTGATGGTCGAGCCAATGTCGACCCCGCCGCGATTGAAGCGAAAATCGACCTGATCCTGGGCCGACAGCGCGACCTTGGCGTCGGACACCGCGCGGTACAGCGAAAAGCCGAGGTCGAGATCGACGATGGTGATGAAATCCTCGAGCAGAGCGGGCTTGAGCGCGGTGCGCGCAAGCTCCCGGAGCTGGCGCAGATCGCCGTTGCTCTTCATCATCGCGAGTTGATGCCAGCGCGCGAGGTTGGTGTAGTGGCCGCTGGGGATCGGCAGCACCTTGTCGAACGAGCGGAAGCTGGAGCCCTTGCCCAGCCGCGGCGAGACGACGTGGTCGACGATGCGGTAGTCGAACGTATCGCCCGCGATGCCGATGCCGGCGTGGCCGAGCGGCTCCGCCCGCAAGCTGCCCCCCGTTCGCGAGAAACGCATCACGGAGAAATCGCTCGTGCCGCCGCCGAAATCCGCAACCAATACGGTGGCATCGCGCTCCAGCCGACGGGCGAAGGAGAACGCCGCTCCCACAGGCTCGTAGACATAGCGCGCGTGGCCGGCGCCCAGGCGTTCGAACGCGGCCCGATAGCGCTGCATCGCCAGCGCTTCGTCGGGATTGCCCCCGGCAAAGCGCACAGGGCGGCCGACCGTGATGCTTGCAGCCTCGAAGCCGAATTTGTCACCGCCATGGCGCGCCAGCGTTCGCAGGAACGCCGCGAGAATATCCTCGAACTTGTAGCGCTGCCGGAACACCTGGGTGGAATTGAAGCTGCTGCTGGCAGCGAAGGTCTTGAACGACTGGAGAAAGCGGTAGATGTGGCGTCCTTCGAGAAACTGCTCGATCGCCCACGGGCCGCCTTCAGCCTGGGCTCCGCTTCCCGGCCGGTCCTCCCAGAAGCACAGGGCCGACACAAAGACGCTGTGGCGTTGTCCGCCATGATCGAAGCGGATGGCCTCGACCCGGCGATCGTCCGTCGCGAGCGCGACGACCGTGTTGCTGGTCCCAAAATCGATGCCGATCGAGACGGCGGGCGAGGCGCTCGACATGAACCACTCTGACAGATGATTGGAAAAGGGGGCAGACCATTAGCGGCTTTGAATCGCCCTGCCAAGACCCCGATCCACTGAAATGCCGTCATCCGTCGGCCAAGACCAAGACTGCGCCATGGCGCGGCGAAATCACGTAGAGCTGGTCGGGAAAGACCATCGCGGTGGTGTGCGCCCCCTTCCCGGTCGTGGTCCGTAATCGCGCACCCGTCTTCGGATCGATCGTCTCGATCACACCGGGCTCGCCGATTGCCACATGGACACGGCCGGTCGCCGGGTTGAAGAAGGTCACGTCGGGCGGGCCTGCGATAGGCCAGGCGTTGGTCACCTTTCCAGACGTGATGTCGACCTCCACCAGCTCGCCGTCATCGCAGGCGGCGTAAAGCCGGCGGCTGATGTGATCGATATCGAGACCGTGTGCACCGCCTGATGGCAATGGGCAATGCACGACGTCGCCGAGATCGGGTAGCCGGGCCGTCAGGATCATCGAGGGCTCGCGGATGCAGAGAAACACCCGCTCGGCCGCGTCGTCGGTGACGCACCAGCGCGGCCGGCCGGGCAGATCGATCGCGCGCTGCGTCACCTCATTCAGATCGATGCATTGCAGCGTCGGTCCCCGCTGCGCATCGCCGATGCAGGCGCCGATGCCGATCCCCTTACGCCCAATGATCGCTGCGCCGTTCGGCCGCGGCCCCGACGGGAAGACGCCCTTGATCTCGTAGGTCGCAGCGTCCAGCCAGGAGATCGTGGCTGCGCCGCGGTTTGTGGTCAGGATCTCGCCGTCATCGGCGACCGCACCTGCCACCCCCGGAAAGCCTGGAAGCGTTGCGATGTGCGTGTGCGCGTCGTGATCGATCACCTCGATGCAATCGCGCGCGGTGTGGGCGATGAAGACGCGGCGGGTTCTGGGATCGAAGGCGGCGTGATCGAAGTCGCTGTTCAATCCGCCGGGGATGGCGATGACGCCAAGGGTTTTCAGCGGCACGGTGTCCTCACGAGTTAGCGAAAGGCAAACGGCAGCACCGAGACGATCAGCGACAATCCCGCGAACAGCAGCAGCACCAGCACCGTCTTGCGGAAGGTATCGTCGTCGATCTTTCCAAACAGCCTGAAGCCCGACCAAAGGCCTGCGACCATGAACGGCACGCCCAGCGCATAGAGCACAAGCGTATCCCTGGTAATGGTCCCGGCTGCGGCCTGAGACAGCGAGATCACCACGAAGGCCACGAACAGCACCGGCTGAAACACAGCACGCTGCACCTCCTTGGGCCAGCCGCGCCACTGGCAGGAGATCGTCGAGATGATACCGCCGAGCCCGGTCAGGCCGCCGAGCAGCCCGTTGGAGATGCCGATCGCGATGTCCGCCCCGGTGCCGATCTTCATCGGCGCGAACACCGGCCGCGTGAGGCCACAAATCGAATAGAGCATCAGCAGGACGCCGACGCCGGACCGCAGGTGGGCCGGGTTGAGATAGGCGAGGATGCTGACGCCGATCGGTATGCCGATCACGGTGCCGAGCGTTAGCGGCCAGGCTTTCTTGAGGTCGAGCACATGCCGCAGCTTGAAGATGCCGTAGCCTTGCGTGAGCAGGCCATAGCCCGCGATCAGCGTGGCGGTCTGCATCGGCGTGATGATGTGCAGCCAGACGCCGGATACGACGAGGCCCATGGCGAAGCCGGAGAAGCCACTGACGAAGCCGCCGACGAGCGCGGCAAGCGCAAACAGCGCGAAGACAAGTCCATCCATAAGTCGCCTCCCAACGCTGCTTCGAAATCTCTTGATCCAGACCATTCGGAGCCGCGCCGACAGCGTGACGCATCAATATTTCGGCCGGTGCGAATTGGCCCATTCGCGGGCATGATCAATGGGAGCTCGAGGTGGTAGAATTGCCCGCAACTTCCTCGTTGTGGGCAGGCTTTCCATTCGCTCGCGCCACCGGCAAAAGGCGGGGAATTGCGGATACATCTTGCGGCCCTCCTCGGTCAGGCTAAACGCGAAGGTACTTGGCAGGATGAAGAAATCCGCAAGCGTGATCTCGGCACCGATCAGATATTCCCGCCCATGCGATAGCTCGCGCTCCAGGACGGCAAGCCCAAGCTCGACTTTTGGCAGCGCATGCGCCACGACCTTTTCATCGGATGCGATGCCAAGCTCGGGAAAGACGAGCCGTTCATGCGTCACATGATAGATCATGTATGGGTAGTAGTAGGAGTTGACCGCGCTGATCCACTGGTTCATGCGGGCACGGTCACCGACGTCCTGCGGCGTCAGGCGTGGCCCGGAAAACGCCTCGTCTACATAGGAGGCAATCGCACTGGTCTCGTAGATCGTAAGACCGCCGTGCTGCAGGATCGGTACACGGTTGAACGGATGCAACGCCAGATGCTCCGGCTTGCCCATCACCGCTTCAAGGTCATGAAAGGAATACGGCACGTCCTTGTGCGTCAGCACAAGCCTAACGATGTTGACGTAAGTGCTTCGCGGGAAGCCATATACAATCGGATCGGGCATTGTAGTCTCACTCGATGGGCGGTTGATCGGACGTCACCACCAGAAGGGCTTGTCGGCCTCTTGCAGTGCTTGCTCGCGAGTCATGCCGATGTCCGAGAGCCGATGGGGATCATCAGCGAGATCGCGGAGCGCCTTGCGCTGTCTGTGTCGCGCCCGCATAAGGCAAATTCGACGCCAGGCCAGGCCGGCGCCGGTGCCCCACTTTTTCTGATGAAGTAACGAACCATGGCGATCCACACGAATGGTCGAGGTTGACATCGACAAGCTCCAAAACTCATGAAATGTTGATCTGGAGCCTTTCAATAATTCCGCCGGCAGGCTGACGGCAAACCATCCTTTCTCGTCCCTGCCCTAGCTTAGCTTATGAAGTTAGTCGCACGATGCGCCCGCGCCTGCCGCCCCTCAACAACCTGAAAGCGTTCGAAGCCGCCGCACGGCACGAAAGCTTCACGCGCGCTGCCGAGGAACTCTGTGTTACGCAGGGTGCGGTAAGCCAGCAGGTCAAGGCGCTCGAACAGGGGCTCGGACTCAAGCTGTTCAATCGTGAACGCCAGCGTCTGGTCATCACGGAAGCGGGGCGCGACTATCTCACGGTCGTGCGCGACGCCCTGGACCGGATTGCAGTTGGCACCGAGCGACTTCTCCAACGTCAGAACGCCGGTGTTCTGACCGTCAGCACCTCGCCCGACTTCGCCGCCAAATGGCTCGTGCATCGTCTCGGTCATTTTGCCGAAGCGCACTCCGGCATCGATCTCCGCGTCTCGGCAACGCTGCATCATGTGGACTTCGCGCGCGAGGACGTCGACCTTGCCGTCCGGCACGGCGACGGCAACTGGCCGGGGTTCGATACCGTCCAGTTGAGCGGCGAGCGGCTTTTTGCAGTTTGCAGCCCGAAGCTGCTCTTGGGACGCCGCAGACTCAGAGAGCCCACGGACATCCTGAAGTTTCCTCTGATCCATCTGGACAGCCGGGCGGATTGGACGCATTGGCTGCGGGA
Source organism: Bradyrhizobium sp. Ec3.3 (assembly GCF_000472925.1). Taxonomy (GTDB): domain Bacteria; phylum Pseudomonadota; class Alphaproteobacteria; order Rhizobiales; family Xanthobacteraceae; genus Bradyrhizobium. The sequence goes on from NZ_AXAS01000002.1 coordinate 368,627, forward strand.
GGCCGGAGTCGATGAGAGCGCGGTCACACATGGACCGCTTCTCAACCGAGCGAGCATGGTCATTGATGCCGCCATCAATGGGCAGGGCATTGCGCTGGCGCGAACGACCTTGGCCGCATGGGATCTGATCAACGGCCGGTTGATACGCCCCTTTCCGAATTCGCTTCCATTGTCGAAGACGTATTGGATTGTGTGCCCCAAAGCGACGTCGAACGTGCCGAAGATCGTGACGTTCCGAAACTGGCTTTTGGCGGAAGCGGCAGAGGATGCACGCCGCCTTAAATCGGCGCTTCGGCGATAAGGGGCGATAGGCCAACGCTGGAGCGGACCAAGCAAGCGGTCGCCGCCCGATGGCAAAGTCGGGTGCAAGGCGCTTCGGGCATTCCCGGAAACCTTCGTCGCTTTTGCACATGTGCTGCCTCCCGACAAATCGACCTCACGGCATCGGCTTGAACACCCATATGGCTGCCGACCCGGCGAAGCCCGCACGGACGGCGACAAACAGACGGTCCATCTCCGGCACAAACAGTGAAGTTCGCGCACCTGTCGCGGTCGGTATGCGCGCGGTCCCCCGATAGGTCGCGCCGTCGATTTCAAACACGTCGACATAACCCGTGCCGCAGCTCACATAGACGCGTTCACGCTTTGCATCGATGAAGAGATCGTCGACATCGCCGCAGGTTTCGGCCTTGGCGACGGGCTTGCCGTCTGTCGAGGAGAGGACAGCAAGCTCGGCCGGGCTGCGGAACACCAGAAGGACGCGGTTTCGGTTGTAATCGACGGTCATCGCGAAATTCCCGCCTTTGTCCATCGGCCAATTGGCGAGCTGTTTCCCCGAATGGCTGTCCATCACCGCGACGGCGTGGGCGTCAGGCAGGTTTACGAAGATGCGACCGGTCTCCGGCTCGATCTGGAAGCTTTCGGGGTGCGCTTTCAACGGCACATCCCGGACCTTCTTGCGGCTCGAAGCATCGACGATCGCCAATGCGCCATCGCCGTAGCCGACGATGACCCGTTGGGCAGCGGCATCGATGCGAACATTGTCAGCATCGCTTCCAAGCTCGATTTGCCCCTTCGCCTTGTAGTCGTTGCCATCGAACAGCTTCACCGAGCCATCTCGGGCATTGGCGACGAACAGGGTATCGGTCGTTGGCTCATAGCCAACGCCTTGCGGCTCATTCAACCCGGATATCGTGCACATCACGCTGCGACTTGCGAGATCGACGACGCCGACGCTGTCGTTGCCGAGCTCGGCTATGAACAACCGCTGTCGCTTCAGGTCGACTGCCAAGTGATCGATCCGTCCACGCACCTTGCCCAACAGAATCTTGGCCTCGAGTTGCAGGGGGCCGTTCTCTTCCGCTTGAGCGGACGTCGCAGCGCCGCCCAGCACGACGCCGGCCAACGCCACGACCAATTTCCTGAACCAATGGGACATCGTCGCCCCCGTTGCGTTCGAGTAGTGCACCCTCACTCAGCCTCATCGCAGGATCGGATAGGAGATCAAGCCGACGACTGCGGTTGCCGCGATCAGCAGCGGATTGCCGGCGAGACATTTTCGTCAGCGGCCGCCACCCGGATATTGCGGGTCGAGTCCCCTTTGTTCGTTCACGCGTTCCTCCTCAGGTTTCCCTCGCGTATTGTTCGTACAGCTTGGCGGCGTTGTCCCAGCGAATGGCCTCCATGTAGACGTCGACATAGCGGGCGGCCGCAGCGCCGAAGTCCATGTGATAGGCGTGCTCATACATGTCGAGCACCAGCACCGGGCGACCTCCGGCAAGCGTTGTCGTATGGTCGGCGGCCCATTGATTGATGAGCCGCCTGTCGCGCGGTGAATAGGAAAGTATCACCCAACCCGAACCACCGCCTTCCGCCTTGCCCATCGCCGCGAATTCCGTCCGCCAGCGCTCCACGCTGCCGAAGTCGCGCGCAATCGCGTCGGCGAGCGCGCCGCTCGGCCCGCCCGCACCGCCGAGGCCGTCGAAGTAGACCTCGTGCAGGATCATCGAGTTCGACGCGATCAGCTCTTCGCGCTTCAGGCCGTTGATGACGAAGTTCGGCGCCTTGGCGAAGTCGAGCTCGGCAAGCTGCGCGCCGATCGCGTTGAGCCGCTTCACCGCGCCGACGTAGTTGTTCTCGTAGTGGCTCACGAGTATTTTTTCGGAGATGCCGCTGATCGACTTTGGATCGAACGGTATCGGTTTGGCCTGGTAAGACATCGCCTGACTCCTTTGCGCTATCGCGTCCCGTCACCGGTCTTGCGACCATTGCCTCAGCTCTTCGTGCTTGCGGTCTTGTCGAGCGCGGCGCGCAGGCCCCTGGCGAGCTTGACCGCGTCGTCGTTGGCCCAGAAATGCATGAAGAACAGCCGCGGCTGCTCGTCGAGCATGTGGCTGTGCAGCGCGGTCACCTCGATGCCGTTCGACTTGAGCGCCGCAATCACCGGGTTCACCTCCTCGCCTGTCAGCACGAAATCGCCGGTGATGGCAGCCTTGCCGCCGCCGGTCGGCTGGAAGTTGATGCCGGTCGCAACTCCCAGCGGTCCGACGGGATTGAGCGGCATGCCGCCTTCGCTGATGGGATCGCGACGCGGCACGGTGAACGCGTAGACGCCACCGTTGGCCTGTCCCTTGACGCCGATGATCTGATCGAGCTGCCCCGTGTCGAGATCGACCGCGGGCGGCGGACTCGACGGCGCGGCGACGGTGAGCGGCGTCTTGCTCTCGGCGAGCGCGTCGTGGATGGACGTGGCAAGTCTAACGGGATCGCCATGTCCGGCGACATGCATGTAGAACGTCATAGGATTGGCGCGCAGCAGATGATTGTGCACGGCTGATATCTCGAGCCCACTCGCGATCATCTTAGACATCACCGGATTGATCTCGGATTCGAGCAGCACCAGATCACCCATGATCATCGCGCCGCCATGCGCGGGCTTGAACGCGATCCAGCCACCGAGCGCAAGCGCCGGCTTGATGGCCACGCCGTCGAGCGTCACGGCAAGATCGCTGCGCGGAAAGCCGTAACGATGCACGTCGCCGGCCACTGCCGGCTTTCGTCCCAGCGTGTCATCGACCCTTTGCCAGTCGATGTCCTGGGCGCGCGCGGGCAAAAGTCCGCTGATCGCCATCAACAGCAGTGCCGCACAAGAGATGATGGATTTGCGCATGATTGTTCTCCTGGTTGTGTCCTGCCCCAGGGCAACAGGCGCCGCTCCGCGGAGGCAGCGCGCCTCAACGTGCGCCGGCGCGCTCGTGGTGCCGGCAAGTCGAGATCGTTTGTCTGGTGAAATCGGGATGGGAGCTGACATGCGGCGTCCTTGCGAAGTCAGGACGCGATTCTTGGGCATGTCGCCTCACGGGGAGATCGCACATCCCCGTCAGGCGAATAAAGACCCTGTCGCCCCACGGCGTCAACCTGGGTGGAGCCGATCGGGCTTGGGGACGGCTACAGCAACGAAAACGGCCCCGTTTTGCTCCATTTTCGCAGCTTTATGCCCGAAACAGCTGCTTTAGGGGATTTCTATGCTGCAATGCGGGATGCCGAATGCTGCTATGCAAACAAACCGATTGCCGTTGGCATCTGGTATACATAGATTGCCTTTCAAGGATGAGACAGCAATACTGACCGTCTTGAGAAAGGGAACTTCCGATGTCCAAGTCCGCCGCCGTCGCGCTCCAGCCCTCCAGCTCCCTGATCAGCCGCCTCGTGGCCGCGATCGACCGCCTGCTGATGGCAAGCGCCGAGATCTCCATCCGCAACGGCGACCAGCCGCGCTTCGGCCTCTGAGACCTTCAGCGCGTCGAATTGTCGCGCCGAGTTTAAATCTCCCGAATTGCGACTTTCGATGAATGGCCCCTCTGCGCGGGGCCATTTCTATTTGCGCATACGGCTCGTTGCGCGACCTCCACACAAGCAGGTTGCGGCATAAGCGCACGGTGAGCCGTCGGGCGCTTGAAGCTTGGCATAATGAATACAAGAATGCCTCTACAGCGCTCGCAAAAAAGAGAAGCGCATCTGGAGGATTCATGACGGACATGGTGCACGCAACAACGGCCCCAACGGCCGCGCGCGTCAGCGACACCTTTCGCTGGGCTCAACTCGCGATCGGCGTCGCCGCGATGGTGATGATCGCGAACTATCAATATGGCTGGACGTTCTTCGTCCCCGACATCCAGAAAACATTCGGCTGGGATCGCGCCTCGATCCAGTGGGCGTTTACGTTGTTCGTGCTGTTCGAGACCTGGCTCGTGCCGGTCGAGGGATGGTTCGTCGACAAATACGGTCCGCGCATCGTCGTCCTCGTCGGCGGCGTGCTCTGCGCGATCGGCTGGATGATCAACGCCAAGGCCACCACGCTGAACGGTTACTATCTCGGCATGATCATCGCGGGCATCGGCGCCGGCGCCGTCTACGGCACCTGCGTCGGCAACGCGCTGAAATGGTTTCCGGATAAGCGCGGTCTTGCCGCCGGCCTCACGGCGGCCGGCTTCGGCGCCGGCTCCGCGCTCACGGTCGCGCCGATCCAGGCGATGATCAAGGACTCGGGATTCCAGTCCACCTTCCTCTATTTCGGCCTCGGCCAAGGCATCATCATCTGCATCCTCGCCTTCTTCCTGCTCGCGCCGAAGCCGGGCCAGGTGCCGAACGTGGTGCAGAATGCCGCGCTCGTGCAGAGCCGGCGCAACTATCAGCCAACGGAAGTGCTGCGCCAGCCGATCTTCTGGCTGATGTACTTCATGTTCATGATCGTCGGCGCCGGCGGCTTGATGGTGACGGCGAATCTCAAGCCGATCGCGGTCGACTGGAAGGTCGACGCCATTCCGGTCACGCTCATGGGCATGACCATGACGGCGGTGACGTTCGCAGCGACCATCGACCGCGTGCTCAACGGCCTGACGCGTCCGTTCTTCGGCTGGATCTCCGACATGATCGGCCGCGAGAACACGATGTTCATCGCCTTCGGCATGGAAGGCATCGGCATCTGGATGCTCTACCTCTGGGGCCACGATCCCGTCTGGTTCGTGTTGCTGTCGGGCTTCGTGTTCTTCGCCTGGGGTGAGATCTACTCGCTGTTCCCCTCGACCTGCACCGACACGTTCGGCGCTAAGTTCGCGACCACCAATGCGGGCCTGCTCTACACTGCGAAGGGCACGGCCGCGCTCCTTGTTCCCTTGGCCAACTATGTGCAGCAGACCTCGGGCCATTGGGACAACGTGTTCATCATCGCGGCCGGCGCCAACATCCTTGCCTCGTTGCTTGCGATCCTGGTGCTGAAACCCTGGCGCAAGACGGTCGTCGCGCAGGCGTCCGCCTAAGCCCTCACCCTTCCAATCTCGCGCACTGCGCCCGGCCCCTTTGGGGGCCGGGCGTTTCGTTTTTAGAGAATAGTTCCAACTTCACATAATCCGAAGGAACCAGCGCATTTTGCTGCGACGCACCGCAAGATAGGACTTGCATTCTGGGATATGGTATACCAAGCTCCGCGCCGCGCTTGCGACCATACGCCACAAGATTTGCGACACTCCGTCGTCTTGCCGACGCCGGGTAACAACAGGCAGCGCGTTGGGAGGTTGTTGATGATTTCCAGCACGGACGGCGCCGTCACGGCCGCGCCTCTTCGAAGTGGTTTCCGTTGGCTCCAGCTCGTGATGGGCATCGTCTGCATGGCGATGATCGCCAACCTGCAATATGGCTGGACGCTGTTCGTCGATCCGATCGATGCCAAGCATCACTGGGGCCGCGCCGCGATCCAGCTCGCCTTCACGATCTTCGTGGTGACCGAAACCTGGCTCGTGCCGATCGAGGCCTGGTTCGTCGACAAATACGGCCCGCGCATCGTGATCATGTTCGGCGGCGTGATGATCGCCCTGTCCTGGGTGCTCAACTCCTACGCTGACTCGCTCACCTTTCTCTACGCCGCCGCAGTCGTCGGCGGCATGGGCGCGGGCGCGGTGTACGGCACCTGCGTCGGCAACGCGTTGAAATGGTTCCCCGACCGTCGCGGCCTTGCCGCCGGCGCGACCGCCGCAGGCTTCGGTGCGGGCGCGGCGATCACCGTGGTGCCCATCGCCAGCATGATCGCCTCCAGCGGCTACCAGACCGCGTTCTTCACCTTCGGCATCGGCCAGGGCGTGATCGTCTTCGTGCTCGCCTTCTTCATCCAGCCGCCGTCGATCTTCGTGCCGCCGAGGAAGAAGAAGCTCAACCTGCCGCAGACCAAGATCGACTTCACCCCGCCGCAGGTGCTGCGCAGCCCAATTTTCTGGGTGATGTATGTGGTCTTCGTGATGGTTGCCTCCGGCGGCCTGATGACCGCTGCCCAGATCGCGCCGATCGCACACGACTTCAACATCGCCAACACGCCGGTCACGCTCGCCGGCTTCCAGATGGCGGCGCTGACCTTCGCGATCTCGCTCGATCGCATCTTCGACGGTTTCGGCCGTCCGTTCTTCGGCTGGGTCTCCGACAATATCGGCCGCGAGCACACCATGTTCATCGCCTTCGGCACGGCCGCCTTGATGCTGCTGACGCTGTCGGCCTATGGTCACGTGCCGATCGTGTTCGTGCTCGCGACGGCAGTGTACTTCGGCGTGTTCGGCGAGATCTACTCGCTGTTCCCGGCAACCTGCGGCGACACCTTCGGTTCGAAGTTCGCAACCACCAACAATGGCATGCTCTACACTGCGAAGGGTACCGCCTCGTTGCTGGTGCCGCTCGCAAGCGTGATCTCGGCGACCTATGGCTGGAAGGCGGTGTTCGTCGTTGCAGTCGCGCTGAACGCGACGGCGGCGCTGATGGCGGTGTTCGTGATCAAGCCGCTGCGGCGCTCCTTCATCCTCGGCAAGGAAGCCGCGACGATCGAGGCTGCAACGGGCAACGCTAAGACCGAGACGGCGTAGCGAGAGCAAACGCTTTCGCATCGGCCAAAAGGGGCGCAGTATTGCGCCCCTTTCTTTTTGCTGGTTGGCGCATGCGAAACGTCAGCATTGCTGCCGCAAGATTTTTCGGATGCGCCAAATCCAGTGCTTGACGATTGGCATAATGTATACCAGACTATTTCCAGATCGTTCACCCAGGGAGGTTGCAATGCTGGTCGGAGACATTCTGCGCAAGAAGACGTCGCGCGTCGTGACCGTGCGTATGAACGAAACGGTGGGTATTGCCGCGAAGCTGATGCGCGCCAACAACATCAGCGCGCTCGTGGTCAAGGACGTCGTCCGCTCCGAGGGCAACACCGCCGTCGGCATGTTCACCGAGCGCGACGTGGTGCGCGCCGTCGCCGAGCACGGCGCGGCCAGCGTCAACGTCAAGGTCTCGCAGCTCATCTCGGTGCAGCAGCTCGTCTCCTGCACCTCCTCCGATACGATCGAGCACGTGCGGCATCTGATGAACCGGCACCACATCCGGCACCTGCCCGTGATCGACGACTACAGCCTCGTCTCCGTCATCAGCATGCGCGACATCGCCGCCGCCGTCGACGCGATCACCGACAGCACGCCGCACGCGGCCTGACGGGCTGAACTACTTCCCCTGCGACTTCTGGCCCCGGCTCGGACCATCCGAGCCGGCCGGGACCCTTCGTGCCCAGATTCCCGATTCAGCTCCCCCTCTGCGAGGATTTCATGAAGATCTGCATCTACGGCGCCGGCGCGATCGGCGGATATCTTGGAGTGCAGCTTAAGCGCGCGGGCGCCGACGTCAGCCTCGTTGCGCGCGGCCCTCACCTCGTCGCCATGCGCGAGCGCGGCTTGAGGCTGCTCATGGATGGCGAGGAGCACGTGGTGCATCCGCGCTGCACCGACAACGCGGCCGAGCTCGGCGTGCAGGACTACGTGATCGTCACGCTGAAGGCGCATTCGATCACCGGCGTGATCGAGAAGATGCAGCCGCTGCTGGGGCCGCGTACCCGCATCGTCACCGCGGTGAACGGCATCCCCTATTGGTACTTCTACAAGCACGGCGGAAGTTACGAGAACTCCACGCTCGAGAGCATCGATGCCGGCGGCCGGCAGTGGCGGGAGCTGGGCGCCGAGCGTGCCATCGGCTGCATCGTCTATCCCGCCACCGAGATCGAGGCGCCCGGCGTGATCCGCCATGTCTACGGCAACAATTTCCCGCTCGGCGAGCCCTCGGGCGAGATCACGCCCGACGTGCAGCGCCTGGCCGACCTCTTCGTCGCTGCCGGCATGAAGGCGCCGGTGCTCGACCGCATCCGCGACGAGATCTGGCTGAAACTCTGGGGCAATGTCTGCTTCAATCCGATCAGCGCGCTGACCCATGCAACGCTCGACGTGATCTGCACCGATCCTGCGACGCGTGCGCTGTCGCGTGCGGTGATGCTGGAGACGCAGGCGATCGCCGAGACTTTCGGCGTCAAGTTCCGCGTCGACGTCGAGCGCCGCATCGAGGGCGCCCGCAAGGTCGGCGCGCACAAGACCTCGATGCTCCAGGATCTCGAGCGCGGCCGCCCGATGGAGATCGATCCGCTCGTCACTGTGGTCCAGGAGATGGGCCGCATGACCGGCATCGCTACGCCCGCGCTCGATTCCGTGCTCGCCATGGTCACCCAGCGCGCCCGGATCGCCGGCCTCTACGACGGCGTCACGACGCCTGCCCAAACCAAGGCGGTGGCGTGATGAGCGCGGCCGGCCCGACGAAATGGCTCCGCTTCCGACACGCCGGCGCGACGGGATTCGGAACGCTCACGCCAAGCGGCATCGCGGTACATGACGGCGAGATTTTCGGCCGCAACACGCCGAACGGCCGAGTGCTGGCGCTCGACGAAGTGGAGCTGCTCGCGCCGTGCGCGCCGAGCAAGATCGTCGCGCTCTGGAACAACTTTCACGCGCTCGCCGCAAAGCTCAATCAGCCCGAGCCGCCGGAGCCGCTGTATCTGTTGAAGGCAACCACCAGCATCACAACGCCGGGCGCCGTGATCCGCCGCCCCTCCTCCTATGACGGCAAGACCACGTATGAAGGCGAGCTCGGCATCGTCATCGGCAAGAGCTGCAGCCGCGTTTCGAAAGCCGAGGCCGACGCCTTCATCTTTGGCTACACCTGTGTCAACGACATCACCGCCAACGACATCCTCACCCGCGATCCTACCTTCGCGCAATGGGCCCGCGCCAAGGGCATCGACGACTACGGCCCGTTCGGCCCGGTGATCGTAACCGGTCTCGATCCCGCAAAGCTCGTCGTCCGAACCATCCTCAACGGCGTGGAGCGGCAGAACTATCCGATCTCCGACATGATCTTCAGCGCGCAGGAACTGGTCAGCAAGATCTCGCATGACATGACCCTGCTTCCGGGCGACCTCATTGCGGTGGGCACCTCCGTCGGAGTCGGCGTGATGAAGGAGCCCGTCAACACCGTGACCGTCGCGATCGACGGCATCGGCGAGCTGACCAACGAGTTTCGTCTGTAGCCGAACCGTCGTAACCCGGATGAGCGAAGCGACATCCGGGAGGCGCGCCTCCGCGGGATGGCTTGCTTGAGTTCTCGCAAAACCCATCCTGCGCTTATCACGCGCGTGTGAGGTCTCACGCACAGCAAACATATTTCTCCAACGCGCCGCGCGTTCGCCGCACTGTGGACGCATTCCGACGCGCATCTTCGAGGTGCTTGGGGAGCGCGGCGGGCTACGGCCGTGCTTTGTCTGATCTCAAAGGGGAACTACCAGTGAAGAAAATCGTGATTGCAATGGGCGCAACGCTTGCCCTGGCGACGGCCGCGAGCGCCGCGGATCTGCCGCACCGGCAGCCCGTCCCCGTCTATCCGCAGGGACCGGCTCCGATCGGCAAGATGCCGATCGGCAAATCGCCGATTGGAAAAGCTCCGATCGGCAAGGCGCCCGGCCCCATCGTGTCGCGCTACTGAAGCCTCACGCATCTCCAAAGCTGCTTTTGTCGACGGCTGAAAGGCGAAGCGTGGCAATCACACGTCAGAGATCGGGATTGCGCATCCTAGCGGGATGCGCAGTCCTTTCGCTCGTTTGCACAATCCAGTCGGCTTCTGCCCACGAGGCACGCAAGCGCATCGCTGACGCGAATGCGCTTGCGCCCCGTAACGCGCCTGCCCGGTCCAAGGCCGGTCAGGCGAAGGGCCCCTATTACGTGGACTTCAGAGCAAGGACCGCGGCAAGCTGGGGACATGCCTTCGTCTGGTACGGCAAGACCAGCGAGCGCGCCGTCGAAGTCGCAGGCCTGACGCCCGCGGGCGACACGCTCACCTATATGCTCGGCCACGTCATTCCGGTCCCGTCCGAGACGGGGGCGAGCTATGGCGACCTCGATCCGGAATATCTGACGGCAAGCTACCGCGTCTATCTGAACGAGGCCGACGCCAAGCGGGTGTTCGCCTATATCAGGAAATTGCAGGACAGTTCGCCGGTCTGGAACGCCGAGACCATGAACTGCACGGGCTTCATCGGCAACATCGCGGAGTTCATGGGACTGAAGGTCCCCATGCGCTGGCAACGCCCCGAGGAGTACGTCAGCAAACTGAAGGAAATGAACGCCGGCCGCCAGATGGTCCAGCTCGCGCCGGAGCAGTAGCGCGCGTTCATACCCACTGGGCAGGACCTCCTGCCCTTCCACGAGCCTCCTCGTCATTCCGGGACGCGCCAAGCGCAAGCCCGGAATCCATATCCGCGAGCGTTAGTTGGGTCACGAGCCGGCAAGGCGGCCGTGCATCATTCCGGGCTCGGCGCTTCGCGCCGCCCCGGAATGACGTACTTTCGGGTCTTGCGGCTCGAACCCGGGCGCCTGACAGAGCGACAAAATAGCCGCCGCTCACCGCAAGCACGTCGACGCACCAATCATGTCTTTCATCCTCGGCCTCCTATCCGGTCTCCTCGGCGCACTCGCCGGCTGGTCCGGCCTTGCCGCGCTGGTAGTGGCGCTGTCCGGGCCTGACCGCGACGGGGGCATCGCCATGGGGGCGTTCTTCAACATCGGCCCTTTCGGCGGCCTCGTCGGCTTCGGTATCGGCGTCTGGCTGTTCACGAGATTCGGCATCGTTCGCGAGAACGCGCCGCCGGATGACATGCCGGGCGCGGTGAGCCGGACGCACATCTCCTACCCCTTTGCCGTGACTGTCGTGCTGATCGTCGCGGGCCTCGCCTATTGGGGCTGGTACGAGCTGATCCGCTCGCCCTACCTTACGCACGGCTTCATGACGCTCGAGCTGCAATTCCGCCTGCCGCCCGGCAAGGCCTTGCCGCCTGACAAGACCGACGTGCAGATCTATGTCGACGAAAGCCACGGCTTCGCGCCCGTCACCTTGAGCGAAGGCTGGCACGGTCACGATGGCGACCGCCAGGTCATCCTCGCGACCGCCGCGCTGTCGTACAAGACGAGCCGGCGCGAGGTCATCCTGACTCTTCCCGACACGCCCACCGAGACCTGGCGGATCGATCTCTCCCGCGATCCCGATCCCACGCCGGGCTATTCGCCCTGGCGCCCCGGGATCGGCGGGTCGCCCGCGAAGATCGAGATGAATTTCCGCCTGACTGCCGATCGCTAGAAAATCGCGTCGCGCGCAAGACTGGCTGGGCTGCTTCCCCTAAGCTTCGGGACGGCTCTCCTCATAAACCTCTTGCTCGCTGTCCTCGGCGTCGGGAAACACGAAAGTCAGAACCCGAGTCGCGGCTTGTCCGGTCACGCGTCTGATCAATTCTCGGCGTTCGCCATAGAGCAACTTCAGGGGATCGGGAATGTCGGCGCCGGGTGGTCGCTCCCACACCTCGTTCGAAAACCCGAGCATCTCGGTGCAGTAAACGCTCATCGACACTTCCGAAAGCAGGTATTCGCGTTCGTAGTCTCGCTCCCGTTCCGGCGACGCGCCGAGACCATAGCGTCCGGCTCTCTGCTCGACGAATGCCTGAATCGTGTCCGCGAGCATCCGGTCCCCCAGCACTGCTTGTTGCAGGCGCTGCGCGAAGTCCGAGTATTGCGCCGTTTCCGCGATCTCGTCCCAGCAGACGATGGCACCGCGCGCCCGTGCACCCGATCGGAAGGATGTCCGCTGGATCAGCTTCAGGATCTGGCTGGCTTCCTGCTTCGCCTTGTGCACTGCCGACGGAATGGTCCAGTATCGGCCGGTCATTAGACGATCCAGGACAAGCAGGCGATCGGCGACCACCATCAGGTGATCATGATGCCTGAGGTCATACTTGTCGAAGAGCGTCATGAGCCCGGCGGTCGTACGGTACCTTGTGTGCGGGTAGAGACACACCGGAATGAAATATCGGTCCTCACTGGGCATTCGATTGCATCCTTCAACTGGTCGCGCCGCTGGTCGCATCGGCCGGCTTTGCCTGCCAGGCGGAAGGCTGTATCCCTCGCGAAGGGTCCGGGGCGGGAGACGGTCTCGTCGTATCGACGCTCGCTCGCATGTTGAGCTGAGCGACGAAGTCGGGGGTGCCGGAGAAGCGCTCCGCATAGGCTTCGTAGATGAGTGAATCTCCGAAGGCTGACATCAAGCCGAAGCCCCCGGCTTTTCCGCAGGCATCGCCTTCACCATCCCATCTCACGGCAGTGCCTTCGGGAAATTGCTGCCAGTGTCCCTGGCAGCGCACCGCCGAACTCTTCAGCCCTCCTCCGTTCGGCGACAGCAGACATGCCGTGCCATCGCGATGGAGATACATCGAGAACAGACGCCCCTGTCGGCTCGAAGCTTCGATGAACTGTCCCGCAAAGGACCGTCCTCTGTCCGTGTACAGCTCCGAAATCTGTACGATGATGCACAACACAAAGGCAACGAGGCCGATCTGCATCGCAACGAACAGACTCATATAGATGCTCGCAATCCCCACCTGGCGAACGGCCGGCTGGGCGAGGCTGCTCGTGAAAAATCCCGCCGCCATCATGACGAGCGCGCCGACTACGGCACGACCGAGAATCCTTGTCCACGACGGCCGCGCGTCCTGAACTGGGCTGTCGCCGAGCCACAACGCGACGCCAGCAATGACGATTGCAAGCGGCGCCCAGGGCAATGTTTGAGTGACGGCCTCGACCAGCCCCTTGCTGATGTCGCGGGCCTCCACTTTGAGCACCTGTCCGCCGACGAGCAGGGCAATGAGAACGAGCGCAATATAGCCGAGGGCGCCGCCGAGAAGGATGGGCTTCGCGTAACGCAGGATGGGACGCTCTCGATCGAAATTGTTGATGTCGAACCACTCCCGTCGACCGATGTGGACGCCGCGAATGAGCAGCGCTCCCAGGATCGCGAAGAAATAGAAGGCATCCGTCGACCAGGACCAGAAGAACTGCCCAGGCAACTCGGTCGGCACCTTCAACGCTTCGATCGTCTGCTCGTCCTTCAAAACGAAGTTCTCAAAGAGCTGCGTCGTCCAGACCGCGAACACGGACAGAATCGAGAGCGCTGCGAGCGACAACCAAACGAGCGCCTCGATGCGGCGTTCGCGGGGCGGATCCGGCCTGACCGCAAACCCGAGCTTGCTGATGATGTCGAGGCTCTCCGCGTCGTTCCTGACGCTGGACCGGACGCCGCAAGCCACGAAGGTATAAAGCCGATCTCGCAGGTTCCGGACTTCGCGGATCGCCGCCGGGTCGGGAACTGCGTCAGGATTGGAATTGGCGCGCAACCGCTCGGTCAAGTACTTGCGCACGGGCAGAGCGAGCGCAATGTGCCTGTCGTTGATGCTATCGAGCTCCTCTTTGTAGTAGTCGTAGAAGAGCGGATCGATGTTGGTGCTCGCCTGGTTATTCTCGGACAATGCGCTCAGCACACACCCGGTGTTGTACCAGACGTGCAGGAAATCGTCCTCGAAGATCAGCTTGCTCAGGTTTGCCGGCTCTTGACCGCTCTTTCCGATCTGCACGCCGAGCTTGCGGGTCTGCAGGGCGACTGCAGCGGCGCTGCAGTGGAACGGGAAGCCGCGAAGTTGGGCGACGGTTCGACGGATCGATTCAGGTATGCGAGCGACCGAATGAAGAAGCCCTCGGATGCGGCGTTCTCCTTCGTTCAGCCGCGGAATGGTCTGGAATGCTATCAGCATCAGCGCAACACCGAGCGGAAGGGTCGTATCGCTGGGCTTTGGAGCTTTTTGGCTGAGCTCCTCGGGAAGCAGGGCGTAGAAGATCTCCGGTACGGCCGACAGGATGAAGAAGACGATGAGGATCGCGAAGACATAGCCGAGCTTGGCGCGCAGGTAGCGCCTTCGCGAGGTCGAGAATTTCGGTTTGTAGCGCACGAAATATTCGGACGTGCCTTCATAGCTCGGCTCGTCGAACCGCGACCAGAAATACACCCCGATGATCATCGCACCGAAGCCTAGCGCCGCAAGCCAATGCGCATTGTGCGCGATCCATATCCAGCCAAGCATGGCGGCGCCTCCCGTCTTCGCGAGTGGAGCGATCCGCGGCAGCGCGCGCATCGCTGCAGGCAGTGTGTCGAGCCGACTTCCGAGTTCCCGCGAAGGTAGCATTTTGGATAGTTCACATTTGTGAATTGGATCACAGGGCGGCCGCAGTTCGCACGGGTCACTGTGTCGCACTCACGACCAATATTATCTTCTACCGAATTTTTGATTTTATTAAGTGCAGCGTTTCGCGAGCGTCGGGCGTTCGCCAGGACGACACCGGAGAGCGCATCTGGCGACCGCCAGCAGGAATTATCCGCCGCGCGGAACATCGCCCGTCGCTCGCATGATCGCCCTGCCCTGGTCGCACTTCCCGCGAATAGACTTTTGCCGGACCGGGCGGCATCCTGCCGCCGAAAGAAGTCGATAAGCGGCCGCGCGGCCAATCGCGCGCCCGAGGAAACAGAGGGCACCCATGCTGAAGACACGTTTCACCGATCTGGTCGGGGTCGAGCATCCGATCGTCCAGGGCGGCATGCAGTGGGTCGGGCGCGCCGAGCTCGTGGCGGCGGTGGCGAACGCCGGCGCGCTCGGCTTCATCACGGCGCTGACCCAGCCGACGCCCGAGGACCTCACCAAGGAGATTGCGCGCTGCCGCGAACTCACCGACAGGCCATTCGGCGTCAACCTCACGATCCTGCCCGCGATCAAGCCGCCGCCCTATGCCGAATATCGCGCCGCCATCATCGAGGCCGGCATCAAGGTGGTCGAGACCGCCGGCAACAAGCCGCAGGAGCATGTCGATGAGTTCAGGAAGCACGGCGTCAAGGTCGTGCACAAATGCACCAGCGTCCGCCACGCCCTGTCCGCCGAGCGCATGGGCGTCGACGCCATCTCGATCGACGGTTTTGAGTGCGCCGGCCATCCCGGCGAGGACGACACGCCGGGCCTGATCCTGATCCCGGCCGCCGCCAACAAGGTCAGGATCCCGATGATCGCCTCGGGTGGCTTCGCCGACGCTCGGGGCCTCGTGGCCGCGCTGGCGCTCGGGGCCGATGGCATCAACATGGGTACCCGCTTCATGGCGACCAGGGAGAGCCCGATCCACCAGCTCATCAAGGAGAAGATCGTCGCCAATGACGAGCGCGAGACCGAGCTGATCTTCCGCACCATGCGCAACACCTCGCGCGTCGCCAGGAACGCGATTTCCACCAAGGTCGTTGCCATGGAGAAGGAAGGCGCCCGGTTCGAGGACATCCGCGAGCTGGTGGCGGGCGCCCGCGGCAAGATGGTCTATGCGACCGGCAATTCGGACGAAGGCATCTGGTCGGCCGGCCAGGTGCAGGGCCTGATCCAGGACATCCCGAGCTGCGCCGAGCTCATCTCCCGCATCGTGCGCGAGGCGGAGGCCATCATCAGGAACCGGCTCGAAGGCATGATCGTTCAACCGGTCGCACAAGCTGCGGAATGATCGCCAGCGCGCGCTTAGCGTTGCGATTCACGTTTAGGATGAACCAGAGGTGACGCATGAAGGCCTACGTCTATGGCCCTGAGGGAGCTGCGATTTCCGACGTCGCTCAACCAACGCCTAAGGGCACGCAGGTGCTGGTCCGCGTCCGCGCCTGCGCGCTCAACCGCGCCGACACCGGCATGCGCAAGGGCCATGCCCATGGCGCGGCCGGCGGGGTCGGCACCGTACTCGGCATGGAATGGGCCGGTGAAGTCGCCGCCCTCGGGCCCGACGCGAAAGGCGTGAAGGTCGGCGACCGCATCATGGGCTCGGGCGCGGCGGCGTTCGCGGAGTACACGCTCGCCGATCACGGCCGCCTGTTCCGCGCCCCCTCGAACATGAACTTCCAGGAAGCCGCCACCCTGCCCGTCGCGCTCGCGACCATGCACAACGCCGTCGTCACCGTCGGCGGAATTCAGCCGGGCCAATCCGTTCTGATCCAGGGCGCAAGCTCCGGCGTCGGCCTGATGGCGATGCAGATTGCCAAGCTCAAGGGCGCAAGGCTCGTGATCGGTTCGTCGACGGATGCCCATCGCCGCAGCCGGCTTACCGATTACTGCGCCGATCTAGCGATCGACTCCTCCAACCCCGGCTGGGTCGACCAGGTGCTGAAGGCCACCGGCGGCGAAGGTGTCGACCTCATCGTCGACCAGGTCTCGGGCAAGGTCGCGAGCCAGAACCTTGCCGCAACCAAGGTGAAGGGCCGCATCGTCAATGTCGGCCGGCTCGGCGGCACCCATGGCGACTTCAATTTCGACCTGCATGCGGCGCGTCGCATCAACTATATCGGCGTCACCTTCCGCACTCGCACGATCGAGGAAATCCGCGAGATCTTTGAGGAGGTTCGCAAGGACATCTGGAGTGCGGTGGAAGCGCGCAAGCTGCAGCTGCCGATCGACAAGGTGTTTGCCTTCGACGACATCGACGCGGCCTTCGCGCACATGGAGGCCAACAGGCATCTCGGCAAGATCGTCGTCACGCTGTGAGGGCGTGACCGTCATTCCGGGGCGCCCGAAGGGCGAACCCGGAATCACAGAGCGGGCCCCGCTCTTGCAACTCACTTGCGACTGCACCTGTGGATCGTCGCTTGATGTTCGCGGACCGCCTGCTAAATCCCCGGCCATGAATTCTCACACCAGCAAAACCTCGGTCGCCGCGATCTCCATCTTCGCCAGCGGCGGCATGGCGGCCGCCAAATTCGTGGTCGGGATCGCGATTGGCTCGCTGGCGCTGATCTCTGAGGCGCTGCATTCCTCGATCGACCTGGTCGCAACCATCATCACCTGGGCGGTGGTGCGGGTGTCCGACAAGCCGGCCGATGACGAGCACCATTACGGCCACGGCAAGCTCGAGAGCATCTCCGCGCTCGGCGTCACTGCCCTGCTCTACGTGCTGGCCGGCGGCATCCTGGTCGAGGCCTATAGCCGCCTGCGCGAGGGCACGGCGCCGCCGACCATCTCGGCCGTGCCCTTCGTCGTGCTGGTGATCGACATCGTCGTCAATCTCTGGCGGGCGCGAGCGCTGCATCGCGCCGCGCGGGAGACGCGGAGCCAGGCACTCGCGGCCGACGCACTGCATTTTGCCTCCGACGTGATGGGCTCGTTCGCCGTCATCGCCGGCCTCATCCTCGCCGGCCTCGGCTTCTGGTGGGGCGACGCCGCGGCGGCGGCCGCCGTCGCCGTGATGATCGCGGCTCTCGGCCTGCGCATGGCAGGCTCCACGGTGCAGACGCTGGTCGACCGCGCGCCGGAGGGCGCGCTGGAGAAGGCCACTGCCGTAATCAAAAGCGTGCCCGGCGTGCTCGATGTCGAGCGCCTGCGCGTACGCATGGTCGGGGCGACCTATTTCATCGACACCATCGCAAAGGTGCCGCGGACCTATCCGATCGACCGCGTCGAGGACATCAAGCGCAACGCGCAAGCCGCCGTCGGCAAGGCGTTCGGCGACGCCGACCTTACATTCACCGCCGTCCCCGTCGCGCGCGACAACGAGACCGTGCGCGACCGCATCATGGTGATCGCGCGCAATTCGGGCCTTGCCATCCATCACGTCACCGTGCACGACCTCGGCGCCAAGCTGATCGTCGGCATCGATCTCGAGGTCGACGCCGAGATGCCGCTGGTTGCGGCCCACGACGTCGCCAACACACTGGAGCGCAACATCCAGGAGGAATTCGGCGAGGATGTGGAGGTCGACGTCCACATCGAGCCGCTCCAGCCGGAGCTGCCGTTCGGCGTCGACGCGCCGGCGGAACGGGTGCAGGCCATTGCAGCCGCGCTCACCGGCTTTGCCGCTGATAGCGATATCCACGACATTCATAATGTGCGCGTGCGCAACACCGATGCCGGCGAGATCGTCAACTTCCACTGCCGCGCCACGCCGTCGATGAGCGTGATCAAGGTGCATGAGCATGTCGACGAGATCGAGCGCGCACTACGTCGCGCCTTCCCGAGCGTGAAGCGCGTGATCAGTCACGCCGAGCCGCCGCGCGCATGAACAGGTGCGCGAAGAGTCACACGTTCCCGTTTCGGACTCGCCGCGCACGTCATATTGCGGCCGCTCGCGGCGCAAACTCTCCATTGGATAAGAATTATTTCGCGTTAACGATTCGTTGACTCTCGACAGTCCGCGAAAACTGGATTCAAATCGCTGTGATTCGGAAGCGAGCGGGGGCTTCATTCCGAATTGTGGTGCAGCAATATCTCCTGGGGGCCGAAGGCATGCCGCGCGCAGACGCCGCGAGCGCGTGCGTCCAATCCGATTCGATCAAGGGATTGGCGCAATCGATCGCGAAACCGGCCTACCACCGGCTCCTGATCGCCGAGCCGGCGCTCCGGCGCGCTGTGCCTACTCTCATCATCGCCTTCCTCATCACCATCTGTCTCGGCGCCTTCGTCCAGGTCGTCGACCAGACCCGGCAGAAGCGGCTGGTGATCAAGCACGACATTCAGGCGCTCGCCGACCTGCTCGCCGAGCGCATCGATCGTCTCGCCTCGGTGCGCATGGAACGGCAGAAGAACATCGAGCGCCTGCCGACGCTGTTGCCCGAGTTCGTTCCCTCCTGGGGCACGGCCTCGGGCCGCCACGTCATCGTCACCTCCGTCGGCACCGACCGCCGCATCCTCGCACGCATTCCCGTGGACACCGACCCGGCCGGCAACGACCGCCTGCTCGATGCGATCACCACCGCGCAGCTGGTGGCGACGCCGCCGCAACAGAACGACGTCTCCGATCTCACGCTGCCCAGCGGCAACAGCGCGGTGGCGATCTCGCGGCCGATCAAGTCGCTGCCCGGTCAAGTCACCGTGATCCAGGAGCGCAACGAGCCGATCTGGGGCTCGGATGCCGCGCTCTCGGTGACGCTGTCGGCGACCACCGGCTTCGTCGTCCTGATTCTCGGCTTCGCCTTCCACTGGCAGTCGACCCGCGCCCGCGAGGGCGACCTGATCAACGACGCCGTACGCGGCCGGATCGACACCGCGCTCAACCGCGGGCGCTGCGGCCTTTGGGACTGGGATCTTTCGCGCGGCAAAATCTTCTGGTCGCAGTCGATGTTCTCGATGCTGGGCCTCGACGGCCGTAACGAGCTCCTCACCTTCGGCGAGGTCAATGCGCTGGTGAAGTCGGACGACATCGACCTGTTCGCGATCGCCGACCAGCTGATCTCGGGCCAGATCGACCACATCGACCAGAGCTTCCGCATGCAGCACGTCGACGGCCACTGGATCTGGCTCCGCGTGCGCTGCGAGCGCACGCGCGCCACGGGCGATTCCGCCATGCACCTGATCGGCATCGCCGTCGACATCACCGAGCAGAAGAGCCTTGCCGAAAAGACGGTGGAAGCCGACCTGCGGCTGCGCGACGCCATCGAGACGATCCCGGAAGCCTTCGTGCTGTGGGACAACAGCGACCGTCTGGTGCTCTGCAACTCGCACTTCCAGCGCCTGCACAGGCTGCCGGACTCGGCCGTCATCCCCGGCACCTCCTACGAGACCGTGCTCGAGGTCGGCCGCATGCCGGAGGTGCGCACCCGCCACAACGAGACCGCCAATCAGGGACCGGGCGCCCGCACCTTCGAGGCGCAGCTCGACGACGGCAGCTGGCTGCACATCAGCGAGCGCCGTACCAAGGACGGCGGCTACGTCTCGGTCGGCACCGACATCACGCGCATCAAGGAGCACGAGCAGAAGCTCGTCGACAACGATCTGCGCCTGCGCGCCACCGTCATCGACCTGAAGCGCTCGCAAGCGGCGCTGGAGCGCCAGACCAACGAGCTCGCCGATCTCGCCGAAAAATACCAGCGCGAAAAGACCCGCGCCGAAGAAGCCAACCAGACCAAGTCGAAATTCCTCGCCAACATGAGCCACGAGCTGCGCACGCCCCTGAACGCGATCATCGGCTTCTCGGAGGTCATGGGAAGCGGCATGTTCGGCGAGCTCGGAAACGAGAAGTACCAGGAATACTGCCAGGACATCCTCACCAGCGGTCACTACCTGCTGGAGGTCATCAACGACATCCTCGATATGTCCAAGATCGAGGCCGGCCGCATGAAGCTCGACATGGAGGAGCTCGACCTGTCGCGCACGCTCGCGGAATCGCTGCGGGTGGTCTCGGGCCGCGCGCAGGACAAGAACCTGACGCTCGATGCCGACATCGACAGCATCATCTCCGTCGTCGCCGACCGCCGCGCCACCAAGCAGATCATCGTCAACCTCCTGTCCAACGCCGTGAAGTTCACGCCCGACGGCGGCCGCATCGTGGTGCGCAGCCGGCAACTCGAGGACAAGGTCGTGCTGATGATCGCCGACACCGGCATCGGCATCGCCCCGCATTCGCTGGCGCGGCTCGGCCGCCCCTTCGAGCAGGTCGAGAGCCAGCTCACAAAGACCTATCACGGCTCGGGCCTGGGGCTCGCGATCGCCCGCTCGCTCGCGCAACTGCACGGCGGCACGATGCGGCTGCGCTCGAAGATCGACGTCGGCACCATCGTGCGCGTCACGCTGCCGCGCGATGCCAACAAGGCCGCAGCCAGGATCCCCGCGGCCGCCTGACCCCGGTCAGGATTGCAGCGTCGGCGCCACCTCGCGCGCGACGTTGACGAGCGCGGCGATCAGCGGCGTCATCGGGTCGCGCTGCGGGATCACAAGGCCAATGCTGTAGTTGACCTCGGGATCGATGATCGGGATCGAGCGGACGGTGTCCTTGAGGCCGAGCGTCTCGGCAAGCTTCGCAGGCATCACGCTCGCCCAGCGCCCGGTCTTCACATGCGTGAACAGCACCAGCAGCGAGTTCGACGTCAGCGTCGGCGTCGCCTCGGCATTCACCGAGCGCAATGCGCGGTCGATGATGCGGCGGTTCTGCATGTCCGGCGTCAGGAGGCACAGCGGCACCTTGCCGACCTCCGCCCAGGTCACCGTCTCGCGGTCGCCGAACATCGCATCCGGCGCGGTCAGGAGGCGATAGCTCTCGTTGTAGAGCGGGATGGTGCGCACCTTGCCGATCGGCTCGTTCTCGATATAGGTCAGCCCCGCATCGACCTCGAGATTTTCGAGAAGTCCCAGCACCTCCGACGAGGTGGTCGACTGGATGCGGAAACGCACCTCCGGATGCTTGGCGCGGAACGGCGTCGTCAGCGAGGCCACCATGCCGAGCGCGGTCGGGATCGCCGCGATGCGGATCTCGCCGGAGAGCTTGTGCTTCAGCCCGTTGATCTCGTCGCGCATGGCGCGGGCGTCGCCGACGATGCGTCGCGCCCAGTCGAGTGCCCGCTCGCCTTCCGGCGTAAAGCCCTGGAAGCGCGAGCCGCGCTGGACCAGCATGACGCCGAGAATCTCCTCGAGTTGCTTCAGCCCGGTCGACATGGTCGGCTGGGTGACGCCGCAGGCTTCCGCCGCGCGTCCGAAATGCCGCTCCTTGGCGAGCGCCAGCAGAAGTTCAAGCTTGTCGAGCAACCGCTATTCCCCTGGGATTATGTCGTGGCATGCAAGCTATCACGATGGGCCTTCTCCAACACCCGAAAACGGGACGTTGCCGGAACAATCATTGCGATTTCGTATCACCCGATTGCGTGACCCTATCGATGCGAATTCCCGATCGCAGCATGGGACAGCTTTATTGATTTTCGAATGATTCCAAATACTCATGGGGGCAGGTCACCCTCTGGTTGAGAATGAAAAATGACGGGGATTCACGAGCCTTGGGACGAAACGCGCGGCGCTGAAATCATCGCCGAACACGCCGGACAGGAGGGCGCGACGCTGGTCATCCTCCATGCCCTGCAAGGGGCCTTCGGCTATGTCCCGGAGGCCGCGATTCCCATGGTCGCGCAGGCGCTCAACCTGTCGCGCGCCGAGGTTCATGGCGTGTTTACCTTCTACCACGATTTCCGCCACAAGCCCGCCGGCCGCCACGTCCTCAAACTCTGCCGCGCTGAGGCATGCCAGGCCGCCGGCGGCGATGCGCTGGCGGCGCGTGCCGAGGCGAGGCTCGGCGTGTCGCTCGGCAGCACCACTGCCGACGATCGCGTCACGCTGGAGCCGATCTACTGCCTCGGCCTCTGCGCGACTGCCCCGTCCGCAATGCTCGATGGCCGCCTCGTCGGCCGGCTCGATGAGAAGCGCCTCGATGCGCTGGTTGCGGAGGCGCAGCGATGAAGATGCGGATCTTTGTTCCCCGCGATGCAGCTGCCGTCGCTGTCGGCGCCGATGATGTGGCCGCGGCGCTCGAGCAGGCCGCCGAGAAGCGCGGCCTTCCAGTCGAGATCGTCAGGACGGGCTCACGCGGGCTGTGTTGGCTGGAGCCGATGGTCGAGGTGGCGACCCTCAAGGGCCGTATCGCGTACGGACCGGTCAGCCCGGAGGATGTCTCCTCCGTGTTCGACTCGATGGCGAGTAACGGAGAGCACCCCCTCCGGCTTGGCATCGCAGACGAGATTCCTTGGCTGAAGCGCCAGACCCGCCTCACCTTCGCGCGCTGCGGCGTGATCGATCCGCGCTCGCTCGCGGACTATCGCGCCCATGGCGGCTACAAGGGCCTCGAACGCGCACTGTCGCTTGGCGCGGATGCGATCCTGGCCGAGGTCGCATCGTCCGGCCTGCGCGGCCGTGGCGGCGCCGGCTTCCCGACCGGCATCAAGTGGAAGACGGTCGCGCAGGCGAACGCCGACCGCAAATTCATCGTCTGTAACGCCGACGAAGGCGATAGCGGCACGTTCGCCGACCGCATGATCATGGAGGGCGATCCCTTCCTGGTGATCGAGGGCATGACCATCGCGGCGATCACCGTCGGCGCCACCAAGGGCTACATCTACATCCGCAGCGAATATCCGCACGCCGTCGAGGCGATGAACGCGGCGATTGCGGCGGCAACGCGCGGCGGCTATCTCGGCACGAACATCGGCGGTTCCACCCAGAGCTTCGATCTCGAAGTGCGCGTCGGTGCAGGCGCCTATGTCTGCGGCGAGGAGACCTCGCTGCTGGAGAGCCTCGAAGGCCGCCGCGGCATCGTGCGCGCAAAGCCGCCGCTGCCGGCCCATCACGGCCTGTTCGGCAAGCCGACCGTCATCAACAACGTGCTGTCGTTCGCCGCCGTTCCCTTCATCCTCTCAGAAGGCGCCAAGGCCTACGCCGATTTCGGCATGGGTCGCTCGCGCGGTACGATGCCGATCCAGCTCGCCGGCAATATCCGCCATGGCGGGCTGTTCGAGACCGCATTCGGCGTCTCGCTCGGCGAGCTCGTCGACGACATCGGCGGCGGCACTTTCACCGGCCGCCCGGTCCGCGCCGTGCAGGTCGGCGGGCCGCTCGGCGCCTACTTCCCCCGCGCGCTGTTCGACACGCCGTTCGACTACGAGGCCTTTGCCGCGCGCGACGGCCTGATCGGCCATGGCGGCATCGTCGTGTTCGACGACAGTGTCGACATGCGCAAGCAGGCGCGATTTGCGATGGAGTTCTGCGCCATCGAATCCTGCGGCAAGTGCACGCCGTGCCGGATCGGTTCGACCCGCGGCGTCGAGACCATCGAGAAGATCATGCGCGGCGAGCGCGTGAGCGAAAACCTCGCGCTCGTCGAGGACCTCTGCAACACCATGAAATTCGGCTCGCTCTGCGCGCTCGGCGGCTTCACGCCCTACCCCGTGCTGAGTGCCCTGAAACATTTCCGGGAAGATTTTGGCCCGGCACCGGCCACGCTTCAGGCCGCGGAATAGGAGAACAACGATGTCTCTGATCGAGGAAATCGACTTCGGCACGCCGCGCTCGAAATCGGAAACGATGGTCACGCTGACCATCGACGGCAAGGAGATCTCGGTGCCCGAGGGCACCTCGATCATGCGCGCGGCGATGGAGGCGGGTCATCAGATCCCGAAGCTATGCGCGACCGACATGGTGGATGCATTCGGCTCCTGCCGCCTCTGTCTCGTGGAGATCGAAGGCCGCGCCGGCACGCCGGCCTCCTGCACTACGCCCGCGATGAACGGCCTCGTCGTGCACACCCAGACCGAGCGGCTGAAGAAGCTGCGCAAGGGCGTGATGGAGCTCTACATCTCCGACCATCCGCTCGACTGCCTCACCTGCGGCGCGAATGGCGATTGCGAGTTGCAGGACATGGCCGGCGCCGTCGGCCTGCGCGACGTGCGCTACGGCTATGAAGGCGAGAACCACGTCTTCGCCAAGTCCAATGGCGACGTGAATCCCGCCTGGCTGCCGAAGGACGAGTCCAATCCCTACTTCACCTACGATCCCTCCAAGTGCATCGTCTGCTCGCGCTGCGTCCGCGCCTGCGAAGAGGTGCAAGGCACCTTTGCGCTGACGATCTCGGGCCGCGGCTTCGAGAGCCGTGTCTCGCCCGGCATGAGCGAAAGCTTCCTCGGCTCCGAATGCGTCTCCTGCGGCGCCTGCGTGCAGGCCTGCCCGACCGCGACGCTGACGGAAAAGTCGGTGATCGAGATCGGCCAGCCCGAGCACTCCGTCGTCACCACCTGCGCCTATTGCGGCGTCGGCTGCGCCTTCAAGGCGGAGATGCGCGGCGAGGAAGTCGTCCGCATGGTGCCGTGGAAGGACGGCAAGGCCAATCGCGGCCATTCCTGCGTCAAGGGCCGCTTCGCCTGGGGCTACACGAACCACAAGGAACGCATCCTCAAGCCGATGATCCGCGAGCGGATCGAGGACCCCTGGCGCGAGGTGTCGTGGGACGAAGCCTTCTCGTTTGCCGCGGCCAGGATGCGCGGCATCCAGACGAAATACGGCCGCGACGCCATCGGCGGTATCACCTCCTCACGCTGCACCAATGAAGAGACCTATCTGGTGCAGAAGCTGATCCGCGCCGGCTTCGGCAACAACAATGTCGACACCTGTGCCCGCGTCTGCCACTCGCCGACCGGCTATGGCCTTGCCACCACCTTCGGCACCTCCGCAGGCACGCAGGATTTCGACTCGGTCGAAGATACCGATGTCGTCGTTGTCATCGGCGCCAACCCGGCCTCCGCCCACCCCGTGTTCGCTTCCCGCCTGAAGAAGCGGCTGCGGCAGGGTGCAAAACTCATCGTGATCGATCCGCGCCGCACCGAGATGGTGGAATCGCCTCACGTGAAGGCGCTGCATCTGCCGCTAATGCCCGGCACCAACGTCGCGGTCATGACGGCGCTGGCGCATGTCATCATCACCGAGGGGCTCGTCAACGAGGCCTTCGTGCGCGAGCGCTGCGACTGGAGCGAGTTCGAGGAATGGGCGGCGTTCGTCGCGCAGCCCAAGAACAGCCCGGAGGCGACCGCCATCCTGACCGGGGTCGATCCCAATGTGCTGCGCGAAGCGGCGCGGACCTACGCCACCGGCGGCAATGGCGCGATCTATTACGGGCTCGGCGTCACCGAGCACAGCCAGGGCTCGACCACGGTGATCGCGATCGCCAATCTCGCGATGGCGACCGGCAATATCGGCCGCCCCGGCGTCGGCGTGAACCCGCTGCGCGGCCAGAACAACGTGCAAGGCTCCTGCGACATGGGCTCGTTCCCGCACGAGCTACCCGGCTATCGCCACATCTCCGGCGACGCCGTGCGCGACCAGTTCGAGGCGATGTGGAACGTCAGGCTCAATCCCGAGCCGGGCCTGCGCATTCCCAACATGTTCGATGCTGCGGTCGAAGGCACCTTCATGGGGATCTACGTGCAGGGCGAGGACATCCTGCAGTCCGATCCCAACACGTCACACGTGGTGGCGGCGCTCTCGGCGATGGAATGCGTCATCGTCCATGACCTCTTCCTCAACGAGACCGCCAACTACGCCCATGTCTTCCTGCCCGGATCGAGCTTCCTCGAGAAGGACGGCACCTTCACCAATGCCGAGCGCCGCATCCAGCGCGTCCGCAAGGTGATGACGCCGAAGAACGGCCTTGCGGATTGGGAGGTCACCATCGGGCTTGCGAAGGCCATGGGCTTCGAGATGAACTACAAACACCCCTCCGAGATCATGGACGAGATCGCGGCGCTGACGCCGACGTTCGCCGGCGTCTCCTACGCAAGGCTCGACGAGCTCGGCTCGGTGCAGTGGCCCTGCAACGAGAAAGCGCCCGAGGGCACGCCGGTGATGCATATCGACGGCTTCGTCCGCGGCAAGGGCAAGTTCGTCGTTACCGAGTATGTCGCGACCGACGAGCGCACCGGACCGCGCTATCCGCTGCTGCTGACCACGGGGCGCATCCTCAGCCAGTACAATGTCGGCGCGCAGACCAGACGCACCGACAACGTGGTCTGGCATGCCGAGGACCGGCTGGAAATCCATCCGCACGACGCCGAGCAGCGCGGCGTGCGTGACGGCGACTGGGTGCGGCTGAAGAGCCGCGCCGGTGAGACCACGCTGCGCGCGGAAATCACCGACCGCGTCGCGCCGGGCGTGGTCTACACCACGTTCCACCATCCGGACACGCAGGCCAACGTGATCACTACCGAATATTCGGACTGGGCGACCAACTGCCCCGAATACAAGGTCACCGCCGTGCAGGTGTCACCGTCCAACGGACCGTCCGACTGGCAGAAGGCCTATGACGCGCAGGCGCGGCATTCGCGCCGTATCGCGCCCGCGGAAGCCGCGGAGTAGGCCGATGCACGTGGCGGTTCAGGCGATCGATCGGGAGAGCTGGCGCGACGGGGCGGCATCCGGCGGGACACGGCTGATCCCGGAGGAGACGCCGATCGCGCTGACCTACAATGGCGGCACCTATGCCGTCATGATGGGGACGCCGCAAAATCTCGAGGACTTCGCCGTCGGCTTCAGCCTGAGCGAAGGCATCGTGAAATCCGCCGACGACATCCAGTCGCTCGAGGTGGTTCGCCTCGATGACGGCATCGAGCTCCGGATGTGGCTGGCCTCGGAAGATGCCGGACGCATGAGCGAGCGGCGGCGCCACATCGCTGGGCCGACCGGCTGCGGCATCTGCGGCATCGAGTCGATTGCGGAAGCGGTGCGCCCCGCCGCAGTCGTGCCGCAGGGGCAAACCTTCACGCCAGAGCAGATCATGTCGGCGATGCAGGGCATTGCTCCGCTGCAAGCGATCAACATGCAGACCCGCGCCGTGCATGCCGCCGCATTCTGGTCCCCTGCCCGCGGCCTCGTCGCACTGCGCGAGGATGTCGGCCGCCATAACGCACTCGACAAGCTTGCAGGCGCGCTGGCGCGCAGCCGCACGGACGCGAGCGGCGGCCTGGTGCTGCTGACGAGCCGCGTTTCCGTGGAGATGGTGCAGAAGACGGCCGCGATCGGCGCGCCGGTGATGGTGGCGGTCTCCGCGCCCACCGCGCTTGCCGTGCGCACCGCGGAAGCCGCCGGCATCACGCTGATTGCCATCGCCCGGCAGGACGGATTTGAAGTGTTCACGCATGGCAGCCGCATAGCGAGCCTTGCCACGGAGGTTGCCGATGTCGCCTGACCGCTTGATCTACATGGCCAACCAGATCGGCAAATTCTTCCAGAGCCAGGGCCATGACAAGGCCGTGCCGGGCATCGCCGAGCACATCAGGAAGTTCTGGGATCCTCGGATGAAGCGCGCGATCTTCGCGCATCTCGACGCCGGTGGCGCAGGGCTGGAGCCTGATGTCCGCCAGGCCATCGCATCGCTGAAAGAGGCTACTGCCCTTCCAACACCGCCCTGAACACGCGCCGCACCTCGCTCTGCGTCTCCTTCACGCGGGCTTCGAGCGATGAGAAATCCGGCGCGTCGCCTGCGCGCGTCATCACCCCTTGCAGGTCGACGCCGGCCGTCTCCGGCTTGAAGCGGTCGCTGACGCAGAGGCGCAGAATCTGGGTCAGATCGTGGTAGAGCCGCGCTGCCGCGCGCAGGATCTCGGCCTCCGAGTGCGCCAGCACGCCGAGCCTTGCAGCGTTCTCCAGCACCTGCATGGTCGAGACATCGAGAATGTCAGGCTTGTCGTGCGCGTGGACGAGCTGGAGATATTGCGCGATGAAGTCGATATCGACCAGGCCGCCGGCGGCATATTTGAGGTCCCAATAGTCGGTCTCGCCCTTCTCCTGCGCGATCGCGCGGCGCATGTCGGCGACGTCGTTGGCAATAGTGACGGGATCGCGCCGCCGCGTCAGCACCTCGCGGATGACCGTCTCGATCCGCGCGCGAAATTCCGGCGAAGCCGAGACGACGCGGGCGCGCGTCAGCGCCATGTGCTCCCAGGTCCAGGCCTCGTGAGCCTGATAGTCGTCGAAGGAGGCGATGCTGGAAGCCACGGGCCCCGCGCGTCCCGACGGACGCAGCCGCATGTCGATCTCGTAGAGCACGCCGTAATTGGTCCGCGTCGTGAAGGCACTGATCAGACGCTGGGTGAAGCGCGCGAAATAATGCGCGCCCTGGAGCGACTTCGGTCCATCTGAATCTGGATTCTCGCCGTCGAAATCATAGAGCAGGATCAGGTCGAGATCGGAGGACGCCGTCATCTCGCGGCTGCCAAGCCGGCCCATGGCGATAATCGCAGTTTCCTGCCGCTTGATCCGGCCATGCTGGGCGGCGAAGCGATCTGCGACCAGTCCATGCACGGTGTGCACGATGCCCTCCGCGACGTCGGCGAAGGCAGTGCTCGCCTGTTGCGCGGAAACCGTTCCCGAAAGGATGCGCGTGCCGATCAGAAACAGGCTCTCCTGCCCGAACAGGCGTAGCCGGTCGAGGAACTCCTCGTAGGAATCCGCATCGCGCACCGTGGCCGCGAGCCGTGCCGACAGTTCCTGCCTGTCAGGCATCGCGCCGAAGAAGCGCGGATCGATCAGCCCGTCCATCAATTGCGGCTGGCGCGCCAGCATCTCGCCGAGCCGGGGCGCCGCGCCCAGCACCAGCGCCACGAGGGCAACGAGATCGCGGTTCTGGCTGAGCAGCGTGATCAGCCGCCCGCCGCGCTGCAGGGCTTGCAGGAAATGATCGAACGCCGCGACCGCGCGGTCCGGCTCCTCGGCATGGGCAAGCCCGTCGATCAGGGCCGGCACGAACTCGACAAAGGCGCTGCGGGTCGCCTCGTTACGGAACACGCGGTAGTCGCCGGTGATCCAGTCAAGCACGGTCTGTGCGACGGCGGCAGGCTTCTTGAAGCCGAGCGTCAACAGCTGCTGCAACAGGCGCGGATCGTCGGGACCCGCACCATAGTCGATCGCCGGCAGCTTGGCCGTACCGGTCGGATCGCCCTCGAACAGTTTTTCGTAGTGACCCTGGACGATGCCGAGCTGACGCAGGAGATCACGCGCAAAGGCCTCACGGCTGGCATAGCCGAAGAACCAGGCCAGGCGCTCCACGGCCTCCTTGTCGTCAGGCAAGGCGTGGGTCTGCTCGTCGGCGATCATCTGGAGACGATGCTCGACCCGGCGCAGGAATTGGTAAGCTTTGGTCAGTTCGTCGCGCGCCTCGAAGGTGATCCAGTTGCTGGCGGCGAGCACGTCGAGCGCAACAAGCGTCGGCCGTACCCGCAACTCCGGATGACGGCCTCCGGCGATCAACTGCTGGGTCTGGGCAAAGAACTCGATCTCGCGAATGCCGCCACGCCCGACCTTCACGTTATGGCCTTCGACCGCGACCTCACTCTGGCCGCGATAGGTCTGCATCTGCCGCTTCATGTCATGGACATCGGCGAGCGCGGCGAAGTCGAGATGCTTGCGCCAGACGAACGGCGCGATGTCGGCAAGCAGCGCCTCGCCAGCCTTCAGGTCGCCGGCACAGGCGCGGGCCTTGATCATGGCCGCACGCTCCCAGGTGCGCCCTTCCCGCTCGTAGTAATGCAGCGCGGCGTCGCGCGAGATCGCCACTTGCGTCGACGACGGATCGGGCCGCAGCCGCAGATCGACGCGGAACACGTAGCCGTCATAGGTGCGCTGTTGCAGCAGGCGCGCAAGCCCCTGCGTCACCCGCACGAAGAACGGCTGCGGCTCGATATCGGGCGCAAGCGTCGTCGCGTCGGGATCGAAGAACACGATCAGGTCGATGTCGCTGGAATAGTTCAGCTCACCCGCGCCCATCTTGCCCATCGCCAGCACGATCAGGCCGCAGCCTTCTTCCGGAGCTTCCGGATTGGCCGACAACAGCTTGCCGCGTGCGGCGTCCTGCCGCAGCAGGAACCGGAGCGCCGTCTGGACCGAGGACACCGCGACATCGGTCAATGCCGCCGTCACCCGCATCACCGGCCAAACGCCGCCGATGTCGCAGAGCGCGATCAGCAGCGCGGCCTCCGATTTCATGCGGCGGAGTAGTCGCATCACCTCGGCTTCCTCGGTGGCGGCGAGCACGGCGCGCCTAGCGTCGTCGATCAGCGATGCCAGATGTGCATCGGGATCGCAGCCAAGCAGCCGGATCAATCGCGCCGGATCGCTGCGGATCAGGTCGAACAGATAGGGTGAGAATTCCGCTAGGCCGGCCAGGATCGGACGAACGAAGGGATGATCGAGCAGCGCCGCGATCGCAGCCGCCTGCTGCGGCTCGAGCTCCGCGAGCCAGTCACGAAGACGTTGTTCGGCGGTGGTGGAAGCGGCAACATGCGGGCCTTCCGCGAAGCGTGCGGCCAGATTCCCACCATGCTTGTCCGCGTTTCCCGGCGCGGAGAGATTCATGCCACCTTCTGTGACACATCCGGTATTGGGGGAGCAACCCTGTCGCTGGCCCCAGTGCGCGCGGGCAGGACGAGCGTGGCGATGAGGCCGGGATGAGCATCGCCCAACTTCAGCTCACCGCCATGCAGCGTTGCAACCGCGGCGGCAAGGCTGAGGCCCAGGCCCGAGCCCGGCAGCGTCCGGCTCGCCTCGAGCCGCACAAAACGCTCCACGGCATGCTTGCGATCGCCTTCCGGAATTCCGGGGCCGCGATCGGTGACGCTGAGCAGCACATGATCGCCTTCGCGCCTTGCCTCGATGAGGATCTGGCGGCTGTCCATGCTGACCACGGTTCCAGCGGACTGCGCGACCGGCTTGCCATATTTGATCGCGTTCTCGACCAGATTGGCGAGCGCCTGACTGATCAGCTCGCGGTTGCCGTGGACCGGCGTCGGCTCGGCCTTCACCTTCAACGTCATGCCGTCGTCCTCGGCCAGCGGCTCGTAGAGCTCGTGGATGCCGCCCGCGACGTCGGAGGCGTCGAAATCGTCCATGTTGCCGCGCGCCTGGCCGGATTCGGCGCGGGCGATCATCAACAGCGCATTGAAGGTGCGGATCAGCCCGTCCGATTCCTCGATGGTCCGTTCCAGTGCCGCGCGATATTCGGCCTCACTGCCCGATTTCGCCAGCGCCTCCTCGGCGCGGTTGCGCAGGCGCGTCAGCGGCGTCTTGAGATCGTGGGCGATGTTGTCGGAAACCTCCTTTAGCCCGGCCATCAGCGCCTCGATGCGCTCCAGCATGGCATTGAGGTTCTCCGCGAGCCGGTCGAGCTCGTCGCCGCTGCGCCCCACCGGCAGGCGCTCGCTGAGATCGCCGGTCATGATGCGATGCGCCGTGCCGCTCATCGCATCGATGCGCGTGAGCACGCGGCGGGCGACGAAGATTCCGCCGCCGAGGCCGAGCACGACGACGATCAGGATCGACCATTGCGCGGCCTTGGCGACGATGCCGAACAGGCGCCGCCGCTCGGCGAGGTCGCGGCCGATCAGAAGGCGGAAGCCGTTTTCCAGTTCGGTGACGCGCACGAGTGCGCGATGGTCGCGATCATCCGCATCCTCAATGCGCCGGTAGGCGGTCTCCGACCAGCCACGCGTCGCCATCACGCCCGGTGCCAGCGAGCCGACATTGCCGGCAATCGCCTGCCCCGTCGGCGTGGTCACGAGGTAGAGGTTGGCGCCCGGACGCAGCGCCCGGTATTCGATCGCAAGGACCAGGCCGCGCATGCCGCGGCGACCGTAGATCTCGTTGATCTCCGAAGTCTCCGCATTCACCGTCTGGGTAATCTCTTCGGTGATCAGCCGCCGCGTATTCCAGGCGAAATAGCCGAGCAGCGATGCGGCAAACACCGCAAACAGAAACAGGTAGACCAGCGTCAGCCGGAACGCCGTGGTGCGGATCAGCTTACCGAATGCCGTCACGGATCATGTACCCCGCGCCGCGGATCGTGTGCAGCAGCGGCCGATCGAAGCCCTTGTCGATCTTGGAGCGCAGCCGCGAGATGTGTACATCGATCACGTTGGTTTGCGGATCGAAATGATAGTCCCAGACATTCTCCAGGAGCATGGTGCGCGTCACCACCTGTCCCGCATGCTTCATCAGATATTCGAGCAGCCGGAACTCGCGCGGCTGGAGCGTCAGCTCGTCCTTGCCGCGGGCGACGCGATGGGAGAGCCGGTCGAGCTCGAGATCGCCGACGCGATAGACCGTGTCCTCGGCGGGACCGCCGCGACGGCGCGACAGCACCTCGACGCGCGCGAGCAGCTCGGCGAACGAATACGGTTTCGGCAGATAGTCATCGCCACCCGCACGCAGGCCCTTGATGCGGTCGTCGACCTGGCCGAGCGCTGAGAGAATCAGCACTGGCGACGAATCGCCCTTTTCGCGCAGGGCGCCGATCAGCGACAGGCCGTCGCGCTTGGGCAGCATGCGGTCGACCACCAGCACGTCGTAGTCGCCGCTCTCGGCCATGGAGAGACCTTCCTCGCCGTCAGAGGCGTGGTCGGCGATGTGACCGACTTCGCGAAACGCCTTGACGAGATAATCGGCGGATTCGCGGTCGTCTTCGATGATGAGGAGGCGCATCGTGCGGTCGGCGGCGGTCAAGGAGGTCAGCCCTTCTGTCAACATGGCGCGGTCGGCAATCGCATGCAAGCGGAGCGGAAGATTCTCGAACCGGGAAAAGAGCGGGCGGTGAAGCTGGGGGACCTCACCGCCCTTAGGCCCTTCCGACAGAGGGGGGCGTATTCCACCGGAAGGTAGGATGGGGAAGCGGAGTTGCTCCGCCCCCCGGAAGGGGGCCCGCGGCGGGGGCGACTAATGCCGACGGCTCCCTTCATCTCAAAAGCCTCCTGATCCTCAGCCCTTGGCGAGGGGGACTGCGACGAAGCGCGACTGGCCGCCGCTCTTCACGCGCATCAGAACGCTGTTCTTGTTGTCGGTGCGCGCCGCGTTGATGGCGTCACGCACGTCGCCGGCGGTGCTCACGCTCTTGCCGGCGACCTCGAGAATCACGTCGCCTTCCTTGAAGCCGCGCTCGGCCGCGGCGCTCTTCGGATCGACCTCGGTGACCACGACGCCGTCCTTGCCGGCGCCGGCCACGCTGTTGGCCGGGGCAACCGTCATGCCGAGCTTCGGCACGTCGGTGCCCTTGCTCGGCGCCTTGCTGTTGTCGTTGTCAGTGTCGGCCTTGGCCTCGACCGTGTTCGGCAACTGGCCGAGGGTGAGGTTCACGACCTTGTCCTGGCCCTTGTGCAGCACGTTGAGCTTCACGGTCGCACCGGGCGCCATGCCGCCGATGGTGCGGGCAAGCTCACGGGCGTCCTTGACCGACTCGCCGTTGACCGAGGTGATGACGTCGCCGGACTCGATGCCGGCTTTCGCCGCCGGGCCGTTGGCCTGCGGCTCCGCCACCAGCGCGCCTTCGGCCTTCTTCATGCCGAGGCTGTCGGCGATGTCCGAGGTCACGGGCTGGATCTGCACGCCGATCCAGCCGCGGCTGACCGAGCCCTTGTCTTTGAGCTGGGCGACCACGCTCTTCACGGTCGCGGCCGGAATCGAGAACGCGATACCGACGCTGCCGCCGGAGGGCGAGTAGATCGCGGTGTTGACGCCCATCACCTCGCCGTCGGTGTTGAAGGCCGGACCGCCGGAGTTGCCCTTGTTCACGGGCGCGTCGATCTGGATGAAATCGTCATACGGACCGTTGCCGATGTCGCGGCCGCTGGCCGAGACGATGCCGGCAGTCACGGTGCCACCGAGGCCGAAGGGATTGCCGACCGCGAGCACCCAGTCACCGATCCGCGGCTTGCCGTCGGACAGCTTCGCGAAGGAAAAGTTCGAGCCGCCCTCGACCTTGATCAAGGCGAGGTCGGTGCGCTGGTCGGTGCCGATCACCTTGGCGCTGTAGGTCTTGCCGTCGTCGGTCGTCACCTCGACCTTGTCGGCGCCGTCGACCACGTGGTTGTTGGTCACGGCAAAGCCGTCGGCCGAGATGAAGAAGCCCGAGCCCTGGCCGGTGACGGCACGCCCGCCGCCGCGCGGTCCGCGCATGCCCGGGATCCCGTCCTGCCCGCCGAAGCGGCGGAAGAAGCGCTCCATCGGCGAGCCCGGCTGGAACGGCGAATCATCGCCGTCGTCGTTGCTCGCGGTCTTCTCCTTGATGTTGACCTTCACCGAGATCACCGAGGGCTTCACCCGCTCGACGATGTCGGCAAATCCGATCGGACGTTCGACCTTCTTGACCTCGTTGTTGACCTGCGCATGCGCCGGGCTCGAGAACAGGTCGGACGGCGACGTCGACGGGCTGAAGCCATAGACAGCAACGCCCAGGCCGGCGACCACCGAGGCCATCAGCGCGAGTTTACGGGCAACGAGCAGCGACCGGCGGGGCTGCCGGTACGATGGGAGGGACGAGAGGTCGGGACGTTCGGTCATGCAGGGATCTCCGGGGCCTTGAATTCTTTTTTGACGCTGCTTGGACAGCGCCTTACGGCCCTGAACATGGGGATTGGCGCCTTACGGCGCGCTGGCGGCGGGGTTAAACTTTTGTAATGAAGCCGCAAATGCCTGCGGCAGTTTAACGCAGGCCAAAAATCATGATTTCACAGAGACTTAAGGAAGTTCCGCGAACGGTGCAGATGCTTCCTTCTTGCTCAATTGAGGAAGCGCAACCGGTTAGCCCGATTTCGCTTCGTCCGACATCAATGCGGACAGTCTCGCCTCCTCGTCGGGCGTAAGCGGCGGGGGCACGTCAGCGCTGCCGCGCGCGCGGCGACGCATCTGAAACCAGAGGCCCAAACCGCCCGCGCCCAGCGCGAGCGGCGTGAGCAGCCACAGCAGCAAAGTCTGTCGTTCGAAGCGCGGTTTCAGGAGGACAAACTCGCCATAGCGCGCCACCAGGAAATCGATCACCTGGGAATTGCTGTCGCCTGCCGCGATCCGTTCGCGCACCAGCAGGCGCAGGTCGCGCGCGAGCGGCGCTTCGGAATCGTCGATCGACTGGTTCTGGCAGACCATGCAGCGGAGCTCGCGCGACAATTCGCGCGCCCGCGCCTCTTTCGCCGGGTCGGCCATGATCTCGTCAGGCTGCACGGCATAGGCCGCCGGCAGCCCCAGAAGTGCCAGCGCAAGGATCGCTGTGATCATCCGGCGCATCGGATCACTCCGCCGGCTGCAAGCGCTGCTGCGCGCGCGCCGGTTTTGGTGCGCCAACGCGCAAGCGGCGGTCAGACAGCGACAGCACGCCGCCGAACGCCATGAGCACCGGCCCCCACCAGATCAGCAGCACCAGCGGCTTGTGATAGATGCGCACCGCGATCGCGCCTTCGGCGGTGACATCGCCGAGGGAGATATAGAGCTGGCTCGCGCCGCGGGTGAGAAGCGCAGCTTCAGTGGTCGAGGAACTGCGCGTGGTGAAGCTGCGCTTCGACGGCGTCATCACGCTGAGCGCCTCGCCGTCGCGACTGACGTCGAACCGCGCGATCATCTCGCGGAAGTTCGGGCCCTGCCGCTGGAACAGCCCATCGAGCTTCAGCTCGTAACCGGCGACCTTGGCGACATCGTCCGGCTTCATGGTGCCGATATATTCGCTGTTCCAGGTGGTCTCGCAGACGATGCCGATCAGCGCGATGCCGAGGCCGGCATGCGCAAAGGCCGTGCCCCAGACCGAGCGCGGCAATCCGCGCGCACGCCGCAGCGCCGTTCCGAGCGGCACGCGGAACATGCCGACGCGTTCGACGAGGTCGGTCACCGCGCCGAGGATGACGAACACCGCGAGCGCGATGGCCGGAGGCGCAAGCGCGCTGCCGCCATGCGCCCAGGCCCAGACCAGCGCCAGCGCCAGCAGCGCGAGGATGCCGGCAGCCAGCAGACGCTGTGCGGCACCGAGCAGGTCGCCACGCTTCCACGCCAGCATCGGGCCAAAGGGAACGGCGATCAGCAGCGGTACGAACAGCGGCCCGAAGGTGAGATTGAAGAACGGCGCGCCGACCGAGATCTTTTCGCCGCTCAGAACTTCCAGCCCGAGCGGATAGAGCGTTCCGACCAGCACCGACGCACAGGCCGTGGTGAGGAAGAGGTTGTTCAGCACCAGCGCGCCCTCGCGCGAGATCGGCGCGAACAGCCCGCCCTGCTTCAGCGACGACACGCGGGCAGCGTAGAGGCTGAGACTGCCGCCGATGAAGACGCAGAGGATCAGCAGGATGAAGACGCCGCGGGTGGGATCGCTGGCGAAGGCGTGAACGGATGTGAGCACGCCCGAACGCACCAGGAAGGTTCCGAGCAGCGACAGCGAGAAGGTCAGGATCGAGAGCAGAACGGTCCAGACCTTGAGCGCGTTGCGCTTCTCCATCACCAGCGCCGAATGCAATAGCGCGGTGCCGGCGAGCCAGGGCATCAGCGAGGCGTTTTCGACCGGATCCCAGAACCACCAGCCGCCCCAGCCGAGTTCGTAATAGGCCCAGTAGGAGCCCATGGCGATGCCGAGCGTCAGGAAGATCCAGGCGACAAGCGTCCACGGCCGTACCCAGCGCGCCCAGGCTGCGTCGATGCGACCTTCGATCAGCGCCGCGACCGCAAACGAGAACGAGATCGAGAAGCCGACATAACCGAGATAGAGCATCGGCGGATGCACGGCGAGGCCGACGTCCTGGAGCACCGGATTGAGGTCGCGTCCCTCGATCGGCGGATTGGCGATGCGCAGGAACGGGTTCGAGGTGATCAGGATGAAGAGATAGAAGGCGCTCGCGACCCAGGCCTGCACGGCGAGCACATGGGCGCGCAGCGACAGCGGCAGGTTGTTGCCGAAGGCGGCGACGAGCCCGCCGAACAGCGCCAGGATCGACACCCAGAGGAGCATCGAGCCTTCATGGTTTCCCCACACGCCGGTGATCTTGTAGATCAGCGGCTTCATCGAGTGAGAATTCTCGTAGACGTTGGCGACGGAGAAATCCGAGGTGACGTGCAAGGTGACGAGCGCGACGAAGGACGCGCCGACGAACAGCAATTGCGCCAGCGCGGTGGAGCGCGCGACGTTCATCAGCGCGGGGTCGCGCAGCCGCGCGCCGATCAGCGGCACGAAGGACTGGATCAGCGCGAGACCAAGCGCCAGCACCAGGGCGTAGTGTCCGGATTCCGCGATCACCGCACCGCTCCCTGCGGATTGCCCTGCGCAGTCGTCGCCGCCGGCTTGACGCCATCAGAAGTTTTGGCGCCGTAATCGTCCTTCCAGTGCCCCTGCTTCTTCAGGGCATCGGCAACGTCCTTGGGCATATAAGTCTCGTCATGCTTGGCAAGCACCGTGTCGGCCTTGAATACGCCGCTCGCGTCAAGCGCGCCTTCGGCGACGACGCCCTGCCCTTCGCGGAACAGATCGGGCAGGATGCCCTTGTAGGCGACCGGCAGCTTGGCGCTGCCGTCGGCGACTTCGAAGGTCACCGCGAGATTGTCGCCGCGCTGCAGCGAGCCCGGCTGCACCAGGCCGCCGAGGCGAAACCGCTTGCCCGGTGCGATGTGCTTCTCCGCGACCATGGTCGGGGTCGAGAAGAACACGATGGAATCGCGCAGCGCGTTCAGCACCAGTGCTGCGGCGAGCGCGAGCACGGCGAGCGATCCGCCGATGATGGTCATACGTCGCTGCTTGCGCGTCATGGCTGGTCTCTTTCCGCCCTTCCTGCGATCGTCATCCGTCGAGCCCAAGATTCTTCAGACCTTCATTGAGCTGGCGCAGCCGTTCGGCGTCGTTGGCCACCGCCTCGCGGGCATCGCCGAGCGCGCCCCTCGCCTTGTCGCGCTCACCCATCACGACGTAGGCGCGCACCAGGCGCAGCCAGCCGTCGACGTCATCGCCGTTCTGCTTGAGCCGGTTGGCGAGCCGCTCGACCATGCCGCGGATCATCGCGCCGCGGTCGCCTTCGCTCATGTCCTTGGCCGCTGCGATCGTGTCATCCGAAAGCGCCGGCGCTGCGCTGCCGCCGCCGACCCGCGCCAGCGAGGATTGCACGAGCGCACGCCACGGCGCGTCCGGCGGCGCTTTCGCAAGCACCCCGCGCCAGATCGCGGCCGCGTCATCCTTGCGGCCGTCCTGCTCGGCGGCGAGACCGAGAAAATAGTTCGCCTTCGGCTCCTCTGCATTGAGCGTACGCGCGCGCTCAAACTCCGCCTTGGCTTCGGCCGTCACGACGCCGCCGGCGGCAGCCAAAAGCGCCTCGCCGAGATCGGATCTTCGCTCCGCGCTTTCGCCATTGTAGTTGAGCGAATTGCGATAGGCGCGCACCGCTTCATCATAGCGGCCGAGCCGCTCCAAAACCGGCGCCAACACGTTCCATCCGCGACCATCGGTCGGATTCTTCTCGAGGTGCTGCTCGACCTGCGCCACCATGGTCTCGAGCGACTGCTGCATGCCTGGGGCACGATCGCGCTGCGCCAGCGGAAAGTCGTGCAGCCTCGGCGAGCCGAGCGGGACGTAGACGAGGATCGCGACCAGCGGCAGGCCGACCAGCGCCAGCACGGCCGCCGCGCGGCGCCATTTCAGGTTCGACGTGTTCGGGCTCGACCGGCCGCCGAGCGCAGGCTCGCTGCCGTCCGGCGCGGACTCGCTGCCGGCCGCAGCCAGCAACCGGCGCCCGATCTCGATCCGCGCAGCCTCCGCTTCCGGCGCCGCGATCAAGCCTGCGGCAAGATCACGCTCGATCTCGGCAAGCTGATCCTTGTAGACGGCGACCTCGCTGCCTCCGCTCTGCCCGCGGCCGGCACGGCCGAGCGGCCAGAGCACAGCGAAAATCGCCGCGACCGTCATCAGCGCGAACACGAACCATAGCGTCATCGGGCAAGCTTCCGGCAGCGCGTCGTCCCGCGCCTCTCAGGTGGCTTTACACCACGCTCAAGCGGGGCGGCAATTGACAATTGTCAATTTGGTGCGACCGAAGTGGGGTCGAAACCGAGACAATCCAACGGCTTAGGCGACCTCGAAATCCGCGCTCTGCGCCGCGTCCTCGCCGTGCCCGTTCAGCGCCTTCAGGAAATAGGTTCCCGGCCCGACCGTTTCCGGCAGCCTGATCCGCAATGCGCCGACGGGAACGGGAGAGGCAATCGTTGTGACCGGATCCGGCAATTGCCGGCCACTCGCCTTCTCGACCAGCACTATCTTCGCCCTGACCATCATTCTGCGATAGGTCGCCGAAATCACGCGGTTCTCGATTTCCACGAAGCTGATGACGGGTTTCATGCGCCTACAAACAGAAATTCCGACGAGTTGCGCGCCGACCGTACGGTCCGTCGCTGGCTTCGTCAACCACAAATTGTAGCTAGGCTCTGATACGCCCAGACTTACCCGGCGCGCTGGGATTTGCGCTCGCCAGTCAGCGCGCTTTCGGCCGCCCGGCTCATCAACGAGGCGTAGTCGTCGCCGAACAGCACTTCGCAGAAACGGATGGCAGCGGCCATCTGCTGCTGACGATAGGCCCGGACCTTGTGGTCGGCGGCGCGCAGTGACTGCACCAGGGACTCCGTCGACCGCTCCACATATTGCTGGAGGTCCGAATAGGTGCGCAGCGTCACCTCGTTGATCGCGAGCTCACTGGCATAGTTGCGGCAGGTCGCGACGAAGTCGATCAGCGCGGCGGTTTCCTCGACCTCGGTGCTGTCGACGCGGGCGCCCGGCGGAATGTCCTTTTCCGCGCGCTGGCGCAGGATGCGGCGCACACGGCCCGGCACGCTGTCGATCTCCGATTGCAGGGCGTTGGAGATATCGGCACGGATCGAGGTAAGCTGCTTGCCCCAGGCGGAATCGTTGCGCAGATCGAGTTCGGTGCGCAATCCGCGCACGCCGTCATGCAGCGCCTTGAGGTTCTCGGCGATGTTGTCGAAGCGGCCGCGCTTGATGTCCAGCCGCAGCATGGCGGCCAGACAGGACAGGTCATGCAGGGCCATCGTGACCGCCACGCCGAACGGCGTCGCGGCGACGCGGATCTCGTCGTCAGAGGCCGCCATCTTGATGGCGAGGCGGATGACCTGCCAGGGCGCCGTCAGCCGCTGGATCACCATCGACAGCGCAAACGGCAGCATCTGTGGCGTCTGGAGGACGGGAACGTTGAGCGCGGCCATCACCGCCGCGATCTGGGAATCGCCGAAGGCACGCAGGAAGCGCGGCAGCTTCTCATTGAGGTTCGCGATGGCCTCGCGAACCCCGAGCACGGCACCGACCGAGTAGAGGTCCTCGATGACGTTGGGCGGGCCAACGCGGGCAAGCACGCGCGACTTGTCGCCGCCGCCAGGCCCCGTCAACTGAAAGATCGCATCGGCCGCGACTGCCTGGATCTTCACGGCCAGAGCCTCTCCGCTGTCGCCGGCAGGCAGCCGGGAAAGCGCGGCGTCGATCTCACCCACCTTGGCAGAGGCACCATCGCGACCGAGCCACTGCCAGATCGGGAGCAGCGAGGAGCGGCGGATCTGCCCGAGACGGATCGGTATGCCGGCCTCGACGAGGAACGGTTCCAGCGGCTGGTAGAGTAGCCGCGACAGATCCTCCGTGCGCGGCGCGGCGTCTTCGTCGACCTCGCCCTTGCGCACGATCTTGCGCAGCTGCTCAAGCACGAGGGTGGCAACGGCCGTGTCCTGGCCGCGCTCCAGCGCGCGCTCGAACTCACGCATCAGCAGCGCCTGCGACTGCGGCGGGAGCTGCGCGAGATAGTCTCTCAGCCGCTCGATCGATGTCTGGCTCATGCGCCTGGTATGCACGGTGGTGTGGCGGACGAGGGATGCGTCCGGGCGCGATCATAGGAGGTGGCGCGTTAAGAAGGCGTTTAGGAAGTTGCCCAGCGGTGTTGCGTTTTGTGTCGAACCCGCCTTTCCGAAACGGAAAAAGGCGCGCGGGAACAAGGACTAAATGCCGGGCAGCACAAGCTCCGCCCGCAAGCCCCCGATTGGCGCGCTGCCGAGGGTCAGACGGCCGCCGTAGAGCGCGGCGAGGTCGACGACGATCGATAACCCAAGACCCGATCCCGGCTTGGACTCGTCGAGCCGCTGCCCCCTGCGCGAGACCTGCGCCCGTTCGGCCTCAGACAGGCCACGGCCGTCGTCATCGACGATGATCCGCAGGCGTGGCCCGGTATCGGCCTTGCCGGGCACGTCCACCAGCACCTCGATGAAGACGCGCGAGGCCGCCCATTTGCAGGCATTGTCGACGAGATTGCCGACCATCTCCTCCAGATCCTGCCGCTCACCGCGAAATTTCGCGGCGGGATCCGCCTTGGCTTCGACGACGATGCCGCGATCGCGATGGATCTTCTCCATGGTCCGGCGCAGCGCCTCGATGGCGGGCGCCACCTCCGTCACAGTCCCGACGATCGAGACCCTGGCCGCGATGCGGGCGCGCTCC
The DNA here is from genome assembly GCF_000472925.1 of Bradyrhizobium sp. Ec3.3. Lineage (GTDB taxonomy): Bacteria > Pseudomonadota > Alphaproteobacteria > Rhizobiales > Xanthobacteraceae > Bradyrhizobium. Next base: position 410,458 of record NZ_AXAS01000002.1, read on the forward strand.
AGATGATGGGCGAGCTGGTCGCGCATGACGTCGGCCTGCTCCATGACCTTCTCCGCGAACGGATCGGCAGCATGGGTGGTGGCCTCGTTGACGATCACCGAGAGCGGCGTCTTGATCGCGTGCGCGAGATTGCCGACATGGGTGCGCGCGCGCTCGACGATCTCGCGATTGGCGTCGATCAGCGCATTGGTCTCGCGCGCGAGCGGCGCGATCTCGACGGGGAATTCACCTTCCAGCCGCTCGGCACGCCCGGACCGGATGTCGGCGATTGCCTCGGAGATGCGCTTGAGGGGCGCAAGGCCGAAGCGAACCTGGAAGACCGTGGTGAGCAGGAGCACGATTCCGAGCGCCGTGAACGTGCCGCCGAGGTAATAGTCGAAGCTACGCGTCTCGTCGAAAATCTCGGTGGCATCGCCCGCGACGCTGACCAGGAACTTGCCGTCGGCGCCGAGATCGACGGGCCGCTCCACCATCCGCAAGGTCTGACCTTCCGGCCCATCGACATAGCCGAGCCGGATGCCGGCCGCGGTCAGCTCGACGCCCTGCTCCTCCAGCTTCGGCAGCTTCTTGTCCCACAGCGAGCGCGACGAGCGCACCTCCGGCTTTTCGGTGTCGGTGCGCGTGATCTGCCAGTACCAGCCCGACAGCGGCAGCTCGAACAGCGGCTCGCCGAGCGACTGGAATTGACGGTCCGGCGGCTCGTCGGGCGTGGCCACCTCGGCGATCAGCGTGCGCAGGTAGAGATTGAGCCGGCGGTCGAAGGCGCGCTCGGTGGCGTTCTTGTACACCGATGACAGCACGACGCCGGTGATGGCCAGGATCACCACCAGCCACGCCGTCGCCGACAGGAACAGGCGGTTGGCAAGCGAGCTAGCGCGCATTGGATGGATCCCAGCAGGCGCAGGACGGCAGGTGGTCGGAGACGGTCATAGGCGACCAAGACCCCGGTCGCGCCGCCCGGTCAAGTACCAGATCAAGTGCGAGATCAGATACCGGGTGCGGCCGGCGGGGTCAGGAGATAGCCGAGGCCACGGACGGTCTGGATGATATCGACGTCCAGCTTCTTGCGGATGCGGCCGACGAAAACCTCGATGGTGTTGGAGTCGCGGTCGAAATCCTGGTCGTAGAGATGCTCGACGAGCTCGGTGCGGGAGACCACGCGGCCGGCATGGTGCATCAGATATTGCAGCAGCCGGTACTCGTGCGAGGTCATTTTTACGGGGTTGCCGGAGACGGTCACCTTGTTGGTTCGGGTGTCCAGCGTGACCGGTCCGCAGGTCAACTCGCTCTGGGCGTGACCGGCCGATCGCCGCAGCAATGCACGGATACGCGCCAGCACCTCCTCGAGATGGAAGGGCTTTGCGACGTAGTCGTCGGCGCCGGCATCAAAGCCCTGGACCTTGTCGCTCCAGCGGTCGCGCGCGGTGAGGATCAGGACCGGCATGGAGCGGCCGTTGCGCCGCCAGGCCTCCAGCACCGAGATGCCGTCCTTCTTGGGCAGGCCGATATCGAGCACGACGGCGTCGTAGGGCTCGTTGTCGCCGAGATAGTGCCCCTCCTCCCCGTCGAAGGCGCGATCGACGACGTAGCCGGCGTCGGACAGCGCCTTGGTGAGCTGGCGATTGAGATCGGGGTCATCCTCAACAACAAGCAGGCGCACGCTTCTCTCCAGGAATAGTCCGAAAGGATGGACTGCGGAATCTACTGCCAAGATGATCAATCCCGGCGTGAACTGAATATGAACGCCGGGAACCGGCAAATGTTACTTTTTCGTCATGAAGCCGACACGACGGCGCCCGCCATGCGGCCGGGCAAGCCGGCCGCATGGCGGGCGCAATTTGCCGCTTTCTGCGGCGAGTCGGAAGCGCTGATCGCGCGTCCCGCGCGGCGCGCTCAGGTCCGGAAGAACACGAACCAGACGACGCCGAGGATCAGGATCGCAAGTCCGGTAGAGACGGTAAGCAACGCTGCGACCGACGGACCGGGCTCGCCCTGGCGCGCTTCGGTCGATGTCTCGATGATCTGATCGTCGCGTCTCGTAGCCATGGTAACCCTCAATTGCCGGGGTATCGCGTCCAAATGCCGCGACCTCCTCGCGGCCTCTTTCGTGATGTGCGGGGCAACGTCTGATCGCGAACGATGTTCCGGGCCGGGCTCGGCCAGAGGATCAGCGATTAACGCCGTTGCAAGATTCCATCCTGGGGCTTGCTATGATTCGCGGTTCCCGGGTGTTATCCTTGTCAGTTGTCCCTGTTGCGTTTGGAGTAGCCCATGGCCCCCCGTGCCAATTGGAAGGGTTTTCTGCGCCTCTCGCTCGTGACCTGCCCGGTCGCGCTCTATCCGGCCACTTCGGATACAGAGAAGGTCTCCTTCAACCAGATCAACCGGAAGACCGGCCACCGGATCAAGTACCTCAAGGTCGACGCCGAGACCGGCGACGAGGTCACCTCCGACGACATCGTCAAGGGCTACAAGGTCGATACCGATACCTACATCGAGGTCACCAAGGACGAACTCGACGACATCGCGCTGGAATCGACCCACACGATCGAGATCGATGAATTCGTGCCCAAGACCGACATCGACAACCGCTACCTGATCCGTCCCTATTATCTCGTGCCGGACGGCAAGGTCGGCCATGATGCCTATGCGGTGATCCGCGAGACCATCCGCAGCATGAACAAGGTCGCAATCGGTCGCGTGGTGCTGACCAATCGCGAGCACATCATCGCGCTCGAACCGCTCGACAGCGGCCTGATGGGCACGCTGCTGCGCTACCCCTACGAGGTGCGCAGCGAGACCGAGTATTTCGACGACATCCAGGACGTGAAGCTCACCAAGGACATGCTCGACCTCGCCAAGCACATCGTCGAGAAGAAGTCCGGCGCGTTCGAGCCCGAGCTGTTCGAGGATCACTACGAGACCGCGCTGATCGACCTGATCAACAAGAAGCGCAGCGGTGTTCCGCTCGCCGCCAAGGTCGCGCCGAAGACGGGCGGCAACGTCATCAACCTGATGGACGCGCTCAAGAAGAGCCTGGCGACCGAGAAGGAAGCCGCCCCCGCCGCCAAGGCCAACGGCAAGGCCAAGAAGCCGAAGAAGCGCGTCGAGGGTCAGCGCGAAATGCTGCTGCCGATCGCCGGCAAGGGCGGCAAGACCGCCGCCGCCAAGGAAGCGACGCCCAAGAAGGCCGACAAGCAGGCCGACAAGCCGGTGCGTGCGCCGGCGCGCGGCAGGAAGGCCGGATAGCGACACCACCTCCGGGCGACGCTGCAGTGATGTCCCTTCCCGCGTATCGCCCGGCCTGACATGCCCTGGTCGACGTCGTTCGACGAACCGATCCCCTTGTCCAACCGGCGCAAACTGCTCACGCTGCAAGAGGCGGCCGACTACATCATGCAACTGCCAGAGGACTCGCAGCACGAAGCCCACTGGCAGACCGCCATCGAGACCCTCATCAACGCGGCCGAGACCGGTGGCGGCTGGATGATGTTCGCCCGTATCGCCATGTTGCGGGCGCTGAACGCGGACGGCCACCGCGGATGAGCCCGCTCGCTTGCCGGCCCGTTGACGAACAGGCTCAATAAGCCGTTAAGCGGCGCCGTCGTTTTTCGCTACGACCTCGCGGCCTCACCGTCGCACGGGGTATTCCTACGGAAGAGAAAATTAATCGTCGATTGCCGCTCTGCGCAGCATGCTCGTGACACGCGACGACGCCTTGAGATGCGCGACGATACAACACAGCGCCTTCTCGTTTCCTTTACCATGCTCAGTCCCTGCGATGCAGCAACTTCTGCCAGCGTGGCACCGATTCAAATCCTCCTGAATTGGGTGAGGAAACCTTAATTTAATGGATGCCATCATATCAGGCAGCACGCGAGGTCGACCGAACCTGTTGTTTTGACGCGCACGAAAAACTTAATCGACCGATTTACCAGTTCGAAAACGACGTCCGCATAGATTAGACGGATCAATAGGAGTCGACGATGGCTTTGCTCAGGTCTTTCCTTGCCGATGAAAGTGGTGCCACCGCTATCGAGTACGGTCTGATCGCCGCCGGTATTGCGCTCGCAATCGTTACGGTTGTGAACAACACGGGCTCCGCGCTGCTCAACAACAAGTTCAACTCCATCAGCTCGGCGATGAAGTAACGGCAACAGCCGACCTGACGCGAACTCCCGACTTCCATTGATTGCAGGACGACGTCCGGCTCGACGCGAACCGTGACGCACCTCACCGCATCGTCGCGAGCTGCAACGCGAGCGCGCAGGCGCGGTCGTATTCGTCGAGATTGATCCATTCGTCGACCGTGTGCGCCTCGTTCTGGCCCGCGCCGAAGGTCACGGTCGGGATGCCATGGCGGACCATCCAGTTCGCGTCCAGGCCGCCATTGGCGGCGCGGACGGCCGGCGTCCCTCCAACCGCGGACACGGCTTCGATCGCACGTTTGACGACGGGTAGGCTCTCCTTCATGCGGAACGGATAATAATCGGTCTCGGCCTTGAATTTGACGCGGCCGGATTTGCCCTGCGCGTTCGTGACACGCTTTGCCGCCTTCTCGAACGCCGCCTTGTAGGCCTTGGTGATCTCCTTGAAAAACTTTCCATCATGGCTGCGGCTTTCGCCGCGCACGTGCACGTAGTCGGTGACGACGTTGGTCGCATCGCCCGCGGGGCGGCCCTCGCCGCCAGTGACGGGGCCGACATTGCTCGTGCCGTGCCGCTTGCCCTTCACCACCTTGCCGAACCAGCCGCCGGCCTTCACCTCGGCAAGCGCAAGCGCAAGGATCATGGTCGAAGAGATCCCGCGCTCCGGCGCGACGCCGGCATGCGAGGCGCGGCCGAAAATCTCGACATTCCAGCGATCCGCACCGACGGCGCCGATGGTGACGTTGGAGGCAGAGCCGCCGTCATAGTTGAAGGCCATGACCGGCGAGCCGAGCTCCTCCGTCTTGACGTGGCGCGCGCCATAGAGCCCGCTCTCCTCCCGCACGCAGAACAAGAGCGTGATCGGCGGATGATCAAGCTGCTGCTTCGCAAGCTCCGCCGCCAGCGTGACGAGAACGCCGCAGCCGCAGCGGTTGTCGCCGCCTAGCGCGGTCTTCGCCGTGTTGACGATCTTGCGCCCCGACCGCTTCGGCTTCGCGCCGGCACACAGCGGCACGGTGTCCATGTGGGTCATGAACATGATCCGCGGCTGGTTGTGCATCGCACCGCGGCCGGGCAGATCAACGATGAGATTACCGGTCTCCGTCGGCACCGGAATGCGCGTGTTGGCCTCGTCGAGACGGATCGCCCCTGCCGGCACGCCGCTGTCTCGCAGCGCCGCCGTAAGCTCGCGCCCGATCGCCGCCTCCTTTCCAGTCACGCCCTCGACGGCGAGAAAGCGCATGAGGCGGTCGGTGGCGGCCTGGGTGTCGACGGACATGAATGATTCCCTTGATGGACGGTGCCTGCAAGCATCCTTCGCAGCGGCCGCTTTCGCAAGGCTCCTCGCCGCAGTTCGCCCGGCGATTCCGACACCGCCCTCCGCCTCAAATGCAGAGGCTGAGCAGCTTGACGTGGCAGTCCTTGGATTTCGGTCCACTTGGGGGCGCAGCCTCACGTTTCACGGCGACGACGGGCTCCTTGTCCTTCTTGCCCTTCCCCGGCTTCGGCTCGTAATCGCCCGCGATCACCATGGCCCAGTAGGTTCGCTTGCCGCTGGCATTCCTGGCACTCGCGATCCCGACGCGGGAGGCATTGTGCAACAGGAGGTTCTTGCGGTGTCCGGAGGAGTCGATCCACTGTCCCAGCGTCTTCTCGAAATTGTCGTAACCATAGGCGATGTTCTCGGCAGCGCGCCCCGCATGCGCCGGCGCGACCCGCCTGGTGAACGAGCCGAGGACTTCGTGGCTGAGATCATCCTTGGCCGCCATGGCACGCGCCTGCTCCAGCGCAATGCGATCCAGCGTTGCATCGCGCACAACGCGGGCCTCGCCGTGCTTGAGGCGGAAGCCGGAGATCAGCTCGGCCGGCGACTCGGCGGCGATAACCGGCGCGGCTGCCAGCAGCACAAGGCCGGCCATGATTCCGCTGACCATACGACGTGTCGTCGTCCCCCAGGCGCCCATCGGTCTCCAAGCCCGCGCGATAATCCGCCGTTTCTCCACCGGCAATGTGGACGCTTCAAGGCGCGCCAAGCATCGCCTCCATGTGAGCGTGTAATGGCACGAGGCCCATACTTGCGCTAGCATCCGGGGAAAAGGCCGCACCGCGATAGTTGCAGCCGCTAAACGGTCGAGGAGCATCGTGATGGAATACCGACGCTTGGGTTTGTCAGGGCTGACCGTGCCGGCGCTCAGTCTTGGGACGGGCACCTTCGGCGGGGTTGGCCGCCTCGCTGCGTGGGGCACGACCGATGCGACCGAGGCACGGCGCCTTCTGGATATCTGCCTTGATGCCGGCGTGTCGATGTTCGACAGCGCCGACGTCTATTCGCTTGGCGAATCCGAGCGCGTGCTCGGCGAGGCCATCAAAGGTCGTCGCGACAAGGTTTTGATCTCGACCAAGGCAACGTTCCGGTTCGGCGATGGGCCCAATGACATCGGCTCATCGCGGCAGCATCTGCTCGCAGCGATCGACGGGTCGCTCAAGCGACTTGGCACCGACTATATCGACCTGTTCCAGCTCCATGGCTTCGACGCCTTTACGCCGCCCGAAGAGGTGCTTGCGACACTCGATGTGCTCGTGCGCGCAGGCAAGATCCGCTACGTCGGCGTCTCGAACTTCTCGGGCTGGCATCTGATGAAGTCCCTCGCCGTCGCCGACAAATACGGCTATCCGCGCTACGTCGCCAATCAAACCTATTATTCGCTGATCGGGCGCGACTACGAATGGGAGCTGATGCCGCTCGGCCTGGATCAAGGGGTCGGCGCCGTCGTCTGGTCGCCCCTCGGCTGGGGGCGTCTCACCGGAAAGATACGCCGGGGTCAGCCGAAGCCCGAGGTCAGCCGCTTGCCCAAGACCGCCGACTTCGGGCCGCCCGTGCCTGATGAGCACGTCTATCGTGTCGTGGACGCCATCGACGAGGTTGCCAGGGAAACCGGGAAAAGCGTGTCGCAAATTGCGTTGAACTGGCTGCTCCAGCGTCCGACGGTTTCGACCCTGATCATTGGTGCGCGCAACGAGGCGCAATTGCGCGAAAATCTCGGCGCGGTCGGCTGGTCATTGACCAAGGATCAGATCGAGCGGCTGGATGCAGCCAGCAAGGTGACGCTGCCCTATCCTTACTGGCACCAGCGGACGACCTTCACTGACCGCAATCCCCCGCCTGTCTGAAGCGGGTGAAATCGAGCGCCGGTGGATAGCGGCCGAGCGCGGCCGCCCTGCATGGCAGACCTACGGCTGCGCGCGAGCGCGCGCTTTACGCTTCCGCGAATTCCTGATCCTCTACCCGACAAACCGGCCGGATCAACCGGCCTGCCGATGGGAGAGACGCCATGAAGCTCGGCACTGCGATCGCGGAAATCATGAAGCGCGAGGGGATCGAGATCCTCTGCGGCTATCCCGTCAATCACCTGATCGAGCACGCGGCGAAGGCCGAGATCCGCCCCGTGATGGTGCGGCAGGAGCGTGTCGGGATCCACATGGCGGATGCGATCTCGCGCGTCACGTCGGGGCGCAGCATCGGCGCCTTCTGCATGCAGCATGGTCCAGGCGCGGAGAACGCCATGGGCGGCGTCGCGCAGTGCTTTGGCGAGTCCGTCCCCGTGCTGGTGCTGCCGATGGGCTATCAGCGCAGGCTCTCGCACATCGAGCCGAACTTCAACTCCAGCGAGGTGATGAAGGCGTTCGCCAAATCCTCCGAGCCGATCATCCTCGCCGCCGAAGTCTCCAACATCTTCCGCCGCGCCTTCACCAGGCTCAAGAATGGCCGCGGCGGTCCCGTCATCGTCGAGATCCCCTCGGACATGTGGAATGAGGAGGTGCCGGAACCCCTCAACTACGCGCCAGTGCTGCGCACCCGCTACGGCGCCGACCCCGTTCATGTGAAGGAGGCCGCGGCGCTTCTGATCAACGCCAAGCGTCCCGTGATCTATGCCGGCCAGGGCGTGCACTACGCGCAAGCGTGGCCACAACTGAAGCGGCTCGCCGAGCGTCTCGCGATCCCCGTCACCACCAGCCTTGGCGGCAAATCGTCGTTTCCGGAAACGCATCCGCTCTCGCTCGGCTCAGGCGGGCTCGCGGTGCCGCGCGCGGTTCCCAAGTTTCTTGCCGAGGCCGACATGATCTTCGGCATCGGCTGCTCCTTCACGGAGACCAGTTTTGGTATCGCGATGCCCAAGGGCAAGACCATTATTCATTCGACGCTCGATCCGAACCATCTCAACAAGGATGTCGAGGCAAAGGTTGGCCTCGTCGGCGATGCTGGCCTCGTGCTCGATGCGCTGATCGAGGAGATCGGCAGGACTGTGGTGTCAAACCGCGATGCGTCCGCGGTCGCGGCCGAGATCGCGGCGTCCCACAAGGAATGGCTCGCAAAGTGGATGCCGAAACTGACCAGCAACGACGCGCCGCTCAATCCCTATCGCGTGCTGTGGGATCTCCAGCACACCGTCGACATCCACAACACCATCATCACCCATGACGCCGGCAGCCCGCGCGACCAGCTCTCGCCGTTCTGGAGGGCGGTCGAGCCCCTCTCCTATCTCGGCTGGGGCAAGACCACCCAGCTCGGCTATGGCCTTGGGCTCGCGATGGGTGCCAAGCTCGCAAAGCCGGAAAAACTCTGCATCAATGTCTGGGGCGATGCGGCGATCGGTTTTACCGGCATGGATTTCGAGACCGCGGTGCGCGAGCGGATTCCGATCCTGTCGATCCTGCTCAACAACTTCTCGATGGCGATCGAATTGAAGGTGATGCCGATCTCGACCGAAAAATACCGCTCGACCGATATCTCCGGCGACTACGCCGCGATGGCGCGCGCCTTTGGTGGTTACGGCGAACGAGTGACGCGGCCCGAGGACATCGTGCCTGCGATCAGGCGCGGCATACAGAAGACAAAGGACGGCGTGCCGACCTTGCTGGAGTTCATCACCAGCAAGGAGACCGAAGTGGCGCGGCCGGGCACCTGAGCGACGCCAGCGGGGACACATGAGTGTCGGCGAACATCTCGCTTCGTTGATCCGGCGGCAGATGTTGTCGCTGTCGGGCGTCGGCCTCATGCTGGGCGCACTGTTCTTCGCGGCTTCACTCACGCCGACGCTCATTCCGCGCAGCTATCTCACGCAAGGCGCGCTGGCCGGCGCCTGCTTCGCGATCGGCTACGCAGCCGGCCTCCTCTGGCGCTGGCTGTGGCATTACCTTGAACTGCCCGAGCCCTCGGCGCGGGTGCGATCGACCGCCAACGCGCTGGTCGCTGCCGGCTGCCTGCTTGTCGTCATCATCTATCTCACGCGGGCCGCCGAGTGGCAGAACTCGATCCGCGCCGTCATGAATATGGCGCCGGTCGAAACCGCGCATCCGCTCAAGGTCTGCGCCATCGCGCTGCTCACATTCGTCGTGCTTCTGGCGCTGGGGCGGCTGTTCGTGCTTCTGGTTCGTTTTCTGGCCGCGCGCAAAAGTCGTGTCATTCCGAGAAAGATCGCAAACGTCCTTGGCGTAGCGGTGGCGGCGCTGCTGTTCTGGTCGATCGCCAACAATCTCCTCATCCGCACGGCGTTCCGCGCGCTGGATTCCTCCTTCCGCGAATTCGACGCCCTGCTCGAGCCGGAGCGGCCGCAGCCGACCGCGCCTGAGAAGACGGGAAGCACGGCATCGCTGGTGCAATGGAATGAGCTGGGGCGCGCGGGCCGCGAATTCGTGGCCTCAGGTCCAACCGCCGCCGAGATCAGTGCCTTCACCGGGAGCCCTGCGGAGGAACCCGTGCGCGTCTATGTCGGCCTCGGCGCCCGCGACACGGCGCAGGCGCGCGCGAGGCTGGCGCTCGACGAACTCAAGCGCCAGCACGGCTTTGAGCGCTCCATCCTGATCGTCATCACGCCGACCGGCACCGGCTGGATCGACCCCGCAGCGATGGGCACGGTCGAATATCTCCACCACGGCGATGTCGCCAGCGTCGCGATGCAGTATTCCTATCTCAACAGCCCGCTGTCCCTGCTGTTTCAGCCCGAATACGGCGCGGAAGCCGCGCGTGCACTGTTCTCGGAAGTTTATGGCTACTGGACGACCCTGCCGAGGGACAAGCGGCCAAAACTATACCTGCATGGCCTCAGCCTCGGCGCCATGAACTCGGAAAAATCCGCCGAGCTCTTCGAGACGATCGGCGATCCCATTGCGGGGGCGCTGTGGAGCGGGCCGCCGTTCGAGAGCCGCATCTGGCGCTCGATCACCGCGAATCGTAATCAGGGCTCGCCGGCCTGGCTGCCGGAATTTCGCGACGGCCGCTTCGTCCGTTTCATGAACCAGAACGGGCCGACGGTGCCGGCGGATGCGCCCTGGGGTGCGCTGCGCGTCGTCTATCTGCAGTATGCCAGCGACCCGATCGTGCTGTTCGACTACCACGATGCCTACCGAGCGCCAGCCTGGATGAAGGCGCCACGCGGTCCGGACGTTTCACCGGAGCTGCGCTGGTATCCCGTCGTGACAATGCTCCAGCTCGCCCTCGACATGGCGGTTGCGACCAACACGCCGATGGGCTTTGGCCATGTCTACGCGCCCGAGCACTACGTCGATGCCTGGGTCGCCGTCACCGATGTCCAGGACTGGTCCGCCGAGGCGCTCGCCCGGCTGAAGGACCATCTTGCGGCGGCAGCGAGGAAGGCAGCCGAGCGCAGCACTGATGACAATCCGTACGCCGATCGCGGCGGATGAGGCCGCCTACTCCGCCATATCGACGGGTTGCGCGGTCGCAGGCCCGGCCAGCGGCCGCTCCTCCATCAGGATCAGGCAGAGCGAGGCGAGCGCCATCATCGCGGCCGCGGCACCGAAAACGTAGCGGAACGCCATCATCATGTCGGCCGAGGGAATCGCGTTGATCGCACCATGATGCTCGCCGGCGAGCGGGATGTCGGCGCCGAGCGAGATCAACAGGATGGCCGCAAAGGCCGCGACCGTGAACGAGGACATCAGCGAGCGGAAAAAGTTCATTGCACCGGTGATGGTGCCGACCTGGGCTCGGGCGACCGAATTCTGCAGCGAGACCACGCAGACCGGGAAGGTCGTACCTAGCCCGAGCGCGAAGGCGGCCATCAAGACCAAGAGAGCCCACAGCGGCAGCGTGGAGAACGTGAGCCCCAGTCCGCACAGCGCGGCCCATGAGGTACCGACGACGGCGACGCGCTTATAGTGCTTCGCGCGCGCCATGGTGCGGCCGGCGATCGCCGCGCCGCAGGTCGAGACCGCCGCGAGCGGAATGAGCGCAAGTCCCGCCTCGCTGGCGCTGAGATGGTAGACCGACTCGTAATACAGCGGCAGCTGCACGGTAAGACCGGTCATCGCACCGAGCGCGCAGCCGCCGGCCGTGAGCGCGTAAGGCGCGACCGTTCCGCTGAGCAGCGGCAACGGCAGGAACGGCTCGTCCGCCCGCCGTGCGTGCCACACGAAGGTCACGGCGAGCGCGACCGCGGCGCCGATCATCGCAATCACGGTCGGCGAGAGCCAGGGGTAGCGGGTGCCGCCCCAGGTCAAGACCAGCATGAAGACAACCGCGGACGCCATCAGCAAGACGCCGCCGAACCAGTCGACCTTGCGCTTGCGATGGAAGACCGGGATCTTGCCCATCTTGGGCAGCAGCAGCGCGAGCGCAGCGGCTGCGAGCGGCAGGTTGATCCAGAAGATCATCGACCAGTGCAGATGCTCGGCGAACACACCGCCGATCACGGGACCGAGGATGCCGCCCACCATCCAGACGCTGGAGAAATAAGCCTGGTACTGGCCGCGCTCGCGCGGGCTGACCACGTCGGAGATCACGGTCTGCACCACCGGCATGATGCCGCCGCCGCCAAGCCCCTGGAGGCCGCGCGCCAAAATCAGCATCGGCATGTTGGGCGCGACCGCGCACAGGATCGAGCCCGCCACGAACAGGCTGAGCGAGGTGATGATCATGGCGCGGCGGCCGTAGATGTCGCTGAGCGTGCCGAACACCGGCGCCACGGCGGTGCCGGCCAGCAGATAGGCCGTGATCACCCAGGAAAGGTTGGAGACGTCGCGGAACTGGCGCCCGATGGTCGGCAGCGCGGTCGCCACGATGGTCTGGTCGAGCGCCGCCAGGAACATCGTCAACATCAGGCTGATGACGATGGCGCGGACCTCGTCCGTGGTCAGCGGCGCCGGCGGAGCGATGGAGGGGGCGTCGTCGACGCTCAAGACCTCGGTCGGAAGGCGGGACAGCTCTTCGGCGATGTCATCAGGCAATGGCCCGATATCGGCAGGTTGATGGCTCTGCCGTGCGAACTTGTTCATTTCGGACGTAGTTCTTGGTTGCGGCGCAACGCCGCGAGGGAATCGTTCTATGAATTGCAATGTACGCAGCAAATCCTCATCGAGGCAGGCACCTCGACGCATGGGAGCATCCCGTCCCCGGATCATCCCGAAGACGTGATCGGTTCGGAAGCAGGAACGGTCGTCAGGCCTTGTCAGTCTTTGGGCGGCCGCCTCAGCCGTGCCCGCTTCGGCAGCAGCGCCGGCCACTCGACGATGTGATCCTCGAGCTCCTCGTCCGGGATCTCGTCCTCGCTGCCCTCGACCCGGCCGCGCACGGAGACGCCCGCTTCATGCACGGTATTGGGATCGCCTGAGATCAGCGGGTGCCACCAATAGAGGTCGCGCCCTTCGGCGACGAGCTTGTAGCCACAGCTCGGCGGCAGCCAGTTCAGGGTTCGGACATTGGCCGGCGTCAGGCGCACGCAGTCCGGCACCTTCTCGGACCGATTCGGGTAGTCCTTGCAGGCGCAAGTGCCGGCATCGAGCAGCTTGCAGCCGACATGGGTGAAATAGATGTCCCCGGTGTCCTCGTCCTCGAGCTTGTTCAGGCAGCAGCGGCCGCAGCCGTCGCAAAGGCTTTCCCATTCAGCCTCCGACATCTGCTCCAACGTCTTGGTTTTCCAGAAGAATCCTTCCTGGCCTGAAGGTTGTTTGGGAGCTGCGGTCATAGCGTCTTCAACTGATTTCATAAGACAATCGGCCAAGCCATCTAGGGCGCGAGCCGATGGCGCTGCAAGCGGCGCCATCGACGTTCCGTAAAGATGCGGGGCCAATTAGGCCTGTCGTTCAAAATCGCGAGGTTGACCATTGGTTTATGGCCCCCGCTCGGCTAGAACAACCTGCGAGTCCCCCGAAGGACGCAATTGGGCGCCTTGGGTTTGCCGCAACAGTCCCGCAAGACGTCTCGATGCCGCCCCGGCCGGGTGCTTGAACGCTTTCGAACCGAGCCTCAAGGGTTCTAGGTGCGCCAGATCATACCACCGCATTGGAAGAGCAAGGCCCGGAATTTCTTCCTGGATCTCGACGCGCGCATCGATTCCTCGCTGTTCTCCTCGGCCAAGGGCATCCGCGAGCTCTATGAACGCTACTCGACCTTCATGGACCGCTTCTATGTCGGGCGGTGGAAGCGCTGGGTGTTCATCGAGCCGCTGTCGGAGGCCGCCACGCTCGGCCTCGGCGGGCTCGTGCTGCTGCTCACCCTTGCCATCCCCGCCTTCCGCGAGACGGCGGATGAAGACTGGCTGAAGAAGTCCGACCTCGCGGTGACCTTCCTCGACCGCTACGGCAACCCGATCGGCAGCCGCGGCATCAAGCACAACGACTCGATCCCGCTGGAAGACTTTCCGGACGTGCTGATCAAGGCGACGCTCGCCACCGAAGACCGCCGCTTCTACGACCATTTCGGCATCGACATCGCCGGCACCGCGCGCGCGCTCGTCACCAACGCCCAGGCCGGCGGCGTCCGCCAGGGCGGCTCCTCGATCACCCAGCAGCTCGCCAAGAACCTGTTCTTGAGCAACGAGCGCACCATCGAGCGCAAGATCAACGAGGCGTTCCTCGCGGTCTGGCTGGAATGGCGCCTGACCAAGAACGAGATTTTGAAGCTGTATCTGGACCGCGCCTATATGGGCGGCGGCACCTTTGGCGTCGACGGCGCGGCGCATTTCTACTTCAACAAGTCGGCGCGCGACGTGACGCTTGCGGAAGCCGCGATGCTCGCCGGCCTGTTCAAGGCGCCGACCAAATACGCCCCCCATATCAACCTGCCCGCGGCCCGCGCCCGCGCCAACGTGGTGCTCGACAACCTCGTCGATGCCGGCTTCATGACCGAGGGCCAGGTGTTCGGCGCCCGCCGCAACCCGGCCTTCGCGGTCGACCGCCGCGACGAGGCCTCGCCGAACTACTATCTCGACTACGCCTTCGACGAGATGCGCAAGCTCGTCGACACCTTCCCGAAATCCTACACCGAGCGCGTCTTCGTGGTCCGCACCGCGATCGACACCAACGTGCAGAAGGCTGCGGAAGACGCGATCGAGAACCAGCTTCGCCAGTTCGGCCGCGACTATCATGCGACGCAGGCCGCGACCGTGGTGTCGGACCTCGACGGCGGCATCCGCGCCATGGTCGGCGGCCGTGACTATGGCGCAAGCCAGTTCAACCGCGCGACCGACGCCTATCGGCAGCCCGGTTCCTCTTTCAAACCATATGTTTACACGACCGCCCTGCTAAACGGCTTCACGCCGAACTCGAAAGTGGTCGACGGCCCGGTCTGCATCGGGAACTGGTGTCCGCAGAACTATGGCCACTCCTATTCCGGATCGGTGACGCTGACGCAGGCGATCACCCGCTCAATCAACGTCGTGCCAGTGAAGCTCTCGATCGCGATTGGCGGCAAGGACGGTCCGAAGGCGGGCCGCGCCAAGATCGTTGAGGTCGCCCGCCGCTTCGGCATCAAGGCGCCGCTGCCCGACACGCCGTCGCTGCCGATCGGCTCGGACGAAGTCACCGTGGTCGAGCATGCGGTGGCCTATGCGACCTTCCCCAACCGCGGCAAGGCCGTGACTCCGCATTCGGTGCTGGAGGTGCGCACCGGAGCCGGTGACCTGGTCTGGCGCTGGGACCGCGACGGCCCGAAGCCGCGGCAGGCCATTCCGCCGAACATCGCTGCCGACATGGCCGGCATGATGAGCCACGTGGTCAGCGAAGGCACCGCGCGCCGCGCCGCGCTCGACGGCATTCCGACCGCGGGCAAGACCGGCACCACCAACGCCTATCGCGACGCCTGGTTCGTCGGCTACACCGGCAACTTCACCTGCGCGGTCTGGTACGGCAATGACGACTACTCGCCGACCAACCGCATGACCGGCGGCTCGCTGCCGGCCCAGACCTGGCACGACATCATGGTCGCGGCCCATCAGGGCGTGGAGGTCCGGGAGATTCCCGGCATCGGCATGGGCCAGAAACTGCCGCCGCAGCCGAAGGAGGCCAACGCGCAGGCCAGTGCGGCGCCAAAAGTGCTCGAGACCAAGCCCGGTCCGCCGCCGGTCCTGACCAAGCGCGGCGCAGATATTCTGGTGCGGGTGGAGAAGCTGCTCGACGATGCGGCCAAGACCGCGACCAAGACGACGTCCGACGACACCGCGAAGCCGGCCAAGCCCGCCTCGCCGTCGAGCGCGCTCGCCTTCCCGCAGAACTATGCGGCGGAGGAGAACGCGACCTCGTCCGGCCCGCGCAAGAACTGACCTGATCCCGTGCGGCTGATCATCATCACATTGACGGCCCTTCTGCTCGCGACCGTCGTCGGCGTCGGCGCGACCTGGATGACGACGACGCGCGGCACCGATATCGGCGCGCTCACCATCGGCGCCTGGACCGCGCGGCCGCGCACCGGCACGGCCGACGTCGACCCCTATTCGCGCGCCACCATCGTGCGCAACGGCGAGCTGCCGATCGGCACCGGCGACGGCGTGGCGTTCACCGCGACCACCGACGACAAGAAGAAGGCGCTCGACGGCCGCTGTGACATCGTGGTCTCCGGCGTGACCCCGCCGGCGCGGTTCTGGACGCTGACACTCTATGACCGCAAGGGTCATCTCGTCGCCAACTCGCTGCAGCGCTACGGCTTCACCAGCCAGGAGATCGTGCGGCAGTCGGACGGCACGTTCGAGATCCGCATTGCCTCGCGCTCCCGCTCCGGCAACTGGCTGCCGACCGGCGGCATCGAGCGTTACGCGCTGATGCTCCGCCTCTACGACACGCCCGTCGGCGTCGCCACCCGCACCCAGCGCGACGCGCCGATGCCACAGATCGCGACGGTGGGCTGCCCATGATCCGGCTCGCGTTCACGATATTGGCCGGCGTGCTGCTGGGCCTCATCGTTCACCTCGTCAGCGTGCTGGCGCTGCCGCGCATCGCGACCCAGGACGCCTATTCGCGGCTGACGCCGATGACCAAGGAAAACGCGGTCACGCAGCTTCCGCTCGCCGATCCCAACACCTCGCCGATGCCGTTCATGGACCCGGCCTTTGCCCTCGCGATCTGCCGCTACGATCTCTCCGGCGGCCCTTTGAAGCTGAAGGTGCCGGTGAGCCAGGCCTACACCTCGGTGTCGTTCTACACCCGCAACGAGATCGCCTATTACGCGATCAACGACCGCTCCGCCGGCAAGAAGGTCATCGAGCTCGATTTGATGACGGAAGCCCAGCACAACGCGCTGCCCGAGGACGAGGAGGTCACCGCGGCCGACCGCCTCATCATCGATTCCCCGAGCGCGACCGGTCTGATCGTCATGAAGGCGCTCGCCGCCGAGCCCGGCCTGATGCCGCAGGCGCAAACTTCGCTGGCCGCCGCCTCCTGCGCGCCGCAGACCGACGCCCCCGCCAAGGCCGAGGCCCCCCGCGGCCGGCGCTGAGCGGCCGTTTCACGCGCTGACCAAATTCTGGAAAACAACCCCATGCAAAGTAGCCGAGGGCCGGATGGCTGGCCGGTTATGCTCACTTTGAGTTTTGTCGTTCTTGGCCATAGCAGGCCTCAGAAGCTAACCAAATGAGCTCGAACCAAACTTGCCGAGCGAGCAAGTTAAATGCTACCGTTTGTAGCATACATGCGATCTGTGGTGTCGTGAAAGCTAGATTTGAAACCGACGGCCTACATCGGAAAGCCGTTCAGATTGAAGGGCACTATGAAGATGTGCTCTCGATGGCTTTCGTGATCGCTCCCTCCGGCTAACGTTTATTCATGCCGCTCACTAATCGGATACGAACTTATGATCCGAGGTGGCCACAACAATATGCGAGTGAAGCGACACGCCTGCGACCTTGTTTTAGGACCCGTCTTACTGGAGATTCATCATGTCGGGAGCACAGCCGTACCCGAGTTAGCCGCGAAAGATGAAATTGACATACTTGCGGTCGTCAATCTCACCGGCTCGGTGGAGCAATGGAAACAATCCTTGGAAGAACTTGGTTACCGCCGTGGAGGCGATTTGTCCTCCCGCCACAGTTTCTTCAAACGCGACGTCGGTAGGGTTCGTACGCACAAGCTTCATATCTGCCATGAAGGTCATCCGCAGATCGTCAGAATGCTGAGGTTTCGAGACCACCTGCGACGGCACTCAGCAGACCGCATGAGATACCAAGAACTGAAATTTCGATTGGAGCGAGAGAATACTGGGGGCATTCAAGAATATCTCGCCGCCAAAGAGCCGTTCATCGACGCCATCCTCGCCGACCTCGAAGGAGCATGACGGACCTGTCGATGCCGCGACGTTATTTCTGCCCCCGTCGGCAACCTCCAACGACCTCCACTATTGTGCCCTGATGCGCGCCGCATCGGCACCTCTCCTCGACGGGATCATTGCTGTTATTTGACTGAAGCCGGTCGGGGCTAAGCGGCCTGGTGCCCCCGACCAACGTCGCGGTGCTGCATGTCGCGACTTCCATTCCACACTTTCAGCGCGTTCGCCGGGCTCAGCAACGCGGTCGGCTGTTGCGCAAGGTTGGCCACTTCCAAGAACTTGGTCGCCAGCGCCGCGTCACGATGCGCCGCGCGGTAAAACTTCCCTATGTACCAGTTGACAAAGCGCACCTGCGCCGTCCGCTTGCCCTCAACACGCGGGTTTTGCAAATCACTGCCCACGGCAATTTGCCAGGGAGCTTCAATGAACCGACTGGCCATCTGGAAGAATCGATGAGCAAGGCCTTGTGTTCCTTTTGCCAAACACTCGCGCAAGGCCAGCGATTCCAGACAGGCAACCGTCATTCCCTGACCATAGACAGGATCGAAGCTGCACAAGGCGTCGCCATACACCAGATAGCCTTCTGGGAAGCGAGCCAGTTTCTCGTAGTGCCGTCGTACGTTCGAAATAAACTTGTATGTCGCAAGCGGAGTGAGCGGTTCTGCATTCTGGATCACATTGAATATTTCCGGCTTTTGCAAGCTACGTGCAAATTCAAGGAAACCAGCGTCATCCGCTGGTACTTGATCGCCCATGTAACCGCCTAATGTCACGGTCCAACGTTCGCCCTCCTGTGGCAAAAGGGCACCAAAGCGAAAATCAGGCAAGCACGCTCCCATAAGAACGAACTTCCTACCATACAAAAAATTCTCCATATGTTCGGGTTTGAGACGATAGAAGCGAGTGACATAGCCAAGATTGACAGTCACCTGCTCCTCTGGCGGCTTTTCGAAACCAAACGTGTTAAGCCATGTCGGGCTTGATGACCCGCGACCACTGGTATCAACCACGAGATCGGCTTCTATTGTTTCCCTGTCATCTGAACCATCTTTTGATCGGACGCGAACGCCAGTCACGCGGCTTGACTGGCGATCAAACAACGGCTCCACGACGTCACGTCGCTCCCGCAACCGAATATTGGGTAGTTGAACGAGCCGCCGTCGTACGAAGCTCTCCAGCGTCGGTCGGCTCACCCCGAGCGCGACCATCTTGCTGGGGGTGTTGTGAAGATAGCCGCCGTAGTTGAACCAAAGGCCATCGTTGACCATGTCCGCAGGTACTGCTCCCTGCGCAATGATTCCCTCGGTAAAGCCGGGAAACGATTGCTCGAGTACCTCGCGCCCGCGGGCAAGCAATCCGTGGGTATGCCGTCCTTGCGGTGCGCCTTTGCGAGGATCAGGCGAATCCGGCAGCGCATCACGCTCAAGTACCGTAACTTCGTCGAAATGATCCGCCAAAGCGCGAGCGGCCAGAAGACCACCCATTCCCGCGCCCACAACGATCGCGTGCTTGCCAACGTGCGCCATCGACCCCTCCCAGCACTTTACTTAACCGCAGGACGAAGCAGGACAGTCGTTGAACATTCACCGGGTACTATCGATTGCGCCCGGTTCAACATCATCGCGCCTTTCGGCACCACCAGCAAGGCTGCACGGGAGCGGAGGCCGCCGGCTCATGTCCAGCGGCCTCCGCGTTCAACCTGGTTCGCTGTGCAACGTCCCGACTAGATATCGATGCTGACGGCGATGTTACGGCCCTGTAGTTCGGAAATCTTCAGTCCGTCAGCCATCACCTGCGCGAATTCTGGGTCCTTTGCCACGGCCTCCTGCACCTTGCCGTAGACTTCCCAACTGGAATAGCGCGTCGTCACCAGCAACTCTCCTGCCCAGTGGCCCGTGTGGAAACGGGACAGCCGAAGAAATTCGGCACCGTGTTTTTCGAAGATCTTCTTCGCCTGCCTGACAATCTTGGTCATTTCCTCAGGCTTGTCGGTCTTAAAACGGGTAAATTGCACGATCGGCATGGGACTACCTCCATTGTGATGTGAAAGATCCAAGAGGCATGTATCGAGCGAGGTTTGAGGAACGAATCTCAACGCAATCTCGATGAACGTTTGTCTTCATCGACTTGTTGTTGGTTCAGGCTTGGCAAGCGGCAACAACTCTGCCCTTTCGCGGCGGATGGGCTCGCATCGTCACTGGCTGAAGCACGTGGGCTGATTTCAAGACCTGCCGGCGCCACAGGCAAGGTGCGCACGAACACGAAGCGGGAGGTCAGGGGTATTTCCGCATCGGCGCGACCGTCCTGGCCGATGAGGATGAGGCCTGCTCCGCCATTTGCCACGGTCAGGATGACTGCTTCACCTGTCCATGTCCGGATCGGCTCCATTCCTATGATGAGAAACTCACCGATGGGCTGGTCCAAATATTGAAGCCTGAGCTGCGGCGCGATTTCAGCCGGCGCAAGGCCGAAGCCCAGTTGCTGCGCGAGCGCGTAGATTTTCCGTAGCGACGCCGTCTCGCCCTGAAAGCCCAGTTCGGCGGCCGACACCGTCAGAAGCTCCACCGCCACTTTCGTGCCGCTGACGGTAAAGGCCGGCCGAGCAAGAGCCGCCGCAGCCGAGTCGCCGACGCCGCAACCGATCGCACTCATGGCATTGAGAAGAGCGAACGAATTCGAGAATGTCCCGATTGTTATCGTCTTCCACACCGCAACATCCGAAGCGGACGTCACCGGGCTCTGCGGCTTCGGGACAGCGGGAGCCGTCTTGAGCGTCAACTGTCTCTGCAACACATCGCGTGCGGTGCATTGGGCCTTGGCGTCGTTCGTGGGCCCGAGGATGCACGCCGTGCAGAGCGACAACACGGCAAGCGAGGTGCCGGCGCGTCGGGCAGATGCGATGGTCTGCAGCAACCATGTACCGCCCATCAGCGCAATCAGGCCCCTCATGATGACCTCCCCCGCAACGCGAGATCGGCATGCGGCGATGCTGTTCTTGTTCGACGTGTTCGGAGGATGCCAGCATGTCCTCCGGAACACTTTACAAGCGGCTTTCTTTTTTCTTACCGTTACCTTCTAACCCGATCCATGGTGCCATCTTACCTGGAGGGGCAGCATTTGTTTTATTCATTCGCGGACTGCACTCTCAACACGGATCAGCGTGAGCTCCGCCGTAACGGCGACCTCGTTGTCGTCGCGCCGCAAGTCTTCGATCTTCTCGCGTACCTGATCTGCAATCGCGAACACGTGGTCAGCAAGGACGACCTCATCGCTGCGATCTGGAAGGGGCGGGTCGTTTCGGACTCGGCGCTGACGACCCGCATCAATGGGGTCCGATGCGCGATCGGTGACAGCGGCGAGGAGCAGCGGCTTATCAGGACGCTACCGCGCAAGGGCGTCCGCTTCGTCGGGGTCGTGCACGAAGAGCGAGAGCCTGCGCATGTGATTGCCGGGTCTTGGGATCGGCCGGAACAGACGCTACCTTATCCGGAGCGGATCTCGATTGCCGTACTGCCGTTCAACAACATGAGCGGCGATCCCGAGCAGGAATACTTCGCGGACGGCATGGTCGAGGAAATCACGACAGCGCTTTCGCGGTTCCATTGGCTGTTCGTGATCGCTCGCAATTCGAGCTTCGCCTTCAAAGGCAAGGCGATCGACATCAAGGAAGTCGGACGCAGGCTCGGCGTGCGCTATGTCCTCGAGGGCTCCGTGCGCAAGGCGTCCGGAAAAGTTCGCATAGCAGGACAATTGATCGACGCGGCAACGGGCGCGCATGTC
Source organism: Bradyrhizobium sp. Ec3.3 (assembly GCF_000472925.1). Lineage (GTDB taxonomy): Bacteria > Pseudomonadota > Alphaproteobacteria > Rhizobiales > Xanthobacteraceae > Bradyrhizobium. The sequence goes on from NZ_AXAS01000002.1 coordinate 431,938, forward strand.
TGGGCGGATAGCTTCGAGCGAGACCTGAGCGATATTTTCGTACTTCAGGATGAGATAACGACCGCGGTCGTCTGCGCGATCCTGCCAACATTGCTTCGAACGGAAATTGCAGCGGCAACTCGGCGGCGGCCGGAAAACCTCACCGCCTATGACCTTCAACTCCGAGCCATGGCTCAGTATTCCCAGGCGACCCGCAAGGGTGTGGCCGAGGCGATCAGGCTGGCCAATCGCGCCCTCGAGCTCGATCCCGGGTTCGGCTTTGTCGCGGCGCTGGCGGGTCTCTGTCACATGGTCAAGGTACTATGGGGCTTCTCGACTGACCCTCAATCCGACAGGAATGAAGCAGTGCGGTTTGTGCACCTCGCGTCAAGGATCGATGATGGTGATCCGCAGACGCTGGCAACGTCCGCGTTGGTCTTGGCGTTCATGGTCGGCGATTTCGAACGTAGTATCGAGATGGTCGACCGGGCGGTCGCGCTCAACCCCAATTCATACTGGCTATGGCTCGACAGAGGCTGGGTCTATCACACCGCGGGGGCTCCGGAGGAAGCGATCCGCAGCTTCGAACATGCAACGCGCCTGAGCCCGATCGACCCGATGCTGGACCGGTTATCGGTTGGCATGGGGATGGCCTTTATCGAGCTTCGTCGCTTTGACGAGGCCATCGCCGCGGGCAAGAAGGCTTTCCGGTTCAACCCCTCTCTTTCGGCGACTTACTGGTGTCTGGCGTCTGCTTTTGCCCATCTCGGACGTGATGCAGAAGCGCATGAGGCTGCGGGCCGTCTGCTCGAGCTTGATCCCGCCTTCACGATATCCACGTGGATGGCTCGAGGTGGACAGACCAACGCAAGGCTGGCGATCGAAGGTCTCCGCAAGGCGGGGCTACCCGAGTGAACTGCGCTCGTTTGCTCTTACGGATTGGTGCAGCCGGCCCCTACCCGAGGATCCCCTTCAATCCCGCATAGATCGAGCCGACCGCCGTGGCGGCGACGCCCACGAGCGGGCCGACAGTCTGCATGAGGTCCTGGATCAGGCGCGCCCTGCGGCGCAGTTGCTCCTCGCCGACATGCTGGCCGAGAAGGCGCGCCATCCTGAAGGCGAAGGCGTTGGGCTTGCCGCCTTGCGTCAGCACCCGCGGCAGCACCTGGAAGATCACGACACCGAGGATGTTGCCGGACAGGAAGGCGAGCAGGATGCTCGCGCCATATTCGAAGACCTCGCGCCACTCGACCCAGACTTCGGGAAGGATCGGGACGCGGTCGTGGATGCCGGTCACCGTCAGCATCAGCTGGATGCTGAGGGCCGCACACAGCACGCCCAGCACCAGCGCACCGATCAGGGAGATCCGGTGCAGCGGATAAGCGATGAGGCCGAACAGCAGGGGTATGACGATCGACGCCAGCCGCAGCGGCAGCGGCGAGATGTTGAAGGTGATGGTAACGAGGACGTGCGCGGCCACCAGCAGCAGCGCGGGAATTGCGACATAGAGAACCGCGTGGGTCGCAAAATACCGCAGCGGATTGTTGTAACGCTCGAGCCGGGCGCCGACCCGGTCGAGATCGCGCCTGAGCCGGTCGAGGTCAGCGACGATCTCGTCGATCTCGGCGAGCATGGGACGCACGACACGAAGATCGCGCGAGCAGTGCTTGCACGCGATGGCCTCATCCTTGATGGTTTCGGCGCAGAACGGGCACTCCATCGTCAGCGCGACTTCCTGCGGGTCATGATCGCCTCGATCTCGGCTCGGGCGCGCCGCAACTCCTCACGTAGCAGGTCCCGCTTGCGCAGAAGATCGTCGCGCTCGGCGATCAGCGTGGCGGGAATGGCAATGTCGCGCGCGCAGGACGCGCAGACCAGCGCGCTCTCGACATTGTCCGACTGGCAATAGGGACACTTCATCGCTTCATTTCGGCGCGACTTTCAGGATGAAACTGGCAGTGCCGGGGCGGCCGTCGCTGTCCTTGATGTCGACCCGCACCATATATTCGCCCGGCGGCAATTCGGCATCCTGCATGTTGATGCCGTCGGCCTGGATGAACGGCTTGACCCGCGCGGTCAGGTCCACGTTGGGCGAGCGCAGGAAGATCACCTTGACCGAGTCCGGATCGATCTTCGCCCCGCCGAAGGACTCGAACTTGAGCTGCAATCGCAGCGGCGAGCTGACGGCATCGCTGGGCGAAACCACTTCCACCTTCGGACCGCGCAAAATGCCGCGCCGGTCGGTCGCAATGGCCGCCTTCGGCGGTGGCAGCCTGGCTTCGTCTTCCGTGATCAATTGCGTCGCTCGCGCGGCCCCCGAACTCAAGAGGCCGGCCGCGACGAGCCCGAGCAGCGTCTTCCGCATCATCCTCGCTCAACCCTTCCTTCCCACACACCACGTCCCGCTAGCGCACCCCGCCGTCGCCGATGATCGAGTACGGCGCCCAGAACAGCGGATGCGCGTAGGCGAATTCGGTCTTGCCCTCGCCGTTAAGATAGCCCGGGCCGTCGACGAGAGCCATCATCGCCTGGCGCAGCGCCTCGCTGCGTCCGATCTTCGGATCGTCCGCCTGCCGCTTGAACAGGTCCGTCACCAGCTGCCGCGCCGATTGCGAATGCACCGACCAGTTCGTGACCAGCAGCGCACGCGTACCGGCATAGAAGAAGGCGCGGCCAAGGCCCGAGGCCGCCTCGGCGCCGGCCCCTGCTCCAGCACCGGTGTTGCATGCCGACAGGATGACCCAATCTGCATCGAGCTTGAGGCCTAGGATCTCCTCCATGGTCAGGAGGCCATCCCCCTCCTCTCCCGTCACCGCCGGCGACGACAGTGCGAGCGCGGGCTGGGTCAGGCCGTTGAGCTCGCCCGGCACGAGGCCATGGGTCGCGAAGGCGAGGATCTTGAAGCCGGAGAGGTTCATGGTCTTGACCGCGCTCTCGGTCGCCTTGCTGCCCAGGAACAAGACCTTTGACGGGTCAGCCTGCAAGGCAATCGCGATCGACTTCAACTCGTCCGCGGTGTCGGGCAGCCGGGGCAGCAGCGCGAGCTCGGCGCTGTCGACGCCTTCCAGCTTCGGACTGTTACGCCGCTTCAAGGGCATGCCGCGTGTCACGTTGCCGCCGGCATCCGCAACCTGGACCTTGGCATCGGTGGCTTCCGCCTCGGCCTGCTGATCCCTGTTGAAATAGGGATCGCCGAAAGCCACCAGCTCGCTGCGTCCGGGCTTGCCTGGCGGTAATTGCCGCAGCGTCCTCAAAGCGGCCGCCGACGGCACCGTCGTTACCGCATGGGTACGCGCAAGCCATGGCACGTTGCGATAGCTGACGAACAGCGGGTCATCATCCTGCGACACCTCCGCAGGCGCCGTCGGCAGCAATGAGAGCGGCAGCAAGCCGAGCGCGCCGTTGGTGACGACGATCAGGTTCTTCGCCGGCTTCCAGCCGCCTTCGACCGGCTTCAGCAGGAGCTCGTAGAGCTCGTAGGCGAGCTTTAGGTCGAACGGGGGAATGTCCGAGATCATCGCCGCCTGCGGCTCGAGCGCCTCGCGCAGCTTGCGGATCTTGCTCTCGATGTCGCCGATCCTGGCATTGACTGCGGCGAAGGCTACCGGACCCGACTTGGGGACGGCCCAAACGAAGCTGCCGTTCTGGCCGAAATAGAACGACAGCATCGCCTCGTTGTCGGACAGCGTCGCGCGGATTTCCGCTACGCTCGGCGGCTTGGGCGAAACCAGATCGGCGTAAGACGGAAACTTCTGCTTGATCTCCTGCCGCGCCTTGTCGCGCTCGCCGCGCAACGCCGCGATCGAGGCCTGGATCTGCTGAACGCCCTTCTCGTCGCGATCGGCCGAGGGAATGGCGAGCACGTTGTTGAGCGTGCCGAGCTGGGCATTGACCTGCTTGGTCAGGTCCTGCTCCTTGCGCACGAGATCGGCCAGCGCCGGGTCCTTCGCCGCCGCGCGCGCACTGGAAGCTGCCAGCGCCTGCTGGACAGACCGGCCGCGGATGGCGTCGGCAAGGCTGAAGGTCTCCTCGCCGACCTCGTTGCTGGTTCCCTCGGCGCGTGCGAGCAGGAGGAAATAATTTTCGACGGTCCCTTGCAGCCGCTGGCTGCGCGCGGCAACTACCGTCGTGTTCTCGTCGTCGGCGTTCTCCCGCGCATTCGCCATCATGATCGGGATCGCGGCCTTGAACTCGCGGATCGCCTCGGCATCGCGGTGCGCCCTCATCAGCCCGATCGCCAGCGTTCCCCGCGCCGAGGCAGCGTCGAAATGGTTCTCGCCGACCCGGCCGACCTGTCTCTTCACCAACTGCTCGGCCGCGGCGATGCCGGCATCGATCTGGCCGGAGGCATAGAGCGACAGGATCCGCGACGGATTGAGCTCGAACACCTGGCGCCGCTGCGGATCCCAGTTGGCGACCGCCTTGTCGATCCTCGCATACATCTCGTTCGCCTCAGGCGTCTTCCGCCGCAGCGTCAGCATGCCGGCAAGCTGCGAGAGCAACTGCACGGTGGCTTGCGACTCCTCGGGCACGCCGACAGTCTTGTTGATCTCGAGCGCGACGCGGCCGATTTGCTCGGCCTCCTCATAGCGGCCTTCCTCGACCAGAATGCCGGCGAGGCCCATCACGAAGCGCGGCGTGACCGGATTGTATTTGCCGGTGTCCTTCAGCCGTGCCAGAAGGGCCCGGCGCGCGTCGACCTCGGCTTCAGCCAGTCTGCCCTGCCTCGCCTTCATGCGCGCCTGATTGAGTACCATGCTGTCGACAACCTGCAGTAGGAGCGTCTCTGCTGGCGGGTTTTCCGATTCCAACACTGCCTTGTTACCGGCTCTCTTGCGCACCTCCGCCGCGCGATAAGCGGCCTCGGCTTCGGCAAACTGCCCCCGTGCCTCGAATATTATCCCGCGGGTAATCTCGATTTCACCCTCCCAGGTCTGGCCGAACTTTGCATACGAGGCTCGCCAGCCAGGAAGCCCACTGGTACGCGCTTCCTGAATCCCAGTCAGGCTGCGACGCAAATAGGCTTCGGCCTGCGCAACATCACCCATCTGGATGAGAATGGACGCAACCGTGCGGTTTGCGTTGAACTGATATCCTTTCGCGCCCGGCACATTGACCGTCTCGCGCAAGAGCCTTTGCATGATCTCCAGCGCGCGCTTGGGATCGCCTGCGAGGGCGTATTGCACCGACTGCAACTGCAACAATCGCCCCATCATGTTCGGGCTGACCGCCCCGCGGCCCACTTCCACGGCCTTGTTGGCGTCGGCGGTGGATTCGGCGAGACGCCCGAGCTGGGAGCGGGCATTGGCGCGATCGAAGTAGAATTGCGCGAGATCCTCGCGGGATTCCTTCCCTGTCGGCGCGGCATCAGCGTCCGCCTTCAACTCGGCGATCAACTTCTCGTCCGGCTTTTCGCTATCCAGGATTGCAGTGATGTCGGCGATCGTCCGAGGCGGCGCCACAAAGCCTTTGGGCAGTGCCGTCCCGGGCGCCAGCTTGGGCGCCTCTTCCTTTGGCGCCGCGACCGCGACATTGGCGCGGCCATTCGCTGCGTTGAGGGCGGCGAGCACGCAAGCATGAACCTGCGGCCTGGCCTTGGCGCGACAGGCTTCAATATCCGCACCGGCCTTGCGACCTCCCTGGGCCTGCATGCAGGCCTGCACGATGGGCTTGCCGACCGTCATCCGGCAGTTCTCGACCGCCGCTTCCTGTGTGAGAGCGAATACCGGGCCGGTCGATGCCAGCAGAGCGCCGATTGCGAGGAGTTTGCGGATGCCTGGCGGCGACAGGTGATTCAAATGACTTTCGAACATGACCGGAGCCCCTGATCACATGCTGAAAGAAATGGTCAAAAATCAACGCGTCTAACACATACAATCTATCGATATCGGCGCTCGCGGGACAAGCACAAATCTATCCGACGAAGGTTCGAGACGAGCCTGTTCGCCGCTGGTGCGCCGCACAGTCATTCGGTCACCGTCGGGATCACTGCCCGGATGGAACCAGGCCGGTTCGCTCTAGCCACGCACGGTCGCCGTCGGGCCGTAAGGCGGCCGGGCGGCAACCGGCGGACTGTTCTCCTGCAAGGGGCCGTGCTTCTACCAGGGGCTCTCAGTCACATCCTCCCGCGCTGATCTACCCTCAATCGCATCATAGACGAGCCGCGCAGTAGCGATATCCTCGACGGCGAGTCCCACCGACTTGAAGATGGTTGTCTCTGACCGCCGCAATTTCTTCGAACCGGCAAAGAGCTCCCCTGCCTCTGCAGAGATAGCAGCTTTGGACAAAATTACGTCGCCGGATTCCTTGAGCACGGCTTCGCGGGAGTCCACAACCAGCGTATTATGCATAGCTGCATCGTCGAGTTCTCGCCAGGTCGGCCTCGGAGAGCCGACCGCGTTCACGTGTGCACCTTGCTTCAGCCACTCGCCCTTCAAGAAGGGTTCTACAGCGTTTGTTGCGGTCACCAGGACATCTGCACCTCGCACAGCCGGTTCGAGGTCCATCGCTGTTGCATCATGCAGTTCGGCAAAGCGCCGCGCATGATCCATCGTCCGGCTCCACACTCTCACTTCTTCAAAATTACCTATGTGCCGTAGAGCCTGCAGATGCGCGTGCGCCTGCACTCCACTTCCGAGCAGCGTTAGAACCTTACTGCCATCGGGAACGAGATATTTTGTCACCGCTGCCGAGACGGCTGCCGTTCGCATTTCGGTAATGAGCCGCCCATCCAAAAACGCCAGTGGCTTCCCTGTTTCCGGCTCAAACAGCATGATCACGGCTAGATGTGTCGGCACGTTCGTACCAGCGTTCTTCGGAAAGAAGCAGACTAACTTGGCGCCGATCCCATGCTCCGCCGCGGCGGGCATGATGCCCAGGAAGCGCTTCCCTTCCTCGATTGTGAGCATGTTGCGCACTGGCTGAATGACGCGCCCGCCTGAAAAGGCCGACAGCGCCTCTTCCATTGCGGGTATGAGTTGTTCGTATTTCAGAACCCTGGCGATTGCTGCTTCGGTCAGGGTAAGCACCATCGGAACCTCCCCTCGCTGATGCACTCAAGGCAAAAAGGTATTTTCCGGATTCTACGGTTGATCCTAGCACCAAGCGAGCTAGGACAATGTCCGAATCCGCAGATGAGCGAAGTGGCATATGCCTCGTCGAGGTCCGCTTAGCGAGGCACAGCGGACGAGATTTGCTCTCGTTCAGTTCTTCGCATTTTGACCCCGAGCGGACATAGGTTGATCTAGATCAATCTGCCGTCGCGACGACCTGTCTCTCCCTGTGACACGTGGAAAGGGAGAAGAAGATGATCAGAAATAGATTGCCCGTTGTGGCACTAGCTACCGTTCTCTCGTTGCTGACAGTTTCGGCGCTTGCCGAGACACCGCCCGTAACGGAAAAAGAAGCGCACGCCATCGGCGTCGATGCTTATCTGTACTTCTATCCACTGATCACGATGGATTTGACGCGAAGGCAATCCACCAACATTGAGCCGGGCAAAGAAGTAGGCAAAGGCCCGATGAATGCCTTCACGAATGTGAGCGAATATCCACCCGCAGATTACAGAACAGTAGTGCGAGTGAATTTTGACACTCTCTACTCCATTGCGTGGCTTGACATGACCAAGGAGCCGATGATCGTTTCCGCGCCGAATACTGATGGCCGATATTACTTGTTGCCAATGCTCGATATGTGGACCGATGTATTTGCCTCGCCTGGCTGGCGCACGACCGGCACACAGGCAGGCAACTTCCTCATCACACCCCCCGGCTGGAGCGGGACGGTCCCAGCGGACATGACGCGGATTAGCGCGCCGACGCCCTTTGTTTGGATCATTGGGCGAACTAGGACAGACGGCCCAGCGGATTATGATGCAGTTCACAAGATACAAGCCGGATACAAGGTCACGCCGCTGGCTGAATGGGGAAAAACGGCAAAGCCGGTGGAAGTAAAGATTGATCCAAGCGTCGATATGAAAACGCCGCCAAAGGTTCAGATCGACACGATGCCCGCCGCGAAGTTCTTTGCCTATGCGGCGGAGCTTCTCAAGGTCAATCCACCGCATATCACCGACCAGCCGGTCATTGCGCAATTGCAGCGGATCGGTTTCGAGGTAGGAAAGAGCTTTGATCTGGACAAGACGGCACCCGCCGTTCGCAAAGCGTTGGAGGGCGCTCCCGGTGAAGCGCAGCAATTAATGAGGTGGAAGATACCGACGCTGGCGCGCGTGGCGCACGGTTGGTCGCTGAACACCGACACGATGGGTGTATATGGCAACTACTACTTGAAGCGCGCCATTGTTGCTCAACTTGGCTTAGGCGCTAACCTTCCAGAGGATGCCATCTACCCTATCAATCTAGCGGACGAAACCGGAAAGCCTCTCGACGGAGCGAACAATTACACGCTGCACTTTGACAAAGGTGAGACGCCGCCAGCGGACGCCTTCTGGTCCGTCACGCTCTATGACGCCCAAGGCTTCCAGGTTGCGAACCCAATCAATCGGTTTGCGGTCAGCAGTTGGATGCCCTTCAAGTATAACGCGGATGGATCACTGGACCTTTACTTCCAGAATGAAGGTCCCGGTGCAGGCAACGAGGCCAACTGGCTTCCCGCCCCAAAGGGCGCATTCAATTTGCTGATGCGTCTCTACGCTCCAAGATCAGAGGCCCTCACAGGCAAGTGGAGCCCGCCGCCGGTTTCGCGAGTGTCGCTCCCGACTTTGGGTGCCCAATAGGACGCTTACCCGAAGTGGATGTCGCCTAATGGCCCCTCGCGTCATTTGCTGCGTCTGCACAAATGCGCGCGCTATGGGACCGAAGCGGAGATCGATTGGTAGCGAGCACTGCTCGGCTCAGTCGCGAACGACCCGAACGAGACATTGTCCGTGGCCCTGATATCGTCCTTCGCTGATGCACCTGCATGCCGCCTGTAGGGCGGCTCTGACCAACGAAGTAGAACGGAGCGAATAATTTGCTCAAACGACAATACGGATTTAATCTTCTACCTAATCAAGCCGACGTCGAGAAGTTGCTGATTCGATCGGAATTCGAACCAAGCCGTGCAAGATCATGAGATTACTCAAACGTTTTGTGCAACGTTTGCTGATCTTCGGATTGGGAATCTTCTGCATTTGGTTGATTGTCTTTGTTGTCTTTGAAACCGTGGACCGCAGACTACCCTGGATTCTGGCCGTCGGTGCCACCTACGGCATTGCCGCGTACATTGTTCTGCCGAGGGCCATTCGGATAGGGCTGAAGATTCTCCAAAGCAAGCGTGTACCGAGTTACACGATCACGGGTGACGGATTGCCTGGAGACCCCGTGAATGTCGTGCTCGTCGGCACCCTCCAGCAGCTTCGCGAGGCCTTTGCGGCGCTCGGCTGGTCGGAGGCAGATCGGCTCAGTCTGGCCAGCTCATGGGGAATGGTCCGAGCCTTCGCGCTGAACGCTCCATATGCCACCGCCCCATTCAGCACACTCTATCTTTTCGGGCGTGGCCAGGACATCGGCCTTCAGAAGGCAATCGACAACAGCCCCCGGAAGCGCCATCACATACGGTTCTGGGCTTTGAGCCAGAAGCGCGCCCGGGCTACCTGGGGAACCGCAGATTTCTGGCTAAACACCGAACGCCCGCCCGACAATGAAAGCGTTCTCTGGATAGGAGCCGGCACCAAGGACACGGGCCTTTCCCTCACTCGCCTTTCGTATCAGATCACCCACGCCACGGATTCTAACACAAATGCGGAGCGCGACTATATTATCGGCGAGTTGAGGAAAAATCGATCTATCGAGACGGTGAAAGTGTACAAAGCCGGCGAAAATCTCCTCTCCGAGCGGGTCAACCACTACATTACTGATGGCGAAATCGCGTTGGCGGTGCTCGCAGCAAATTGCGATTGATACGCACCCGGAGAGTGGCTTCCGCCGTCAATATCGGAGACCTGTGGGCGTCTGACCGGTATCCAGATTTAGCCATTTCCTCATCGTGGGCGCTGCGCGCCGACGAGGCTGATCGAATAGCACGCATTTGCTGCGATGCATGAGTCCGGAAGTGGACCTTCGCGACGGTTTGAGCAGCGCCGAAATCTTTCCGAACTTGAGGGTAGACCGGACCTCACTCCGATGGCTCAAAACGGCGCTCGTGACCCAACGCGGACCTTGGGGCCATGCCTGCATCCGCGCTACCGTGGCGCGCGGAGGCCGCCGTCGTCCGGCTGTCTGGTCAGCTCGATGGCCTTCTGCTGATCGGCGAGCGTCGCGACCTCATCCTGCTTGTCCGCGTGGGCCTTACTACGGGCGCCATGGACCTTCGGATCATTCGGTGTGAGCTCGATCTGTGCGCTGTAGTCGTCGATGGCGGGTTCAAACTCCCCGCGTGATTGATGCGCCCCGCCTCGAGAGCCGTAGGCAGCGCGTAGGATGGGTAGAGCGAAGCGAAACCCATCTTCAAACACCCGCCGCGCCGACACGGGGCGGAGAACTCAAAGCGAGTTGGGGCAGTGTGGCGCGAAGGGGGTGATGGGTTTCGCAAGAGCTCTACCCATCCTACGAGGCTGTGACTCTTTTCGTATCGAGCGTCAGGTGGATATGATTCTCTAACACTACTCTGGCAGATTTTTAGTGGTGGCGAGATTTTTGGGATTCTCAAGAGAGTGCTTGCGTGATTCATAAGAGGTCGGCTCATGGAGGGCCGATCAATGAACGTGGACTGGCGGGCTGATCTCGATCGCTGGCTAGCGCCGTTTGTCGCGGCACTACGGCACAAGACGAGGGCGCGGATGTGTCCAGCCTATATCGCGGGGCTGATTGGTCCAGGAGACCGCAAGAGCATTCAGCCGATGGCGACGCGCGCTAGCGACGTCGGCTA
>NZ_AXAS01000012.1 GCF_000472925.1 Bradyrhizobium sp. Ec3.3
TCGTCCAGCACCTTGCAGATTTCCTTCGGCGTCGGAATACCGTCGCGCGACTTCACCAGCGAGGACTTGTTCTCCTCACGGATGATGTCCATGCAGAGCTCGACGCACTCATCGCAGATGAAGACCGTGGGACCCGCGATCAGTTTGCGGACTTCGTGCTGGCTCTTGCCGCAGAACGAGCAATACAGCGTGTTCTTGGAGTCGCTCGTGCCGACCTTACTCATTCATGTCTCCGTCCGCGGTTCGATCCCGTCCGCTCGATCGCTCCATTCCGGCACGACAGCCGGCATAGAGTTCAAATAGAGCAAATTCCGTACCAAAAAAGACCCTACGCGTTACATCCCGTGCGAATCACGGTCACTCGATTCTCCCGCGATCTTAGCCCATCAGTCGTAGCCAACCATGCTGTCACCCGACTATCAAGAATTCGCTAATCGGGGGTCGCCGGCTGCCCGTTACAATACCGTGATTTCACGTCTTGGCACGGGAGAACTGACCAAAATCACGCGGGCGTTGCCGGATTACCACGAAAGAACCAGCACGAAAGCGGAACTTTTCGCCTGTCGCAGGGCGCAAACCTGTTTTTTGCGCCGCGCGAACGCGCCGTTAACGTGAAGGCCGCCCTGACGATCCCAAGTAATCCGCGGGATCGCCGTTACCATATCGGTAGTGCTACGGGGCTTTCGGCGGCGCCGGATCCTCGGCGCGCTTGTCGATCACCTTGTCGACAAGGCCAAATTCCTTGGCGTCGTTTGCCGTGAGGAACTTGTCGCGTTCCAGCGCATCCTCGATCGACTTGTAGGTCTGACCGGTGTGCTTGACGTAGATCTCGTTGAGCCGCTTTTTCAGGTTCAGGATTTCCTGCGCGTGCAGCATGATGTCGGTGGCCTGGCCCTGGAAGCCGCCGGAGGGCTGGTGCACCATGATGCGCGCGTTCGGCAGCGAGAAGCGCATGTCCTTCTCGCCGGCGGCGAGCAGCAGCGAGCCCATCGAGGCCGCCTGTCCTGTGCAGAGCGTGGAGACCGGCGGGCGGATGAACTGCATGGTGTCGTAGATCGCAAGGCCCGACGTCACCACGCCACCCGGCGAGTTGATGTACATCGAGATTTCCTTCTTCGGATTCTCGGCTTCGAGGAACAGAAGCTGCGCGACGATCAGCGTCGACATGCCGTCCTCGACCGGTCCGGTCACGAAGATGATGCGCTCTTTCAACAGGCGCGAGAAGATGTCGTAGGCGCGCTCGCCACGGTTGGTCTGCTCGACCACCATGGGCACGAGGTTCATGTAGGTTTCAACCGGATCGCGCATGAGTCACCTAGGTTCTTTGGAGGCGGACATCCTTGCGGCAAGGCAGTCTTGGCTGGAATTGCCGAACTCGGATGGACGTCCCGTGATGCAGGACTTGGGTAGGTAGCGACAGATATAGCCCAATTCGCTCCACACAAGCCCGGAGCGAATTAAGGCTTAATCCGACAAACCTGTTGAAGCTGATTCGCGGAAACAGGCCCAGCCGGCCACTTGGCTAGCGCGCCCGCTTCCGCCGATCATCCTTAACAGACGGCTTTCTTGCGAAGCCCTAAGCGGCGGTCTTGTCCGCCTCGTCATCCTTGTAGAGCTCCTCGCGCGAGACCTTCTTCTCGGTCACGTTGGCGAGCTCGAGGATGAAGTCGACCACCTTGTCCTCATAGATCGGTGCACGAAGCTGGGCCAGCGCGTTGGCATTGTTGCGGTAATAGTCCCAGACTTCCTTCTCACGGCCCGGCACCTGGCGCGCGCGCTCGATCACTGCGCGACCCACCTCGTCATCGGTCACGGTGATCTTGTTCTTCTCGCCGATCTCCGACAGCACGAGGCCGAGGCGCACGCGGCGATCGGCGATCTTGCGATACTCGTCCCTCGCCTTCTCCTCGGTGGTGTCCTCGTCGGCAAAGGTCTTGCCGGCAGAGTCCATCTCGGCCTTGACCGAGTTCCACATCAGATTGAACTCCTCGTCGATCAGCGAGGGAGGCGCATCGAAGCGATGCGCCTCGTCGAGACGATCGAGCAGCGCACGCTTGACGCGCTGACGCGTCGTGGTGGCGAACTCGGCCACCAGCCGCTCGCGCGCGGCTTCCTTCAGCTTGTCCAGCGATTCAAGGCCGAGCGACTTGGCAAACTCGTCGTCGATCTTGGTATCCTGCGGCGCCTCGACCAGCGTTGCGGTGGTCTCGAACTCGGCGTCTTTTCCCGCGAGCTTCTCGCTCATGTAGTTCTTCGGGAACGACGCCTTCACCGTGCGGGTCTCGCCCGCGCCGATGCCGATGAGCTGATCCTCGAAGCCGGGGATGAAAGTGTTGGAGCCGATCTGGACCTGAATGCCCTCGCCGGTGCCGCCCTCGAACGCTTCGCCGTTGATGGTGCCCTTGAAGCTGACGGTGACGCGATCGCCGGAGGCCGCCTTGGCGCCCTCACCCTTGTCGCTGTAGCCGCGGTTGTTGTCGGCGATGCGCTTGATGGCCTCGTCGACCTCGACGTCGGTGACGTCGGCGACCGGCTTCTCGACCTGGAAGCTCTTGAAGTCGGCAAGCTGGATCGGCGGCACCACTTCGATCGCGACCGTGTAGGTCAGGTCGGACTTGCCGGAGAGCAATTCCTCGACCTCTTTCTGCTCGGTCGGCATGGTGATCTTCGGCTCGGTCGCAAGGCGGAAGCCACGCTCCTGGAAGATCTGCGTGTTGGTGTCGCGAATGGTCTGGTCGATAGTCTCGGCCATCACCGAACGGCCATAGACCTTCTTCAGGTGAGCCACCGGCACCTTGCCGGGACGGAAGCCGTTGAGGCGCACCTTGTCCTTGAGGTCGACGAGCTTGGCGTCGGCCTTGGCATCGAGATCAGACGCGGCAACGCTGATCTTGAACTCGTGCTTCAATCCTTCCGAGAGGGTCTCTGTGACCTGCATGGCGTCCAATCTTCTTCTCGCTTCGTCACGGCGCTTGCCGCCGCGACATTTGTCATCAATCGATCCGGCGCGCGGGCAAAACGCCTTTGCGCCGGTGGTTCATCGGACCTACCTCCTCGGGACAAAACGTCCATGAGGAACGAGGTCCTGCAGTAATCCGTGCAAACGCTGAAAGCGCTTGGTGCGGGCGGAGGGACTCGAACCCCCACAACTTTCGTCACTGGAACCTAAATCCAGCGCGTCTACCAGTTCCGCCACGCCCGCGTGAATTTGCATCAAGACCGGCCGCGATGCCGCGGGCGGCCGGGCTTATAGCATGTGCCCGCCTGTTCGCAGCAAAAAAATGGCCGTGTGGACGCCCCCTTCAGATAGGCGCGACGGCTGGACTTATCCAGCGCGGCGTGGTCCGCATCGCCCTCATGACGAAACGATTTTTTGCCCCCACCCGACGCGAGGTTTTGGCCGGCCTGGCGGCCTCGGCGGCGGGTCTGGCCGGGGGCGGCGCGATGCCGCCGGCAGCCACCCGCCTCCCACTCCAGGCGCGGCCTGCGACCCTGGCTCTAAGGCCGGGACAGCCGGCTACACCGATCTGGGAGCTGGTGGCGCCAAGTACTGCCCGTGACGTCCGTCTCAAGCGCGGCGAACGCTGCGAAGTGACTTTGCGGAACGATCTACCTGTCCCGGTTGCCCCCGTCTGGCACGGCCTCGACGGCGCGGCGGCTGCCGAGCCGTTGCTGGGCCGCGCTCCTGTGGGCCCAGGCGTGACGGAAACATCAATTATTTCAATGCCTCACGCCGGGGCCCTGCTGGCCGACCTCAGCCTGCTCGAGGAGGGCCTGAAGCGGCCCGTCCGGCCGCTCCCGATCATCGTCGAGGAAGCCGACCAAGTCGCCGTGGATCGTGATGAAGTGCTGTTGATCGAGGAATGGCGCCTGCGGCCGGATGGGACCGCAATCGCCCCGGGCACCGATCCCAGAGAGACGACGCCGCTCTATACCATCAACGGGCGGACTTCATTCGAGCTCTCAGCCTCTGGCAATCAGCGGCTGCGGCTGCGCTTTATCAACGGCTCCCAACGTACTGTCCTGGCGATCAAACTGGAAAACCACGACGTCCGCGTGATGGCCATGGACGGACAGCCTGCCGAGCCCTTCCTGGCGCGCAACGGTGCGCTGGTGCTCGCCCCCGGCGCGCGGGCCGACGCATTTGTGGATACGGCCACATCGGCCTCATTCCTGCTGCATGACGGCAAGGAGGCGCGCCAGGTCGGGACCCTCGCGATCACCGGCTGGTTCGATCGACGCGCGCCGCTCCTGCCGCCACCACCGCTCCCCTCGAACGACCTTCCCGTCCAGCTCGATCTGAAGGGCGGCTTGCGGTTCGATGTCGCGCTCGGCGCCCCTGACGCCGGCTGGACCCGCCCTGCAAGCTTCTCCGCCTCCTCCACCCCCGCCTTTCGGGCCAAGACCGGTCGCACTGTCGTGCTGGCCTTGAAGAACTCTGCCCCCGTCACCACCGCCTTCCACCTGCATGGCCATCATTTCCGCCTGCTCGACAGGCTCGACGACGGCTGGAAACCGTACTGGCTCGACACGCTCGCAATCGAGCCGGGCCAAACCCAGCGCATCGCGTTCGCGGCGACCTACCCTGGAAGCTGGCTGATCGAGTCCGTCGCGACCGATTGGGCCGCGCCACGGCTCGTGCGCTGGTTCGCGGTGGAGTGAATGCCCTACCGGCGCCTCCAGACGTAGCGAGCGTCCGGCTCTTTCTCCTCATTCCTTGTCCCGTCGGTCTCCTCGACCAGTTCGAACCCGCGGAACTCATAGAAGCGTCGAGCCCGAGCATTGCGCTGGAAGGTCCAGAGCTGCAACTGTTCGAAGGCGCTCTTGGCGACATCAAGCAACTCGCTGCCGACGCCGTGACCTTGCGCGTCGGGCAGCACGTAGAGTTGTTCGATCCAGCCGTCGCGGAAAGCGATGATTCCGCTCAACGCGTCGTCGTCAAAGCGTCCCCACAGGCGGCACGTCGCGAAAACCCCCTCGCGATAAAACCAGCGGTCCTCGTCGGGCGTGTGCAGCCCGACCAGCCACGGCATCGCATGGTCAAAGGCGACGCGATGAACCCGCGCAGCTGCGTCCATATCAGCGAGCGCGAGCTGTCTGAGCACTAGTACTCCACTCCCAAAGCATCATAGATCCGCCGGTGCACGGCCGGCAGCGTCTCGGTCAGGTCCTCCGCGATCAGTCCCGGGCCCGCTTCGCCCGCCGCCTCGCCATGCATCCAGACACCGATGCTCGCAGCCTCGAAGGCCGGCACGCCCTGCGCCAGGAGGCCCGCGATGATGCCTGAGAGCACGTCGCCGGCGCCGGCCGTCGCGAGCCAGGGCGGCGCGTTGGCGGCGATGGTGGCGCGGCCATCGGGCGCGGCAATGGTGGTGTCCGGTCCCTTCAGAAGCACGATTGCGCCGCAGCGCTCGGCGGCGGCACGGACGCGCTCGAGCTTTGAGCGGCCGGGATGCTTGTTGCTGAGGTCGGAGAACAGGCGCGGAAACTCGCCCTCATGCGGCGTCAGCACGACCTCGCTGTCGTGCGACGACTTGATCGATTCAAAGAGCCGTTCGGGATTGGCGGCAAAGCTCGTCAGCGCATCCGCATCGAGCACGAGATGCCGTTGCTCCGTGAGCGCGGTATGGACGAAGTCGCAGGTGCGCGTCCCAGTGCCGGTGCCCGGACCAATAATGCAGGTATTGTAGCGCTTGTCGGAGAGGAGCTCGCCGAATTCGATCGCGGTGTCGACCGGGCGGACCATCACCGCCGTCAGCGCGCCCGCATTGATCGCGAGCGCATCGCGCGGGCTAGCCAGGGTTACGAGCCCTGCGCCGGCACGCAGTGCGCCACGTGCGGCAAGACGCGCGGCGCCGGTTGCTGCGGCATCACCGGATACCGCGAGCACGTGGCCTCGCGCGTATTTGTGGCCGTCGATCCGCGGCACCGGAAAAGTCGCCCCCCAAAAGTCCGGATCGTTCTCGAAAAGCTGCGGCTTGATCTCTTCGAGCACCTCGCCGCCGATGCCGATGTCGGCGACGCGCACGCGGCCGCAATGGATCCGGCCGGGCAACAGAAGATGCGCGGGCTTCTTGCGGAAGAAGGTGATGGTCTCCGTGGCGTTCACCGCAACGCCCATCACGCTTGCGCTGGTGCCGTTGATGCCGCTCGGCAGATCGACGGCCAGCACCGGCGCGCCATTGGCGTTGATCGCCTCGATCATCTCGCGCGCCTCGCCTTCGAGCGGACGGCTGAGGCCGGCGCCGAACAGCGCATCGATGATCAGCGCGGGCTTGCCGATCGCCTGCGGATTGAACGGCAAGAGCGGATGCTTCCAGCCGCGCGCGGCGGAGGCCGCATCGCCCTGGAGCTGGTCGCGCTCGCACATCAGGATGACGGAGACCTCGCGCCCCTGGGCTGCGAGCTCGGCTGCGGCGACAAAGCCGTCGCCGCCATTGTTGCCGGGACCGGCGACCAACAGGATTGGCCCCTCCTCCGCCAGCGCGGCCGCGGCTTCGGCGACCGCCTGTCCGGCGCTCAGCATCAGCTTGAAACCGGGCGTGCCGGCCGCGATGGTGAGCTGGTCGGCCCGCTGCATTTCAGCGTTGGTCAGTACTTCCATGCCACTTCCCTGGTACAAACGCCTTTTCAACAGGCAGTTTCCGTGCCGATCTCAGGTCAAAAACCGCAATCTGCACATAGATTGAACCGTTTGCCTATTTCGTAGTCTTCGCTATTTTGGGCTGGTTGGTCCCACCTATCCGAGATGCTCGTTAAAAGGCTGATAACGCTCCAAAAATCAGGGCATTTGCAACTTGGCATAGACCCTGCTTTCGAGGAAGCCGCTTCGGTTCGTCGTGCTCACTGGCATTCATCAGGGTGTGACCGGCCGCCGCCCGGGCTGGTCAGGCAGCTTGGGACAGCGAGGACAACTCCGCGCGAAGACAAAGCGCATCCTGACGAAGACGTTGCTATTTGATCGAAAGGCCGGGAGGCGCGCAGTGAAGAAAATCGAAGCCATCATCAAGCCGTTCAAGCTCGACGAGGTGAAAGAGGCGCTCCAGGAAGTCGGACTGCAGGGCATTACCGTCACCGAGGCCAAGGGCTTCGGACGCCAGAAGGGCCATGCCGAACTTTACCGCGGCGCAGAATACATCGTGGACTTCCTGCCCAAGGTCAAAATCGAAATCGTGATCGGCGACGACCTGGTCGAGCGCGCGATCGACGCGATCCGCCGAGCGGCACAGACCGGGCGCATCGGCGACGGCAAGATCTTCGTCTCCAATATCGAAGAAGCGATCCGCATCCGAACCGGCGAATCCGGGCTGGACGCTATCTGAGCCGGGTGCTATCCCGAATTTTGCGACAATCTACCTAAGAAATAAGGCCGCCTCGGCGGCCTGATGTCGTTTGTGCACTCGCGCGCCTCAAGAAGCGAGAACAACGTCGCTCGTAGTCTGGAAACCGACCCGCAGAGCCAAAAGGGGTATGCATGAAGACCGCCAAAGACGTCCTGAAAGCGATCAAGGATAACGACGTCAAATACGTCGACCTCCGTTTCACCGATCCGCGCGGCAAGTGGCAGCACGTGACCTTCGACGTCGGCATGATCGAAGAGGACACCTTCGCCGAGGGCCAGATGTTCGACGGTTCCTCGATCGCCGGCTGGAAGGCGATCAACGAATCCGACATGTGCCTGATGCCCGATCCGGTCACCGCGACGATCGATCCGTTCTTCGCAGAGACCACCATGGTCATCGTCTGTGACGTGCTCGAGCCGACCACCGGCGAGCCCTACAACCGCGATCCTCGCGGCATCGCCAAGAAGGCCGAAGCGATGGTGAAGTCGATGGGCATCGGCGACGCCGTCTATGTCGGCCCCGAGGCCGAATTCTTCGTGTTCGACGACGTGCGCTATTCGGCGCAGCCTTACAGCACCGGTTTCCGGCTCGACTCCGCGGAGTTCCCCACCAACTCCGACACTGAATATGAGGGCGGCAATCTCGGCCACCGTATCCGCACCAAGGCCGGCTACTTCCCGGTGCCGCCGCAGGATTCGGTACAGGACATGCGCTCGGAGATGCTGGGCGCCATGGCCAAGATGGGCGTGAAGGTCGAAAAGCATCACCACGAGGTCGCTTCCGCCCAGCACGAACTCGGCATGAAGTTCGACACGCTGACGCTGATGGCCGACCACCTGCAGATCTACAAATACTGCATCCACCAGGTCGCGCACATCTACGGCAAGACCGCCACTTTCATGCCGAAGCCGGTGTACGGGGACAACGGCTCGGGCATGCACGTTCACCAGTCGATCTGGAAGGACGGCAAGCCGGTGTTCGCGGGCAACAAGTATTCCGACCTGTCGGAGACCTGCCTGTCCTACATCGCCGGCATTATCAAGCACGCCAAGGCGATCAACGCCTTCACCAACCCGACGACCAACTCCTACAAGCGCCTGGTCCCGGGATATGAAGCGCCGGTGCTGCTCGCCTACTCCGCGCGCAACCGCTCGGCCTCCTGCCGCATCCCCTACACCGCTTCGCCCAAGGCCAAGCGCGTCGAGGTGCGCTTCCCCGATCCGCTCGCCAACCCCTATCTCGGCTTCGCCGCGATGCTGATGGCAGGTCTCGACGGCGTGAAGAACAAGCTCGATCCGGGCCCGGCGATGGACAAGGATCTCTATGATCTTCCGAAGGAAGAGCTGAAGCAGATTCCGACGGTGTGCGGCTCGCTTCGCGAGGCGCTGGAAAACCTCGACAAGGACCGCGCCTTCCTGAAGGCCGGCGGCGTATTCGACGACGACTTCATCGACAGCTACATCGAGCTGAAGATGACCGAAGTCGAGCGCTTCGAAATGACCCCCCACCCGGTCGAGTTCGAGATGTACTACTCGGGCTAAGCGGCCCCGAACGACGACGGACGAAAGGCGCTCCGCAAGGGGCGCCTTTTTTGTTCATATCGTCGGCAGGATAGGCAGAGCGAAAGCTCCACCTGCGTGCTCAATCGGCGCAAAGCAACGGTCTCAACCATTCGCGCGCCAGGCGAATGTCATCCTCGATGATCGAATGGCCGGTTGGTAGCAGGTGGTGCGTCACCTCTGCACCCATGCGCCCCAGACTCCTTGCCAAGCGGGCGCCATCTCCGGGCGAGCGGCGTTCGTCGTAGTGGCCGTCGACGATGATTGCGGGCGTACCAGGGACGCGCATAGCTGGATCAACAGCGAACGGAGACAACGGCCTGAGAAGAACAGCACCGGAGAGACAGCGGGGATAAAGCATGACCAGAGCAGCCGCCATAATTGCACCGTTCGAAAAACCGACGGCAATCGGCGGCTTTGGAAACCGATAGTCCATTCCGAACTGGTCCACTTCATCTGCAAGCCGCTCCGCTCGGGCAATGAGATCGCGTTCATCGATCGAGCGATCCTCGAACCGGCGAAAGAAGGCAAAGCCACCTTCCCAAGGCAGGGCACCACGAACCGCGATCGCCATCGATGCCGGCGCAAGCTGGCCCGCTAGTGGCACCATGTCCTGCTCGGTCCGGCCAGAGCCATGAAGCATCAGCAGCGGGGTGTCGTGGACCCCGGCCCCCTTGATGAAGTGGTAATCATGCGAGGCCATTCACGGCTCCCCGATAGCACCAAGGTGCTCTCGCTTGCGCCGCTACGCCGTCGCCCGCTGCCGCGCCACGAGCGCCTCGCCGAACGCCTGAAAGATCTTGCGATTGATCGGGTTGCGCTGCGGGTCGTATTCGGCGTGCCATTGCACGCCGAGCGCAAAGGTCGGGGCCTCCGCGATGCGGATCGCCTCGATGGTGCCGTCCTCGGCGACGCCTTCGATCAACACACGCTTGCCCGGCTCCAGAATGCCCTGGCCGTGCAGCGAATTGACCTTGATCTTTTCGCAGCCGAGGATTTTGGCGAAGGCGCCGCCGGGGGTGAGCTCGACCTCGTGGCGGTCGGCGAACACGACGGTGGGATCGGGATGGATCTCGCCGTTCTCAAGCCTGGGCATGCGGTGGTTCATGCGGCCGGGCAATTCGCGGATCTCAGGATGCAGCGAGCCGCCGAAGGCGACGTTCATCTCCTGGAGGCCGCGGCAGATGCCGAACAGCGGGATGCCACGGGCGACGCAGGCGACCGAGAGCGCCAGCGCGACCTCGTCGCGATGGATGTCGTAAGGCTCATGCTTCTGGCAGGGATCGACGTTGAAGCGCGTAGGATGGACATTGGCGCGGGCACCGGTGAGCACGATGCCATCGACGCAATCGAGCAGCGCACCGATATCGGTGATGTCGGCCGAACCTGCAAACATCAGCGGCAAGCCGCCGGAGACCTCGGCCACGGCGCGCAAGTTTCGCTCGCCGACCATCTGGACCTGAAATCGATTTTCGACGCGATGGGAATTCCCGATCACGCCGACGACCGGCTTTTTCATCTCCCGTTCCGACCTCCCCGCCGAAGAAGATTCTCCAAACATGCCCTTCGGATGGAACAATTTCAACCGAAGGGATCGCGGGACCGCAATGCTATTTCGCCTGAATGCCCCGCGGGAAGGCGCAATTGAGGCCCCAACCGCCCCATCCGTGCCCGCGGGCTGAACCTCGGGGGCTCGAGGGGACCGTTCGCAGGGCCCAGTTAAGGCCACGGACGCGTCAAACCGGCACGCGGGTCCGGCTTGATCCGCGGCGGGAATTTCGCGAAAGAGTGCCGTGCACATCGGCCCGCGCAAAGGACATCATGTGACGATCCCCGCAGATGAACGATCCCGGACCCGCAACGATCTGGCCTGGGCGATCGCGGTCGGCGGCATCGCTATCGTGCTGTTTGCAGCGCTGCTGGTCTTCACCTGGTATTTCGCCGCAACGCTGCTGCTGATCTTCACGGGCATGCTGCTCGGCGTCGGGCTCAACGCGCTGACCAACGCGCTCGGGCGCCATGTCGGCCTGCCACATCCCCTACGGCTTGCAATCGTCTGCGTGGTGCTTGCGGTGATGCTCGCGGGTGTGGCCTATCTCGGCGGCGCGACCATCGCCGAGCAGGCCTCCGCGCTCAGCAACACCATCAAGTCGCAGCTCGTCACCGTCAAAGCCTTCCTCGAGAGCCACGGCATCGACACCAGCTTCTTCGACATCGGCAACGCCTCCTCCGCGAACGCAACGCCGTCCGGCTCGGAAACGGCGCCAAGCGCCTCGCCCCCGCCCACCGGACTTCCCGGCGCCGGTGCGCTGGCCTCCAGCGGCGGGGCGATCGTGAGCCAGACCCTCAAGCTGCTGCTCGGCACGATCAGCGCCGTCGGCAACATCTTCATCGTGCTGTTCCTGGGGCTCGCCTTCGCGGCGCAGCCCAGCGTCTATCACGATGGGCTCCTGTTCATCGCCCCGGCCAGGCATCGCTCACGTGCCACTGTCATCATCGACCGCATCAGCGAGACGCTGGAGCGCTGGCTGATCGCGCAAATCATCGTCATGCTCGCGGTCGGCGTGGTGACCTGGATCGGGCTTGCCGTCATCGGCATCCCCGGCTCGTTCATCCTGGGAATCCAGGCGGGTCTCCTCGCCTTCATCCCGACGGTCGGCGCCATCATCGCCGGCGTGATCGTGGTGCTGGCAAGCATCGCGTCAGGCTGGGTCGCTGCGCTCTCCGCCCTGATCCTGTTTCTCGGCGTCCACGCGATGGAGAGCTACGTGCTGACGCCGATCCTCCAGCGGCAGGCGCTCGACATTCCGCCCGCCACACTGTTCGCCTTCCAGATCCTGCTCGGCGTCGTCTTCGGCATCTGGGGCCTGGCGCTGGCGCTCCCGCTGGTCGCCATCGCCAAGGTTTTGCTCGATCATTTCAAGAGCTATGAGACGCCGGCCGCGGCTGCGTGAGACAGCTCAAGCCGTCGTCACCACCGTGTTGGTGTGCTCGACCTCCGGCGGTGCGGCAAAGTATTGGCCAACCAGGCCGCGCCATTCGGCAAAGTTCTCCGAGCCGCGGAAGTCGACGGTGTGGTTCTCCAGGGTCTCCCACTTCACCATCAGCCGGTAGCGCTGCGGCTTCTCGATCGACTTGTGCAGCTCGAAGCCGTGAAAGCCCTTGGAGCGGCCGAACGCGGCCTTGGCCTTGGCCACCGCCGCCTCGAAATCCTTCTCGGTGCCCGGCTTGACGTCGATTTGCGCGATCTCGGTGATCATTGTTTCCACCCTTCTTGTTGATAGGGCGTATCTAGCGCAGACGGCCGAAAAGAAAAAGGCGCCGAAACGGCGCCCTCGTCGATCAAGAGGCCGGCTCTCTCAGCCGAACAACAAGACCGTGCCCGCGACCGTCGCCGCACAGGCCGTAAAGAGGATGAGCGGCCAGAGACCGCGGTTCTGCGCGTACCGGCCCTGGGCACGGCGCTCGGTGATCAGCGCCGTCTCGTACTCGTCCGATGTCGAGAAGATGCAGCCGAAGCCGCCGCGCGCCGATGCTGCGGCCGCTTCGAGCGACACCAGAGCGGCTTGCGAGGTCTGTTGACGGATCGACTCCATGGCCACGATGGTAGGAGTCGATGGTAAACAGCGCCTTACCGCAAGTCGGCTTGCAACCTAAGCCGTCGCAGGCCGTGGCACCGGGAGCCGCGCGGCAGTCTGGCGGCGCCAGTTCTCCAGCGACAGCGGCAGCTCTTCAGCGGCCTCGACGCGATTGCGGCCACCACGCTTGGCCTGGTAGAGCGCGGTGTCGGCGGCAGCCAGCAGCACCTCCAGCTCGGTGCCGGCCGGACCACCGGCAACGCCGATGCTGACGGTGGTGTCGACCGGGCCCTCGTCGACGACGATGCCCGAGGTCTCGAACGCCTCGCGCACGCGCTCGGCGACCAGCACGCCCTCCTCCAGCGAGCACGGCAACAGCGCCGCGAACTCCTCGCCGCCGATCCGGCCCGACAGGTCGGAGATGCGCAGATTGGTGGTCACGACCGTCGAGAACAGCTTGAGCATCTCGTCGCCCGCGGGGTGGCCGAAGCGATCGTTGATCGACTTGAAGTGGTCGATGTCGAAGATCATGACGGTCACCGGCCGCCCCGCCTTGGCCTCGCGCTCGATGACGCGCGAGCAGGCTTCGGCAAATCCGCGCCGGTTGAACATGCCGGTCAGCGGGTCCATCGACGCGGCGGTCTTGTGCGCGGTCACCGTGCGCTCGGACACCAGCATGAAGATCACGAACACGGTGCCGACGGCGTAGAGAATGAGCTCGACCGCGAACACGGTGACCCAGATGCTGCTGGAGAAGTGCGGATCGTTCGGCCGCAGGAAGCCGCCGATCAGGACCGGCATCATCAGCACGCAGCCGTGCATGATCGGCACGGCGTAGACCGGCCAGCTCCGTTGCAGGCTCTTGCGCCGCTCGGACCAGAGCTCGCCAGCGGTCAGCGCTGCGTAGACCGAGACGATGCCGGCGCCGATCAACATGCGCAGCGTCGCGGCGGCCGGATCGAGCAGCGACACCGCGGCAGCCCAGCCGAGCGCACCGAACAGAAGTCCGGGCCAGTTCGGCTTGCGGCCGTGGAAGACGCGCGCGGCGTTCCAGACCATGCCGCAGGCGACGAAGCCGACGGCGTTCAGCGCGAGATAGAGCTGCGCGCCGAGCTTGTCGCCGGCGGCCGTCCACAGCGCGACGGAAGCCGCGCCGAGCAGATAGGCCGTGCCCCACCATTTCAGCGCGGGACTTTTCTCTTGCCTGCCGAAGAACACCATCATGGCACCCAGCAGTGCGGCTACCATCGTGGCAACCAGGTATAGCGTGATGCTATCGAGCGACATCATGTCAGCCCCCTTTGAAACCAAGCCATTACGCGATCAGCCCGATCGCGTGCCCTTCCAGCTGC
The DNA here is from genome assembly GCF_000472925.1 of Bradyrhizobium sp. Ec3.3. Taxonomy (GTDB): domain Bacteria; phylum Pseudomonadota; class Alphaproteobacteria; order Rhizobiales; family Xanthobacteraceae; genus Bradyrhizobium. The sequence continues at coordinate 13,833 of NZ_AXAS01000012.1, forward strand.
GACGCTAGGTCCCGCCGGGTTCCATTCAGGTTTTCATGCAGACGCAACTTTTCGGAAAAACACCGGCTCAATTTGCATACAAACGAACAACAAAAGGGCGCCGAATTCGGCGCCCTTTTGCATTTCATTGAAGCCGCTTTCGCGACGAATTTTATCGAAGCGATTAGCGCTTGGAGAACTGGAAGGACCGGCGGGCCTTTGCCTTGCCGTACTTCTTGCGCTCGACCACGCGGGAGTCGCGGGTCAGGAAGCCGCCCTTCTTGAGCACGGTCCGCAGCTCCGGCTCGAAATGCGTCAGCGCCTTGGAGATGCCGTGGCGGACAGCGCCGGCCTGGCCGGACAGACCGCCGCCGGCGACGGTGCAGATCACGTCATACTGGCCGGAACGCTGGGCCACGGAGAACGGCTGCTCGATCATCATGCGCAGCACGGGACGGGCGAAATAGACCTCGACCTCGCGCGAGTTGACTGTGACCTTGCCGGCGCCCGGCTTGATCCACACGCGGGCGACAGCGTCCTTGCGCTTGCCAGTGGCATAGGCGCGGTTGAGCTTGTCGACCTTCTTCTCGTGCTTGGGCGCGTCGGGCGCGGCCGTCTTGAGCTGCGAGAGCTGGTCGAGCGACTGAATGGATTCGGCCATGTTATGCGGCCCTCGTGTTCTTGCGGTTCAACTTGGCGATGTCGATCTTTTCCGGGCTCTGCGCCTCGTGCGGATGATCGGCCCCGCCATAGACGCGGAGGTTACCCATCTGGACGCGACCAAGCGGACCACGCGGGATCATGCGCTCGACGGCCTTCTCGAGCACGCGCTCGGGATGACGGCCTTCGAGGATCTGGCGCGCGGTGCGCTCCTTGACGTGGCCGACATAGCCGGTGTGCTTGTAATAGGTCTTCTGCTCGCGCTTGCGACCGGTCAGCACCGCGTGCTGGGCGTTGATGATGATGACGTTGTCGCCGCAATCAACGTGCGGGGTGTAGGTCGGGAGGTGCTTGCCGCGCAGCCGCATGGCAACGATGGTGGCGAGGCGGCCGACGACCAGACCCTTGGCGTCGATCAGCACCCACTTCTTCGTCACCTCGGCGGGCTTTGCCGAAAAGGTTTTCATATCTGAATTTCCGTGGACGGGGAGATGACGGCGCGAACGACGCGCCGGACTGCGCGGTTTCTAGAGAAGTGACGCGCACCGGTCAATGCCCAATAAGAGAAATTAGTTTAGAAAAATCAATACCTTAAAAATATGGTGTTATATTACCTCAGAAAACTTCAAACATTTGGAATGGAATAGGTCGAGGTGACATGGGCAATCGGGTCCGGCGAGGTGCCCGAGAGCAGGTTGACCTCCCCGACCGCCAGGCGCTTGCCGAGCTTCAGGAGCCGGGCCTCCGCCAGCACGTCCTGCCCGGGCAGGCCCTTGCGCAGGAAATTGATGTTGAGATTGGTGGTGACCGCGAGCCCGATCGGCCCGATCGCAGACAGCAGCACCACGTACATGGCGAAATCGGCGAGCGCCATCAGCGTCGGCCCCGACACGGTTCCACCCGGCCGCAGCATCCTTTCGCTATAGCGCTGGCGCAGCAGCGCGGTCTGTCCGTCGGCGCTCTCGATGGTGATGTCGTCGCCGCTGAAGGCCTGGGGAAACTCCTCACGGAGAAAGTACTCGACCTCAGCCACGCTCATTTTCGCTAACGCCATGCCGCCTCTCACCCTCGCTTCACGTTGCCTGTTACATTAAGTTATCTGCGTCATCCAACTGCAAGATCCCAAACGGAAGCGTCAATGTCCGTCCAACCCGCCCGCACCCCCTCCCCGGAACCGCCGATCCTGCTGCGCGAGATCGTCGGCAGCGTCGCCGTGCTCACGCTGAACCGCCCCGCTGCGCGCAACAGCCTGTCGGAGGCGATGATCGGACAGCTGCATGCGAGCTTCAACGCGATTGCCGAGGACAAGCGCATCCGCGCGGCCGTCATCGCCGCCAACGGCCCGGCCTTTTCCGCCGGCCACGACATGAAGGAATTGACCGCGCGCCGCAGCGATCCCGATCGCGGCCGCGCCTATTTCGCCGAGATCATGAATGCCTGCAGCGCGATGATGCAGGCGATCGTGCGCCTGCCCAAGCCCGTGGTCGCTGCCGTCCAGGGGATTGCGACCGCCGCCGGCTGCCAGCTCGTCGCAAGCTGCGATCTTGCGATCGCATCCGACGCCGCAAGTTTTGCCACGCCCGGCGTCGACATCGGCCTGTTCTGCTCGACGCCGATGGTGGCGCTGTCGCGCAACGTGCCGCGCAAGCAAGCAATGGAAATGCTGCTGACCGGCGAGCCGATCCCCGCCGCACGCGCCCGCGAGATAGGCCTCGTCAACCGTGTGGTCGCAGCCGGCACCGAACGCGATGCTGCGATTGCGCTCGCCGAACAGGTCGCGCTGAAATCCGCCTACACCGTCAAGCTCGGCAAGGAGGCGTTCTATCGCCAGGCCGAGATGAGCCTTGCCGATGCCTATCGCTATGCGGCGGAGGTGATGACCGAGAACATGATGGCGCGCGACGCCGAGGAAGGCATCGGCGCGTTCATCGAAAAGCGCGAGCCGAAATGGGAAGATAAGTAACCCCGTCATTGCGAGCGAAGCGAAGCAATCCAGAAATCCCACCGCAGCAACAGACTGGATTGCTTCGTCGCTTCACTCCTCGCAATGACAAGAAAAAGACAGCTAATGAATCACGACGCCTATCCCGACAATTACATCCGCGGCATCCTCAACAGCGTGAAGTCGATCGCGATGGTCGGCGCTTCGCCGGTCAATGTGCGGCCGAGCTACTTTGCGTTCAAATATCTGGCGCAGCGCGGCTACGACATGATCCCGGTCAATCCCGGCCATATCGGCAAGGAGCTGCTCGGAAAGCCTTTCGTCGCCTCGCTTCACGATATCGGCCGTCCCGTCGACATGATCGATATCTTCCGCAACTCCAGCCACATCATGCCCGTGGTGGAGGAAGCCTTGAAGCTCGATCCGCTGCCGAAGGTGATCTGGATGCAGCTAGGGGCACGCGACGACGCGGCCGCGGAGAAGGCCGAGGCCGCCGGTATCAAGGTCGTGATGAACCGCTGCCCCAAGATCGAATATGGGCGGCTGTCCTCGGAAATATCCTGGATGGGCGTCAATTCGCGCACGCTCAGCTCCAAGCGCCCGCCCGCGCCGACGCAAGGCATGCAATTGTCACTCAATCGCATGAGTGTCGGCGGCGGCAATACCGCAGCGGCCGATCGCGCGGCCAAGAACAAGACCGAGCAGAGCTGACGCAGCTGCGAAAGATTCGCTTCGCGAACGCGACAAAGCGAAGCAAGCCCGTTTCGAACAAGGCGAGGTGCGCGCGAGCGCCTTGACGCCGGCCATCGCCGCGATCAGCATGCCGCGCGTTTTTCAGCCTACCCAAGAACAGGACGCCACGAATGAGCGATCGCCTTCCGGGATTTTCGACCCTTGCCGTGCATGCCGGTGCACAGCCCGATCCGACGACCGGTGCGCGCGCAACGCCGATTTATCAGACGACCTCTTTCGTCTTCAACGACGCGGACCACGCCGCCTCGCTGTTTGGCCTCCAGTCATTTGGCAACATCTATACCCGCATCGGCAATCCCACCAACGCCGTGCTGGAGGAGCGCGTCGCAGCCCTCGAAGGCGGCACCGCCGCGCTCGCGGTCGCCTCTGGCCATGCCGCGCAGGTCGTGGTGATGCAGCAATTGCTCCAGCCCGGCGATGAGTTCATCGCCGCGCGAAAGCTCTATGGCGGCTCGATCAACCAGTTCACCCACTCGTTCAAGAGCTTTGGCTGGAACGTGGTTTGGGCCGATCCCGACGACATCGCGAGCTTCGAGCGCGCGGTGACGCCGCGAACCAAGGCGATCTTCGTCGAGTCCATCGCCAATCCCGGCGGCAGCATTACCGACATCGAGGCGATCTCCACGGTAGCCCGCAAGGCGGGCGTGCCGCTGATCGTCGACAACACGCTGGCGACGCCCTATCTGATCAAGCCGATCGACCACGGCGCCGACATCGTCGTGCACTCCTTGACGAAATTTCTGGGCGGCCACGGCAACTCGATCGGCGGCGTCATCGTCGATGCCGGTACCTTCGACTGGTCGAAGGACGGCAAATATCCCATGCTCTCGGAGCCGCGCCCTGAATATCACGGCATCAAGCTGCACGAGACCTTCGGCAATTTCGCCTTCGCCATCGCCTGCCGCGTCCTCGGCCTGCGCGACCTCGGCCCTGCGCTCTCGCCGTTCAACGCCTTCCTCATTCTCACCGGCATCGAGACGCTGCCGCTGCGCATGCAGAAGCACTGCGACAACGCGAAAGCTATCGCCGAATTTCTGTCCGGCCATTCCGCCGTGGCGTCGGTGAGCTATGCGGGCCTTGCCGGCGACAGGTACAACCAACTCGCGCGCAAATACGCGCCGAAGGGCGCGGGCGCGGTGTTCACCTTCAGCCTCAAGGGAGGCTATGACGCCGGCGTCAGCCTGGTGTCGAAGCTGACGCTGTTCTCGCATCTGGCCAATGTCGGCGACACCCGCTCGCTGGTGATCCACCCGGCCTCGACCACGCACAGCCAGCTCGACGACGCCGCCAAGGTGAAGTCCGGCGCCGGTCCCGACGTGGTGCGCCTGTCGATCGGCATCGAGGACAAGGAGGACCTGATCGCGGACCTCGATCAGGCCCTGGGCGCCTGAGGCTGGTCATTCCGGGGCGCCTCGAGGGGGCGAACCCGGAATCTCGAGATTCCGCGTTCGGTGCTTCGCACCGCCCGGAATGACGGACACTATTCAGGACCGGCCCAGAAATTTACGCGCCTCTCGTTAACGCTCCGTCCGGCATAGACTGAGATACTGGATCGCCTTTCCTGATTCGGAGCCGACCATGCTGCGCTGGATAATGTCCCCTCTGGCCGTGATGCTGATGGTCACGAGCGCACTCGCGGCCGACCAGGTCGTCGTGCAGAAGAAGCGGCACGTCGAGCAATTGCCACCGGGGCTGCCGCGTCCACATTACAAATTCCGCACCACGATCGCGCCGGCGGAGCCGCCGCAGGTCTGGGTCGAGACCGATCCGGACGCGCTGATCTCGCCGGCCTACGGCGTCGGCAGCTACATCCGCAATCTGCCGGGCACCCCGCTCCTGCCAGGCTCGAATACGCTGCCGGGCTACTATGGCCGCCCCTGGGATTACGACTATCAGGGTCCATACTACGGCGGCCCGCAGGTCAGCTACTGGTGGCGGCTGCCCTACGCCTGCGGCGTCTACGGCTACTGCTGATCAGCCGGCTTGGCTCGCGGGAACGACGCGCGAGTAAGTCTCAGTGGACCTTCGCGCAGCAAGGCGCTCGGCCTGCATCACGGCCAGCGTCAGCACGAGGATCGCGACCGCCTGGTGCGCGAGCGCGAGCCCCATCGGCACCTGGTTCAACAGCGTCAGGATGCCGAGCGCGGCCTGCAGGCTCACCGCCGCAAACAGCCACACGGCGCCGCTCGCAGCAGTACCTGCACGCGAACGCACGGCATCGATCGCGTGCAGCAACGCCAGCGCGAACAACGCATAAGCCGTCATGCGGTGCTCGAACTGCACGGTCAGCACATTGTCGAACAGGTTGCGCCACCACGGCGTCTCGAACCACAGCCGCGCCCCCGACGGGATGAACGCGCCGTCGATCTCGGGCCAGGTGTTGTAGGCGCGCCCGGCCCGCAGGCCCGCCACCAGCGCGCCGAGATAAAGCTGCACGAAGGTTACGACGACGAGCACTGCGCTCGTGAACTTCAGTCGCACTGAGACAACGATCCCCTGGCGCGCGCCGAGCCGCCGCAAGGTCCAGACGATGCCAGCGAAGATCAGCAGCGCCAGAACCAGATGCGTCGCCAACCGATACTGCGACACTTCGACCCGTTCCGAGAGGCCAGAGGCCACCATCCACCAGCCGACCGCGCCTTGCAGCGCGCCGAGCCCGAACAGCAGCCACAGCCGCCGTTTCAATTCGCTCGATAGACCCCCGCGCCACAGGAAGAACAGGAACGGCAACAGATACGCGACGCCGATGAAGCGCCCGAGCAGCCGGTGGCTCCATTCCCACCAGAAGATGGTCTTGAAGTCCGACAGGCTCATGCCGGCATTGAGCTGGCGATATTGCGGGATCTTCTTGTAGGCCTCGAAGGCCTCGGTCCACTGCGTCTCGGTGAGCGGCGGCACGCTGCCCGTCACCGGCTTCCATTCGACGATCGAGAGCCCGGACTCCGTCAGGCGTGTCGCGCCGCCGACCAGCACCATCAGCGCGATCAGCGCAGCCACGGAAATGAGCCACCAGCGCACGGCGCGATGCGGGTCGGAGGAAGCTGATATCGTGGTCATTTCGGCCGGAAAACCAATGCTTGAACCAGGCTGCGCGCCCCTTATAGTCCCCCGCTCCCGCAGCGCAAGTTACGCGAAAAGCCGCAAGCTCCCGCCATGAAGATCCGCACCCGCAAGTTCCTCGGTACCATCGCGCTCCTGGTGCTGGCGGCGACATGGGCGCTGCTCGGCATGGTGCTGGCGCAGCTGCCGTGGATCGCGGAATCCGGCTGGCGCCAGGCGATCTATTACGTCGTGGTCGGCATGGGCTGGGTGCTACCGGCAATGCCGGTGGTGAGCTGGATGCAGCGGCCCGACCCGGCTTAGCCTACGCAAACGCGCTTGCGCGTTTGTCGGCAGCAAGCTCGGGTGTCCGCTCATCCTTCCGGATCGAACTTAGCTCAAGAGGACGTGCTGCCCGTCGGCTTCACAGGCGGAAACGTCACGCCCGAGACGAGCACGCGCAGCATCCGCAGCGAGCGGCGCCGGCCGTCCCAGGAAATCCGCGGCAGCGCGCGCAGATTGGTCCGTCCCTCGACGTCGACGATGCCAGGAATCGTCGACACCGCGCTGGCAAAGCCCGCCTCCTCCGCCATCACCACATGGCTGCGCCGGAACGAGATGCGGTCGCCGAACGGATAGGCAAAGTGTCCGATCTCGCGGTGGAACGCGGATTCCGCCACCGCCTTGCCCATCGCCATCTCGCGGGAAGCTGCCGTATCCTTCATGGTGGCGAGCGCGGCATAATTCACCGTCGCGCTGCCGATCGTCACCAGCGGGTCGGCTGCAAGCTTCGAAAGATCCGACCAATCCATCCACGCCTCGCGCGAGACGGCGGCGAGATCGACGCGATGTCGCTTGCAGAGATCGTTGATCGCAGCCGACAGCTCCGCCGGCGGCAAGGTTCTGAGCCAGTCTTCGAGCAGCGTGAACAGCGCCTGCTTCTCCGCACGGTCGGTAACGACGAAGCGTTGCTCCTTCTCGCCCATCATCAGGCTGATGCGACTCTCGCGCGCGATCACCTGTTCGAGCGCGAGCCACCAGGCTTCGCCGACGCCGTCGGGAAAGGCGGTCGGCACGTAGACCGTGAAGGGCACGCCGTGGCGCGACAGCACCGGATAGGCGAATGTGGCGAGATCCTTGTACGCACCATCGAAGGTCAGCGCCACGAAGCGCTGCCGCGCGGGCAGCGTCACCGCGCGCCGGCAGACCTCATCCATGCTGACGATGTCGAACTTCCACCGCTTCAGCGCGCGAAGCATGCGGTCGAGGAATTTTGGTGTGATCTCGCTGGCAAGCAGCGGCTGGAATGGCGCGCGCCCGCGCGGCCTGACGCGCTGAAAGCGCAGGATCGCGCCGGCGCCGCCTGCGCTCCGTCCGCGCAGCCGGTGCTGGCCGGTGAACCAGGCCAGCTCCAGCCGCAGCCGTTCCATCCATCGGTCGTCGGAGGCCAAGATCCACCCTTTGCGAGCCGGCGAGCGGCCGGTTCCTCTTTCCATTGTCCTTACTCTTTGTTGACATTTCTTTGCAAAGGTCGGCCACAGGCCGAACTACGCTTATTTCCGTTTTTCTCGACAGGTTTTGCGAATGACCATGGCTGCGGCGATGCAAAGCCGGACGGCAGAAGCGCCAGCGCGGTCGAAAGCGAGCCGTATCGCCGAGATCGACATCGTCAGCGATCTCGCCATGGCGGAACCGTTCTGGCGCGCGCTGGAGAATACCGGCCACCTCGCAACACCCTATCAGCGCTTCGACCTGCTCGCCCCCTGGCAGCGTCACGCCGGCGAGCACGAAGGCGCAGCGCCGCTCATCGTCGTTGCCCGCGATGCCGAGCGCCGGCCGCTCGTCGTGCTGCCATTGTGCACGCGGCAAAACCATGGCGTGACCGTCGCCTGCTTCATGGGCGGCAAGCATACGACCTTCAACATGGGCTTGTGGGACGCCGATTTCGCCGGCCACGCCAATACCGCCGACCTCGACGCGCTGCTCGCGGCCCTGCGCACGCGCGGCGGCGTCGACGTGCTCGCACTGTCGCAGCAACCGATGCGCTGGCGCGACCAGCAAAACCCGTTCGCGCTTCTGCCGCGCCAAAATTCCATCAACGGCTGCCCGCTGCTCGCGATGCCGCCGGGCGGCCCGCCGGAGTCGCGCATCAGCAACTCCTTCCGTCGCCGTCTGAAGAGCAAGGAAAAGAAACTCAAGGCGCTCGCCGGCTACCGCTATCACCTCGCCACCACCGATGACGACATCACGCGCCTGCTCGACTGGTTCTTCCGCGTCAAGCCGGCGCGGATGGCGGAGCAGAAGCTGCCGAACGTGTTCGCCGAGCCCGACGTCGAGGCGTTCGTCCGCTCGGCCTGCCTGGCGCGGCGCGGTGAAGCCCGCGTCATCGACATCCATGCGCTTGAATGCGACGAGGAGGTGATCGCGATCTTCGCCGGCGTCGCCGACGGCCGCCGCTTCTCGATAATGTTCAACACCTACACGATGTCGGAGCACGCGCGCTACAGCCCCGGCCTGATCCTGATGCGCAACATCATCGACCGCTACGCGGAAGCCGGCTATGACGCGCTCGATCTCGGCATCGGCTCGGACGACTACAAGCGCCTGTTCTGCAAGAGCGACGAAGAGATTTTTGACAGCTTTGTCCCGCTGACCTCGCGCGGCAAGCTGGCAGCGATGGCGATGTCATCGCTGAGCCACGGCAAGCGCCTCGTGAAGCAGAACCAGCTGCTGTTCGACCTGGTGCGAAAACTACGCCGGGCGTTCGGGTAAAACCTATCCCCTTGCACGCTGCCGCCTACGCCGCCACCACGCGCGGCGCTTCCACCGCATCCGACGGCTGCACCGGCTTCTTCAGCATCGTCACCTCGCTGAAGCCGACCGCCTTGAGCTGCTCGCACATCGAGGTGCAGGCCTCCATGGGCATGCCGGCGTCCGGCACCACGACGGCCCGGGCGTTGGTCGTCAGCAGCTCGGCAGGCAGGTCGGAGGCGCTACCGGCGTCGAGCAGCACATGGTCGTAGACGCGGAGCAAGGCGTCGATCGCCAGCGTCACGCGCGGCGATTGCAGAAGGCTGCGGTCGAAGCCCGGGCGACCGCCCGCGACCAGTTGCAGGCGCGAGAGCTTGTCCTTGGTGATGATCTGCGCGAACGAGGCCTCGCCCTGCATCAATTCGGCAAGGCCAGGGGCTGAGGGATCGGCCGAGATCGCCGAAATCGTCGGCGACGATGCGGCGAGATCGACGACCACGACCCGCGCGTCGCGCGCCAGTTGCCGTGCCAGCGTCAGCGCGGTCAGCGTGATGCTCTCGCCCGCCGCGGTGCCGAGCACCGCCACCTTGCGCGCGGCGTCGCCGGCGCGGCGCAGGCTGTCGGCAAGCTGTTCGATCTCGGCGAACTCGGTGATGTCTGCGTCGGAAGCCATCTCCGGCTGGAGCGGCGCCGGCTCGCTCACGACGGGCTCAGACTCGACGGGCTCGGATTCAACGGCCGGTTCACTGCGAACAGCAACGCGCGAGGTGGCAGAGGCCGGCGTGAACGCGGCGATGGCGCGCGGCGCCGTCATGCGCAGGAGCTCGCCGGTGACGACGACGCCGGTGCTGAGCAGCAGCGTCGTCAGCGTGGCGATGAGCACGATCGGCAGCTTTTTCGGATAGGCGATCGTGTTCGAAACGATGGCGCGCGAGATGACGCGCCCCTCGGTGGGCGCGGTGTCGATGGTCTCGCGGGTATTGGCCTCGCGATATTTGGCCAGATAGGTCTCGAGCAGGTCGCGCTGCGCCTTGGCCTCACGCTCCAGCGCACGAAGCTGGACGTCCTGGCCGTTGGTCGAGGTCGCCTGCTTCTTGAGCTGCTCGAGGCTAACGGTGAGGCTGTCGACGCGGCTGCCGGCGATCCGCGCGTCATTCTCCAGCGAGCGCGAGATCTTGCCCGCCTCGTCACGGATCTGCGTGTCGAGATCGCCGATCTGCGCCTTCAATTCCTTGATGCGCGGATGATTGCCGAGCAGCGTCGAGGACTGCTCGGCGAGCTGCGCGCGCAGCGTCACCCGCTGCTCGGACAGCCGGCGCATCAGCTCGGAATTCAGCACCTCCGATGCCTCGATCGGCTTGCCGCTCTGAAGCATCTCGCGGATCAGCCGCGCCCTGGCTTCGGCATCGGCCTTCATCGCACGCGCATTGTTGAGCTGGGTGTTGAGCTCGCCCATCTGCTGATTCGACAGCGTGGTGTTGTTGGTGCCGACGAACAGCGACGATTTGGAGCGAAAATCCTCGGCCTTGGCCTCGGCTTCCGAGACCTTCTTGCGCAGGTTCTCGATCTCGCCCGACAGCCACGCGCTGGCCGACTTGGCCTGCTCCTGGCGCGCGCTCTGTTGCAGCACCAGATAGCCGTCGGCGATCGAATTGGCGACGCGCGCGGCAAGCTCCGGATCGGCCGACTGGAATTCGACGACGATCACGCGCGACTTGTCGACCGCGTAAGCGGTCAGGCGGTCATAATAGGCATCCAGCACCCGCTCTTCCGGCGTCATCGAGAACGGATCGCGGCCGATCCCGAACAGCCCGGCCAGCGACTTCAGCGGCGAGATACCGCGCAGGACCGGGTCGAATTCGGGCAGCTGCGCGAGCTTGTTCTTCTTGATGATCTCGCGCGCCAGATCGCGCGACAGCACGAGCTGCACCTGGCTGGTGACGGCCTCGGCATCGAGCGCCTGCCGCTCCTCGGTGCTGCGGTCGCTGGTCGGACGCAGGAAGACGTTCTCGCGCCCGTCGATCAGGATGCGGGCTTCCGACTTGTAGCGGGGCGTCACCAGATTGACGCCGGCGAGCCCGAGCACCAGCGCCAGCATCGTTGGCGCGATGATGAAGCCCCGCCTGCGCTTGAGCGCGGCACCGAGCGCATGCAGATCGATGTCGCCCGATTCGGCTTGCGCCGCCTGCGCGACGGCGGCCGCGACCCTCGGCTCGGGCTTGTGCAAGGCCCGTTCAATCAAGGCCTTGTCCTTGCCGGCACGCCAGAACGCTAAACGCATCGCACACTCCCGCAGGGCAACGCCGCCGCCCACCTCAACCGGGGCGATTACACTCCATTATGGTTGCCGCTGGGTTAATCGCGCCGCACGCGTGCATAGCGCGACGCGCGAACACCGTTTGTTAACCATGAAGCCGCTTAATCGGGATCGATAATTCAGTGGATTGCTCCGTCATCGCCTGCGAGCGCTGGTTCAGATCATGCCCCCCTCTGTCGACCAGCCGCTTCGCATCCTGCACGCCGTGCGTGCCCCGGTCGGTGGCATCTTCCGCCACATCCTCGACCTCGCCAACGGCCAGGTCGATCGCGGACATCATGTCGGGATTCTCGCCGACGATCTTACCGGCGGCGAGCGCGCAGCGAAGGCGCTGGCCGAGATCGCGCCGCGCCTGAAGCTCGGCGTCTATCGGCTGGCGATCCGCCGCGAACCATCGCCCGACGACTTTCTGGTGTGGCTGCGCATGAGGCGCCTGATCGGAAAGCTCGAGCCGGATGTGATGCATGGCCATGGCGCCAAGGCCGGCGCCTTCGTGCGGCTCAGGCGGCGCTCGAGCGACGCCATCCGCATCTACACCCCGCATGGCGGCTCGCTGCACTATCCCCTGCATACCTTCAAGGGCGAGTTTTACGCGCGACTTGAACGGGCGCTGACGAACAGCACCGACCTGTTTTTGTTCGAAAGCGCCTTTGCCCGCGACACCTATCAGCGCATCGTCGGCAAGCCCAAAGGCGTGGTGCGCTGCGTCTTCAACGGCGTGACGCCGGAGGAATTCGAGCCCGTCGCCACCGCCGAAGATGCGACCGACCTCGCCTATGTCGGCGAGTTCCGGCACATCAAGGGCGCCGACCTCCTCGTCGACGCGGTGGCGCGCCTGCACGCCCAGGGTCGGAACGTCACGCTGACACTCGGCGGCGACGGCGAGGAGATGGCGGCGCTGAAGGCGCAGGTCGAGAAGCTTGGCCTCGCCGGTTCGATCCGCTTCATCGGCCACGTCAAGGCACGCTACGGCTTCTCCAAGGGGCGGCTGCTGGTCGTTCCCTCGCGCGGCGATTCAATGCCCTATGTCGTGATCGAAGCCGGTGCGGCCGGGATCCCCATGATCGCCGCGAAGGTCGGCGGCATCCCCGAGATCTTCGACGCCGAGAGTTCCGCGCTGTTCGCCCCCAGCAATGCCGAGGCCATGGCGGAGGCCATAGGGGCTGCGCTGGACGATCCGCAGGCGACCGCCCAGCGCGCGGCGAGGTTGCGTCAGCGGATCTCAGCGCACTTCTCCCAGCAGGCGATGGTGGACGGCGTGCTGGCCGGCTACCGCGACGCGTTTGCCAATCATTAACCACCCTTAAGGCGGCTTTAGAATTTCTTCCGATTTGTCCGATAAGCGAAAGCGAGGGGGACTCCCGCGCTTCGCGCGCCTAAATGCGCGTCCGGCGGGTTTCAGGAATGGACGTGGACGACCGTGGAACAGCTCAACGCACGCTCGATGCTCGACGCCGCGACCAGTGCCGCCGCACCCGTTGAGAAGCCCTTTGTCGAACGCCGTCGCCGCCTTTCGCCGGCAGCACTTGCGATCGTCAACCAGAAGGTCGCCCGCGCCTATTCGCCGATCGTGATCACCGGCTTCGTGCGCGTCGCCGATTTTGTCCTGCTCAGCCTCGTCGGCACGGTACTTTACTTCGGCTACGTCACGCCGCAGACCGGCTTCCGCTGGGAATATCTCGCTGCGATCTGCGCCGTCGCGGCGGCTGCCGTGATCTGCTTCCAGGCCGCCGACATGTATCAGGTCCAGCTCTTCCGCGGTCAGCTCCGCCAGATGACTCGGATGATCTCGTCCTGGTCGTTCGTGTTCCTGCTGTTCATCGGCATTTCCTTCTTCGCCAGGCTGGGCAGCGAAGTTTCGCGGCTGTGGCTCGCCGCCTTCTTCTCCCTTGGCCTCGCCGCGCTCGCCGCCGAGCGCCTGGCGCTGCGAACGCTGGTGCGCACCTGGGCACGCGAGGGCCGGCTCGACCGCCGCACCATCATCGTCGGCTCCGACCGCAACGGCGAAGAGCTGGTCGAGGCGCTGAAGGCGCAGGAAGACTCCGACATCCACGTGCTCGGCGTGTTCGACGACCGCAACGACAGTCGCGCGCTCGACACCTGCGCGGGCGCGCCGAAACTCGGCAAGGTCGACGACATCGTCGAGTTCGCCCGCCGCACCCGCGTCGATCTCGTGCTGTTCGCGCTGCCGATCTCGGCGGAGACGCGCATCCTCGAGATGCTGAAGAAGCTCTGGGTGCTGCCGGTCGACATCCGCCTCTCCGCGCACACCAACAAGCTGCGTTTCCGTCCGCGCTCCTATTCCTATCTCGGCGAGGTGCCTACCCTCGACGTGTTCGAGGCGCCGATCACCGACTGGGACCTGGTGATGAAATGGCTGTTCGACCGCATCGTCGGCGGCCTCGCGCTGCTCGCGGCCCTTCCGGTGATGGCCCTGGTGGCGCTGGCGGTGAAGCTCGACAGCCCCGGCCCCGTGCTGTTCCGCCAAAAACGCTTCGGCTTCAACAACGAGCGCATCGACGTCTACAAATTCCGCTCGATGTATCACCATCAGGCTGACCCGACAGCCTCGAAGGTCGTCACCAAAAACGATCCGCGCGTCACGCGTGTCGGCCGCTTCATCCGCAAGACCAGCCTCGACGAGCTGCCGCAACTCTTCAACGTGGTCTTCTCCGGCAATCTCTCCCTCGTCGGCCCGCGCCCGCACGCCGTCCAGGGCAAGCTCCAGAGCCGGCTGTTCGACGAGGCCGTCGATGGCTATTTCGCCCGCCACCGCGTCAAGCCGGGCATCACCGGCTGGGCCCAGATCAACGGCTGGCGCGGCGAGATCGACAACGAAGAGAAGATCCAGAAGCGCGTCGAGTTCGACCTCTACTACATCGAGAACTGGTCGGTGCTGTTCGACCTCTACATCCTCCTGAAGACGCCGATCTCGCTGCTGACCAAGAACGAGAACGCGTATTGAAGGTGGATTGCCCAAACCAAGCTGTCATCGCCCGGCTTGACCGGGCGATCCAGTAATCACCGGCAGCGGACGTCACCACTGACGGCGCGGAGTACTGGATGCCCCGCCTTCGCGGGGCATGACTGCGGAAGTTGTGTCGATGAGCTGCGTAAGCGTGTGAGCGTGTGATGGCGTATGCGGCAACGGCCGGGGGAATGAACGTAGCCGCACCGGCTGCGCCCGGCGTGCTGGCCTTGCAGCGCGCTCTAGTGTGGCTGGTCGGCGCCTCCGGTGCGGTCGTCTTCATCGAGCCGAGCCCCTACGAGATCGTGACGCTGCTTGCGACCGTCACCTTCTTCGCCACCGGCCTGCGGCTCCGCCTCGTGTTCATGCCGTTCGTGCTGCTGCTGATCCTGCTCAATGTCGGCTACAGCGTCAGCGCCATTCCGCTGCTCGGCCAGTCCGAGGTGGCAAGCTGGATCGCGACCTCCTGGTACATGGCGGTGACGGTGGTGTTCTTCGCCATGGTCACATCGGAGGATACGGCGGCGCGGCTCGACATGCTGCGCCGCGGCCTCGTGGTCGGCGCGATGGTCGCGTCAACCTCGGCGATCGCCGGCTACTTCAATGTCGTTCCCGGCGGCCACGACCTCCTGACGCTCTACGAGCGCGCGCGCGGCACGTTCAAGGACCCGAACGTGCTCGGCGCGTTCCTGATCCTGCCGGCGCTGTTTTGCTTGCAGAGCGTAGTCTCCGACCGGCTTGCCAAGGCGTTCCGCAACGCGATCGCCTTCGCCATCATGGCGCTTGCGATCCTGCTCGCCTTCTCGCGTGCCGCCTGGGGCGGCCTGATCCTGACCGCCGGCTTCATGCTGGCACTGATGGTGTTGACCAGCCCGAGCAATGCGCAGCGCTCACGCATCATCGTCATGGCCGTGGTTGCGGCCGCGCTGGGGCTGGCGCTGATCGCGATCCTGCTCTCATTCGACTCCATCGCCGAGATGTTCAAGCAACGCGCGAGCTTCGACCAGAGCTACGACGAAGGCCGCTTCGGCCGCTTCGGCCGCCACATCCTCGGCGCGGAGATGGCGCTCGACCGGCCGTTCGGCATCGGTCCCTTGCAATTCCACCGCTACTTCCCGGAAGATACCCACAACTCCTATCTCAACGCCTTCATGTCTGGTGGCTGGCTCTCCGGCATCTGCTATCCCGCGCTGGTTTTCACCACCGTGATCACGGGCTTTCGCCACGTCTTCGTCCGCGTGCCCTGGCAGCGCGCCTATCTTGCGATCTTCTCCGCCTTCATTGGCACCGTCGGCGAGAGCTTCATCATCGACACCGACCACTGGCGGCACTTCTGGATGATGCTGGGGGTGATGTGGGGCATGATCGCGGCCGCGCAGGCCTACAAGATCAAGACCGACGACGAAGCTTCCGCAGCTTGAGGTCGGGACGCTTTTCCGGCGGCGTATCAAGAAGGCCCTTCAGCGCTTCGGTCGCCGCGAGCACCCCCTTGTAGCCCTCATTGGCGAAGCGCAGCAGCAGGCGCAGTTCCTCGTCGGAATAGGCGCCGAAGACCTTCTCCATCGCCTGCTGCATCGGCACGTAGAGTTGGCCGATCTTCATGGCCGTCTCCGGCACGACAGAGATGAAGACCTTGCGGCGGTCGTTTTCATCCCGCTCACGGCGCACGAGCCCAGCCTTCTCGAGCCGGTCGACCACGCCGGTGATGGCGCCGGTCGTCAGGCCCGTGACCTCGGCGAGCCGGCCCGCAGTGACGCGACCTTCGAGGTACAGGATGTCCATGCATTCGAGGTCGGAGTTGGCAATTCCCGCAACGTTCGCAACGGCTTGGCCGTAGAGCACGCCCTGTGCGGAGGACCGGCGCATCGCCTCCTCGAGCTCCTGCAACAGCGCCGCACGCGCCTTCGTCCTTGACAAGGCCGACCTCATATCTTAGTCGATATATATCTTAGCTGCTAAGAGATTTAGCGGCCGTAATTTCTCCTAGCACCACCGCAACGTCGGGAGCAAGCCAATGCACAACCGTCCCCGCAAGGCCCTGATCATCGGCGCCGGCATCGCCGGGCCCGTCGCCGGAATCCTGCTCCGTCGCGCCGGCATCGAGGCGCAGATCTTCGAGGCCTGGCCCTACTCCAAGGGGATCGGCGGCGGCCTGCAGCTCGCGCCGAACGGCATGCAGGTGATGGACGAGATCGGGCTCGCCCGCGAGGTGATCAGCCACGGGTCGATTGCCGACTCCTTCGACTTCTATTCGCAAGGCGGTCAAAAGCTCGGCTCGATCAACCGCGACATGGAGCGGCGCTTCGGCCAGCCGGCAGTGAACATCTGTCGCGCCACGCTGAACGAGATCCTGATCGACAAGGCCTGGTGTTCCTGCGTCTCGCTCTACTTCGAGAAGCGCCTGATCAAGATCGAGGACCGCGGCGACCAGCCGATCATCGCCTATTTCGCCGATGGCACCACCGCGGAAGGCGACTTCCTGATCGGCGCGGACGGCGTGCACTCGGTGGCGCGCCGGCAGGTCGTGCCGGACGGGCCGCAGCCTTTCAACACCGGCCTGATCGGCTTCGGCGGATTCGTGCCGCGCAAGGTGCTTGCCGGCCGCGCGATCGGACAGCGCGTCGAGACCACGTTCGGTCAGAGCGGCTTCTTCGGCTACGGATTTTGCAGCTCCGATCCAAATGACGGCGTGATGTGGTGGAGCACGCAGCCCGCCCACGGCATGGACGCGGCGATGTTCCGCGCTCAGGATCAGGCGACGCTCAAGCAGCACTTACGCGACTTCCATCGCGGCTGGCACGATCCGATCCCCGCGATCATCGAGGCGGCCGAAAATATAGTGGTCACCGATACGCTCGATGTCGCGACGCTTCCGACCTGGTCGCGCAAGCGCTCGCTGCTGATCGGCGACGCCGCGCATGCGACGAGCCCGCATGCCGGCCAGGGCGCATCGCTCGCGCTGGAAGACGCACTTCGCCTCGGCCGGCTGATGGCGGAGGGACACGAGCTCACCGCCACCTTCCAGAACTTTGAAGCCGAGCGCCGCCCCCGCGCCGAAAAAATCGTCGCGATCGCCCGCCGCAACGGCAACAGCAAGCGCGAGTTCACCGCGACCGGCGCCTTCATCCGCGATCAGATGCTGAAATGGCTGCTGCCACTCGGCTCCAGGAGCATGGATTTCATGTATGCGTATGACGCGAGGGCGGCGTAAACGCACGCTGCCGTAGGGTGGGCAAAGCGAAGCGTGCCCACCACTTCTGTACGAAATCGCGGAGAGATGGTGGGCACGGCACTTCGTGCCTTTGCCCACCCTACAATCCCCGGTCAGCTTTCCACCTTGAACGTCAGCCCGGCATGATCGACCAGCCGCTTGATCAGCTTGTGCTGCATCGCTGCGCCCGGCGTCCAGAAGCCGCCTGGGACATCCGGCGTATCGCGCAGCAGGCAGATCGCACATTCGGAAATCATCTTCGAGGTCGAGCCGTAGCCGGGATCGCGGTCGCCGGTGACGCCGGCGCGGACCTGGCGGCCGTCGGGCGCGATCGCGACGTAGAGCAGATTGAAGAGACCGTTCTCTCGCTCCTCCTTCGACGGCCCCTCGCCCGGCTTCGGCGCGTTGGGGCCGGTCTTCTCGGCGTTGGCGGCCATCACACGCTTCGCATTGGCCTCGCCCTTCTCGCCGGGACCGGTCAGCACCATCTCGTCGTAGACGAACTCGTGGCCGTAGGGGAAGCCCATCAGCATGTTGGAGCGATGGACGTTGCGCGTGTTGATCAGCGCCATCATGAACGGCGCGGCCCAGGATTGCAGGTCCTCCTCGTAGGCCGCCCTGTTGCCCTTCGGCTGTTTCGGTCCGGTGAAGCCGGGTGTCAGCGCGAAGTGATCGTTGAGAATCGCGACAAGGCTGAGGTCCTTGGCGACCGCATCGAAGGTCGCCTTCGCACTTGCCGCGGTGCCGCCTGACAGCGTGCCGCGCATGTCGCGCACACGCCCCTTCACGCGCGCAGCCGGCGCACCGTGCACACGCTTGGCCTCTTCCTGCACAAAGAACGTACCGAGCTCGAACGGGACGGAATCATAGCCGCACGAGAACACGATGCGCGCGCCGCTCGTCTTGGCCGCCGCCTCATACTTGTCGATCATTTGCCGCATCCAGACCGGCTCGCCGCAGAGATCGAAATAGTCCGTGCCCGCTGCCACGCAAGCGGCGAGCAGCTCTTCACCATAGAACTGATACGGACCGACAGTCGTGATCACCGACTTCGTCTGCGCGACCATCGCCTTCAGCGAGGCCGGATCGGAGGCATCAGCGACGATCAGGGGCGCATCCACCGACGCGCCGATCGCATCGCGCACGGACTTCAGCTTGTCGAGGCTGCGGCCGGCCATCGCCCATTTCGGCGCCTTGTCGTCCTTGTAATGCGCGGCCAGATATTCAGCGACGAGCTGGCCGGTGAAACCGGTCGCGCCATAAACGACGATGTCGAATTTCGACGAAGAACTCATGTTGCATCCTCAATTTGCTTCGTCATTGCGAGGAGCCAAGCGACGAAGCAATCCAGACTGTTTCCGCGGTGAAATCCTGGATTGCTTCGCTCGCAATGACGATTTACTTCTTTCCGTAACTCACGCCCATGCCGGCACGGACGTCGCTTTGAATTCCATAGGGCGGGATCGGATAGCGCAGGCCATTTTTTGCCAGCGCCTTCATGCCCTTGATCGCCTTGGCGAGATGCGCTGGGCTCAGCGCCATCAGCATCTCCTCGTCCGGCACGCCGCCATAGCGCCGTTCGGCATAGCATGGCAAGGACAGGCTGGGCTCGCCGGTCTTCAGCGCCCGCCCCCAGGAATCCGCGCAGGCGGTCTCGCCGACCACGCCCCATTCGAACTTCCTGTAGCCGGTATATTGCAGCCCGTTGATCAGGATGATCATCTGCCCCGGCGTCGCGTAGACCAGGCAAATGTCGGGCGGATCGAGCCGACCGCTCGCCAGCGGGCTCACCGCGAGCGCCTGGTATTGTCCGAACGGCACCACATCGAGCGCCTCCTGGCGCTTGCGCGCGTCCGCGGCCGTGCCATGCCACACGCCGACATAATTCTCGCCCGCAAGCCATTTCTCGTCCTGCGGCGCAAGGCCAATCACGGCGCTGCACTGGCTGCCAACGAGATCGTCGGCGGTGATGCCGACGGTCCAGCCGAGGCGCGAAGCCATGCTGACGATCTGGTCGGTGGTGTGGACCGCATTCGGCCGGCGGATCTTCGGGATCGCCTCCATGTCCTCGGCGCGCGCAAACAGCTTCATGCCGATCACCGTCGTCTTCAGCCGCAGCAGCGCGTTGAGGTCGGCCACAATGCCGGCGAGATCGATCGGTTCAGCGTTCTCTGGCTGCATGGCGTCCTCCCGGGGCGCGACGATTTTTATGTCCCCCGTTCTAATCCTTCGCCGGACCGGGAAGCAACTCGCCGGTGCGGCCCATCAGGCGGTAGGCGACGAGCCCGATCCATTCGCGCATGGCGATATCGGTTTGCATGATCCCATCGGTGCCCATATTGGTGAAGGTGAAGAGGTCCTCGCGGCCGCCCATCCGAAAGTCCACGGGGTAGGCCTCGACGTCAAATCCGGCCTTGCGGAAGATCCCCATCGAGCGCGGCATGTGGAACGCCGAGGTCACCAGCAGCCAGCGCTCGCCCGGCTTCGGCGCAACCAGCTGCTTGGTGAAGATCGCGTTCTCGTAGGTATTGCGCGAGTTGCGCTCCACGATCAGGCGCTCCTTGGCGATGCCGAGATCTTCCAGGATCGGCGCCGAGTAGTCGGCCTCCTTGGCCTCGGTGGAGATCAGATTGGCATTGCCGCCGGTGAAGACGATGCGCGCATTCGGGTAGCGCCGTGCGAGCGCGGCCGGCGCCAGCATGCGATCGGCGGCATGGGCGACGATCGGCGTTTGATGCGCCGACGACAGGTCGGTATCGACGGAGCCGCCGAGCACGATGATGCCGTCGGGCGCGCCGCGCGAGGCATCCCGCTGCGGAAAGCGCTGTTCCAGGGGATACAGCAGGAGCTTGCCGAGCGGCGAGAACGCCACGAGCGCCAGCAGGACCAGCACGGTCACCGCAAGCCTGCGGCCGGCTCGCGCAAAGCGCGTCGTCATCAGAACGAGCGAGAGAATGCCGAGCTCGACCAGGAAGTTGATCGGCAATAGCGCGACGCCGAGCGTCTTGGACAGGACGAATAACAGGGGAGCCTCGCTTTGGAATCATCGAGCCTATCGATGCGCGGACCTTGACGGGCCGATCCATCTTCAGAAATCTTCTTGAAAGAGGATGGATTGCCGGGTCAAGCCCGGCAGTGACGAGTCCTGATGAAAACACCCGCAAACGATCGGACCAGACCCATGACCCGTCACCACCTGCAGTCCAGCCCCGAAACCTGCCATTGGGGCTTCTTCGAGGCGAAGCTGAAGCCGGTCCTTACCATCGAGAGCGGCGACGAGGTGACGGTCGACACCATCAGCGGCGGGCCGGACGTGCTGCCCGACCGCAAGCAGTTTCATATTCCGCCGGAGCTGTTCGAGGTTCATGCGAAGTCCGAACGCGTGCTGCCCGGCCACATTCTCACCGGCCCGATCGCGGTGAACGGCGCCGAGCCCGGCGACGTGCTCGAGGTCCATATTCTCGACGTCACGCCGCGGCAGGATTGGGGCTGGAACCTGATCAAGCCGCTCTCGGGCACCCTGCCCGACGATTTCCACGAGACGCGCATTCTCAACATCCCGCTCGATCTGACGCGGATGGTCGGCCGCATGCCCTGGGGCCTCGACCTGCCGCTCAAACCGTTCTTCGGCGTGATGGGCGTGGCGCCGCCGCCGGCCTGGGGCCGCATCTCCTCGCTGATCCCGCGCGCGATGGGCGGCAATCTCGACAACAAGGAGCTTGGCCCAGGCGCCACACTCTATCTGCCGGTGTTCGTGCCGGGCGCGCTGTTCTCCTGCGGCGACGGCCATGGCGTGCAGGGCGACGGCGAGGTCTGCGTCACCGCGATCGAGACCGCGCTGCAAGGCCGCTTCCGCCTCACGCTGCGCAAGGACATGCAGCTCGCCTACCCGCGCGCCGAAACCGCCTCGCACTACATGACCATGGCGATGGACCCGGACCTCGACCAATGCGTGGTGCGCGCGCTGCGCGACATGATCGCGCTCCTGGGCGAGAAGCGAAACCTGTCGCGCGAGGACGCCTATACGCTGTGCAGCCTGGCTGCGGATCTGCGGGTGACGCAGACCGTCAACGGCTCAAAAGGCATCCATTGCATGATCGAGAAATCGCTCGTGCACGGTTAGCGCACGCCGCCGCCCTTCCCTCTCAATCCAACCTCCGTCGCCGGTGAAAGCCGCGCGGCGCGCCGGCGCGCGGAATTTCTCCAGCGATTCCAATAGCCTCTGACACCGGTTCGATCCGGATTTGACTCCTCTCGGTTTCTAAATAGACTCTTAATCGTTACTTTTATGTACCCGAGTAAGAGGCTAGCGTTTGCGTCATGGCCACCGAAAAAGCCGAGACTGACCGCATCCCCGTAACCTTGGCGCTCTCGACCATCACGTATCTCGAAAAACTGGTGAGACAGGGCACCCACGGCACCAGCGTTCCCGGCGTCGCGCGGACATTGATTGAGGAAGGCATCCGTCTCGCCATCAAGGACGGACTTTTGTCGATCCGCGACAATGGCAGGACGTGAGGCTCAGGGAGCGCGCAACGCGGTCGGTTTCGGACGGGGTGGTCGATTTGCAACCTGGGACCGTCACAACATGCCTGCTGTTTCACCGACCTCGCCAACATCCGCTGCAACCTGGACCGTTGAGCGCATCGAACTTCTCAAAAGCCATTTTCACGCCGGCCTGTCCTGCCGAGAGATCGCCGCCGATATCGGCGTCAGCCGCAATGCCGTCATCGGCAAGCTCAGCCGCCTCAATCTGACGCGCGGTCCGAAGCGGGAGGAGCGGAGCGCAGACAAGAGCACCGCGCGGGCCCTGCGGACCCTCCGCAGGCTGCAGTATGAATTGCTCTCCACGATCGATATCGAGGCCGAGACGCCGCTCGCCCACGTGCCGATCGACGAGGCCAACCGCTGCTCGCTGCTCGAATTGTCAGAGAACCGCTGCCGCTGGCCGATCTCGACGCCAGGCGCGGATGATTTCTGCTTCTGCGGCAACGCCTCGCCCGACGGCCAGTCTTATTGCACGGGCCACGCGCGCCTCGCCTACCGGCCAAACTCACGCGCGCGTCTCATGCGCGGCTGACGAAGGGGCACAAGCCCGGCGGCGTACTGGGTGCCCCGGTCAAGCCGGGGCACGACACCTGCAACCTGGATACACAATGCTCCTGCAAGGACGCCATGGCTTCGCAGGGCCGACATCGAATGGGCGATACCGCCCCTCGCCTCACCCCAGCCGCCAGCCGGCCTCCTGGGCAAAGCTCTCGTAGAAAGCGCGATCATAGGCCTGCTCCGGCGTCGCGCGCACGCGCTGATCGAGGCGCACGGCGTCCTCGCCGACCAGGATGCGCCACCTCTCGGCCTTGACGCCGTCGAGGATGATCTTCGCGGCCTGCGCGGCCGTGGTCGGCGCATCCTCGCGGAAGCTGCGGGCGCGCTCGACGAACGCCGCCTGGATGTCCTCGTCCGACATCTTCTCCGCATCCGGCACGCCGGCAGCGACCATGCGCTTGCGGGTCAGCACGACCTCGTCGGCATTGAGGCGCTCGGAGCCGTCGCCGCTCTGCACCTTGCGCGAGTTGGAGACGATCGAAGTGCCGATGTGACCGGGCATCACGACCGAGCATTTGACGTGCGGCGCGTGCAGGCGGAGATCATTGATCAGCGCCTCCGTAAAACCCTTCACCGCAAATTTTGCCGAGCTGTAGGCGGTATGCGCCTGCCCCATACCGATCGAGGCCCAGAAGCCGTTGACGCTCGCGGTATTGATGATGTGCGCCTCGTCGGCAGCAACCAACATCGGCAGGAAGGTACGCACGCCGAGATAGACGCCGCCCCAGCAGATGTTGAAGGTGCGCTCCCACTGCTCGCGCGTGTTGGTGAACAGGCTGCCACCGCCGCCGATGCCGGCATTGTTAAACAGCAGGTGGATCTTGTCCGTCTTCTGCTGCTCGGCGAGTTCGTCGCGAAACCGCTTGAGATGATCCTCGATCGCGACGTCGGCAACTTGGGTGGTGACGCGCAGGCCCTGCGGCAGCTTCTCGACCTCGCACAGCCGCTTGGTCTCGGCCATCGCGGCTTCCGACACGTCGCACATCGCAACGTTGCAGCCCTCGGCCACGAGCTGGCGCGCGAGCTCGCGCCCCATCCCCGTTCCCCCGCCGGTGATGACGGCGATCTTTCCGGAAAAGTCCTTCATGGGTTCGGTCCCCTCGCTTGGTCTGGTTGTTGCTCTTGTTGGCCATCACGGACAATGCACGGGGCCGCCGCAAAGTGTAGCAGCGCCGCGCCTGCGGTAAAGCAGGCCGGCGCTGCGTCACGACGAGGGCGAATTATTTCGGCGGACGAACTATTCCGCCGCCTGGAAACGCTGTCCACCCGGCAACACGCCCAGCCCCTCGAGCGCCTTGCGGATCGCGGCCGCTTGCGTCAGCGAGGCCTCCGGCATCGGCGCGCGCGGCCAGGTCTTTTGCAGGCCCTGGAGCGTCTGCGCGTAGCGCGTGCAGGCCGGAAGGTTGTCGGCGATGATCGCATTCCACAGCGTCAGCAGCTTCTTGTGCAGCTCGAGCGCACGAGGGTGATCGCCCGCCTTCACCGCATTCCACAGTTCGACCGAGGCATGGGGCGCCGCGGTCAGGATCGCCGCGATCGAGCCATGGGCGCCGAGCGTGTAGGACGGATACATCAGCGCATCGACGGCGCTATAGATCAGCTTGTCCGGCGCCATCATCATGAGGTCGGCGAACAGCTTCAGATCGCCCGCGCTCTGCTTGACGCCGACCACCAGCGGCACCTCGGTCATGATGCGAGTCAGAAGCGCCGGCGAGAGATAGGACCACGGCACGACGTTGTAGATGATGATGGGCATGCCGGTCTCGTCGGCCATGGCGCGGAAATGCGCGACCATCGCGTCCTCGTGCGGCTTGAACAGATAGTGCACCGGCGTGACCTGGAGGGCGGCGACATTCATGTCGCGCACGAGCTTGCCGCGGCGGATCGCATCGCGCGTGGAGTCCACGATGATGCCGGCGATCACGGGAATGCGGCCCTTCACCGCTTCGACCGTCGCCGCCACCAGGTCGCGATACTCCTCGTGATCGAGCGTGTGCCCCTCGCCGGTCGAGCCGCCGGCTGCAACTCCGTGCGCGCCGGCAGCGATCATCCATTCGACCTGCGGCGCAACGAGCTGAGTGTCGATCTCGCCGTTCTCCCGGAATGGCGTGGTCATCGGCGGTATCACGCCGGTCGGGCGTACCTTCATCTCTCGGCCCTCGCGTTTCCTGCTTCCCGATAGCGGCCCCGCTCTGCCGGCGAGTATCCGCGCGAGCGGTAGCCTAGCGGTTGATGTCGCGGCGGGAAGCGGCACGACCGGGACGCAGCCCTCCTATTCGGTCATAGCGTCGGTTCCCCGTATTTGTCCGGCTTCGGATTGAGGGGAATTTTTTTACAATCCGAATCGTCAAATGGGGCGAAAGCTGAGGTGAGTCTTCAAGCCATCGTGTCGCGGTCGACACAGGGCGTGGCACCCCGCTTGCATCTCCTCGTGGCGTGTAACAACCAAAGAGGTGAAATGCATGTTTATTACCGTCGTGGCCGTGCTCTGCCGGCTAGGCGCAGCAGCTTCGGGCAGTTGCGTCGAGGAAATCGTCACCGACAGCAACATGACGCCCGAAATCTCGCTCATGCAGTGTGCAGTGGGCGCGCAGGCCGAACTCGCAAAATGGATGGGCGAGCACCCGATCTACCACGTCAACTGGCGCATCGAACGCTACAAGTGTGTGCCAGGTCACTACGAGATCAAGGGCCACGCCTAAGGCCCAGCCCCGAAAGGGGAGGAAACGCCCCAAGGGACCGGCTTTTGCCGTTCTGAAAATGGTCGGAGCGAGGATTTCAACCTCCGCCCCAGTCTCCAAGCGGACGCAAGCTTTTGATTGTTGCATATTTTTTGGAAATTGGACTGTTCTCCGCCGCTTGAAATCACAAGCGTTCATCCGCCCCGAAAACGACTGTGATGCGGACGTGCTGTGGCCAGGCTGCAACTCGCCCTCTGTTCCGACCGGGAACGTCGGCTACCGAACCGTTTGCAGACTCGCCTCGAGATTACAGTGCTCGCGCCGGGGCTGAGATCAGCCGCTTGATATTGGACTCGGTGGCCGCCCGGATATTGCGGGCGGCCGTTACCTTTTCCTGACGTTCCGATTTGGGTTCTGCAATGAACCGCAATCGATACTTCGAAGGGCCACGTTGCACCGCGTGCAACCAGCCACGCACCTTGGTCCGAAGCGAACCGGCCACCGGGCGGTACGAAATTCGATCGTATGAATGTCCGACCTGCAAGAGCGTGCTGCGGATCGTCGAGCGCACCGAACCGAGCATGTTTCCGCGCTGATCAGGAACCTCGTCGATAAAAGCGACTGAGTTGCGTGAGACGCTTTCCGAATGGGATTACCGATGACGATCGACAGTTTTAGATCCACGACGCCGCTGTTTCTTCCCGAACGATTTTTCGTCGGGCGGCTCGAAGGCTGGGCAGTGTTGGAGAGTCTGGTTGGCGGACTACTGAAGCGCGCAACGAAGCCCATCGTCCATCGCAATCTCGAAGCGCTCAGTCTTCTCTTTAGCGGTCCTGCCCATCGTCGATCTCAACCGGCCATGCGCGTCAGGCGTGGAGCCGCGCCCCCTCGGCATCGCGACGATAGACGGCAGCTTTGTTCAGTATATCGAGGTGCAATATACTGAGCAACGGGCGACGTTCGTCCAATGGACTTGCGGGAAGTCTTCGCCACCAATCTGCGCCGTTTGCGAAATGCGAAAGGGTTGTCGCAAGACGAACTGGCATATCAGGCCAAGATTAGCCGGAGCTATTTGAGCCAGATCGAGAAGGGCTCGTTTTATGTGAGCCTCAAGGTACTTGGGAAGCTGGCACATACTCTCGAGGCCGAGCCGGAAGAGTTCTTAAAGCGCCCAGCGCGACGCCGAACTCGATAGGCGTTCCCCTTGCCCGAAGCAGCTCTGGCAATAATCGCAGAACTGCCGCCTTGTAGGGTTTCCCGCGACTTCTTTTTCAGAAGTGTCTCGGATCGGCTGTTGCCGGGGATTGGGGAGCGGTGCAATGCAACGGGCGAATGCAGTGGACTGGCGTTGCCATTCTGGCGATAGTGGAACCTTCTTTTGCCAATTTGGAGCTAAGCATGGCTGGGGGCGACGCGAAGATCAAGATCAAGATCGGTGAAATTGAAATTGAGTACGAGGGTGACGCAAGTTTTCTGAAGAACGATCTACTCGGCATCTTCAAGGAGCTGAGTAATACCAATGAACATCTCTTGGTCACGCCGAAGCCCACGCGTGAGAAGGCACACGATAGCCACGGGGCGAAATCAGCTGGCAAGCACTCGACCGTCACCATAGCCACCCTGCTCAAGGCGAAGACCGGCCCCGATCTAGTTACTGTTGCGGCGGCGTACCTGCATTTTTCCCAAGGTAAATCCGAGTTTACGAGAGCTGAAATTCTAGCCGCTATGAAGACGGCCACCGGCTACTGGCAGAAGAACTATACTGGCAACCTCTCCACTTCTCTTGAGGGACTGACCAAAGCAGACAAACTGCGAGTGGTGAAAGAAGGCGTCTACTCACTCCCGGCGGATGAGACGAAGCGATTAGAGGCCGTGCTTGCTAAAGGTTAGCGAACTGAAAAATTGGGTTCATCGCGATTTCAGCGATGTGGACAAGTTGCTCCTTGTGTTGGCAACTTTTTCAACGCCGACACAGGTGAAAGATATTAAGCAACGGTGCAAGGACGTCGGTCTCAGAAAGATAGCCGAGGGGAACGTATCGAGCTACTTTGCTCGAACCAAAGGACTAGCCATCAGTACGAGCGCGGGTTGGGAGCTTTCAGAAGGTGGGAAGCAACATCTACGGACGCTCGGCGTTTCGAGCATTCGACCCGCTGCCGTCCAGATTGCAACCGGCCTACGGGATTTACTCGCGAAGATCAGCGACGCCGACACACGCTCTTTCGTTGAAGAGGCCGTGCAGTGCTACGAATATGAACTGTATCGATCTGCGGTTGTCATGTCATGGCTAGCTGCAATGCATGTGCTCAAGATCGAAGTGCATTCGAAGCATTTGAAGGAGTTCAACACCGAAGCTTCGCGTGTTGATCACAAATGGAAGGCCGCTAAGACGACTGACGATCTAGGCGAGATGAAGGAGTTCACGTTCTTGGAGCGTATTCACGGCATCTCAATGATCGGAAAGAACGTTAAAGAGCAGCTACAGGCATGCCTAAAGACGAGAAACGGCTGTGGTCACCCGAATAGTTTGAAAGTAGGTGAACCGACCGTCTCACACCACATCGACTTGCTCATGCGGAACGTCTTCAACGTGTATTGCTGACGACTTGTCGCGCTAGTTCCGCACCAGTAGGTCCGCGCAGGAATCGCATTCGCCCTGCCTTCCTTCCGCTGCCCGGCCGGCGATGACGGGGTGCCGATTCCAGGCTCCAGCGAAATTCAGGTTGCCGGATAAGCCTTTGATTTGATTAGTCGAAGCGAGACGCCCCTTAGTCTTCTAGACTAGTGCCGCCCAAACCGCGCCTTGGTCCACCTGCTCGACGGTCGTCGGCCCGACCCATCCGACGCGGTGCGATGATGCTGATTTGCCCGACACGTCAATCGATTTTCGTAAAATCCGCAATGCACCGCCCGGGCCGTTGTCGGCTACTTTGCATGGGGTTGTTTTCGACGTTTTGTTGCCCGGTCACGGCAGCTGCAGCTCACCCCCATCGTCACGCAGGCATCAGGGGCAGCGTCCGCGCCGCGCCTCCCGAGCAATCCGCCCGCCAGATGGTTTGAAAAAATGGTCGGAGCGAGAGGATTTGAACCTCCGACCCCTAGTCTCCCAGACTAGTGCGCTAACCGGGCTGCGCCACGCTCCGAATGCCGTTCCCATAGCTAGGATCGCCGCGTTGCGCAAGGCGCCTGAACCGCCCGGACGACCGGGAACATCCCCTGAAATCGCAGAATGCACCTTGCTCAGCCGGCCTTGAGGGCCTCGTCGAGCAGTTCGCGGCAGGCGACGAGGTCCTGGAGCACCCGCTCCAGCCGCTCTCGGTCGGCCGGGTTCGGGCCGGCCCGGTCGGCCGGGCCCTTGCGGAAGGTGGTGAGGATTTCCTCGTCGTCGATCTCGGCGAAGCGGAAATCGATGCCTTCCTCCTCCTCGCCCTGGAAGTCGTCATCGTCGGTATCAGCGACGCCGCGGATCTCGGGTTCCTCCTCGGTCTCCATCAGGCTCTGGCCGATCGCATCCTCGATCGCGCCGAACGAGACCGCGGCCGACGAATCGGCGAGGCCCTGGACCGACTTGATGCCGTGCTCCTTGAGGATCCGCTGCACCCCGCGGATGGTGTAGCCCTCGCCGTACAGCAGCCGGCGGATGCCCTTGAGCAGGTCGACGTCGTCGGGGCGGTAGTAGCGGCGGCCGCCGCTGCGCTTCATCGGCTTGATCTGGGAGAAGCGGGTCTCCCAGAACCGCAATACGTGCTGCGGGATGTCGAGGTCCTGCGCTACCTCGCTGATGGTGCGGAACGCATCCGGCGCCTTGTCCAAGGGCCTCATCCTTTCGGAAGGCGATTACGCCTCCACTTCAGTCTTGCTGCCGTCGCCATTGGCCTTGTGCTGCGAATTGATCCGCTGCTTCAGGATGGCGGACGGCTTGAACACCATCACCCGGCGCGGCGAGATCGGCACTTCGGTACCGGTCTTGGGATTGCGGCCGATACGCTGGCCCTTCTTACGCACCATGAAGGAGCCGAACGAGGACAGTTTCACCGTCTCGCCCCGCTCGAGGCAATCGGTGATCTCCTTCAGCACGAGTTCCACGAAGGCAGACGATTCCGTCCGCGACAGGCCGACCTTTTGATAGACGGCCTCGCAGAGATCCACTCGCGTTACGGTTTTGCTAGTCTCGGTCATCGCCCTGCCCCACCCGACGGCGAACAATTGTCGTCTAAAATTATGAGGTTACGAGACAACGGTCAACCCGCTCATTCCGCGCTTGAGTCGGCAACAAAATGGCCCGCAATCTCGGCAAAATTTTATCGATCGCGCTCTACTACCAGCGCACGAGTGCGGAACCCCAGGTGAAGCCGCCGCCCATCGCTTCCAGCAGCAGCAGGTCGCCCTTCTTCACCCGACCGTCCTTCACCGCGACCGACAGCGCCAACGGAATCGAGGCCGCCGAGGTGTTGCCGTGCTTGTCGACGGTGAGCACCACCTTCTGCGGCGCAATATGCAGCTTGTGGGCGGACGCATCGATGATTCGCTTATTGGCCTGATGCGGGATGAACCAGTTGATGTCCTCGGCGGTCATGCCGGTGGCGTTGAAGGCATCGACGATCACGTCGGTGATCATGCCGACCGCGTGCTTGAACACCTCCTTGCCTTCCATGCGCAGGTGGCCGACCGTCCTGGTCGAGCCGGGCCCCCCATCGACGAACAGTTTGGCCTTGTGGCGGCCGTCCGAACGCAGATGCGTGGTCAGCACGCCGCTGTCGGAGGTCTTCCCCGGTTGCGTCTGCGCTTCCAGCACGATGGCGCCGGCGCCGTCGCCGAAGAGCACACAGGTGCCGCGGTCGTTCCAGTCGAGGATACGCGAGAAGGTTTCCGCGCCGATCACCAGCGCGCGCTTGTAGGCGCCCGTGCGCAGGAAGTTGTCGGCAGTGGCGAGCGCGAACACGAAGCCGGAGCAGACCGCCTGCAGGTCGAACGCCACGCCATGGTTGATGCCGAGCCCGTGCTGGACGGCGACTGCGGTCGCCGGAAACGTGTTGTCGGGCGTCGAGGTCGCGAGCACGATCAGATCGATCGCCTGCGGATCGAGCCGGGCATGCGCGAGCGCCGCGCGCGCCGCCCTGATCGCAAGGTGCGAGGTGAACTCGTCGTCGGCCGCGATGTGACGCTCGCGAATGCCCGTGCGCTGCACGATCCACTCGTCCGATGTGTCGATGCGGGCCGCCAACTCGGCATTGGTCACGACACGCTCCGGCAAATAGCTGCCGCAGCCGAGCACGACCGATCGAATTTGAGTCACGAAACAGCCTCCTGCGCGGTCGGCACTGAAGTCAGCGCGCCACCGTCGCGGTTGAGCATCTGATTGATCTTGGTCAGGAGATCGTAGCGAGCCATCTCATAACCAACATCGACGGCATAGGCAAAGCCTTCAGCGTCGGTTCCGCCATGGCTCTTGACCACGACGCCATTCAGGCCGAGCAGAACGCTCCCGTTGGATTTGCGCGGATCGAGCTTTTCGCGCAACGTCTGGAAGGCGCCGCGCGCGAACAGATAGCCGATGCGCGAAAGCCAGCTCGATGCCATGGCACTGCGCAGAACTTCGAGCATCTGGCGCGAGGTTCCCTCGGCGGCCTTGAGTGCGATGTTACCGGAAAAGCCCTCGGTGACGATCACGTCGGCAAGGCCCTTGCCGATGCCGTCGCCTTCAACAAAGCCGACATAGTCGAGTTGCGGCAGGTTCATGGTGCGCAGCATCTCGGCGGCCTCGCGGATCTCCTCATGCCCCTTCATCTCCTCGACGCCGATGTTGAGGAGACCGACCTTCGGACGCGTGAGGTTGAAGTGGACGCTCGCCATCGCCGCGCCCATCACCGCGAGCGCCACCAGATGGCGCGCATCGCCGCCGATGGTCGCGCCGAGATCGAGCACGACCGATTCCCCGCGCAGGGTCGGCCAGATCGCCGCGAGCGCTGGACGATCGATACCCGGCAGCATGCGCAGGCAGAAGCGCGCCATGGCAACCAGGGCGCCGGTATTGCCGGCGGAAACCACCACGTCCGCCTCGCCCTTCTTCACAGCCTCGATCGCAAGCCACATCGAGGCCTTCTTGCGCCCGCGCCGCAGCGCCTGGCTCGGCTTGTCCTCCATGCTGACGGCGACGTCGGTGTGGATGATCCTGGAGGCGGCCTTCAGCGCGGGGTGCTTGTCGAGCTCGGGCTCGATCTTGGCGCGATCGCCGACCAGCAGGAATTCGATATCGGGATGCCGGGCAAGCAAGATGGCGGCGCCGGGAATGACGACGGGGGCGCCGACGTCGCCTCCCATGGCGTCAAGCGCGATTCGAACCTTGCTTAGCATGAACGTCCCGGAAACCTGATCTCGTGCGGTCTAAGAAACTAGCGGGGCCGCGAAATGGGTTCGCCATCATCAACAGCGATCGGCCAGGCGCCACACCGCACCCGGACCGGGCCGCGACAATAGCGTTTTGTCACCCCGAAACAACCTCTTGCCCCCAGTCTTTTGGATTCCGGGCGATCACGGATCGCCCCCCGCCCAAGCGATAAAAACTCCATGAAATCAAACTGATCACGTAATCTTTCAACCTGACGAGGCAAACCATTCATGCACATCGCAAAGCGAGCCCGCCCGAGGCGCACAGTTATTTGGCCTCATTTGCGCTTGGGCTTGTCCTGGAGCGCCTTCAACGCCGCAAAGGGGTGGTCCTCGGGATCGTGGGCCGTCACCTGGGCCTCGAACACCGCCCCCGGTTTACGCGGATAGGGGTCGATGCCCAGAAACAGGGCGTCCGTGGCCAGCCGGCCGAGGTCGATGACGCCGGCAATGATCGCCTCCGGCGGCTCCGGGACCGCCTCCGCGGCGTCGTCGCTGTCCTGCCCCTCCTCGATGAGGTCAGCCAGTCGCCGCACCTCGGCCTCGGGAGCAAACATCAGGTCAATCTCCTCGTCGATCTCGCTCTCGACCGGGTCGAGCGTCACCACGCAGGTCTGGCCGATCCGCGCCCGGACGTTGCCGGTGACATGAACCCGCCCGCCGCTCTTCGGGGACACGTCGAAAGAGGCCTTCGCGGACACGACCTCGCGAACACCCGCAACCTCGGCCATGGCCTCGCGCTCGCGGCTCGATGCCTCGATCTCCCGATGCAAGCCGGTGTCCGGGATCTGCGCCACGATCACCGGCACGCGCCACGGATCGGTCTGGGGTTCGGCATTTGGTCTGGTCATGGCGCCACATGCTCCCCTGGCGGCGATGGAAATACAAATGAACCGCGCAGCAGCGCGCCCTGGTCAGTCCGGGCAAGATCAGCTTCCGTGGCCCTGGCATAGTCCGCAAGCCGCCGCGCCTGCGCGCCGTCCGTCCCGTTCAAGATATTCCTGGCGATCGCCGATGCCAGCGCCTCGCCGCCTTCGTCCATGGCCTGGTCGTAGGCCCGGGCCCGGCCATAAAAGGCCTCTCCAAAGGCCCGCATCCGCTTGGGGACGGTCTGATCCCCGATACCCATCTCCCGCAGATTGTCTGCCATGTCCTCGCAGAAGCGATCGAACAGCGCCTGCGACAGCTCGGTGGCGTCGGAAGCCGCCCGCAGCCGGCGCAGCAGGAGCCACAAATGCAGGAGAAGCAGGTCGAATCGGCCGTTAACCGTGTCCGGGACGGCCAAGTCCCGGTAAAACATGGGTTCTCGCGCCTGCGTCACGATCATGCCATAGATGGTCTCAATGGTGCCGCGCGGGGCTAGCCGGGGTTTCCTGAAGTGTTTGAACGGCCAGAGCATTGTGGGTTCCACAAGCGTGCGCGCGCGGGTTGCGCTCGCCGCGTCTGCCCGGTACTTCAGCGCCTCGCGCGACGCAAGGGGACGGGATAGTTCCGAGAATGACCAATTCGAGCCAGACCAGTCACCGCGGAGTCAAGGCGCGCGGCCGTTACGCGCGCTGGCGCGCCATCGCCGCCGCCGCGCTCGTCAGCATCGGGCTTGCCGCCTGCACGGGCGAGCAGTTCCAGAAGGGCTATATCCTGCCGCCCGGTGCGCTCGAGCAGATTCCGCTCGGGGCGAGCCAGGACCAGGTGCTGATCGTGATGGGCACACCCTCCACCGTCGCAACGCTTGACGGCGAGGTGTTCTATTACATCTCTCAGCGCTCGGAGCGTCCGGTCGCCTTCATGAACCAGAGTGTGGTCGACCAGCGCGTGATCGCGATCTACTTCGACAAGAATCGGCGCGTGCGCCGGCTTGCGAATTACGGCCTGCAGGACGGCAAGATCTTCGACTCCATCAGCCGCACCACGCCGACCTCGGGCCAGGAGCTCAACTACCTCACGCCGCTGTTCAAGTTGCTCAGCTTCAACTGAGGTCAGGCTGCGGCGTCGCACCGCTCCACGCTGCTTGCGGTGGTGCCCAGCGTTCCCTACGCTCCCTGCAAAACAAAAGCAGGGAGTGGATTCGTGACCAGGACATCGTTTTCCCGCCGACGCGTGCTGACCGGCGCGGCAGCGCTGTCGACGGCGGCTATTCTGCCGCGCACGAGCCTGGCGGACTGGAAGCCCACCGAGAACATTCGCATCATCGTGCCGGCCGCCGCCGGCGGCTCGACCGACGTCATGGGACGGCTGCTCGCGGCGCACCTGCAAGCCGCCTGGGGCCAGTCGGCCGTCGTCGAGAACCGCTCGGGCGGCGGCGGTACCATCGGCACCGCGGAAGCCGCGCGCGCCAGAGCGGATGGCCACACCATCCTGATCGGCAATCCCGGCCCCAACGCGATCGCCTACAGCATCTTCAAGAACCTCAGCTACAAGGCCGACCAGCTCCAGGCTGTCTCCAACATGATCCGGATCCCGAACATCGTCTCGGCGCATCCGAAGACCGGCATCAAGTCGATCGAAGAGCTGATCGCCTTCCTCAAGGCCAATCCGGACAAGTTCAGTTACGCCTCTTCCGGCGTCGGCCAGAGCCCTCACCTCACCGGCGCCTGGTTTCTCCAGCTCACCGGGCTGAAGATGACGCACATCCCGTTCCGCGGTGCGGGTCCCGCACTCCAGGCGGCGCTCGCCGGCGACATCCAGATCCTGTTCGACAACCTCTATCCGAGCCTGCCGCAGGTGCAGAACGGCACGCTCAACGGGCTCTGCGTCACCCCGCCGGAGCGCAGCGAGCTCGCACCCAACCTTCCGACCATGCGCGAAAGCGCGCCGGAGCTGGCCAATTTCGACGTGTCATCCTGGTTCGGCGTCTTCCTGCCGAAGTACGTGCCCGCAGCGGTGCTCGAGGCGCTGAATTTGCAGGTCAAGGCGATGCTCGCGCGCGAGGACATCAGGAAGAACATCGCCTCGATGGGCGCCCGCGCCGACTACGGCACCCCGCAGCAGTTTTCCGATTTCGTCGATGCCGAGACCAAAAAGTTCGCAGGCATCATCGCGAAGGAAGGCTTGCAGATGGATGTGCAGTGACATGCAGCGTCATTCCGGGGCGATGCGAAGCATCGAACCCGGAATCTCGAGATTCCGGGTTCGGTCATGCGGACCGCCCCGGAGTGACGTGAGAAGCTCAAACAAAAACCCCGCGGCTTGCGCCGCGGGGTTTTGTCGTACGGTTGACGCCACTCAGTGCGCGAGGATCGCCAGAAGCAGCAAGGCCACGATGTTGGTGATCTTGATCATCGGGTTGACCGCGGGGCCCGCCGTATCCTTGTAGGGATCGCCGACGGTGTCACCGGTCACGGCGGACTTGTGGGCGTCGGAGCCCTTGCCGCCGAAATGGCCGTCCTCGATGTACTTCTTGGCGTTGTCCCAGGCACCGCCGCCCGAGGTCATCGAAATCGCGACGAACAGACCCGTCACGATCACGCCGAGCAGCATGGCGCCCACGGCGGAGAACGCCGCCGATTTGCCGGCCGCACCCCCGCCCGCGATCGCGTAGATCACGAAGTAGACGACGATCGGCGACAGCACCGGCAAGAGCGAGGGGATGATCATCTCCTTGATCGCCGCCTTGGTCAAAAGGTCGACCGCCTTGCCGTAGTCCGGCTTGTCGGTGCCCTGCATGATGCCCGGCTTCTCGCGGAACTGGCGCCGCACCTCCTCGACGATCGCGCCGGCCGCACGGCCGACCGCAGTCATGCCCATCGCGCCGAACAGATACGGCAGCAGGCCGCCGAACAGCAGGCCCACCACGACATAGGGGTTGTTGAGCGAGAAGTCCGGATTGACGCCGGCGAAGTAGGCATGCTTCGCGGAGTCCGCAACGAAGAACTTGAGGTCCTGGTTGTAGGCCGCGAACAGCACCAGCGCACCGAGACCGGCGGAACCGATCGCGTAACCCTTGGTCACCGCCTTGGTGGTGTTGCCGACCGCATCGAGCGCGTCGGTCGACTTGCGCACCTCCTTGGGCAGACCCGCCATCTCGGCGATGCCGCCGGCGTTGTCGGTCACGGGGCCGAAGGCGTCGAGCGCGACGACCATGCCGGCGAGCGCCAGCATGGTGGCGGTCGCGATCGCGATGCCGAACAGTCCGGCAAGGCTGTAGGTGACGAGGATGCCGGCGATGATGACGATCGCGGGCAGCGCGGTCGCCTCCATCGAGACGGCGAGGCCCTGGATCACGTTGGTGCCGTGACCGGTCACCGAGGCCTGGGCGATCGACTTCACCGGGCGATAGTCTGTACCGGTGTAGTACTCGGTGATCCAGATGATCAGCGCGGTGACGACGAGACCGACGACGCCGCACTCGAACAGCGCCGCGCCCGTGTAGTCGACGCCCTCGAGCTTGCCGAAGCCGATCAGGTAGTAGATCACGCCGGCGATGCCGATCAGCGACAGGACGCCGGTTGCGATCAGGCCCTTGTAGAGCGCGCCCATGATCGACTGGCTCGGCCCGAGCTTGACGAAAAAGGTGCCGATGATCGAGGTGATGATGCAGATGCCGCCGATCGCGAGCGGCAGCGTCATCATGCTGGCGAGGATCGGCGTCTTGGCGAAGAAGATCGCCGCCAGAACCATGGTGGCGACCGCGGTCACCGCGTAGGTCTCGAACAGGTCGGCGGCCATGCCGGCGCAGTCGCCGACGTTGTCACCGACGTTGTCGGCGATCGTCGCCGGGTTGCGCGGATCGTCCTCGGGGATGCCGGCCTCGACCTTGCCGACGAGGTCGCCGCCGACGTCCGCACCCTTGGTGAAGATGCCGCCGCCGAGACGGGCGAAGATCGAGATCAGCGAGGCGCCGAAGCCGAGCGCCACCATGGCGTCGACGACGGTACGGCTGTCGGGCGCAAGCTTCAGCGAATAGGTCAGGAAGCCGAAATAGAGCGTCACGCCGAGGAGCGCGAGGCCCGCCACCAGAAGGCCGGTAATGGCGCCCGCCTTGAAGGCGAGTTCGAGGCCGCCGGCGAGCGATGTCGTCGCAGCCTGCGCGGTGCGCACATTGGCGCGGACCGAGACGTTCATGCCGATGAAGCCGGCTGCCCCCGACAGGATGGCGCCGATGGCGAAGCCGACGGCGACGTAGATACCCAGGAAATAGGCAAGCAGCAGGAAGATGACGATGCCGACGATGCCGATCGTCGTGTACTGGCGTCGCAGGTAGGCCTGCGCGCCCTCACGGACCGCTCCGGCGATTTCTTGCATGCGCGGCGACCCCGCATCCGCGCCCAACACCGAAGACGTCGCCCAGATCGCGTAGACGACAGAGAGCACTCCGCAGAGCACTATCAACCATAATGCTGTCATGTGAATTTTGCCTCAGATCCTTGATGTACCCCCAGCGCCGATTTTTTCCCGTTGTGACGGAGTGGCGCCTTAAAGCGGGACCGCGCCTCCCCAAAAAAAGGAGCAGCCCCGATGGGCGGGGACCTTGCCAAAATCGCCATGCCCGTGCAACGCCGGAGGCGCGAAAATCGTCGATCTCCGCAGGTCCTTAGGTCGTAGGCGTCCGTTTCGCGGAAATTGCTAGAAGTGGCTATAGGACAGCCGCTTGAGGACCAGTTCCCGGCCCGCGCCGTCCAGGAAGCGCGGCGCCTCATTTCCCGGCACTATCGTTCCGACGACGGTTACGGCCACGCCTGCCGCCCGCCCGGCTTCAATCAGATCGGCGCATCGCGCTTCAGGAACAGCACACAGAAGCTCATAGTCATCGCCACCGGACAGCAGCGCGTCGATCCGGACGTCGCCGCGCGCAACGAGGCCGGCGGCCGGCGCCGACAGCGGCACGCTGGCCGCATCGATCGCGGCTGACACGCCTGAGGCTGCACAGAGCTTGACGAGATCGCCGGCGAGCCCGTCCGAGACATCCATCGCAGCGCTCGCGCAGTCGCGCACGGCGTGCGCCAGCACATTGCGCGGTTGCGGAATGCGGTAGCGCGCGACCAGGATATCCCGTGCGGCCGAATCGGATGCCAGCGCCTTCGCCGCAGCACCGCCCTTGAGCACCTCGAGGCCAAGTGCGGCATCGCCAATCGTTCCGGTCACCATAACGCGGTCGCCGGCTTTGGCACCGGTGCGGCCGACCATCCGCCCCGACGGTACGCGGCCGAAGGCCGCGATCGAGATCATCTGCGGCCCGGGCGTGGAGACCGTGTCGCCGCCGAGCAGCGGGCACGCGAAGCCCTTGGCGTCCTCGCCCAGCGCATCGGCGAAAGGCTTCAGCCAGGCATCGTCCTTGCTGCGGAGTGCGAGCGTCAGCACGAAGCCCGCTGGCGTCGCGCCCTTAGCCGCAAGGTCGGACAGGTTCACGCGCAACGCCTTGCGGGCGATGGTACCGGGCGGGTCGCTAGCGAGATAATGCACGCCTTCGACTACGGCGTCCGTGGTGACGACGATGTCCTCGCCGGAGGATTTCAGGATGGCGGCATCATCGACCAGAGCGAACGCGCCGGGGTCAGTCGCCAGCGGCTTGAAATAGCGCGCGATGAGCGAGTCTTCGCCGGAGACATTTGTCGCGTTTGCCATCGGCCTATCCACACACACAACTGTCATCGCCCGGCTTGACCGGGCGATCCAGTATTCCAGAGACGTTCGTGATGAATCGATGGGCCGCAGCGTACTGGATGCCCCGCCTTCGCGGGGCATGACAGCGGAATATGGGGCTGGCGCATTGCATCTTCGACGCCCCTTCGCTTTTGGCTACCGCCCGAACTCGTCGCCGCGAAAGTGGCGGCCGATCTGGTCGAGCACCGCGTTGACCATGCCGGTCTCCTCGCGATCGACGAAGGCGTTGGCGACGTCGACATATTCGGAGACCACGACCCGGCCCGGCACGTCCTTGCGATGCTCCAACTCGTAGGCCCCTGCCCGCAGCACCGCGCGCAGGATCGCCTCGATGCGCTTCAGGGGCCAGCCCTTGGACAGCGCCTCGTCGATCAGGGGATCGAGCTTCTTCTGGTCTCGCACGACGCCGGAGACGACGTCGCGGAAGAAGGCCGCTTCCGCCGGCAGATATTTTTCGCCCTCGACCTCGTTGCCGAGCCAATGGCTCTCGAACTCGGCGAAGATGTCGTTGATGCCGGCGCCCGCAATGTCCATCTGGTAGAGCGCCTGCACGGCCGCGAGCCGCGCAGCGCCGCGCCGGTTTGCCTTTTTTTCCGCCCCGCCGGGCTGTTTCTTGGTGTCCGCCATGGCTCAGGCCCGCGCCAGGCGGCGCTTGATGCGCAGCATGGCAAGCGCCGCGCGCGCGGCATCGCCGCCCTTGTTGAGCTCGCTGGCACGCGCCCGTGCCCAGGCCTGCTCTTCGGTGTTCACTGTGAGAATTCCGTTGCCGAGCGGAAGCTTGCGCGCCACGGCAAGATCCATCAGCGCGCGCGAGGATTCCTGCGAGACGATCTCGAAATGGATGGTGTCGCCGCGGATCACGCAGCCGAGCGCGATCACGGCGTCATAGGGTTTCCCGTTGCTCGCGGCAGCGTCGACCGCAATGGCCGCGGCTGCGGGGATTTCCAGCGCTCCGGGAACCGTAATCACGTCATGGGTGAGGCCGGCCGCCTTCAGCTCGGCGACCGCGCCTTCCAAAAGCGCATCCTGGAGATCGTCATAGAAGCGCGCTTCGACAATCAGCGCACGCGCGCCGGAAATGTCGGTCTGGTCCTTCAGGGGTGCGCGCCGCGCGTCTGCCATCGTTCAATCCGTTCTACTGAGGTCGGCGCGTTATGTAGTCGCCGCAAGCGGTTAAGCCAAGTTTTAAAGTGACCGTCATTCCGGGGCGATGCGACGGGACCGCGGAGCGCGGCCCGGAGCATCAAACCCGGAATCCCGAGATTCCGGGTCTGGTCCTTCGGACCATCCCGGAATGACCGGCTCCGCCGGTCACGTCATTTCGGTCAGTCGCGCCGCATAGCGGGCCATCAGATCGACCTCGATATTGACCTCGTCCCCGGCGCGCCAGGCACCGATGGTTGTGACGCTGAGGGTGTGCGGGATGATCAGGACCGAAAAGGTCACGTCCTTGACCGTATTGATGGTCAAGGACACGCCGTCCAGGGTGATCGAGCCCTTGGTCGCGATGAAGCGCGCGAGCTCCCGCGTGGTCTTGAGCTCGAACCGCGCCATGTCGGGCAAGTCCTCGCGACTGAGAAGCGTCGCGATCCCGTCGGCATGTCCTGCGACAATATGGCCGCCGAGCTCGTCACCGATCTTCAGCGCGCGCTCGAGATTGAGCTTCGTACCAATTTTCCAGTGCTTGGCCGTCGTCAGCGCCAGCGTCTCCGCCGCGGCGTCGACATCGAACCAAGTCCTTTCAGCAGAGTCTTTGCCGCCTTCGATGCCGGAAGCGACCACGGTCAGGCAGACGCCGTTGCAGGCGATCGAGGCACCATCGGCGATGGTCGCACGATCGTAGCGGCAGGCAATGCGCAGCCGATGCAACTGGCCCTGAGCCGTCGGCGTCAGGCCGACGATCTCGCCGATATCAGTGACAATGCCAGTGAACATTTAAGCGCGCTCGTAGATGGTGAGAGTATCCCTGTCGAATGTTTCGCTAGCATGAACCTTGAAGGCGGGCGACTGCGTGATTTTCGACAGGGGCAATGCATCGAGCGCATCGACGCCGCCG
Organism: Bradyrhizobium sp. Ec3.3; assembly: GCF_000472925.1. Taxonomy (GTDB): domain Bacteria; phylum Pseudomonadota; class Alphaproteobacteria; order Rhizobiales; family Xanthobacteraceae; genus Bradyrhizobium. The sequence goes on from NZ_AXAS01000012.1 coordinate 54,283, forward strand.
GCGCCGATCGCTTCGGTCCCGCGGAACAGCCAGATCTCATCCACCAGATCGGCCGCGACGAAGGACGAGGCCACATGGCTGCCGCCCTCGACCATCAGCCGCGTGATGCCCTTCTCGGCCAGCGCGTGCAGCACTGCAGGAAGATCGAGCCCCGGCGTGCTGCCGGGCGACATGCGCATGACCTGGGCGCCAGCCGCGCCGAGCCGCGTGGCTGCGGCAGCTTCCGCGAGCTCAGAGCCGATCACCCACAGCGCGGTCTCGCGTGCGGAATGGACGAGCTGGCTCGACGACGGAAGGCGTAAACTCCGGTCGAGCACGATGCGCACCGGGGAGCGTGCTTCCATGCCCGGCAGGCGACAGGTCAGAAGCGGATCGTCCGCAAGCACCGTGCCGATGCCGACCAGGATGGCATCGCTCTGCGCTCGCAAGAGATGCACGCGGTTGCGCGCGGCCTCTCCCGTGATCGCGACCGGCTTGCCGCCGGCCGCCCCGATCTTGTCGTCGGGCGAGACCGCAAGCTTCAGGATCACATGCGGGCGCTTGTGGCGGATACGGCGGAAATGGCCGGCATGATCGTAGGCAGCATCCACAGCACAGAGCCCGACATCGACGGTGATGCCTGCGGCGCGCAAGCGCGCGTGGCCTTGTCCTGCGACCTCCGGATTGGGATCCTCGATCGCCGCCACCACGCGCGTGATGCCGGCCGCGATCACGGCGTCCGCGCAAGGCGGCGACTTGCCGAAATGCGAGCAGGGTTCGAGCGTGACGTAGAGCGTCGCGCCACGGGCCGCCTCGCCCGTGCGTCGCAGCGCCTCGCGCTCGGCATGCGGGCGGCCGCCGTGTTGCGTCCAGCCGCGGCCGACGATCACGCCATCCCTGACGATGACGGCGCCGACGGACGGGTTCGGCCAGGTGCGCCCCTGCCCGCGCCGGCCGAGCGCCAGCGCAAGCTGCATGAAGCGGCGATCAGCGTCTTTGGACTCACGGGCCTTCTGCGCGAGCTGATCCTCCAGAATGCGGAAGATCATTTGCGTATCGCGGCGAGCCGCGCTTCCTCCTCGCCGGAGAGCTCGCCGAGCACGTCGGCAAAATCCTTGGCCTCGCGGAAATTGCGGTAGACGGAGGCGAAGCGCACATAGGCGACGTCGTCGAGCGTGCGCAGATGCTCCATCACGGTCTCGCCGATCACCTCCGAGGAGATCTCGGCCTCGCCCGCGGTCTCGAGCTCGCGCACGATGGCAGAAACCATCTTCTCCACCCGCTCCGGCTCGACCGGCCGCTTGCGCAAGGAGATCTGCACCGAGCGCATCAGCTTGTCGCGGTCGAACGGAACGCGGCGGCCGTTGCGCTTGATCACGGTGAGCTCGCGCAGCTGCACGCGCTCGAAGGTGGTGAAGCGGAAATTGCAGGCGACGCAGATGCGCCGCCTGCGGATCACGGACGAATCCTCGGTCGGACGCGAGTCCTTAACCTGCGTATCGAGACTGTTGCAGTTGGGACAGCGCATCCGCTTGTTATCCGCCCTTACTGGTAGATCGGGAACCGATCGGTGAGCGCCTTGACGCGTTCCTTGATCGCGGCCTCGACCAGCGGCGCGTTGCCGTCGTCCGACTGCGCGATTGCGTTCAGGACTTCAGCGATCATGCCGCCGACCTGCTGGAATTCAGCGACGCCGAAACCGCGGGTCGTCGCGGCCGGCGTGCCAAGACGCAAACCGGAGGTGACGAAGGGCTTCTCGGGGTCGAAGGGAATGCCGTTCTTGTTGCAGGTGATGGCGGCGCGGACCAGCGCCTTCTCCGAGACGTTGCCCTTCAGGCCCTTCGGCCTGAGGTCAACGAGCATCAGATGGTTGTCAGTGCCGCCCGAGACGATATCGAACCCGTGACTGCGCAGCGTTTCGGCGAGCGCCTTGGCATTCTCGACGACGTTCTTGGCGTAGACCTTGAAATCCGGCCGCAGCGCCTCGGCGAACGCCACCGCCTTCGCCGCGATCACGTGCATCAGCGGCCCGCCCTGGAGACCCGGGAAGATCGCCGAGTTGAGCTTCTTGGTGAGCGTCTCGTCATTCCACAGGATCAGGCCGCCGCGCGGTCCGCGCAGCGACTTGTGGGTCGTGGTGGTGGTGACGTGCGCATGAGGCACGGGAGAAGCATGCACGCCACCGGCAACGAGGCCGGCGAAATGCGCCATGTCGACCAGCAGATAGGCACCGACGCTGTCGGCGATCTCGCGGAAGCGCTTGAAGTCCCAGGCGCGCGAATAGGCAGAGCCGCCGGCGATGATCAGCTTCGGCTTGATCTCTTCGGCCTGCTTGGCCACCACGTCCATGTCGATGACCTGGTCCTCGCGTCGCACCGTGTAGTGCGCGGCCTTGAACCACTTGCCGCTCATGTTGACGGGCGAGCCGTGGGTGAGATGGCCGCCGGCGGCCAGATCAAGGCCCATGAAGGTGTCGCCGGGCTGCATCAGCGCCAGGAACACGGCCTGGTTCATCTGGCTGCCGGAGTTCGGCTGCACGTTGGCGAAATTGGCGCCGAACAGCCGCTTGGCGCGATCGATCGCGAGGTTCTCGGCAACGTCAACCCATTCGCAACCGCCATAGTATCGCGCGCCGGGGTAACCTTCCGCGTATTTGTTGGTCATCACCGAACCCTGCGCTTCCAGCACGGCCCGGCTGACGATGTTCTCGGAGGCGATCAGCTCGATCTCGTGGCGCTGACGGCCGAGCTCGCCCTTGATGGCGGCGGCGATTTCCGGGTCGGCCTTGTCGAGCGAGGCCGTAAAAAACGAATCGGGCGCGGAGGCGGTTTTGGCGGAAGTCATCGGCGAATATCTCCACCGCCGCAGCCTTTTTGGCGGGCTACGGTCGGTCTTGTGTGACGGTTGGAAGCAGCCGCGATCTACCACATCGCCCCGGTCCGGCCAAGCATTTGCGGGTCCGGGGCGACAATTATGCCAGATATGGTGGGGATCGCGGGGATTTGGAGGCCCGCAGATGTACGGGATCGCCCGCGCCGGGCGCTCGCCGAGCGTTAACAGGCGGCCGCCGCCACACCCGCCGCTTGGCGCCCAGAGGGGCGCCGGCAGCCGGTTCCTCCGGCTTTGAGATAGACTTGGCCGCCTCTCCTCACAAACCGGTATAACCCGCCTTCACCGGGTCGATGCTGCCGTCGAGCTGGCGCAGGTAGGTCAGGCCGCAGACCGTCAACCGATGAGTGTCCTTCTCGCCCGCCTCAACCAGCGTATTGAGGTAGTTGGTCACCTTGGCCCTCGCCTCCTCGCTCGCCGCAGCGGTGCGGTTGGCGAGCAGGTCATAGGTCTTCATGATGCGGTCGATGGCGGCTTCCATGGCATCCTCTGCTTGATCTGAATTTTGGGGAATGCTGTCAGGCAAACGCTTCGGCCTCGAACGCGGCCTCGAATTTCGCGATTGCCTTGTTGGCCAGCCTGATCTTGTTGAATTCGCCGTGCTGGAACAGCTGCACGATGATCTTCAGCAGCCGCTCATCGGTGACGAGCGTATCGGGGAGCGCGCCAGCTCTGCGCAGATAATTCGCGGCGATAGCATAGGCCTCGCTCACGATCTCCACGTTCATGGTCTGTAGTCCACGCTCGACCAGCATCGCACGCCTCCGATCTGAAGGGGATAAGCTGCGAGCCGGCGGCTGGTTCCGCAAGGGCGCTGCTTTTTTCGCAGGTGCAAAAACACAAAACGCGCCGGTCCGGGCAAAGCCGGGCCGGCGCGATCGGGGAAGTTTAGGCACGTTCGCGAGGCACGCCGGTCTTGTTTAGGGCCGGCTTGGCCTTGATCCCTCCGAATAAACTCAGAGCCGATACAGGATCTGGTCGGTCCAGAACCGCTCGAGGCGATGCAGCGACTTGTTGAGCGTGGAGAACTCCTCGCCCGAGATGCCGCCGACCTGCTCCACCGTCTTGACGTGCTTCTGGTAGAGCGCGTCGACGATGCGGCGAACTTCCTGGCCCTGCGGGGTCAGGCGGATGCGCACCGAGCGACGATCAACGCGCGAGCGCTGATGATCGAGGAAGCCGAGCTCGACGAGCTTCTTCAGATTGTAGGAGACGTTGGAGCCGAGATAGTAGCCGCGCGTGCGCAGCTCGCCTGCGGTCAGCTCCTTGTCGCCGATGTTGTAGAGCAAGAGCGCCTGCACCGAGTTGATGTCGGCGCGGCCGCGACGATCGAATTCATCCTTGATGACGTCGAGCAAGCGGCGATGCAGCCGCTCCACCAAAGTCAAAGCTTCCAGATAGAGCGACTGCACCGAGCCCTGCTGGCCGGCGACGCGCTCTGCGGTATCTGCCGCAGTTGCGACGGCTTTCATCATGACACTTCCCCTGTTGTCGTTTTTGTCGACACTTATTCGACGAAACTTTTGTCCCGCCTGATAGCCGCAACTTAAGGGGAGGCGTTTGAAGATCAGCTTAAATAAGAGAATAAAGAGATCATGAATTTAAGACAGTGAATCGCGGATTAAGCCTGTGCGACAAGGACTTTTCGCAACCCTCTGTTGACGGTGGCAAGGTCCTGTTCACCCTCCGTCCGCACCACTTGTCGCATTCCAGAACAGCCCTGCCCTGTTTCGAAACGGGAGCGTAAGAGCTGTGGCGGATCACGCAGGATCCGTGAAAACTTGCCGCAAATTTGAGGCAACCATCGATCAACCATCGACGCGCGAAAACACGCTCTCGTGTCCCTGACGCGCTGCAGCGTGCAACGCTGCTGCGCAGTGCCGGCACTCGGACGCCCGACAGACAATTGTGGAAATTGTGGAAAGATGCGCCCCGCACCCGATCGTGGATGCGCTGCGCAAAACCAGAATTGGCTTTGCTATGGCGGGCGCTCGCGCGCGGCCATCCATGCGAGCGCGAGATAGGCGGCGAGCATGAAAGCTTCGACCGCGACCACGATGAGGCTGCCGCCATAGATGCCGGGGAACATCAATTCGATCACCGCCATCGACACCACCGTCGTGAGCCACACGACCGCGCCCCAGGGCGTCGCGAGCCACAGGCCGACGGCGGCGACGAGTTCGATCACGGCGAAGTAGACGGTTGCGGCCTGCCAGGCCATCGACTGGTTCTCGAACGCATCGTCCTCGCCGCCGACGAAGCCCGTCACCTGCGCCCAGTGATAGAGGCCCTTCAGGATCGAGAGCAGCGCCATCACGCGCAGGAATAGCACGAGCCGCCGCGTCCAGACGTTCTCGTCGGACTCGGGTCTCTCGGACGACAGCGCGGCCACCGACATCGCGCTGTCTCTGCCGTTGTCCCTGGCGCCGTCGCGGGCGGCATCGCGGGTTGAGATCTCGGACATGGCTCCCCTTCTGGCCGCTTCGCCCGGCAAAATCAATCGGTCTGCTACCGGGTTGCGGAAGGTCAAGCCGCGGTGACGGGAACCATGCGAGCTGGTATAAGAATAATTCTAGTTCGGCATGATCCGGAAAAGTCTGCAGCGGTTTTCCGAAAAGATCATGCCCAAACAACAACTAAGCGCGATGATGAATCATCGCGCTGGAGATACCTACAATGGCGATCAAGTACGGACGTCCGATCGAATTGCGCGAGGTAGCGCGCGGAAACGCGACCGCCGCTCCTGCCAGAGATCTGGGCTTGGATCTGACCGTCCGCCCGCGCCGCAACCGCAAGGCGGAATGGGCGCGGCGCCTGGTGCGCGAGAACGTGCTCACCACGGACGACTTGATCTGGCCGCTGTTCCTGATCGACGGCAGCAACAAGCGCGAGGCGATTGCCTCGATGCCCGGCGTCGAACGGCTCAGCGTCGACCAGGCGGTGCGTGAGGCCGAGCGCGCGATGAAGCTGACGATCCCCTGCATCGCGCTGTTTCCCTACACGGAAGCCTCGCTGCGCGACGAGCACGGCTCGGAAGCGACCAATCCCGACAACCTCGTCTGCCAGGCCGTGCGCGCGATCAAGAAGGAATTCCCTGACATCGGCATCCTCTGCGACGTCGCGCTGGATCCCTTCACCAGCCATGGCCACGACGGCCTGATCGCGGACGGCAGGGTCCTGAACGACGAGACGGTCGCCGTGCTCGTGGGCCAGGCGCTGGTGCAGGCGGAGGCCGGCTGCGACATCATCGCGCCCTCCGACATGATGGACGGCCGCGTCGGCGCGATCCGCGAAGGGCTCGACCGTGCCGGCCTGCTCGACGTGCAGATCATGGCCTATGCGGCGAAATACGCCTCTGCCTTCTACGGCCCGTTCCGCGACGCCATCGGCTCGGCCAAGACGCTTGTAGGCGACAAGCGTACGTATCAGATGGACAGCGCCAACACCGATGAAGCACTTCGCGAAGTCGAGCTCGACATCGCCGAGGGCGCTGACATGGTGATGGTGAAGCCCGGCATGCCCTATCTCGACGTCGTACGGCGGGTGAAGGACACTTTTGCGATGCCGACCTTCGCCTACCAGGTCTCCGGCGAATACGCGATGATCGCGGCAGCTGCCGGCAATGGCTGGCTCGACGGCGAGCGCGCGATGATGGAAAGCCTCCTCGCCTTCAAGCGCGCCGGCGCCGACGGCATGCTGACGTATTTTGCGCCGAAGGCAGCAGAGAAGATCAAGGCGCAGAGTTAATACAACTTCCGTCATTCCGGGGCGGTCCGCAGGACCGAACCCGGAATCTCGAGATTCCCAGGTGCGCAAGTGCGCACCATAGTTCGATGCTGACGCATCGCCCCGAAATGACAGTGTCCAATCACTGCCCCCGAATCGCCGGAATATTTCCGCTTGTTGATCGCCGCGGCCTTGGCAGCGGGACGGCCTGATCCCATGTGCAGCCACGAGTGTTTCCGATCGGAGAACGGACCATGTCGTATTCGGACTCGGGCAATTCGAGCCCTAACTCGGGTCCCCGGCGCAATGACGGCGGGGTTCCGCCGCATGCCTATGATCCCTACCTCCAGCCGGAGCTGTTCCGTGGCGTATCGACCCGACGGGTATTCGCCTTCCTGATCGATCTCATCGTGATCTCGGTCCCGGTAATCCTCGGCTACATCTTCATCGCCGTGTTCGGCATCGTCACGCTTGGTCTGGGCTGGGCGCTGTTCTGGCTCGCCTGGCCGGCCTCGGTGATCTGGGCCGTGGTCTATTACGGCGCCTGCATCGGCGGTCCGCATTCCGCGACGATCGGCATGCGGGTGATGGATCTGGAGTTGCGCACCTGGTACGGCGCACCCGGTTATTTCGTGCTCGGTGCCATGCACGCGGTGCTGTTCTGGGTGTCGATCTCGTTCCTGACGCCGTTCGTGATCGTCGTCGGCCTGTTCAACGGCCGCCGGCGCCTGTTGCACGACATCGTGCTGGGAACGGTCGTCATCAACAACTCGGTCCGCTCGCCCGTGCCGCAGACGGCAAGAACCTATTAGAGAAACCTACTAGAGCGCCTCCTAAACCACCTTGTGAGCTGACCGATTGACCATGAGCCTCCGTAGCGCGATGCTGATACCTGTTTCGGAGGCCTACGACGTCCCTTGACCCAGCACTCGCGCGACACCCCCCAATTCTACCTTACGGCGCCCTCGCCCTGCCCGTACCTGCCGGGCCGGCATGAGCGCAAGGTGTTTACGCACCTCGTGGGGGACCGCGCCGGCGACCTCAACGACCTCCTGACCCATGGCGGCTTCCGCCGCAGCCAGTCGATCGCCTACAGGCCCGCCTGCGACCAGTGCCGGGCCTGCGTCTCGGTCCGGGTGGTCGCCAACGAGTTCCGCCCGTCCCGCAACTTCCGCAAGGTGATGGCGCGCAACGCCGACATCATCGGCGAGCAGCGCAGCGCGGTTCCGACCTCCGAGCAGTATTCGGTGTTCCGCGGCTATCTCGACGCCCGACACCGCCATGGCGGCATGGCCGACATGACCGTGCTCGACTATGCCATGATGGTCGAGGACAGCCATGTGGAGACCCGCATCATCGAGTACCGCAAGCGCGGCCCCGACAGCGGCATCACCGGCCGCGGCGAGGAGCTCTTGGCGGTGGCGCTGACCGACGTGCTCAGCGACGGGCTGTCGATGGTCTATTCCTTCTTTGAGCCGAGCCAGGTCGGCCGCTCGCTCGGCACCTTCATGATCCTCGACCACATTGCCCGCGCCCGGCGCCAGGGCCTGCCCTACGTCTATCTCGGCTACTGGATCGAGGGCTCCAAGAAGATGGACTACAAGGCGCGCTTCCTGCCGCAGCAGCGCCTCGCACCCTCCGGATGGCTGCGCGTCGACGCACAAGGCGACACGGCGTCAGAGCCGCAGGATTAGGCCCTTTCGACGTCTTGCCGCTCAGGGGACTGCCGCTTCGGCCTGGTGCGCCGCGGCCGTCCTGGCGCCGGCGCGATGTCTGACGATGAAGTTGAGCGCCGCGATCCCCGGCAGGAAGAAGTAGCCGCCTCCGAGCGGCTTGGTGAACGAGGCCAGCGTCACTTCGCTGCCGCTCGGCAATCCGGGAATGGTGAACGTTTTGGGGTCAGGAAGCGACCCGACGACGGGGTCGTCCTGGTCGTGGAGAGTCCCGAACCTTGGGTTTTGTACCCAGCGCTGGTGAATGAACTCGAACTGGCGCTCGAGATCCGCATTGCACGCGATGAAGAACAGGCCGTCGCGCGTGCCGCTGTCGGTCTCTTCGCGATAGGGCCGTCCACGGCGGAGCAGCCGGTGCAGCTTGGATGACTTGATGCTTGATTGCACATCGATGCCCAGGGAATCGCGCGGGTTGGACCTACGGATGTGAGCCCCCTTCGGACAAGCGAAGCCATTTGCATCCTCGACACGGTAACGGAAGGCGTCGGCCGCCGAATCCGATCCCGGGGGGCCTTGCCAGCCGAGCGGCATGCCATCCATTCGACGTCCCATCAGCTTTTCGCAGATGCCCTGGCCGTTCGCTTTCCTGAACTCCTCGAACGCCTCGACATCCTGCTGGATCTGGCGCACGGCCAGGTAGCTTCCGTTCAGCGTGAAGCGGTCTCCCGACTGCGGCCACTCCTTCACATTGGGACAGTAAGTGAGTTCGTCATACTCGTTGCGATAGCCCAGAACGAATTCTCCGGGCTCGACGACACGATCTTCATAGAAATGGCCGGCGTCCCGTTCGGCCTGCTTCCGCGACGCGCCTCCCTCTTCTCTGAGGCCGCGGATCACGGGTTGCGCGAGGCCATCGCGAAACCCGAACGGCTCGCGCAGTCTGCCGTCTTCTTTCTTCTTGAACGAGCAAGGATTGTTTTCGACGGTCCTGATGACGAACACATCTGGATCGGGAGCCTCCATTCGTGATTCTTCGTCGAGCACCCACCATTGCGCTACGAGAACATGGACCGTCTGGCAGCCGTCGTGGCCTTCAACATCGGACCAGCGCCATTGATCACGCGAAGTGTCTCTCAACAGCTCTTTGCGCAGCGCGCTCCCCATGCCGCTGCTGAAAGGAGTCGGGAACGGATGCGTCTCGGCCTCGGAACAGCCGAGCTTCTTCAGCCCTGAAAAACTGAAAGCGACCGCCACCGCTTCGCTGATCGATGCTTCCGATTTCGCCTTGCCTTCCTCGACGCGCTTGGCACTGACGACCAGGCCGCTGTTGGCGAGTTGTGCAAGCCATGCCCGGGCCTGATCCTCGCGGCCGTCGCGGATCGTCAGCAGCCAGAAGCGGCTGGATTTGAGCCAGCCGAAGCCGCTCTTCAGCATGCCCTGGATGTCGTGTCTCTGCTTGGAAAGATGCGGCGCGTGCTTCACGTACTTCATGTTTCGATGGCCCTCATAATCAGGTCGTCGTTTTTCTCGTTGCGCTCGCCGAACAGGGCGTCGCGCAGCCCAGTGGCGAGATTGATCTCGTCGATCGTCGCGTTGCACGCCACGAAGCGGTACAGATTCGGAAGCATGCTGTCGCGCGCGTAGGATTTGAACTTCAGCTCGCACTTCACTCCCCGGTAAATGAGAAACCGCGTCGGCGGGAAGCTGCGCGGCTGCGCAATGCCGGGCTGACCGGCCACCGCCGGTACGCGCGGGTTCAGCTCCGTCCACCGCCATGCCAGCGTCGTTCCGCTGGAAGCGCCGTTGATGAAGTCGTCGAGGTAGCCGCCAAAATTGCCGTCATAGTTCGAGCAAAACAGGAAGCGGCGACCGTTGTCGATGATGTGCCAGTGGCCGAAATGGATGCCCGGCGCATCTCCCAGCCATCCCTGCGTGAAAAACACCCGTCCGGCGAACGTCACGATGCGCAGGGAAGCCCGGATGCACCACGCGCTCCACCCCTGCGGACCGCACAAGTCCGTCAGGCTGATCATGTGCTGAATTCGGTCGACCTCTCGCGCCTCGCATCTCTCGATCGACGGGTGGATCTGCTGGGCGCGAGGAACGTCGTCTTCGAGTGGATGAAAGAACCTTTCGCTCAGCGTCGTGAACCGGCGATTGAGCCGGGAAAACAGCGCGCCGATGCAGAGCACCACGATGATCGCGACAACGGCGATCTCGGTGAGTTCCAATCCAGTAAGCTTCGGTATCTTCGGTTCGATGGTCTGTTCCATATACTCCGGCACCAGCGCGTAGGCCAAAGGAGCGAGGGTGTAGGCTATGGCGCACGCGGCGATGGCCAGGAGCAGCGGCACGCCGATGACCCAGCCGGCCACATAGGTAGACAGCGACGAGATCGTCTCAGTCGGCCGTTCGAGTTCGCGCTGAATGCTCTTCAACCAGCGTCTCCAGGACACGAATTGCGCCGGGAGCGGGACCAGGAACAGCCAGACCAGAAATGCAATCACCGACACCGCCAGCAGAAAATGTCCACTCATTGCCAGCAGACATTTGCTCGTCTTGCTCACGGCGTCCTCGATCGCCAGCACGACGGGATGCGGCTCGCCGAAGAACCAGTTGTAGGCGCGCGGAAGCGCCCCGCCGAGCCAGAGCACGACGAACCAGAGGACGAGCGCGCTTACTGGATAGGCGAGCTTCGCGCCGATGCCGGCGCCCTTCCCGCGCCAATAGGATCGCGGTGCAGGTTTGGCCGCCCACTCGAAGCGGGGGTTCGTGTATGCCCATCGTGCCAGCGCCAGGGCGAACGCGGTGCGATCATTGCCGTATTTCGGCTTCAGCGTCCGCGCTTCGTTTCGCGTCTGCTTGAGCAGCTCCGCTTCCATCTGGATCTGCCGAACCGACCGGTCGCGGGCGCCGACGAAGGCGCCATCGGCGATGCTGTGGCATTCCATCAGCCGGCCAAGCAATTGCTGCTTCTGCTGATCCGTCGGCTCTTCGACGTTGGGGAAATACATGCCGCCGAAGAGCGACCACATCGCGCCGCCGGAATGGTAGATCAGCCGGTACAGCAGGTCGTATGGGCTGAGACCCTCCTCGACGGCAAGCTCGAGCATCAGCGAAGGCCGCTGCTCCGCTGCATCGGCCATGGCCGGCAGGAGCCCGATCGATGCGAAGTGCACTACCGCGACATCCTTGAACAGGTCATTCAGCGCGCCAGAAACGGGCGTTGGAATTTCGCCTCCGCCGGGCCAGCCTGGCGCAACGATGCAGATCATCTGCTGCCGGACAATCTCGAGCATGGCTGTCCTTCTCCGCGCTTACGGGATACGCATACGCATGCACGACATCAGCGGCCCGTCGTACACGATGGCCTTGCCTTCACCGCGCGCCAGCTGCAGCCCGGGCAGGGTCAGCAAGCCGATCAGCGCGCTCGTCAGGATTTCGACTGCGTAGTCCCTGGCAGGACATTGCCGGTAGCCATATCCGAACATGAGATACCGCAAGGCATGTTCGTTGCCCCAATTGCGATGCGGGCAAAACTTGCCGCTGTCAGGAACCGCGGTTGAATCGAACAGGGCAGCGATCGACAAGAGCGAGACCTTCCCGCCGCCTGGACACTTGGCATTGTGTCGCGCGCCGGTCTCGACTTCGGTATCCCGCGGCACGTCACGCGCCAGGAGCGGAAAGATCGGACGGAAGCGCATCAGCTCGAGCACATGGTCGCGCACGACGTTGCGGAAATTGGCGTCGGTCCAGACGGATGCGCCAAGACTTTTGGCCTGCGATCGTAGCTGTTCGTAGACCTTCGGCCGTTCCAGGAGCTCCTGCACGGCAAGAGCTCCGGACTGCACCGTGACCGGATGCGAGATCCAGGCAAGGCCCACCGCGTTTCGTTCAATGTCCGCAGTGGAGCTCGTGACACCCCACGCCGTGCCGATGAGGCCGGTTAGGCGACCGATCCGCGCCTGTAGCGCATCCCCGCAGGTTTCCGCTCGCCGCCGAACCCCTAATGTCGCCAAGCTGCCAGCCAAGAGCTGCCCCGCGACATATCGGATTTCCAGCAGGTACTGTCGTTGCAGGCCCTGATTGACATTGCCCTGCGCGGCCGCGGCCGGGGCCGCCGAGCCCGCAACCACGGCGCCGGTTGCCGTTCCATACAGGGGCCTCATGGCATGAAACACCACCCACATCAGGTAATCATCAATCAGATCGAAAGCGCCCGCTCCGGGTTGGCTCACAGTATTGATCCGTCGCTTGGCCTCATCATCAGAGTCGACTGGAACGTTCAGAGCGGCCAACCGCTGATGGACCAGGTCCCTGTCGGAATCGTAGGTGGGACCTGGATCCATGCCGATCAGATAGGTCCCGGAGACCATGTTGGCCTCATGCGCCGTGTTGGAGAAGCTTCGCGTCCTTGTCAGGACACCTTTGACGGCACTGGCGCGGGCCACCATGCTGCCGCCCAGCGAGGGCCAGCGCCTGAGCACAGCGCCGACCGCGCGCAGGACGATGATGTGACGATTGAGCCAGCAAAAGGCACCATAGGAGAAGTTGCGGGCTCCCGGCGACAAGGCATCGGGTTCATACATCGAGAGTTTCATGCTGGGTGCCAATCCTCTTGTCGCTTTGCAAGCGCTGCAACGGCCCGCTTCTGGTAGTAGGGCATGCCGAGACGACGCGCCGCCTCGGAGGTCTGTGCGAAGCACGCTTCGGCCGCTGGCTCATCGCCCGCGCGCCGCAGCGTCACGGCCAGTTCGTAAAGGGCTTCCGTCCGGTGCCCGCTTTGTTCGCCCGCCTGGTCGACTGCCTTGCGTCCGGTGCTGATCGCATCGTCCAGCCGTCCGAGAGCGCGATAGGCAATACCGAGGCCGACGCGCATGAACGTCCTGCCGTAAGGATTGGCCGCGTCGTAGATGCGGTCTGCGAAGCCCTTCTCCAGCACCGAGACTGCTTCGGAGGCCTTGCCATTGCGCGCAAGCGCAATGCCGAGCACCCCGCAGCAAGCCGCCAGCGTGGTCGGCACCTTGTGCGTGATGCATTGCTGCACGGCCGTGCGCATCAAGGCCTCCGCACTGTCGAGTTCCTCCTCCTCGACCCAGATCTGTGCCTGGACCGTGTCGACTATCAGACGCGAATACGGATGATCGACCTTGGACAAAATCTCATAGGCGCGAGCGCAGACCTCGTGCCCGGCTTCGCAATCGCCAAGGCGCCATAGCGTGCTGGCATGGAACGCGTACAGGTTGATGATGGGGATGACAGCCCATCCGGGTTGGACGTAGTGCTCAGCTAACTCGGGCGCGTAGTCGGCCAGCAGGACGCGGCCTTCCGCGGCCGCCTCCGAATACCGCCCGAGAGCGTGAAAGTGCAGGAGGCGCGCCTGATGCGCCGCCATCGCCATGTGGCGACGCTGGGCAAGGCGGGCCGCTTCCAGGCCGTGCGTGGCATGCCGCAGCCCCTGTTCGAAGCGTCCGCGCATCCACAGAAACACCGCCGTCTGCGTCGAAACCGATGCGCGCGCGGGTTGGTCGTCCAACTGTGCGGCAAGGGCCTCGGCGCGCTCCATATTGCTGAAGATCTCGTCGATCTGCCCGAGCGCCATCATGGCGCCGATGGCTTCCAGCCGGAGCGCAAGTTCAAGGCCCTGCGCAGTCCGCGTGCCGCCGGCGCGGCGAGCCGCTTCAATGCCCATTTCGAACAGTTGCAGGGCTTCCTGATTGGCCGAGCGCGAGATGGCGCGCGCCATCGACTTCACGGCGTATCTTGCCGCATGCTCCCATTCCTCGCCCTTGAAGGCGTGATGGGCCAGAGCTGGCGCGGCATCGGCGTCCTCGGCACCGGGCTGCGACAGCAAAGCGAGGAAGGCGAGCCGATGCAGCGCCTTGAGGCGGGCGCGTGTCAGCGCCCCGAGCACGACGTCCCTGACCAGTGCATGACGGAACACGAAAGCGTGCTGCTCCAGCGAACGCCCCGTGGGATCGGGGCTCGTCAGCAAGCCGGACGAGACGCAAAGACCAAGCAGCTCCTCGGTCCGCGCAAAGTCTTCGTCCTGCATGGCTGCGATCAGCTCTCGCGTGATGGGATCACCGAGAACACTCGCCGCCTCCAGGGCCGACTTCGCGGCATCCGGCAGCCTGTCGACCCGCGCGCCGATCACGGCGGCGATGGAGCCCGGGACCCGCAACTCCCCGAGGGGGCGCTGCAAACGGTAGGCACCCGGCGTTCCCTCGAGTGATCCGTCATCGATCAGCGTGATGACCAGTTGCTCCATGAAGAAGGGATTGCCGTCGGCGCGACGAACCAGCTCGCTGGTCACCCCAAGCACCGAAGGATCATCGCCGAGCAAGGCTCGCGCGAGGACGAGCATCTCGCCGTCCCGCAGGGGCTCGACCAGGTACTCGGCGAACCACGTCGTCTGTCCCCATTGATGCTCGAAATCCGGACGGTAGCTGACGCAGACCAGAACCTGCAGCCCCTGGAGCCGGGGCAACAAGGCCTCGAACAGCCGCCGGCTGTCGCGATCGGCCAGGAACACATCCTCGAGCACGAGCACGAACGGGCCGGCCCGAACGCGCTGGCGAACGAGCCACAGCAGCGCCTCGCCGATACGGCGCCGCCTTTGCGCCGGATTGAGCACCAGCCAAGCTTCATTGGGCGCAGCAAACCCGAGCAGATCGCTCAAAGCCGCGAGATGGTCGGCGCCTTCTGCCGGCCATTTCGCGAGCAAGGATTGCATCGCCGCCTGCTTGACGTCGGTCGCGCTCGTACGAGGCAACTCCAGCAGACTGGCGATCAGGTCGGCCGCGGTGCTGTAGGCTCTCGTGCTTGCATAACCCCTCGCCTGCGCGACGCACAGGTCCACACCGTGGCCTGCGAGAGCGGCCGTCCAATCGGCGATCAGACGGGACTTTCCGATGCCGGCATCGCCGCGCAGCCCGACCGTCCGCATGGCGCCTTGCCTGACGGTTTCGAGCTCCCCCGCCAGAATCTGCAACAGCTCCTGGCGCCCGATAAGCGGTGCCCAGCGCTGCTTTCGCGTCAACGGTGCGGCCGCCGAGCTTTCGGTCTCGACCACGACTTCGTGAAGTTCGATCGGGGCGGCCAATCCGCGCACGGGCTTTATTCCGACCGGCCGCGTGTCGATCTGCAGTGTGACGAGGCGCTGCGTCGCCGCGCTGATCAAGATGCCGCCCGGGGGCGCCAGTTTCTCCAGCCGCGACGCGATGTGGATCGTCTGGCCGTCCGCACCGTAGTGCGACCACTGGTACTGTCCGACGATCCCGACCAGGACCTCGCCCGAGTTGATGCCGATGCGCAGCGTCGGGCTGGCGACGCCTTGCGCCTCCTGGCCGGGAATGGTTGCCCTCTGCATCTTCAGAGCGGCCATGCAGGCCCGCAAGGCGTGATCTTCCTGCGCCAGCGGAGCGCCGAACAATGCAACGAGGCCGTCTCCCAGCAATTGGCTGACGGTGCCTCCAAAGGTTTCGACCGCGTCGGCAAGCAGGTCGAGCGTTCGGCCGAGATAGTTCCGGGATTCCTCGGGGTCCGCGTGCTGCAACAATGAGGTCGAGTCGCAGACGTCGACGAACAGCACGCTCACCTGCTTGTTTTCGGTCAGCAGCTGCGCCCGCGAGTTGGGACGTTGCGAAGCGGATCGCGGCTCGCGCTCCGTTGCGCCTGAGGTTGAGGGCCCGGAAGACTTGTCGGCGGCACGGTTGAGACCGGCGCCGCATTGCGGGCAGAATCGGTGCTCAAGTTCAACTCGGGCGGAGCAAGCAGGACACCTGGTCACGGCACTACGCACTCATCAATGGCTTCAACGAATAACCGGCGCTCATCCGCATGATCATCGTCTCGCTTGAGGACGTGAACCTGCGCGCAAACAGAGTGGCGGGAGGGCCTGACAAACGTGGCGAAAAGTCTTCCCGCCGGTAAAACAATCAAGACGTCGACATGCGCTTCGCGCGGCATACCTTTGTTCGGAAGGTGCCAATTCCGAAATGCCGGCACCTTTTGTCCTGCCCTTCGAGACGCGAGGCCTATGTTGACCCGAACGGCAGCCGCCTTGGAGCAAACCCAATGGATCTAAACCAATGGATCTAAACCAAACGTCCTGCGCCCATCCATCGAAGTCGCGCGTTGCCGACGATCATGTCTGATGAGAAGCGCGGTTGACGCGCTCATCTCAGCGCATCATTTCGCGGCGTGCAAAAACCATCTTGAAATAACCAACGCCATTATGAGCCCCTATCAAAAATTGAATTCATTATACGCGCCTAGCCAAAATTGAAAAGGACGAATCCGTAAAAGCCCGGGGTACCAGGCGTCAGGCCGCAAGCAAAGCTCGATTATTCCGTCCAACGGCCGAATGCGTTCCGATTTTCCCGCCTTTTGAGGGCACTTTCGAGTGGCGGACGACGGTATCCCCGGGGTTTGCGTACCGATCGATCTCGGAAAAGGATGTCCTCAGCCCTCACCCGAACAGAGTATCGGACAACAACTTAAGGTTGAGGATAACGATGACGCCGGCGACAATCCAGGCGATCGCGGCGACACTACGGGAAATCGCGAACTTGCCCATCTTGCGCCGATCGGAGACGAAGCGCACCAGCGGAATGACCGCAAACGGAAGCTGCATGGAAAGTACGACCTGGCTGAACACCAGCAGATCGGCAGTGCCGCGTTCGCCATAGATCGCGGTGACGACGATCACCGGGATGATCGCAACGCCGCGCGTCAGCAGGCGGCGCGCCCAACTCGGCAGGCGCAGGTCCAAAAAGCCTTCCATCACGATCTGGCCGGCGAGTGTCGCGGTCACCGTGGAGTTGAGACCAGAAGCAAGCAGCGCGATTGCGAACAGCGTCGAGGCGATGCCAAGTCCAAGCAGCGGCGACAGCAGCTCGAAGGCCTGGCCGATCTCGGCGACGTCGGAATGGCCGGTTTTGTGGAAGGTCGCGGCCGCGACCACCAGGATCGCGGCGTTGATGAAGAGCGCCAGCATCAGCGCCACCGTGGAGTCGGTCGTCGCCCATGTGATCGCCTCGCGCCGGCCTTCGTCGGTCCGCTCGTAGGCGCGGGTCTGCACGATCGAGGAGTGCAGATAGAGATTATGCGGCATCACGGTGGCACCGATGATGCCGATCGCGATGTAGAGCATCTCGGGATTGGTGAAGATCTCCGTCCGCGGCGCAAATCCGCGGATCACCTCCGCTACCGGCGGCGCCGCCGCGGCGATCTGGATCGCGAAGCAGATTGCGATCACGACGAGCAGCGACATCACGAAGGCTTCGAGGAAACGAAAGCCGCGGTTCATCAGGAGCAGCAGCAGGAAGGCGTCGAGCGCGGCGATCAGCGCACCGCCGATCAGGGGGATGCCGAACAGCAGCTTGAGCGCGATGGCCGTGCCGATGACCTCGGCGAGATCGCAGGCGATGATCGCGGCCTCGCAGGCGAGCCACAAAAGCCAGTTCACCGCCGGCGAGTAGGTCGCGCGGCAGGCCTGCGCGAGATCACGATCGGTGACGATGCCGAGCCGCGCCGCCAGCGACTGGAGCAGGATCGCCATCAGGTTCGACAGCAGGATTACCGAGAGCAGCGTGTAGCCAAACTTCGACCCGCCGGCGAGGTCGGTCGCCCAGTTGCCGGGATCCATGTAACCGACCGAAACGAGATAGCCTGGGCCGACAAAGGCGAGCAGCCGGCGCCACCACGCCGCGGCGGCGGGGATCGCGACCGTGCCGTTCACCTCAGCCAGGCTTTTGGTG
The DNA here is from genome assembly GCF_000472925.1 of Bradyrhizobium sp. Ec3.3. GTDB lineage: Bacteria > Pseudomonadota > Alphaproteobacteria > Rhizobiales > Xanthobacteraceae > Bradyrhizobium. The sequence continues at coordinate 72,314 of NZ_AXAS01000012.1, forward strand.
ATGGGCGCGTCAGTGCGCCAGCCAGCTGCGTCGGGGGTCAGATCGGGTGATCGGGCATCCATGGGTCAAAGAGAATACCGAACTCGGCTCTTATTGCAACTCATTTGCAACTGCATCTAGCCGCGCTGGTTCCCGGAAGGTCCCGCGACCGGTCTTGTCGGGAAGCGGGTGGGTTTGGCGGTCATTGGGGGCGAATACTGGCCTTTAGATCGACTTTCAGGGAATGACCGATGTCAACGCCCCCCAGCCTGCCGGATACGTTCAACCGCCTCGCCTGGTCCAATCTTGCGGCGCAATCGGCGGAACAGATCGCACTGGCCGCCGCCCCCATCGTTGCGGTGCTGGCGCTGGGCGTCGCCGAAGGCCAGGCCGGCCTGCTCCAGACCGCCCTCACCCTGCCATTCGTGCTGTTTGCGATTCCGGCCGGCCTGCTCGCCGACCGCATCTCGCGGCGCGCGCTGATGGCCGGCGCCGAGGCGCTGCGGGCTGCGGCGCTTGGGACAATCGTGATCCTGATTGCGCTCGGCGCGCTCAACCTGCCGCTGCTCGCAGCACTCGGCTTTGCCGCGGTCTGCGGCACCGTCGTCTACAGCGTGGCGGCGCCCGCGCTGGTACCCTCGCTGGTGCAGGCCGACGCCCTGCCCGCGGCGAATGCACGGATTGAGCTTGCGCGCACCATTGCGTTTGCGAGCGGTCCCGCGCTCGGCGGCGCGCTGGTCGGCTGGCTCGGCGCAAGCCCAGCCTTCGGCTTCGCCGCCGCGCTTTCGGCGATCGCCGTCGTGCTGCTCGCCGGCCTCTACGAGCCCGCGCGCGCACCTGTGCCGCGACGGCACCCGCTGCAGGAGATCCGCGAGGGCGCCGCGTTCGTCTTCCATCACCCGCTGTTGCGGCCGGTGTTCGTCACCCAGTTCATCTTCAACACCGGCTGGTTCCTCCAGCTTGCGGTGTTCGTGCCTTACGCGGTGCGTCATCTCGGCCTGTCCGCGACCGGCGTCGGCGTGGTGCTGGCGATGTATGGCGTCGGCATGGTGATCGGCGCATTGGTAGCGACGCGGGTGATGCGGCGCCTCGCCTTCGGCACGGTGGTCGGACTTGGACCGGTGACCGGATTCGTTGCAGCCCTCGTGATGGCGCTGACGGTGCTGGTGCCTGCCGCATGGCTGGCGGCGTTGAGCTTCTTCCTGCTCGGCGTCGGCCCGATCCTCTGGGTGATCTCGACCACCACGCTGCGCCAATCGGTGACGCCGCCGCGCCTGCTCGGCCGCGTCTCCGCCATCAACATCATGAGCTATGGCGCACGCCCGCTCGGCTCGGCGCTGGGCGCGATCGTCGGCGGCTTTTATAGCGCAGAGGCGTGCCTCTATCTCGCAGCCGCGATCTTCGCCGTGCAGGCGCTGGTGATCTGGCTCTCGCCGGCGGTCGCGCTGGACCGCCAGCCGGAGATGGTCGGCGACGAGGCGACGGCGCGCTGCTAGCAGCTCGTCATTGCGAGCGCAGCGAAGCAATCCAGGAATGCACCCGCGGAAAGCCTCTGGATTGCTTCGCTGAGCTCGCAATGACGGAGTGTGTTGGGGACGCCGACGCTAACCCGCCAGATACCGTTCGTAGCTGCCCGTCACCGGCTCGCTCGTGTCGATGTCCGGATCGAGGGTATAGAGATCCTGCGCGCGGCCGATGCCACGCAGTGCGTAGCGGCCGGTCGAGACGAGATAGCGGCGGCCCGCCGCATCGAGCCCCGCGTAAAACTCCGCCGATGCGAGCAGCTCGCGATCGACCGAGCGGCTCATCGAGGCGATGCGGCTGACCTCGTTGACCGTGGGCCCGACCACCGTGAAATCGAGCCGGTCCTCGCTGCCGATATTGCCGTAGAAGACCTCGCCGACATGCAAGCCAATATAGGCCGAAGTGATCGGGCGGCCGGCGGCGGCCCGCTTCGCGTTCAGCGCCACGATGTTCTTGCGGAAAAGATGCTCGGCCCGAAGCGCCGCGCGACGGGCGCCCGCCATGTCCTCGCCTGTGAACATTGCTAGCACGCCGTCGCCGATCAGCTTCAGCACGTCGCCGCCGGCGTCGTGGATCGCATCGATCACGGCCTGCGCATAATCGTTGAGGAACGGAATGATCTCGTCGGGCCCGATGCTCTCGCTGATCCCGGTCGAGCCGCGCAAATCCGAATACCAGAGCACGGCATTGATGCGCTCGGTGACGCCGCGCGAGATGCGCCCGCGCAGCACCTGCTCCGAGGCATCACGGCCGAGATAGACGCGCCCGAGCGTGCGCACGATATCGACCTGCTGGGCGGACTTAATCGTAAGCCCCAGCACCGGCACGAGATCGCGCAGCGCTGCGAGCTCGCTCTCGGCAAAGCCCTCGCGCCGCCGCGTCGTCCAGTAGGAATAGAGGCAATCCATCTGGCCGAGCGCGCCGCTCTCGCCGAAGCGATGCACGAAGGCGAGGAAATGCCGGTGGCCTTTGTCCGCGAGCTCGCCAATCTGCGAAAAGTCGAGCGATGCGGTGTCCGCGAGATCGATCTGCATCTCGTCCTCGCCGTGCTCGAGCAGATGATAGAACACCGAGCGGCGCCAGTTCTTGGCCGGATCGCCCTGCGCCGTCGATCCATATTCGACGACGTCGCTCTCATTGCTCGGCACATCGCTCCAGCGGAAGGCGCGCCCCTCATAGATCGGGTGCAGCGTGTCGATGACGACGAGCCCGCGCGACAGCTCGATCCCCTCGGCGCGGCAGCGCTCGCAGAAGCCGCGGAGCATCTCGATCTCGGGCAGGCCGGTGAGCCCCTGGCTGGTCAGCCAGTTGATCAACGCAAGGCGGGAGGTCAATTCCATACGCCATTATGGCGTGCATTCGTGACGAGCGAAAGGCAGACGTCGACCTCACGGCTTTAGGTCTCAGGGCTTGCGCGTGACGACCTCGCCATCCTCCTCCACCAAGGATACAGGCGGCTCCAAGCCGGCGCGGCCGCGTTCAGAACCTGTAATTCAGAGTTGCGGTCACAAGGTCACCAAGCATCGAGGCGGAAATCTTCTCGTGATAGAAGGATGCCTTGTCTTTCGACTGATAATTTACAGAGCCGAGATCGAAACGGAGATATTGGACTCCTACCGTCCATTTGGCGCTCAAGGGCAGCTCAACTCCTGCGCCTGCCGTCCAACCGGTCGCTACCGTCGACGCGGCACCATGCGAATCATATCCGTAGTACAGCACGTTGTAATTGTACGTTGATTTGACAGCGCCGAACGCCAACCCGGCGGTGCCGTATAGCAGCGCGCCTCCAAGCGGAATGCCGGCACGGCCGCGCAGGGTTGCGAGCCACTCAATCTTTGTCATCTCCAGGAAGCGCGAGTCCGCCTGGAAATAGGGATCCTTGATGTAACCTGTGTCGCTGTGGCTCGCGAGCGATAGCGCACGGATATCGCCCTCGAGACCCCACACGAAACCCTGCGATTGCCAGTTCCACCCGGCTTGGGCACCGCCAGTAAAATTCGACGGCGAACTCTTCGACGAGCCCGCGGAAGCGATGAATGGTGGAAAGAGTGGATCGTACAACCAATCCGCAGCCTGCACGTCCGTCCGTTGCGAGCCCCAGGCTCCCCCGATGTTTCCTCCGAGATAGAACCCGGACCAATTTGAGGACTGCGCCTCGGCGGTCGACGCCGCGCAGAGCGCGGCTACCAGGGCTCCGGTCGCGACCAACAGCTCCTTAAGTTGCGCAAATCGCAACGTTAGCCTCCGACTTCTTCCGGACCGCTTCATCAGATCAAGGCTCGACTCGTGCATCCTGGAAACCCTCAAATTCTCGGCGCTCAAAGAGAGCCAGTGCGGGCACGTGGCGCCGTCTCCTCTCAGCAAATGTCAGATCGCCGCGGAGATGTCTTGGACCGGGCAGCACACAGTTTGCGCGGGCACGGCACTGAGAAAGAATGGAGACGGCTGTTGTACCGGAGGCACATTCCAAGGGACCGCCTTTGCCCTGACGGCACATGCGCCTTGGACGACACGGCATTGCAACGGCGATGAACCCCGGCGTACAAACAACGACTAATGCTGGTTGCCTCGCTTGAGGGAGCCGACGTCTTGAGGCCGAATTTGCCGGTGGCGGCCGTGACTAATTCCGTGATCGGTGGCAAATTCGGCTGGAGACACTATGTCCGAAAGGAAAAGCGCAACCGATCCGATTTTGGGTCCGCCGACGCGTTTCTCATTCTCGACCGACAATGTTGCACCGGCGCATCGCTTGAACGCCTTCCGCGATGCCGTCAACTCCGTCGAGGAGGTGGACTGGCTTGCGCGATCGCCGGACGAGTTTCGCTGTGCCGTGCAAGCCGACCTGTTCGACGGAGCCATTGCCATTGATCTTCAGGCGTCCGACGTGCGGGGCGGCCCCAATGCACGTCAGGCTCGCCACAACAGCGATCGGATCACGATACAGATTTGCGACCGCGGCAGCCTTCATGTCGAACAGCAAGCCTCGGCTTTTGACGTGGCGCCAGGCCATGCGGCCATCGTCCGCAATGATCTCGAAGGTCACACGACGTATTTAGACGACGCACGCGTCCAGTTCCTTTTTATCGACAGGACACTCGTGCGCCCTCTGTTGAAATCCGATTGGTCGAGGTCAGCGCTCCATATTTCTGCCGCCACGCCCTCCTTGCGCCTGCTCAGAAGCTGGCTGGCCAGCCGGGCCGACGTTGAGCTTTCATCGGACCAGAATCTTCGCGCACTCTATGTCCAACATACCGCCGACCTCGTTGCGATGATTCTGGGACCGCATTCCGATGCGGAGGCCCTGCTGGAAGGTCGAGGGATCAAGGCCGCGCGCCTCAAGGCAGTCATCAACGCGATCAGGCACAATGCGGCGCGCCAGGAGCTGTCAGCGGAGCTGGTCGGCCGCAGCCTCGGCATCTCGGAGCGCTATGTTCGCGTGTTGCTCGAGGAAACCGGAAAGACATTCTCCGAGCACCTTACCGAGGAACGCCTCCTGCATGCCAGAAGGCTCCTCAATGCGCCTCACCTGGCCAACCACACCATCGCCGAGATCGCCATGATGTCGGGCTTCAGCGACATCTCGCACTTCAACAGGAGCTTCCGTCGCCGCTTTGGCGACACTCCGAGTGGAGTTCGCCGCCAGTTCTAGCCAGGCACAATTGGCGAGCGCGGCTCGGCGGCTCCTTGAGATATTCGATCAACTCCGGCTCGACGCCGCTCCTGCGGATCATGGCGAGCGAATTGCGCGAGGTCCCGCAAACCGCAGTTGTGATAGATGGTGACGGCCATGATGGCGTCCTCGCAGGCCCCGGATAGCATCCCGCCCCTTGCAGATCGAATATGCCGTGGGCGATGTTGACGCCGCCCGCGCCGCGGAGGCAAAAGCCGATTGATGTATTCCGATGCCGGCGACGACCAGAAGCGCCAAGATCAACGCAAGCACATGAGCCAGCGACAGCTTCCGATCATTCTGGCGCTGGGCACCACACAGACGCTGGCCTGGGCTTCGAGCTACTACCTGCCGGCCATCCTCGCCGATCCGATCGGGCGCGATCTCGGCGTCTCCGCAAACTGGATCTTCGGCGCCTTCTCCGCCTCGCTGGTGATCTCGGCCCTCCTGGGGCCGCGCATCGGGCGGCAGATCGATCTCGTCGGCGGACGGCAGGTGCTCGCGGCCTCGAACCTGACCATTGCTGGCGGCCTCGTGCTGCTCGGCTTCTCCACCTCCGTCCCGATAATGGCGATCGCCTGGCTCGTGCTCGGCGTCGGCATGGCGCTCGGACTCTATGACGCCGCCTTCGCCGCGCTCGGGCGAATCTACGGCGCCGAGGCGCGCGGCTCGATCACCGGCATCACGCTGGTGGCCGGATTTGCCTCGACCGTCGGCTGGCCGCTGACGGCCTGGGGGCTTTCGCATATCGGATGGCGCGACACCTGCTTTGCCTGGGCGGCCGCTCACATCCTGATAGGCCTGCCGCTCAACTTCCTGATGCTGCCGAAGGTGAAGGGCGCCTGGGAGGCGGCGACGACGGCTGTCAAGCCGCATATCCCGCTCGACCGCACCATGATCCTTCTGGCTTTCGTCTTCGCCGCGGCCTGGACCGTCACCGGCGCGATGGCGGTGCACTTCCCGCGTATCCTTGAAGCCACCGGCGCGACGCCCGTCGAGGCGATTGCCGCGGGCGCCCTGATCGGGCCGGCGCAAGTCGGCGCGCGGGTTCTCGAGGCGAGCTTTCTGAGCCGCTTTCATCCGCTGTGGTCGGCGCGGCTTGCCTGCATCACCCACCCGATCGGGGCGGCCGTGATCGCCATCTTCGGCGCGGCCGGCGCGAGCGCCTTTGCGCTTCTCCACGGCTCAGGCAACGGCGTTCTGACCATCGCGCGCGGAACGCTGCCGCTCGCGATCTTCGGGCCGAAGAATTACGGCTACCGGCTCGGCATCATCGGCGCGCCGGCGCGGATGGCGCAGGCCATTGCCCCGCTCGCCTTCGGCCTCTTGATCGACGTCATGGGCAGCAAGGTCCTGATCGTGTCCTCGGCGCTGAGCCTCACCGCACTCGCGGCACTGTTCCTGGTCCGCCCCGAACGCCGGCCTTCTTGAAGCCCCTTCCCTTCGCGGCTGCTTTCGCGCAAAAGCAAGGCATGACCGACGACACCGGAAATTCAGGCGCACTCAGGCGCATCGCGCGATGGGCGATCACGCCGCCACAGGCCTATGGCGTCTATCTCGCCGCCGTCGTGCTGGTGTTCCTGCTATCGTTCTACGCGGGCAGCCTGAAGCCGAAGAAGGCGCCGGAGGGCGGACCGCCGCCCGTTACGGCTCCGCGGAGCTGATCAGGCCGCCTTCGCCCCGCTGGTGGCGATCCAGATGCCGGCGAAGACGGCGACGAGGCCAATCAGGAGATTGGGCGTGATCGGCTCGCCGATCAGGAGCGCCGCGAGCGCGGCCGCAGCGATCGGGTTGACCGTCATAGTGTTGGCAACGCGCGTCGGCGTCGCAAGCTCGAGCGCCTTGACCCAGAGGATGAAGGCAAGCGCACCGCCGCCGATGCCGAGATAGACCCCCGCGACCCATTGCGCGGTTGTGAAGTAATCGAGCGCCGCGAAGCTTCCGCGCACAAGGCCGACCAGCACCAGCGCGATGGCCCCTGCCCCCATCCCGACCGTCAGGAAGCCGAGCGCGCTCGAGCGCTGCATCAGCGGGCGTGACAACACGTTGTAGAAGGCCATGCAGAAGACGGCCGCGGCCATGATCAGCTCGCCGCGCCAGGCTCCGGGTGGGCTTTGCGCGAGGCCCGTCGCGAGGGCGGCCACGACGCCGAGCACGGCAACGCCGACGCCGAGCGCCTTGGGCACCGTCAGGCGCTCGACGCCAAGGAGCGCGCCGACCACCATGGTATGAAGCGGCAACGTCGCGAGCGCGAGGCTGGCCCGTGCCGCGGTCGTATAGGCGATCGCGATATTGTAGAGGATGAAGAACAGGCCGAAGAAGCTGAGGCCGAGCAGCAGCACGGCCGGCACGTCGTCCCGCGAGGGCCACCGCACGCGCAACAGCAGTGCAACCGGCAGCAGGCAGGCGAAACCGATTCCCCAGCGCAGGATCGCCAGCAGGATCGGATCAGCGCCACCGACAAGATAGCGCGTGATCGCTGCCGCGGTGCCGCCAACGCTGCTGGACAGAAGCGCGATCGCAACGCCCGCCCATTCGCCCAAGGCTGCCTCCAAAGCCTGCTTCCTTAGCGAAGCCAGTCGGACGAATTGCTAGCACCCCCCTGCTGACAGCATCGTGGCAGCAGTCCCAGCTGTCATTCGAGGGATCCGCCGCCCGGACAATGTCAGTCGTAAGACTCCGGCGCCATCTTCAAGCTGTCGCGCTGCGCCTTGTCGTGGTTGATCCAGAGTTGGGCTTTCTCCTTCGCAAGCACGTCGGCGATCTTCCGCATCGAGGCGACCGTCTGGTCCTTGCTGACGTTCATGCTCGGCACGACGCGGTTGTCCCAGTTGCTTTTGAAGTGCACGGCGTCGCCGGACAGCACCACCGCGCCGGTCTTCGGCAGTTTCACCAGCAGCGACTGGTGTCCCGGCGTGTGGCCGGGCGTTGCGAGAATGGTCAGGCTGCCGTCGCCGAACAAATCCTTGTCGCCGTCGAGCAGCACGACGGGATGCGAGGGCTTGAAGCGCGGCTCGTTGTTGGGGCCGGGCCACTCGTATTCAGTCTTCTGAACATGAAGGACGGCCTGCGGAAACATCTCGACATTGCCGGTGTGGTCGGGATGCGTGTGCGATACCGCCATCCATTTGATGTCGCTCGGCTTGAGGCCGAGCTGCTCGAGTTGCGCGAGAAGTGTCTTCGGCCGGCGCCAGACCGTCGCTTTCGGGTCGGAGGGAACCAGGCCATTGGGCATCGATGCAACCGCATCCGGCACACCGGTATCCCAGAGGAACCAGCCCTGGCTGTGCTTGATGAGATAGCAGCTATCAACGAAGTCCATCGGCTTGCCTTCGTTCATGCCCGGCGTCCAGCGCGACACGTCGCTGGTGGCACCCTCCCCGCAATTGAGGATGTAGAGCTTTTCGACGCCGGACTTTTCCGACTGAGCCGAGACTGCATGAGCGGACAGGACGAGCACGGCGGCTGCGAGAGCAAGTTTGATCGGACGTATCATGGGGTTCCTTCCATGCGGCAGGCTGCCAATTGGCAGTTCGGAATCAAACCCCGAGCGGAGCCGAAAAGTCCAGTGTCGTCGGCAGTTGGCGGCCAGAATACGGCGAGGCTCGCGATCGGCGGCATGATCGTAACCGCCATCCTGGCGGTCGGATCGCGGCGCGGCCGTGGCGTCAAGGCGGGAAAGGCTCTCCCCCGAGCAGTCAGGACTGCCCGCGACAATGAGGCTCAACCAGCCATCGGTCGATCATGGTGGAGGCAGATCGCCACCACCGCGTTTCTCGACTTCCGATGGATCGGTCGGAACATCGGTCGCCATCGGGAAGGCGACGCCACCATCCGCGTTGGCAAAGTGCCGTGCGAGTTGGGGGGCCGCCACGCTCGTGCCAATCAAGCGAAAAACCCCACCGCTCCGATTGCCACCGCCAAGAATGCCCTGGAGAGCGTAGGATTCATCGCAAGGCAGCACGTAGTCGGGACCCTCACGAGGGCCGCCGCGAGCGGGCCCAGCCGAGGCATAGGATGATTTGCGCCCATTCGACAGGATGTAGCCACCGGCGACATGTACGCTCGGCTCCTCCGCAGTCGCTATGCCGTTGAGAGTGCCGTGGGTCTTGATCCGCGATCCGGTCAGGTCGAACTCCCCGTCGGCGTATTCGAGACTCTCCTCGGCCGAGAGACTCTCCTCCCATTGTGGATCGACAAAACGAGACGACCTGGCGCCGGAGTGCACGTCGAAATTCGGGTCGGTGCGCGCGACATAGGCATGCACGTTCGCGTTGACACCGATGTAGTCCACTCTGATCGTCCAATCTCCGTGCTCCGGCACGAACCCCGGCCCGGCAATGGTCGGCTCGATTGTAAGAAGCCACATCGTGTTACTTCCCCAGGTGCGGGGGGCGTACGCTCCGGTGTAGGACGGAAATGGGAAGCCGGGCGGTGGCGGAATTGGGCCAGTGACGGATGTCGAGATGAGGCCGCTGGGCGAAGTCAATGTCACCACGACACCGCTGGCAGCGCTCGCGCTCATCCAGACCTCGGCAAAGCACAGCACCGAATTGTCGGGCGGGATGCGCCATATCCATTCGGCATGAACAGGCTGCGTCGTCTTGTTCTCGAAAAAGAGGTGGCCGTCGCTCAGATAGCTGTTGCCGACGGCCAGGAAGACGTCGAGCTTCGGCTTTCCGTGAGTGCCGTCGAATATCGTGACAAGGTCCGTCAGCGCGTCCTCAAGCTCCGCCGTGCCGTCATGTGGCCCGGTCGTCGGCCCATAGCTGACATTGACGACTATGTTCTTCGTTTTCGTCGGGTCGACGAACGACAGAATGTAGTAGATGCCATCCACGACATATGACTTGAGCCATACGCCCGTCGCATCACGGAGGCACGCCTCCGAAAATTGAACGAATACGATGTCCGCGGTGGCCGCAGGACCGGAGTCCGGCTGCCAGCTTGGTGGATCCTGGCGGCCGATGCGTGACGAGACGGGAACGCGTCCCGCGAGCGTATCCATGACGTGACCGCCGTGCGAACGGTGGCGCTTGAGGGTCTTGAAATGTGCGTCGGCATAGCAGTCATCTTCATCGACGAGGTCCGTATTCGTCGTGTGCAATTCGATCCACTCGTCCAGCCCGATCTGTCGTATGCCCGTGCCAGGCGGATCTGAATCGCGCAGGAACTCGAGGCCGTAGTTGAAGTCGGTCAAGAACTTGCCGAACACCTTGGTGCCGTCCGGCCGGATCGGATTTCTGTCAGGATTCTGATCCCAGATGCCGCGCACACGCGTGCCGGTCGCCACGCTGGAGATGAACTTGGTAAAACGCGTCGCCGCGAACGGACAGCCGTCGTCAATCTGGCCGATCAGGACCTCGGTGGGCGGATACTTGCTTGCCGTACGATCACGCAGGTCAGCCCGCTTGACCAGCTCGGCCGTAGTCGGCTTCACGGGCAGCGACAGTTCGACTCTCAAAACATGGTCGATCCAGCTCTGAAACGTCGAGGGCCCAACCGCCGCCTTGAACCCTCGCATCGTCGTGAATCGAGAGGCCGGATCGGACGGACCGAATTCGATACCTGGCGGGGCATGAGGATGGTTGTCATTGTCCATTTCCCCGCCAAACTGCTCTGCATGTTGGACGTCTATGAACTCCACCAGCAGGAACAGCTTGAACCCCTTTTCGTCGAAAGACTCGAAGTACTTGAAGTCTGTCGCGATCGCATAGCGAAGGTAGGGTTCGAAGCAGTTCGGAAACTCGGTGTCGGCCATGGTACGCTCTCCACTTTGACGTGCTCAACGAAGCGTGCCCTAGGGGAATTTGTGCCAGTAGGTCCACTCCTCCTGAGCCTTTCCCCAAAGCTCATTCAAAATGAGGGACTGTGTGATGGGCCCTTCCGAAGATTCAGAATAAAACTTATTTGCCGAGAATTGCTGGTCCGCGCTGAATGGATTGAAGTCCGTGTGGGGATGGCCGTCGACATAGCTGGCATTGAACGTACGGCTCGTCGATGCTGTGGACCCGAGACAGCGTCCGACAAAGTACTCGCCCAGGGTCACGCCCAACATACGCCCCGCCATGCTGTCGACCGGAAAATGAACGCCTGCCACGACACGATTGGTCGTGATGCGCGCCGCCTGACGTTGGAGCTGCGCGATCACCGTTGGGTAATTTGGGTCAAGGTTAAGCAGTGCCTGCAATACATGAGCCACCGCGTAGGCCTGCGTCGCGTGCCCCATGGGGAAAGTTCCATGGCCGGGCGTCGTGATCATCGGCTGTATCTGCGCGTTGTATTCGACCGGACGCCAGCACGCGAGCGCGTGCTTGAAGCGCATTTCCACGTACACGCAGAACTGAAGCACCATGTTGATGAGTTCGAATGTGCGTCTCGTGCGGTCGGAATGCAGATAGACGATCGACGACCAGAAAGCGTATTGGGCATCGATCTGCGCCATGATTTCAGTGGCCCTCTCGTTGCGCAGCTCCGCCCAGCTGAGGACCATCGGAATCTGCTTTTCGAACGTCAACTGCGCCGGACGTTCGATATCTGCGATCAGATATCCGGACGACCACACCTGGAATCCGGTGCCGACTCCCGTTCCCACCTTCACAAAGCTGATCCCGTACAGCAGTTCGCCGAGGGCGATGTAGGCACGAACCCAGGGCTCCCAGCGCTCCAACTGCAGCGGGTTGTCGATGCCTGGCAATTGCGGCGCGTAGTAGTCGAAATGTGGCGCCGTCGAATGTTCGGGAACGACGATGATCCCTTCTCGCTCGAGAATGAGCGCGTCCACCATCACGGGGTTGGCATAAACGTCGCCCAGCGAACCGATTACGCCTCCCCCCGCGCCACCTACTCCACCGGCTCCGCCGGCGCCCCCGGCACCGCCCGCTCCTCCCGCACCACCTGCGCCGCCCGCACCGCCCGCTCCTCCTGCTCCGCCTAGTTGAGCCATTGCCTGCCTCCCTGTTGAGTTGGTCAGTCGATGAGTGAGTCAGCCTGTTGCCGGCAAACCTGCCATTTCCAGGCAGCGAGCCCAGTGCCTGCCTGTTTCGAGGTGCGCGTTGGGAGCGCGCGCGATGTAGCGTTCCACGGTCAATGCCGGCTCGAGCTCGCGCATCTTGCCCAAGGCTCTCCGCGCTTCCTCCATCCGGTTCTGCGCGACGAGCGCAATCGTGAGAACGCGCCAGGTGGACGGATGCATGCGATTGAGCACGAGCGACGATCGCGCCAGCTTTTCCGCCTCGGAATACCGATGTGCCGAAAGTTGCGCCGTAGCGCCGAGGGATTCGAAATAGTAGCGTTGCGGATCGAGCGGAGACAGCTCCATCGCACGCTGTGTCGCTGCCACAGCGGCGGAGCCCTCGCCTTTGAACGCGTTGACGGTGCCGCGATAGAGCCAACCCAGCGCGTGGCTGGGGTTGGCATCGACGGCCTGCTCGCAGCGCTTGCGGGCGGTGTCGAGGTCGTTAAGCAGGTGACAGTAGACGAATCCTTCGGTCGCAAGCGCGAGCGCATCGGACGGATCGCGGTCGAGCGCCGCGTGAGTGGCGCTCAAGGCCTCGGCGGCTTCACGCTTGCGGTCTTCGGACCAGCCGCGCGTCACTCGCAGGATAAACCAGTTGGCGAGCCAGGCGCGCGGGGCGGCAACGCGGCCGTGCCGGTTGATCAGTTCATCAAGAACCTTGCGCGTCTGGAGGAACTCCTCCTTGCTCGATCGGTGCATCAGCCGGATGCTGCCAAGCAGCAGCGAATAGCTCTCGAGCGTCGGCAGCGGCTGGGTCAGGATATGCTCGACCTCGGCATCGAAGACCGACTGATGCACGGCAGCGGCGATGCGATGAGCGAGATCACTTTCCGGCTGTAGCAGGTCGCCGATCTCGCCGCTCAGGCGATCGGTCCAGACGATCTGGTTGGTGCGCGCCGCCGCCAGCTCTGCCGTCACGAGCATCCGGCCTGCATCGACCACGTAGCTACCGCTGAGGATGTAGGTGGCGCCGAGATGCGCGGAAACTTCCGCGACATCACTCAAGTGCCCGCGGAACACGTTCGTCGACAGGCGCGAGATCACCCGCAGGTTCGCCGACCTCGAGAGCCGCCAGATCACGCTGTCCGCGATCAAACTCCCGACATCCATATGCTCCGGCGCATTATTCCGCGCAACGAAGGGGATAACGGCAATCGTCGGCTCCATGGGAGTTCCATAGTCTCTCCGAGCCGCGAGGCTCGGGTGCGGACTTGCCGGACCGACACGATAAGCACGCACCGGTTTGTCAAAGTGCTTGAGTATACATTCTCCCAAATCTTCGCATAGCGCATCCACCCCATGCGTGAGCTCGTCACGCGCCGCTGCACTGCCAATGGTCTCACCCGGTTTTGCGAGGCCGGCGAGGGCCGCCGCCAGTCGATCGTGGGCAGACGCACTGGCAATCGTTTCACCGGGACCTGCGAGTGCGGCCAGCCGGGCCGCGAGGTTGATGCCGGTGCCATAAATGTCGATGCCATCGCTCCAGGCGGACGAGGCGTTGATCCCTGCGCGAAGTTGGAAGTGTTGATCCTCGGGGAGCCCCTCATTCAGGGCGGCGATGGTCCGATGCATCTCGGCTGCGGCATTCACGGCGTCAGGCACTGTCTCAAAGCGGACCATCAGGCCGTCGCCGAGGCTCTTGACGAAGACACCGTGATAACGCGGCAAGATCCGTTCAGTGGCGATATGGACGAAGTCCGCCCATCGACGCACTGCGGATGCCTCGTGCTCCCGCATGAGCCGCACCGACTCCACGAGATCGATCAAGAGGACAACTGTGTCATGCTGCACGAGGCCCATGGTTGTCTCTCCGAGAGCCCGACCTCCGCTGGTCGGACTCAGGTCAATGGCCGCTCAGGCCAGTACGATTCCCGCTTCCTTGTCCGGCAGTTGTGAATTCGACGGATGCCGCGCCATCGAGTGCACTTAGATCAGTACCGCGCACGCGAGCACGATCCTATGAAGCAGATCACGAATGGCGAAATAGATCAGACGGTCGTGCCTGTAACGAAGCGACACAACCTTTGATGAATCATTGATGATATTCACGCTCTGCGAGCGGAGTCATGACCGCGCTAGTGCGGACAGGTCTCGACTTCGACAGTGATGTGGCTCAACCCTTTCAATCCGGCCAACCGCTTCTTGTACACGGCGGGCTGCTTGGGCTTGTCGGAGACGAGCGAGACCAGCACGGCGCGGTGGCCGGGGCCGACCTGCCAGAGATGCAGATCGGTGACGCGGTCCTCGCCCACCTCCATGCGGGCGCGGATGACCCTTTCCAGCTTCTCGTCGGCCCTGACGTCGAGCAGCACCGCGCCCGAGGCCTTGATCAGGCCGAACGCCCAGTTCGCGATCACCACGCTGCCGATCAGGCCGACGGCCGGATCGGCCCACACCCATCCTGAATACATGGCGACGACGAGCGCGCCGATCGCCAAGAGCGAGGTCGCCGCATCCGCCATGACATGGATATAGGCGGCGCGGAGATTGTGGTCTTGATGATGATGGTGATGATCATGGTCGTGGTCCTCGTCATGCACATGTGCGTGGCCATGATCATGGCCGTGATGGTGGTGATCATGGCTGTCGCGCAGCAGCCAGGCGCTGACGAGATTGACACAGAGGCCAAGCACCGCCACCGCGATCGCCTCGCCATAGACGATCGGCACCGGCGAGATCAGCCGCAGCACGCTCTCATAGGCGATCTGGACCGCGATCAGCCCCAGGATGATCGCGCTGGAAAAGGCGGCGAGATCGCCGAACTTGCCGGTGCCGAAAGTGAAATGCGCATTGCCAAGGTGCTGGCGCGCGAAGCGATAGGCGAAGGCCGCGATCCCGAGCGCCGCCGCATGCGTTCCCATGTGCCAGCCGTCGGCGAGCAGCGCCATCGAGCCGAACAGCGAGCCGGCGACGATCTCGCCGACCATCATGATCAGCGTCAGCGCCACCACGAACCAGGTGCGCCGCTCGTTCTCGTCATGCTTGTCGCCGAGGAATGCGTGCTCGTGCGTCCATTGCTCGGTGGAATGTGAGTGCATCGGACATATCTCCGGGAAAGAATCCGTTTGCCGGGAATATAGGCCCCGGTAGCAGAACTTTCTAAGGCTCATTGCCGGTCAAACCCGCGATTGACAGGCACTCGCGGTTTCGCTGTAATACGGCTCATGGGGATTTGAGCGATCTCCCCACGAGGCGACATGCCCAAGTATCGCGTCCCGTTCACTCTTTACGAGGACGCATCATGTCTACTTTCACGACGATATCTTCTGACAAGCTGGCCCGGCTGATCGGCACCGCGAATGCCCCTGCCCTGATCGACGTCCGGACCGACGAGGACTATGCCGCCGACCGGCGGCTGATCCCCGGCTCCATCAAGCTCAGCCACGACAAGGTTCCGGATTGGGGTGCCGACTTCGCCGGACGCCCGGCGATCGTCACCTGCCTGCGCGGCGAAAAGCTCGCGCAGGGCACCGCGGCCTGGCTGCGGCAGCTTGGCGTGCAGGCCGAGACGCTGGAAGGCGGTTTCGAGGGCTGGAAGGCGGCAAAACTGCCGCTTGTCGACACCACCAAGCTGCCGAAGCGGGATACCAAGGGTCGCACCGTCTGGGTGACGCGAGCACGGCCGAAGGTCGATCGCATCGCCTGCCCATGGCTGATCCGCCGCTTCGTCGATCCCAATGCGGTGTTCCTGTACGTGGTGCCCTCCGAGGTCGTCGGCGTCGGCGAACGCTTCAATGCCGCGCCCTTCGACATCGAAAATGTGTTCTGGAGCCACCGCGGACAGCTCTGCACCTTCGACGTCATGGTCGAGGAGTTCGGGCTTGCGACCCCGCCCTTGCAGCGGCTCGCAACCCTGGTGCGTGGGGCCGACACCGCGCGGCCCGATCTTGCTCCGGAGGCTCCGGGCCTGCTCGCAGCCTCGCTCGGCCTGTCGCGGATGTATGATGACGACCTCGAGCAGCTCGAGGCCGGCATGCTGCTCTACGATGCCTTCTACCGCTGGTGCCGCGACGCCACCACCGAGACCCACAACTGGCCGACCAACAAAGTGAAGGCGTGATGGATACCCGCAATGTCCAAGCAGGAGCTGATGCCGGTCACGGCATCAGCTTCAACGAAGCCCTTCGCGTCTGGCTTCGGGTCGCCGTCTTGAGCTTCGGCGGCCCGGCCGGTCAGATCGCGGTCATGCACCGCATCCTGGTCGAGGAGAAGAACTGGATCTCCGAGGGCCGTTTCCTGCATGCGCTGAACTACTGCATGCTGCTGCCGGGACCGGAGGCGCAGCAGCTTGCGACCTATATCGGCTGGCTGATGCACCGGACGGCCGGCGGGTTGATGGCCGGCGGACTGTTCATCCTGCCCGGCATCATCGCCATCATGGGCCTGAGCTACATCTATGCGGCCTTCGGCAATGTCAGTTTCGTCGAGGCGCTGTTCTTTGGCCTGAAGGCCGCGGTGCTCGCCATCGTCGTCGAAGCCGTTGTGCGCGTCGGCAAGCGCGCGCTGAAGAACCGCATCATGATCGCGCTCGCGGCCGCAGCCTTCGTCGCGATCTTCTTCTTCGCCGTCCCCTTCCCGATCATCATCATCACCGCCGGCATGATCGGCTATGTCGGCGCAAGAAGCGGCCGTCCGGAATTCGCGCCCTCGGCCCATGGCCATGGCACCAACACCGCCGCGATCGACAGCATGCTCGGCGAGGCCGTTCCCGATCATGTCCGCCCCAACACCGCGCGTGCGATCCGCGTCGGCGCGCTATGGCTCGCGCTCTGGCTCGTGCCGGTGATCGCTCTGCTCGCGGCGTCCGGACAGGCCAACGTGTTCAGCCAGATCGCGCTGTTCTTCTCGAAGATGGCGCTGGTAACCTTCGGCGGTGCCTATGCGGTGCTCGCCTATGTCGCCCAACAGGCGGTGGAGCATTATCACTGGCTCAGCGCGCGCGAGATGCTGGACGGTCTCGGCATGGCCGAGACCACGCCCGGTCCCCTCATCATGGTGCTGCAATTCGTGGGCTTCATGGCCGCCTTCCGTGATCCAAACGGGCTGTCGCCGATGCTCGCGGGCACATTCGGGGGCCTGCTTGCGACATGGGTCACCTTCACGCCCTGCTTCCTCTGGATCTTCTTAGGGGCCCCCTATGTCGAGCTCTTGCGCGGCAATAAAGGCCTCGCCGGCGCGCTCAGCGCGATCACTGCGGCCGTCGTCGGCGTGATCCTCAACCTCTCGATCTGGTTCGCGCTGCACACGCTGTTCCGCGAGACCGTCCCGGTGCACGCATTTCCGCTGTCCTTCGACATGCCGGTGCTTGCAAGCGTCGACATCGCGGCACTCGTGCTCTCGATCGCGGCCGCGACGGCAATCTTTCGCTTCAAGCTCGGCATGCTGACGGTGCTGGCGGGATCGTGCGCGGCCGGCGTGGCGCTGCGGCTGGCGGGTTTGATCTAGGAGCTAGGAGAGACGCGGCT
This sequence comes from Bradyrhizobium sp. Ec3.3, assembly GCF_000472925.1. Taxonomy (GTDB): domain Bacteria; phylum Pseudomonadota; class Alphaproteobacteria; order Rhizobiales; family Xanthobacteraceae; genus Bradyrhizobium. Next base: position 89,970 of record NZ_AXAS01000012.1, read on the forward strand.
TCAGGCCGCGATCTCAGCCATCGCTGTCGCTGAGTCTCTAGCCAATCGCAACGCTCCGGGCCTCGGCCCGCGCCACCGCGCTTTCGGGTCAAAGCGGACATCAACCGGGCGATACTCCCTGCTCAATCGGTCGAAAATGACCCAAAGGCAAATCCCTTGGTGTCCCCCATTTGTCGTTCGGTTCCGCTGCTTTCCTGCCGAGTTTGCATAGCCGACGTGCCCGCCGCTTCCCTATGGTCGAGGAGAGTGAACTGAACTCGCAACAGAGGCTCAGATTTTGAAGATCGTTTCGCTCATCGGTTAGGGCCGAGCCTTCAAGGTATGTGGCCAAAGCGGGACGCGAAAAATCTTGAAGCCAGCGATTTCAGGAAACCCGTCCGCTGCGTCCGCAGACACGAGGGCCAGCACAGCAGCCGTCACCTCGCCATTGCTAAGCCGATCGATCGCCGCGGTGTGTCCTGCACTCACTTTGATTGAGACCCTTCCTGCCACAACAAACCCGATCCAAACATCAACGCTGGATGCAGAATACCTTTCATCCATCGCAACATTTTTACCCGCAAGATCGGCTACCGACTTGATCTCCGGACGAGCCATTACAACGGCAACCAGGAGGTCCGCGGGTTCGCCATCGTCATGTGGAGCTGTCAAATCCGCATCCGTCATTCGCTCTGCGACCTCGGTCGCAGCCGCCACCTGCTCCTGCAGGGTTCTGCTTTTGGAATTCGGAGAGAGAACCACAGTGGATTGCCCTATCGTACCCAAATCCGCAGCGGCTTTGCTTTTCGGCTCGAGTTGCGTCCTCAATGAGGGAGGCCGGAGCGGGATGCGAGTTGACGTAGGCTCAGTTTTTGCTCTGATGCTTGCAGGTTTTGTTTTCTTGGTGATGAAACGGGAAGCCCTGTCACGGCCCCGAAGAGACAGCGGCTTTTCGCTCTTGAGTTTGGTTTCTGTCGGCGCTTCGGTCTTGAATGACGCGAATTCGATCGGCTGATGAGCCGCCGCTCTGGGAAAACAGGCGAACTGGCGTTCGTCAGTGCACGGTACTGTACCCGCCTGGTGTGGTGGTTGACGGCTGCAGCCGACCAAGGTCGCCGCGAGCGCGATCATGAGAAGCGCCCTCAAACAATCCTCCTAGAGGATGAATGTCCGCCGTCATTCGCCTTGCGTATTGATCTCCACGCTGGGGGTCTACCTTTTGTGCAAAAACGTTAAAGGCGCACTAACCGTCGGGGTCCTTAATGCGCGATCCCCCATATGGTTAATGTCGGCACGGCCGTAGCAACTTCGATTTGCACCTAGCGAATTTCCGTCGCCTACGTCAGAACCGGTCATATGTCAGCTTGTGTGGGGCAAAGCGGACGTCCATCAGCTGAGTCGCGATGTCCGAGTCTGGCCCTTCGCGACAAAGTGCGCCGCCGCGCGAACTTGGTCGCTAGAGCAGACGCAGCCATCGTCAGGTCACGCCAACAGATTTGTGGGTACACGCTTGACGTGGCTGGGCTTGTGGCGTTTGCGCCGTAATGCCCGAGCATAGAGATTACAGAATTCGTAGAGCAACGACGATGCGGATAGAGGCGCGCGTGACCCAGGACGGACTTTCACAAATCGTCCTCCTTAAGCGGCGCGATTTGTTGAGACTCGCGCAGGTAGGCCTTCAGGGCCTGGCGCAGTGTAGGAAGGATCCACGTCTCATGTTCCGGCCGGTAGAGACCGGCCTCCCGAAACCATTCGAGAAACTCGGCCTTGCGCCCGGCTAGCATCAGGAACGTTCCGCGGGCTTCGAGCCGTTCGCGCAAATCGCGAAGTGCATACAGTCCGGTCGTGTCGATCTGGCTGACTGGAATTGCATCAATCACAAACCATCGTAGTTCCGGGCCTGCGGCGTCGGCCACCGTCAGCGCTCTCGCCTTGAAGTAGTCGGAATTGAAGAAGGTAAGCGGGCCATCGAAGCGATACAGCACGAGCCCCGGAAACGTCCTGGCGTCTGGATGTCGCTCGACCGAATGCAGACCGGGGAGTCCGTCGACCGTTCCCAGGACTTCGTCCCTCGGCCGCGCGGTCAACTTGACGAAGCGGACCAGGGCCAACCCCACCGCGATGAGGATTCCGTTGATGGCGCCCAGCGCGACCACTCCGAGCGTGGTGATCACGGCCAGGACGACCTCGCTACGATCGATGCTCCAGATTTCGCGTAGCGTACGCGTGTCAAACAGCGAAATCGAAGCGAACACGAGCAATGCGCCCAGCGCAGCAATCGGCACATATCGCAAGGGCCCTGTCAGAAACAGCAACACTGCGGCGATTGTCGCCGCCGCCACCAGGCCAGTCACTTGGGTGCGACCGCCGGATGCAACGGCCACGGCTGTGCGCGAGTCAGCGCCGGTCACGGCGAACCCCTGAGACAAGGCGGAGGCGAGATTAGCTGCACCAAATGCAGCCAGCTCACGGTCAGCGTCGATCTCGTAGCCGCCCTTCGACGCAAAGCTGCGCGCTGTCAACATGCCACTCGAAAACAGCACGAGAGCGAGCCCCGCCGCGCTGCCCAGCAGGGATGGTATGTCGTCCGTTGGAAATCTGGGCAATCGCAGCGGCGGCAGGCCCGCAGGAACCGCCCCCAGAATAGCCACTCCATACCGGTCCAACCCGAACAATGCGACCGCGGCGCCGGCGGCGATCAATATGATCGGTGCAGCCGGAAGTCGCGGTACCCAGCGCGCCAGCCCAAACAATATCGCCAGGCTTGCCGCTCCGACGATCAACGTCGGAACCTGCGTCTCCGGAAGCTTGGCGAAGATTTCGAACAGTTGCGGAATAATCCTTTTGGATTCGATGGAAAAGCCGAGCAGCTTGCCGATCTGCCCCAGGCAAATGGAAATTGCGACCCCGTTCAAGAGTCCGACAAGGATTGGCTTGGAAAGAAATTCCGCCAGCGCACCGAGCCGCAAGAAACTCGCTCCAATGCAGAACATGCCGGCCAGAAATGTGACTGCGACCGACAGCGACCAGTACAGTTCGACATTGCCGCCCGCCAGCGGAGCTACTGCGGCGGCGACCATAGCGCACACGGCTGCATCGGGATTCACGATCATTTGCCGCGAAGTGCCGAAGATGGCGTACGCGATCAGCGGCAGAATGCTCGAATATAGCCCCACGACCGGATCGAAGCCCGCGAGCTGCGCGTAGGCAATCGCGACCGGCAAGGCTACTGCGGCAACAGAGATTCCCGCCAACAGATCGTGCCGAAAGTCGTCGGCAAAACTGTAGGACAAAAGTTTTATCAATCCGGGTGCAATACGCGTCAGACGGTCAGTCATGCCGGATTACGAGTAGTGGTACGCCGGAGCGCAAGCCACGCAACTCTAGCTGCGCGAGCGAAGGTCCGCCAGTGGCCCTACGCGACCATGTTGCGTCGCGTTCGCCAAGCCCGATCATGTCGGCGCAATAGCGATATAGGGAATGCAGGCCACGACAACGGCGAGCTGGATCGCATTGCCCAGCATGCCGCCCCAATGCAGCCGCCGGAGTCGGCGCGCGGCCTCCGTGTCGCCGGCATCTCCGTCACTGATCCGGGCATCCATCTGCCGCAGGAACCAGCGGCGCGACCACACGGCGAGAGCCGTGATCAAGCCGACGCCTATGGCCAGGACCGGGCGGCCGTCCACGGCAACGGCAGTCGTGCCTACGGCACCGGCGACGGCCAATGTCAGGAAGTAGCCGTTGAACATGGCGCGCAAGAGCAGCGCGACAGGTCGGACGTCCAGCTTCACCAGCAGAAAGGCCGGCGCCGCCAGCAGCAGATAAAACATCGGAAGCAGCAGGATGATCGTGGCAAACAGGGCGACGTTGTCTGGCATCATCCGAACACCCCCCTCGTTCCTGCGCCGGGCAAGGGTTCTCCGGCAGCGCAGTATCGGCCTCGATTTGTCGCCGGCACCATTGGGCTTTGGTTGGACGCGCACTGCGTCCAGCGGCCTAGGACCCGATCTCCACCGGAAACGTTGATAGGGGTCATCGAAGGCGCGCCATGGAAACACTCTCTGCGTATCTCGACCGGAAGCACGAGGAACTTGCATTGCTGAATGGTTGCCTCGCGAAGCCTTTGGCGCTGCGAGAGTCGGTTGCGGTCGTGGAGGTGATCGAACAGAAATTCCGCCTTGCCGCGGCGCTGAAGGCTGAACACGCCCTGCACGACTGGGCGCGCACGGAAACCGACTGGGCACATTGGGGGCGGCTGCGCGCCGGTCCGTTCGAGTTCAGCTACGATTACCAGCGCGCCGATCTCGACGTCCGCGGTCCTCCGTTCTACGACGTCGAGAACGCCGCGATGCCGGAGACCATCTACACGTCGTCAGGCATGGCAGCGATATCGGCGCTGCTGCTGAGCTCCGCCCGCGTAATCCCGAACGCAGACATTCTGGTCCTGCCCGGCTCCTATGGCGAGACCATCGAGTTGATTGAACGCCATGCCCGACATCTGCGTCTCGTGGCGCTGAACCAAGCGCCCCGTGAACTCGCGCCTCTCGCGGGCCGGCCGAAAATTCTCCTCTTCGACTCCTGTGCGCCGGCTGCCGCCTTCGAAGCGACGCTGCGCTGCGAGGCGAGCGGGCTCGATCTGGTCATCTTCGACACGACATGCTTCTCGACCGGTTCGGGACGGATCCGCCGCGTGCTCGGCTGGGCCCGGCGCCGGCAAATTCCCGTCGTCCTCGTGCGCAGCCACACCAAGCTCGATTCTCTCGGCCTGGAATATGGCCGTCTGGGTTCTGCATCATTCATTGCCGCTGACGAGCGGATGACCACGAATGGCCGGCAATTGCTGACCGATCTGAAGACGGAAATGCGCGATGCCGTGCGGCTGTTCGGCGGCGCGGCCCTGCCGGCGCATTTTCCGCCCTATGTCGGGACGGAAGCCTACCGCATGCTGACCGACCGGCGCGTCGCAGCCATCCTTCGCAACAGCCGGCGAACAGCCCGCTATTTTGCAGCGGCGCTTCCCGGTTCATCGGCCGAGTTGCATTTCGCCCATGGGCTCTACGTGACGCTGGCACCAAAGTGGAGCATGAACGAGCAGCAGGCGCGGCAGATCGCGGTGGATCTGTCGGGCAACTTGGGCCGGGCCGGATTGCCGCTTCGCCACGCAGGAAGCTTTGGCTTTGATTTCGGTGCGACGGAGTGGTTCCACGACACCATCAGCAATCGCTATGTCGTCAGGATCGCCGTGCCGGATTTGCCGACGCCGTTGTGGGACGAGGTCGCTCAAGCTGTGGCGCGCTGGTGGTCTTCGCATGAGCAGGACGCCCCCCGGCGTGGGCTGCCCGCCAACGTATCCGCATAGCCTCACGTCTCACCGGACTCCTCCGCCCCGGTGAAAGACGCTAAGGTGTGTTCGAGGGGGAATCTGCGCCGTGGAATCGTTTCCTGATCAGAAGGCCAGGCCGCGACGACCGGTCATTATTCTCGTGCTCCTGTCCCTCCTCCTGATCGCCTGCTTCGTCGCCATGTATTACGCCGGCGATCTGTCGAAGTATCAGGCCGTCGTTTCCGCCGAGGAGACCCGCACCGCCTTGCGCGAAGTGACTGATGCCGAGCAGCTCGATCAGGTCATCAAGCTGCATCCTTCGAACAGGCTGCTCAGGCTGCTTGCGCTCGCAAACAGCGACGCGATGGAAATCGATGCCGCCGCGCGAAAGCTGCTGGGCGAGGTCGAGCCGAAACCGCTGCCGAAGCTCGGCGATCTCGGCGCGTCGAGCCGCAGCGACCTTGACGGGCTGCGCCGCGATCTCAAGACGGCGGAAAACAATGCGGCAGGTTTGGCGCGTCGGTACGCCGAGACGATCAAGACCACGCGTGACAGGATCGAAAACGACGCGCGCTCGCTGAACCTCGGGGATGCGCGGCTCGCCGGTTTCATGGCGCTGATCGACGAGCAGCATGCGGCGTGGACGGCGCTCACCTCCAAGGCGCTCGCCTCGCGGGCGGATTACTACAATGCTTTCGACAAATGTGTGGCGCTTCTGATACGCGAGTTCGGGGTCTACAAGGTCGCGAACGGTCAGTTCATCTTTCCCTTCCAGTCCACGGCCGACAGCTACAATCGCGCCGCGACGGCCATGACTGCTGCGGTCAACCGCGCTGCCGAACTCGAGGACGAAAGAAAGAGCCTGCGACAGTCAGAGTTCGCCAAATGGAAGACGTTTGTCGACGGTTAGCCCCTGACGGCCTCGCGCGCGGGGAGCAGATTTGCCCCCTGATTTGCCCGACGTGTCAATCCGTCCAGCATCACCCGGGGGCACCCTGCCGGCGACTTGCGCGCTACTTTGCATGGGGTTGTTTTCGAGATTTTGGTTGGGAGCACCGCAGCCACACCCCACCACCGCCTTTACAAGACCAGATCGCCCGATTTCGCGGGCGATCACGGTGGTCTCGGTGGTATGAGCGCTCTGCTGTGCCCCTACCCGATCACCCGCCCGAACTTGTTCGATTTCGGGAAGCCCTTCGGCGGCAGGCGGCCGGCGTCGGCGCGGGTGCCCTGCCACTCGGCGAGTTCCTTCATGGTCGCGCCGAACTCGCGGCCGGCAGAGTCCTTCCAGGTCAGCCCTGCCTTTGCGTCGAACACGGCGACGTCGGACAGGCCGCCGTCCTTGTACTTCTGCAACCGCACGCCGCGGCCGCGGGCCATTTCCGGCACCTGATCGAGCGGGAAGATCAGCATCTTGCGGTTCTCGCCGATGACGGCGATGGTGTCACCGAGCACTTCCGTGACCGTGCGCGCCTCGTTCGGCATCTCGACGTTGAGGACCTGCTTGCCCTTCTTGGTGGTGCCGACGCAATCGTCCTCATTGACGATAAAACCCTGGCCCTCGTGGCTTGCGACCAGGAATTTGCGACCGCCCTTGTTGACGAACAGCGCGACCGGCGCGGCCTCCTGCTCGAGGTCAATGAACAGCCGGATCGGCTCGCCATGGCCGCGGCCGCCCGGCAGCTTCGCAACATCCAGCGAGTAGAACTTGCCGTTGGTCGCGAACAGCAGGAGCTTCGAGGTCGTTTCGGCGAAGAAGGCAAAGCCGAGCTTGTCATCCTGCTTGAAAGCAAGCCCCGACAAATCCTCGACATGGCCCTTCATCGTCCGGATCCAGCCCTTGTCGGAGACGACGACCGTGACCGGCTCGCGCTCGACGAAGGCTTCCTCGATCGCGGCGAGATCGTGCTCCGGCGCGTCAGCAAAGGCGGTGCGGCGCTTGCCGAGCGGCGTCTTGGGCCCGAACATGTCGCGGACCTTGCCGACCTGCTCGCCGACCTTCTTCCACTGCTCGGTTTCGGAGGCGAGCAGGCCTTCGATACCCTTCAACTCCTTGCGCAGATCCCTGTCCTCATTGCGGATCTCCATTTCCTCGAGCCTGCGCAAGTTGCGCAAACGCATGTTGAGGATGGCTTCGGCCTGGATTTCGGTGAGCTTGAACGCCTTGATCAACGCCGGCTTCGGCTCGTCCTCGGTGCGGATGATCTTGATCACCTTGTCGAGGTTCAGATAGGCGACCAAATGGCCGCCAAGGACCTCGAGCCGGTGCTCGATCTGGCTCTTGCGGAAGTTGGAGCGGCGGATCAGCACGTCGCGCAGATGGTCGAGCCATTCGCGCAGGCACTCCGCGAGCCCCACAACCTTGGGGATGCGGCCCTTGATCAGCACGTTCAGGTTCAGCGGGATCTTGCTTTCGAGCTCGGTCAGCCGGAACAGCGACTCCATCATCAAAGCGGGATCGACGTTCTTCGACTTCGGCTCGATGACGAGACGGACGTCCTCTGCAGATTCGTCGCGGACCTCGCCAACCAGAGGCAGCTTTTTCTGGTCGAGCAACTCGGCGATCTTCTCGACCAGCCGCGACTTCTGCACCAGCCACGGGATCTGCGTGACGACGACGACCCAGGTGCCGCGGGCGCCTTCCTCCTGCTCCCATTTGGAACGGACGCGGAAAGAGCCACGGCCGGTGGTGTAGGCCTCCGCAATCGCCTGCTTGGAATCGACGATGATGCCGCCGGTCGGGAAGTCCGGGCCCTTCACCCACTTCAGGAGCGACTTGGACTTGGCATCGGGCTTTTCGATCAGATGCAGGGCCGCGTCGCAAAGCTCGGCCGCATTGTGCGGCGGAATCGAGGTCGCCATGCCGACCGCGATACCCTGCGCGCCGTTGGCGAGCAGGTTCGGGAAGCCGCCGGGCAGGACCACCGGCTCCTTGGACTGGCCGTCGTAATTGGCACGGAATTCGACGCCGTCCTCGTCGATGCCGTCGAGCAGAAGCCGCGCGACGTCGGTCATGCGGGCTTCGGTGTAGCGGTAGGCGGCGGGGTTATCGCCGTCGATATTGCCGAAATTGCCCTGGCCGTCGACCAGCGGATAGCGCGAGGAGAAGTCCTGCGCGAGACGTACCATGGCGTCGTAGATCGCCTGGTCGCCGTGCGGATGGAACGAGCCCATCACGTCGCCGACGATCTTGGCCGATTTCTTGAAGCCGGCGCCCGGGTCGAGCCTGAGCAGGCGCATGCCATAGAGGATGCGCCGGTGCACCGGCTTCAGACCGTCGCGCGCATCCGGCAGCGCGCGGCCCGTGATGGTGGAGAGCGCATAGGCGAGATAGCGCTCTTCGAGCGCATCGCGTAGCGGCACCTCGTGGATTTCAGCCGGCTTCTCCGGCGGTACCTGTCGTTTTCCCATGGGGAGGCGTTAAACCGAGACGGTGAATCGGGCAAGCCGCGAATCAAAATGCTCGATTTGGCGGGCTAACCTCCTCACAGAAAAAGGATTTGCAGGCCGATTCGGATCGGGCTCGCGCTACGCCGCCGCTTCGGATCGCAAATTGCGGACGCAAAACGGGCGAGGATCAATTGATTCCCTGTCGGCTACTATTGCCCGGCCCAGCCCGCGGTCACAGGCGGGGTGGCTTGCGGGCCCTTGGCCTGCGTCGGCGCATTGGCCAGACAGCGGCGCGCAGTCTCGATTTCCGCGTCCGTCGCGCCGTGGGATCGCGCCCATGTCTCCGCGGCGGCTGCCGAATATTTCGCAACATAGTACCGCACGACGGTGCAGGAGGCGCGGCGAAACAGGCCGGGCTGCTGCTCAGCAGCCATTGCGTCCGGCGCCAGCGCAAGCAGCGCGGCGGATACCACGAATCCTCTGATCATCTGGATGTCCCCGGTGGAACCACCCCGGCCAACCCAGTTAGCGTGATTTGGTTCCCGGTTTCAATAGCCGATCGGGCAGAGCAGAGACGCGCTCATGGCGAGCTGATCGCCCTCGCCTGCTGCCGCGTCAGAGCATTGAGGAAGCCGCTTCTTGCGTCCGAATGCCCCTGCCCGCGCGGCTCCAGCACGTGGCGGAGCAGGAACAGGCCGGTGAGCCGAAAGCCATCCTGAAGGTCCTGGTCCGTGAGCTCGCTCGCCGCCTCGCCCTGCCGCAGGAACGGTGGCAGGCGCAACAGCCGGTCGCGCCACGGCTCGCCGGCGGAGCGCGACACCGCGCCGCCGGATTTCGGCGAGACGTAGATCAGATCCGTGGTCTCGCCGGTCACCGCGCAATTCTCCAGCGCGAGGCCGAAGCCGAGTTCGGCGAGCATCGCGAGCTCGAAATGGATGATGTGCACGGCCGCCCCGCCGATGTCGTCGAAGTCATCGAGGGCGTGCTCGAGCTGCGCAAAGATCTCCTCATGCGGATCGCGCTCGGGCAACAGCCGCGCCAGCGAGGCAAGATGCGTGACGCCATAAACGCCGTGCGAGGACGCAAGCAGCTCCGCAGCCCGCAACCGCAGGCCCTCGATCGCATAGGTGCCCAGATGCTCGTCCAGCCGCGCCCGCCACACCGCGCGCACGCTGTTGCCGGGCTGGAGCAGCGGCCGCATCCGCGAACTGGCGCCGCCGCGCGCGAGCCCGAGATGCCGGCCGTGGGCGCGCGTCAGAAGCTCGACGATGGCGCTGGTCTCGCCATGCCGCCGCACCCCCAGCACGATGCCGTCGTCGGTCCATTCCATGGCAACGAGCTTACCGTATTTCGCGGAACCGTAGGGTGGGCAAAGCGAAGCGTGCCCACTGATTTGATCGATCAACACACGGCCAGTTGCGGTGGGCACGGCGCGCGAAAAGCGCGCCTTTGCCCTCCCTACGCATCTCTAGGCGTTGAACCAGCCCTGCGCGTCGCCGGTGAAGGAGAAATACAAGCCGATCGTCGTCAGCACGCAGGACACGATCTCGATGCCGCTGTCGAGCTCGATGCCCTTCTCGCCGATGATCTGCGTAAGCGAGATCACCGACAGCACGAGGGCCGCCGCCAGCACCCAGCGCGGCCAGTTCTTGCGCTTTTGTGCCGCCAGCCAGACGAAATAGACCAGCAGCAGGATCATCCCGCCGGCGATCAGCGTCGCGGTCGTGATCATCTGGTCCGTCATGTCGGGGTTCGGCGTGCGGTCCTGGAACGCAACCGACAGCGCATCCAGCATCAGCGATGCGTAAAGCAGCACTTCGAAGCGCAGGACGTTGCGGGGCACGCTCATCACCAACCCATCTTCTTCTTGTTCATTCTTTGGGGAATTCCAGGCCCATTTCCCGATAGCGGTCGGGATCGTCGCCCCAGTTCTCGCGCACCTTGACGAACAGGAAGAGATGCACGGGCACATCCAGGATCTGCATCAGCTCCTTGCGCGAGTCCGCGCCGATCGACTTGATGGTGGCGCCGCCCTTGCCGAGCACGATCTTGCGCTGGCTTTCGCGCTCGACGAAGATCGTCTGCTCGATGCGCACCGAGTTGTCCTTGCGCTCTTCCCATTTGTCGGTCTCGACCGTGGACTGGTAGGGCAATTCCTGGTGCAGCTTCTGATAGATCTTTTCGCGCGTGATCTCGGCCGCAAGCTGCCGCATCGGCGCGTCCGACATCTGGTCCTCGGGGTAAAGGAAGGGACCAGCCGGCACCATCTCCGCAAGCGTCGTGCGAATGTCGTCGACGCCGTCGCCCGAGATCGCCGAGATCATGAAGGTCCTGGCAAACGGCATGCGCTCATTGGCGGCCTGCGCCAGCGCCAGCAGCTTCTCGCGCTGGACCAGGTCGACCTTGTTGATCACCAGGATCTTCTCGTGATTGACGCTCGCGGCCTTGGTGAGGATCGCCTCGGCCTCCTCGTCGATGCCGGTCTTGGCGTCGAGCAGCACGCAGACGAGATCGGCGTCATGCGCGCCGCTCCAGGCGGTCGACACCATGGCGCGGTCGAGCCGCCGCTTCGGCGAGAAGATGCCTGGCGTATCGACCAGAATCACTTGCGCATTGTCCTCGATGACGATGCCGCGGATCAGCGCCCGCGTCGTCTGCACCTTGCGCGAGACGATCGTGACCTTGGCACCGACCAGCGCATTGACCAGGGTTGACTTGCCCACATTGGGGGCGCCGATCAGCGCCACGAAGCCGCAGCGTGTGGCCGGCGGCGTCGCCGCATTGCTCGCCTCAGCCGTCATTGCCACCGCCAACGCCTTCGCGTTCGATCATGACGGAGGCCGCGACCTTCTCCGCCGCGCGCTTGCTGCCGCCGATGCCTTCCGCCGATGCCAGCCCAGGCAGATCCACGGCGACGCGGAACTGCGGATCGTGATGAGGCCCGGTGCGCTCGACCTCGCGATAAACCGGCGTCGGCAAGCCCTTCCCCTGCGCCCATTCCTGGAGCACGGTCTTGGGGTCGCGCAGCGGCCGCCGCGGCTTGTGCATGCGCTCGGTCCAGTTTCGCTTGACGAACTCGGCCGCGGCCGCATGCCCACCGTCGAGATAGATGGCGCCGATCACGGCTTCGCAGATGTCGCCGAGCACGGATTTGCGCAAGCGGGCGTCGGCGGCGGGACCGACACTACCAAGCTTGATGTCCTCGACGAGGCCAAGCAACTTCGCAACGTCAGCGCAACTCTCCTTGCGCACGAGCTCGGCGAGCCGCTTGGACAGCTCGCCTTCATCGGCGCTCGGGAAGGCGTGATAGAGCATGTCGGACACGACGAGCCCGAGCACGTGGTCGCCGAGGAATTCCAGCCGCTGGTAGCTGTCGCCGCGCTTGCGTCCCGACTTGAGGGCAGAGACGTGCGTGATCGCCTGGATGAGCAGGTTCGGATCGGCGAAATTGTGCCCGATGCGCGCCTCGAGCGCCGCGTTCGCGCCCTTGGCCTTGCCGCTCCTCGCCCGCTTCTTCTTTGCGGGAGCTTTGGGAGCAGCTTCGGCGTCAGGGCTCGCAGCGGCCTCGATCGGTTGGATTGTGATGTCCTTGGCTTCGTCTTTCATCGGACGATTTTGAACATTCGGTTCCAGCGCACCGCCCAGGGCCAGCGCCAGAACATCCAGGCGTGCTCGCCTTCGGCGATGGAGAAGAAAATCATCTGGGCACGGCCGATCAGGTTCTCCTGCGGCACGTAGCCCACCGCCGACTGCACGCGGCTGTCGGTCGAGTTGTCACGGTTGTCGCCCATCATGAAGAAGTGGCCGGCCGGCACGGTGTAGACGTTGGTATTGTCGTAGAAGCCGTTGTCGACGCAGTCGAGCGTCTCATAGGTGACGCCGTTCGGCAGCGTCTCCTTCCAGCGCTTCACCCGCGCGGTAGCATCCGACGAGCCGCAGGGGTCTTCGCCGACGAAGTCGCTCAGGCGTTCGCGCTGCACCGGCACGTCGTTGATGTAGAGCAGCCCTTCCTTCATCTGGACGCGGTCGCCGGGCAGCCCGATCACGCGCTTGATGTAGTCGGTGGTGTCGTCCTTGGGCAGACGGAAGACGACGATGTCGCCGCGGTTCGGGTCCGAGCCGAAGACGCGTCCCGAGAACAGCGGCGGCGAGAACGGGATCGAGTAATGGCTATAGCCGTAGGAATATTTCGACACGAACAGGTAATCGCCGACGAGCAGCGTCGCCTTCATCGAGCCGGAGGGAATATTGAACGGCTGGAACAGGAAGGTGCGGATCACCAGCGCGATCAGGAGAGCGTGGATGACGACCCGGACCGTTTCGCCGAGGCCGCTCTCAGATTTGGTTCCTGAAGTCACGCTCATTGCTTTCCCAATTCCGGTCCCGCGGTCACGGAACGCCCGTTCCCGCGCATAGCCCCGTCGCTTTGCGGCGTAAGGAGATTGTCCTGATTCTGATAGTGGGGGCCAATTCCGGCGTAAAGCCGAATTCGCCCCGGCTGATTTGTGCCGGCGAACTTTTAGACGGTTGTCAGCAGCCACGCAATCAAGGGGCGCATCAACAATATATAAGTCATTGAATTTATTATATTACTTTAATTCTTCGGCCGACAGATCAAGGTTTCGCCAGCGGCACCGCTGAAATGACGACGAAGGCCTGGGCGAGCGGCCAGTCGTCGGTGATCGACAGGTCGATCCGCGCTTCGAAGCCCTCCGGCGTCAGCGCGTTCAACCGGGCCAGCGCACCGCCGGTCAGTTGCATGGTCGGCCGCCCCCCGGGCAGGTTGACCACCCCCATGTCGCGCCACCAGACGCCGCGCCTGATGCCGGTCCCGAGCGCCTTGGAGCAGGCCTCCTTGGCGGCGAAGCGCTTGGCATAGGTCGCGACCACCATCTTCTCGCTCTTGGCGCGGCGCTCCGCCTTGGCACGTTCGGCCTCGGTGAAGATGCGGTCGAGAAAGCGCTCGCCATGGCGTTCGATCACCTTGGCGACGCGGGTGATGTCGATCAGGTCGGAGCCGATGCCGATGATCATGCCCTGCTCCGGCCGCGGTCCATCGCGGCGCGCATGCTGCGCACCGTTTCGGCAAGGCCGACGAACAGCGCCTCGCCGATCATGTAATAGCCGATGTTCAGCTCGATGATTTCGGGGAGGCCTGCGATCTTCTCCGCCGTCGCATAATCGAGCCCGTGGCCGGCGTGGACCTCGAGACCTGCAGCGCGGGCCAGCCTGGCGCCGGCCACGATGCGCTGCCATTCGGCCTCGGCCTTGTCGGTGTGTCCGTCGACGACGGCGTCGCACCAGGCACCGGTGTGGATCTCGATCACCGGCGCGCGCAGCCGCGCCGCCATCTCGATCTGCTGGGGGTCGGCGGCGATGAACAGCGACACGCGGATGCCGGCGTCGTTCAGCCGAGCGATGAAAGGCGCGAGCGCATTGTGCTGTCCGACCACATCGAGCCCGCCTTCGGTCGTCACCTCCTGGCGGCGCTCCGGCACCAGGCACACCGCATGCGGCTTGGTGGCGAGCGAGATGCGCATCATGTCGTCGGTCGCCGCCATCTCGAAGTTCAGAGGCTTGGAGATTTCCGCCTTCAGCCGCGCCATGTCCTCGTCGCGGATATGCCGGCGATCTTCGCGCAAGTGTGCGGTGATGCCATCGGCGCCGGCCTCGATCGCCACCAAAGCAGCGCGCACCGGATCGGGATTGCGGCCGCCCCGCGCGTTACGCAGGGTCGCGACATGGTCGACATTGACGCCGAGGCGAAGCGGAGGAACGGGCATGGCGAGGCTCACGTAGTCGGAGGGACAGGCAAACTCGGCCTATCCATTAACACGTTCGACGCGCGCGACGACCGCCTTCGCGCGCAACTGGGCTATGATCGCGCTCAGGTGCTTCAGGTCGTACACCTCGAGATCGATGGTCGTCTCGGTGAAATCCGGCGAGCGGCGCTGCATGCTGATATTGTCGATGTTGCCGTCGTGCTCGGCGATCACGGTCGCGATCTGCGCGAGCGCGCCGGGCTCGTTGACGTTCTCGACCTTGATGCGGGCCGGGAAGCGCTGCGGAGTGGTGTCCTCGATGTCCCAGCGTACGTCGAGCCAGCGCTCCGGCTCCTCCTCGAAATCCTTCAGGGCCGGCGACTGGATCGGATAGATGGTGATGCCCTCGCCCGGCGTGACGATGCCGACAATACGGTCGCCAGGCACGGCGCCGCCGTTCGGCGCGAACTTCACCGGCAGGTCGGAATTGATGCCGCGGATCGGGATCGCGGTCGGGGGGCGCGGCGTCCCCGGCACCACGGTCTCCTTGAGCTTGGCGGCCAGCCCCTTCTTGGCGTAGCGCCCGACCCGCTCTTCCTTGTAGTCGGGATACATGGCCCGCGCGACGTCGGAGGCCTTGATCTCGCCTCGGCCGACCGCCGCCATCACGTCCTCGATCGAGGAGCGGGCAAGGCGCGGCAGCGCCCCCTTCAGCTTGTCGTCGGCGTAGTCGATTTTGGCACGTTCGAACAGGCGCTCGACGATACGCCGGCCGAGGCCGGCATATTGGTCGCGGACTGCGGTACGGGTAGCACGCCGGATCGCCGCGCGCGCCTTGCCGGTTACGGCAAGCGATTCCCAGGCCGATGGCGGCGCCGATTGTGCCTCCGAGGTCAGAACCTCGACCTCGTCGCCGTTCTGCAGTTCCGAGGACAGCGGCGCGAACTTGCCGTTGATCTTGCAACCCACGGCGCTGTTGCCGACGTCGGTGTGCACCGCATAGGCAAAGTCGATCACATTGGCATGGCGCGGCAGCGCGATCAGCTTGCCCTTCGGGGTGAAGCAGAACACCTGGTCGTGGAACAGTTCGAGCTTGGTGTGCTCGAGGAATTCCTCGGGATTGGTGCTCTCGGAAAGAATTCCGACGGTATGGCGCAGCCAGGCAAACGCATTGGACTCGCGCTTCAGGAACTCCGTCGGCGAGCCGACGCCCTCCTTGTAGAAGACGTGCGCGGCGATGCCGCGCTCGGCGATCTGGTCCATTTCCTCGGTGCGGATCTGGAGCTCGACGCGCTGGTTTCCGGGGCCGATCACCGTGGTGTGGATCGAGCGATAGTCGTTCTGCTTGGGCGTCGAGATGTAGTCCTTGAAACGGCCGGGCACGACAGGCCAGGTGGTGTGGACGATGCCGAGCGCGCGGTAGCAGGCCTCGACGTCGTTGACCACGACACGGAAGCCGAAGATGTCGGACAATTGCTCGAAGCCGACCGACTTGCGCTCCATCTTGGTCCAGATCGAGAACGGCTTCTTGCGGCGACCGTAGACGCGCGCGCCAAGGCCCCTGTGGCGCAGATTGTTCGAGAGCTGAGCCTCGATCTCGCCGATCAGATTGCGGTTGCGCTCGGCCAGCGCATCGAGCCGCTGCATCACCACGTTGTAGGCTTCGGGATCGAGGGTGCGGAAGGACAGGTCCTCCAGCTCCTCACGCATCTCCTGCATACCCATGCGGCCCGCCAGCGGCGCGTAGATGTCGAGCGTCTCCTCGGCGATCCGGCGGCGCGATGCCGGCGGCACGAATTCCAGCGTGCGCATGTTGTGCAGGCGGTCGGCGAGCTTGACCAGGAGGACGCGAACGTCGTCCGCGATCGCCAGCAGGAGCTTGCGCAGGTTCTCGGCCTGCTTGGCCTCGCGCGATACCAGCTCCAGCCGCTTCAGCTTGGTCAGGCCCTCGACCAGCGCACCGATCTCGGGGCCGAAGATCTGGTCGATCTCGGCGCGGGTCGCCTCGGTGTCCTCGATCGTGTCGTGCAATAGCGCCGCCACGATAGTGGCGTCGTCGAGCTTCAGGTCGGTGAGGATCGCCGCCACTTCGAGCGGATGGGAGAAGTAGGGGTCGCCCGAGGCGCGCGTCTGCGAGCCGTGCGCCTTCATGGCGTAGACATAGGCGCGGTTCAGCAGGTCTTCGTTGGTGTTCGGGTTGTAGGACCTGACGCGCTCGACGAGGTCATATTGCCGCATCATGCGCGCCCGCGGCTTTGAGGGCCGTGCCGTCGGCGCAGTCGGGGCCACGGCGACCGACTCGGTCGCGGCCTCCATCTGCGTAAATTTACGACGCCGATACACCATCTCTGCCCGCGTCTTCCTGCCTTCAAACGAACCAGGAAATGGCCCGTTGTATACATCCTAGCGCCGATCGTGCGCGTGTCCGACACAATCGGAAACGGCGCTCGCAAGCGCGCTCTGCTAGCGCTATGGTAACCACGAAAAGGTCAACAAAAGCAAAGGCCCGAACGCGGGTTCGGGCCTTTGATGAAATCAAAATTTCGTCGGCGCGGCGCGAGAACGATTACTCGTCCTCCTCGGGCTGCTCCTCCGGCGGCGCCAGGCCCTCGAGGCCCTTCAGGAGCTCCTCTTCCGTCATGCGCTCGACAGCGACCTCGGTATCGTCGGCATCGACGCTGGCGCCAGCGGAACCGATCAAAGGCACGGTATCGGGCTCAGGCTCATCCACCTCGACGAATTTCTGGAGCGAGTGGACCAGCTCCTCGCGCAGATCCTCTGGCGAAATGGTCTGGTCGGCAATTTCGCGCAAAGAGACAACGGGGTTCTTGTCGTTATCCCGGTCAACCGTTAGTTGTGAACCGGACGAAATCATGCGGGCGCGGTGGGCGGCCAGCAGGACGAGGTCAAACCGGTTGTCGACCTTGTCGATACAATCTTCTACGGTGACGCGAGCCATTAGACTGTCGCTCCGCTCTTGGGTGGGTCAAAACATGTGGATGATGCGGGCTAGTTATAGAGGCCGGGGCGGTTTCGCAAGATCATTTTGTGATTTGGTCTCGCCAAACGCCTTGGTTAACCCCACATTGGGGCTAGAATCGGCATTTCCCGGGTCGCCAAGGAGGGCGGCACCGGACGGGCCGACCGCCATAACTATACCTTGGTTTGCCCCGACTTCTCCGGATTTACGGTTTCGGCGGGTTTTGGCAGCCTCTTGATCTGCGCGGATTGCTGCCGTCGCGCCAACAATAAACGATTGAACACGAACACTACGCGAGCAACTGAATGTCACCTTCTCCAACCAACAAGATCGCGCTCTTCATCGATGGGGCCAATCTGTACGCGACGGCAAAAACGTTGGGTTTCGATATCGATTACAAGCGCCTGCTGAAGGAATTCCAGAGCCGGGGGACGCTTCTGCGTGCTTTCTACTACACCGCCATCATCGAGGATCAGGAATACTCCTCGATACGTCCCCTGATCGACTGGCTCGACTACAACGGCTACACCGTCGTCACCAAGGCCACGAAGGAATTCATCGACGCCAGCGGCCGCCGCAAGGTCAAGGGCAACATGGATATCGAGCTTGCGGTGGATGCCATGGAACTCGCCGAACACATCGACCAGATGGTGCTGTTCTCCGGTGACGGCGATTTCCGTTCCCTGGTCGAAGCCGTGCAGCGCCGCGGTGTCCGCGTCACCGTCATCTCCACCATCGCCAGCCAGCCGCCAATGATCGCCGACGAGCTGCGCCGCCAAGCCGACGTCTTCACCGACCTCGTCGAGCTCCAGTCCAAGCTTGGTCGCGACCCGTCCGAACGCCCGGCTCCGCGCGAGCGTGGCGACCGCGAAGCACGTCATCACGCCCCGCAGTTCCTCCAGCGCGCGACCACGATGGCGCCGAGGGGCGATGACGACTTCGAGGAGTGAGGCGGCCCGTTCAAGCCGCCAGGTCCCCACCGTCGTACCCGACCGTGACTGTCCGCTCTGTCCACGGCTGGTTGCCTTTCGCGAGGCGAACCGGGCGCGCGAGCCGTCCTGGCACAATGCGCCGGTTGCGCCCTTCGGCGACGTCAAGGCGCGCCTGCTGATCGTCGGTCTCGCACCGGGGATGCAGGGCGCCAACCGCACGGGTCGCCCGTTCACGGGCGACTATGCCGGCGACCTGCTCTACGCAACGCTGATCGAATACGGGTTTGCCAAGGGGGCCTATCAGGCGCGGCCCGACGACGGCCTGAAGCTTGTCGACTGCCGGATCGCCAATGCGGTGCACTGCGTGCCGCCGCAGAACAAGCCGCTGCCGGCAGAGATCAACACGTGCCGCACCTTCCTCGCCGCCAACCTCGAGACGATGCCGAACCTGCGTGCCATCGTCGCGCTCGGACGAATTGCGCACGATACCGTACTCAAGCCGCTGGGCCTGAAGGGTGCGCAGGCGCCGTTCGGTCACGGCGCGGTGCACCAGGCGGGCGCGCTCCGGCTGTACGACAGTTATCACTGCTCCCGTTACAACACGAACACCGGCGTGCTCACGCCGGAGATGTTCCGCAAGGTGTTTGCTAAGGTGAAAGCCGACCTCGACTAGGCCTTGACTGGGTGGTCTTTCAGCCAGTGCAGCACGTCGCCGGCGTTTCGGTCGGGCGGAAACACCGGATAGAATACGTGCGTTATCTTCGCGTCGTCGAGGATCAACGCAAGCCGCTTGATCAACGTCAGCCCGGCAACCTCCATCGTCGGCAGATTGAGTGCGCGGGTCAGCTCGAGCTTCTCGTCTGAGAGCACCGGGAACGGCAGATGCAGCCGCGAGGCCATCTCGGTCTGGTAGTCGTTGCTTTGGGTCGAGAGCCCGAACACATGGGACGTGCCGGCTGCCTTCAACTCGGCGAAGAGGTCGCGGAACGCGCAGGTCTGCGGCGTGCAGCCGCGCGCGCCGGGGATCATGTCCCAGTCGTCGACCAGCGCGATCTTGCCGGGCTCGCCTGTGCGCGGATAGCCGAAGACAACGGTGCGGCCGCGGAGCGCCGACAGCGTCACTGACGTATCGTCGGTCGCGCGCAGGCTGACCGGCGGGATCGTCATGCCCTTCAGATGCGTCGCGCCACCATCGTCTGTCGGCGCCGGGATCTTGCTCCAGTCGACCTCGAGCAGGTTTCTCTGGTTCATCGCCTCATCCCCTCGCCCGCATCAGCCGGCCCTTCTCCCGGCCCCAGTCGCGCTTCTTCACGGTCTCGCGCTTGTCGTGCAGCTTCTTGCCCTTGGCGACCGCGAGCTGCAGCTTCGCCCGCCCGCGCTCGTTGAAGTAAAGCTTGAGCGGGATCAGCGTCATGCCCTCGCGGTCCACCGCGCCGATCAGCTTGTTGATCTGCTTTCGATGCAGCAGCAGCTTGCGCGGCCGCTTCGGCTCGTGATTGAAGCGGTTGGCCTGGAGATATTCGGGGATGTTGGCGTTGATCAGCCAGATCTCGCCGTTCTTCGAATCCGCGTAGGATTCCGCGATCGTGCTCTTGCCGTTGCGGATCGACTTGACCTCGGTTCCGGTCAGCGCAATGCCCGCCTCGACCGTGTCCTCGATCGCGTAATTGAAGCGCGCCTTGCGATTTTCCGCCACAACCTTGATGGGGCGTTCGTTCTTGTCGGCCATGGCTCAGGTTACCAGATCGAGATGCGCGTCAACGCTAACAGGTTGGATGAAGCGCGCGCGTCAAGACTTCTTGAGGAGATCGCGGATCTCGGTCAGCAGCTCAACCTCGGCTGAAGGCTTCGGCGGAGCAGCAGGCGCGGCCTCCTCCTTGCGCTTCAACTTGTTCATGGCGCGGATCACCAGGAACAGCACGAAGGCAACGATGATGAAGTTGATCGTCAGCGTGAGGAAGCTACCCCAAGCCAAGACGGCACCCTGCTTTTTCGCATCCGCAAGATTGCCGGCGGTGACTGCCTTCGACAGCGGCGTAAAGTAGTTCGAGAAGTCGAGCCCGCCGGTGACGGCGCCGATCATCGGCATGATGACGTCGCCGACCAGCGAGTTGACGATGGCGCCGAACGCCGCACCGATGATGACGCCGACCGCGAGGTCGACGACGTTGCCTTTCATGGCAAACTCGCGGAACTCCTTGAGCATCTGCATGCCCTTTTCCTCGACGCTCATGAAAGCTCCCCGATTGGCTAGGGCGTCAGTTGATCAGGCCGGCATGGACCATGGCGCTGCGCACCGCGACGCGGGTCGGCTCGGACACCGGCACCATCGGCAGCCGCAGCGTCTCGTCCATCTTGCCGAGCAGCGACAGCGCATATTTGATCGGAGCCGGATTGCTCTCGATGAAGAGGTTGTTGTGCAGCGGCATCAACTTGTCGTGCAACTTTAAGGCGGTTGCGTGGTCACCCTTCTGCCAGGCGGTGTGGAATTCCGAGCACAGGCGCGGCGCAACATTTGATGTCACCGAGATGCAGCCATGGCCGCCATGCGCCATGTAGCCGAGCACGGTGGCGTCCTCGCCCGAGAGCTGGTTGAAATCCTCGCCCATCGCGGCGCGCTGCTGCGACACCCGCACCATGCTGGCGGTGGCGTCCTTGACGCCGGCGATGTTCTTCAAGTCCCACAGCCGCTTCATGGTGTCGACCGACATGTCGATCACCGAGCGCGGCGGGATGTTGTAGATGATGATCGGAATTCCAATCGCATCGTTGATCGCCTTGAAGTGCTGGTAGAGCCCTTCCTGGGTCGGCTTGTTGTAGTAGGGCGTCACCACCAGCACGGCATTGGCGCCCGCCTTCTCGGCGTGCTGGGCAAGCTCGACGGCTTCCTTGGTGGAGTTGGAGCCGGCGCCGGCGATCACGGGCACCCGTCCCTTGGCCTCCTGGATGCACCATTCGACGACCTTCTTGTGCTCGTCGTGGCTGAGCGTCGGGCTCTCGCCGGTGGTGCCGACCGGAACCAGGCCGTGGGTGCCCTCAGCGATCTGCCAATTGACCAGCGAGCGGAAAGCAGCCTCGTCCAGCGAGCCGTTTTTGAACGGCGTGACCAAGGCGGTAAACGATCCCCGGAACTTCGTCTTGGCTGCCATGGGCTTCCTCCGTACGCGTGCTGGCCTGAAAAGAGGCCCCTTTCATATCGGGTCTAACGGGCCGGTAAAAGGCCCGGTCCCAGGTGACGCACCGTTTAGGCCGCGATTTTGCCGCGGTGATGGTCCAAACACGGCCGCGGTAAGCGGCTGTTGGTATTTTTTCCGCATATTCAATCAAATACAGCTAGGTCTTGAGCCACTTGAACGATTCGGGGCAACGAAACTCCGTGACCTTCTTTTCCCATGCCACATGGCGATCCGCCGGTCTGGTTGTGTGCCTGATGGCTGGGCTGTCGGTCGGTTGCGCGGCCTTGGCCAAATCCAATGAGACCACCGCGGACGGGACCAAGGACACAGCGAAGCCAGCCGCCAAGGATACTGCGAAGGGTCCAGCCAAAGGATCGGCCAAGGGAACGGATAAGGGAACTGGCAAGGACACGGCCAAAGGCGGCGCTGGCAAGGGAACGGCTGGCGCACCGGCCAAGGATGCCGCGAAGAAACCCGTCAAGGATGCCGGCAAGGAACCCGCAAAGGACAAGCCCAAGCCTGCGGCCGGGGTACCTGTGCCAAAATCACAGCCGGCCGCCAACGGTTCGTCTCCCAAACCCGCACCCGCCCCGGCGGCGACGGCTGCCGTCAAACCAACCGCACCGGCTGCCGTCAAACCGATCGCAGCACCCGTGCTGGCTCCTGCGACCCGCCAGCATGCCGCACCACGCAAGCCCGTGACGCCGGCCGCGGTCGCTGCGACCTCATCGACTTCGCAGGCCGACAAGGACACGCTGGAGAACGTCATCGAGCTCGTGCGCAAGCACAGGCCGGGTGATGCCACCGACAATGCGGCCACGATCACAGATCCGGTCGCGCGAAAACTCGCCGAATGGATCATCCTGCGCAGCGACGACAATGGCGCCAGCGTCGAGCGCTACCGTGCCTTCATCAGCGCCAATCCGAGCTGGCCGTCGCAAACCTTCCTGCGCCGCCGCCTTGAAGCCGCGCTCTGGGACGACCGGCGCGAAGACTCCGTCGCGTGGTCGTGGTTCGAGAACGAATCCCCTGTCTCCGCCAAGGGGCGCTTCTCGCTCGCCAGGGCGATGCTGGCGCGCGGCGACCGTGCCAATGCCGAGCGCCTCGTGCGCGAGGCCTGGCGCAGCGACCCGATGTCGGAAGAGACGGAGAACAACGCGCTCGACCAATTCGGCGCGCTGCTCACGCCGGGCGACCAGAAAGCGCGAATGGACACGCTGCTCTATGGCAGCGAGCATGAGGCCGCGCTGCGCGCCGCCAAGCGGCTCGGCGCCGGCTACGTGGCGCTCGCCAAGGCGCGCATCGCCTCCTACAAGAAGGCGCCGAACACGCGCGCTCTGCTCGAAGCCGTGCCGCACGAACTGCACGGCGATCCCGGCTTCATCTTCAGCAAGATCCAGCTCCTGCGCCGCGAGGAGAAGTTCGCGGAAGCCGCGCAACTGATGCTGTCGGCGCCGAAGGATCCAAACCGGCTCTACAATCTCGATGAATGGTGGATCGAGCGGCGCCTGATCGCACGCAAGATGATCGACACCGAGGAATTCCGCAGCGCCTATCTGATCGCGCGAGACGCGGCCCTGCCCTCGCGCGACATCTACAAGACCGAGCAGGAATTCACCGCGGGCTGGATCGCGCTGCGCTTCCTCAATGATCCCGCGGCCGCAGCCCAGCATTTTGCCCGCATCGGCGTCGGCAGCGTCAACCCGACCACGCTGGCGCGCGCAGGCTATTGGCAGGGCCGCGCAGCGGAAGCCATGGGCCGCCAGCAGGAAGCGCGCAACGCCTATGCACGCGCGGCCGAGCAGTCGACGAGCTACTATGGCCAGCTTGCGCGGGCAAAACTCGGCCTGCCGCAGATCGAGCTCAACAGCGCGCCGCGCGGCCGCGGCGCCGAGCGGCTGGAGATCGTACGCGCGGCGCAACTGCTCTACGAGCTCGACGAGCGCGAGATCGCGGTCCCGATGCTCGCCGACATGGGGGAGAATGGCGACCCCGAAGCGCTTGCCGGCCTCGGCGAGCTGACCCAGCGCTACAGCGACGCCCGCGGCATGCTGCTGGTCGGCAAGGCCGCGCTCAACCGCGGGCTGCCCTTCGACTTCTACGCCTATCCGGTCAACGGCATCCCGCAGTTCAGCCAGATCGGGCCCGAGGTCGAGCGCAGCATCGTCTACGCGATCGCGCGGCAGGAAAGCGCGTTCAATCCGGCGGTGGTGTCGCCGGCGCAGGCCTACGGGCTGATGCAGGTGACGCCGGACGCTGCGCGCTACGTCTGCAAGCGACACGGCGCGACCTACGACCTGTCGCGGTTGAAGAACGATTCGGTCTACAACGCCACGCTTGGGGCGGCCGAGCTCGGCGGCCTGCTCGAGGACTACCGCGGCTCCTACATCATGACCTTCGCCGCCTATAACGCCGGCCGCGGCAGCGTGAAGAAGTGGGTCGAGCGCTACGGCGATCCGCGCGAATCCAAGATCGACGCAGTCGACTGGGTCGAACTGATCCCGTTCTCCGAAACGCGCAACTACGTGCAGCGCATCATGGAGAACCTTCAAGTTTATCGCGCGCGCTTTGGCGGCGGAACGCGGCTGCAAATCGACGCTGACCTGCACAGAGGCACGAGCGGCAGCGTCGAGTAGCTGGTCAGCGCCGCATCGAGCCTCGTAGCTTACCGCCCTCTGCGAATCCAGGCGCGGTTCAAGGAGAGCTACCAAGCCACTGGCGCGGCATTATAATTGGAAACGCCGCACATCGATTGGTCGACGGCACGAACCTGGAGGCGTGTCATGTTTCGCGTGATCTGCGCAGTGATATCGATGGCCCTGATCCTGTCAGGTATTGCGGCCGGCAGCTCGACGGCTCACGCCAAGAAACGCCCCCATCCGGCTCCCCAGGCGGTCGCGCAGGATCGCTATTGCCTGCAAGGACGACGCTGGGGGTACCCAGGCAATTGCCAGTTCGCCACTTACAGCCAATGCATGGCGACGGCGTCGGGCACGATAGACGCCTGCGGCCTCAATCCCACTTACGCGTTCAGGGAATGGCAGGGACCCCGGTGATCCCTAATTCTTGCGCGCGAACGCGCCGCGAGCCCACCGAGCCGCGCCGGCAATCGAAGCGGCAGGAATTCCATCATCACCTGACCGGAACGGGCCTACCCGAGGGTGCCGGTGGGCGGGCAACGCCCGTTGTGGTCGGCTGGGACCAATATGGATTGTCCATGCACATCGCCGACAATCCCGCCGCGGCCGCCTTGCACGCCTCCCACGAGGGATAGCTGCAATAGATCGTGCTGCTACCGCCCCACTCCCACTTCTGGAGGCAGACGGGATATCTGGGATCGTAGCGCTCGGCCATCGCTGGCGCAGGAGCGAGGATCGTGGCGCCGGCCATGATCACCGCGCCGAGCACGCCCGTCATCGCGGCCATCCGGATTGTCCAACTGCTCACCGTCGAATCTCCAGCTCCGCTCCTTTCACCGGAAAGAAGCCGTTACGTTCGAGCCAATATACGCCGCAACACCCGCAAAGAAAAACCCCGGCGGTTGCCCGCCGGGGTTCTCTGATCGGTCGAGAGATCGATCTTAGAAGTTGCGCTGAGCGCGGAGCAGCATGGTAACGCTGTTCTGGTCCCTCAGCTCATACAAAGCGCGTGGCTTTTGCAACGTGGCAGACGGCTGGATGTCCACCGTTCCCGAGTACCTCTGGTCCAAACGCGTCCAGTTGACGTCGGCGGTGAAGGCGAGGTTCTTGACCGGGGTCCAGACCACGTTGGCACCGACCACTGCAACGGCGAAGTCGGGGTTGCAGTTGCCGGTCAGACCAAGCGATTGCCGAGCGAAGAAGCAGATCGTGTTCGTGGCGAGAGAGCCGTAATCCACCACGCCATAGGCACCGTAGATGCCGCTCGCCCAGTTCGGGCTCCAGTTGTGGGTGTAACCACCGCGGAAGCCCCAGCTCTTCACCGTTTCAAGACTGCTATTCGCGAAGCCATTGCCGCCGGTGAATACCGCATCAGCAATGGCGGCAAACCCGAGGCTCTGGTAAGCACCAGGCACGCCCGTGCCACCAAACATCGCGATGGTGGTCGGGAACAAGCTCTGGAAGTTATAGCGCGTTGCACCGTCCGTATAGACGGCCTGCAAGTTGATCGAGTCGCCCGGTCCGGTCGGGATGTTCTTGATCGACAACGAACCCTGAACCGCCCAGCCAAACTTGGTGCCGGGAGAACCAGTGGACTCATTGGTACCGTAGTAACCCGGGGTATTCTCATGACCCACGACGGAGAGTTGGGCTAAACCCCAAGCTTGGTCAACGCGGACCGCACCGACGATATCCGGAACACGGGTGCCGGCAATCGTGGGCGCACCGTAACCGGTGAGGAAGCTGACAGTACCGTTGGGTGTGATGCTCGGCGTCGCACCACCCGGGAACGACAGGTTCCAGATGTTCGTCTGGTCATAGACTGTGGGGTCCTGCAACGCCACCGAAGCCGTGATGCCCTGACCGAAATCAGCCGTGTAAGCGACCTGGTTCACGCCGGTGACGTGGTTGGAACCGCCTGGCAACGTATCGGGACCGCCAGCCGGATAGCTCTGCCACGGAGCGTCGAAGATCGAGACCGTGCGGCCAAACGTAAATCCAGCGAACTGGATGAACGCGTGGTACAGACCGAGCGAGGCGCCGCCAATGGTACCGGTCGTGCTGTTGTAAACAGTCGTGCCGCCGACCGTGCCAGCGCCGACATAAGAACCACCGGTCCAGGTGAACACCATGTCCGCGTAGGTGCGCACGACGCCGTATTCGGTCGCGGTGCGGGTATCGACCGTGAAGTCCATACGAGCGCGGCTGGCCCAGTAGTTGCTCAGCCGGTTGCGCGCACCATCCGGTGCACCGGTCGCAAAGGCATAGTCGTTGCTGCTGCCGACCACCGTGTCGGCGCGGACGTACCCGCCGAACTTGATGCAAGTGTCAGTGCCCGGCATGTAGTAGAATCCGGCACCGTACAGGGAGCAGATCTTCACGTATTCGACCGCCTTGGCCTTTACGGGGAGATCGGCTGCCTGAGCTCCGCCCACGGCGATCAGACCCGCCGCTGAGCCGAGCAAAAGGCTCTTAACCAACTTCATGTTAAACCTCCAAGTTGCTCTTCAGGGAAGGTCACTGACCGGATGGCCAATTTCCCATTCCCGTTTCAAACACCGCTTAGCCGCTTCGCGCCTTCGGACACACCCGCATGAACGCGAGGGACTTAAGCGAACCACCTAAAACGGGACGACCTCGGGATGCCCCCCTCCGTCGCGTGGTCAGAATTACCGAACGACCTTGCACACACAACAAAAGAACGCTCCGAACCGGCCCTACAAAGCGCGTTTTCCAACGGGTGTTGCACAAATAACACGCGGATGTGATCGCGGCGCGCCTGTAAGTACTTGTTTTCCATACTCTTTTTGCAGCGGCTCCAAATGCTGTCAAAATTCCCTCGTGAAGGGGGACCGAGCGCTTGCTGTCTGTGACGACGTCGCGACGCACTGGAATCGAAGAATCGGCAGCCGACTCGGAACGGAGGCTGGACGATCTCGTCGCCGCGCCGTTCGATCGCTGAGCGCACTGGTCTTTGACTAACGCGAGGCCGTTCCCCCAGGGCCAAGCGAGGACAGAGTGCTAGTTCCCGTGGGGGGCGAGCTGCCGCCGGCCGGACCTACCTGGACTCATATATATTGTGGGGTGATTTGAAGCGGTGGGCCGGAGTTCACGGCTGGCGGAGACGGAGGGATTCGAACCCTCGATAGGCCTTTACAAGCCTATAACGGTTTAGCAAACCGCCGCCTTCAGCCACTCGGCCACGTCTCCGGCTGTGCCGGGTATGCCCGACCCCGCGGCGAGCCGCAAGCGGCAGAATCGAGGCTAACGGGTTTCTTTGCACATGAAAGCTTTGACAGCGACCGAAGCGGGGGACGGGTCGAGACTGGCTTGACGTCCGGAGCGACGGCCGGCCGTCGTCAAGCACGCAGGGCCGGTAGCCATCGCGTCAGTTGGCCAGCACAAATGCAAATATTGTCGCGCGCAAAATCTCGGCACGTGCGCGGTTAGTTTCGTAGCTTGAAGCGCGGGCGGCGCGGCCGTTGTTCTCTCCAGCAAAGGCGACTAGAGTTTTTTGCACCCAGTTCGCCAAAGCACAGACCCGTCATCGCGGTCCGGAAACCCATTCACATGTCGCAGCAAAGCCGCAACAAGGGAGCTTCGGCCCCCTCCTCACTCCATTCGTCGGCTATTCTGGACCGGGCAATTGCGGCGCACCGTTCGGGCAATCTGGCGGATGCGGAACGGGCCTACACGACCATCCTGAGGGCAAGCAGAACGCATCCCACCGCGCTCCATATGCTGGGGCTGTTGCAGGCCCAGCGCGGCAATTTCGCGGACGCCGAGCCATTGCTCAAGAAGGCTGCCCGCATCGACTCCGGCAATCCCGACGTTCTTTTCAACTATGCCAACGTGCTGCGTGCATTGGACAAGACAGACGATGCGCTCGCTTGGCTTGCGAAAGCGATTGCCCTGTCGCCGGACTTCGCCGATGCGCATCTCAATCGCGGCGCGATCCTGATTGCACGGAAGGAGTTTCACGGCGCGATCGCCGAACTTGATCGCGCCATTGCGATCACGCCATCGAGCGCAGCCTTCTTGAACCGAGGTAGTGCGTTCCAGCGGCTCGGTCAGCTTGACGAAGCGCATGACAGCTACCGAAGTGCCATCGAGCTTGCACCGTCGAATCCACAGTACCATTTCGTCTTGTCTGAGGTCCTTACCGAAATGGGCCGACACGACGAAGCGATCGAAGCGCTCGAAAGAACGGTCGCACTCAACAAGGCCTTCCCGTTCGCGTTGAGCAAGCTCGTTGATTCCAGGCGGAAGCGTGCCGACTGGCGCAGTTTCGAACGTGAACAGGCCGCCTTGGACGAGGCCGCCGAATCCGGCGTGGCGATCGACGCGCTCACCTTCCTTGTTGCCTCGTCGTCTCCGGCACACCAATTCACCTGTGCGAAGACGTATGTCGCCAACGTCGCTCCGGAGCGAGGTGCCGCGATAGCCAGAACGCCGTCACCGACTTCCCGGCTGCGGGTCGCGTACCTGTCTGCCGATTTTCGCAATCACGCCACCGCGCTTTTGATGGCCGGACTTTTCGAGGAGCACGACCGCGAGCGCTTCGACATCAGCGCCATCTCCTACGGACCGGATGACGGCGGCAACATGCGCAACCGCCTGAAGGCAGCATTCGAACGCTTCGAAGACGTCAGACATCTTACCGACGAGGACGTGGTCAAGCTGATACGCCAGCTCGACATCGAGGTCCTCGTCGATCTCGGAGGCTTCACCGCCGGTGCGCGGCCGAAAATCCTCGCGCACCGGCCGGCTCCCATCCAGGTCAACTATCTCGGCTTTCCCGGCACGATGGGCGCGTCATATATCGACTACATCATGGCCGACCGGATCGTCATACCCGAAGGAGAGCAGAAGCATTACGCCGAGAAGGTGATCTATCTCCCCGACAGCTATCAGGTGACCGACACCAGGCGACCGCCCCTGCCAAATGCACCAGCCCGGAGCGAGGTCGGACTGCCGGACGATGCATTCGTCTACTGCGCGTTCAACAAAACGTTGAAGATCACGCCTGTGCTGTTCGATGTCTGGATGAGGCTGCTTGCCAAGACCGCCGGCAGCGTCCTTTGGCTGTTTGATGGGGGCCAGATCGCCAGGGAGAACCTGAGGCGTGAAGCTGTAGCGCGCGGCATCGCCGCCGAGAGGATCGTGTTCGCCCCACCCGTCGCTATCGACGAACACTTGGCGCGCCACCAGCTGGCCGATCTGTTCCTGGACACGTTGCCCTACAACGCCCATACCACGGCCAGCGACGCCCTTTGGGCTGGCTTGCCGGTCCTGACCTGCCTCGGCACCGCCTTTCCGGGACGAGTTGCAGCCAGTCTCCTGAATGCTGTCGGCCTTCCCGAGTTGGTGACGCGATCGCTGGACGAATATGAGGGCTTGGCGCTTCGGATCGCGCACGATTCCGAACTTCGAACCGCCCTCAAGAGCAAGCTGGCGACGCATCGGTCCACTTGGCCTCTCTTCGATACTGTCGGTATGACACGACACATCGAAAAGGCCTTCAGTGAAATGTGGCGCCGGCATTGCGCCGGCGAAGCGCCGGCCTCGTTTGCCGTCTAAATCTGATGGTCGCCTTGGCGCAATCGCATCGATCGGTCAAGGTTCGGGTCCGTACGGCGGAGTGAACTGCTCAATGCGCGGTGGCCCAGGCCCTCGCCTCGCGCTGCGCGGCTGCGATCTCGGCATCCGACATCTGCCCGGCGACCTCCTGGCGAAGTGCGATCGCGTCCTTGCGGCCCTTCAGCGCCGCGAGGTTGAACCACTTATGCGCGGCGACGAGATCGACGAGGCCGCAGCGGCCGCTCGCCCAATACATGCCCCGCTCGAACAGCACGTCCGACAAGGCGCTCACGTCGACCGGCGTCGCGGTCTCCAGATCGAAAGTCCCCTGAAACATGTCGCATCCCCTTTATTGTTGTGCCGCCTCGTTCCCCCGAGCGCGGCTCCCATCCAAACTGTTCAACTCGTCCCCATGCCGTTCTTGCCGGCTTGTTGAGGGCGATCTTGGCGAGCAAATTTGAATGGCAGTTTAAGTATCGCGATGAAGGGGACGTAAACGCGAGGCCACCTGGCGCGGCCACGAAAATGCAAGAAGTCCCGGATTCTCAAGTACTTCTGCGATACGTCAGATTTGGTTAACCGTCCGGATTTTCGGACGATGATAACCATCGCGCGTGGTGAGATGCGCACGATCGTAGCCAAATTCTGAGCTGTCATTCCCCGCGAAGGCGAGGAATCCAGTACGCCGCGGCTTCTCCGTATGCGTCACTGGCTCTGGAATACTTGGCGGTTTCAACCGGTCGTCGCAACACTCCATCAAAGGAGGTGGCGATGACGCCGGAGGGTGGGCGCGCGGTCGGGCCACGGCGATCGCGAGCCTGTTCGGCTGCGCTGTCGCGTCTTGGATCTGAAATTTTGAGAAATGAAAACGCCGGCGAGGATCCCGGCTACTCGAACGAGGGCGTCGGCGAACACGTCAGGACCAGATTTCATTTTGGCCGCGAGGCTACTCATGAAATTGCGGAGCCGTTAAAGGCGAACCGCACCGAACGAAGAAAACTTGTTTCTTCTGCCGGACCGGACCTTGACGAGCAAGCTCGACAAGGAAGGACGATCCGACCGTTGACCTGATGTCTCGCCGACACCCTCTATCGCCGATCAGAGCCTAGTTGACTGAGACCTGTCCTGCCGGAGGCAAACCAGATCGCAGAAGGCGCTGATGACGTGCCGGCCATCAGAGAGGCCGGCGACTTCAGAAGCGAAGTTACTTCTTCTTCTTCGCGACCTTGCGGGTCTTCTTCGCAGTCTTCTTCACTGCGCTCTTCGCCTTCTTCGCCTTCTTCGCTTTCTTGGCCATGTTGCCCTCCGATGTGTGAGATGGCTTTAATCGCTGCGTGCATTCGGGGATCGAATGCACTTCATCCCGAATACACCAACACGGCGAAAAAAACATCTTCCCGCTTAAGGAAGTGTTGACGCAGCGAAGCGCGCAAGTACTCCGCGCATCGTGCACGCGGTTGACGAGTCGTTCGATCGTCTATGCGAAAAGTGCCTGCCGCACCGACGCCGGCGAAAGCATCGATTGCAAGAAAACTCTATGCTGCAAGCCCATTTCGCATTCGCAAGTTGCGCGCGATCGATGCTCCGGCGCGCGTTGCGTCTTGTTCGAAGGCGCACGAAGCGTGTTTCGCGGACTCTGAGTCGCGAATTTTGGCAACGAAAATATTTTCATGCTTAACGGCGCGATCGCTCGCCGGAGCGTGCTCGAAGCCGCCGTTTGTACGAATCGAAGACGGCGATTCGGTGGGGCTTGGACGATGCGATCGAGGCGACGTTGGTGTCGCCGAGTGCGCGACGGATGCGCAAAGGCAGGATCGCGGTGACGACACGCGCCGTCACCGCAACGTGTCAGACGCCGAGCTTGGACTTGAGCAGGTCGTTGACCGCTTGCGGGTTGGCCTTGCCGCCGGACGACTTCATCACCTGGCCGACGAACCAGCCGAGTGCCTGCGGCTTGTCCTTGACCTGCGCGACCTTGTCGGGATTGGCCGCGATGATGTCGTCGACCACCTTCTCGATCGCCGAGAGGTCGGTGACCTGCTTCATGCCGCGGCTTTCGACGAGCGCGCGCGGATCGCCGCCCTCCTGCCAGACGATCTCGAACAGATCCTTGGCGATCTTTCCGCTGATCGTGCCCTCGCCGATCAGGTCGATGATCGCGGCAAGCTGCTCGGCGGCGACGGGAGCGCCCGCAATGCCCCGTCCCTCCTTGTTGAGACGGCCGAACAGCTCGTTGATCACCCAATTCGCCGCCATCTTGCCGTCGCGGGTGCGATTGGCGAGCCTGTCCAGCACGGTCTCGTAGAAGTCAGCGCTTTCGCGCTCGGCGACGAGCACGCTCGCATCATAGGTCGACAGGCCGAAGTCGGCGACGAAGCGCGTCTTCTTTTGGTCCGGCAGCTCGGGCAGCTTCGCCTTCAGCTCATCGACGAAGCTTTGCGAGAATTCCAGCGGCAAGAGATCGGGATCGGGGAAGTAGCGGTAGTCGTGCGCCTCTTCCTTCGACCGCATCGAGCGCGTCTCGCCCTTGTTGGGGTCGTAGAGCCGTGTCTCCTGGTCGATCTCACCGCCGTCCTCGAGGATCTCGATCTGGCGCCGCGCCTCGTACTCGATCGCTTGTCCAATGAAGTTGATCGAGTTCATATTCTTGATCTCGCAGCGGGTGCCGAGCGGCCCGCCGGGACGACGCACCGAGACGTTGACGTCGGCGCGCAGGTTTCCCTTCTCCATGTCGCCGTCGCAGGTGCCGAGATAGCGCAGGATCGAGCGCAGCTTGGTGACATAGGCCTTCGCCTGCTCGGCGTCGCGGATGTCCGGTTTTGAGACAATCTCCATCAGCGCCACGCCGGAGCGGTTGAGATCGACATAGGACATCGTCGGCGACTGGTCGTGCAACAACTTGCCGGCATCCTGCTCCAGGTGCAGCCGCTCGATGCCGACGTTGACGCTGCGGCCGCCGTCGAGCTCGACCAACACCTCGCCCTCGCCGACGATCGGCGACTTGTACTGGCTGATCTGATAACCCTGCGGCAAGTCGGGATAGAAATAGTTTTTCCGGTCGAACACCGAACGTAGATTGATCTTCGCCTTCAGTCCGAGCCCGGTCCGGACAGCCTGCCTGACGCATTCCTCATTGATGACGGGCAGCATGCCGGGCATCGCCGCGTCGATCAGCGACACGTGCGTGTTCGGCTCGCCGCCGAACGCGATGGACGCGCCCGAGAACAGTTTTGAGTTCGACGTCACCTGCGCATGGATTTCCATGCCGATGACGATCTCCCAGTCGCCGGTGGCGCCTTTGAGAAGCTTGTGGGGGGCGGGTGCGTTCATGGGTCTCGATGTCCGGACAAATCCATATCGGGGTTGGTTGGGCTTCGCGCAACGGATCGCGCCAGTCAAGCTGGAGAACGTGGTGCGACAATGGGCCGACGACGGCGGCTGGCGCATTCCGCCCGCGCCGGGCCTGCACAGTGCACATTTGGCGCCGCTCCCTCAGGCATTGACGCCGACGCCCGACGCGCCGTAGAAGTTGAGTGCAGGGGGCAATGCATGTTCTTTCGTAGCCTGATTTTGGTGGCTTCGGCCGCCGTTCTCGTGTCCTGTTCGACACCTTATCAGCAACAAGGCTTTACCGGTGGATCCGACGTCAAGGAGCTCAGGCCCGACGTCTTCCGCGTGAGCTTCCAGGGCAATGGTTACACCACCCGCGAGAGTGTTCAGGTCTATTGGCTCTATCGTTCTGCCCAACTGGCGATCGAAAAGGGCTTTGCTGGATTTGAAATCCTGTCAGACATTCAATTCGTGATGCATCGACCACCGGCGAATGATCGTGGCCCTCGCCTCGCCAGCGCAGTGCCGTCGCTGCGCACCCGCATTCCGGTGTCACCACAGGAGACTGCCGATTTCAGGATCTGGGACCATGGCGATTTCGCCAGCCGATCGGATCAGCCGATCCGGCTCGCGCGTGGCGGCGTGTTTATCTACACCGGCGGCGGGGCGGCGGGGCCCAAGCCCGGACTCGAGGCCGACGTGCACTTCCTGCCGGCACCGGTCGAGGCGGCTCCTCCGAAAGTCTTCAATGCCAAGGCGCTGATTGCCCAGTTGGAGCCGCTCATCAAGGCCGAGCGGTGCAACCTCGGCAATATCTGTCCGCATGTTCACGAATATCTGCTGCCGAAAGGAACGCTAAGATAGCGCGCCGCGAGATATCATTGCGGGTGAACCGACCTCACGATCTAAGCAGCGTGGCAGTGATCCGCTCCCACTCCGCCTGCAATGATTCTTTCGCCGCCGGCTGGCCCGCCTGGCGGTACCAATAGCCGGCATTGCCGAGATCGCCTTCAACGCGGTGCAAGTATGCGTGCACCCAGGCGGCGTCGCGGCTGTCCTCGTCCTGGACGATCTTGTGCGCCTTGTCCCAGTCTCCCTTCGCGGCCCACCAGAGCCCTGCGAGCGGCGCGCTGAGTTCGGGCGCCGGCGCTGCGCCTTCGAGGCTGGCGATGTACGCCGCCATGTTCACCACCACCTCTCGGGCGTGAAGCGGCCGGCCGCCTGCTCGATGACCTCGCCGAGCGAGAACAGCGTCTCCTCATCGAAGGGCCGGCCGATCAATTGCAGGCCGAGCGGCAGACCTTGCGCATCCTTGCCCGCGGGCACGGCGATGCCGGGCAGGCCCGCCATGTTCACGGTGACCGTGAAGATGTCGTTCAGGTACATCTCGACCGGGTCGGCGCCGCCCTTCTCGCCGATGCCGAAGGCGGCCGACGGCGTTGCCGGCGTGAGGATCGCATCGACGCCCCTGGCGAAACAGTCCTCAAAGTCCTTCTTGATCAGGGTGCGCACTTTTTGCGCACGCAGATAATAGGCGTCGTAATAGCCGGCCGACAGCACATAGGTGCCGATCATGACGCGCCGCTTCACCTCGGCGCCAAACCCTTCGGCGCGGGTGTTCTCGTACATCTCGATGATGTTGCGTCCCTGCTCGCGCAGGCCGTAGCGTACGCCGTCATAGCGCGCGAGGTTCGACGAGGCTTCCGCCGGCGCCACGATGTAGTAGGCCGGCAAAGCGTATTTGGTGTGCGGCAGCGACACCTCGACAAGCTCGGCGCCGGCGGCCTTCAGCCAGGCCGCGCCCGCTTCCCAAAGCTTTTCGATCTCGGCAGGCATGCCGTCGAGACGGTATTCCTTGGGAATGCCGATCTTCATGCCCTTCACGGACTTGCCGACCGCGGCCTCATAGTCCGGCACGGCGATGTCGACGGAGGTCGTGTCCTTCGGATCGTGGCCCGCCATCGAGCGCAGCAGCATCGCACAATCGCGCACGCTGCGCGCGATCGGACCGGCCTGATCGAGCGAGGAGGCAAAGGCGACGATGCCCCAGCGTGAGCAGCGGCCATAGGTCGGCTTGATGCCGACGGTCGCGGTGAAGGCTGCGGGCTGGCGGATCGAGCCGCCGGTATCGGTCGCGGTCGCGCCCATGCAGAGCAGCGCCGCAACGGCCGAGGCCGAGCCGCCGGACGAGCCGCCAGGCACCAGCGTCGTGTTCGAGCCCTCGCGCCGCCAGGGATTGCCGACGGGACCGAAGCAGGAGGTCTCGTTCGACGAGCCCATCGCGAACTCATCATTGTTGAGCTTGCCGAGCATCACCGCACCGTCGCGCCAGAGCTGCGAGGTGATGGTCGACTCGTAGGTCGGCACGAAATTGCCGAGGATCTTCGAGCAGGCCGTGGTGCGCACGCCCTTGGTCGCAAACAGGTCCTTGATGCCGAGCGGAATGCCGGCGAGCGGGCCGGCATCGCCCTTGGCGATCTGGCTATCAGCTTCGCGCGCCATGGCGCGCGCCTGGTCGGGCGTCTCCAGGACGAAGGCGTTGAGCGCGCGCGCAGCCTCCATCGCACTCAGATGCGCGTCGGTCAGCTCAAGCGACGTGAATGTCTTGTCGGCGAGACCCTTGCGGGCCTCGGCGAGCGTCAGCGATGTCAAATTGGTCATTTATTGATCGGGCTACAGAAGAACGGAGACAGGGTCTTGTCGTTGGCCGGGTCGTCTTGCTTAACGTTGTTCTTGGCGGATGCATTCGCCGACGCCTCGAGCTGGTCGAGCACGGCATTGGCCGCCACGTTGGGATCGGCAGCCTTGCCCTGCCGCTCCATCGCGTCGAGATAGTTCATATAGGCCTGATAGGCCTTCTCATCGTCGCATAGCAGGCACATCGGACTCGTGTCCTAATTTTTTACTCGACGACCTTCGGCACCAGGAAGAAGTGGCCTTCTGTCGCCGGCGCATTGGCAACGATATCATCGGCGATCTCACCATCATTGACGACGTCCTGGCGCTTCTTCATCTCCATCGGCGTCACCGAGGTCATGGGATCGACGCCCTCGACATTGACCTCCGAGAGCTGCTCGACGAAGGCCAGCATGGCGTTGAGCTCGCCCTGGAGATGCGGAACCTCGTCGTCGGAAACCGCAATGCGCGCCAGATGCGCGATGCGGCGGACGGTAGCGGCGTCAACGGACATAATATAAGGCCTCGAACGGCAGAAATCCTGTTCTGCCGTATAGCAGAGGCCGGTTTTGCGCCGCAACCGGCGCTGGGCGCATGATCCGGACCCGAAGGGCCGCGTTAGCGCAAAGTGCGCAGCGGTTTTCCGAAAAGATCATGCGCAAACAATAACCTAAAGCGCGATGACGATCCTCCCGGATCTCATCGCGCCTAGCCGGCCAGCGCTTTCAGGCGGGCCTGCGCGGATTTGGCCAGCTCCCGGGTCAATTCGGCCGCGGGCATCTCGCGGCCCATGCCGATGGCCTGTCCGGCCCAGAGATTCGTGAAATCCACCCTGCCCTGCTTCTCGGCCGCCGCCTTCAAAGGCCCCAGCGCGGTCGCGGCATGGGGAAAGGCCGGCGCGTCCGGTGAAATCGGGCCGGCTTCGCGCATCAGACGGTTCTGCACGCCGCGCGCGGGCCGTCCGGTCATCACGTTGGTAATGACGGTGGAATCGTCCCGCGCTTCGGCGAGCGCCTTGCGGCCACCGGCGCTGACCTTGGATTCCGGGCAGCGCAGATAGGCGCTGCCGATCTGCACGCCGGCCGCACCGAGCGCAAAGGCAGCCGCGATACCGCGCCCATCCGCAATGCCGCCGGCCGCGATCACCGGCACCTTCACGGCATCGACGACCTGCGGCACCAGAGCGAAGGTGCCGGGCTGCTCGGCGATTTCATCGGTCAGGAACATGCCGCGATGGCCGCCAGCCTCGGCTCCTTGCGCGATCACCGCATCGACACCGCGCTGCTCGAGCCAGACTGCCTCCTTGACCGTGGTGGCCGACGAGATGACGAGGCAGCCGGCCGCCTTGACGCGCTTGAGCTGCTCCTCCGCCGGCAGGCCGAAATGGAAGCTGACGACTTCCGGCTTCAGCTCCTCGACGACCTCGCAGAACGCTGCATCGAATGGCGCGCGGTTGGCAGCGTTGATGGGCGCCGCCGGATCGAGACCATGCTCCTTGTAATAGCCCGCGAGACGGTGCTTCCAGCGCGCTTCGGCCTCGGCCGTAAGCTCGAGAGGCTTGTGGCAGAAGAAGTTCATATTCACGGGCGCGGTAACCCGCTGGCGGATGAGATTGACTTGCTCGCGCGCCTTCTCCGCCGACAGCATCGCGCATGGCAGCGAGCCGAGCGCACCGCCTTGCGCCGCCGCGATCACCAGCTCCGCATCCATCACGCCGGCCATCGGCGCCAGCACGATCGGGAATTCGGTCTTGAAGAGGTCGATCAGTCGACGGTTAGGCCACATGGTTGTTCTCTCTTCTCTAAGCAGCGGAAGCGACCGAGTTGCGCCGGCCGGCGAGCAGCTGCTCCGCCTCTGCCGCGATCCGCTCGACGATCTCGGCTGCCGGCGGAATATCATGGATCAGGCCGACCGCCTCGCCCGCGATCACAGCGGCGACATCGAAATTGCCGCTCGCTTTTGCGGCGGCATAGTCGGCCGCAACCTTGGCGACATTCTGCATCAATTCGACCTCGCGGCCCATCCAGCGCCGGGCGTGATCGTTGATCAGGCACCGCCCGGTAAACGGCGCCGGCCAGACATTGTTGCGGGAGAGATCGAAAATGATGCCGCGCACAGTCGAGCCGCTCGTTGCATCACAGATGCGCCGCTTCGCCTCCTCCGCACCGTCGGCCTCCCGGCTCGCATAAAAGCGCGTACCGAGCAGCACGCCGCTTGCGCCCAGCATCACCATGGCGGCGAGCCCGCGTCCGTCGGCGATGCCGCCGGCCGCGACCACCGGCACGCGACCCGCCGCGAGATCGACGATCCCAGGCACGAGATCGATCGTGGTGCGGGATGCACCATGGCCGCCTGCCTCGGTGCCTTGCGCGATCAGAACGTCGGCGCACGCATCGAGCGCCTGTCGCGCCATGGCCTCGTCCTGCACCTGGCAGATCAGCCGCGCCCCGCCCGCCTTGATCTGCGGCGCAAACGGCGCGGGATCGCCGAACGACAGCATGATCGCCCCGGGCTTTGCCGCGAGCGCAACATCGAGAAGCTCGGGGCGCTTGGCGAGGCTCCAGGTGATGAAGCCGATGCCGAACGGCGCGCGCAGCGCCTTCAGCTTCGCCGTCTCCTGCTCCAGCCAAGCCCTTTCGCCATAGCCACCGCCGAGAATGCCGAAGCCGCCGGCGCGGCTCACCGTCGTCACCAGACTGCTGCCGGCGATGATGTCCATCGGAGCAAGCAAGATCGGATGCTTAATACCGAGCAGCGCGGTCAGGGGTGTGGTGATTGGCATGGCTCCTCCCGTGTGGACAGGAAGACTAAGTGGGAATAGCATTCTCGAAAATTGAATTCTTGCGAACGCTGCCATCTCAAAAACGAAACGAAACCATGGAACTCAGCGATATCAAGACCTTCGCCGCGGTCGCCCGCACTGGCGGCATCACCCGG
Source organism: Bradyrhizobium sp. Ec3.3 (assembly GCF_000472925.1). Classification (GTDB taxonomy): domain Bacteria; phylum Pseudomonadota; class Alphaproteobacteria; order Rhizobiales; family Xanthobacteraceae; genus Bradyrhizobium. Next base: position 128,674 of record NZ_AXAS01000012.1, read on the forward strand.
GCCGCCGAAGAACTCAACACCGTGCAATCGAACGTCACCCAGCGCATCAAGGCGCTGGAGGCCGAGATCGGCACGCCGTTGTTCGAGCGCCACAGCCGCGGCATGACGCTGACCGGCGCCGGCAAACGGCTCTTGCCTTACGCGCAGCGGATGGCGGCGCTTTCGCGCGAGGCCGTCCTTGCCGCCCGCGATGATGGCGAGCCGAAGGGGCCGCTCGCGATCGGCTCAATGGAGACAACCGCCGCCGTCCGCCTGCCACCGCTGCTCGCGGATTTCCACCGGCGTTTCCCTGCCGTGCGGCTGAGCCTGCGCACTGCAACCACCGCCGATCTCGTCGCCGCCGTGCTCGATGGTGCGCTCGACGGCGCCTTCGTCGCCGCTCCCATCGAGCATGTCGAGCTCACCGCCGTCAGCGCCTTCCGCGAAGAGCTGGTGCTTGTCAGCGCGCGCCGCTGGACGTCACTCAAAGAGCTCCGCGCCGGCACGCCGGAGTCAGGCCCGACCGCGCTGGTGTTCCGCACCGGCTGCACCTATCGGCAACGCCTCGAGCAGATGTTCGTCGAGTTCGGCTGGCCGTCGGCGGGGCGCTTCGAGCTCGGCACGCTCGACGGCATGATCGGCTGCGTCGCCGCCGACATGGGCGTGACGCTGCTTCCACGTGCGGTGGTCGAGCGCAGCGCGATGATCGGCAGCGTGTCGATCCACACACTGAGCCCGGCTTACGCAGGGGTCGAGACGCTGTTCATCCAGCGCAGCGCCGGCCACCAGTACAGCGCGCTTCAGGGGTTTGCGTCCTGCCTGAACAGGGATGACGAGGTCATCGCGGCCTGAGCGACCAACGCCGCAGCGCCACGATCGCCCAGATCGCCTCGACTACGCCGAACGGCCAGGCGCCCTGCAGGAAACCGTAGGCCGAGCCGAGCGCGCAGGAGGCGGCGAACAGCAGCACGAACCAGTGGCTGCGGTCCTCCAGCGCATAACAGACCAGCATCGCCGTCACGGCGAACAGGCCGAATAAGGTCAGCGCATCCATTGTTCTCGGTTCACTCCGCAGCGCTTGCCATGGTATGCGCTAACACCATGCCGGCTCCTATCCTACCTCTGGTCGATGCTGCAACCCACTGGCCCGCGCGCGGTGCGCTGATTGGGCTCGATCTCGGTACCAAGACGATCGGCGTTGCCGTCTCCGATCCCGACCGGCGGCTCGCGACCGGCGTCGAGACAATCCAGCGCAAGGCATTCAAGCAGGACGCCGCGCGCCTGCTCACCATCGCCGCCGAGCGCAAGGCTGTCGGCTTCGTGCTCGGGCTTCCGATCAACATGGACGGCAGCGAGGGCCCGCGCGCACAATCGACCCACGCCTTTGCCCGCAATCTCGCCGGTCTCACGGCACTGCCGATCGGCCTGTGGGACGAACGTCTCTCGACGTCGGCGGTCGAGCGCGAGCTGATTGGCATGGACGTCAGCCGCGCCAAACGCGCCGAGGTGATCGACGAGCACGCCGCGATCTTCATCCTGCAAGGCGCGCTCGATCGTTTGGCCAATCTTCGCGACGCACCCGGGATGGACTGACCCATGGCGGTGGTGATTGCAGCACTGCTGCCGGTCTTCATTCTCATCGCGCTCGGCGTGGTGCTGAAACACAGCCTGATGCGGCTCGACACGCAATGGCACGGGCTGGAGCGGCTGACCTATTACGTGCTGTTTCCGATGCTGCTGATCCAGACGCTGGTGAAGGCCGACCTCGACAAGGTGCCGGTCGCAGGCGTCGGCGGCGCGCTGCTGCTATCCTCGCTCGTGATGTCGCTGCTGTGCCTCGCACTGCGGCCGGCCCTGGCACGGCTCGACATCGACGGCCCCGCTTTCACCTCGATCTTCCAGGGTGCGACCCGCTGGCAGACCTATGTCGCACTGTCAGTCTCCGCCAATCTGTTCGGCGATATCGGCCTCGCTCTCGCCTCCGTCGCGATGGTCGCAATCATTCCGCTGGTCAACGTGTTCAGCGTCGCGGTGCTCGCGCACTATGCCTCGCCAAACAAGCAATCCGTCGGCGCTATCGTCATGACCGTGGCGAGCAACCCGCTGATCTGGGCCTGCGCGATCGGCCTGCTCGTCAACGTCCTGCACCTGCCGCTGCCAAAGATCTGGCACGAGGTCGCGGATGCGCTGAGTCGCTCTTCCCTTGCCATCGGCCTGCTCGTCACCGGCGCGGGCCTGCACCTGAACGGCCTGCTCCGCCCCAGCGTGGGTGCCGCTATCGGCGTGGCCTTCAAGCTCGTGCTGATGCCCTTGATCGCGCTTCTGCTGGCGCTATGGTTCGGGCTGACCGGGACGAGCCTTGCGATCATCGCAGTCTGCGCGGCGGTGCCGACCTCGCCCAGCGCCTATGTGCTGGCCCGCCAGATGGGCGGCGATGCGCCGTTGCTCGCGCAGATCATCACGCTGCAGACGATCTTGGCGGCGATCACGATGCCGATCGCGATCGCGCTGGTGGCCTAGCCGCCATCATCGGCGCGCGATTGCCGGCAACCTCAACTCCCCAGCCACATCGTCAGCACCACTGCGGTCAGATTGTTCAGCGCATGGAGCACGATCGTGAGCCACAACGAATTGCCGCGGTAGCGCATGTAGCCGAACCACAAGCCGATGGAGAACACCTCGGCGAGGAAATACATGTCGTACTGGAGATGCACGGCCGTCCAGACCAGCGACGACAGGATGATCGCGCCGGGCACGCGCAGAAAGCTTTCTGACCAGCCGCGATAGAGGAAGCCCCGCGCGATCACCTCTTCGGACATCGGCGCGGCAATGCTGAAAGAGAGCACGAGCATCGTCGCCGCACCCTTGTCGCGGCCCGATTTCAAGAGATCGGTCATGAAGCCGGGCGTCGCCTCGCGGCCCAGCGCACGCGACATCGTCTCCCAGATCACCACGATCAGGACGAGACCGACGACACCGAGCAGAATCTGCAACCAGGACGGCCAGCGCAGCGCGAGGTAGTCGGCGAAGGAAGCTCCCTTCAGGCGAATGGCCAGCCACACCGCGGCCAGCGTGGTCGGCAGGCCCGCGATCACCGACAGCGCCAGCGCCTGCGGATCGCGGCCGACGGACTCGAGGGACGCCATTTCGATCGGGCCGCCGCGATGCGCGACGAGATAGACGACCGTGCCGATCTGGCCGACGAACATCGCGGCGAAGACGAACAGCCCCCACAGCGACGTGCCCCAGAATTTCCAGACGCGCGGGGATACCTCGGCGGGCGTCACGATCAGCGGGGGGTGGTCAGGATTGAGAGTGTCCATCAAGAGACTTTCGTTGGATGATCGCTGTCATTCCGGGGCGATGCGCAGCATCGAACCCGGAACGACAGACCAAGTGATCGACACAAAACATTTCAAGGCAGCGCTCGCTCGAGCAGCGCTCGCACGTCGGCACTCTCCAGCTCCACCGCGCCGTACATGCTGGCGTGACTGGTGGCGAGGCGTGTGGCGGCGAACAATTCGGCGTGCCGACGTGACACGACGTTGAGCGCGGCCGTTGCTGCAAGCAGTGCGAGCTTCTCAACCGCTAGCCGCGCGACCCGCTCGGAATCCTGCCGACGGAAAGCCTTATCAATGAAGGCCAATGCATCACCCACACCGGGAAGGCCGCTGGTTTCGGCTCTGAGATGCATCAGCACGTGGGCGGCCGCCTCGGGTTCACGCGCCAGCGCGCGCAGCACGTCGAGGCACATCACATTGCCCGAGCCTTCCCAGATCGCATTCACCGGGGATTCGCGAAAATGGCGCGCCAGGATGCCGTCTTCGACATAGCCATTGCCGCCGAGGCACTCCATCGCCTCGTAGAGGAAAGCCGGCGCGCTCTTGCAGACCCAGTATTTGATCGCGGGCGTGAGCAGCCGCATGTAGTTTGCTTCACGAGCGGCTTGGTGCGCTCGGTCGAAAGCCTGGCAAAGCCGCATCACCAGAGCGACCGTCGCCTCGACATGCAGTGCCATGTCCGACAGCACCGCCTGCATCAGCGGCTGATCGGCGAGATGTTTTTGGAACACGCTGCGATGACGCGCGTGATGCAGCGCTTGCGCCAGCCCCGAACGCATCAGTCCGGCGGAGGCGATCGCGCAATCCTGCCGCGTCAGCTGCACCATCTGGATGATGGTGCGGATGCCCTTGCCCTCCTCGCCGACGGCTTCCGCATGGGCGCCGACGAACTCGACCTCGGAGGACGCATTGGACCGGTTGCCGAGCTTGTCCTTGAGACGCTGGAACTGGATCGCGTTGACCGAACCATCCGGCGCAAAGCGCGGCATGAAGAAACAGGTCAGCCCGCCCTCGGCCTGCGCCAGCACGAGGAAGGCGTCGCACATCGGCGCCGACATGAACCATTTATGGCCGGTGATGCGGTAGGCGTTCCCATCGCGCACCGCGCGCGTCATGTTGGCGCGTACGTCGGTGCCGCCCTGCTTCTCCGTCATGCCCATACCGAGCGTCATGCCGCGCTTCTCCCACCACGGCGCGAAGCTTGGATCGTAGCTCTTCGTCGACAGCACCGGCATCACGCGCGCGAGCAGATCAGGCTGCATCGCAAGCGCCGCGACAGAGGCGCGCGTCATTGTGATCGGGCACAGATGTCCGGTCTCGACCTGTGAGGCAATGTAGAACTTTGCCGCGCGGATGACCTCGGCCGCATCGCCGGCAGGCTTTCCGTCCGTAGTCCAGGTGGAATTGTGCACACCGGCATGCGCGCTATGCGCCATCAACTCGTGATAGGCGGGATGAAACTCGACCTGGTCGCGACGGTTGCCCTTGGCGTCAAAGGTGCGGAGCTTTGGCGTGTTCTCATTGGCGATGCGCCCGCGCTCGGCCATCGCCGCCGAGCCCCAATGCCGGCCGAACGCCGACAGCTCCTGTTCCGCCGCAGCACCGCCATTGGCCCTGACTGCATCCACCAGAGGGCGATCTGCTGCAAACAGGTCGACGTCCTCCAGAGGCGGCGACTGGTTGAAGACCTCGTGGGTTGCGAAGCTCGGCTGGGTCATGGCGTGTCCTCGGACCGGAATCAGTTCCGCCGCGGCTGGATCGGGAAATCATAGGCTGCCCCGCCCGCCCCCGGCAGGGAAAAATGCCACCACTCCTTCGAATAGTTCACAAAGCCTTGCCGGGCCATCACAGCGACCAGCCGCTTGCGCCAGGCGCGCTGATCGGCCGTGATCGACGGTGCAGCGGTATGGCCCTTCGCATCCGTGCAGTCATAGCCGGTGCCCATGTCGACGCTGCCTTCGGGCGGCCGGGCCTCGACCGGCGCCGTGCAGTCGGCGTAGGACCTGGCGGGATCAAATTTGGCGGAGTTGTCAGCCCTGAGATCGACGAGTGTCAGATCGAGCGCAGCACCGGTGGAATGCTGCGAGCGGCTCGCGATGTAACCGAGCCGGAACAGCTCCGTCTTGGGAATCTTGGGATTGTAGCGCCGCTCGGCCGCCGGCTCGCGGCCGTTCTGCGCCCATGCCACCATATCGAGCGACGCGCGCACCGGGCGGTAGCAATCGAACATCTTCAGCGAAAGGTTTTGGCTGGCGAGCTCCTGCTGGATCGCTTTCAGCCTCAGCCCCACCTCCCGCTTCACCACGCATTCGCCGGCGCCGTAGCCGCTCAGCGGATGGCTGGTGAAGTTGTTCGAGGTCGCGTAGCGGATGTCCTGGATGATGGTGGGATCGATGTCGCGCAAGTACACGAAGCCGCCGGGGAGCGTTTGGGCGTGGGCGAAGGAAATTGAGACGATTGTTACAATTGCAATCAAGATCAGCTTCACGGAGCACTTCCCATCTTTCCGTCGTCATTCCGGGGCGATGCGACGGGACCGCACAAAGCGCGGCCCGGAGCATCGAACCCGGAATCTCGAGATTCCGGGTCTGGCGCTGACGCGCCATCCCGGAATGACGGTGTATCAGACTGATCAGGGGATAACTCACTTCCCTACCTTTGGCCCTTGCCCCCTTACCCATCCCCGCCTATAGCTCTGCTTTTAATGACCCCTGCATCGAAATCGACCTTCGTCCTCGGTCACCGGCATCTGCTGGGCATCGAGGGCCTTTCCGCTGCCGACATCACCGGCCTCCTCGACCTGTCCGAAGAATATGTCGAGGTGAACCGCCAGGTGGACAAGAAACGCGCCGTCCTGCGTGGGCGGACGCAAGTGAACCTGTTCTTCGAGGCGTCCACCCGCACCCAATCCTCGTTCGAGATCGCCGGCAAACGCATGGGTGCCGACGTCATGAACATGTCGGTCTCCTCCTCCTCCATGAAGAAGGGCGAGACGCTGATCGACACCGCGGTGACGCTGAATGCCATGCACCCGGACATCCTGGTGGTGCGACATCACGCCTCCGGCGCGGTGGAACTTCTGGCCCGCAAGGTTGACGGTTCCGTGATCAATGCCGGCGACGGCGCGCATGAGCATCCGACGCAGGCGCTGCTGGACGCGCTGACCATCCGCCGCAACAAGGGCCGGATCGAGGGCCTCGTGATCGCGATCTGCGGCGACGTCCTGCATTCGCGCGTCGCCCGCTCCAACATCATCCTGCTCAACACCATGGGCGCCCGCGTCCGCGTCGTCGGGCCGTCCACGCTGCTGCCGCCCGGCATTGAGCGGATGGGCGTCGAAGTTGCGCGCGACATGCGCGAGGGCCTGGAAGGCGCTGATATCGTCATGATGCTGCGGCTCCAGCGCGAGCGCATGAACGGCTCCTTCGTGCCGTCCACCAGCGAATACTTCAACTATTTCGGCCTCGACCAGAAAAAGCTCGCCTACGCCAAACCCGATGCGCTGGTGATGCATCCCGGTCCCATGAACCGCGGCGTCGAGATCGACACAGCGGTCGCCGACGGCGCCCAGTCCCTGATCCGCGAACAGGTGGAGATGGGCGTCGCCGTACGCATGGCGGTGCTGGAAGCGCTCGCCCGTAACCTGCCGAACGCGTGATGCCAATGCTAACCGACCGCCGCCCGATCCTGCTCGCCAACGCCCGCGTCGTCGATCCCGCCAGGGATTTTGACGGCATCGGCGACGTCCTGATCGCCGACGGCACGATCCGCGAGACCCGCCGCGGCATCGGCGCAGCCGGCGTCCCCGAGGGCACCGACATCGTCAACTGCTCCGGCAAGATCGTGGCTCCCGGCCTGATCGACATGCGCGCCTTCGCCGGCGAGCCGGGCTACGGTCATCGCGAGACCTTTGCGAGCGCGAGCCAGGCGGCCGCGACCGGCGGCATCACCACCGTGATCTGCCAGCCGGACACCTTACCCGTCATCGACAATTCGGCGACCGTCGACTTCGTGATGCGCCGGGCCCGTGACACCGCGATCGTCAACATCCAGCCGATGGCCGCCCTGACCAAGGGGATGCGCGGCGAGGAGATGACCGAGTTCGGTCTCCTGAAAGCCGCCGGCGCGGTCGCCTTCAGCGACGGCGACCGAAGTGTCACCAATGCGCAGGTGATGCGCCGCGCCCTCACCTATGCGCGCGATTTCGACGCGCTGATCGTGCATTACACCGAGGATCCCAACCTCGTCGGCGAAGGCGTCATGAACGAGGGCGAGTTCGCGACCCGCCTCGGCCTGATGGGCATCCCGAACGCCGCGGAAGCCGTGGTGCTGGAGCGCGACATGCGCCTCGTCGCGCTGACCGGCGGCCGCTATCACGCGGCCTCGCTCTCCTGCATCGACTCGCTCGATATTCTCAAGCGCGCCCGCGACGCCGGTCTTGCCGTCAGCGCCTCGGTCTCGATCAACCATCTCGCACTGAACGAGAACGATATCGGGCCTTACCGGACGTTCCTGAAACTGTCGCCGCCGCTGCGCACCGAGGACGACCGCCGGGCGCTGGTTGCGGCCGTCGGCTCTGGCCTCGTCGACGTCATCATGTCCGACCACAATCCGCAGGACGTCGAAGGCAAGCGGCTGCCGTTCGCGGAAGCAGCTCCCGGCGCGGTGGGCCTCGAGACCATGCTGTCGGCGGGCCTGCGGCTGGTGCATAATGGCGAGATGGAACTGAAGACGCTGATCCGGGCGATGTCGACCCGGCCGGCCGAGCTGCTCGGCCTGCCCGGCGGCACCTTGCGCACCGGCGCGCCGGCCGACGTCATCGTGATCGACGCCGACACGCCCTGGGTGCTCGATCCCGCCGACCTCAAATCGCCCTGCAAGAACACGCCGTTCGACGAAGCCCGCTTCTCGGGCCGCGTGGTGCGCACCATCGTCGGAGGACGAACGGTGTTCGAGCATGTCTAATCATGCGCGGGAAATACGCCGGACATGGAGATGTGGCGATGGGAATTGAAGCTGTCCTGCCAGTTGCATTCCTTGTCGGCTATTTCCTGGGCTCGATCCCGTTCGGGCTCGTCCTGACACGCCTTGCAGGCACGCAGGACCTGCGCTCGATCGGCTCGGGCAATATCGGCGCCACCAATGTGCTGCGCACCGGCCGCAAGGGACTGGCGGCAGCGACGCTACTGCTCGACGCACTCAAGGGCACGGTTGCGGTGGTGGTTGCGGGCTATCTCGCCGGGCCCGATGCAGCGATTCTGGCAGGCCTCGGCGCCTTTCTCGGCCATCTCTTCCCGGTCTGGATCAAGTTCAAAGGCGGCAAGGGCGTTGCCGTCTATATCGGCATCCTGCTCGGCCTGTTCTGGCCGGGAGCGCTGTTCTTCTGCCTCTTGTGGCTCGCAACCGCCTTCACCACCCGCTACTCCTCGCTCTCGGCGCTGGTGGCGGCCTTCGTGACGCCGATCTTCCTGTGGTGGTTCGGCCACCTCGCGCTCGCCTCGCTGTTCGCGGTGCTGACACTGCTGTTGTTCTACATGCACCGCGAGAACATCAAGCGGCTGCAGTCGGGCACCGAGGGCCGGATCGGTCAAAAGGGCTGAGTCCGGAAAAAGTACGGATACCGACGCAGGCCGTCCGCATTATATTCCAATTCCTGTTCGCAACTCTTGTGCTGACAGTGGCAAAGGAGTTCCATGCCTGTCATCCTCAGGGATGACAATTGCGTCATCCGGTTTGCGTCCGATGAATGAGAAGACCGACGTTACGCATGATCGACTAACTCAGCGCAGCGCCACTGATGCGCCCGCGCAAGCTTGCGGCACCGCTGCGAGCCGCCTGCTCTCTTTGACGAACATCTGGTCAAGCGCCTCCGAATCGCCCGTCGCGGAGGCGCCCGTTCCGAAACCACCGCCCGCCCGCGAAGATATCGCGCCCCCCGTAGCGCCGCCGATCGAACGGCCGGCCCCTGCCCCCGCCATCACGAACGCGCGCCCCTCTACCGCCTGGCCGCCGCGAAAGCTGTCGCTGGCGTTGCAGGGCGGCGGCACCTTTGCCGCTTTCACCTGGGGCGTGCTGGAGCGGCTGCTGGAAGAGCCGGGAATCGAATTCGACACCATCAGCGGCGCCAGTGCCGGCGCCATCAACGCGCTGCTGGTCGCCTGTGGCCTTGCCGAGGGCGGCCGCGAGGGCGCGCGGGCCCGCCTCGAGCGGTTCTGGGTACGGCTGATGCACGAGGCCTCGTTCCGCTCACTAATGCTGGTCGGCGGCTTTTCGCCGGCAGGAAGCTCCGTGGCATTCGGGTCGACGCTGCGCTCCGGCCAGTTCGATCCGTTCGATCTCGATCCGCTGCGGCAGGCGCTGTCGCGCGACATCAATTTTGCGGCGCTGCAGGCCAAGGCCTGCCCGAAACTTCTCGTCGCAGCGACACGGATCCGCGACGGACACCTGCAGGTGTTTTCGAACGACGCGATCACCGCCGACGTCGCGCTGGCCTCGACCTGTCCGCCTTTGGTGCATTGCGCCATCGAGATCGACGGCGAGGCCTATTGGGACGGCGGCTATGGCGGCAATCCGCCGCTGGTGCGGCTGGTGCAGGAGTCGCGCGCGTCCGACGTGCTGGTCGTCCAGGTGACGCCCTCGCGCGACAGCTACGTGCCGATCACGCTTGCTGCGATCGACCGCAGGCTCGACCAGATCGCGGCCAACGCCGCGCTTAACGCCGAGCTCGCCGCGGTGGAATGGGCGCGCGCCGGCTCGGCACCCGCGCTACGCCTGTTCAGGATCGCGGCGGAAGACGAGATCGAGGGGCTGGCGCAGCGCTCATCGACCGATCTTGGCCGCGGCTTCATTCGCCTGCTGCACCGGAGCGGCCGCACAGCTGCCGACCGCTGGCTGCGGCAGGAGACGCGTAGCGAGCCGTCCGTTCAGCGCACGCCTGCCGAGCCCGCGCTAGCTTGACGCCGCGAGCGCGTTCTCGAGGAAGCGCGCGGTGGCCAGCGCGCCCGCATCATTGCCGAAGCGCGCGATCACCTGCACGCCGACCGGCAGGCCGTCCACCTTCAGCGCAGGCACGTTGACGCAAGGATTGCCCATCAACGTCCACAGCCGGTTGTAGCGGGGATCGCCGGTCGATGAGAGCCCCTTTGGCGCGGTGCCCGGCGCGGAATAGGTCAAGAGCACATCGACACCCTCAAAGACTTCGCCGAGCTCGCGGCGGCCGCGGCGGCCAGTCCGGCGCGCCTCGTCATATTCGCGCGGCGTGACCCCGACGCTCGCATCGAGGGTCGCGCGCAGCATCGGCGCGATCTCGTCGTGACACTCGGAAAACTCCCAGGCGAACGCACGATGCGCCTCGAACACCTGGATGACCGGATGAATGCGCCAAGCCTCCCGCACCAGTTCCGGCAGGTCGACGCTCTCGACGCTCGCGCCGGCGCGCTTCGCAGCCTTGATCGCGGCGGCGAGCCCCTCTTCGGCTGCGGGCTCGACCGGACCGGCGAACTCCTGCCTGACCACGCCTATGCGCGGCGAGGTCGCCGGGCTGATGTCGGAGAATTCGGCACGACCGGTCATCGCAAACAGCCCGCGCGCGACGTCGTCGACGCCGGCACCGAACAGGCCGACCGTATCGAGCGCCCAGGAGAAGCACTTTACGCCTACCGTCGGCAGCAGCCGGAACGACGGCTTGATCGCCGCGACGCCGCAATAGGCCGCGGGCCGGATCACCGAGCCGCCGGTCTGCGTGCCGAGCGCGAGCGGGATCATGCCGGCAGCCACGGCTGCCGCCGAGCCCGCGGAGGAGCCGCCCGGCGTGTGGCCGGGATTGTGCGGATTGAGCGTGACGGTCGGATCGTTCGCGGCGAAGGCGGTCGTCGTGGTCTTGCCAATGACGGTGGCCCCGGCCCGCTTGAGCATCATCACCACCGGTGCATCCGCGCGCGGCTGCCAGCCACGATAGATCGACGAGCCCATCTCGGTCGGGAAATCGGCGGTGTCGACGATGTCCTTGATGCCGACCGCAATGCCGCGCAGCGGACCCGAGCCTTGCGCCTTCGCCGATTTGGCGTGACAGACGAAGGCCCGGACAACCTTCTCCCGCGCCTCGATCGCCTCAAGCGACTGCGCGATCGCGGCATCCGGCGAAAGCTCGCCCCTCTCGATGCGGCGCTGGATGTCGGCGAGTGAGATCATGGCGAAATCCTTCTTGTTGGAAGCGCTTTTAGCATCGGAACGAGGTCGCGCAAGCGCAGGCCCCCTGTTGCCCACGCGCCCAGGTTGTTCCATGCTGCGCGCGCAAGGAGACACCGTGGACGCTATCACGAACACAACAACCCTCACCGAGGCCGACAGGATCGACCGCTTGCGTCTGATCCGCTCGGACAATGTCGGCCCGCGCACCTTCCGCTCGCTGGTCGATCACTTTGGTAGCGCACGCGCGGCGCTGGAGCGGCTGCCCGAGCTTGCGCGGCGCGGCGGCGCGGTCGGGGCGCATCTGCTCCGCAGATGAGGCCAGGGCCGAGCTCGCGGCAAGCCGGAAACGCGGCGTGAACTGGCTCGCGCCCGGCGAGGACGGCTATCCCTCGCGCCTTGCGACGATCGACGACGCGCCGCCGCTGCTGGCGGTGCGCGGCGACGCCGCAACCTTGATGCGGCCGATGATAGCGATCGTCGGCTCGCGCAATGCCTCCGGCGCCGGGCTCAAATTTGCAGGCCAGCTCGCACGCGAGCTCGGCGAGGCCGGCTTCGTGGTCATCTCGGGCGTTGCCCGCGGCGTCGACCAGGCCGCACATCGCACGAGCATCGCAACCGGCACGGTCGCAGTGCTCGCCGGCGGCCATGACTGCATCTACCCACCCGAGCATGAGGATCTGCTCGCCGCGATCATCGACCAGAGCGGCGCTGCGATCTCCGAAATGCCGCTCGGTCACGAGCCGCGCGCCCGCGATTTTCCTCGCCGCAACCGCCTGATCTCGGGCGCCTCGCTCGGCGTGGTCGTGGTCGAGGCGGCGCAGCGCTCGGGCTCGCTGATCACCGCGCGCATGGCGGCCGAACAGGGCCGCGAGGTCTTTGCCGTGCCGGGCTCGCCGCTCGATCCGCGCGCCGCCGGCACCAATGACCTGATCAAGCAGGGCGCAACGCTCGTGACGGAAGCCGCCGACATCATCAATGCGGTGCAGCCGATCATGGAACGGCCGGTGATGCATCCGGCCGGCGAGCCTGACAGCGAACCGTTTGAAAGCGATCCGCAAGGGCAAGACCGGGATCAGATCACCGGCCTGCTCGGCCCCGTGCCGATCTCGATCGACGATCTCGTGCGGATGTCCGGCGCCTCGCCTGCGATCGTCCGCACCGTGCTTCTAGAGCTCGAACTCGCGGGACGTCTGGAGCGCCACGGCGGTGGTCTGGTCTCGCTCCTCTAGAAAAAGATCGAAAACAACCCCATGCAAAAGTAGAAAGCCCGCCACGGGCGGGCGTCGCAGGGCTTCTCGCCGCTCCCGAGGTGAACCGGGCTAAATCGCTCCAACCAAAGGAGATTCAGCCCAACAGCTCAGATCAGCCCTCATTGCGCTTGTCGAAGCGCGCCCGCGCCGCCTCGATTTCCGTCTGGTGCGCCTTCGCCCACATGCCGAGCGCCTCGACCGGGCGAGCCAGCCCGCGGCCGAGATCGGTCAGTTCATAATCCACGCGCGGGGGAATGGTCGGAAAGATTGTGCGCGTGACGAGCCCGTCGCGCTCCAGCCCGCGCAGCGTGAGGGTCAGCATCCGCTGCGAGATGCCGGCGATCATGCGCTTGAGCTCATTGAAGCGCTTCGGCCCGTCGCCGAGCATCATGATCACGAACACGCTCCATTTGTCGCCGACCCGGGCAAGGATGGAGGCGACGCCGCGGCAGTCGGAATGGTCGGGATGCGGCACCGGCAGGGCGGGCAAATGGCTGTGTGTCGGTTTCAAAGATGTGCCCATGGCTCAAAAAAGTGCGTTCTTGCGGGGATTTCGATAGTCACTCATGTAGTGCGGGTTACAAATCTATACCATGGGTGACCCAAATGAAACTCCTCCACATCGACTCCAGCGTGCTCGGCCCCCACTCCGTTAGCCGGCAGGTTTCGGCGGCCGTCGTCGACCGGCTGCGCCAGGCCACGCCGTCCCCTGAGATTGTTTATCGCGACCTGACCCAGGTGCCGCTCGCGCACCTCTCCGGATCGCATCTCGCCGCCGCGCAAGGCGGCCCGGCGCCGGCAGAACTCGGGCCCGACCTCGCCGCCAGCAAGACCGTGCTGGATGAATTCCTCGCCGCCGACATCGTCGTGATCGGCGCGCCCATGTACAATTTCACCATCCCGAGCCAGCTCAAGGCCTGGATCGACCGCATCATCGTGGCAGGAAAGACCTTCCAGTACGGCGCCACCGGACCTGAAGGGCTTGCCGGCGGCAAGCGCGTGATCGTGGCGATCTCCCGCGGTGGCTATTACGGCGCCGGTACGCCGCTCGCTGCCCTGGAGCACCTCGAAACCTATCTGCGCAGCGTGTTCGGCTTCATCGGGATCAGCCCGGAATTCATTATCGCTGATGGCATCCAGGTCGGACCGGACCACCGCGAGAAGGCCATCGCAGGCGCGCTTCAGGCCGCGACCAGCCTGCGCGCGGCCTAGGCTTCTCGCCAACGCCATCTGTCGCCGCCACCTGCGGGCGGCGGCAGTTGCATCAGCGCATCTGTCGCAAAGCTAAAACCACATCCCCTGAATGCCCAGGATGACGGCGACCAGCGAGATGAGCAATCCAATGCCGGAGAACAAGGCGACCGCAACGAACTGGTGCGTGTCGGATTTCTTCGCGGGGATGGCGGAACGTTCGGTGTAAATACGCGGTGCTGAAATCGACGAAAAAATGCGAGCGGCTTTCGGCATAACGGGCTCCCTTAAACGGGTCTTATGACCCTGCCCGTAGAAATGTCTGTGCAGCGCACGCCAAGGTTCAACCAGATCACGCACTGTTTTGGAAATACGTCTCAGGGATGAGGGAACCGGCCGGCGCAACCGCGCGAGGCCGGTTCAATTTTCACTTCATCGATCAACCGCGAAAGATCGGCGCGCCCGCAGGCGAGCCGGTCGCACCGCCATCGACGAAGATCTCGGCGCTCTGCACATGAGCGGAATCATCGGAGGCGAGGAACAGCACCGTCTTCGCAATGTGATCTGCTTCACCAATTCGGCCGAGCGGCGTCGTCCTGGCGATGCGGCTCTCCAGCGCGGCAAATGCCTCGTCGGTCGGTGCGGTGCCCTTCCAGATCGGCGTGCGGGCCGCGCCAGGCGCCACCACGTTGACGCGGATTCCGCGCGGCGACAGTTCGGACGCCATCACGCGCGCCATCGCACGCACGCCGGCCTTGCTCGCGGCGTAGGCGGAATAGCCGGGATTGCCAAGCACCGAGATCACCGAGCCGTTGAGAATGATGGAGGCGCCGTCATTGAGATGCGGCAGCGCCGCCTGCACGGTGAAGAACACCGAGGTGATGTTGGTGCGAACCACCTGCTCGAAGGCGGACAGCGTGGTGCCGCCGAGCGGCGTGTTGCCGGGAATGCCGGCATTGGCGAAGACGATGTCGAGCTTGCCGAATTTTTCGACCGCGCGCGCGATCGCCTTCTCGGTCGCGGCGACGTCGTTGATGTCGGCTTCCACCGCAAGACCGTTGGCCCCGAGTTCCTTCGCGGCAGCCTGCAGCGTCTCCTTGTTGCGCCCTGTGATGGTGACCTTGGCGCCCTCGGCCACGAACAGCTTTGCCGTCGCCAGGCCAATGCCGCTATTGCCGCCGGTGATGAATGCCGTCTTGCCCTTCAGCCTCACGTTCGCCTCCGTTGGTTGCATAATGAAACTGGATTGCCATCTAGGGCATCCGGTTTTATAATGCAACCACACAAGCGCGTGATCGGCGCATGATGGGAATGGCACGATGGTGAAACGAACGAGCTTTGAGGGCGACTCCTGCCCGATCGCGCGATCGCTCGAAGCGATCGGCGACTGGTGGTCGCTCCTCATCATCCGCGAGGCGCTGTTCGGCGTGCGCCGCTTCGGCGAGTTCCAGGGCAAGCTCGGCATGGCCAAGAACATCCTCGCAACGCGCCTGCGCGCTCTCGTCGACCTCGGCATCCTGAAGGTCGCCCCCGCCTCCGACGGCAGCGCCTATTCTGAATATGTCCTCACGCCGAAAGGCCACGGCGTCTTCCCGGTCCTGGTCGCGCTCCGGCAATGGAGCGAGGAGTTCGACGACCACCCGGAGGAGATCGCGACCATTTTGGTCGATCGCGACAAGGGCCGCCCGGTGAAGAAGCTCGAGCTGCACGCGGAAGACGGGCGGGTGCTGACTGCCGTCGACACCACGCTCAAGGCGCGGCCGCGGCGGAGCCGGAGCGCAGGTTAGCGGATGTCAGCTTGTCTGGAAACGCTCCGCTTGTCAGAGCATGCCCGGCTCTGACGAGAGAAGATCGGCCCACTGAGCAATCCAATAGTTAGAATCAAGCTACCATTTTCTCACCCGGCTTGCCCGCGATGGGTGCTTCCTTGCGTGGCCGCTTGATGATCTTGTCGATCTTTTTCGACCAGTCGCCGTAGTAGGCCAAGGCGCATAGAATTCCGACCCCCGCGGCGCTAATCAGGATTTGAGTGAGCAGCGCTCCTGAACTGATCGTCAGCAGGAAATAGCCCAGGAATGAGAGAAATATGCCGACGCAGAACACCCGCAGGGACTGTTGGCCGCATTTGATCAACGGATCGCAAATGGGGCTCTTCAGCCCCTTCCAATCCATTGGCATGAATCGGATCACGAGCAATGCGATCAGGATGAAATGCAGGACCCGGTAAGGCCCAAGATTTGTCTTGTCGTTCGGATTGACGGCATCAAACAGCCAGTCTGGAACGATCTGCCTGACGCTTCCGAAGGAAGCCGCCAGCGTCAGGATGAGAGCAAAAACCAGATAGCCGATGCCCAAAGTCACGACCCACCGTGAAATGAGGAAAGGTCGGATTTCTGTGCCTCCACCGAGTGCAGTCCATGCGCCCAGACAGAACAGGAACTGCCAACAGAAGGGATTGAAGAACCAATAGCCTTCAGGATAGGCGGCAAGATTCCAGCCGAAATGACGGGCCGCGAGATAGAGCAAGAACGACGCCAGTAGCGTGAGACTAGGACGTCGCAGCATGATCCATAGCACCAACGGAAACAGCGCCATTAATACGATGTAGAGAGGTAGGACGTCGAGGTTGACCGGCTTGAACCGCAACAGGAGGCCTTCTATCAGCGTCGTGAAAGGCCTGTCGCCCAGTCTTGCCACATTGAATTGATGGACAAGGGTGTCAAATTGAAAGCGATAGGCGACATATCCGACTGTCGCGATGTAGATCACAAGCACCATGACATGCGCGACGTAGAGTTGCCAAACTCGCCTCCATAGCCGCGTCGCACCGACGACAAAGCCGTGGTCTCGCATCATGCGACCAAAAACTAGCGCTGCCGTGTATCCTGATATGAATACGAATAGGTCGGCCCCGTCACTGAAGCCGTAGTTGCGCGTGGTGATCCAGTTGACCGCGTTATTCGGCATGTGATTGAGAAAAATCGCCCAATTTGCCACTCCTCGCAGCAAATCGAGACGCAGGTCGCGGCCCTGCGAAGGAAAGACGGCTGTAATCTTCATCTTGGTTCGCGAGCCTCAACCGGACGCAAACACTGGGCGTTCGACTGCAAATCGTACCTTCCGCGTCTTTCGGAAGATTGATTCAGGTCAACCGTCAGAGCGCGCGTCCGCTACGATTATTAACAATGCTCGCATCTGACCGAGCCCACTGCCGAGCGGTGCTCTTAATAGGCCCCATGAGGGACGGAAGCACATCAGAACCAAAATAGTCCGTATCTCGTGGCGTGGCTTGCTTGGAATGTCATCGTTGCGGCTGCGCTGTTGCTCGCCTCTGTCGCGGGCGGACGCGAGCCGAGAACGGACTACGGTTAGCGGGCTTTACCCCTTTTAAAACACTGGAAAACGGCTCATTCCTGATCCATGCCGAAGTCAAATGTCTCTGCGGGCGCTCCCTTACGAACAGTGCCAAATTGATCGAGCGATAGCGTCAACGCGATGGATGAAGAGTTCAGGTCCGCAAGTTCGAGCTTCAACTGCTTCCCGGAGTCTAGCTTCGCGATGAGATCAGAGTTAACCGGGGCGGCCGCAATGCAGATGTTAGTCAGACACCAGTTGAACGGAATCTGAGTCTGGAGCCCCTGATCCACGCTGACTTTGACGCCCTTTTGCAGGTTCGCCCCTTGTGGAACGAAAAGTTGCATGCGAGCAGCGCCGTCCGCGCGACGGATCAGATCGACTCTGGCCACGACCTGACCAAGATCGTCGGTGCCGGTCGATGTCGTACGGCAGATCGCAGTCCCATCACTGGAATTGAAACAGAGCTTTCTCCAAGCCGAGTATTGAATCGTTTGAGGTAGGCGCACTCTCGGAGCTTTTGCCTGTAACTCCGCACCAGAACGGGTGCTGCCCATTTGTTGCTGCGCGCTGCTCGTTGCTGAATGCTTCTCAAGAAATTGGCTTACCAGCGGAGACCAGATGGGTACTGCGTCGGGGGAATCGATCATGAAATGGCCGTCGCCTCCGAATGCTGGCAGCATGTGATATTCGGCGTTTCCTCCCGCCGCCACGAAGGCGTCATGCATCCGCTTCGTCAGCTCTGGCCCGAAATAGGTGTCGTTCTCTGTGTATAGCCATAGCATCGGTACTCGTGCCGAACGACCAAACTCGCTTGTAGCTGCGACGAGTTTATCGGGAGCACAGTTGTTGTTCGGTTTGCCATCTACTCTGCCTCCACGTCCTGCCGCAAAGGTAATGACGGCTTGAACTGACGATGGGTTCCGACTCGCAAGAGCAATCGATCCCCATCCACCGCCGGACTGACCAACCACGACGACCTTGCCGGGCTGAATCGCCTTCTTCTTGCTCATGTAATCGATGACCCACTCGTTCATGGTGGCGATGGCAAGTCCAGGGCCTTTGAAGTTCGGGTTGTTGCAGGTACCGATGTGCGCAAAGACCGCTCCATAGAGCCCCTGATCTTTGTCATCCAGGCTACTGGCGCCGTATCTCACCGGTGATATGACAAAATAACCGCGGCTCGCGAACCACCGCGCTGCCGCGCGGTACTCGATGGTCGGGAACATCGTCCGTTCCTGGAGGCCGAGCGCAATTCCGTGATTCATGATCACAAGAGGAAATGGACCATCGCCGATCGGCCGTACCACGAAGGCAAGCATAGGAAGTGGGAAGGGGAGCGCCCAGATTTCCTCTTGGATTGTTGGCGCTGCTGCAACATCTTCCGCGACGGCCGAGGAATAAAGAGCCAGTAGAGATGCCAGCAAGGTCAGAGCAATCAGAAGGCGCTTCAGCATCTTCGTACTCCGTTCTCAAAAGATCAATTGCCGCAAGGAGCAGAAGCATCGTGCGCAGGAAACGTATCGGCGTTTCATCGCTCAATTGGTCATTTCGAGGCTAAGTAGCCGTGCCTTGAGCCCTTTGACATAGATCAAGCCCAAACGTTCGGCGGGGCCACAGCAGGGCTACCAGACTTCTGCCGTTGGCCCATCAGAGAAATGGCTCCGCGCCTCGTCGAGTTCGGACAACACGCCGCGAGGCCGGAGTACCGCCGGCCCGACTCCAAAGCATGCATTTGTCCCCGGAGTTTATGCTACTCTCGGGCGGTCGGAAGATGGTGCCATCTTCGCCGACACGTGAAATCCCGTTCAACCTCGTCGACGACTTGGGTGGGAAAATGCATCACGTTCAAGAGAGGCTCCTCGAAAACAGGATGACCGAAATCGAGCAGGCCCGGTCTTGGAGCCCGCGCGTCATCTCCAAATTCGAAAGCTTGATCCGGGGTGGCGACGACCTCTCGCTTTATCGCGTCAATCCGCTTTCCTTTGCGCGCGACCGCGCCATCAGCGAAGCAGAGAGCATCGACCTGTTTCTTCATGCCGCGCGGAGCGGTCTGTTCGACATGAGCTGGGATGTCGTGTGTCCCCAGTCCGGCATGGTGCTCGACAGTTTCGGCGCCTTGCGAACCCTGAAAACCCACTATGTTTGCGGTCTGTGCGATGTCAGCGGCGATACAGACCTCGATGACTTCATCGAAGTGACTTTCACGGTCTCCCCGCAGCTCCGAAGGCTTCCCTTCCACGATCTGGCGTCGCTTTCGGTCGAAGATTTTCACTGGAAGGCCCGCTTTCTCACCGATGGGCGCTTGCCGGGTCAGCCGATCCGCTTTCTTGACGTTCTGCGCGGTCTCGTTCGCGGCATGTCGTTCTTGCCTCCCGGCTCCACCACGTCGCTCATGGTCGAACTCGGCCCCGGCGCACTCGCCGGGGTCAATGTGCAGACGCAGGCCAGCTTCGCGGTGAGTGTGGTCGGCGAGCCCGCATCGGCTCCGGCGCGCTTGTCAATCAAGTATGATGGACGCCGTTTTTCTCCGCTCGCATCCGCCGTGCCGCCCGGGCCGGTGGTCGTTGAAGTGGAGAATTGCTCTGCCACACGCGGCTCCTTGCTTCTGATCAACTGGCCGCCCGAGATCCTGGCGCAGACGGTCAAGCCCGCCCTCGACTTCGATCCCTATCTGTCGGGCGGCATGCTGCTCGCCCGACAGACTTTCCGACGACTGTTCCGGTCGGAGCGCGTCGATGAAAAGGAAGGCCTTGGCATCAGGCAGGTGACCTTGCTGTTCACGGACCTGAAGGGATCGACCGCCATGTACGAACGGCTTGGCGACCTCAATGCCTATGCGCTGGTGCGCGAACATTTTGCCCTGCTGGGCTCAACCGTGCAGGAACACTCGGGCGCCATCGTCAAGACGATCGGCGACGCCGTGATGGCCGTGTTCTCCCGTCCTGCCGATGCCGTCTCGGCTGCGCTGCACATTCTGGCGGATATAGAGCGCTACAATGCCGAGCACGGCGATCCCAGCATCATCCTGAAGATCGGAGCCCATTGCGGCCCCTCGATCGCGGTCACCTTGAACGAAAACCTCGACTATTTCGGGCAGACCGTGAATGTTGCGGCGCGCGTACAGGCACTGGCCGATGCCGGAGAGATTTGCCTTTCGGAAGCGCTCTATTCGGCACCAGGGGTAAGTCAAGTTCTCGCCGGTCACAACGTTGTCGCGTTCGACGCACCGCTTCGGGGAGTCGAGGGAGCGGCGTGCGTCTATCGCGTGACGGACATGTAGACCGTGGCCGCCCTGCTCAGTCATTGCGAGTGCAGCGAAGCAATCCAGACTGTCACCGCGGAAAGATTCTTTCGCCGGCTAGGGAACGGCAGACCTTATTGTCGTTTGGTCAGTACCCGAGCCTTCCGCGCAATTCCCCAAGCGCGAACTTTGGCTACTGCGATGCACGCGTTGAATAGCCACCGCGCCGCGCGTTGCTGCTTGATCTAAGTCAAGATCGGGCGGCGGCTAAGCGAAAATGCTCGGTGTGATAGTATGAAAAGAGGAACGATGTCCGGCGAGAGCAACCAGTCACTCCGTATCGCCGTTCTCGGAGCCGGTGCAATGGGATCGTTGTTCGGGGGCAGTCTCTTCGAGGGCGGAGCAAATGTTACCCTATTCGACCTCGACGTCGCTCATGTCGAATCGATCCGCAAGAACGGCCTCAACCTCAAGACGGACGCAGGCGAACGCCGCATTCACGTCCCGGTTCTATTTCCCTCGGAGGTGAATGGGGTCTACGACCTCGTCATCGTCTTCACGAAGGCGATGCACACGAGACAGGCACTAACCGCCATACGTAGCGCGATCGGCCCAAACACGGCGTTATTGAGCCTGCAAAACGGACTCGATAACAAGCTTGTTCTCACGGAGTTCGCCGATCCCAAAAATGTGCTGATCGGCATCACAACTTACCCCGCCGATCTCAAGGGGCCGGGCCGCGTCGAATCTCATGGTCGCGGCGTTGCCCGGCTTGCGGCGGCAGGCGAACCAGCCTCGCCGACACTGGACCTCCTACCCGACCTGTTCGCGCGCAGCGGGCTCGATGCAGTAATCGATCCACATGCCGAAGCGGCGATTTGGGAAAAAGTGGCGTTCAACGCCGCATTGAACGGCCTTTGCGCAATCACCGGCTCAGCGGTGGGGCAAATCGGCGCTCACCCGGAAACGCGGGCGTTGGCTTTTCAGATTGTCTCGGAGGTCTGTACCACGGCGATCGCCTGCGGCTTTGCTGTTGAGCGGCAGCATGTGGAGGAGATGTTGGCCGATGCGCTGGCACACCACATCCATCATAAGCCTTCCATGCTTCAAGATGTGATTGCAGGTAGACCCACCGAGATCGAGGCGATATGTGGCGCGGTGGTCCGCCGCGCAGACGAGCGGGGCGTAGCAGCCCCGGTTACTCGTACGATCCTGGCGCTCGTACGGCATATCGACTGGCGTGCAGCCACTGCGCGAAGATCGGCCGACCAACTCAGGCGTGATCCTACAGAAGTCTAGATTATTAGCGCAGCGCTGAATTCCTCGATTCGGCCCCTCACGACAGCTTGCGCTTGCTGCGCAGGCGGATGTGCTCATCGGCCTCTAGCTGGGTCATGCCGAGGAGATAATGCAGCACGTCGAGCTTGTGGCGTTCGGCGATCTGGCGCAGGTGAACCACCTGCTCGGCGATGAACGCGACAGCCTCGTCCGCCCCGCCCTCACCCGGTTCCTCGCTCCTCGAACGCTTTGCTCCGGCCGAGACGGCCTGCGTCCGCTTCCTCGCTGGTTTTGTCACCAGACCCCATCCGAATCCTTAGCCATCTCCGATTCTACGCCGCCCCGCGCCACAACTCCAAGGCGGTATTTTACAACTTATCCGATATGAAACTTTGCTCATTTTCGACCCGTTCAACAGCCCTCGATTTGACAGGGACGGCCTCACCACCCATGTTCGGGTCGAAACGGCCGACCCGAGTCCCTTCGAATTTGGCCTAAATTTCTCCCGTAAGTTACTGGAACTACATGAATATCGTCATTGTGGAGTCGCCGGCGAAAGCCAAGACGATCAACAAATATCTGGGCTCGTCCTACGAGGTTCTGGCCTCGTTCGGCCATGTCCGCGACTTGCCGGCGAAGAACGGATCGGTCGATCCGGAGGAAAATTTCAAGATGATCTGGGAGGTCGACCCCAAGGCGGCCGGCCGGCTCAATGACATTGCCAAGTCCCTGAAGGGCGCCGAGCGCCTGATTCTAGCCACCGACCCCGATCGCGAGGGCGAGGCGATCTCCTGGCACGTACTTGAGGTGCTGAAAGAGAAGCGCGCGCTGAAGGACCAGAAGATCGAGCGCGTGGTGTTCAACGCCATCACCAAGCAGGCGGTCTCGGAGGCCATGAAGCATCCGCGCCAGATCGACGGTGCGCTGGTCGACGCCTACATGGCGCGCCGCGCGCTGGACTATCTGGTCGGCTTCACCCTCTCCCCCGTGCTGTGGCGAAAGCTGCCGGGCGCCCGCTCGGCCGGCCGCGTGCAGTCGGTGGCGCTGCGCCTCGTCTGCGACCGCGAGCTCGAGATCGAGAAATTCGTCGCCCGCGAATACTGGTCGCTGATCGCGACCCTGCTGACGCCGCGCGGCGACGCCTTCGAGGCCCGTCTGGTCGGCGCCGACGGCAAGAAGATCCAGCGGCTCGACATCGGCACCGGCGCGGAAGCGGAAGACTTCAAGAAGGCGCTGGAACTTGCCGCCTACGCGGTCACTGCGGCCGACGCCAAGCCGGCCCGGCGCAATCCGCAGGCGCCCTTCACGACCTCCACCCTCCAGCAGGAAGCCAGCCGCAAATACGGCTTTGCGCCCGCACACACGATGCGGATCGCGCAGCGGCTCTACGAGGGCATCGACATCGGCGGCGAGACCACCGGACTCATTACTTATATGCGTACCGACGGTGTGCAGATCGCGGGCGAAGCGATCACCCAGGCGCGCAAGGTGATCGGCGAGGACTACGGCAACGCCTACGTGCCGGACAGCCCCCGTCAGTACCAGACCAAGGCCAAGAACGCGCAGGAAGCGCACGAGGCGATCCGCCCGACCGACCTCTCCCGCCGCCCCGCCAGCATGGCCCGCAAGCTCGATGCCGATCAGGCCAAGCTCTACGAGCTGATCTGGAAGCGCACCATCGCAAGCCAGATGGAAGCGGCCGAGCTCGAGCGCACCACCGTCGACATCACGGCAAAGGCAGGCTCCCGCACGCTGGAGCTGCGCGCCACCGGCCAGGTCATCAAGTTCGACGGTTTCCTGGCGCTCTACCAGGAAGGCCGCGACGACGAGGAGGACGAGGACTCCCGCCGCCTGCCCGCGATGAGCGAGGGCGAAGCCGTCAAGCGGCAGTCGCTCTCCGTCACGCAGCATTTCACCGAGCCGCCGCCGCGCTTCTCGGAGGCCTCGCTGGTCAAGC
The DNA here is from genome assembly GCF_000472925.1 of Bradyrhizobium sp. Ec3.3. Classification (GTDB taxonomy): domain Bacteria; phylum Pseudomonadota; class Alphaproteobacteria; order Rhizobiales; family Xanthobacteraceae; genus Bradyrhizobium. The sequence goes on from NZ_AXAS01000012.1 coordinate 152,458, forward strand.
GCATGGAAGAGCTCGGCATCGGCCGGCCCTCGACCTATGCCTCGATCCTCCAGGTCCTGAAGGACCGCGGCTACGTCAAGCTCGAGAAGAAGCGCCTGCACGGCGAGGACAAGGGCCGCGTCGTGGTCGCGTTCCTGGAGAGCTTCTTCAGCCGCTACGTCGAATACGATTTCACCGCCGGTCTGGAGGAGCAGCTCGACCGCATCTCCAACAACGAGATCTCCTGGCAGCAGGTGCTGAAGGATTTTTGGCGCGACTTCATCGGCGCCGTCGACGAGATCAAGGATCTGCGCGTCGCGCAGGTGCTCGATGTGCTCGACGAGATGCTCGGGCCGCACATCTACCCCGCCCGCGCCGATGGCGGCGACGTCAGGCAATGCCCGAGCTGCGGCAGCGGCAGGCTCAACCTGAAGGCCGGCAAGTTCGGCGCCTTCGTCGGCTGCTCGAACTATCCGGAGTGCCGCTACACCCGCCAGCTCGCCGCGGACGGTGAAGCCAGCGCCGACCGCTCGCTCGGCCAGGATCCCGACACCGGCTTCGAGGTCTGGGTCAAGGCCGGCCGCTTCGGGCCCTACATCCAGCTCGGCGAGCAGAAGGACTATGCGGAAGGCGAGAAGCCGAAGCGCGCCGGCATCCCGAAGGGCACCTCGCCCGGTGATGTCGAGCTCGAGCTTGCGCTGAAACTGCTGTCGCTGCCGCGCGAGATCGGCAAGCATCCGGAGACCGGTCAGCCGATCACCGCAGGCCTCGGCCGCTTCGGGCCGTTCGTGAAGCACGAAAAGACGTACGCCAGCCTTGAAGCCGGCGACGAGGTGTTCGACATCGGTCTCAATCGCGCGGTGACGCTGATCGCGGAGAAGGTCGCCAAGGGCCCGAGCCGCCGCTTCGGCGCCGATCCCGGCAAGGCGATCGGCGATCATCCGACGCTCGGCACCGTCACCGTGAAGAGCGGCCGTTACGGCGCCTATGTCACGGCAGGTGGCGTCAACGCCACGATCCCCGCCGAGTTCGAGAAGGACGCGATCACCCTGCCCCAGGCGATCGCGCTGATCGACGAGCGCGCAGCCAAAGGTGGTGGAAAGAGCGGCGGCAAGGCCAAAGCAAAGAAGGCGAAGGCGACCAAGACCACGGCAAAGACCGCCGAGGGCGAGGACGCGCCCAAGCCAGCAAAGAAACCGGCCGCAAAAAAAACCGCGGCCAAGACGAAATCTGAATCAACCAGCAAGGCACGCGCAGCCGTGTCGTCGACCGCCAAGACGTCGCCGACCAAGGGATCTGCCGCTGCCAAGGCTCCGGCCAAGAAGAGTGCCGGCAAGAATTAGAGGTTAAGTGAAACGTAAGAATGACCATGGCTTTCCTGATCGGAACGCCATCGTCGCCTTCATCAAGGCAAATCCAGGAAAGGTCGGCACTCGCGAAATAGCGCGAGAGTTCGGCCTGAAGAACGCCGATCGCGTCGAGCTCAAGCGCATGCTGCGCGATCTCGCCGACGACGGAATCATCAAGAAAAAACGCCACAAGGTTTCCGAGCCGGACAGCCTGCCGCCGACGCTGCTCGCCGACATCACCGGCCGCGACAGCGATGGCGAGCTGATCGCCTCCCCCGCCGAATGGGACGAGGTCGAGCGCGGCGAACCGCCGAAGATCCTCATCGAGATGCCGCGCCGGCCGAAGCCGGGCGCCGCGGCCGGCGTCGGCGACCGCGCCTTGCTTCGCATCGAGCGCTCCGACGAGACCGAAGGTCCCGCCTGGCGGGGCCGCATCATCAAGGTCATCGACAAGGCCAAGAGCCGCATTCTCGGCGTCTTCCGCAGCCTGCCCGAGGGCGGCGGACGGCTCGTGCCGGTCGACAAGAAGTTCGCCGACCGTGAACTCAACATTGCGAAGACCGAGACGCAAGGCGCAGAGGATGGCGACCTCGTCAGCGTCGACATCGTGCGCTCGCGCGGCTTTGGCCTGGCCTCGGGCCGGGTGAAAGAGAAGCTCGGCTCGGTCAAGTCCGAGAAGGCGATCAGCCTGATCGCGATCTACGCCCACGATATCCCCCTGCAATTCTCTCCCGCCGCGGAGCGCGAGGCGGAAGCGGCGGAGCCGGCAAACCTGAAGGGCCGCGAGGACTGGCGCGACGTCCCGCTCGTCACCATCGATCCGCCTGACGCCAAGGATCATGACGACGCGGTGCACGCGGAGGCCGATCCCGATCCCAACAACAAGGGCGGCTTCATCGTCAATGTCGCGATCGCGGATGTGAGCTTCTACGTCCGCCCCAGCACTGCGCTCGACCGCGATGCGATCGACCGCGGCAACTCGGTCTATTTCCCGGACCGCGTCGTGCCGATGCTGCCGGAGCGGATCTCCAACAATCTGTGCTCGCTGGTACCGGGCGAGCCGCGCGGCGCCCTCGCCGTGCGGATGGTGATCGGCCCCGACGGCCGCAAGCGCTCGCACTCGTTCCATCGCATCCTGATGCGTTCGGCGGCAAAGCTGCACTATGCGCAGGCGCAGGCCGCGATCGACGGCCGGCCGGATGACACCACCGGCCCCCTGCTCGATCCGATCCTCAAACCGCTCTATGCCGCCTACGCCTGCGTCAGGCGCGCCCGCGACGAGCGCGATCCGCTCAATCTGGATTTGCCCGAGCGCAAGATCCTGTTGAAGAGCGACGGCACGGTCGATCGCGTTGTCGTGCCTGAAAGGTTGGACGCGCACCGGCTGATCGAGGAGTTCATGATCCTCGCCAACGTCGCGGCAGCAGAGATGCTGGAGAAGAAGTCGCTGCCGCTGATCTATCGCGTGCACGACGAGCCGACGCTGGAAAAGGTCCACGCGCTTCAGGAGTTTCTGGAGACGCTCGACGTTCCCTTTGCCAAGAGCGGCCCGCTGCGCCCGACCCTGTTCAACCGCGTGCTGGCCCAGCTCGAAGGTCACGACTACTACCCGCTGGTCAGCGAGGTGGTGCTGCGCGCACAGGCGCAAGCCGAGTACTCAGCCGAAAATTATGGGCACTTCGGCCTCAACCTGCGCCGCTACGCGCATTTCACTTCGCCGATCCGCCGCTACGCGGACCTCGTGGTGCATCGCGCGCTGGTTCGCGCGCTGGGCCTTGGCGAAGGCGCGCTGCCCGACAGCGAGACGCCGGAAACCTTAAGCGAAGTCGCCGCGCATATTTCGGTCACCGAAAGGCGCGCGATGAAGGCCGAGCGCGAGACCGTCGACCGGCTCATTGCGCATCATCTCGCCGATCGCATCGGCGCGACGTTCCAGGGGCGCGTGTCCGGCGTCACGCGCGCCGGCCTGTTCGTCAAGCTCGACGACACCGGCGCTGACGGTTTGATCCCGATCCGATCCCTCGGCACGGAATATTTCAACTATGACGAGGGCCGCCACGCCCTCGTCGGCTCGCGCAGCGGTGCCATGCACCAGCTGGGTGATGTCGTCGACGTCCGTCTGGTAGAAGCTGCTCCCATTGCCGGCGCGTTGCGCTTCGAGCTGTTGTCGGCGGGCGAGAGTGCGCCGCGCGGCCGCAGGGACTTTCGTCCGCAGCGCAAATCGGCGAAGGCGCAACCCGGACGCAGTCCGGAGAAGAAGCGCAAGCCGGAGAAGCAGAAGACGTCCGGCAAGGGAAAGAAGGGCAAGGGCGCGAAAGGCAAGGGAAAGAACAAGGCATGGAAGCGATGAGCACGGCGCCAAAGATCTGGACGCGCGAGACCGGCCTCGTCGAGAAGCGCGACGTCTGGGATGCGATGAAGCGCGGCTTTCGCGGTCGCTGCCCGCGTTGTGGCCAGGGCAAGCTGTTCCGCGCGTTCCTGAAAACTGCCGACAACTGCTCGGCCTGCGGGCTCGACTTCACGCCGCATCGCGCCGACGACCTGCCCGCCTATCTCGTGATCGTCATCGTCGGCCACATCGTGGTGCCGACGATCCTCTGGATCGAGACCAACTACACCACGCCGGCCTGGATCAGCTTTGCCGCCTATCTGCCCTTCACCTTCGTCGCATCGCTCGCGTTGCTGCAACCGGTCAAGGGCGCCGTGGTCGGCCTGCAATGGGCCCTGCGCATGCACGGCTTTGACGACAATCCGCCGGATGGTATTCCGCCGGTCTAAACAACAATGAAGAAGAGAATTTGGGGTTGGAGATGACGGACGTGGCGCAAGCGGCACCGGAAAAAGTCCACGAAGAAAAGGAAGCCGACCACCATCCTTATTTTCGACCGAAGGATGCTGCCACCCTGATCCTGGTTGATCGCAGCGGCTCTGTTCCAAAAGTGCTGGTCGGCAAGCGCCACGACAAGGTGGTGTTCATGCCGGGCAAGTTCGTCTTCCCCGGCGGCCGCGTCGACAAGGACGATTATCGCGTGCCCTGCGCGGCGCCGATCACGCCTGAGCTTCAGGCCAATCTGTTCAAGGGCAGCCCGAAGACGGAAGCCTCGCGTGCAAAATCGCTTGCGATCGCCGCGATCCGCGAGGCCTGCGAGGAAACCGGTCTCTGCCTCGGGCGTCAGCACGAGGGCAAGGCGCCGAAGCTTGCCGGCCCCTGGAAGCCGTTTGCGGATGCGGGACTGTTGCCTGATCCCTCCGGCCTGTTCCTGATCGCGCGCGCGATCACACCGCCCGGTCGCGTCAAGCGTTTCGACACGCGCTTCTTCACCGCGGATGCCTCCGCCATCACCCATCGCGTCGAGGGCGTCGTGCATGCCGATGCCGAGCTGGTCGAGCTGGTCTGGGTCGAGCTCGGCCCACAGCCGCTCGCCGACCTGCATCCGATGACGCGGAACGTGCTCAACGAGCTGGACAGGCGGCTCGCCACCGGCCCGCTCCGCCATGACGCGCCGGTGCCGTTCTTCCATTTCTACGGCGGCAAGATGCAGAAGGATATCTTGAGCTGACCTATTCTTGCGGATCTCTGAGATCCGTATCATCTGGCTCGGTGCCGACGTAGTCGCGCGCGGGGAGCTTGAGGGCTCGGCCGAGCTCGTTCGCAAGCTTGTTCGCCTCGTCGCGCGACGTGAAGCTCGACAGCGTGATCGGCGTGGTGTCCCTGTTGCCGCAGAGATTGACGTCGTACATCGTCAGCTCCGCATCGCAGTCATCGGTGATGCTGATCAGGTTATAGTCGGCCAGATTGCGCAATGAGCGGAAATTCAGCGGACCAAACTGCCTGGTGATGATGACCTGGCGCAGCTTATCGTTCAGAATGATGAAATAGCGGTATGTCAGCAGGATGAGGCCGGGAATGCCGACCGCAACGCCGAGACCCGTAAAGACCAGCACAGGCACCCAGTCATCCGCCAGCCGTCCGAAGCCGAACAGGTCCTGTCGCAGCCCAAGGGCGACGTTCCACAGCAGGTAGCCACTCGCCGCAAGCAGTGGCAGCGACAGCAGCCGGCCAATCCAGGGCATCGGCCGATCGATGCGGATTGTGCCGTCCAATATGGTTGCGCCGGCCATAGGCATTGGTTCTCGTCTCGCGGAAACAAGACTTTGTCGGCCGCGACGGCTGACAGGTTCGAGGGCAATGGCTCTCCACCCTCGTCATTCCGGGGCGCCGCATAGCGGCGAGCCCGGAATCCATAACCACGATCGGGAGTATGGATTCCGGGCTCGCGCCAAGGGGCGCGCCCCGGAATGACGGCCATGCTGAGTATGGAGCGAAAAACAAAAAATTGTTCTGCGCGTGGCTGATGGCACATGCGGGCGCCGCACCTATGTCATGTCGAGCGACACCCAGCATGGACACGGGCGATGGCACAGCGGCAACTCAAGCTCGGCGCGTTCATGCGCCCGATCTCAATCCACACCGGCGCCTGGCGCTATCCCGGCGCCTGGCCCGACGCCAATTTCAATTTCGGCCACATCAAGCAGCTGATCAGGAAGCTCGAGGCGGGCAAGTTCGACGCTTTCTTCATGGCCGATCACCTCGCCGTGCTGAACATGCCGATCAATGCCTTGAAGCGTAGCCACACCGTGACGTCGTTCGAGCCGTTCACGCTTCTGTCAGCGCTCGCCGCCGTGACCGAGCGCATCGGCCTGATCGCGACGGGCTCGACCACCTTTGATGAGCCCTATCATGTCGCGCGTCGTTTTGCCTCGCTCGACCATCTCAGCGGCGGCCGCGCGGGCTGGAACATCGTCACCACCTCGAATCCGGACGCGGCGCTGAATTTCGGTCTCGACGATCACATGGAGCACGCCGAGCGCTACAAGCGCGCCCGCGAATTCTATGATGTCGTCACCGGCCTCTGGGATTCCTTCGCCGACGACGCCTTCGTGCGCGACGTCGAACAGGGTCTGTTCTTCGAGCCGTCAAAGATGCACGTGCTCGACCACCAAGGCAAATATCTGAAGGTACGTGGTCCCCTGAACATCGCCCGCCCCGTCCAGGGCTGGCCGGTGATCGTGCAGGCCGGAGCGTCCGAGGACGGCAAGCAGCTCGCGGCGGAGACCGCGGAAGCCGTGTTCACCGGCGGCGGCAGCCTTGCCGACGGGCAGAAGCTCTATGCCGACATCAAGGGCCGCATGGAGAAGATCGGCCGCGATCCCGAGCATCTGAAGATCTTGCCGGGCGCTTTCGTGGTGGTCGGCGATAGCGTCGATGAAGCCAAGGAGAAGCGCGCCCTGCTCGACAGCCGCGTGCATTACGACAGCGCCATCGCCTCGCTCTCGGTCATCCTAGGCACGGACGCGAGCGGCTTCGACCCGGACGGGCCGCTGCCGCCGATCCCCGAGACCAACGCCAGCAAGAGCGGCCGGCAGCGGATGGTCGATCTCGCGGCGCGCGACAAGCTCACGGTGCGCCAGCTCGCCCAGCGCGTCGGCGGCTATGGCGGGCTGTCCTTCGTCGGCACGGCGAAAACCATCGCCGACCAGATGGAGGAATGGCTCCTCAGTCGCAGCTCTGACGGATTCAACATCATGTTCCCGTTCCTGCCGGCGGGCCTCGACGATTTCGTCGACAAGGTCGTTCCGGAACTGCAACGGCGCGGGATTTTCCGGAAAGAGTACGAAGGGGCCACTTTGAGGGAGAATCTGGGGCTGCCGCGGCCGAAAAACCGGTTCTTCGAGGGTTAATCGGGCCGATTTGAGCGAGTTTCTGGCCGCAAAACCTTGACTTTGGGCGGTTTGTGGCTAGGTTGCCGGCCAACGCGGGCCGTTTGGCCGGCTCCTCAAATCCCATTCCATTCGAGGTTTCTGAACATGGCCAAAGCGGTCACCATCAAGGTCAAGCTCGTGTCCTCGGCTGACACCGGCTTCTACTACGTCGCCAAGAAGAATTCGCGCACCATGACCGAGAAGCTGGTCAAGAAGAAGTACGACCCGGTCGCGCGCAAGCACGTCGAATTCAAGGAAGCCAAGATCAAGTAAGATCGCGGAACGCTGAACGACTTCGGCGGGGTCCCTTGCGGGCCCCGTTTTTATTTGCGGCCGTTTTTATTTGCGGCCGTTGGTCGTAGCCTTGGCGTCCATGAGCGCAACCATGGACGAAGGAAACGTTGGTGGCTACTCGGTCGCCTATGGCCGCGACGACACCTATTTCCCCGTCTACGTGACGGCGGCGCTGGCTGCGATCTTCTGCACCGCCGCCCTCCTCACCGGCGCGCTCTACTGGCTCCTGCTCGCAGCCCTTGCAGCCGGCTTCACCTACTACAACATTCCGCTGCTCGAGACCGGCCGTCCCACCATCGGCGCCAATCAATACGGCATCTTCATCCAGGCCTTCGGCCTGATCCGGTGGCGCGCCATCGAGCGCATCGATCTCGTCGAGATCGCCGAACGCGCGATGACCGTGCACGAGCTGCAAATCGTGCTCAACGCGCCGCTCACAAGCGCGCTGGTCGCCGACTGGCGCAAGCAGCCGTCCTGGCGCTGGCTGATGCGCCTGCCCTGGCGGATGAGCCATACCAACACGGTCCGAATCAATGTCGAGCCCTTCGACCAGCCTCCCGACATGATCCATCGCACGTTCCTGAGGATGTGGCGCTACTACCGTAGCTAGCGTGTACCCATAAATCCGTGATGTCCGCTTTCGGTGGTCAAAATGCGAAGAACTCAGTGTGAGCAAATCTGGTCCGCTGTAACCCACTGACCGGACCTCGACGAGGCGTGCGGACACGTTGCTGATGGGCCAATGGGCGACCTCAACCTATTCAATCACCTCGTCGGCGCGGGCGAGCAATGAGGCAGGAATTTCGAGGCCAAGCGCCTTTGCAGTCTTGAGGTTTATGAACAGATCAAACTTGGTGGGCTGTTCGACGGGCAGGTCGGCTGGCTTGGCACCCTTAAGGATTTTGTCCACGTAGGTAGCGCAGCGCCGGTTGAAATCATTGATGTCTGCTCCATAAGACATCAGTCCCCCGAGTTGCACAAACTCTTTACCCATAGCCATTATGGGGAGCCGATGCTCTGTTGCGAGATCAACAACGCGTCTTCGTTCGGTGTAGAGCATCGGACTCGGAAACACGAGAAGAGCCTCGGCGTGCTCTCCGGCAATTGAGGAAAATGCCCGAGGAAACTCGTCGGGGCCGTGCACAGCGACACGTCGCAGCTGTACTCCGAGGGTCCGTGCCGCCTCCTCTGCTTCCTTCATCATGTCGGTCATCGTGCGCTCGCCATATGCCCCGGGATGCCACAAGATCGCTATCTGCGAAATCGCGGGGAGCGCTTCCTTGAGCAAGGCCAAGCGCTTTGGGACAAGCTGCGGGCCGAGGAACGTCAAGCCGGTGATGTTCCCTCCGGGTCGCGCGAGACTGGCCACAAGCCCGTCTCCGACAGGATCACCCATCACAGGCACAACAATCGGGATGGTGGTGGTCACTCGTTGCACAGCACGGGCGGAAAGCGAGTTCGTTGCGACGATTAGATCGATGTTGAGACCGACAAGTTCGCTCGCCAAGGCTGGATACCGCTCAACCTTTGAGTTGGCCGCCCGGACCTCCACGATGATGTTTTGACCATCGATATAGCCGTGTTCGCGTAACCCTTGATAGAAGGCGTTGAGTCCCGCGCGTGTTTCGGGCATTTCAAGCGAGCCAGTCGTCAAGAACGCGACCCGCGGAATTTTCTTCTGAGCCTCCGCCGCGCGCGGCCAGATCGCAGCGCCAGCGAGCACCGTGATAAAGTCGCGTCGCTTCATGCCAAACTCCCCGGCCGGGGCGACCAACAACCCGCTCAACGCAGCTTAACACATCGGAAAGCAGCAGGGACGGCCTCCAGCAAGGTTTTTGGAGCGGCCAGCTACTGGGCGATGTCTCTTGTGGGTGGTAACAAGGCGACATGCCGGGTTCGGTGCCGCGTGTCTGCTTTACCACCCTGGCTGTGTGAAAACGCGAACTTTGGCGAACGGTGGAGAATCTACTTCTCAGATCACGCAGCACTAGAGCTCAGTATCGTCATCGTGGTCTCGGAAGCGGTGTAAGAAGGAATGCTTTTCTCCAAAGTTTGAGCGCCGTTGCGTTTTCACACAGCCGAGACCCGAAGCGGACCTCGCTATTTCTCAACCGCTTCGGCCTGCTTGGGCCACCAGCCAATCACCGACGACCGGTTCGACCGCTGCCTGGTAAGCCGGATGTCGAGCTGGCGTTAGATCCCACGCCCGCGGAGCCTTGAAGCTCGTCGCTTGGTCGGCAGCGTCAGTCAGGTAGTGATCCATGTGGTCGATAATCCGGAGCTCTCCGCGACCGGGGTGCGCGCGGTTGACGTCCTCTAGGATCGCTCGGCTGTCAGCCTCGCTGGTGATGAAATCCGCATTCCCGTAAACCACCAACACGGGTAGGTCGAGCGGGGCCCACAACGCCGGCAGGTTCAGGGCGGCGACGTTGCGCAAGTAGGCGTCTGAAGCCGGATACTTGATCATCGCGGCAGCGGCGGGCCGTTCAGCGAGCAGCGCTGCGCGTGGCTGACCATCGATCAGCAGGCGATGCATCGCCCATTCCTTGAGCGCCATACGTTTGGCCACCTCCGCCGGGGCAATCCCCTCGAGTTCGAGCTGCCGGCGCACGTTGACGAGTTCGTACTCGAACCATGTGGTACCCACGCCTTGCATGACGACGATGCCTCTCACCGGCTCGCGTGCTGCGGCCATTGGGGCTTCTACGCTCCCAATGCTGTGGCCGAGGATAAAGACCCGCTCGGGGTCGACGTCGGCCCGTGCTTTGAGCATCTTCAGGCCGGCGATGTAACCGACGAGCTCGCCATCCAGATCGACCTCCTTGGCCGGAGGACCCTCGCTGTCGCCGACGCCGCTCTTCTCAACTCGCAGGGTGACGAAGCCGCGGCGAGTGAGGGCAGCGAGCAGGCGCCGGTATGGCTCGGCGACATCGTGATCTGGATCGAAGGAATAGTCGACGCTGTAAGTGCCGATGCCGCCGATCAGCAGCACAGCCGGTCGCCGGCCGACAGCAGGCGCTTGCGGCGAGGTCATGATGGTGCGCCGGAGTCCGGTCGGTGTCGCCACGGCGTCGTAGGTGAAATCAATGCCGGGAGCGGTCTCGAACGGTACGCCGTCGAGCTTGATGGCAAGTGTGAGAGGTTGGCCGGCGCGGCGCAGCTCCACAGGAACGGTGTCGCCGGCGCGGTGCACTCCGACCGCTCGCAAGAAGTCGTCAACTGCGCCGAGCGGTTTACCGTCCACGGACACCACAACATCGCCCGAGACGACGCCGGCTTGGGCGGCTGGCGAGCCGGCGATCACGCGCTCGGCCAGCACGCCGGGCCCAATCGAGTCGACGCCTGCCCGCAACGGCGAGGCCGTAATGCCTAGCAAGGCCCGCCGCCCAAGATCGAGACCCGACGCCGGGGCCCCCAAGGCCATAAATAGCAGGAGCGAGCCAAACAATCCGGTCAGGTGCTTACGGATCACGTCGACCTCCTCGCAGAAGCAGTTTGGAGCGTGGCAGCATATGGAGGATACGCAGTTGTCGCAATCGCTGCAGCGTCAGCTTCTGGCCCCTCGCGTCATTTGCTGCTTCTGCACAAATGCGGGCGGGGACCGAAGCGAACATCGATTGGTAGCGAGAACTGCCCGGCTCAGTCGCGAGTGACCCAACTGAGACATGTGCGCCGCAGGATTGTTGCGATGCAGAGCACGTGGATATAAAAAAGGACTACGGCGGCAAGATCGTCCGCAACGCCAACGGCGCGACGCCCCTCCCAGCATCCGGTACCTAATCGCATGACCAAAGCGCGCGCCGTGCCCATGCCCAGCAACAGCGTGCTTGCGCCGCTTTACGCGGGCGCGGACCTTTTGGACGCCTTTGCAATTCCACTGCCGGCGGGGGCCAGCGATGATCTAGAGGTGCTGGCACGCGCCGCGCTCGAGCGACAGGCGTGGTGGATTCGTGCGCTCACTCGTGTTCGCGATGTGGTGATGGCGACAGTCGCCGTCAAATCGTCGCGCGCCGTCGGTCTTGCCGCAGCGGCGCGTGGGCCGGTTATCGGCTTCTTCCCGGTGCTGTCAAAGAGCGCGACGGAGTTGGTAGTGGGCGCGGATGACTGGCATCTCGACTTCCGCGTCACCATCCAACTTCGCGCCGATGCAGCAAATGGGCGCGAGCTGGTCGCGGGTACCGTGGTGCATTGCCATAACCGACTGGGGCGTATCTATCTTACGACGATAGCACCGTTTCATCGCGTGATTGTGCGGGCCAGTTTAGAACAGGCGGCAAGAGCAATGAAGATTTCAGCATGCTTTGGTGGTCGCGACTGGCTGTAGTCGGCCATTAGACGCCTACGACCCACTGCTGGGACGCTCGTGATTTCTGTCACAGATTGAGAAACCGCCCTCCGATATCAACACGAGCAGTGGAGGAACTGGCGTGCTTTGAGCCAGACGTTGTTCACATGAGAGGGGAGGAAGATCACGTCATGCCAGCATTGATTATCGGAGTGTTTCTCGTTGCTGCGTTCGCGATCAGTAGGCTCGTTTAGTAAATTGAAGTTTGCTCCTCGAAGTCTTTCAAAGCACGCTGCGCATGGTGAGACGCATCACAGATTGAATAGCAAGGCCGCGCCTATTCTTCGCCATAAAGGGAATGGTCCCTCAGATAGTAGCAGGAGCATTCAATATGGGAGAGATTATTCGATTTGTCTCAAAGTCTGAGCGCGAGCAAGCCCGCTTAGTTCGAGAAGCCCTTGCGATATATGACAGCATCTTCCCGGCGGCTGATCCGGTCAGGGAGCAGCATGACAAGGCATCGATAAGTCATACGGTCAGCGGCACCAAAGCCCATCGCAGCGACGGGGGTCCCCTGTCGTGATCAAGGTCATCGCCGTGCTCTGCAGTCTCTCTTCTCCGACAGATTGCCACGAGCAGATCGTCACCACCTCGGACTTCGCCGACATCTCGATGCAGTCCTGCCTGATGGGGGCGCCACAGCTCGCCGAGTGGATGAACCAGCATCCGGCAGAGCGCCTGGCGGCATGGCGCTGCGTGATTGGTAACCAGGATCGCAGGGGAGCTTAGGGTGGGAAGCAGCCTCCCCATTTGAACCGCTTAACCACGACCGCTGCGGTTCCTGACTGGGACCGTTCAATGGCCATCATCGGGTAAGTTCTTGTTTGCGGAGCATGAGTCCGGAAGTGGCCCATCGGCAACGTGTCCGCACGCCGCGTCGAGGTCCGGTCAGTGGGTTACAGCGGACCAGATTTGCTCACACTGAGTTCGTCGCATTTTGACCCCATCTCGGACATTGGAACCGGACCAACTAAAAGCTGGCGCGTTGATTTAGGTCAAATGGTGTCATCCTGGCGATGACACGCTCTGGCAGGCCTTACCGCAATGGAGTGCTGGACATGAGCATCCATCGCAGCGTACTTGCGGTCGCAGCAACTTTTTTCGCCCTCGGTTGCGTCTCAACATCAGCTCAGCAGGTCACCGGCGTTCCAGGATCGCCCAGTGCCACCACCACGATAGACGGCAACCAGCTCCCGCCGCCCGACCCGAAATTCGGCGGGGTGATCAAGGAGAGTGCCTCGGAGTCGAAGCCTTGGTGGCCGCCGCGCGTCGTGCCTCCCAAGGGTGCGCCCAACGTGCTGCTGATCATGACCGATGACCAGGGCTTTGGGGCACCCGGCACCTTTGGCGGTGTCATACCCACTCCAACCATGGATCGCATCGCGCAGGCCGGACTGCGCTACACCAACTTCCACTCGACGTCGCTTTGCTCGCCGACGCGGGCCGCGATTATCACGGGACGCAACCATCACTCGGTGGGCTTCGGCGTCGTTGGCGAAATCGCAACAGGTTTCCCAGGTTACGACTCGATCATTCCGATCGAGAAAGGCACGATCGGCACCATCTTGAAGGCGAACGGGTATGCGACCTCGTGGTTCGGCAAGGACCACAACACACCCTTCTATCAGGCGAGCCAGGCAGGGCCGTTCGATCAATGGCCGAATGGTATGGGCTTCGACTATTTCTACGGTTTTGTCGGTGGCGATGCGAGCCAGTGGCAGCCGAACCTGTTCCGCAATACGACGGCCATCTACCCCTTCCTCAACAATCCCGGGTGGAACCTGGAGACGGCGATGGCCGACGAGGCGATCCAGCACATTAAGCAACTCAAGGAGATTGCTCCGGGCAAGCCCTGGTTCGTCTACTACGTGCCGGGCGCGACCCATGCGCCTCATCACCCGACTGCTGAGTGGGTGAAGAAGATCAGCGACATGCATCTCTTCGACGAGGGCTGGAATAAGGTCCGCGAGAAAATCTTTGCCAATCAGAAGCGGCTGGGGATCATGCCCGAGAATGCCAAGCTGACCCCCTGGCCGAAAGATTTGCCTGAATGGGACTCCCTGAGCTGGGACGAGAAGAAGCTCTTCATCAAGCAAGCGGACGTCTATGGAGCCTATCTCGCCTACGCCGACCATGAGATCGGACGGGTCGTCCAGGCCGTCGAAGACCTCGGTGAACTCGACAACACCTTGATTATCTACATCGGCGGCGACAACGGCGCGAGTGCCGAGGGCATGCTCAACGGAACGCCGAATGAATTCACGACTTTCAACGGCATTGCCGTTCCGGTGAAGGATCAGTTCCTCTGGTATCCGTTCTGGGGATCGGAGCGGACGTTCCCGCATTACGCGGCTGAATGGGCCTGGGCGATGGACACGCCCTTCAAGTGGGTGAAGCAGGTGGCATCACACTTCGGCGGGACGGCTCAGGGCGTGGTCATGTCCTGGCCCGGCCACATCACGGATTTGGGCGGGATCCGCCGCCAGTTCCATCACGTCATTGACGTCGTGCCGACCATCCTCGAGGCGACCGGCATTCCGCAACCCGACACCCTCAACGGGATCAAGCAGATTCCGATTGAAGGCGTGAGCATGGCGTACGCGTGGGACAATGCGAACGCCGCCGCACCCACCCGGCACACCACGCAATATTTCGAGATGCTCGGCAATCGCGCCATCTATCAGGACGGATGGGTGGCCACCACGACGCCTGCGACGCTCCCGTGGGAGCTGAGCACCAAGACGCCACCGAACGTGATCACCGGATACAATTGGGAGCTCTACAACGTCCAGGAGGATCCGACGCAGTCTAATGACCTTGCTACCAAGATGCCGGACAAGCTCAAGCAGATGCAGGATGCCTTCTACGCCGAGGCGAAGAAGTACAACGTGCTGCCGCTCGACAACACAACGCTTACTCGCTGGAACACGCCTCGTCCGAGCCTCACGGCAGGACGCACGGTCTTTACCTATTCGGGCGAACTGATCGGCACGCCGGCCAGCGCAGCGCCCAACATCCTAGACAAGAGCTACACCATCACTGCCGAAGTCGACATCCCCGAGGGTGGCGCGGAGGGTATGATCGTCACGCAGGGCGGACGCTTCGGCGGCTACGGCCTTTTCCTGAGCAAAGGCGAGTTCGGATTTGATCGCGGCAGGGTGGTGTTCTTGTACAACCTGCTCGATCTCAAGCGCACGATGTGGGAGGGGCCTGAATTGACCGCTGGCAAACACACCATCGTGTTCGATTTCAAATCCGCTGAGCCAGGTTTGGGCAAGGGCGGTACCGGCGTGCTATCTGTCGATGGCAAGGAAGTGGCCCGGAATTCGATGGAGCACACCACCCCGATCACCTTCCCCGAGGATGAAAGCTTCGACATCGGCCAGGACACGCGGACCGGATTGGCACTGATCGAGTATCGCTACGATCCTCCGTTCAAGTTCACCGGCAAGATCAACAAGCTGACGTTCAAGCTTGAACCGGAGCCGCAAACGCAGGGTAAGAATTAGCAACTTATCGCAAGCGCGATTAATGCAATGGCGCGATGAAAAAGATCCTGGTTTTCGCTGCTGTCGCCGAGGCTGCCACAGGATTGGCATTGCTACTTGCTCCGTCTCTGGTGGGCCAGATGTTGCTCGGTCAACAACTTGCCGGGGTTGCAGTACCGATAGCGCGGGTCACCGGCATCGCCCTGATTGCTCTAGGAATAGCTTGCTGGCCAGCCACGCCACTCGTCGGGATGCTCGCGTATAGCTCAATCGTAACGCTGTATTTGGGTTACGTCGCTCTCGCGGGCGAGTTTGTGGGGGTGCTTCTTTGGCCCGCCGTCGTGTTTCATGCAGTCCTGTCGATCCTTCTTGGTCGGGCTCGGTTTGCCCCAAACTAGAGATGCCCAAGATCGGGTAGTTTCGATATGTCGGCTTGCGCCCCAAGCGGCGCTTGAGGGATGTCTGCTATTCCGCCGCTATCAGCGGATAAGCAGACATCCAGCCAACCGACCGGCGGTGACGCGACTGTATTTGGCCGCCAACGCCGACGCGAGCCGTCAACCTCCTTGTCAGAAGCCTGCGGATGTTACGCTGTTATGTGCCGGGAGTTTTAACGACCAGCTTGATGTTTAACAGGGTGACTCCCTTGAACGGGTTCGGCGCGCTTTCGATCGTTCCTGTGCCCGTAGCGTTCGCATAGGCACCTGTACCCGAAAGGATCGTATACTCGCCCTTTGACTTGCCGTCCTTAGCCGAGCCGCTGTAACGCGCCGTGATCGAACCCTCCTCGAACGTGTAAGTGCTATAGCCGAAGAAGGAGCCCGAGCCTTTGAGCATGTCCGAGGTATTCACGAACTCTTTCACCCCGATACGGCCGTCATTGAAGACGGCGACGCCAAACAATTTGCCCGACGCAACCGTCTGTCCCTCGACGTTTGCGACCTCTAAGACCTTGACGTCGATCGGCTTAGTGACGAGTTTGAACTCAAGGACCTCCTCACCCGCGAAGGCGTTCGAAGCTGCGGCGGCAAGCGCGGCTGATAAGAAATAGGAAGCGTAGCGTATTCGCATGATCTTCCCTCCAAATTAACTGAAAAAGATAGTGTCCCGCTCTGGCGGGAAGTCGATTACTAGCACAACCCAAAATGGCTTTGGGCCAAAACATCGGACAGTCATCTTGACGCGATAAGTTATCTCGCGGCTACCTTATCATCCAAGGCGCACCGCATCCAAAGGCTATCGCTGCGATCAATCGACTCAACATCATGTGCGTTAGTTCCTTGCTCATCGCTTTCGCAGGGACACGTGTCGCCGAGCGCGCCGAGCAAAAAAGCTTGGACAATGAAACAAAGCCTGGTGGCTCATTCCACTCGTCCGCCTTGGCAAGACAGGCGGATGCGATCTCGCGTCGGACCTGATCGACGACGGCGTCGCACGCCCCAGCCTTTCATGTCCTCTGGACCAGTTGCGCATAGGCCTCCGTCCGCATGCCGTAGGTCCAGGCGACCGCCTCGCGTGCGGTGCGCAGATTGGCCGGCACCTGCAGGAAGAAATGCCGGCGCGTGCCATCAGGCTCGGGCGTGGCATTGACGACTTCCACCGCGGCCCAGGCGTCCGCGGCGAGCCAGTTACGCCGCCACAGGATTCCGGTCTCGTCCTCGGCGATGCGGGTGGCGCCGCCGAGCGCGATATAACGTTCCGGCGTCATGATCTCGATCATGCAGCGGCGGACCTGGACATCCACTTGCTCGTCGATCGAGGCCAGCGTGATTCTGTCGCTGTGCGCGATGATCCAGCGCGGCACCTCCACCCCGCGCCAGGCCCAGACCGACCAGCCGTCCGGATAGCGCAGCGCTGGACCGCTCGCGTGATGCAACCGGTCGCGCGCGTCACCGCACAACCGGTTCGGCCGTTCCGCGAGCCAGCAGGTCTGCTCATGCGGCTGCAACCAGCCGACACTGGTCGCAAGCTGCATCAGTCCGCGCAGCGGCTCGGTCTCGGCATGAAAGCCCAGCACCTCGCGGAGATAATCGTAGATGCCAAGCCAGGACAAATCGTGCGGCCCCACCGCGCAGGACGAAAAACTCCGTGGTGCAAGCATCGCCTCGCGCACGCCGGACCACGACAGGCCGTAGCGGCGAAGATGACCCAGCACGGACAGAGTCTGCTCCGGCACGCTTCGTATCACCGCATCAGTCGCGGCAGCGACCAGGGGATCGGCGGGATTGACGGCGCTCTCGACAGTGGCGAGCGCCTTCCGATGGACCCGCCTTCCGACCAGCGAATCGACTTTTCGACGCAGATGATCGACCAGAAGGGAGCGGACGTTGCGACCGTCGTCGCGCGACATCCGGCCGGCAAGCGTGGCCAGCGTAAGCGGGCTGTCGCACCAGACGATGCGCGCTGGCGGCGCAAGTTCGGCAGCATGATAGGCAAGCTGCACCGCTTGCGCCGCCGCGCCGCGGTCGGCAGGCACCGTCGAGCGCCGGACGGCAACCCACCGCGCGCGAAAATCCCCCAGCGCCGCTGTCTGCTCCGCCGTCAGCGCCTGTTCAGTCGGCAAGGACGCGTGCATCGCGTGGCCCGAGCTCGCGCTGGCGGCGCACCCGGTAGGTCCCCCGCGGCAGCGTCAGCGGCGCATGCTCCTCATGCGTCACCCGCGCACAGGCCGCACCGATCAGAAGATGCCCGATATAAAGCCCGGCCGGAATGTCGCGCGCCAGATCGTCGTCACGAAACAGCGTCACGCGCTCGCGGATCGCATGACAATGTCCGGTGGCTTCGCCCTCCAGCAGGACCAGCGGCGCGCCCTCGGCGGTTTCAGCAAGCATACCCGACGGCGCCACATCGGGTACCCGCTCGATCAGCAGGTCACCTTGCGCAAAGATCTCGGTCATCGTTTCCTCTCCCGTGCCGGTGCATCCGCGGGCAACGCGGATGCCCGGATTGCTTCGCTATTATTGCCGGCGATCCAAAGCGCGATGAGATTGAATCACCATCGCGCTTTAGGTTGTTGTTTGAGCATGCTCTCCGCGCAAACGCGTTCCGCGTTTGTCGTCCGGATCATGCTCTAGTGCACGACCTCGCCATGCAACGCGAGATCGAGACCATCGCGCTCCATATCCTCCGACACCCGCAGGCCGACGAACAGCTTGACCACATAGAGGATGATCAGGCTGACGACGGCGTCATAGACGAACACCGTGGCGACACCGATGCACTGGTTGATGAACTGGCCCGGATTGCCTTCCAGCGCGCCCGCGGTGCCGCCATATTGCTCGACGGCAAAGATGCCGGTGAGCAGCGCGCCGACGATACCGCCGACGGCGTGAACACCGAAGCAATCGAGCGCGTCATCATAGCTGAACATGGCCTTCAGCCCGGTGCATCCCCAGTAGCAGAGCACACCGGCGGCAATGCCGATTACGAAGGCGCCGATCGGGCCGACGAAGCCGGACGCGGGCGTGATAGCGACGAGGCCTGCGACCGCGCCCGAGCAGATGCCGACGACCGTCGGCTTGCCCTTGAGCGACCACTCGACCAGCATCCAGGTGAAGCCGGCAACGGCCGTTGCGATCTGCGTCACCAGCATCGCCATGCCGGCCTGCATGCCCGCCGTCACCGCCGAGCCCGCGTTGAAGCCGAACCAGCCGACCCAGAGCAGCGAGGCGCCGATGAAGGTCAGCACCATGTTGTGGGCGGGTCCTGTCTCCTTGCGCTTGCCGAGCATGATGGCGCACATCAGGCCCGCCACGCCGGCATTGATATGCACGACGGTCCCGCCGGCGAAATCGAGCACCTTGACCCAGGCGGCGTCGTTGCCGGAGGCGAAGATCCCGTCAGGGCCCCACACCCAATGCGCGATCGGCGCATAGACGAAGATCGCCCACAGGCCGATGAACCAGAGCATCGCGGAGAATTTCATCCGCTCGGCGAAGGCTCCTGCGATCAGCGCCGGCGTGATGATGGCAAACGTCATCTGGAAGCAGATGTAGACGCTTTCGGGAATCGTCGCCGCGAGCGGATTGGGATTGCCGATCCCGCCCTTGCCGATGTCGCTCAGGATGTCCTTCAGGAACATACGGTCGAGCCCGCCGATAAACGGCGTGCCGGCGCGAAAGGCCAGGCTGTAGGTCAGGATCGCGAACAGGATCGTGACGAGGCACGTCACCGCAAAGCTCGTCATCACGGTGTCGCCGACGTTCTTCTTGCGCACCATGCCGCCATAGAACAGCCCAAGCCCCGGAACCGTCATCATCAGCACCAGTGCAACGGAGGTGAGCATCCAGGCGGTGTCGCCGGGATTGGGCGTGCACTTCTCGAGGATCTTGCCGCCGCAAGCCGGCGGCGCTGCGTCCTCGGCAAGAGCAACATCGCCGAGGGCGAGGTAGAGCAGCGCAATTCCCAACAGCGCGACCACCAATGTCACGAGCCTTTGGCGCGTGGATATTCTTGATTCCATCGTCATCCTCCCAAGTCGCAAGAGATGTCTTCCGGCAATTGCCTTGACTGGAACCCGCGAGACGAGCGTTCGCGCCGGCGCGATCGGGCCAGCGTGATCAGCTCGGATTTTCGGGACACAATGTTCGCGGCTCGGCGCGATGAGGTCGTCGAGCGTCGATGGCTGGAGACTGGCGGCGACCAGCCTCATGGCTTATCGGCCTTTCCCTTGTCGCCAGATCGGAAAGCGTCAGTGACGGTTCCAATTCCTGGGTTAAGAAGAAGCAAAATTCACGCCATCGACGCTTCTCGCTCAACCCACTGAATGCGCATCGATTCCAGCTTGCTGCCTTGCGACAGGCGCCACGCACGCTGCTTCACGCAGCAGCGCTTCGCCCAACAAATGGGCAGAAGCCGACGATGCCTACGCCGTTTGCAACACCGTCGGCAACGATCGGGGCGGAGCAGTGCGAACTGGATGATGCCGGCGGCAAGCCCGACCGCAACGCCAATGCGCCAGGCCATGTCGTAGGAGCCGAGCGCGGAGCAGCGCAAGCGCGCGCCGCCGCCGTATCGCACGGTATCATCACCCGCCTTGTGCGCAATTGCGCACTGGAGCGGGTGATCCAGTATTCCAGAGACGGTCGTTGGATACGGAGACGCCGCGCTACTGGATTCCCCGCTTTCGCGCGGAATGCCAGCGGAGCGGGCGGCGAGAACAGCGCGCCCCTCACCTGCCCTGAACCACGCCTCCAGCCTCACGCCGCCTGAGAGACCACGCGGTTGCGGCCATCGTGCTTGGCACGATAGAGCGCGGTGTCGGCGCGCTTGAGCACGTCGGCGACGGCCTCGCCCTTCTGCTCCAGCGTGGTCAGGCCGATCGAGATCGTGACCTCGATGCGCCTGGTGCCCTTGTGGACGGAAAACGGCTCGCCCGCGATCGAGCGGCGCAGGCGCTCGGCGACCATGCCGGCAACGTGCAGATCGGTCTCCGGCATCACGATGACGAACTCCTCGCCGCCATAGCGACAGGCGAGATCGATGCCGCGGATCGATTTGCGCACGCGCACCGCGAATTCGCGCAAGACGTCGTCGCCGGCATCATGCCCGTAATTGTCGTTGATCGACTTGAAATAGTCGATGTCCAGAATCATCAGCGCCAGCGGCTTGCCGCGCGTCGAGGCCTGCTCGGCGAGCGTCGCCAGATGGCTCTCCATGTAGCGGCGATTGTGCAGGCCGGTGAGCGCGTCGGTAATCGCCATCTCGATCGAGTTCTGCACGTTGTCGCGCAGATGATCGGTGTAGCGGCGGCGGCGGATCTGCGTGCGCGCACGCGCGAGCAGCTCGTTCTTGTCGACGGGGCGGAGCAGATAGTCATTGACGCCGATCTCGAGCCCGCGGAGCAGCCGCGTGCCGCTCTCGGCGTCCGAAATGGCGAGGATCGGAACGTGGCGGGTGCGCTCCAGCGAGCGCGCCTGGCTGCACAGCCTCAAACCATCGAAATTGTTGAGGTCGAGCGAGACGATCAGCAGGTCGTAATTGCCCTCAGCGGCGTGGAACAGCGCCTCCGTCGGATTGGGCTCGACGTCGACGGTGTGCTCGGCGGCAAGCAGCGACGCCAGCCGTTCATAGGAGGACTGGCGGTCGTCGACCAGGAGGATGCGGCCGCCCTTCCCGGTGTCGGCCACCGCGCTGCGCTCCGGCGCCTGCACGCCGATCTCGAGCGAGGTGATGGCACGCATGCGCAGCTCGTCCGTCATCATCTTCAGCCGCGTCAGCGAGCGCACGCGCGCGATCAGCACGACGTCCGAGACGGGCTTGGTGAGGAAATCGTCGGCGCCCGCTTCCAGGCCGCGGATGCGGTCGGCGGGGCTGTCGAGTGCGGTCACCATCACGACGGGAATGTGGTGCGTCAGCGGATCGGTCTTCAGGCGGCGGCAGACCTCGAACCCGTCCATGTCGGGCATCATGACGTCCAGCAGGATGATGTCGCACTCGGCGCGGAGGCAGATCGCCAGCGCCTCAGCGCCGTTCGAGGCCGTCATCACATCGAAATATTCGGCGGAGAGGCGGGCTTCCAGCAGTTTGACGTTGGCAGGGACGTCATCGACGACGAGGATACGCGCGGACACTGAAATGCACTCCCTACCCGATAAAACGCCGGACCGTCTCAATGAACTTGCCGACCGAGATCGGCTTGGAAAGATACGCCTCGCAGCCACCTTCGCGTATGCGCTCTTCGTCACCCTTCATCGCGAATGCGGTCACTGCGACGACGGGAATGTTGCGCAGCTCCGGATCGTCCTTGATCCAGCGCGTCACCTCGAGCCCCGACACCTGCGGCAACTGGATATCCATGAGCACGAGATCGGGACGCATCTTGCGAACGAGATCGAGCGCCTCGTAGCCATTGCTGGTGCCCGAGGTCTGATAGCCGTGCGCCTCCAACAGGTCGCGGAAGAGCTTCATGTTGAGCTCGTTGTCCTCCACGATCAGGACGGTCTTAGCCATCCCGTCCCTCCCCATTGTCAGGAGACCAGTTCGACATGTTACGCCTCAGGCGCCTTCCGCGGGCGCTTCGAAAACTGGATTCAAACTAGCCTCAGATTCGCTCTAGTTTCGTTAAACCCGAGGGCCAACTTTCCGCGATTTGGTTTCCAGTTGCTTGTCTGAGCTCACCAGACTCGGGCATGATGATTCCAAATTAGAGACCGAAAGTTAACGGAAAGGCAAACCGTCCGCTTGAAAAAGCCTGTTCAAAACCCCCGCGAAGTAGCTGAAATCGTTGCGATTCAGGCGTTGTCCTTCGTCGCCAGCGATCCCGAAAGGCTGGGCCTGTTTCTGGCCGAGACAGGCATCGGCCCGGAGACGCTGCGGAACGCGGCCTCCGACCCGAATTTCCTGAT
Source organism: Bradyrhizobium sp. Ec3.3 (assembly GCF_000472925.1). Classification (GTDB taxonomy): domain Bacteria; phylum Pseudomonadota; class Alphaproteobacteria; order Rhizobiales; family Xanthobacteraceae; genus Bradyrhizobium. The sequence goes on from NZ_AXAS01000012.1 coordinate 175,022, forward strand.
CAGCGTGCTCGATTTCGTGCTGCGCGATGACGCAACCGTGAAGGCCTTTGCGAGCGCCTCGGAACTCCATCCGACCAACATCGCCGCGGCTCGTCAGGTGCTGGGCGATCCGCACTGGGAGCGCGACGTGCCGTGAGCACCCCTGAGGCGGCCGGGCCCCGCTGCTTCTGCCGGGATTGTCTGGCCGACCAGGGCATGTCGGCGCGACGCTGTTCCGCCTGCGGTTCCCCGCGCCTCGTCCGCCACCGCGCACTCGCCGCGCTGACGATCGCCCATATCGACTGCGACGCGTTCTACGCGACGGTCGAGAAGCGCGACAATCCTGACATAGCGGACAAGCCTGTGATCATCGGGGGCGGCAAGCGCGGCGTGGTGTCGGCCGCCTGCTATATCGCGCGCACGTTTGGCGTGCGCTCGGCCATGCCGATGTATAGGGCGTTGGAAGCCTGCCCGCATGCAACCGTGATCCGCCCAGACATGGCGAAATACGTCCGCGTCGGTCGCGAGGTACGCCACGCCATGCAGGCGCTGACGCCTCTGGTCGAGCCGCTGTCGATCGACGAGGCCTTCCTCGACCTCTCCGGCACCGAGCGCGCTCACGGGATGATCCCGGCAAAGGTGCTGGCGCGCTTTGCCCGCGACGTCGAGCGCGACATCGGTATCACCGTGTCGGTCGGGCTCTCCTGCAACAAGTTTCTGGCCAAGATCGCCTCCGATCTCGACAAGCCGCGCGGCTTTGCGCCCCTCGACCAGGAGGAAGCGCGCCTCATGCTGGCTTCGAGGCCGGTCGGCTTCATCTTCGGCGTCGGGCCGGCGACGCAGGAGCGGCTTGTTCAGCGCGGTTTCCGCATCATCGCCGATCTGCAGAAGGCCGACGAGATCGAGCTGATGCGGCAGTTTCCGAGCGATGGCCGCAGACTCTGGCGGCTCGCCCGCGGCATCGACGATCGCCGCGTCGAGCCGGACCGCGGCGCCAAGACGATTTCCAGCGAGACCACGTTCGAGACCGACATCCGCGACTTCGCGACGCTGGAGAAGATCTTGTGGCGACTCTGCGAGAAGACCTCTTCACGGCTCAAGAGCAGCGAGCTTGCGGGCTCGACCATCACGCTGAAGCTGAAGACCGCCGACTTCCGCCAGCGCACGCGCTCGCAATCGATCAATGCGCCGACGCAGCTGGCGGCAAAGATCTTTTCGATCTGCCGCGAGATGCTGACCAAGGAGATCGACGGCACCGCCTTCCGCCTGATGGGCGCCGGCGTCAGCGCGCTGCGCACGGGCTCGGCCGCCGATGACACCGACATGCTCGACCGCCGCGCCGCCCACGCCGAACGCGCCATCGACGGCCTGCGCAAAAAGTTCGGCAGCGCCGCGGTGATCCGCGGCATTGCGTATGACGGGCCGGAGAAGGCGCAAGAGTGAGAGTCATCTGCTGTCGCATTAACAATAGCCGATGGCCAATCCCTCGATGTCGTCCTGGCGAAAGCCAGGACCCATTACCACCGGCCTCGGTTTGGCGGAGGCCCGCGGTTGACAGCTCAGCGCCGCAACTTTTCCCTGGGGTAATGGGTCCTGGCTTTCGCCAGGACGACCTTGGGGAAGCATGTCGCGCTCAGATATCGAGCTGTTGGAATTTCGTGAAAGGCAAACAACCGTGACAGGCGAACGCGATCTCAATGCGCTGTTGGGGGACATGAAGCCGGAAATGCAGGAAGGCACCTTCGTGTTCTGCACGATCCCGCCAAACGAGAGCATTCCGGCCGGTATCAACCCGCTGCTGACGTTTCGTGAACAGGAAGGCACCACGCTCGTGATCCGGCGTGAAGAGGCCGAAGCGGCAGGACTTCCTCACGCGTTCGCCTCGCGCCTGATCACCCTGACGGTTCATTCCTCGCTCGAAGCGGTCGGGTTCCTGGCTGCGATCACGACGCGGCTAGGCAAAGCCGGCATCAGCGTGAATGCGGTTTCGGCCTTCTTTCACGACCACCTGTTCGTGCCCGATGACAGGGCTGATGAAGCGTTGGGCGTTCTGCAGGGGATGTCCAACGCGAAGCACCCGTAACCGGTAGGATGGGTCGAGCGAAGCGAAACCGATCAATCTCGTCCGACAAGAGAACGATGGGTTTCGCAAGAGCTCAACCCATCCTACGGGTCGAAATCAATCCGCAACCGCCACCGCCTCGATCTCGATCAGCCATTCCGGCGCCGCGAGCGCGGTGACGCCGACGAGCGTGCTGGCCGGCGGGTCCATGCCTTCGAAGAAGACCGAGCGCGCCTTGCCGATGATGGGGCGCAGCTCGGGCTTGTAGCCGACCACGAAGGTGGTGATCTTCACGATGTTGGCGTAGCTCGCACCCGCAGCTTTCAGCGCGAGGCCAAGGTTCTGCATCACCTGCGTCGTCTGCGCAGCGAGATCGCCTTCGCCGACGATCCTGCCCTCCTCGTCGGTCGATACCTGCCCCGAGATGTAGATGGTGCGCGCGCCGGAGGCCGTGACGACGTGCGAATAGGCCGGATTGTGGTGCAGGCCGCTCGGGCGGAGATGGTCGATCTTGGGCATGGGTGCCTCCCTGACGTTTGTGATTGGGAGGGAGCGTAGCGGGAGACAGCGCTCAAAGCCAGACCGTCATTGCGAGGAGCTCTTGCGACGAAGCAATCCAGAATCGTTCCGCAGATGCATTTCTGGATTGCTTCGCTTCGCTCGCAATGACGGAGGAGAAAGCCGATGCCTCCCCTGCCTCGTTATTCCGGAGCGATGGGCAGCATCGAGTCCGGAATGACCTCAAGACCGTCAATTACAGGGCTTCGTGTCCTTGACGTCGAACTTGCCGAGCGCGCCGGAAATCACGAAATCATTGTAGTCGAGCACCAGCGCGCGGGAGACGCCGTTTTCGTAGAGTTCGAACGACATCGCGTAGACGGGCGTCTGCTCACCCTCTTTCTGCTGGGCTTCGCGGTCGAAATAGCTGACGGTGACCGGCCAGCGCGTCAGCGACTTCATGTGCTCGTCGGACGTCGACGGATCGGGCGAGGACGCTGCGCGATCGGCCGTGATCGGCTGGCCGATCACGGTCAGCGTGTTGTAGACCTTCTCGCCATTGTCGGAGCCGTCATAGACGGAGAGCTCGAGCAGCGATTTGCCCTCCTTGGCGGCGGCAATGATGCGCTGGATCTGCTCGGTCGGAAACACAGTCGTGCCGTCGAGCGTGAAATTCTTCGGCACCGGGAGCTTCAATTTGACGTTGATGTGGTCGCCATCGCGCTCGGCCGTTCCGTCGACCTGGCTCGAGCCGGTATCGTTCATCCGCGTCTCGATCTTGAAACGATAGCTCTTGCCGGCCGCGTCTTCCCAGGAATTGGAGCGGAGATCGCTGAGCGTGACCTTGCCCTCGCCGCTGTCGAGCTCGGAAACCTGGCGGAATTCCGACGTGTAGCCCTCGCAGGAATTGCCGGCGAAATTGTAGAGGATGCGACCGCGCGCGCTGTTGATCGAGTTGGAGCGCGACTTGGCCAGGCTCAGCTCGTACAGGGCCTGGTGCGAGAGGAAAGGACCATTCGCGGCCTCAGCCCCGCCGGAAGCACCAACAGCAACAGCCGCGAGCGCCATGACACCGAGCGACGTCCGGAAAAGGTGCACCATGAATATTCCTTGGGGAAATCGAGATTCGTCATTTTAATGACCGTCGCATTGCGTCGCAACTGCGGCCGCTTCACGGAAAGTTGCGCTTTTTCCCAGAAAATCGCTGCCTTGCCTCGGAAAGATGCAACCCTGCCGGGCGCCCGGGCCGCCGCCTCGCCACCTTGCATGTCACTGCACAATCGGCGAAACAGGCGCGCTGGCCGGCTTGAGGCCGGACAGAATTTCCAGATGACATCGAGGTCGGAACATGGCGGGCACGGTCGAGCAGAAACTGGCGGAACAGGGCATCAAATTGCACGAGGCCCCCACCCCCGTGGCCAACTACGTGCCGTTCGTGCGGACCGGCAACCTCCTGTTCGTTTCCGGTCAGGTCTGCTTCGATCCGGCCGGCAAGCTGATCGCCAAGGGCAAGCTGGGCGCCGGCGTCTCCATCGAAGAGGGCGCGGCGGCGGCGCGCGGCTGTGCCATCAACCTGCTGGCGCAAGTCAAGGCGGCGCTCGGCGACCTCGACAAGGTCGTGCGCGTGGTGCGGCTCGGCGGTTTCATCAACTCGGCGCCGGATTTCGTCGACGGACCGAAGGTGCTGAACGGCGCCTCCGACCTGATGGTCGCGGCCTTCGGCGACAAGGGCCGCCATGCCCGCACCACCGTCGGCGTCGCCTCGCTCCCGGCGGACGCCGCGGTCGAGGTCGAAGGCGTGTTCGAGGTCGCCTGAGCCGGGAGCAAGAGACGTGCGTGCTCCGGATTGGCTGACTGCGCGGCCGGTCGCCCATCGCGGCCTGCATGACATTTCACGCGGTATCGTCGAGAACATGCCGGGCGCGGTGCAGGCTGCGATCGCAGGCAATTTCGCCATCGAGGTCGATATCCAGCTCTCCGCCGACGGCGAAGCCATGGTGCATCACGACCATGCGCTCGGTCGACTCACGGAGGGCAACGGCGAGCTGATCGAGAAGACCGCGGCTGAGCTCAGGGCCGTCAAGTTCAAGGACACGTCCGAGCGGATGATGTCGCTGTCGGACCTCTGCACCATGGTCGCTGGGCGGGTTCCTCTTGTGATCGAGGTGAAGAGCCATTTTGGCGACGACCGCAAGCTCGTGAAGCGGATGGCGGAGGTGCTCGCCTCCTATGACGGGCCGGCCGTCGGCATGTCCTTCGATCCGGACCAGGTGCTGGCGCTGCGCGAGCTGTTGCCGTCGCGCCCACGCGGCATCGTCGCGCAGCGGACCTATGAGGACGAGTACTGGGCGAAGCTGACACAAGCCCAGCGCGACAGCATGCTGTACTTGCGCCACGGCTTTCAGACCCAGCCGAATTTCGTCGCCTTCAAGGTCGACGATCTGCCGGCGCCGGCGCCATGGATCGCGCGCAACGCTTTCGGCTGTGCCCTGCTCGGCTGGACCGTGCGCACACCCGAGCAGCGGACGCGGGCTGCGCGGTGTGCGGATCAGATGATCTTTGAGGGGTTCGTGCCGTAGGGCGCCCCAAATGTCGTCCTGGCGAAAGCCAGGACCCATAACCACCGAACGCAGTTGGCGCGAAGAACCGGTGGTTGGCGGCGCTGCGCCACAACTTCTCCTTGGGGTAATGGGTCCTGGCTTTCGCCAGGACGACTCGCGGATGGAATTGCGTGTCATCCTCGACACCGCATTCGCGCCGCGTCAGTTCCCGCCTCTTGAAGTCGCTGCTGCAATGCACGATCTTGGGCGCGATGGCATCATCCGAAATCACGCTCGAGGCCGTACCATCCATTGGCGAAGTGACGCCGGAGGACTGGGACGCTTGCGCCAATCCCGGCAAGGCCTGCAACGGACATGGCGCAGGAACCTCATCCGAGCTCCCAGGCGATTCCGCCCGACTCTTAAGACCGTCCTATAACCCATTCGTCTCTCACGCCTTTTTGTCAGCGGCGGAGAATTCGGGTTCAGCGACCGCACGGACCGGCTGGCGACCGCGGCATCTCGTTGCCAGGCTCGATGGCCGCGTCGCGGGCGTCGTGCCCTGCTATCTGAAATCGCATTCGCAAGGCGAGTACGTCTTCGACCGCGGCTGGGCGGATGCGTATGAGCGCGCCGGCGGGCGCTACTATCCGAAGCTGCAGGTCTCGGTTCCCTTCACACCGGCGACCGGCCCGCGCCTTCTGATCCGCGATGGCGTCGATCGCGAGCGCATCGCCTCTGCCCTGGCCAGCGGGCTGATCGCGCTGTGCGGTGTGAGCAAGGCCTCCTCGGTGCACGTCACCTTCGCGCGCGAGGCCGAATGGAAGCTGCTCGCCGAGCACGGCTTCCTGCAACGGACCGACCAGCAGTTCCACTGGCACAACGATGGCTTTGCGTCCTTCGACGATTTCCTTGCCACCCTCAATTCGCGCCACCGCAAATCGATCAAGCGCGAGCGGCGCGACGCACTTGCAGCCGGCATCAGCGTCCACTGGCTCACCGGCAGCGACATCACCGAGGAGGCCTGGGATGCGTTCTTCGACTTCTACATGGAGACCGGCTCGCGCAAATGGGGCCGGCCATACCTGACCCGCGAATTCTTCTCGCTGATCGGCGACACCATGAGCGACGACGTGGTCCTGGTGATGGCCCGCCGCAATCACCGCTGGATCGCGGGCGCCATCAACTTCATCGGCTCGGACACGCTGTTCGGCCGCAACTGGGGCGCGGTCGAGCATCATCCGTTCCTGCATTTCGAGGTCTGCTACTACCAGGCGATCGACTTTGCGATCAAACACGGCTTGATGCATGTCGAAGCCGGCGCGCAGGGCGACCACAAGATCGCACGCGGCTACCTGCCGCGAACGACGCATTCGGCGCATTTCATCGCTGACCCCGGCTTGCGCCGTGCCATCGACGATTACCTCAAGCGCGAACGTGCGTATGTCGCGGAAGCCGGCCGCGAGCTTGCCGAGTTGGGCCCGTTCCGCAAGGGCGCCGAAGAGGCGTCTTGACGCCTTCTTAGAGGTGATGACAGTAAGGCCGCAACTTCAGGAGCAGCCGCATGACCGCCTACGATCCCAACAATGTCTTCGCGAAAATCCTGCGCGGCGAATTCCCCTGCTACAAGGTCTATGAGGACGAGCACGTGCTCGCGTTCCTCGACATCATGCCGCGCTCGCCCGGCCATACGCTTGTCGTCCCGAAAGCCCCGGCCCGCAACATTCTCGACGTCAAGCCGGACGACTACGCCCATGTCGCGCGTGGCGCGCACAAGATCGCGGCCGCCGCGATGAAGGCCTTCGATGCCGACGGCATCACCGTGCAGCAGTTCAACGAGCCGGCCGGCGGCCAGGTCGTGTTTCACCTGCACATGCACGTGATGCCGCGCCACGACGGCGTCGCACTGCTGCCGCCCGCGAGCCGCAAGGAAGACGGCAAGGCGCTGGAAGAACACGCGGCACAGCTGATCGCGGCGCTGAAGACGGGCTAGGTCTTTCCCCCGTCATTGCGAGCGAAGCGAAGCAATCCAGACTGCCTCCGCGGAAACACTCTGGATTGCTTCGTCGCTTCGCTCCTCGCAATGACGGAGGAGAGGACTTCATTCCGTCTCGAAATCCCCAGCCTGCGGCGCGGCCAGTGGTGTGAACTCGCAACGGTCCGGCTTGATGTCGATCAGTGGCGTGTTGTCGATGCAGTCGAGGCCGCGCACCAGGATCGTGTTGCCCTCGATGCCGACCAGCCTGACGATCGAGGTGCCGATCGGATTGGGCCGCACCGGCGAGCGCAGCGAGAATGTGCCGCGGGTGTTCTGGTTGTTCTTCGGGCTCTGCAGGATGATGTCGCGACGCGACCGGTCGAGCCAGTAGAGCACTTCGAGATTGCTGTAGAAGTCGACGCCCTTGATCGCCGGCACGAAGGGCTCGAAGATCTCCAGCCGGCACACCGGGCCGTCATGCCGCCCCTGCCGCGGCGTCTCCAGCCGGGAGGTCCAGGGCGTGCGGATCCGGCCGATGAAGACGAGGCCGGCATCCTGCGTCGCCGGCAGCTCGATCGCCACCTCGCCTTCGCGGAGCTCATTTTCGCGAACCATTTTGTCTGTTCCTTGCTGTTCGCTGGCGGTTTTAGCCCAGCCACCACTTGCCGGCCAGCATGAACAGCTCGCCGGTGACGACGCCGGCGAAGATCGAGCGGCGGGTCAGCATGAAGACGACGAAGCCCGCGACCACCGCACCATACCGCAAGACATCGGGCACGCTGGCGAGCGCGCCCGGGGGCTGGACCACGATCTGGGCGATGACGCCGGCCAGGATCGCGGTCGCCACCGCCCTCACCCAGACCAACAGCTCCGAGCCCTCGTCGATGCCGCCGCCGAACCACAGGCCCAGCATGCGCCATATCTGGTTGGGAATAACGCCGGCGACGAACAGCACGGCGAGCGCATGCCAGTCGCCGAGAAAGCCACTCATGCGCGCGCCTCTCGCCAGAAATGGACGCCATAGGCGATGGTGCCCGCCACGACGCCGCTAACGAGGATGTCGAGGCCGCTGTTCATCTTCGCGGCCAGCGGATAGAGCACGAGCCCGAGCACCAGCGCGACCACGTCAGCGATCTCGCGGCTGTTGCGCGCGGTCGAGAACAGGAACGACAGCGGGGTGAGCAGCAAGATCGCCGCGCCCAGCGTCTGCGTGAGGTTGGCGGCGAGGAAATAGCCGACCGTGTTGGCGGTCAGGCACACCGAGACCAGGCCGCAGCCGAGCCCGTGAACGAAGGCGATGCGCCGCTCGCGCGGCACCTGCGGCAGGAAGCGGTGGCATTCGACCCACAGCGTCACGGCGGTGAGATGCGCCGCGAAGATCAGCTCGCGCCGTTTTGTCGTCGGCGTGCGCATCAAGGGCAGGACCGACACCACCATTGGAAACAGGCGGATGGCGCTGACAGTCACGGCGATCGCCGACTGGATGACGGTCGCCCCGGAGCCGAGCGTGGTGATCAGGATGATCTGCGCCGGCCCCGCCCAGACGAACAGCGTCGATGCCAGCGCCCAGGCCAGGCTGAAATGCGTGTCATGCGCCAGCGCCCCGATGCCCAGATAGGTCACGAACAGCACGATGGTGAGGATGGTCTGCGTAATCGAGCGCAGCCCCCACGCAAAGGCGCGAAAGGCACTGTGCCATTCAGGAGAATCGAGCGGAGGAAGCGCCACGGGGGGTCTTGGCCGGGAGAGGAATCGTGCCTGCATAACGGGGGATGGGGCGGCGCGCGTCAAGAAAGCGCGAGGCTGGGCTGGCATGCGCGCCACATTGACACGCCGTCATTCCGGGGCGCGCCCCCTTGGGCGCGAGCTATGATGCGCAATTGCGCATCTGAGAATCCATACTCACGATGGTGGTTATGGATTCCGGGCTCGCCGCTTCGCGGCGCCCCGGAATGACAGGTGTTGATACCCCCTATCCCGTCACGCCCCGGTTCTTCAGTACGAAGCAGGCGCCGCCGGCTTTGCGGATGCGGTTGCAGAGATCATCCGCCTCGGGCCGCGTGTCGGCGCCGATGCGCACCTGGTAGAAGGCGTGCGTGCCGCGGCTGCGCATCACGGACGACAGCAGGCTCGGATCGCGGTCACCGATCACGGCGCTGAGGCGCGTCACCGCGCGGGAATACATCGCCAGCGCCCTGTTGCGGTCGAAGCCTGCAGCGAGCTGCACACCCCAGACTTTTGCGGCGGCAAGCTCCACATGCTGCTCGAGCTCGGCGACGAACGGGTTTGGCGCGCGCTTCAGGAGCGCCATCAGATCGCGACAGCTCGTCGTCGGCGCATTCGGCGGCCCCTTGCCGGTCGCGCCGGCCTTGGCCCAAGCGTCGACCGTCGCCCCGGTGATGGCGAAGACGTAGTTGCGAGTCTGCTCCGGCATCGGACCGGTGCCCGCGAGCCATTCCTGCACCCGCCTCGGCCCGGCATTGTAGGCAGCAGCCGCGAGACCAAGATTGCCGAACTGGTTGCGCAGCTCGTTGAGGAATTCAGCCGATTTCGGCAGCGCCTGCACCGGATTGAAGGGATTAAGGAGCCCGCGCTCGCTCGCCGTGCCCGGCATGAACTGCGCGATACCCTGCGCACGCTCGCCGCTGCGCGTCACAGGCCCCACCGCGTCGCTCTGGAACCGGCTCTCCTGCCAGATCACGCGGGCGAAGAATTCCAGCGGCAGATTGGCGTCGCGCGCGGCGGCCTCGATGATCAGGCAGATCGATTCCCGTGTATCGCTCTCGCGCGCCGCCTCGGCGGGCTTGCCCGGCGGCATCGCGAGCTCCTCGACGCTCGGCACGGCAACATTGGTCTTCGCGGGCGAATTGTCCCATGCCGCTGCCGGCGCGACCAGGAACAGCGCGGTGGCGGCCTGGCAGAGCGCAAATCGGGCTCGTGTCATCGGCATGGTACCGGCGATATCGGACTTGAACTCGGAGACTAAGCGAACTAGCAACTGGCGGCATAATCAACGTAGGCCGGGGCGGAATGGCTACAATCTATTTTGATCTCGACGGCACGCTGACCGATCCGAAGCCCGGGATCACCCGCTCGATCCAGTATGCGCTGGAACGGCTCGGACAGCACGTCCCGAGCGAGGACGAATTGACCTGGTGTATCGGGCCGCCGCTGCATGCGAGCCTGAAAAAACTCACCGGAACCGATGAGCTCGCCGACCGGGCCCTGCTGCTCTATCGCGAGCGGTTTGCCGATATCGGCCTGTTCGAGAACGAGGCGTATTCCGGCATCGAGGAGACTCTATCCACGCTGTCGGCGACGGGCGCGCGCATGTTCGTGGCGACCAGCAAACCGGTCGTCTATGCGAGCCGCATCGTCGATCATTTCGGCCTCAAGCGTTATTTCGAGCAGGTGTTCGGATCCGAGCTCGACGGCACCCGCGTCGACAAGGGCGATCTCCTGCGCTACGCCCTCGACACCGCGAAAGTGGATCCGCAAGCGGCCATCATGATCGGCGACCGCAGCCACGACGTGGTCGGCGCGCGCAAGAACGGCTTGACCGCGATCGGCGTGCTCTACGGCTATGGCAGCGAGACCGAGCTCAGGGACGCCGGCGCGCATCATATCTGCGCCGCCCACCCCGAGCTGGTTGCCTACTGCACGACGCGTGCCGCTTGAACGTCCGGCACTGACGCTCTGCATCCCTGGTCAGCTCGCTGCCGCCGCGATGTCCGCGGGCTCGACGGTGTCGACCGGCAACGCGAACTGCTCGACCCGCTTATACGGCTTCTTGTTGAGCAAGAGCCGCGTCACGTCGGGCCGCGAATAGTGCCCGGCGGGATCGGCCGCATTCTTGGCGACGCCAATGACGCCGAGATCGATCTCGGCGACCAGAAGCCCTTCCTGATCCGGTGCCAGCTTGTCGCCGATCTGGCTGCCGTCGGGGCCGTAGATCGCGGCAAAGCCGCCGCCGGCATGCAACAGCGCATGCTTGTCCGGGCGGTCGCAGAGCTCATCGATCATCGCCTGCGAGACGGTTGCGCAGGGCGCAAGCACGAAGCAGGAGCCCTCCACCGCATAGACGCGCGAGGCAGCGTTGTTGACCTCCGCTCCCAAGGCGGGCGCGAAGGGATCGTAGAGCGAGAAGCTCGGCCATGACGCCACATGCACCTGCTCGTTCTGGGCGTACATCGCATATTTCGACAGCGGCTGGAGATGCTCCCAGCAGCACAGCGCACCGAGACGTCCGATGTCGGGGCGGTCGTGGACGGCAAGATCGCTGCCGTCGCCCTCGCCATAGACGGTCCGCTCGGCATGGGTCGGCCGCAGCTTGCGGCGCTTTGCAATGGTCTCGCCATCTGGCCCGATCAGCCATTGCGCGATGTAGAGGCTGCCGCCGTCGCGCTCGGAAAGCCCGATGACGGCGGTCAGGCCAGCCTTGCGCACGGCCTGCCGCAGCTTCTCCGCCTGCGGGCTGTCGTAGGCGAGCGAATTGTCGAAATAGCGCTGCACGAAGCCGCGGCCGATCGACCAGGCCGGCGAATCCAGCCAGATATGCCAGGGGTATCCGGGGATGAACACCTCCGGGAAAGCGATCAGCTTCGCACCCTTTCTTGCGGCCTCCTCGATCAGCGCGATCGACTTGTCGACGGACGCGTCGAGGTCGAGCCAGGCCGGCGCCGCCTGCACCACCGCGACTTTGTATTTCGGATGTTCGATGCCCATTCCCGCCTCCACGTGATCCACTGGGACGCGCCGCTTTCCGGTTGATCGCGGCAGACGTCCGATGCAGTCTATTGGGCCACGGCTGGACCAGGCCTGCTCGACTGCCACGGCATGAAAATTCGACCGGGACGGCGGTACCGAATTTCCCTGCGCGGGGGCCAATCCAAGTTCGTGAAAGGGAGGCCCGCGCATGACCATCCAGTTCACGACGGACGGCAGCCCCGGGCACCGGCGCCTGGCGCTCTGGCAGGACATCGTCTGCGACGTCTTCGTCGAGCTCGACTGCAAGTCGGATCTCGGCAGCGCCTTCCGCGGCTCGGTGACGCAAGCTTCGCTTGGGCGCGCGGTCTGTTCGGATGTCTGCTCGGACCGCCAGCACGTCTTCCGCACGCCGTCGCGGATCGCCCGCTCGGATCTCGACTTCGTTCTCGTCGCGCTTGGCAATCAGGGCGTCGGCGGCGTCGTGCAGGACGGCCGCGAGACCGTGATCCATCCCGGCGAGTTCGCACTCTACGACACCACGCGCCCGTATGAGCTGAAGTTCGATCACGCCTTCACGCAGACCATCTTCAAGGTGCCGCGCGAGATGCTGCAGCGGCGCCTCGGAGCCACCGAGGCGCTGACGGCGATCTCGTTCGGCTCCGACGCACCGCTGCAAAAGCTCGCCTACGATTTCATCTTCAGGCTTTGCCACAGCGCCGATCAGATCGATCCGCAGCATGCCGTCGCGCTTTCCGAGCAGGCGGTCGATCTCGTCGCCATGGTGCTGAGCGACCGGCTCGGCAAGACGGCGCCGCCCTCCTCGACGCATCGCTCGGCCCTGCTCTACCGGCTGAAGGCGCATATCCGCAGTCATCTCACTGACCCCGATCTGACGCTGTCGGATACCGCGGCCGCGCTTGGCATCTCGCCGCGCTATGTCAACGATCTCCTCAGTCAGGAGCACACCTCGTTCCAGCGCTATGTGCTTGCGGAGCGTCTTGCCCAATGCAGGCGCGATCTCGCCTCACCCGCGCTCGCAGGCCGTCAGGTCGGCGAAATCGCGTTCGCGTGGGGCTTCAATGACCTCTCGCATTTCGGCCGCGTCTTCCGCGAGCAGTTCGGAATGTCGCCGCGCGACTTCCGGCAGAGCCTATTGCCGCACTAGACTGGCCACCGTTTCGCAGCAACCAACACGACCGCGGAGCACACGCTGACAACGAGGGCACAACCGGGAAACGATTTGAAGCCTCGCGCCAATCCTGCGGTCCGTTTTCGTGCTGGGACCGTCCGGCTGTTCCAGATGCTCGCGCGCAACGCGGCCCTCGGGCTTGCATTGGCGCTATTTGCCTGCATCTCCTGCTCCACGGCCCAGGAGGGGACTACCAAGCCAGGGACCACCAAGCTCCGGGTCGCGACCCGAATAGTCCCTCCCTTGGTCATCGAGAAGAACGGCACCCTGAGCGGCTTCAGCATCGAGCTCTGGAACGGCATCGGGGAGCGACTGCATCGCGAGACCGAGTACGTCATCACGCCCGACGTTGGCGAATTGCTTGCCGCCGTGGAAAGCGGGCGGGCAGATCTCGGAATCGCAGCCATCTCGATCACATCCGAGCGCGAGAACAGGTTCGACTTCTCGCAACCGATCCTGAATTCGGGACTACAGATCCTGGTGCGCGGTACCGCCGCCAATGTCGAGCCGAATCCGCTGCTCGAGTTCGTGGAGCTGTTCTTCTCCCGCACTCTCCTGATCTGGCTTGGCATTGCGCTGCTCCTGATCCTCATACCGGCGCATCTGATTTTCCTGGTGGAGCGGCATCATCACAACGGGATCATTCCAACCAGCCGGTATTTTCCGGGAATCTTCCATGCGATGTTCTGGGCCGCGGGCACGCTGGCGACCCAGGCGGATCAAATGCCCCGGCACTGGATCGCTCGCATCGTCGCCGTGCTGTGGATGTTCACGGGCGTGGTGTTCGTGGCGTTCTATACGGCGCAACTCACCGCATCGCTGACGATCCAGCAGATCAGGGGACCGATCAACAGTCCGCAGGATCTCGTCGGCAAGATCGTCGGCACGACACGGGGAAGCACGGCAACCATCTATTTGAACGAGGTCAGGGCTCAGGTCCGTGAGTTTGAGAAGATCGATGACCTCTACGGCGCCTTGCTGAATCAGGAGGTCGACGCGGTCGTCTTCGATTCACCGGCGCTGCTTTACTACACAACTCACGACGGCAGGGGATCGGCGCGGACCGTCGGCAGCGTCTTCCATAAGGAGGACTACGGCATCGTCTTTCCGACCGGCAGCCCGCTGCGTAAGCACGTGAATGAGGCCCTTCTCGCGCTGCGCGAGAGCGATGCGTATCAGCGGATTTACGAGGAATGGTTCGGCAAGCACTAGGCCGCTGACGCCACAGCGCCGCCCCCGATGCCGCCGATGTGACTGATCGTGAAGCCGGGAGAGATTGCGGCGCCGCAAGGCGAACCTCACCTAAGGTCGGTATCAGGTTCCACCCGGGGAGAACGCAATGCGTCCCGTCTTGCTCTTGAGCCTTCTGATCGCGCTATCGAGTGCTGCCAACGCCGCTCCGGCGCATCGCACGCACCGGCACTATGCCGTTGACCCTGCCACTCGCGTGTACAGGGATCCCATGTCGAGTTTTGGCTATGCGCCGCCTCGGGCACCGGCCCCCTATCTGTCCGCGCCGAGCTATCAACCCGATGCAACGTATGACAGTCCCTACAAGAACTGGGGCGGATAGCTGACATCGCGTGCAGCCGGTCCCCCGGTTGCATGCGCGTGACGCATTGACGTGCATCAAGCCGATCTTCGCCGGACGTGCCATCGTCTATGAGCGAGGATCGCCGATGCGCCGGTTTGCCATGAAGGCACTGTTCACCGCCCTCAGCCTCAACAGAGAGGAGAGAAAGCGGATCGATTGGGATCGCAACGTTCTGATCTTCTCGACGGCGGTGACTGCGGGTCTGATCGCGCTCTATGTCCTCGGCAAGGCGACGGCGCGCTGGTAGGACGCATGAAGCGATCGCTGCCCTTACTTGCGATCGTCGCCGCACTGTCCGCCACGCCGAGCCACGCGCTGGATGCCGAGCAGCAGTACGGCCAGGCTCTCCTGCAAAGGATGTGCGCACGTTGTCACGCGGTGGGCACGTCCGGCGCGAGCCGAAACCGACGAGCCCCGGCGTTCCGTACCCTCGGCGAGAACAAGCTCTACGACGCCGACTTTGTGCAGCGGCTGCAGGATGGCTACAGCAGCATTCACCGCTTCATGCCGACCTTCCGTTTCGAGCGTGCCGATGCCGAGGCCGTGGTCAACTATCTCAAGGCGATTCAGGAGCCGCGCAAGCCGAACTAACGCGGACACAGCGCCCGGACGCCCATTGGGCTCGCGCTGGAACTGTCCCGGGTCGACCAACCTGAGACTGTCACCCGCCGGTGCCCGTGGCGCGGAGCGCCCGCGGATTCAGGACGGCAGCGAATGAAGGGGGACTAGCGCGCCGCCCCCCGCGCGTCCGCGGCACAACCTGTGCGTGGCTTAACCATTTGGCGTGTCTGCCACTTGCCCGCGCGCGTTGGTTGCGCTTGATTGCAGCGGGGATTTAGGGGCATTTCATGCGTATCTTTGGAATTGTGGCGCTCGGCGTCATGCTGGGCGGCTGCGCGTCGGTGACGCGCGGCACGACGGAAAATATCGCCATTTCATCAACACCATCTGGCGTCGAGGCCGTGGTTTCCGGACTTGAAGTGCCGACCACCTGCACCACGCCATGCTCGGTCGTCGCCAAGCGCAACGCCGACATTTCCATTACCTTCGAGAAGCCCGGCTACGAGTCGCAGGTCGTGCAGCTGCAACGCGACATACCGGGGGCCGGAGCCGCCGGCTTCGCCGGCAATCTGCTGCTGGGAGGTGTCGTGGGCATGGGCGTCGACGCGGTCACGGGCGCGGCGACCGATCACAAGCCCAATCCCGTCATCGTCACGATGCAGCCGAAGGCTCCTCCGCCGCGGGCGCCGGCGCCAGCTGCGAGAAAGCCACGCCCGCCGCGGGCACCCGAGGCGGGCACCTAATAAGCCTGCTCCGCAGATCGACAAAAAGGCCGGCTTCACAGCCGGCCTTTTTTCAGTTCATGACGCTCCCTATCAAACCTTGACCAGCGGTCCCTTGGAGGTCGGCCCCTTGGAGGGGCCGCCGGGACCGCCCGGCTTGGACTTGCCTGACGGCGGGCGCTTGCGGGCGCCGGGCAGCTTCTCCTGCTTCGGCGTGACCGGGCCCTCGACGAACTCGAAGCCGATCTTGTCCTTCTCGGCGTCGGCCTCGTCCTTGACCAGGACGACGCGGACATGGCCGCCGCCCTTGAGCTTGCCGAACAACACCTCGTCGGCGAGCGGCTTCTTGATGTGCTCCTGGATCACGCGGGCCATCGGCCGCGCACCCATCTGCTCGTCATAGCCGTGCTTGATCAGCCAGGCTTTGGCTTCCTCGGACAGCTCGATCGTGACGTCGCGGTCGCCGAGTTGCGCCTCGAGCTGGAGCACGAACTTCTCCACCACCATGCCGATCACGTCGGCATTGAGATGAGCGAAGGAGACGATGGCATCGAGGCGGTTGCGGAATTCCGGCGCGAACTGCCGGTTGATCGCCTCGTGGTCGTCGCCTTCCCGCTTGGAGCGTGTAAAGCCGAAGGCCTGCTTGGCGAGATCGGCCGCGCCGGCGTTCGTGGTCATGATCAGGATCACGTTGCGGAAGTTGACCTGCTTGCCGTTGTGATCGGTGAGCCGGCCATGGTCCATGATCTGGAGCAGCACGTTGTAGAGATCGGGGTGCGCCTTCTCGATCTCGTCCAGCAGCACCACGCAATGCGGATGCTGGTCGACGCCGTCGGTGAGCAGGCCGCCCTGGTCGAAGCCGACATAGCCCGGAGGCGCGCCGATCAGGCGCGACACGGTGTGCCGCTCCATGTATTCGGACATGTCGAAGCGCAACAGCTCGACGCCGAGGCTGGAGGCAAGCTGCTTTGCGACCTCGGTCTTGCCGACCCCGGTCGGACCAGAGAACAGGTAGCAACCGATCGGCTTCTCCGGCTCGCGCAGGCCGGCACGCGCCAGCTTGATCGAGGCGGACAGCGACTCGATCGCCTTGTCCTGGCCGAACACGACGCGCTTCAGGGTCTGCTCGAGATGCTTGAGCACCTCGGCATCGTCCTTCGACACGCTCTTCGGCGGGATCCGCGCCATCGAGGCGATCGTGGTCTCGATCTCCTTGATGCCGATCGTCTTCTTGCGCTTGTTCTCGGCAACCAGCATCTGCGCCGCACCGGATTCGTCGATCACGTCGATCGCCTTGTCCGGCAGCTTGCGATCGTGGATGTAGCGCGAGGAGAGCTGCACCGCGGCCTCAATGGCCTCGTTGGTGTATTTCAGCCGGTGGTAATCCTCGAAGTACGGCTTCAGCCCCTTGAGGATCGCGATCGCGTCCTCGACAGTCGGCTCGTTGATGTCGATCTTCTGGAAGCGCCGCACCAATGCGCGGTCCTTCTCGAAATGCTGGCGGTATTCCTTGTAGGTGGTCGAGCCCATGCAGCGGATGGTGCCCGAGGCGAGCGCCGGCTTGAGCAGGTTCGACGCATCCATCGCGCCGCCCGACGTCGCACCCGCACCGATCACGGTGTGAATCTCGTCGATGAACAGGATGGCGTTGGGATGCGCCTCGAGCTCCTTCAGCACCTGCTTCAGGCGTTCCTCGAAGTCGCCGCGATAGCGCGTGCCCGCGAGCAGCGTGCCCATGTCGAGCGAGAACACGGTTGCAGCCGCCAGAACCTCCGGCACCTCGCTGTCGACGATGCGCTTTGCAAGGCCTTCCGCGATCGCGGTCTTGCCGACACCGGCCTCGCCCACGAACAGCGGGTTGTTCTTCTGCCTGCGGCATAGCACCTGGATGGCGCGATTGATCTCGGAATTGCGACCGATCACCGGATCGATCTTGCCGTCGCGCGCCTTCTTGTTGAGGTTGACGCAGTAGGTCTCGAGCGCCTCGCCCTTTTTCTTGGAGTCCTCGTTGCCCTTGGTCTCGGTCTCCTCGTCGACGCCGCGAACGGGGCGCGCTTCCGAGACGCCCGGCCGCTTGGCGATGCCGTGGCTGATGTAGTTGACCGCGTCGTAGCGCGTCATGTCCTGCTCTTGCAGGAAATACGCGGCGTGACTCTCGCGCTCGGCGAAGATCGCGATCAGAACGTTCGCACCGGTCACTTCCTCGCGACCGGATGACTGCACATGA
Organism: Bradyrhizobium sp. Ec3.3; assembly: GCF_000472925.1. GTDB lineage: Bacteria > Pseudomonadota > Alphaproteobacteria > Rhizobiales > Xanthobacteraceae > Bradyrhizobium. Next base: position 193,079 of record NZ_AXAS01000012.1, read on the forward strand.
ATCACCGCGCGCTGGATCACGCGCTGGAAACCGGCCGTCGGCTTGGCGTCGTCGGCGCCATCCGTCACCAGATTTTCGAATTCGGTCTCAAGATAGTTGACGAGACTGGTGCGCAGCTTGTCGAGATCGACACTGCAGGCCCGCATCACGGCTGCTGCGTCGGAGTCATCGATCAGCGACAACAGCAAATGTTCGAGCGTCGCGTATTGGTGATGACGCTCATTTGCGATCGCCAGTGCACGATGCAGGGATTGTTCAAGGCTTTGAGAAAAAGTCGGCATTCGCGTCCTCTGTGGCCCCCACCATCATGATCGCCATCGCCCGGTCAGGCAACAACAACCTTTGTCACATATAGTTATACAAGATCGCGGCAAAAGATCGGTTCCGCGACACTGGACTCACGCGCGGTATTTTCGATGCAAAACCCGTTCCTATTTGGGCAGGGTTGGCGCCAGTCCCCCTACTCCCCGTAGTTCGCCGGCCATGGCGGCCGTGAGGATGACGAACGGGGTGACACGAATGTCAGAACACGCAGTAACTCGGGACGCGCCTACTTCTTTTCCATCACGCATTGCAGCGGGTGCTGGTGCTTGCGGGCAAAGTCCATCACCTGTGTGACCTTGGTCTCGGCGATCTCGTAGGTGAAGACGCCGCATTCGCCGATGCCGTGATGGTGGACATGCAGCATGATCTTGGTCGCTGCCTCGATGTCCTTGTTGAAGAACTTCTCCAGCACGAGAACCACGAACTCCATCGGCGTGTAGTCGTCGTTCAGGATCAGCACCCGGTACAGGTTGGGCCGCTTGGTCTTGGGCTTGACCTTGGTGATGACCGAGGTGCTCGGGCCGGACGGACCATTAGAACGGTTCTCGTCATTGCTCATCCGGGGAGCATAGGCGACGGCTGACGCGGGCAGATCGAGGCTGGAAGTTAGTTGCGGCATGGCACAGGCGTTCAAAATCCCCACGGAAACGTATGGCAGCCCGCCGCGCTGCCCCGCCATCGGAGCCTCGCATAGGCGAGCCGTCTTGTTCGATCGCCGCTCCCGACCGGTCCGGTCCTCACCGGAACGGCAACGGTGAATATGGGCCCGCCCCCGGCCCGCCGCAAGCGTGCAGAGGCTGGAGCGATGCGGCCGCACGGCGGTCCCGATTCCCGGTCCCTGGCGATCCTGACCAAGGTTAATCAATCCGGACCCGTTTGACAAAAAAATCCGATCGGCAGGTTTCTCTGCCCTCAACCAGGAACCCGACGTCGACCCGCGGCGACCAGTTCGCAGGCCGGCACGTCCGGTCTTCTACGGTCGAATTAACCAACCACTCAATTGCGCGCTCTTCACCGACGAAGCCTCGCCGGCGCTGTCACGAACCGCAGCGACCATCAAGCCAACGTGCGCAAGCAACAGCTCGACGGTCTCGACAATCCAGTCGACGACGATTTGACACCATCTGCAGAACCGCGCGAGCCGCTCGAACAAGTTCTTCATGCTGACGAGCTCGACCCGGATCGTGACGACTTCGACACGATCGGCATTGCGCTCGGCAAGCTCGGGGGCTCGCAATAGCCCTCGCAAACGCGTCCACGAAAAAAGCCCGGCTGAACCAGCCGGGCTTTTCCGATTCCAAGACTTGACGAAGAGTTAGTGAGCGGCCGGGGTGAACTTCGAGACGATGGTCTCGACCGGCTTGAACGCCTGCTTGGCGAGGTCGTTGTAGAGGCCGGCGATCTTCTGCGATTCCGCAACGAAGGTCTCGTAGGCGGAGCGCGCGAAATCGGTCTGCGCTTCCAGCGCCTTGTCCAGCGACTTCACGCCGGAAAGCTTCTCAACGAAGGACTTGGTGTCCTCGAACGACTTCTTGGTGTAGTCGCCATAGGCGCTGGCGATCGCCTGGAGGCCGTGCTGCACCGAACTCGCAGAGGCCACGCACTGCTCGAACTGCTCTTTCCCGTAGTTCTGAAAGTCTTCAACCTTGAACATCATGGAATCCTTTTTTCCCTGGCTCTCGTCCGGAAGCCTTAGATTTTTCAAGCCTTGGATATCTCAAGCCTTGGATTTCTCCTTGGGGCCACCTGACGCTGCCCATAATTAGTGCAACGCACAAAAAAGTCAAGAATATTTGTGCGACGCACAATAATACATGCAACTTGAAGTGATTCCGGGCTATCTACGCAAGGGTTCCTTAAGCTTTTGGAAACCGGGCGCCCCTACCCTGATTCCCTGGACGTGTTCAGCTTCCGACAGGCGGTCAAAAGCCGTTTGCGAACATCGCCTTAGCCAGAACAGCGGCTTGAGCTTCGATTGCCGGCGATGAGCGCTGGCGGATTGGCGGTTCAAGCAGGTCATGGTCCCGGATCTGGAGGGCACAATTTTGCCTCACGAGCCGGTGATCAAGTCAGAAACGGGGACGGGGTTTCATGCTTCGTAAGAACTGGTCTTCCTCGCGCTTGGCGCGGGCTGGAGTCTTCGGGCTTCTTACAGTCACCACCGCGGTCATCTTCACCAGCGATGCTGCCGAAGCGCGCCGCCACCGCGGCCGGCACTATGCGCATCATCGCGTGCATCGCGACTCAGGCGAGAGCTACAGCCCGCAATTCGCCTCGATCATCGTCGACGGCAATTCCGGCGCGACGCTGCAAGCGACGAGCCCCGACGGAATTCGTCACCCCGCTTCGCTCACCAAGATCATGACGCTCTATCTGCTGTTCGAGCGTCTGGAGTCCGGCAAGGTCAAGCTCGACACCGAGATGCCGGTGTCCGAACACGCCGCCGATCAGGATCCCACCAAGCTGGGCCTGCGCCCCGGCCAGACCATCCGGGTCGAGGACGCGATCAAGGGCCTCGTCACCCGTTCCGCCAACGACGCCGCAGTCGTCATCGCCGAATATATCGGCGGCACCGAAGACGATTTTGCCAGCATGATGACGCGCAAGGCGCGCGCGCTCGGCATGTCCAGGACGGTCTATCGCAACGCCTCGGGCTTGCCCAACGACGAACAGAACACGACGGCGCGCGACCAGGCCACCCTTGGCCGTGCGATCCAGGATCGCTTCCCACGCTACTACCGCTACTTCTCGACCACGGCCTTCAATTTCCGTGGCCGGACGATCACGGGCCACAATCACCTGCTCGGCAGCGTCGAGGGCGTCGACGGCATCAAGACCGGCTACACCCGCGCCTCCGGCTTCAATCTCGTGAGCTCGATTCACCGCGGCAACCGCTTCCTGGTCGGTGTGGTCCTGGGCGGCCGCAGCGGCGGCTCGCGCGACGCCATCATGCGCAACCTGCTCGCGGAGAACCTCGAGAAGGGCGCGGGCAGCCGCACCGTGGCCGCCATCACCGAGCGCAATGGCGCCGACACCAGCACCGACGTCGCCGACGCCTCCGACACACCGGCGCGAGCGGCACCGCAGGTCCAGGCCTCCGCCCCCGCTCCCGAAGCGCCCGCGCCACGGCCCGCCTCGCGCCTCGCCACGCTTGCCGCCGCCACCGCGGCGATGCCGCCGGCCGCCAAGCCGGAGCCCAAGGCAGTCGAATCCAAGGTCGAACCCGCGCCGCTGACCAATGGCGTGATCTCGAGCCAGCCGCTCTCGATCATTCCGGGCTCGTCCGAGCCGATGAAGCCGGTCAAGGTGAAGACGGTCCAGGTCAAGGCCGGCGCCGTGAAGGTCGCGTCCGCCGCCCCGTCGCAACCGGCCCCGCCGATCACCAACACGATCTCCACCGCGCGCGCCGAAGTCGCGGAAACCTCCGGCGCCGTCGTCGCCAAGGCCGACATCGTCAACAAGCCGGACGTCATCGCCAAGCCTGAAGCGGTCCGCAGCGACCTGCCGCCGCAGCCGCCGGGCTTTGGTACCGGCAACGGCATCCTCGGTGTCCTGCCGGCTTCCGGCGCTGCGGCGTCCGCGCCCGCACCTGCCGCAAAACTCGCCTCGGTCGAGCCGGCCCCGCAGCCGATCCAGACGAGCGCAACGACCAGGCCGGTCACGCACAGCGGCTGGATCGTTCAGGTCGGAGCGCTGGAGAGCGAGAACGAGGCGCAGCAGCGCATCGAAGCCGCCCGCAGTTCGGCCCGCGGCCTGCTCAGCAAGGCCGATCCCTTCACCGAGGTCGTCGCCAAGGACAATCGCAAGCTGTTCCGCGCCCGCTTTGCCGGCCTGGAGCGCGATCAGGCGGAAGCCGTCTGCCGCACGCTGAAGCGGGCCGAAATCTCCTGCATCACCGTCCGCAACTGACGGCGAGCAAATCGATCCGGTCCGATGCCCGCGCCTCATGCGCGGGCATTATCGTTTCAGGCAGGCACGAAGACCGTCTCGCAACAACCTCTCGTCAACGATTTACGGTTAAGATTTTGCTCAAGGGATCGACCACGCCGATAATGGCGGGCATCGGGGCGACGGCAGACAGAGCAATACGGAGCTGACGCGGTACGGGCGTTTGTAGCGTTGGTTGCCGGAGTTAGCTGTTATGCGTGCGAAGCAGAGTATCCTTGGCCTCGTTTACCCGGGCAGCGAGATACGTCGAGCCCCCCTGGTCGGGATGCAGTTTCTTCATCAGGGTCTTGTGGGCCCGTCCGATCTCGTCGCGCCCCGCTCCCGGCTGCAGGCCAAGGATCTGATAGGCCTCCTCCGCCGTCATTTTGCCGCTCGGCGCCGCGCGGCTCTGCCGCCCTGCCGCATCTCCTTGCGCGTTCTGACGCCAGGCGGGAAACCGGCGGTCCAGATAGCTTTCAAGTAACGCGACGCTCTCGGCATCGAAGGCGGGGCACATCGCAAGCAGCGCGGCGAGATCGAACTCGTCGAGCGAACGCCCGGCGTAAGGCCCGGCGACGATCTCGCCTGCAAGCTGGCCGGACTCGTGGTCCAGCCGCATGTCCAGAAATTGCGAGCGAACGCGCGAGGTCTGCCCGGGCGAGCGCGTCGCGCCACCGAACAGCCCGCCGATATTGCCGAAGCTGGAGTTCGCGAGCGGCGTCCAGCCGAGCAGGCCGGCACCGAAGATGCCGAGCGGGATCGCGACCGCCAATTCGCCCCGCAGCCCCGTGAAGGCCGCGACCGCCAGCGCCACGACCCCGCCGCCGACCTTGATGGCGCGCGCGAGCACCGCCGGATTGGCGGAACGGAACATCTGCAGCAGCAGGTAAAGTGTAACGACGGCGACAGCGCCTGCGATCAGGGTCGGCATGAGCGCAATATAGTCGCCTCGCTCGCAAAAATCATGCGGCCGGACTTCGTTGTGGACGGCCAGCGCCTCACTTCATCTGCCCGATCAGCTTGGCCGCGCCGCTTGTCGTCTTGGCCAGCCTGAGCAGCGCCTCGCGGCCACCGGCGGCGTAGGCGGCTGCCGCGCGCAGGAGTTCGCGCAGTTGCGCCGCGGCGCCCGGATCGAACCTGCACCAGGCCCCGCCGGTCAGCCGTGCGATCTCGCGAAAGGCCTGCTCGGCCGTCGCATCATGGCCTTCCTGAAACATGAAGACCGGGACCTTGAGCATGCCGAGTTCGCCCGCCTTGGCACAGAGTTCGTCGACCTGCTCCTCCATGGCGTCGCCGACGAAAACCACCGCGCGCACGCCGGAGGATGCCGCTTCGCGCCGCGCCTCCGAAAGCACCCTGCCGATCTGGGTGTCGCCGCCGCGGCAATCGATCTTGCTCATCAGGCTCGCGAGCCTGGTGCTGTCGGAGATCCATCCCGTCGCACGGCACTCGTTGAAGCCGCGGTAGTAGACCAGCCGGATATCGAGGCTGCCGAGCGCCGCCGCCTCGCGGAACATGTCGGCCTGGAGCGCACAGGCCATGTCCCAGGTCGGCTGCCGGCTCATCGTGGCGTCGAGCGCGAAAATCAACCGGCCCTTCGCGCCCGGCGCATGGGGCGACATCGCGCGCGCCTTGGCGACGAAGGCCGCGATGTCGTCGCTGGTGGAGGTCTTGGCCTGCGGCAACTTGCCGTCTTTCTCGGCCCGCGCCGACACGGCATCGCCGCTGCGTGGTTTGGTCGGTTCGCCGGACATCCTGCTCTCACGCTGGACTACACGGCCAATATTTGGCGAGCGCACCGTGATCGGTCAATGTGCAAAGGCCTCCGCGGCGGTCAGCAGCGGAGGCCTGGCAGGTCAAAAATTCGGAGGTCGACGGAAAAACGTCAGCTCTTGGCGGGCTTCATCAAGGCGACCGGACCGGGCTCGAGCACCTTGGGCGGCGCGCTGAGGGTATCGACGGGCGCCACTTCGCTGTCGGTGTCGGCCAGGAACTTGTCGAGCATGCCCTGGATCGAGTTCTTCGCGTCATCCGGACCGGTGTCGCGCATATCGTTGTGCTGGAAGTCCGTCTTCACGACGGTGATGCCCGCCTTCTCGCACTCCTCGTCGGTCGGGAGCACACCGGGATCGGTCTTGAACTGCGGATCCTTCGAGCGGAACGACAGGATCTTGAACTTGCCGGCAGTGACGAACGGAACGCGCAGGTTATCGAGGGTCACGACCTTCTTGACCTCGTCCGGATACTGCTTGGCGAAATACATCGAGATGTCGCCGCCCATGGAATGGCCGACCATCGTCACCCTGGCGTAGTCGGCATTGGGCTGGACGGCCTTCATGTCATGCAGCGCCAGATGGATGTTGGCCACGCCGCGCAGGATCTGCGGCAGGCGGCCGACATAGAGTTCGCCCGGCTTGGTCACCATGGGCGGATCGGTCGGCAGGTCATGCTGCGGGCTCATCACGAGATAGCCGCGCATCGCGAAGACGGTGGAGAGGAAGCCGTACTCGGTGTTCTTGACGGTGTTGCCGTGATTGAGGACTGCGACCGGCAGCGTGATCAAGCCAGCGTTCGCCTGCATCTCGCGATCGCGACGAACAGCGATATCAACCGGCACCGGACGGTTGTCGCGCGAGGCATCGTAGAAGGTGATGGTCTCGTGCTTGATGGCCCACTTGTTCGCCGTGAAATAGGCGATGCCCGCAAGGGCAGTGACCGAAACCAGTACGGCAATTCCACGCTTCATTTTCGTCCTCAGCCTCAGGCTTTTCTGGCCTGAAATCCCAATTGAAATCGTGTTGCTTGAAGGCTCTTGGGCCCCTTGTCGGTTATTCCTTAATATATGTCACAGCGTCGTGACGGGAAGACCAAAAATTGTGAACCGGCAGCCCTTTCATTGTGCGCTGCACTCGTTTTGTGGGCACGGTATTCCAGGACCACTACGTTAGGTACAATTGTCCTTCAGACGCAACCTGTCTGCGCAGGGTTCAATCGCAATTGCCCCGCCCGGTTCCCGTGGAACCGGCGGCTCGATCGAAAAATCTTGAGTGGAAGTAGCAGCGTACCGCGCCTGGTCAGGCGCCGAGGATGTCGTGAAGCTCGAGCGGCTTGTCGACCTGGCTGAACCATTCGGCGCGGTTGGCGGCGCGGCGTCGTCCGCGCTCGTCGAGCGGCAGCTTGAGCTGGCGGAGCAGGCTCGTCACCTCCTCGCGGGCGGTGACGTGGCCGAGATTGGGCCGCATGCCGAGGGTTGCTTCGTCGATATCGTCGAGGGCTGTCAGGCCACGCGGGAAAAATTCGCGGTAGACGACACGCTCGGCAAAGCCGTCGACATAGCGGAAACCGAGCCGCAGCGACAATTCCTTCAACCCGTCGGCGACGAGCTGCTTGTTGCGTGAGCCCAGCATCGACAGGCGGTTGCGCACGACGATCCAGTCGGTAGTCGAACCGTCGAGCTGGCGGCGCTTGCGGCGGCTGTCGCGGACCATCTCGGCATAATGACTCTCGCCGGTCACCGCATAGTTGGCGGGATCGACGGTGCCGAGCACGTCGAAGTCGAGGAAGCTGTCGTTGATCGGGGTGACCAGCGTGTCCGCCATCGAATGCGCGAGCCGCATCAGGTAGCTGTCGGTGCCTGGCGTATCGATGACGATGAAATCGAAGTCGCTCTCGACCGCCGAGACCGCCTCCATGAACTGCAGGAACTCGGAGTTCTCGTTGTCGGCGATCTGCATGGTCTCCCCGAGCTTGATGCAGCGATGCACCGGCAACTCGAGGGCGAGGCCGGTGCGGCGCGCCCAGGCGGAACGGTTGTTGATGTAGCGGGTAAAGCTCTGCTGGCGGCAGTCGAGGTCGATGGTGGCGACGCGCTGGCCGGCCTTGAGCAACGCGACCGCGATATGCAGGGCAGTGGTGGATTTCCCGGAGCCACCCTTCTCATTGCCGAGCACGACAACGTGCGCCGAGCCCAATTGGCCTTGGCTAGCCTGCACAAGCATGTAGGAATCCTCGACGCCCCGAATAATTATCTTCAAGTTGACCGCGTCTGCGGTCAAGTGAAATGCGTGACAGGAAATGCAAATCGCGACGCGCCGTTCTTAAGCATGAATCGCGCGCGTGTTTCGCGTCTCTGGTCGAGCCCACATTGTTGCTCACGCGAAACATTCTCTGACTCCAGCAGGTGCATGGCGTCTACCCGTGCCGCTTGTTAAGGTTAGCCCCTGCCCGCGGAACGCCGCATCAGCCGCATCTCCAGAGCCTAGAGTCCAGATGCCACGAAGCCCCCTGATCGCCCGCACGGTCCCTGCCCTGCGGCGCAGCCTCGATGCTCTTCGCAAGCGGAAGGCCACGGTCGCGCTGGTGCCGACGATGGGTGCGCTCCATGACGGGCATATGTCGCTGGTGCGCCTCGCCAGGCGACGCGCGAGCCGGGTCGTCGTCTCGATCTTCGTCAATCCCACGCAGTTCGCGCCGACCGAGGATTTCGGCGCCTACCCGCGCACCTGGAACGCCGATATCGCGAAACTTGCGGCGGAGGACGTCGACCTCGTCTGGCACCCCACGGTCGAGGCGATGTATCCGGATGGCTTTGCAACCCGCATCGTGCCGGAGGGACCGGCGCTCGCCGGGCTCGAGGACCGCTTCCGGCCGCATTTCTTCGGCGGCGTCGCCACCGTCGTCGGCAAGCTGTTCACGCAATGCCGCCCGGATGTCGCGATCTTCGGCGAGAAGGACTTTCAGCAGTTGCGGGTGGTGACGCAGATGGCCGGGGATCTCGACCTCGGCATCAAGGTGGTTGGCTCGCGCACGGTGCGCGAGCGCGACGGGCTCGCGATGTCCTCGCGCAACGTCTATCTGTCGGCCGAGGAGCGCCAGCGCGCCGCAACCCTCTATCGCGCCATGAAGGAGAGCGCCGGGCGGATCCGCGCCGGCGAAGCGATCGGGCCGGTGATGGCCGATGGCGCCCGGATGATCGAAAAGGCCGGCTTTGCGCTCGACTATTTTGAAGCCCGCCATGCCGAGACGCTGGCGCCGGTCACCTCGCGCAAGGACGGGCCGCTGCGCATCCTGGTGGCGGCCCGGCTCGGCACCACCCGCCTGATCGACAATATCGCGGTGTAGGACGCCCAGGTTGCGCTTGCGTGGTCCCTCGCCCGCATGGATGATCGGCGCGAGTACGGAAAGCCGACCGGCAGGGGCATGTCATCCATCCGCACGATCATCGCGAGCTGTGTGCTGGCGCTCGCCGCCAGCGGCGCCGCACAAGCGCAGCAGCGGCCGCCGATCGGCGTGTTCGGCTCGCCGCCCAACGCCATGATCTTCTATGTCGCCCATGGTGCGGCCGGCGCCTGCGGACCGGGCTGCTCGGACTGGATCGCTGCCGAGGGCACCGTGCAGTGGGACAGCTACAAGCGGCTGATCGCGATCCTCGACCGCCAGCAGGGGCGCAAGCTGCCGCTCGTCATCCATAGCTGGGGCGAGTCCGACCTCAATGTCGCGACCAGTCTCGGCCGCATCCTGCGCGACCGCGGCCTTGACGCCACCGCCGGTGCAACCGAGGTCGAAGCCTGCGCCGGCAAGCCGGAGGCCGAATGCTTTGCGCTAAAGCGTCCGGGCGGACCGCTCGACGCCAAGGTGATGGTGCCGGACCCGGCCTGCGACTTCACCTGCCTGCTCGTGCTCGCCGGCGGCGTGCATCGCAGCCTGCCGCAGGGCGCGAAGGTGGTGCTGTCGGGTCGCTTCATCCGCAACCGCGTCGCGCCCAACGTCTCGGCCGAGCAGCGCGAGAGCCTGACGGCGCATTTTGGCGAGCACTACCGCCGATACCTGCACGACATGGGCGTCGAGCCGGAGCTGATCGACATCGTGGACAGTCTTGGCGAAGGCGGGCGCCGGATCGAGATGCCGTCAACCGACTGGGCGCGGCTGCACCTCGTCACGCCGCCGTAGCGGCGGTTCAGAGCAATCCGAGATCGCGCAACTCGCGCCGCATCGGCTCGGGCATCGCCGCGATGGTGCCGGCGGCGGCCTTGCCGAGATCGGGCGGCACGGCATCTTCCGTCAGATAGCGCCAGCCCTGGAACGGCCGCATCGGCCGCGGCGACACGGAGATCACCTTGGGCTGCATCACGATGCGGCAGCGCCCGATGCCGTCCTTGTCGCGGAACGGCTCGATGCCGATGATCTTTTCGCGTGCGGCGATCTCGCCCTTGATCACCCAGTAGAGCGATCCGCCCGCGAGGATCTCGTCACCGCGCTTGGGCACCATGCGGGTGACGTGGACGTGGTGTTGCGGCAGGCCCTTCTTCTTGGCGGCCTGCATCCGTTCGGCGATCCACTCCTTCAATTCCTTGACGGAGTCGCAGCCGACGGCGAGCTTGATCAGGTGGAGTGGCATGCCCCAGCATTAGCGGGCCGGCCGCGCCTTTGAAAGCCGAACTAATTGTTATCCGCAGCCGCGGGAGCCGGAGCCTGCTCGGACTGAGCCGCCGGCGCAATCTGAACCGGCGCAGACGCAGGTGCGCGCGCGGCCTTCGGCGCAGGCTGCTTCTTCGCAGGTGGCGGCGCGGAGGCCTGGGCCGCGGTGGCCGCCGGCGCGCGCGCAGGCGGTGCGGCCGCAGTTCCCGACGGCGGCGCCGGCCGCGTGGCCGGCTCCGGCGCCATGATGCTGACCGCCGGCGTCGATGCGGCGCTCGGGAACTCCGCGTTGGTCGGCTTGCCGGTCGGCATTGAAGGCGGCAGCGCGGCGACGGCACCCGGCATCGCCGCCACCGGCGTGTTCCAGTTCGATGCGTAGCGCGCGACCAGCCCCTCATAGAGATGGGCGTCCATATTGGAGGCGATCTGTTGCTGGTCCGTCAGCGAACGGAACACGGCGCAATCGAATTGCGTGCAGCCGTCGCGGGCGACCAGCACCTGGGCGACGAGGCCGTAGCGGTCGTGCTCGATCGCCCGTCGCAACGCCTTGAGTTCCGGGGGCGGGTTCTTGCCGGCGGCAGCGACATCGCCGAGCGCGGTGAGACGGCTGATCTGGGCCGCGGTGTAGGAGACGGCGGCGGCGGTCGCTTCAGGCGATCCGAACAGCGCCTTCTCGCAGGCCGCCAGAACGGTGTCGCCGGCCAGATCGTCGATGCAGGACAGTGCGGGCAGCGCGGCGGTCGTCACGGGCCTCGCGCGGGTTTCGTTCGCGGGTGCTTCCCTGCCGCTCGGTCCATAGGCGCGAATGGTGGCAGCGCCCGCGATGCCGATCGCGAGCAGCGTGATCACGGTCAGCGCCCCGTTGGCGACCGATCGCTCGGCGCGCAGCAACGTGATCAGCAGGATCAGGCTGAAGAAGCCGGCGGCCGCCAGCGTCAGCCACATCGGAAAGCCCGGCGAGCGCCAGATGTCGTCGAGCGAATTGGCCCATGCCCAGTTCATGCGCGACGTCCCCTCACGCGAGCCGAGATCAAATTCAGTGATGGTAACTGCCCGCGAAGCGACAGCAGCCCTCTCACCATGTTGACTTGAACCGGACCTTTTGACGGCGGGACAACATCCAATTCGTCATCCCACCCTTGCGTAGCATCAGGACAGGGCGAGCTGGCTTTCCTTGGCAACCCGTTCGAAGGCTTCGGTCGAGCTCTTGATCCGATACTGACAATCGTCGCCCTCGGTCGGCAGCAGGCGGATGACCTCGTAGGTACCGCTGGCGGCCGGGCGCGCGATATTGCTGGCCGTGAAAAGGACGCGCGCGCCCACGGGGAATTTGTGCTTCAACACCCTCTCCATCACTCAAACAACGCCTGCCGCGCCCACGTGTCCCGCTGCGGCGGCCGGCCGGAAGCCCGGCGCGGTGTATAGCACGCGGCCGGCCTTCTTGGCCAGCGCTATGCCACTATAGCAAATGTGTGATTTTTGTAATATTTTCAGCACGATAGCGGGCACATGGGCCCACCAATGAGACCCCGGAACCGTAGAACTACGGGCCGACCTCACGAGCCCTGGGGCAGCTTTCCGTCGGGGCTCGCATTATCCACAGCCTTGGGCAGCTCCTGGGCCAGGATCTGGCTGAGCTGGTCGACCGGGATGTTGTAGCGCGCGGCAAGCTGCCTGACCGTGTCGTTGCCGAGCACCCGGCGGAGCTGGTCGGCCGAGATCGGCAGGTTCTGGCCGTTGCCGAGCCACGACTTGACCTGATCGGCGAAGCCCGCCTGCTCGAGCTTGGCGACGATGGCACCCAGGCCGCCCTGGTTGTTGCTGCCGAGCACCTCGTTGAGCACGGCCGGCAACACCGCTGCGCCAAGCTGGCCGAGCGCGCTGCGGAACGCGGGGTTGTTTTCCAGCGCGTCGAAGATTCCCATGGGCCGTCTCCCCTTGCGCCTGATGCGCGTTGCCTTCGTCGATTGAGCGCCGCCCGCCGGTCGGCCGTCAAGCTGCGCCCAATCACATTCCTGTCTGCGCCCGGCCCCGCCTCGCCTACGCGGTTTCGAACTTCTCGATGACCAGCGTTTCGGCGAGCCCGTCGCGCGTCCATTCCTGGAATGCCGGCTGCGCCAGCATGGTGTCCATATAGGCGCGCGTCTGCGGCGTGACCTCGATCGCATAGGTGCGGAAGCGGTGTACCACCGGCGCATACATCGCATCCGCCGCGCCGAAGCGGCCGAACAGGTAGGGCCCGCCCGCGCCATAGCGCTCGCGGCACTGCTGCCAGATCTCCTGCACGCGGGCGACGTTGGCCTGCGCATCCGCCGACAGTGTCACGGGACGCACCGGACGATGCAGGTTCATGCCGCATTCGCTGCGCAGCGCCATGAAGCCGGAATGCATCTCGGCGCACACTGAACGGGCATGTGCGCGCGCCGCGGCGTCATCGGGCCACAGCTTCTTCTCCGGAAAGCGCTCGGCGATGTATTCGATGATGCTGAGCGAATCCCACACCGTGACGTCGCCATCGACCAACACCGGCACCTTGCCGGCGCGGCTGAACGAGATGATGCGCTGCTTGTCTGCGGGATTGTCGGTGTAGAGCGGGATCACGACCTCCTCGAACGGGATGTCGTTGGCGCGCAGCGCGAGCCATGGCCGCATCGACCATGACGAGTAGTTCTTGTTGCCGATCGCGAGCTTCAGCGCCATGTGACTGGTCCTTCTCAAATGCTGGTCCATCAAGCCGCTGCTTTTAACGCCATCGCGTGCACGCAATCAATCGTTGCCGCGACGGAACATGCATGGCAATCCTGCGCGGCAACGAGAGGATCACAATGAGCGGATACTGGGTCGACATGGCAGCGGTCGGCTTTTTCGTGCTGGAATGGCTGGTCTACGCCGCCACGCTGGAGCACTCGGCCTATGGCCGCGACAGCCTGTCGGCGCGCATGAACCGCTACCGCGAGGTCTGGGTGCGCCGGCTGCTCGACCGCGAGGCGCGCATGGTCGACATGCAGATCATGGCCTCGCTCCAGAACGGCACCGCCTTCTTTGCCTCCACCAGCCTCATCGCGCTCGGCGGCGCGCTGGCGCTGCTGCATGCGACCAACGATGCACTCGTCATCCTCTCAAAGCTGCCGGTCGATCTCAGCCCCTCGCCCGCGCTGTGGGAGCTGAAGTGCGTCGGCCTCGTCCTGATCTGCGTCTACGCCTTCTTCAAGTTCGCCTGGGCCTATCGCCTGTTCAACTATGTCGCGATCCTGTTCGGCGGCATGCCGCCGGCCTCCCAGCGCGGCACACCGGAAGCCGAAGCCCACGTCATCCGCACCTCCCGCCTGTTCGAATCGGCCGGCCGTCACTTCAACCGCGGCCAGCGCGCCTTCTTCTTCGCGCTCGGCTATCTCGGCTGGTTCGTCAGCCCCTGGGTGCTGTTCGTGACCACGGCGGCGGTCGTCATCGTGACGTGGCGGCGGCAGTTCGCATCCAGCGCGTGGGCGGCGATGGCGCCGGAGGAAGCGTCGCCGAAGGGCTAGCACTACTTTGGCAGAATCTATTTGCGCCAGTGTTTTTCAAGGATTTGTTTTCGGCAGTATGGGCACCGCTGAGACGGCGGCCGAAGGATGA
>NZ_AXAS01000106.1 GCF_000472925.1 Bradyrhizobium sp. Ec3.3
CGCATTGCCTCACCTTAATTATTACCGGATGCTAAGCCGTTGCCTCACGTAAATTGCTCCCTTGGATCGGGAATGAGCGGGGGCGAAGGTGGGGCGGCTAAGCATGGCGACGCGGAAGGAACTGACGGCGGCGGCAGGCGCGCGCTATCGGACGTCGGATCGCGCGAAGAAGTCGCGGATATTGGACGAGTTCGTCGACATCACCGGATTCCATCGCAAGCATGCGATGCGGATTCTTCGAGGTCAGCAAGAGGCAGGCCCAGGCCGGCGGGCGCGACGCCGGGTCTATAATGAGGCAGAACACAACGCGCTCGTGCTCCTTTGGGAGGCGTCAGACCGGATTTGCGGGAAGCGGCTGAAGGCGTTAATGCCTGCGCTGATTGAGGCGATGGAACGGCACGGCCACCTCGGCCTTGCCCCCGAGATCCGCGACAAACTTTTGGCAATGAGCGCTGCGACGATCGACCGCGCATTGGCCCGGGTCCGAGAAGGACTAGGTCGCAAGCGCCGGCGGCACGCGACGCACTCGTTGCGTCGCAGTATTCCAATACGGACGTCGGCAGATTGGAACGATCCGGCGCCGGGGTTCGTCGAGGCTGACCTTGTAGCGCATAGCGGTCCATCGGCGCGCGGCAGCTTCATCCAGACCCTCGTGCTCACCGACATTGCTACCGGCTGGACGGAGTGTGCTCCTCTGATCGTGCGCGAACAAACGCTGTTGAGCACAGTGTTGACGGAATTGCGCAAACAATTGCCCTTTGCGTTGGTCGGCCTCGATACGGACAATGATACGGTGTTCATGAATGAGACGCTGAAAGCCTACTGCGATGCGGCCAACATCGTCTTCACGCGTTGCCGGCCCTACCGGAAGAACGACCAGGCGTTCGTCGAGCAGAAGAACGGCGCCGTCGTGCGCAGGATGGTCGGCTATCGTCGGTTTGAGGGCTTGGAAGCGGCCAAGCTACTGGCTGAACTCTATCGATCGGCGCGGCTGTTCGTGAACTTCTTCCAACCCTCGTTCAAATTGATGGCCAAGCAGCGCGACGGTGCTCGTGTGCGCAAGACATACAGCGCGCCGGCAACGCCACACCAGCGTTTGGCCGCCGACGCCAGCACGCCCGACGCGGTTCGCCACCATCTCCAAGAACTCTATGCCGCTCTCGACCCGGTCGCGTTGTTGCGCGACATCCGCAGCCCGCAGGAACGCCTCGCGGCGCTCGCAGATACCCAGCCAATCGCCCATCCTGCTGCGGCATCGCCATCGATCGATCTCTTCCTGGCAAGCCTACGAACCGCCTGGAAGGACGGAGCTATGCGACCGACGGATCGGCCAATCGTGAAAGCGAAAAGAGGCCGGCGTCGTCCTGACCCGCTCATCCGGGCAACGCTAGATTTGCGAAAATGGTTTGAAGCCGAGCCCTGGCGGACTGGTAGCGAACTGCTCTCCCGGTTGCAGGTGGAATATCCTGGAGCCTATCCGAACAAGCTTCTTCGAACGCTTCAACGTCGGCTTAAATCCTGGCGCAGCGAGCAAGCGAACGCGTTATTGTTCGTTCCTACGGAGAAAACGCAGCCGGGGCTTGAGGTCACAACAACCCCATGATGTGCCAGGTGCAAGCGGAGGAGGCCGGGCGCTCCGAAACCCCGGCCATCTCCGCACCCGGCCTCCTCCTCAACCCAAGCCGGGAGCAAAATAAATGAGGCAACCGATTGCACTCGGGAGTATCGATAGGTGAGGCAATACGGGCTTCCACCCAAATTGCCGCGCGGCAGTAGTCACCTTCCGGCGAGCGAACAAGCACAAACACCCTCCGTGATCGAAGCGGAGCGCCTCTTCGGGCTCCAAAGCATCGTCGGCGCAGGCCGCCACCCACTCTCTTTCGTTAGTCGACCTGGCTTCCTCTATTTTGGTGTCGATAGCTCCCGCCATGATGATGCGGGGCGATCTCCGGCTAATGCTGGCGATGCCGACGGCAGAAAGCCAGATGGCAGCATGCACGCCGCCCGTGCCGTATGGGGACACACACCGCCCGCCATCGGAACAAACAATGCTATGCGCCGCGCGCGTACTTTTTAGCCTTCAGTCGCTTGTACATCGCCTCGTTGGCTTCAGGCGAACCGTCATGCGGTCTGCGCAACTGTTCCTAATTGAAATGCGAAAGGAGTAACGGAGTAACGTCTTGACTATATGTTGTGTCGATCTTGGCAACGTCCGCCGCAGCAGTTGTCAAGGGGGCAGGTAGCTTGGCCATGCTTGTCATTGTGCCCGCCGCCTCGCACTGTCGGTGCGCCCGACGTCCTTGGGCTTGAGGCTCTTCTTTGAATCCAGGGCTCGATCAGCGTGCCGCAAAATCGACAAGTGATTGCTCGAGAGGAGCTTCTTCACCCTGCGCCAGTATCGCTTCCGCAGATTTGAGTCGGCAGCGAGCCCTGCTCCGCAGAAGCGTTATTTCAAGCCACTCGGAGCATTTGTTTGTCGTATTAGGTCGGCCTTAGACCAGCAAAGTTTTGATATTAACCGTCGGGTCTGCGAGCGCCTCAGGGTTGGGAGCAAGTCGCCTGCCGATCATTATCTCGGCCCAACGTATTTCCTTCGCGATCGCACCAAGGCTACCGAAGCCGCACGCAGCGACCAGGCGTCCGCGGGGGGTCAGATAGAAGAAGAGCTGGCCCTTCGCGCCGAGGCTCCTGGCTACCGCGACGTCCTCTGGACGACAGCGACCGGCGATTTGGAGTGTCTCGTCGTATTGATCCGACCAGAACCAAGGTACATCCTCGTAAGGACGGTTCGCGCCGAGCATGTTGGCTGCGGCTGCCGCGCCCTGTCGCTGCGCGTTCCGCCATGCCTCCAACCTGATCCGCTCATCATAGAGACGATGCGGGAACGAACAGCTGTCGCCGGCTGCGAAGATGTGTGGATCTGAGGTGGTCAGCGTCTCGTCGACAACGATGCCGTTGTGGATGGCCAATCTTGCCGCCTGCGCTAGTTCGACGTTCGGCACGGCGCCGACCCCAACGACCACAATATCTGCGAGATGCGTGCGGCGGTCCGCCAGCACGACCTTGGAGCGTCCTTCATTCTCGTCGATTCGCTCGACGATGGCGCTGGTCTGAATGCGCACGCCAGAACGCTCGTGCTTAGCCTTGATGAGATCGGCCATTGCCGCCGGGACTGCCCGTGTCAGCAGCCGCGGGCCAGCTTCGAGCACGGTCACCGAAGCGCCTCTCGATACCGCACTCGCTGCAACTTCGAGCCCGATGAAGCCGCCGCCGATGACGACCACCTTGCACCCTCGGCCAATGATTCGTCGGATAGCCAATGCGTCCGCATACGTGCGCAGCGTCGCTATTCTGCTTCCTGCGGAAGCCGGAATGCTCAATTTGCGGGGGCGCGCGCCGGTAGTTAGCAGCAGTCGTTCGTAGGCCAGTTGGTCCCCGTCCGAGACCGTCACCGTGTGCGCCGCGCGATCTATCCGTTCGACGTTCCGCCCTTGGAGATAGTCGATGCGCAACTCCGCCAGGCGCTCGGGCGTGGCGAGCCACTTGGGTCCGGGGTCCGTCACCTCCGTCAAGATCGCCTTCGAGAGCGGCGGCCGCTCATATGGTAGCATATTTTCGTTGCCGATTAGGACAACCCGGCCCCGCCAGCCCCCCTCGCGCAGGGCGATTGCCGCGGCCGTGCCGGCCTCGCCTGCTCCGACGATCACCATTGCGCGCTCGTCGCTCACGCGACGCGACCATGTTCGAGACAGAGTTGCGCGTCGACTGCGGTACGCTCAAATAGATCCCGCACCAAGGACTTCAGCAACAGAGCTTCTTGCCAGCGGTCCGTGGTATCGTTGCCTTGGCGATCGGTGATTGCATAGGGCCGTGGGCCAAGTTCGCACGTGAAGGAAAGAATCGCATCCGCGGCCGCACGCTTTCGCCAGCATCTAAACCCGTACTCCCACCAACGAAGGAACAGGTCGACCCAAATCTTGTGCTGCGGGAACGTGATCTCAACCTGGATCTGTTCGCGGGATGCGACACGGCCGTGGAATGCCCATGTACGATCGAGCACATGGCGGACGAGCTCTTCGTCCTCGTCAGAGATCGGATACCAGAACTCACGGCCCACCAGGACGTGCGAGAGATCAGCCAGAATGCGCATCTCAGGCATCCGATCGATGAGATCAAGTGTGAACAGGAGGTCTGTCGTCATTCTGTTGCGATGTGTCTCGAAATAGATCGGCATACCGGCTTCTTGTGCTAACCTGATCCATCCTTCCAGGAGTGGGATGCAATCCGCGATGCGGCGGGGACGGACATTGGGTTGGACATTGAGATGCATGATGCCAAGTTGCGCACCCAAATCGAGCGCGGCTTTGAGGTCATCGACCGTCTTCGGGAAGCACATACCCTCGACCGCGAGACCGGTGCCATCGAGGGCACGCGCAATCATGGCCACCGTTGCGGCATCGATGCAGGACGCGCTGATACCGTCGAACCCCGCTTCCTTGATCATCCTCAGGTTATCATCGATGGAGCGCTCGATCCCGTCGGGATGGCGCCGTTCCATCGCCCAGAGTGACTGTAGGACGAGTAGACCCTGCCTCAACACTGTGCTGTCCCGTGCTGTTGGCCCAAGTCAGATCTTGACGAAGACGGTATCGCTCTCGACCTTGACCTCATAGCTGCGCAGGTCGATGCATGCAGGCAGCGCGCGTGCCTCGCCGGTCCGGTAGTCGAAGGTTCCGAAGTGCTTAGGGCATTCGATAATATGGCCATCGACAATGCCGTCCGCGAGATGGACTTTCTCATGGGAGCAGTGGCCATCAATCGCGAAGTAGCCACCTTCCGGCGAGCGAGCGATCACGAGCGTGAGTCCTCCGTGATCGAAGCGGAGCAACTCTTCGGGCTGCAACGCATCAGCGGCGCAGGCCGCTACCCACTGTCCTGTACTCAAGCTGGCTTCCTCTGATTTTGGCAGTCGAACATGGGCGCGTCGTATTGAGCGCGATCCGCGGCTGATTATGGTGCCGCCCACCGGCAGACGGCCAGCTGCCAGAATGTGCGCAGCGCACGCAGAAGCAGAAAACCGCATTTGCCGCTAAGGCTTGTGAGGATCAATGCGATAGGCCGCGCGCATATTTCCGGGCTTTGATCCGCTTGTACATCGCCTCATCGGCTTCCTGCGAGCCGTCATGTGCCGTACCGAACCACTCGTCCAGCGGGATCGTCAGACTAGAACCATAGTTCACCTCGAAGTACCTGTGGTGCAGGTAATGATAGTAGTTGTTGGTGTCGATATGTTTTTCTTTGGCCGTCACGATCCGATCGAAGCCGAGATGACCGTCCGCAGGCGACAGCGCCGAAAGCATAAGCTGAAAAATTGCAAGCATCGGGTTCGAGGGCACGAGCAAATGGATCAGCACGCTGGAGAAGTATATGATGTGCTCGAACGTGTGCATCGACAGACCGGACCAGGGACCCGGATTGACGTTGTTGTGATGCACCTTGTGGATGACGCGATAGAGCGGACCCATATGGATCAGACGGTGGATCACATAGAAGTGCAGCTGATGCCACACCGGCAGCAGCGACAGCAGCGCGATGAGGTAGACCGGGTGCGCTCGGAACTCGACATAAGGGATATAGCCATTGGCGAACATCCACCAAGTGAACGCCTCATACCCGGTCCACACCGGCACACCGCTGCACATTGTCCAGAATACATTCTCGGCGGTCTGGCTTCCGAACAGAAACGTTGAACTGTTCGTATCGGGCCACTTGGCGTTGTATTTGAAGTCGGCCTGCTGGCGCCGCCGGATGTAGAGCAAAGCATGCCAGCCGCCATAGACCAACAGCGCCAACGCTGCATTCCGCAGGAGGATGAGCGAAACCCAGCCAACGCCGAACTCCCGCATCGCTTCAACTGAAGGGGTCAAGTAGACCCAAGCGACGAGCGAGATTGCGACGAAGGCGAAGTTATATTTCAAATAACCAAACAGCCAGAGCAAAATGGCCTTCGGCTGAGCCGGCCAGATGAAGATCGGGGCGCGCTTTGGTCGTCTATCGGGCGTCCAGTACCCCCTTTTATCGCGCGTCCCATAGAGGGTGTCGTTCATGTCTCTCTCCAACACTGTCCTGCCCCCAAGAGCTGTCTTGCGCTGTTTGGTGGAGGCCAAAGATTCTACCCGTATGCGACACAGAATTCCTGCTGATCTTAAGAAACATTGCATTTTTCCAGCATAACTGCGGACAAGTCGCCCCAATCCGGCGAGGACAATTCGCAGGATCAGCGTTGGCAGGCCCAATAACTATATATGATCGAAAGGCGGGCTCATCAGTCTCCGCAACTAAAAATGTCACGCGGCAATTGGTAAGATCGCGCGCTGCTTCTTCGATGATTCTACGGAACTGAGTCAGTTCGCGCCTCCGCTTCGCAACGACATTCGATAGCTTCATTTGGACTCGTGTGCGTGACAGGCGTCACTGGACGCGATAAGCTCGCAAGATGAGGTTCATTCTTCAATGCTGACGCAACTGCTTATGTTTTGAAGACGAAAAGTTGGACGATTCGTACAAAATTAGGCCTCGATTCTTTTGCGACGGTTCAGTTTGGCACACTCCGTATGAACGTAGATACGTCGAAATATCGCGACGTTGCCACAGACCGACTAGCTATCCGAAACTGTGATCGTCATCCTATGAATCGATGATGGTCGGATCCAGTCCACGATGTTCGATATTCAATGGGGCCGTCTGGCACGTTTCTACGCGGAAGATGACCCTTGCATCAAGGAGAGTCTCCCGCTGCCAAACATCGTTTGCCATTTTGAGTGGTGCAGGTCTGCAGCGGCGGCCATCATCCTGGTGACTGAAAGGAGCGTTCGAGGATTCGATTGAAGCGATGAAATCCCTCGCTTTCTCTCAAAAATGCACTATGACCTACAAAGATCCGACGGCAGGTGGGCCTCAGCCCAAGCTGCCAGCAGCAACCCGCCTCACCTCGCTGCCAGGCGGACGGCCGGATGCAACCGCGCCTCACCCGTCGTAGCGCTCCCGGCTTAACTTCCGTTCTCCGTCCCAAATAGTTCCAATCTACACCAGCCGCTCCACGAAATTGCCGACCTTTGCCGATTCCGCTATCTTGAACTGACGTACCCGCAACGGAACCCTGGGCGTCGACCAAAAGCCGTTGCACCATCGTCTTGTTGCATTCCAGCGAGGTCTCTTGTGCCCGTCTTTCGTTCCGATCAAGCGCCGCCAGCCTGGTGCGAGTTACGGTCGTTCGAGATCATCGACCTTACGAAAGATCAGAACGCACGTTACCGGCGCTCGCAATCACGCGAGCGGCTACTGATGACTCTTGGCACGATCCAGCTCGTTTATTCCGGCGGTTCAGTCGTGCTCAATGAAAACCAGTTTATCGATCTCCCAGTCGATGAATGGTCGCTGAAAGCCTACTCTCCGCGTGCACAGATCGTCCGTCTGTCCGGCAGGTGGGGCGACGATGTAGCGGGATGCGGCATCTTCCGTGTGAGCAATCAGGAGGATCCGACTCATGTCGGCGATCCGGTGAGCTATCCAAAGGCGACATCGGTCGACTCGCACTATCACGATTGCGACGAGTACTGGATTGTTCTCGAGGGTAGCTGCACGACGGTGGTCGGCGACCGCCACATGACAGTGAACGTCGGCGACTGCGTGCCGATCGGGATGGGCCATCATCACGACATGCCTTCCGTCACAGCGCCGGTGAAAGCGGTGTTTTTCGAAACAACCCTCGAGGGTGAGAAGCGCGTCGGCCATCTCTGGAATCATACACACGGCCAGGCACGGCCCAAGCATGAGAGACTCTAAGACGGTGGTACGATTGCGGTATGCCTTGACCAGGAGTCTGTCCGGCTGCGCTGAGAACTCGCAGTCCGAAGCGTGATCGGAGGCAATTGGTGGCCGGCGCAGCAATCGGCACCTCCGCATAATAGGGGCGCGCGGCGGGGCTGGTCTTTCCGCTCGGTGTGAGCCGCCGGCCAAGGCGTTGCCGGATAGTCCTTACCACGGCCAAAAACCATGCGCCACGTCATTGACTATGCCGAGACACCGATTGGAGGTGCGATCGAGCGAGCTGTCGACTAGGGATAGCATGATCATGGCGCGGAAAGACATACGCCGTGTCTTCATCTCAGGCCAGAAACGGGGCCTTCCCGGCGCCACCAAGGGGAGGCTGGGACGCCCATTCGTCATCGAGTTTTCGATCGGCCAGGTGAAGCCTGGTAGGTGGCCCCTATCGCAAGGACCGCGCGGGCAATCCGCCGACGTCATGCCATCGGCTATAACGTTCGCCGCATCCTCGCGTGGCTGAGAAAGCTGACGTGACGCATCCGGTGTGCTCTACCGCGGGCCTTCGTATGCCTCTGCCACAAACAATCCGATTAACGGATGAGAAAATTATCGCGACCCGTGCCCTTTATCGTCGAGAAATGCCTCCCTTGAGCATGTCAAATTATTGGTACGCCATGTATGAAAGTGACTCGCTCCTGAGACACTCGGCACTAAAATGGTTGGCCGATTTGATGAGCAAGTGCAGGTCGGTGAGCGAGTTTTGGATAGATGTGGCTGAAAGTCGACGTGGAGAACGCACCGTCGACGGTGAGATTGGCTCCTGAGATGAAGCCCGCTTCGTCACTTGCGAGGAACGCCATAGCGGCGGCAATTTCTTCTGGGCTGCCGATTCGTCCTAGTGGGGTCTGGTTTACCCATGCGGGCCCGACCACGAAGTCCGTCTTCTCTGTTGCGGACGTTGCGGTCCGCCCGGGCGCAACCGCGTTGACGCGAATTGCGTGTTCTCCTAGTTCCAGGGCAGCAACCTTTGTGAACATCTCGACACCGGCTTTCGCCGAGGAATATCCAGCGCCCTGCGGTATCTGGGCGCATATCGATGACACCGTGACGATCGAGCCGCCGCGGTTCGCGTCGATCATGCGCCGCGCTGAATGCTTGACCGTAAAGAAGGTACTCGTGAGGGTGAGGTCAAAGCAACGCCTCCACGAAACCTCGTCAGTCTCCAAAATTCCTCCATGGCCTCCACCGCCGGTGACGCAACAGGCGACATCGATGCGTCCGAAGCGATCGATCGCCGCCCCCATAAGCGCATGGACCTCGCGTTCTTGCGTTACGTCGCAGCGGACACCTAGAAATCGATCGCCGAATTCCTTGGCGAGCCTGTCAATTCCTTCGCTATTGATGTCGCCGACCACCACCGAAGCGCCCTCCGCATGCAGTCGCTGAGCCGCCGCCGCACCGATTCCGGAAGCGCCGGCGGTGACGACTGCGACTTTACCGACGAAGCGCATCATTGACGTGTTAGTTATCGGGGTGTCTTTTGCGGTTGCCATGTTGAACTTTCCGTATCTTCAGTATTCGAATTGCTGAGTGATGGTTGTGTGACGGCGCGGCACGACGTCGGCTGGGCTTGTCAATTTTCTGTCAGAAACTCAGTAGACGTCCTTGTTGTGCTCTGCAGCGACCTTCAGAGTCCTATCGAGCTGTGCTTGAAGGACTTCTATTATGACGACCTCCTGGCATGACCTGCTGATCACGCCGCACGCCCTTAGCTGGTGCCCCCCGATCGAAAGCGAGTATCCAGCGAAAAGTAAACCGTGCGTCCATCAGCTAGATTACGTGCCTCAGGCCTAACCCGCTTTTCGCGTACGTCACCGTACCGCAATAGCCTTTCCAAGGGATATGATACCAGTCGCAAAGGTATTGCGTCCAACGCGTTCGCAGATCTCGGATTCATTCTTCGGCGCAACGTCGAACTCGGCAAACCACTCGACGAATGTCTTGTTGCCCTCTGTGATTGGCTTGCAGCGAAACGTCGCGACGTAATTCTGAATCGGCATCGGCGAGACGATAATACTATAGGTGAACGAGCGGTCGAGATCGCTGAACGATAGCAGGCGCTCGCGCAAAGTCCCGCCGTCGGATACCTTGAAGCAGCGCACGCAGCCGACCTGATCACTCGGCTTGCCGTCTTCGATATGACTTTCGGCGATGATCGGATGCCATTCGCCATGGCCGTTGAAGTCGCGGGCATAAGCCCAAACCTTCTCGACCGGCTGGTCGATAATGCCGCTCACATAGACCTTGGTCATCCGTCGCTCCTGGTATGTCGGTGAAAGTTAGCGTTTCGTAATGCCCGGAGCGGCCGCGTGTCGGTGAATCTGTTTGAAGCTTCGAGTCCGATCGGCAAGTGCGGTTTCGACCGGCAGCCGCTCCATGCTGCTTGCGCCGTAGAATCCATGACATTGGGGGCAACGGGCGAGAATGTAACTGGCATCCTCGGGTGTCGCAATTGGACCGCCGTGACAAAGGATGATGGCGTCGCTGCGAGTCCCAAGCGCAGCTTCGGCGATCGCGTTGATCTGCGCCACACAGTCATCGAGCTTGACCGCAGTTTCTGCGCCGATCGCCCCACCGACTGTCAAACCCATGTGCGCAACGATGATATCGGCGCCGGCTTCGATCATGTGTTTCGCCTGCATCGGATCGAACACATAGGGCGTTGTAAGCATGTCTTTGGCGTGCGCGAGGCGAACCAGATCGATTTCAAGGCTGTACCCCATGCCGGTCTCTTCGAGATTGGCACGAAAGGACCCGTCGATCAGTCCGACGGTTGGGAAATTCTGAATGCCAGAAATCCCAATTTGCTTCAGCTCATCAAGAAAACAATCGAAGTGGATGAATGGGTCTGTGCCGTTAACCCCAGCGATCACAGGCGTGTGGCGCACGACGGGCAGGACCTCGTAAGCCATCTCGCGCACAATCTCGTTGGCATTGCCGTACGCGAGAATGCCCGCGAGCGAGCCGCGGCCCGCCATCCGGTAGCGGCCAGAGTTGTAAATTATAATGAGGTCGATCCCTCCGGCCTCTTCGCCCTTGGCCGACAACCCTGTGCCTGCGCCGCCGCCGATGATGGGCTGCCCTTCCCGGATCATCTTGTGAAAGCGGCTCAGCAAAGTGTTTCGTTCGACATAAGGCATGGCTCAGACTTCCTTGACGACTTCATGAAAATGGTGGATCAGCGCCGCGGCGAATTCGGGATCGTTGATCGCGTACGGCAGTCGTTGAACACGGCGATGCGGCGTGACGACCACGGTGTTCTCGATCGCATCGAATAGAGCCGCATCCGCCTCAGGGTCGTGGAACGGTTGACCAAGAACATCGAGGGCGGAAACGCCCTTCTCAGGGATAAGAAGACGTACCGGCCCGTTACAGCGATTCAGTCGCTCGCCGATCCAGATACCCATGCGGGCATTCTCTTCTCGTGTCGTTCGCATCAAGGTGACTTGCGGATTGTGACGATAGAGCTGGCGACCCGCGTAATGGTCCGGCACAGTGTTCTGCGGGCCGAAATTAATCATATCGAGCGCGCCGCAGGAGCCGACATACGGCACGCCGGTACGCGCGATGGCGCCGAAGCGATCATCGCTTGCCGGGAAAATGCCGCCCATCAACAGATCGCAGACCTCGGTCGTCGTCACATCAATGACACCACACAGTAGTCCGGAGTCCGCCAACTTCTCCATCGACTGACCACCGGTGCCGGTTGCGTGAAACACGAGGCAATCATAGCCACTGGAGAGTCCCGTCACGACTTGGCTTACGCATCTCGTCGTCACGCCGAACATTGTCAACCCGATGGCAGCGCGGTCTTCCTCATGGAAGATGACCGATTTGGCCATGCCGGCAATGGCGCGCGCCGCGTTCGCGAGGATCGTGCGTGAAATGCGATTCAGCCCGGCGAGATCCGTCACTGAATACATCATGCAGATGTCGCTCGGCCCGACATAACCCGCAACTTGGCCGGACGCCACAGTTGAGACCATGAGCTTCGGCGTTCCGATAGGCAGCGCCCGCATGCCTGGCGCGATGAGGGCTGTCCCGCCCGAACCGCCGATGCCGATCAAGCCTGCGACGTCGTCACGCTTCGTTATGAAGCGAACAAACGCGTCCGCCATCGCACTGACGGCCGAGCCACGGTCACCGGTAAAGACCGCCGACGGACCGCCTGGATGATGACCTGCGACGTCGGCCGCAGCGATATCGACTGACATCGCGTGTGGCGACGTCGACAAGTCGACGATCTGGGCAACAAGTCCTTCAGTCGCCACGATGTCTCGGATGTAGGACAGCTCGTCACCTTTGGTGTCGGCAGTTCCGGCAATGTAAACACATCGCGACATGATTATAATCAACCTGCTAATTTCAGTGCGCCGAGAGTGAAACCGAAGACGATCGTATGGTGCGGCACTACTAGAAATGCTCGCAAGGGTCGGCAGTGCCAAGGCCAGACGAGACGCCCTCTGATTGCAGCTCGATGTCTCGCGTTGCGTTGCTACTGCCAGTAGCAGCGACCCTTGCATCAGTCTTGCGCGAGTACGGGCCTGCACACCTGCCGCCATCGATGGCAAGCTCCGTCCCAGTCACGTAGCTCGATGCATCGGAGGCAAGATACAAGACACCTTGAGCCACTTCCATAGGCTGCCCTGCGCGACCCAATGGCTCTCGCTTTCCTAACTCTATTGGATCGGCAACCGCGCCATATAGTTTTTTAGGGATCGGAGTGACGATAGTGCCGGGATGCACCGAATTAACTCGGATGCCTTCAGACGCGCATTCTAGCGCTACAGCTTTGGCAAATAATCGTATCCCACCCTTGGTCGCGCAATAACCGGCGAGTCGCTTCACTCCGGACAGACCCGCGATTGACGACATCAGAATTATCGAGCCGCCACCACGACGTATGCGCATCAGTGGAAGAGAATATTTGACTGACAGGAATACGCCGTCAAGATTGACTGCAATTTGCCGGCGCCAGTCTACAAGGGACATGTCAACAATAGACACGTCCAGCGCGATGCCTGCGTTGGAAACAAGCACATTGAGTCTCCCGTACCGGTGCTCGATCTCGGAGGCGACCTCCATCCAGCGCGTCTCGCTCGTTACATCCTGGGTCAGAAACATCGCCTTGTGGCCCTGCTTGGTGAGGTCAGCAACGACCTGGGCTCCCGCCGACTGATCAAAATCGGTTGCGACCACTGACGCCCCTTCCTTCGCAAGCAATTCGGCGATTGCTAGCTGGCCCCGATTGACATTCAAGCCTGCACGAAGATGCGAATTTTCACGCACCCGCTACAAACCCCTTGTTGGCAATGCCAAGCCGAATGGCAGCGCAACGCTATCCAATGCTTGCCTTGAGGTGAGCGGGGCTACTCCAGCGAATGTTTGCCCCTTGGTCCTGGCGTAAAGCCCGCGCGCCATTCGGGCGTATTTGCCTCCTAGGACACCGACGTTCACCTGCAATCCCGCAATCGGACAAGCTTCTCTTAATAGAAAGCGCGCAACAAAACTGGGACGTAAGTGGCTAAATAGAGCAGAAATTCAGCGAATTTACACTACATAGCGCTGAATTTCAAACTGGAAGGACTCGACAGGGCGGGAGCCCCAGTAAGCGGCTTCTTCTGGCTCTGATAGGTCCTTTCCTTTCGGCTTTTGAAAGGAGTGGATCGGATGCCGATTGGGAGGCTTGCGATATGCCATGTGCGCGAGGTGATGTAACTAAAGGCGGCGGGGGCTTTCGATCCGGGAAATCGGGCGGCGGGTCGGGGCCGTCTCCTCAACGGTGCGGCTGACGATCCGGCGGGTCGAAGCGGCAGGGCTGAGCTGGCCGTTTGCGGACGAGGTCGCGGATCCGATTCTCGAGGAGCCGGAGCCAAACCAGGCCAGAGGCGGCAGCGCGCGGAGCCGGACTGGACGGCCATTCACCGCGAGCTCAAGCGCAAGCGTGTGACGCTTTCGATCCTCTGGGAGGAATACATCGCCAGCGAATCGGATCGCCACCGGTATAGCCGCTTCTGTGAGCTCTACAGGGCCTGGGTAAGCCGTCGCGAGGCTTACATCAGAGCTAGTCGCCCGTGAACAGCGTCCAAGCGCTTGATTGAGAGTCTGTTTTTCGGTTGCGCCGGCATTTGAGATTGCAGGGATCGGGACCTTGAGGCCCCAAAACCCTGCAATTTCGTTTGTGGATTGAACGAAGCCGCTGTCGCGGCATGTAGGGAGGCATAGCAAGGATTGCCTCCTGTCTGAGAGGATTGCGGGTTTTCGAAGCCCAACCCTTCAGACAGGAGGTTTTCCGATGGCTGAGATCAGCCCACTTCGCCGCCGCATGATCGAGGACATGACGGTCCGCAATCTGTCACCGGCGACGCAGCAATC
>NZ_AXAS01000107.1 GCF_000472925.1 Bradyrhizobium sp. Ec3.3
TCATGGACAATCTCGGCAGCCACAAAAGCAAGCTCGTGCGCCAGCTCATTCGCTCCGCCGGCGCCAAACTGTTCTTCCTGCCAAAATACTCGCCCGACCTGAACCCGATCGAACAGGTCTTTGCCAAGCTCAAACATCTGCTCCGAAAGGCCGCCGCCCGAACCGTCGATACGGTCTGCGCCGCCATCGGTGAAGTTCTGACGGCATTCACCCCTGGAGAATGCGCGAACTACCTCGAAAATTCAGGCTATCGAACCTAATGCCATCACGCTTTAGTGCGGCGCAGCGTGCAGGTCTGCTGCCGCCGCGGATCGTTCACGTTGCCGTGTAGCCTCTCGAACCGGTCTTCATCAGCCCCCGTCCAACGGCTGAGCGGGCCGTTCCGGGCTTCGCTGAACCGAAGACTGGAGAATTCTTATGTTTACGAAATCCAGATTGACAGCAATTGCATTGATCAGTTTCGCGGTGACGACCGCGATGGCCACGACCAACGCCAACGCATTCCACCAGCGCGTTACGACCTGCGACGTCTTCTTCCTTGCGGGGTGTGGCGAAATTCTTCCGACCGTCACCCCGGAAGGCCGTCGCATCGTGCGTCTGCCGACGCCTCCTCGCGACACGTCCCCGACCTACATGAAGCAGTCCGATTCCCGCTACAACTCCGCGATGAATAATGCCGGAGGTGGTGGCGGAGGCGGAGGTGGCGGCGGTGGTGGTGGTGGCGGTGGCGGCCGCTGAGTTCACCTGACATGACCGAACACGACGCCGCCGGTGTGGTCGGCGGCGGCTTACTTTCGGTCATGACAAGGTGGGAGCGTTTCATCGTCCCCTCCTGTAAGTTGTGCGCAACCGGATATTGCAGGAACGCGCGCGTGACCTCCTCCATCAAACGGCAGTGCGGCGACTGCACGCTCTGCTGCAAGGTGATGGCGATCGAGGCGCTGTCCAAGCCCGTGAATGTATGGTGCGCACATTGCCGGCCCGGCCGCGGCTGGGCAATCTACGCTGAACGGCCGCCCGAATGCGAAAGCTTCAGCTGCCTCTGGCTCGTCAATGACCTCCTCGACGAGCAATGGAAGCCGAGCAGGTCAAAGCTCGTCCTGACAACGTCGGAAGACGGCCTCGAGGTCAGGTGCGATCCGGGCTTTCCCAACGCCTGGCGCAAGCATCCCTACGCCGCCGAAATCCGTGAATGGGCGGTCGCGGGTGAGACGAACGACATGACGGTGGTCGTGATCGTCGGCCAGCGGATGATTCTCGTTACGCCGGATCGGGAGTTCGATCTGGGTATCGTCGGTCCGGACGAACGGATCCTGCGGAAACTCGACGGCACCAAGGTGGTGGGCGCGACGGCGGCGGAGGAGACTGACCTCGGACGCACGTAGCGGCGACAAGCCAGACGGGTACCGGTGCACTTCTAGATTTCCGCGAACACCTCGAGCAAATTACCATCGGGGTCACGGAAGAACAGCGTGCGATGCCCAAAGGGCTGGTCCGTCGGCGGCGAGAGCAGCGCGACTCCTTGTCTCACAAGCTCATCGGCGCACAGCTCGACCTCGGGCGCGGACACTTTAAAAGCCAATTGAAGCGATGCGCTGCCGCTCGGCGTCGGCGTATCGCCTGCGGTTCGGCTTGGCCGCGCCAGGGCCAGCGTGTTGCCGCCGACCCGATACTCGATCCAGTTGGGAGAGAGCTCGCGCAACAACGAAAAGCCGAGGAGATCCTGGTAGAAGCGACGCATGGCGACCATGTCGCGCACGAAGATGACGGTGTAGTCAATCGCGCGGATGGCACTGAAGGGCGATGTCGTGCGGTGTAGAGGTGTCTGTTCGCTCACTGAAGCTATTCCTGTTTCCCGCACGAGCGCAGCGACATGCGGGAAAGCTTCAACCAAGAGTACCCGGATGTCGCTCCGCTCATCCGGCCTACGTTATCTACATTATCTCACCAACCCGCCACTGTAGCGCAGCTCGTACAGGATTCCGCCACCCTGCGCGATCACCTCGACGCCGTGGAAGCGGTCGAGCGAACCCGTGGCTTCGTTACGATAGGTCATGCCGTCAGCGGCGAATGCAGTTGGTCCCCGATAGGGCAACTCGACGCTAACGCCAAGCAGCGCCTGTCGCAGGAATTTGTAGATCCGGAGCAGCGTGTCGTGATCACGGACATCGCTGCGCGCACCCCCGCTGTAGCACATCGACCAGATGATCTTGTCGTCCCGCGACACGGTCTCCTGGCTAACGAAGAACTCCATGCCGAAATAGATGTCGCGATAGGCGTAGGGCGGTGCGCGATGCTCGAGCTGCTTCGAGCCGGCGAGCAGAGGCGCCGCGATGGTCGCGTCGTCATCGAGACCGGCATAGGTGCGCCGCTTGGCCTCGACGAGGAAGGCGGCGAGATCGCTCAGAATATCCGGATGCGAGATCAATTCGTTCCACCCCTCAGCCGCGAATTGATCCAAATCTGTCACCGCAACGCAGGCCTTTCGATACTATCAATTTCGCAGACGCAAGCTCACGCTTCATTCACGTAAGCCGCAAGCCCTGCCCTGATCATCGCCAGCATCTCGTCGCAAACGGGGTCGCTGGTGCCGCGCGGCCAGGCCGCAGCGAGCAGCAGCTCGTTGGCCGTGGGATCGCGGGAATGTAGCGCACGCCGCGGGTCGCCATACGCGTGGTCCAGCGCGGGACTGACGGCAGGACTGCAACCAACGAGACGGTAAGCCGTTTACTTCGCGCAATTCCTCGACCTACGGAGGTTCTCATGGTCAAGAAGGCGCTTTTTGCGCTCGGTGTTGCTGCGATCCTTGCTCTCGCACCGGGCACAGCTTCCGCACAACGCGGCTTTCATGGCGGGTTTGCAGGGGGAGGATGGCACGGCGGCGGCTGGGGCGGTGGGTGGCGTGGAGGCGGCTGGGGCTGGCGCGGACCGGCTGTGGGCGTGGGCATCGGCTTAGGGCTCGCCAGTGCGGCAGCCTGGGGGCCTGGCTGGGGTGCTCCGGGTTGGGGCTATGCCGGATGGGATAGCTGTACGAGATGGCGTCGGGTCTGGACGGGCTGGGGATGGCGCGTCGTCCCGGTGAACGTTTGTTGGTGAGATGCCCGTGTTGACGGCGGTGGCGCCAGAGGGCTCACCGCCTCCACGTGTTTGCGAAGCTGTCTTATTCGGCGCTTAGACGCTGCCGCACGGAGCGCCGTTGTGCATTGTGGGAGCGTGTTAACTTTTTCTTAACCATGCGCGTCCAGCCTTGTCCCTGGTGGGGATCGTTCATCCTATTGGGCGGGGCTCGATGGAGGAGACGAAATGCGCGGGCGTGAGATGCAGCCCGAGGCCAACCTGCTTTCGGCTTTTGCGCTGATGATTGTCGGAGCCTTGGGTGTGGGTCTGCCGATGGCTTTGGTCATTATTTGGCTCTGTTCCTGACAAGGAACCAACTGTTGCTCTGCGTTCCAACTCGGCGAGCCGGCCGACCAGGAAAAAGCCCCCGGAGTTGGAACTCCGGGGGCGTTTCGGACCTGTGAGGTTGGGTACATCCGCCAGCCCTCGCTACGATCCTAGACCTGGCAATGACCGCATTTGATCTTGTGCAGGATGCGGCAACGGCGCGTCATTGTTGTGAAACCCGGTTGGTGAGAATTCGCGCCGACATAGCCGCCTGTGCCCGGATGAGGCGGAGTAATCCCGCGCGTCTTGGTCGGCGGGCCCCCAAAAGGCGCTCAATTTTCACTCGTCAGTTGGTCCAGCATGGCATCGCAGGCAGCCTCGGCCTCATTGAATGTCTGGAACGGCGAGCCGAAAATCCTGATCGCGCCACGATTCTGGTAAACTGGACGCCATGACGCGACATAGCCGGGCCTTCCGTGAAAGCCGGTCCCATTGCGACTTTCGAAGCTGATCACGAACGAAAAGCCGTCGCTGCTCGCGCTCCATATTTCGATGTGCTCGACGGCACGGTGGAACTGCAGGGACATGGCAATGCAGCCAATCAGTCCTTGCCTGCCGTTCCGCGCGGCGACCGCAGCCCGGGCGCACCGACCCAGCGCTCGACGTTCAATCTGGCTTCCAGTTCCAGCGCCTTCCAAAGCAAGCTGTCGCGTTCTTTGCCCAACGGCAGCTTTTCCGCAGCCGCAAACAATTCTGCGATGTCGGGGGGCAAATCCTGTGTCTTCTCCACCATCACTCAATCCTGCCGGTATTGAGTCGTCATTTCAGAACACAACCCCCACGTGCGGCAAGTGTACTTTGTGCCATCGGCCTTTGGTACAGGGAGGATACAGAGGGAATCGCGTCGCTCATCGTGTGGCGGATGGCCGGGAACCAAGATCGCACCCCCGATACATCCCATGTAGCCGTTTGCCTTCGAGGAAAACTGTGCGGGGAGTTAGACCTCCGCGACTATCGAGCCACTGTTGAATTGGCGAGGGATACATCGAATAAAGCATCCGGGTCGCCCCACGATCTGTGAATGTGCGCCCGTTCCTGCCGAAGTCCCATGCAGCATGAAAGGCAAGTCTCGCTCTGGAGGTTACGCAGATGTTATCCGGAGCAATGGTTGCAAGGACGATCGTACAGGCGGAAGCGCAAAGGCCGTCGATGACGACCGATTGACGCGAGGCGCGCAATTTCTCGTATCGTTCGATATAGTAGCCAATCTGCCCGCCTCGATCATTCGTAATGCGAACCACGGCATGGCTCGTCCCCGTGCCAGTGAGTAAGAGCATTCCCGCGACGACCCCTGCCGGAAGTCTCATGTTGCTCGCTCGACGAATGTGATGCCGATCCGCTGGCAAGATGATGGTGGGGCAGATTGGGATGCTTCCGGTTCTGAGAATGTTGACCTAGGTCAACGAACCTGTTGGGCTGCAAGAAATCAACGCAACACGGGTGACCTATGGCCGACAAGATATCCCTTGCCGACAAGCTCGCGACATTCCAGGAATTCTGGTCTCCGCGCACTGTCGCCACCTTCAATGACTGCGACGTAATGGTGGTGAAGGTGAACAAGCACGATGACACCGATGATTTCTTTCTCGTCCTGAAAGGCAGCCTCGACATCGAATTGCGCGATCGCACGGTGACGCTCAAGCCGGGCGAGCTCTACATCGTCCCGAAGGGCGTCGAACATCGGCCCGTGGCGCGCGAAGAGGTGCATCTTCTGCTGATGGAACCGACCGGCACGCCGAACACCGGTGACAAGGCGACCGCGGCCCCGCGCAAGCTCGCCTGAACGGCAGATTGTTCTATCTGACGCTAATCCCGAAAGGTCGCCAGCTTGCTGAAGCTGCCGACCAGCCTTGCTTTGGCCTGCGCGACATAGTCCCGCGCCGCGCGGCTCAAGGCGCGGACGACCCGCCACGCCTCGGTTGCTTGCAGCCATGCCCTCACCTCGGCGAACTTCCCATAAGCCCAGGCGAAAGCCGGAATCCTCATCAGCTTGTCACGCGTAAGATGGAACAGACGCTCGACCAGCACGAGCTTGAGCAGTTCGCCGATGATGAAAGCCACCGCGCCGCTGACAATCTGGCCCGTTGCGGCGAGGTAGGCTGCGATGGGCTTGACTGGCTCCAGGATGATCACGGGCACGGAAAACAGGGCGAGCGAAGGATAAGGCGGCAGCGATCTGATCCAGGCGCGCAACCGCTTGAATTCTAGATGCCGGCCCAGCCAGCGCGATATGGGCCTCGCCACGGCCATGAAAACCGCGTCCACCAGGAAGTAGACGGCGGCCAGGATGTAAGTAACGGGTTCCAGGATTCGCTTCACAGTCATCTCCCGCAAAGTGAAAGCCGGAACTCGGACCTAAGTTTCACCTCAGCGTGGATATCTCGCGGATTCCTGATGGAACTTTTTGGGCGACAGGTCGCTCCTGCCCTACTCTACCAATTCCGGCCACGGCACGATGGTCGACTTCACCGTCTTCATCGCCATCGCATCCGCCACCGCCTGCGCGACGCCCTGTTCCGTGAACGGATAGATCGTCTGCATCTTCAGCCACGGATATTTGCCGGCCGTGCGGTAGAGCATGTCGACGCCGAGCGGCAGATCGTTGCCGGTAAATCCCCAGGAGCCGAGCACGTTGAGATCCTTGGTGCAGATGCGGTGCCATGAGGTCTCGATCGATCCGGCATCGGTGAACTGGCCCATCTCGACATAGGTGCCACCGTCGCGCAGCATCTCGATGCCTTCGGGGCCGGCGGAGGGATGGCCCGAGCAGTCCATCACGAGATCGGCGCCGAAACCGCCGACGATGTCGCGCACGGCCTTGATGCGATCCTGCGGCATCTTCAGCGCCTCGATATTGACCGTCGCCTCCGCACCGAACTCACGCGCGAGCTTCAGCCGCGGCTCTTCCGGCGCGCCGACGCAGATCACGCGCCCCGCCCCCATCTCCCGTGCAGCCGCGACCGCAAGAATGCCGATCGGACCCGAACCCTGGATCACGACCGTGTCGCCCCAGGTGAAGCCGCCGGCGCGACTCGCGCGGTTGAAGGCGCGGATGCAGGACGTCAGCGGCTCGGACAGCGCGCCCAGCCGCAGCGACATGTCGTCGGGCAGCTTGTAGATCTTGGTGCCCGGCAGCATGTCGAGATCGACATAGACATATTCGGCCCAGCCGCCCCACAGATGAGGCGCCTTGTCGAAACCGAGATAGCGGCCGTAATAGACCGGCGTCAGGCACTTGTTGGCCGTTGCCGGATAATGGATGCAGTAGTAGCAGCGGCCGCAGGGCATCAGCGGCGGGATCATCACCTTCGATCCGACGTGAAGCGGCTTGCTCATGAAATCTTCGGTGAACTCGTCACCGCATTCGACGATGACGCCGCCGAGCTCGTGTCCGAGCGTGAATGGCCAGGGCAGCGGTTTCGGCCAATGTCCCCTGAGAATGTGGAGGTCGGTGCCGCAGACGCCGCAGGCGCCGACCTTGATCAGCGCCGCCTTCCTCCCGACCTTCGGCCACGGCACTGTGCGGATGACGGGTTCAGCGCCCGGCCCAGCGTGTGTGCATACGCGGATTGACTCCATGGCTATTTCCTCACTGCCCGTCTTGTGTTGAATGTCGCGGGCTGCGGCCGAGCCTATGTGAGGTCGGGCGTGATGCCAACCACGAACGACGTCAGGGCGTAACCCCGAGCCGGCCGAGTTCTTACCCAGGTCATCGATTGAACATCCACACGTCGACGAAACCGGCGGCCGCACCGAGCTCGTTCGCAGCGATGCAGTCGCGACCCTATCGCGCGCAGTTCGCGGCCTACGTACTGGCCATGATGGCCGACAATATCGAGCACGTGATCAGCTATTGGGTGGTGTTCCAGAAATTCCACTCGCCGGCGCTCGCGGGCTTTGCGGTGCTGTCGCACTGGCTGCCGTTCCTGCTGTTCTCCGTCGCGGTCGGCAGCCTCGCCGACCGCGTCGATCCGCGGCGCATCATCCAGTGCGGGATGCTGCTGTTCATCGTCGCCTCCACCGGCTGGGGTATCTTCTTCATCACCGATACGATCCAGATGTGGCACGCGATGCTGCTGCTGGTCATCCATGGCTGCGCGGGCGTCCTATGGCAGACGCCGAACCAGCTCCTGCTCTACGACCTCGTCGGACCTGCCGATCTGCCGAGCGCGGTGCGGCTGAACGCGATGGCGCGCTATCTCGGCATCCTGGTCGGCCCTGCCGTGGGCGGCGTCATCATGCTGACGCTGGGCACCTCGCACGGCATCATCTTCAACACGCTGTTCTACCTGCCCATGCTGCTCTGGCTGTTCCGGGCGCCGGCGCGGGACAAAAGCGTCGCCGCGCGACGCTTCGCCGTCCGCGGCCTTGCCGATATCGTGCTGACGATCCGCTCCATCGGTACGCAGCCGGTGCTGACTGCGATGACGTGGCTGGCCGGGCTCACCTCCTTCATGATCGGCAACGCCTACCACGCGCAGATGCCGGGCTTTGCCGGCGATCTCGGCCATGGCGATCCCGGCGTGTCCTACAGCGTCCTTCTGGCGGCCGACGCCGCTGGCGCGCTGCTCGCCGGTATCGCGCTTGAATCGTGGGGACGGCTCAAGGGCACACCGCGGACCGCGATCACGCTGGCCATGCTGTGGAGCGTCTCGCTGCTCGCCTTCGCATCGGTGCGGATCTATCCCCTGGCGATCGTGCTGCTGTTTGCCGCGGGCTTCTTCGAACTGTCGTTCAACACCATGGCGCAGGCGCTGGTGCAGCTCAACGCGCCGGCCGACATCCGCGGCCGCGTCGTCGGCCTCTTCAACATGGCCGGGCTCGGGATGCGGGCCTTCAGCGGCATCACCGTCGGCCTGTTCGGCGCCGCGATCGGCATCCACTGGTCGCTCGGCCTCTCGGCCGCTGTCCTGGCCGCGCTGCTGCTCCTGTTGCATCACCGCACGACGAAGAAGGCATAGCTGGCCGCAGAAGCCGTCGGTTGACACTGACGTCTCGCCACCGCACGCTCGGCAAGACCGGGAGGTGAGACCTTGCGCAATCGCTGGGGCGTTCTTGCGATCCTGTTTTTCGTGCGCCTCACCATGGCGTTCCAATTTCAGAGCGTGGCGGCGGTCGCGCCCCTCCTGGAAAAGACGTTTGGTGTGGGCCTTGCGGACATAGGACTCCTGATCGGCCTCTACTTCACGCCGGGCGTGTTTCTGGCGCTGCCGGGCGGCGCGATCGGCGCGCGATTCGGCGACAAGGCCACGGCACTCGCTGCGCTCGCCTTGATGATGAGCGGCAGCATGACGATGGCGCTCACGGATGGGTGGAGCTCTCAGATCGCCGGACGGCTTGTTGCCGGGATCGGCGGCGTGCTGTTGAGCGTGCAGCTCACCAAGATGACGACGGACTGGTTCGCCGGCAAGGAAATCGCAACCGCCATGGGCATCGTCATCAACTCCTGGCCGGCCGGGATCGCGCTCTCGCTGTTGACATTGCCTGCGATCGGCACGGCGGGCGGTGCGCCTGCCGTGTTCTTCGCCGTCTGCGCGGTCGTCGCCGCCGGCATCGTGCTGATCTCCTTTACCGGCCGCCCCCAGCGAGCGGAACAGTGGCGTCGGCGTCCGCTCGCCTCGATCGGCAGACGGTGACAGCGGTGATGATCGCTGGTGCGATCTGGGGCCTGTTCAACGTAGGCTTTGCCATGATCCTGTCGTTCGGGCCGTCGCTGCTGGTCGAGCGCGGATGGACCGTGGCAGCGGCGGGCTCCGCGATCAGCCTCGCGCTGTGGATCTCGGCGGTCTCTGTCCCACTCGGCGGCGTGCTCGCCGATCGAACCCGGCGACCGCTCACCCTTGTCGTCGTCGGCAGCTTCCTCCTCGCCTTGCTGCTGGCGCTGCTGACGCGGTCCAGCGCCGTGATCACGATCGTCGTTTCCCTTGGGCTCGTCTCCGGCCAGCCGGCCGGCCCGATCATGAGCCTGCCGGCGCGGGTGCTGGCACCGCAAACGCGCGCGATCGGCATGGGGATCTTCCTCACCGTGTTCTATGCCGCCATGATGCTCGGACCGGTGATCGCGGGGCGCCTTGCGAGCTGGACCGGAAGTGCGGCCGCAGCGCTCGATCTCGGCGCGCTCGTGGTCCTCGTCTGCCCGCTGCTGGTGTGGCTGTTTGAGCGCATTGCAGAAAACCGCCCACAACCCGCCTGACCTATCCGTAACTCTCGCACGTCCCGCTAACGGCGCGTTAACCCTGTGCGCCTTAGGGTCGCTGGGACTCCGCCCGGGGGTCGGGTAGTGAAAATGGCGTTGGCGAACAAAAAATTTCTTCCTGCCGCCGAGGAACGTCGGCGTTTCCAGCGGGTGAAAGTACATCTGCTCGGCCGCTATATGCTGCCGGACCGCCGTGAATTCCCCTGCCAGGTGATCAACATGTCGCCGGGCGGCCTCGCTTTGCTCGCCCCCGGCATCGGCAATGTCGGCGACCGCGTGGTCGCCTATCTCGACCATATCGGCCGCGTCGAGGGCAAGATCACCCGGATCATCGACAACGGCTTCGCCATGACGATCGGGGCAACGCCGCGCAAGCGCGACAAGCTGGCCGCCCAGCTCACCTGGCTCGCCAACCGCGACATCCTCAATCTGCCGGAGGATCGCCGCCACGACCGTATCGTGCCGCGCAACCCGATCGCCGTGCTCACGCTCGAGGACGGCACCAAGATGACCTGCCGGATCATCGACCTGTCGCTGTCCGGCGCCGCCATTGCCGCAGAGAACCGGCCGCCGCTGAAATCGCAGGTCATGCTCGGCCGCGTCCAGGGCCGCGTGGTCAGAAATCTCGAAGACGGCTTCGCGCTCGAGTTCGTCCACGAGCAGCCGGTCGAGACTCTCGAAGAGAGCGTTACCGCGCGGTAAAGCGCAACCGCCTGAAAAATCCAGCAATTGAGCCGAAAAGGCGGCCTCCGCAACGCGGACGCCGCCTTTTTCGTATCTCGCGCGCAAGCGCCTGCCGGTTAACGCGGGCCGCCGCGCGGCGCGAAAACGCTGAGTTCCCCGAGGCTCGCGCGTTAATGCCTACAATTTTATTCAATTGCAGTATTCTCAAATTTTAGTCGAACTCTACTCAAGTATAAATCGAATTCAGCGCTCGTTTTACTTGTATTCGTCTCGACTTGACTTGGCTCACTTAGCGGCAACGCAAAAGCTTCGTGCGAATTGTGGTCCCAACAAGAAACGGGGGCCACGATGTTCGACTTCAGGGGACAGGGGAAAGGGCTGGCGATTGCCGCCATGCTCTTCGGGATCAGTGCGACGGTGCAGGCCGGCGAAGGCCGCCTGCTCTACGCGAGCCTCGGCGACAACACGCGTGCGCCGATCGGCTGGGTCGAGTTCTGTGCCGACAATGCTGCCCAATGCCAGGGCGGTCCGTCGCAGCCGCGCGACATCGTGATGTCGCAGACGGCATGGCGCGATCTGCTCAAGGTCAATCGCTGGGTCAACGAGACCGTCAAGCCTTTGACCGACATGGAGCACTGGGGCGTGATCGAGAAGTGGTCGTTGCCGACCGACGGCTACGGCGACTGCGAGGACTATGTGCTGTTGAAGCGCAAGATGCTGATCGATGCCGGATGGCCCCGCGAGGCCCTGCTGATCACCGTCGTGCGTGACAAGAAGGGTGAAGGACACGCGGTGCTGACGGTCAAGACCGACAAGGGCGAGTTCATTCTCGACAATCAGAACGAGAATGTCGTCGCCTGGACCGAGACCGGCTACCGCTTCGTCAAGCGCCAGTCGCAGAGCGATCCCAACGTCTGGGTCTCGCTCGGCGATACCAAGCCGGCGGTCTCCACCGCCAGCGCCAAGGATCAGTAGTTAGCAAGGAACGAGTTACGCGACCCGGTCACATCCCCACCCCTCCCCGTCCCAGACCGGTTCGCGCGCGGCCAGCCATCCCCCAATGGCTGGCCGCAATCTTTTTTGGGGCCCCCGGAAGCGATGAGAGCTCCCGCAGCTCCGTCGTGCATCGGAACCGCTTGGCATTGGGATCGGATGGCCGCAGACTGGCATCGCCAAATAGCCGGTTTTGTGAATTTTCAATGGTCCAGATCAAGGCGTCTTCTCAGAAGCGGGGCCGGAAAATGGGCGCTCGGCAGATCTACGAAACGCTCAGGGACCAGATCCTGAAACGCGTGTATGGCACCGATGGTCTGCTACCGTCCTCGCGCGCGCTCGCCGGCGAACTCGGCGTATCGCGTTCGACAGTGACCGTCGCTTACGAGCAACTCGCTGCGGAAGGCTTCATCGACGTTCGACATGGGGCAAGGCCACGCGTCGCAAAGGCTGTTGCCGAAGCGCCGGCCCCCGACACCAAGTCACGCCCGTCGTCGCGGAAGGCACGCCTGTCGGCGTACGGTCAGCGATTGAGCCAAGTCGCGCCGCGTCCGCGCGAACAATCTCGCAACCTCATTGCAAACTTTCGCTACGGTGATCTCTCGCCAGCGGACTTTCCCGTGCTCGCGTGGAAAAGAGCGGTGGTCGCCGCGATGACGCGGAGGCCTACAAAACTGAGCTACGATGATCCATCCGGCTCACGGCGGCTGCGGACGGCACTGCAAGCCTATCTCTGGCGCACGCGGACCGTCCGCTGCGAGGTCGATCAAATCATCGTCGTGAACGGTTCGCAGCAAGGGCTCGATCTGTGCGCGCGCCTCCTGCTCGACCGCGGCGATCGGTTCGTGATTGAAGATCCCGGCTACCTGATGGCGCGTCACGTCTTCTCGGCCACGGGGGCGCTCGCGATCCCAATTCCAGTCGACGTGGACGGACTGGATACCGGGCAGCTTGCAAATTCCGAAGCACGACTCGCTTACGTGACGCCATCGCATCAGTATCCGCTCGGCGGCGTCATGCCGATCGGGCGTCGGCACCAATTGCTCACCTGGGCGCGAAAGTTCGACGCCTACGTGATCGAGGACGATTACGACAGCGAGCACCGTTATGACATCAAGCCTGTTCCCCCACTGCACGCTCTCGAAGGCAGCGAGAACGTCATCTATCTCGGGACGGTATCCAAGACGCTCTCGCCCACGCTGCGGATCGGCTATCTTGTCGTACCTCCAGAGCTTCAGTCGGTATTCGCCGCAGCCAAGCAGATCATGGACAGGCACACGCCGCTGGCCGAGCAGGACGCGCTCGCAACGATGATCGAGACCGGCGTCTATGACAGCCACGTCAGACGCGTCCGACGGCGCAACGGCGAGCGCAGGCAGGCTCTGCTCGATGCCTTGCACCGCCGATTTGGCGACCGGATCCGGATCGATGGCGCCGCGGCCGGCTTGCATGTCGTGGTCTGGTTTCGTGATCTGCCCGCAACGTCGGAAGCGACATTGATCGAAGCTGCCCTCGCCAAAGGCGTCGGCATCTACCCCGTTTCGTCCCTGTTCGATCAGCGGCGCCAGGCTCGCCAGCATCGGCCGGATGTCGTCGGCCTCGTCATGGGCTATGCCGCGCTGGAGGCCCGCCAGATCGAGCGGGGCTGTGAGCTCCTGGCCCAAGTGGTGGATCAGCTGCGCTCGATGCGCGCCGCAAATCGGCGCAGGTCGCGGCAACTGGACCACCAAAATCTTCGATAACTGGCAGTTTCCAGCCTACCAGTTTGGGGGCATCTCTCGGCCGACAACGGAGAAACGCCATGTATGTGCCCCCTGCCTTCAGGGACGACGATATCGAGAGCATCCGCGCCACTATCCGCTCCGCCCGCCTCGCCAATCTGGTGACGGCCACTGCGGAGGGGCCGGTCGCGACACCGCTGCCGCTCTTCCTGGATGAGACCGAAGGCGAGCGCGGCGTGCTGTACGGGCACTTGGCGAGGGCCAATCCGCAATGGTGTGCCGCGCCCATCGGCGCAGCTCTCGCGATTTTCATGGGTCCGCAAGCCTATGTGACGCCCTCCTGGTACGCCACCAAGCAGGAAACCGGAAAGGTGGTGCCGACGTGGAATTACATCGCAGTCCACGCCTATGGCCCGGTTGAGTTCTTCGAGGAGAGCGAACGTCTGCTCGAGGTGGTCACGCGGCTGACGAACCTGCACGAGGCGCCGCGTACCAATCCCTGGGCTGTCGGCGAGGCGCCTGCCGATTTCATCGCCGCGCAGCTGCGCGGGATCGTCGGTGTGCGCATTCCCGTCAGCCGGTTCGAAGGCAAACGCAAGATGAGCCAGAACCGTCCCGCCGCCGACCGCACCGGCGTTGCTGCCGGCCTTGCAGCAAGCGAAAATCCGCGGGATCGGGAAGTGGCTTCCCTTATTCGGGTAGAGACCTAGGTGTGGAGCCTCAAGAGGTTGTCCTCGGTTAGACCGAGTCGGCTGATTGAGATTTTATACCCCCATGGGGTCGGTGCCAGTTGTATTGATGCAGCCAGATTGGCAGCTCCTGGGCGCGCCGATCTGAGGTCGGATAGGCTCGGGCATAGGCCCATTCCCGAAGCGCTGTCTGAATGAAGCGCTCGGCCTTGCCATTTGTTCTCGGCGTATATGGCTTGGTGCGGATGTGCTTGATACCCAGGTCCCGGCAAGCGTCGCGGAAGGCGAAGGACTGATAGCAACTGCCGTTGTCGGTCATGACGCGCGTGACGGTGACGCCGAGGCTTTTG
>NZ_AXAS01000108.1 GCF_000472925.1 Bradyrhizobium sp. Ec3.3
TCACTCGCGTTACGGCCTGCACACTCGCGCTGTCACCAATTCGTGACACGCTAATCGAAGGCTTCAGCCACTTCGTTACCTCCATGACTGCTCCGACTGCTTCCGGCTGGAGCGTTTGCCGGGTGGGGCTTGCACCCACTGGAAAGCGCCGCCTTCTCACGGCGCACACCCGATGCAGGCACCCGTCGATGCCGGAGTCGGCGTAGAGGCGATCTCCACAGGAACAAGCGCCGGCACGGCATCCCCGCTCAGTCGGCCTTCGCGCGCCAATCGGCGCCACGTGAACAATTGGCTTGCAGACAACCCGTTGCGCCGGGCCGTTACCGACACCAAGCGTGGCCCGCCACGGCTCTCGGCAACGATCCGCTGCTTTTCTTCCAATGTCCAACGGCGTCGATCGCCTGTCGAGACAACTTCCCGTCGGGAAACCTTCGAAATAGGCGTATGGTCTGTCATACGGCCATGTCTTCACTCTCCTTCGCACCGCGCAAGGCGGCCTTTGCCAGAGCGATACGTGGCAGACAGGATCGAAGCGTTCATAGTCACGCCGCACACAATGTGTCATCGATTGCGAATAGATCTAGGAGGAGCGTCCGATTCACGGCAGGATAAAACTACGCAAAGCAAGTGGCAGCAATATGCGGCCTATAGATAAACTTGCATTGTCGGGACCTACAGGGCTTTGCCGCGCCAAGAGAGGAAAAGATGTTTTCGGGAGGTCCGATTCTCCCGTCGCAGACCACGGCGACAAAGATCTGTACGGTTCGCCGTTTTGGGACTTAGGGCGCAGCGCATTAGCCTTCGCTGTGCGCTATTGAACTAGGCGGCGGACTGGTCGATCAGCGATTTCATCGGTTGAGGTTGGAGACTGTCTTTGGATATCGTGATGGGCCCTAATCAGCGTGTCGATGCTGTGGTCTCGTGATACATCATTTCGCGACCTGCCATTCATCACCGCCTCCTGGACGAGGTGTAACCTACCAGCATCAGCGATTCGGCAAGATCAGCCAAGATAAATACATTGAAGGACCATAACCCTGCGCTAAGACGGCCGACCTCGCTGGAACCTGTGACGGCCATCGAAACCCAACTTACGCTGCTTCTGTACGATGTATCAATTCTTGTTT
The DNA here is from genome assembly GCF_000472925.1 of Bradyrhizobium sp. Ec3.3. Classification (GTDB taxonomy): domain Bacteria; phylum Pseudomonadota; class Alphaproteobacteria; order Rhizobiales; family Xanthobacteraceae; genus Bradyrhizobium. The sequence goes on from NZ_AXAS01000108.1 coordinate 1,128, forward strand.
CGACTGCCGAACGACTCGAGCATGATGGGCACACACCTCCAAGCCATTGGTTCGCAATCTGGATAGGATAGTCCCGGCGGTTAAGACGAATGCTGGCTCGCGCGTCGCAGCACCCATGCGAGCTGAATCAACACCTCATTTCAAGCCCGCGCTCAAGTTTGGCTTGAAATCTGCAGTCAGACCACAGGCGACGAAGTTGACCTCCGGGTACCACGACATTGTTGAGCGCGATCGACATTTCGTGCAACGGGAACAATGGAATGGCCTCGCGAAAAAACACTGGTGACCACCTGCGACCAATGAAGCCCGTCGCGCCAGTCACCAACACCTTCACGTCAGAACTTTCAGTTCGGGAACCGCAACGACAAAATTGCCGCCCCACGCCTTAATCTGCTCGTGCTGCTGCATCACCTCGGCAGAGATGTTCCAGGGCAGGATTACCACCCAATCTGGCTTTCGCTTCGCGAGCTCTGCTGGATGACGGATCGGGATGTGGCTGCCGGGCATGAACTTGTTCTGCTTGGACGCTGCTGCGTCGCAGACAAAGCTGATCAGGTCGGTCTTCAACCCGGCATAATTCATCAATGTATTGCCTTTGGCGGCCGCCCCATAAGCGGCAACCAACTTGCCGGCCCGCTTTTGCTCGATCAAGAAAGCGAGGAAGTCGTTCTTTACCTTATCCGCTTTCTGCTGGAATGTCCGGTACAAACCTGAAGCCTGCAACCCCAGCCTCTTCTCACAGGCCAACATGGCCGTAACCGCTGCCGTAGTCTGCCGCGAATCATCCTTGTCGCAGCCATAGATGCGCAAGGACCCACCATGTGTCGGGAGTTCCTCAAGATCGAAGACACGCAGTCCAGTCTTTTCGAAGATTTGGCTAACCGCAGTCAGCGACAGATACGAGAAGTGCTCATGATAGGCTGTGTCGAACTGATTCTGCGCAATCATGTTCTTGAGATGTGGGAACTCCAGGTTCACCGTACCTCCCGGCTTGAGTAAAATACCGAGGCCCAACGTGAAGTCATTGATATCAGGCACGTGAGCGTAGACGTTGTTGCCGCAGATCAGATCTGCCTGCCGCCCGTTTGCGGCCAGCATGCTAGCCGTGGCCGCGCTAAAGAAATAGCGAAGCACCGGTACGCCAATTCGCTCGGCCGCTTCGGCGGTGCTGGCAGTCGGCTCGATACCAACGCACGGTACGCCCATCTCAACAAAGTTTTTGAGGAGATACCCATCATTCGAGGCGACCTCGATGACGAAACTGTCTCGGGTAAGGCGCAGCATCTCGGCGATCTTTTCGCAATAGGCCTTGGCATGTTTCAACCAACCTTGCGATGTCGAGGAAAAGTACGCGTACCCGCTGGAGAACAATTCGTGAGCGGCGGCGTAGTCTTCGGTTTGTACGAGCCAGCACGAGTGACACACAAAGATCTTCAGCGGAAAGGTTGTCTCCGGCGCGTGGAGCTGCGCTTCCGAGAGATATGCGTTGGACAGCGGCGCGTGTCCAAGATCAAGGAACACATGTTCCAATGGCGTCTGGCAATGACGGCAATTCATAGGTTTAGGCCCTTAAAGTTCGCATCAAGAAGCGGATGCTTCGAGTCGTGTGCAGACAACTCTGTCGGCGGCAAAGGCCATGCAATGGCCATCCTCGGATCATCGAATCGAACGGCTCCTTCGTCGGCCGGCGAATAGAACGCCGTATGTAGATAAAGTAGTTCCGAGTTCTCCTCCAATACTTGAAATCCGTGGGCGCACCCTTCGGGAATGATGAAGGACCGGCAATTGGCCGGCGTAAGTTCGACCGCTGTCCATTTCAGGAATGTGGACGAATTCTTACGCAGGTCAACTGCAACATCGAACACTCGCCCTCGGAGACAACGCACGATCTTCATCTCAGCCATGGGAGGCTTTTGATAGTGCAGTCCACGGATGGCTCCAACCGAATTTGTAAGGGAGTAGTTGATTTGAACAATGCCGCGCGCACCGACGACTTGCTGCTCCTGATCGGCGCAGAACAGGCGATGGAATGATCCGCGGTGATCTGAATGCAGGTTGCTTTCGGCGACCCAAATCCCCGCAATATCAGTTTCGAACAACCTCACCTCTGTGGTCCTTTGCCTAACGAAGTCCGCGTTCGATGGCTATGGCAAGGCACCGCTGGAGCTGGGGCCGAATCCAGCGCGGCACGTCACTTCGCTCGAGCCAGGCGCGGTAGCACTTGGCAGTCGCGTTGACCTCCGCCGGTAGGTCCCAGACCGGTCGCCAACCTAGATCGCTCTGGGCCTTGTTGGCGTCGAGCTGCAACAGCTTTGCTTCATGTGGCTGCTCCTGATCGGTTTGGTGCCATAAAGCAGCCGGCCATGTGATCATGATCTGCTCGACGATTTCGGCTGTTCCCCACCTTTTGAGCGGGCTGCGGGAGGAGCGGCGTACCAAGGGGTGTGCTGCCATGTGGAAACCATCCCGGGTCGCAGCTTCAGAAGGCAGCCTTTTCCAATGCTTTTCGATACGACGTCCACTAATTTCCGAATTGGTCTCGAGCCGCAGTATGTCCCAGTGATGCGCCGTCAGCATAATTGAAATTCATTCCTGGTGTACACACCACGTCCTTAAGGTATCCGCGAGTCATCGAGACACGCCGGTATCGACTAGCCCGACTATTCCACAGTTCGGAAAATCTCTCGTGAATCTCTAACTTGTCCTCGCTCAAGTCGAAGGTCAGATCGACGTCTGCAGAAAGTAATTCAAAACTACACGAATCTGAGCCCGCAATCTCCTCCAAGAACTGGTAGGATCCCTGACCTTGTGGTCATGCTCCGAGCCATAGAACTGGGCCTGTCTTTAGCTAGAGTCGTTCGCGTACTGGGCTCGGGAGCGGAGAATGGCCTCACAATTTTCGGACCCACAAAAGGCATTCATTTTGAAGCAGGGGTTGGATGTGGGTTGCAGATATCTGCCGCAAGGCGGGATCAGCCAGGAAACCTACTTCAATTGGAAAAGAGAAAATATGATGGACTGCTGTCGACCGAGATGTGGAGGCTGAGCGCGATGATGAGAACGCCAACCTGCGCAATGTGCGCACGAATTGAGCCTCGAAGGAAGTGCTGCAGGACGCGCTAGCCCGATAAATATGAGGCCTGTCCGACTGGTTGATGAGATACGACTAGACTGTACGTCCCCTCCACAAAATGAGGCGACTCACCCTCGATGTTGCGACGAGGGTTGCCTGGACGGACCGGGCAGAGCCTCTAACAAGGAGGGCGAGTCGTGGGTCATCATACCGAGGTCTTTGTCGGAATCGATACGTCAAAATCGCGCAATGCAATAGCCATTGCCGACGGCGGCCGTGGCGGCGAGGTACGATATCTCGGAGAGTTTTCTGCCACGGAGGCAGCGATCCGAAAGCTGGTGGCAAAGCTTGTAGCGAAATGCTGTCATCTGACGTTTTGCTACGAAGCAGGGCCGACAGGATATGGCCTCTACAGACTGCTCAAGAGCCTCGGCCATGACTGCCTGGTGGTGGCCCCCTCGCTCGTTCCGAAGAAGGCCGGCGATCGAGTGAAGACAAACCGGCGCGATGCGGTAAGCCTCGCCAAGCTGTTGCGCGCAGGCGAGCTCACCGCGGTGTGGGTGCCGGACGAGCGCCATGAGGCTATGCGCGATCTCTCGCGCGCCCGTCAGGCGGTGAAGAAGGACCTCCAGGGCAAGCGTCAACAGATCTCGTCATTGATGCTGCGGCTGGGACGCATCTATCCGGGCAAGACAACGTGAGGACCAGCCCACATGAGATGGCTGATGTCGCAGAAGCTCGAGCATCGCGAGCAGCGCATCGCATTCGAAGAGTTACTTGAGCGGATACGCCAGGAAAGGGAGCGGATGGAGCGTTTGGAAGATGCCATCCGCGAGGTAGTACCCGAGTGTGGTCGCTTGCCGAGATTGTCGCGGCCCTGCAGGCGATGCGGGGGATTGATCTCATTGCGGCTGTGGGGGTGCTGGCCGAGATCGGCGATCTCTCCCGCTTTCAAAATCCGCGCGAGCTGATGGGCTATCTGGGTCTGGTGCCCACGGAAAACTCGACTGGCGACAAGGTCAAGCGAGGCGGCATCACCGAGGCCGGCAATGGGCGGGCGCGACGTATGCTTGTGGAGGCGGCCTGGAGCTATCGATATCCGCCGCGCGTGAGCCGAGACAAGCAGCCAAAGGTGGAGGCCGCACCGAGACGCGCGCGCGAGATTGCGTGGAAAGCGCAGACCAGACTGTGCGGGCGCTTCCGCTCACTCGAGCGGAAGGGCAAGCGGCGAACCGTAATCGCCACGGCGATTGCCCGCGAGCTATCCGCCTTCATCTGGGCGATCAATCGCGAGCTCATGGCACATCGACAGGCGTAACGTCGTTAGGGGCTGTGGACCGCTCGAGTCGTGAGGTGCGCTCGACCGGCCCACAGCCCCTCCGTTGCAACCAGGATCAGGGAATAGTCGCAGACATCAATCGTGCAGGGGTGAAGGCGAGACCACGGCAGGGGAATTCCTGAAACCCATTATGTGGCCGATCATCCGATCGACGCCCGACGCCCGACGCTAGACCAGGACAGCCCCAGACGAAAAAACGGAAATGCGGTATCCAATCCGCGCATCAGAGCCTGTTCACCGACGTCTTTGGGTCCCGCCTTCTCCTCTGCACGATCCATAAGAGTGCAAGAACTTCACGACGAGTCATCGTGGAGGCGGGAAACCGTGCGCTGTGTGCTTGACTGGGGACATCAGAGTGGGATGTTTTGATCTGCCGAACTCAGCACCACAGATCTCGTGGCCCTGGACACGCTGAGCTCGAGCAGCGGATAGCGACAGGTGCGAGGCGTGGCTGCGCTACAGACAAATCGGGCTTTCAGCTCATCATCCGCGGCGACGCCAGCATCCAAAACCGGGGTCCTTTACGTGCTGTTGCCGGATGAGTTGCCTTTGGCCACTGCCGAACGAGAAACGGCATGCCCGAGATGGCATGCTGAAGGAGATGCTGGCTCGATGACGCTCCCATGGAACTCCGTCAGATCGTAGCGCATAATCAAGACCCCCAGTATCGTTCTCCGCTGATTTGCGCTAGAAGTAATCAGTATAGAATCCAGTGGAGGCGCATCCTCGGCAACTCCGCTAGGTTGTCAACCGCGATCGTGGATCATTCAAAATCTGCCCGAATCCCCCTGTACACGCAAGCGTTGCGGATGAGTTCGCGCTCGCGTTCGGTGGCTCGCGTTTGCCGCCACACCACGCACCAGGACGAGATAATCATTGACAGTATGCCATCGAGAATGGTTGCGAGTGGAAGCGCCATTCACCGGTTCTTTGATAGTACCATATTGCCATAACGGAAGAATGAAAGAGACTTGTTTTCCTACCGGCTGATACAAGAATCAAGACGTAGCTCCGTTTCGGTCCTACCAATCTGCCGACTGCGCTGAGGGCGATCAATCCTCCATAGTGCGAGCGACTTCGATATGGCGCACCCGCTTTTCCGCGCTAAAGATCCAGATCAGCCCGGCGAGCGCGCCGACGATGAGGTGGACGACGCCGAATAGGAACGAGACTGCGGCGCCGTCGGTCTGCGCAAGCCCGGCATAGCCGAAGGCGATCATCATCGTCGCCTCGCGCACGCCCCATCCGGCGATGGAGATCGGCATCATGGTGACCAGCAAGATCGGCGGGGTCAATACGAACAGCTGCCCGAAGTCGCCCGGTGCATTGATCGCGCGCACGCAGCACCAGGTGATCACGACCGCGAAAAAATGGACGGCGAGCGAGAGAACGGCAATCTTCGGTCCGCTCTTCTTGCTGAAGATCACCTGATTGGCGAGCACCGAGCAGGCATGGACGTGCCTGCTCGGCCCCCAGCTTTTCAGCCACGGCCAGTGCAGATGGCCGAGCAGCAAAAAGCCTAGGCAGCTGGCGAGTACGGCAAAATCGACGAAGACCAGCGCGAGCCGACCATTGGAGTTGCTGATCATACCGTAGCTCCACGGCAGGCTCGCCACGACAATGAGCGCAAGCGCGATCAGGCCGACAGCGCGATCGGTCAGGACCGAATAGGTCGCCGCGCGCCAGCCCGCGCCGGTACGGTTGAGGAGCCAGAGTCGTACCGCATCGCCGCCGATCGATGACGGCAGGGTCTGATTGAAGAAGGTGCCAATCATGTTGTAGCGGAATGCCTTCAGATCGCTCATGGGCGCATGGCACAGATCGGAAATCTCGCGCCAGCGTGGCGCGCCGAGGAAGATTTGCAGGATCGTCACCGCAAGCGCGACCGCGATCCAGAGGAGGTTGATATGGCTCAGCCGTGACTGGATCGCCGAGAAATTGATCCCTCGCAGCGCCGGGTAAAGTAGCCCGAGCGACACAGCTACCCGGGTTATAAAGATTACAAATCCGCGCATGGCTACCCGGGGTTCGCTCACGTCTCGTCTGACCCAAATTATCTCACGCCAGCTTGTTCGAACGTCAAGCTAGCGCGTCTCTACGCACCTACCTGGTGACACGCGGAACTACCCCAGCGTGCGGCCCCTTGTCTCTCTCATACGGCAGCCAAACAGTCGTCGGCGTGGTGTCAATGACGTCTCCGAAGCCTCGAGTGGCGTGAGCCGCGCCGGGCGCTCGCTGATCTCGAGCACCCTCCCCGCTGGAAGGCGTGAATAATGACGTCTTGCAAGGCCGGGACGGCAGTCGTGCTCAGTGGCCTACCGGCGCATATATGTGAAATAGCGATTTCCACGCCAAGCAGCGCCGCCAAGAAGGATGCGCACTCGGGGACCTTGATCATTTTTCCGAATGGCAGGACTGCGAGCATTGTCACTTTTTTACTCAAATATTGGGCGGGCGGCACCGATATTGATGGGTGTACGTCCTTGATCGTCTGCAGTATGAACACTGAATCAGCGGCGCCACGGCTCGATCGGCGATCTGTTCCGTCACCAAACTTCTGCTCCCAAAATAATCAAAAACACCGATCATCTTGGTGCGCTTCCAGCTCGACGCCGAACTTAACGCTCTACCGCTTCTTCTCACATTTCATGTCACATGCCTAGCCATCGCAGATCGCGATTGAGCCTTCCAGCATCAATGTGCCGCCGCAGCGTGTTAAGACGCAGGTATGGAGAGTTCCGGAACTTCCTGTCGACGAACTTCATCCGTTCAAGGCCCTTCAGTAGGCGCGCAATCGACTGATCTAGAGAAACGCGCGGAATAAAATCCGGCGCCAGCGATTTGAAAAGCGAGAAGTCCACTTTGTAGGAACGCTTGTCGGACGGAGCATCAGCATTGATGCTGACCTTGGCATTAGAAACCTGCCGTTGCACAGCCTCCGCCAGATCGCTGATCTTATAATTACTTTCGTCTCGGCCAGCGTTGACTGCAAGCCAAGTCCCGCCGTCCTCCGCACGGCGCCGGATCGCCCAATAAATCGCTCGCGCCATATCTTCGACGTCGATCAGAGGCCGCCAGGGCGAACCATCGCTCAGTACGTTGATCTCGCCGCTGCTTACAGCACAGGCCACAAGGTCGTTTAGGACCAGGTCAAGCCGGAGGCGGTCTGACATCCCACACGCAGTCGCAAAACGAAGTGATGTAAAGACCATCCCGCTGAGGTCAATCTGCCGCAAGTCGTCCTCCGTGCCAATTTTAGAGCGCGCGTAGGGCGTCAGTGGATTGGTAGTATCGGTTTCTCCACGCGGCCATCCCACCGCTGCGCCATACACGGAACACGATGATGCAAAGACGAAATTTCCCACACCGTGGCTAGCAGCTATTTTGGCAATTCGAACACTTGCCTCACGATTTATTGAGGTGGTGACGTCCTCAAACTCTTTGCCCATCGGATCGTTCGAGACGGCAGCCAGATGAACAACCGCGTCCGCTTCGTCGAGGATCGCGGGGGTTAGTTCGCGCACATCGCCGATGTATTGCCTTGTTAGACAAGCCTCCGGTATCGATTCCGCTCCAGTCAAACAATGGCCAAAAAATCCGGAATCATAACCCATGATCTCGATTCCAGGATCCTTGGACTTTAGAAACCGAGTCAGCACCGACCCTACGTATCCCATATTGCCAGTGATCAAAACGCGCATTCTACTTCCTCACCATGGTTTCTTCGGCGGCCCTGCCCCGCGAGGCGGCCGAGACAATCGCACCGGACTTGCGATGGGCGCCGACCGCGGCATCGAGGTCTAGACCTAAGGTAGTACCGATTAGGCGTCGAAAGATCCTGAAGCAAACAGATTCCGATTCTCATTCCCTCTTCTCATTTTTCATCCTCCGGCGCCTGTTTTGGCAATTGAGGAGACTTGGTTGGGACCCGAACAAAAAACCCGTAGCGTTCTCACACTTGTAGTTGGCCAGCGCTTGGAGCAACGGCGAAAGGACATGCTGTTTCGTTTCGTCCTGGACAGTCTCCGGATCGCTCGGGCAAATCCCAGCCCATTCCAAAGCGCTCGCCACGCTGAAGGTAGGAGTTGTCCTTCTCCTGATCGAAGAGCTGTCTTATAGCCACACTCACCCAACTCTCGTACTTTTTGTTAATCGCGTCGCGGACCAATTGACGGACGGCTGGTAAGCCGATCCCGGGTCAAGGAAGGCGTCCCCTCTCCAACCACTAAGAGCGCCGCTGTCCAATCTTCGGTCTTCATAGCCGGCGCGAGGTTGGCGTAGATGGATTCGGTCTCCGCCAATTCGTTTGCTCTGCGCTCGTTTTCGGCTATCCGTTCGGCTAACTTAGCTTCATCGCTGCTGCGCCAGATGCTCTTCAGCACTTTCGACAAAACATCATCGAGCCGCGCTGGATGACAGATGAAGGCGATCCGGCCGTCGCGGTCGACGACGAATGAGGTGGGAAGCCCGAAAGAAGAACTGGTATTCATCAAAAGCCTATTCATTCCTCCTGTGTGGTCGGACGCGATCCGATAGTTAGTTTCGCGAACCACGCGCCCGACTTCGTTAGTCGTCATCTGCCTTCTGTGCCTCGTCGCGAGCCGCGACTCCGATAATCTCAAGTTCGCTGTCCTTATATGTTCTCTTGCAGCTGCGTCAGATAGGATATTGCTGCCGGGCATACTCGCACCTAGTCGCCCAATATTCGGCGATGTACACTTTCCCCGGCTGGCAGTTCGTGAGGGGCCGGGTCGGCCACACAGCCAGTTCTCCACCTTGATTTGAGGAGCCGGGGACTCGATGCGCAGCACCATGCCGATCTCCAAAGCTACTGCCGAGCCTTGCGGTGGCGGTTGCGCACGAGCTTGGCTCTCTCTCAGAAGCGTGGCAGACGGGTTCAAGTGAGATAAAGCATCTCCTCCCTTGCGGCGTTTGCGCGGCCTCAGTCCTCAATAAGCATATTGCTGCATCTCAGTTAGCAACGGCCATGCCAGCGCGTCACCGGGCTTTAAGGACCTGATTACGTTTGGGAAAACCCCTTACGGCGCCCAAGACGAGCAGTGTTTTGAACCTTACAGCCTTGGTGACGCTGTCAGAATGCCGACACGAATCGCGCACTTCAAGCCAGACATGCATGGTTTTGGCCTTGTGAACCGCCAAACGGAATTTGCTAATGCCTCTTGACCGTTAGGTGGGGGACTAATGGAGAGCGACAATGCAGATCGGAGAAGGAGAGCCATTCCTTGGACCGGCGGTGGCGTGTTGGTGGTCGACGACGACCAATTCGTCGCCGGACACCGCAGCTTATGCCGTCATGACGAGAGCGAGACTCAGACGACCCGGCACGCCGATGACAATGACGTTGACCGCCTGAAAATCGGGACGCGGTCTTATACGCGTCAATCATCTCAGTCGGTCGCGCTCGGCCCGGCTTGCTGCCGCGGCGCCCATTTCAATCGCGGGAACGCTGATAAAAAAGCGCCAACGTCGTCAGTGGCGGCAAGTCCTCCCTATCAGCGCTGAAGGACCAGATATCGCTTTTTTCGCAAACTAGCAGCTTGCGGTGACTGCGACCCCAGGCCGCCCGAGTCCTGTCGCGCTCCACCGCCGACGCTGCTCTTCTCTTGGCGGCGCTCGCAGCAGCGCGCACTTGCTCCGCCGGCTGCCCTAGATATGAGCAGCAGATGGCCGCTCACAATCCGCGCTTTCCTGCAGGTTGGCGACCCTGGCACGCACAGCCTCGTTCAGGCGGCGACTAATACAGGCGGCGAAGGCCACAGCTCCCCTCTTCAGAAGGAGCCCGCGACCGGCAACTACGCCGTGCTGCGCGAGCTCGGCGCGCCCGGCTTCCAGGTCAACACCGTCGAACGCCTCGCCGAGATCTTCGCCAAGCAGCGCAACGACCATCTCGACCTCGGCGCCTTTGTGGCTGCGTGGCTGGGGGAAAGCAATTCTGGCCGCGCCAAGCCCGCCAACATTTTCGAGCCTCGGGTCGAAGGTCGTACTGGTGCCCCGCGCCGATTCCGATGACACTCGCACTTGAGATGAGCTCAGCCCAGCAGCGTCTGCCCATTCCTTGCGACGGTAACTTGGCGCTCGCGAACATGCGCTTCGAACGAAATCGAATTGCCGTCCTTCCAGAGATTAACCGTAATGATCTCACCTGGGAACACCGTGGCAGAAAACCGGACGCGATGACGGTGGAAGGCAGAGGGATCGTAGTCGGCGTACGTCTGCAACACGGCCCTGCACGTCAGTCCATAAGTGTACATGCCATGCAGAATCGGCTTTGGAAAACCGGCGCGACGCGCGAATTCGGGATCGCTGTGCAGGGCATTTCGATCACCCGACAAACGATAGATGAGTGCTTGGTCAGGCCGAACCGGGATATCGACTAATCTGTCCGGCGCTCTGCGAGGTATTCGGTGCGGCTCGGGCATCCCCTCCGATGATCCGCCAAAACCGCCGTCGCCCCTCGCAAACGTCGAAGAAACGATCGTGACGATCTTGTCACCCTCGCCATCTCCGACGACAACCTCATTCTGAATGATCGCGCCTCTCTCCTTTCCCTTGTCGTACAGGCCGCGGACGCGCGCATCCGCGGTAACGCTGGCCTCGACGGGGATCGGCTTGTGAAATGTGATGGCGCTTTCGCCATCAAGGAACATGACGCGGTTGAGGTCGATGACTCCGGGTCGCGCCCCCAGACGCAGACCGAGGCAAAGGTCGGAACCACCTTGCTGGTGGGTCGCAAATGCCTCGTTGACAAACTGCAGCACCTTTTCGTTCAGAGGATCGGAGCCCATGCCGATACCAAGCGCACAAAGCATCACCTCGCGATCGCTCCACGAAAAGGGAGTGGCTTCAGTTTTGAGATTGAGTACCGCGGGATAGTCGATTGGCATTGTGTCGTTCCCTTATTGCTGTTGGCCCGTTTGGCATCAAACGCCGTAGAGATGTACCTCAGGCATGACGCCCCTCCTCAAAACGGAAAATCATCAGGTAATAGAAGACCTAGTAGCTGAGATGATCGATGATCCAGATCGCCTGTGCCGGCGATCTGGACTCGAGATCCGGCTTGCATGTGCGGGTCCAGAGAGAGCCATCAACTTGAGCGCTCTCCGCCTCAAGGCCTCGAAGACCGATGCTGATCGCAGGCCGTCGCGTCTTTGTAAAGGGAATGCGTTTCGCCTGGACATAGGGATCATCCAGCCCGAATGACATCCTCCTACATGAGGCGCTTGCCTATGTCTTTAAGAGTGAACCTCCTCCGAATTGATGGACACCTGTAGTAGGCTCGAAGAGCCAGGAGGTGTCGGATGGAAGGACGTCAACGTCGGTCGTTTACGGATGACTACAAGCGGCAAGCGGTTGATCTCGTAGCGTCGAGCGGGCGCTCGATCGGATCTGTTGCCAGGGAGCTCGGCCTGCGCGATTCCGTGCTGCGGCGATGGGTGGAGCAGCGAGGGGCCCGGCTGGAGCCGACGGCGGCGACGCGGCGCCCCACAACGCAGGCGACGCTGCCGTCGGCGGACCACGCGGCGGAGATCGCGCGTTTGCAGCGGGAGAACGAGCGGCTGCGCATGGAGCGCGATATCTTAAAAAAGTCCATTGCGATCTTTGCTGGAGGTCCGAAATGAGATTTCGCTTCATCGAAGATCGCCGCGCCGACTACCCGGTGACAATCATGTGCGGCGTGCTCGGTGTCTCGCCGGCCGGCTATTATGCCTGGCGCTCGCGCCCGGAGAGCCAGCGATCCGCCGCCAATCGTGAGCTCGTCGACGACATCAGGCGGGTTCACCGCGACACCAATGGCCGCTATGGCAGCCCGCGCGTCCATGCCGAGTTGAGGGCTCAGGGCCGCGGGGCCAGCCGCGGTCGCATCGAGCGATTGATGCGCCGCCACGGCATCAGGGCCATCATGGCGAAGCCACGCCGGGTGCGGACCACCGACAGCCGTCACGATTTCCCGATCGCCCCGAATCTTCTCGAGCGCAACTTCGTCGCCGCCGCGCCGAACCAGATCTGGCTCGCCGACATCACCTACGTCGAGACCGATCAGGGCTGGCTCTATCTGGCCACGCTGATGGATCTCTACAGCCGCAAAATCGTCGGCTGGGCGATGGCGGATCATTTGCGCGCCGAACTGCCAATGGCGGCCCTAGCGATGGCCATTGCGACACAGCGGCCTGGCGCCGGCTTGATCCACCATTCAGATCGTGGCGTTCAA
>NZ_AXAS01000109.1 GCF_000472925.1 Bradyrhizobium sp. Ec3.3
TGTCGATGACGGTGATCTCGTTGAGGTGCTTGACCCAGTAGGTGCCGTAATAGCCGGGCACGATGAGGCGCAGCGGGAAGCCGTTGAGGAACGGCAGGTCCTCGCCGTTCATGCCATAGGCCAGCATNACCTCGCCGTCGGTCGCATGGTCGATGTCGAGCGCCTTGACGAAATCAGGCGTCTTGTCGCTGACCGGGCCGTCCATGCCGTTGAAGGTGACCTGCTTGGCGCCGGCCTGNACGCCGGCCATNTCGAGCACGGCCTTCAGCGGCACGCCGCGCCAGCGCGCATTGCCCATCGCGCCGTTGNCNAGCTGNCCGCCGGCGACGCGCGGATCGGAGAAGCCGCGGCTGTTGCCCGAGCACTGATTGACGGCGACGATCTCAGCCGCCTTCATCTTGCGGATGTCCTTCAGTGACAGCTTGAGCGGCTTGTCGACCTTGCCCTTGACCTCGAGCGTGAACTTGTCGGGGTCGAGGTTGTAGGGCAGGTCCGCGAGGTGATAGCGCACGAAGAAAGCGTTGTTCGGCGTGAGCGGGCCGTCGTTGAAGATCGCAAACGGTGTCTCGAGCTGCGGCGGCCGGCTGGTCAACCCGATCATCGGCCGCTTCTGCGGATATTTCACCAGCGGACGCTCGCCATTGCCGAAGGGCAGGGTGACGGTGTCGAGGGCCAGTGCTTTGGTGGAATTCAGTGTGGCCGCTAGTGCAGCAAGGCCCGCTCCTTTGAGCAGGTCGCGTCTGTCGATCATACATCTCCCTCCGGAGCGATTGCTTTTTGTACTGTAATCACCGCTGCAGCACAAAGATCATCGATTGCATTATCGGTACGAACCGATCGAAGCATGCAGTAGATCGCGATGCCTTCGTACCATTCTTGGTGTGAGGCGCGGCAAAGTCCCCGTTGGAAACGGTTCTGCGCGCAATCCACGAGATCATGCCAGTACCGCCGCAAATTCGGGTAGCGAAAAATGCTAACGTCAGCTGTAAGCGAGGCTGAACCCCATTACCGCTCCTTGGTTTGCCTGGCCTCGGCGCGACGTCTTGGGGAAGAGTGATATGTGCGCGAGTTCGCGGCAACGATAACGGGGCGGCGCAATGCGAGTTTTGCGGAAGGACTCATCGCCGATTCGCTGCCTGCTCATATTGCACTGGCCTCCGCCGCTCGCATGGCCGCGAGGGCCTTTGTGAGGTCGGCAATGAGATCGGTAGGATCCTCAAGGCCAATATGCAGCCGCACCAGAGTACCCGATAATGGGAATGGGCGGTCAGTACGCGTGAAGCGGGCCGGTAGGGCAAGGCTCTCATAGCCTCCCCAGCTCGAGCCGATCCCGAACAGCTCCAGCGAATCCATGAAGGCGGTCAGTCCGAGTTGAGAACGGGAGGCAAGCTCGACGCCAAAAAGTGCAGAGGATCCACTGAAGTCGCGTGACCAAAGCGCGTGCCCCGGATCCTCGGGCAGGCCGGGATGCAGTACGCGCAATACGTCCGGCTGTGTCCGAAGCCAGCGCGCGACGGTGAGCGCACTCTGCATCTGGTGGCGCATGCGCACACCGAGTGTGCGCATGCCCCGCAGGACCAGATAGCAGTCATCCGGACTGGTGGAGAAGCCGAGATCCGCCACGACGTTACGAACTGGTCGCCACCACTCCTCGGTCGTGGCGATTGTGCCCATCATCACATCCGAGTGGCCGCAGAGATATTTCGTTGCCGCCTGAATCGAGATGTCAACACCTTTAGTGAGAGCGTCGAAGAACAGCGGACTCGCCCAGGTGTTATCGAGCAGGACAGGGATCGATCTCGCGTGCGCAGTCTTCGTGATGGCGGGTATGTCCTGCACCTCGAAGGTGAGCGAGCCGGGGCTCTCGCAAAATACTGCTCGCGTATTGTCACGGAACAGCGTGGCGATTCCGTCGCCGACTAAGGGGGCGTAATAGGTCGTCTCGACGCCGCTTCGCGCCAGCAAGCCGTCGCAGAAGGCGCGCGTAGGTCCGTAGACCGTATCCACCATGAGGAGGTGATCACCAGCCTTAAGGACGGCGGTGAGAGCGGCCGTAATGGCAGCAAGCCCAGACGGCAGCACAATCGCTCGATGGCAGCCCTCGAGCTTCGTGATTGCCTGCTCGAGCGCGAATAGTGTGTCAGTGCCATGGATACCGTAACGAAGCGCCCCGAACCGGTCGGCACGCGTCGCGTCGAAAGCGGCAAGATCCTCGAACAAGATCGTGGAGGCCCGTGATACCGGGGGATTCACCGGACCGGTGGGCGCGCGGCCGCCGCGGACGAGCAGCGTGTCTTTTTTCATGGTGCAAACCTTGACGTAGGGGAGATCAACCGCGCGCGACGAAAGGTATTAAATCCTGCGAAGAAGCAGATTCTCGGCTTGATGTGGAGGCCGATATTCGTGGGCACTCCGAGAGTGCCGCCCCGCATTATGCGAGGCGCCGTATGACTACGCCTAGGGCGTAAGCTTCACAACCCAAATTTGTTGACGATATTCATAAGCGAATTTGTTGTTGCCGGTCAGTGTTGGTTATCGCTGTGTGCAGGCCTGACCGGGTATTCGATTGCAGGCACCAGTAGCTTAGAGACTGGCGAGAGGGGGCATCGGCGGCATGCGCCGGCGGAGGTCGCGCCGTTACGTTGGTGAAGCCTAGCGCCGACGAGCATGGTAGCTCTACGATCTTTCACGCGAAGTCGCTCTCCTGCGAACGGAAGATGGCGGTGCCGATCGGGCGCCCGATCGAGAATCGATCCGATATCCGAGGGACGTGCGCGGAAGTCGAAGTGTCTGCTTTACGAACGGCTCTATATCACTGAGATCAAAACCCAAGCGTTCGTACGACGGCGGGGGCACTTAAAAAAAGTTGAACTCATCCGTGAATATATCTCGTTTGCTTGATTCAAAAAACAACGCGATGCTGGGTGATCAGGAAATCGCGAAGCTTCGAGGGTGTGCACTCATAAGGGCGCAGATGTCGAACTGGATGGAGATGCTGTGGACGCGGCTTTATTGCCGGCACAAGCAAATTTCTCGATTTTCGGTCGTGTTGCTGTCGAAATTGAATATCGCCCGCAGATGTTTCGAGACGAGAAACGAGACCTTCTGGATCGTTGCCCCTGGCATCGGAGTCACAATGGTAATGGCCACCATAATATTGCTGATTGGGAGGTAAGGTCGCTTATGCCCGTCTTTCTGGGGCAGTACATGCGACGCCGTTCTGATCTGTGTACTCAGCATTACGAGTACACAGTCTGGCGAACGAGTTGAGTGGGGGGCTAGTTCGCAAGGTGCGGATCGCTTCGGATTAACCGCCGGATGCGCGCTGGTGTAAGCCAAGCAAGGTGCGGTCGAGGGTATGTGGGATCATTCCCAGAGCTATGCACGAGCCGATCGCGACCGGTCGTTCGATGGGCAACTGCGTCTGGTCAACACGTGTTCCGCAATCAGTTGCAACGCATGGATCGCGTTGACGTTCGGGTGTGCGGGCTAAAAAACAATCTGCGCCATAACGGATCTGGCCCGAGCAAGTCTCGCCGAGATCCCATTGGCTGTAACGATCCGAAACGGCTCTCGATGCCGAGTCAGCTCACGGGTTCGAAGTCCGTGGCGAAGATGTTTGACGAAGAAGAGGGTGGAGACCATGAGAAAGAAATCATTGGCAGTCGCAGCAGGTGTGGCGTCGCTTGCGCTGACTGCCTCGATCGCGTCGGCGGACACGTTGTCCAACATCAAGTCAAAGGGCTTCCTCCAGTGCGGTGTGAACGTAGCCTTGGCGGGCTTTTCCGCTTCGGATGACAAGGGCCAGTGGACTGGTCTCGATGTTGACTTCTGCCGTGCGGTCGCGGCAGCCGTATTCGGTGATCCCAGCAAGGTCAAATTCACCGGGCTGACGGCCAAAGACCGGTTCACCGCGCTTCAATCTGGAGAAATCGATGTCCTGTCGCGCAACACCACTTGGACGGTGAGCCGCGACACTTCGCTTGGCATCAGCTTCGTTGGCGTCATGTATTATGACGGCCAAGGCTTCATGATCAACGCGCGGAAGTTGCCCGATGTCAAGTCGGTCAAGCAGCTGTCGGGCGCGGTGATTTGCGTGGCGGCGGGGACAACGACCGAATTGAATCTTGCCGACTACTTCAAGGCCAACAAGATCGACTACACACCAGTGGTCTTCGACACCCTTGAGGAGGCGACTGCGGCCTACAATGCGGGTCGATGCGATGCCTTCACAAACGATCAATCCGGTCTTTACGCAGCTCGCCTGCAGACCTCGTCGCCGAAGGACTACGTCGTATTGCCGGAGATTATTTCCAAGGAACCGCTCGGGCCTGCCGTGCGTCAAGGGGACGCTAAGTGGCTGAACATCGTGAAGTGGACCTACTTTGCGCTGCTTGATGCCGAGGAGGCTGGCATTAACCGGTCGAATGTCGATGAGATGAAGGGGAGCAGCAATCCCGACATCAAGCGGATACTTGGGACCGAAGCCGGAACGAAGATCGGTACTGATCTGGGCCTGTCAAACGACTGGGTCGTCAACATCGTCAAGGCGACCGGTAACTATGGGGAAATCTTTGAGCGTAACCTCGGGTCGGGTAGCCCTTTGAATATCTCTCGTGGTGTCAACGCATTGTGGACCAAAGGCGGTATCCAATACGGCGTGCCGATACGCTGATAGCCCTACGATGGGCTGGGGCAATTCGGCATAATTCTGGGTCCTAGCACGCCACATCGGCATCAAGAATTCACGCGAGGGGAGCGCAGTGTCACAAGAGGTAGTTCTCGATGTCGCGCCGACGAAGGCGTCGCCGTTCTATGACCCGAAGCTCCGGAGCATCGTTGTCCAGGTCGCAATTGTCGTTCTGCTGGTGTTCGGGCTCTGGTGGATCTCTGACAATACCATCGAAAATCTCCGTCGTTCCAATATTCCGACAGGATTCGAGTTTCTGAACTCACGCTCCGGGTTCGAGATTCCTGACCGGCTTATTGATTACAGTTCGGAGTCATCCTACGGCCGGGCCTTGCTGGTTGGCATTGTGAACACCGTGCGTGTTGCCGTCTTGGGCATCATTGTCGCAACAATCGTAGGCTTTGTGGTTGGCGTCGGCCGACTATCGAGCAACTGGATGATACGCAAGCTTGCGACCATCTACATTTTAGTCTTCCGCAATGTGCCCCTACTGCTCGTGATTCTATTTTGGTACCAAGGAGTGCTTGCGTTGCTGCCGAACGTGCGCAGCAGCCTGGCTTTACCCTTCGGTTCATACCTCAACAACCGCGGTCTCTATCTCCCGCGCCTGATCTGGAGCCAGGGAGCTTGGCTCATTATTGCAGGGCTCATGGTAGCCATTGGGCTGTCATGGTACGTCGCGCGAAAAGCGCATGCCCGCCAGATGGCAACGGGGCTGCAACTCCCCGTCTTCTGGGTTTCAGTTGCGCTCCTCATAGGTTTTCCGCTGCTTGGTTGCGTGCTGGCAGGGTTTCCGATGACCGTCGAATTCCCGCAGAAGGGAACCTTCTTGCTGACGGGAGGGCTCGACGTGAAGCCCGAATTTCTGTCGCTACTTTTGGCGCTGTCCTTCTACACGGCAGCGTTCATTGCAGAGATCGTTCGCGCGGGTATCCAGGGTGTCCCGAAGGGGCAGGCGGAAGCTTATTCCTCCCTGGGCATTCGCCCTGGGCAAGGATTGCGTCTGGTGATCATTCCGCAGGCATTACGTATCATCATCCCGCTGCTGACGAGCCAATATCTGAACTTGACGAAGAACTCGTCGCTTGCAGTGGCCGTCGGTTATGCGGATTTGTACGCAGTGGGCGGTACAATCCTGAACCAGACCGGGCGGGCAATCGAGGTCGTCGTACTCTTTATGGCGGTCTATCTCGGTTTGAGCATTCTGATTTCTCTCGTCATGAACTGGTTCAACGTCAAGCTGGCACTCAGGCAGAGGTGAGGCATGCAGCAACATGACATTGCCTGGGTGCGCACCGACATGACCCTTGCGCAACCTGCGCCGAACTCCGAGGTCGGGATTCTAGCTTGGATGCGCAAGAATCTCTTCGCCACGCGGGCGGACATGCTCCTGACGGTTGTTGCTGTGATCATAGCTGCGTGGGCGTTGCCACAGATCCTGAGCTGGCTGTTCTTCAATGCCGTCTGGGTTGGCACCGATCGAACCGCCTGCCTCACCATCGAACAGGGCGGCCAACTGCCGGCCGGTTGGTCGGCTGCGTGCTGGCCGTTCGTATCCAACCGGTTCGGCTATTTCATGTTTGGCCGTTATCCGTTGGAAGAGCGCTGGCGCGTGATCCTGGCGGGCGCCATTTTCGTGGGACTGCTCGTCCCGCTGCTCATTCCGCGCGCGCCGCTCAAACGGGCCAATGCGATCCTGTTCTTCGGCATCTATCCGTTTATCGCCTTCGTTCTGTTGGTTGGCGGGGTTTTCGGGCTGCCTTACGTCGAAACCCCGCTATGGGGTGGACTTATGGTCACTCTCGTCCTTGCCTACGTTGGTATCGTCGTCTCGCTCCCCCTGGGCATTGTCTTGGCTCTTGGCCGTCGATCCAGGATGCCGACGATCAAGCTACTTTCTGTCATCTTCATCGAAACTGTTCGGGGAGTTCCACTGGTCACAGTGCTGTTCATGGCAGCGTTCATGCTTCCTCTTTTTGTGCCGCCCGGTACGACATTCGACAAGTTGCTCCGCGCGCTCATCGGCGTTGCGCTGTTTTCATCTGCTTACATGGCGGAAGTGGTGCGGGGAGGGCTTCAGGCCATGCCCAAGGGCCAATACGAGGGAGCGGATTCTCTTGGGCTCAGCTATTGGCAAAAGACCGGGCTGATCATCATGCCGCAGGCCCTAAAGCTCGTCATTCCAGGGATCGTCAATTCTTTCATTGGACTGTTCAAGGACACGACGCTGGTCCTCGTCATCTCGATGTTCGATCTGCTTGGGATCGTCAAGCAGGGCATTTCCGGAGACGCCAATTGGGCGACGCCGCAAACCGCAAGGACCGGTTATGTTTTTGCCGCAGTGATCTTCTGGATCTTCTGCTTCGGTATGTCTCGATATTCGCAGTATGTGGAACGGCGTCTTGAAACTGGGCACGGGCGGTGAGAAGGAAGCCTGCAGATGAGCACAAAACGTACGTCCGGCGCTGCGAAGGTAGATCTCAGCAGGACGCAAGTCTCGGCGAATGAAGTCGCGGTCGAGATCATCGGCGTGAACAAATGGTACGGCGGCTATCACGTTTTAAAGGACGTGAACCTCAAGGTTATGTGCGGCGAGCGCATTGTTATTTGTGGGCCTTCGGGATCCGGAAAATCGACAATGATTCGCTGCATCAATCGCCTGGAGGAGCACCAGAAGGGTAAAATCATCGTCGACGGCAAGGAGCTCACCAGCGATCTCAAGAAGATTGACGAGGTCCGTCGTGAGGTCGGCATGGTGTTTCAACACTTCAACCTCTTTCCGCACCTCACGATCCTACAAAACTGCACGCTGGCGCCAATTTGGGTTCGCAAGATGCCGCGCAAGGAAGCAGAGGAAATCGCGATGCATTACCTGCGCAAGGTAAAGATTCCCGAACAGGCCAATAAGTACCCTGGTCAACTGTCGGGCGGTCAGCAGCAGCGTGTCGCGATTGCGCGTTCTCTCTGTATGAAGCCGCGGATCATGCTGTTTGACGAGCCAACCTCGGCGCTCGATCCGGAGATGGTCAAGGAGGTCTTGGAGACGATGGTGGGTCTGGCCGAAGAGGGGATGACCATGTTGTGCGTCACTCACGAGATGGGGTTCGCGCGCAAGGTGGCTAACCGTGTCATCTTCATGGATTCCGGTCAGATCGTCGAGCAGAACACGCCGGCCGAATTCTTCGGAAATCCACAACACAACCGGACAAAACTGTTTCTTAGCCAAATTCTACACTGAGGGGATGCCTCTCAAGCGTGTCGCGGAGTGCCGCGACGAGATAGCCGAGAGGGAAAGCACCTATAGCACTTGCACGACTATCGAGCGCGCAAACTGTGGCGCGTTTGTTGACAGCTTCGTCTCATATGATGCGACGATGTTCTGAAGAGCAGAAGAGAAGAGGAGAGTACATGTTAGACTGGTTGAAGTATCGTGCTGCCGTGAAGTCGCGGGTTGGCGACTTGTCGAAGCTCGCACCGGAAACGGTCAAGGGATATCTGGCTCTGGCCAACTCCGGCGATAAAGCGCAGCATCTCGACGGGAAGACGCGCGAGTTGATCTCACTTGCGGTTGCTGTCACCACACACTGTGATGGTTGCATCGCCAGCCACGTTGAGGCCGCAATGAAGCATGGCGTGTCGAAGGCTGAGATTGCCGAGGCACTTGGCGTCGCGATTGCAATGAATGCGGGTGCGGCGCTAGTCTATACAGCTCGTACCCTGGATTGCTTCGATCAGATGTCCGGTACGAACGCTGCTGCATAGGCAACGGCCGGTTCTTCCCGGAATAGTTGAATTGTCGCCCGGTCGGAGGCCATCCGACCGGGCGCTGTCCTAGCCAGCATTCAGCCCGCACTATTCAGAGTTTGCTCGCGCCTTGGGCCTTCCTCAGATCTGCGAAATCCTGCCTGAGCAGGTCCAGGGCGGTTCTAACCTTGGGAAGTTCTGCCATACGTTTGTGGCAGATGATCGTGAGTTCTGCGCGGAGCGAGGCTGGTAGCTCAAGCTTGAGCTCCACGAGCTCGCCCGGTCGCTTGAGCCGATGGGACGTCTTCAGAAGGAGGACCATCGCGCCGACGCCGGCCTGGCAGGCGGCGACCTGCACGCTGTAGTCGTCTGATGCGAAAATGGGACGAAAGTCTGGGATCCTGGCTGCGAGCTCTGGATTGGGGCTGACCATTTCGAGCTGCCCCGCCCATGCGATCCAGTCGAGGTCGCGAAAACCGTATTTCGGGGGCAGTCTCCGTGCGTAGTCCCTGCTGACGTACGCACCGATCAGAATCACTACTTCACCGACTGTTATCAGATCGGGATCATCGGAGGGGTATCTCCTGAGCGCGATGTCCGCCTCGCCGCGCGAGAGATTCAGGCGCTCCGTGCTGGCCAAAACCTCGAGAGTGATCTGTGGGTGCTTTCTCTTGAGCGCTTCCGCGAACGGCGCCAGGCAACCGCATTTGCGCTCGGCCTTCGCCGCGATGTTGTGAGCGTCTACGAGCATGAAACTCATGGTTACAGCAGGACAAGTGTCTCTGTACGCGGGAATAATGCGAACGGATTCGACTACGATCACAACTGTCGACCATGGAACAGGGGCACACTTACAGCTCGCCCGAAGCGCCTCGGGGCGTACACCTGCTTCGATCACGACACCGCATCCTACTTTACAGTGAAAATCAGCTGCGGTCGCATCTGCCTATTTGATCGCCGGGAAGGAGCGCACTTTACGTTTACTGTGTGGTCCTGATCACGGAGAATAGAAGTGAAGATGGGCAAAGTGATTTACCGGAATCGCGATCGCCTTTTCGGTTTCATTCGGTGTGACGACGGCGGTGCCGATCAGTTTGTTCACGTCAGTGCGTTGATTGATGCCGATACGCTCTACGTGGGTGATGTTGTTCTCTTTGAAGTCGCTCGCGACAGGCGAAGCCGTCGCGAGCGCGCGGTGAACGTCATGATACAGAACTCGCCGGTGCGGAAATGATCGCTCGAGGCCGCCTAATCTTACTGAGCCAGAGGGGCGCGGCCTTTGCCGGCATGAATCAATTGAGAAGACTCACTTTTCAGAAGGCTGAGATGGTTCTGACAAAATCGGGGGACGTGGCGTCGCGGATATTTCGGCATGTGTTGAGGGCCTTGCGTGCGGGACGAGCCAGACCGCTTCGCGACACCGGGGCTGATGATGCCAAGCCAGATCGAGGAATCCGATCCCATCGAACGGATTGGGAGCGGCGGTGTGTTTCGGCGCTAACGTTTCTCGGAAACCGATTGGCCTCGATAAAAGCTTGTTGGAAAAGCGATTACGGAGGGAGGAAATCATGAGGCGCATCCGGTTCAGGCAGAGCAGAGCGCTTGGCGAACGGCTCATCAAGGAAGCTCGGATCGCGAGGGAAAAGGCAGAGCTCCTCCCCCGGGGCAGGGAGCTTGAGGACCTTCTGAAGAAGGCTCACGAAGCTGATGTAGCCGCCCACATCGCGGAATGGCTGAACTCACAGGGTCTCAAGGCCCCGACCAAGTGCATCTCGGAGGTTCAGAAACGAAAGGGGCCGCTCTGAAAGCGCCCCCTTGCCGGTTGAAATCTTGTTCGGGATGAAAAGCCAGCGCCGGCACCAGTCACCTTAGAGGCGGCATTGTACCCAGGGGAATCCGGTAAACTACCGATCTCATCACGGGCGAGCGATCAATGGTCTGCGCCGCGCGGATAATTGCATCGTCGTCGTCACTCGTGGCGATCTCAACGAGCGTGACCGCGCAATCGAGGCAGATGCGATCTGGTCCTTTCGGAACGTTGGGGCGCAACTGGATACGCGCGACAATGGCACCAGCGATCGAGCACATCATCCGGCAGCAACAGACCGTCCTTGGCCCCATAGTGCGCGCAGTCCTCCGTCGCGTCCTTCCCCGCTAACGGCGGCGAAATCCAATTAGTCAACAGGTCTGAGATTCGGGAACCACTCGTTCAATACCGTAAGCGGCAAAGAGCCCCAATCTAGCGGAGTGGGTGAGCGATGGGCTATCGGCTGCTGAGTTTGTGATCTGAGCTTCTATGTCCGCGCCTAGTTCTGGAACTAAAACCGTCTATATGATCGACGCGGTCGCCGAGCGTCTAGAGGGAGCGCCGCGGCAGCTTCGCCGACGCTGGTCGGGACGAGTTCAAGGCGCAGGTTGTGAGAGGCACTGGAGCGTGGCGCGAGCGTATCGGCCATCGCCCACCGGATCGGCATCCACCCGTCGCAGCTGTTCGCTTGACGCCGTGATGCTCGAGCTGATCAGCTTTATCGCTCGCGGCACTCGGATTGCGATGGTGCGGTGGCTTTGTGGCAGGCGCAGTGATCGAGATTGCCCTTGGCGAGATCGTCATGCGGGCCGATTGACAAGCGGCCCACACGGGCCGCTTTTCGTTTTGTGAATTGCGTCGGGCTCTCGTCAGCTTTTGGAAAGCTAGCCCGAATACAGAACCATTGAGGTTAGGGCGCGTGGTAGGGACAGCGCTATCTATCCAGAAGGGTCAGCGCCGAGTCGCGTCGCCGCTAACCTCAATTAGCAGCGCGGACGCGGTAGGGACAGCGCCTGATCCATTGCCCCCAAACTGACCCGGGCGCCGAGTCGCGCCTGCGCTGCTTTCGGTCCCAGACTGGTCGTCAAGCCACTTGCGACGGCCAGCTCTGGTGGCTGTGCCACGAGATAGCAAAAAGGCCCCCCTGGGACGTCAAACGATCGGATTATCGTCTTGCAGCAAAGATCCATTCAGGAACCTGCGCGCCAGGTGCCGCTCTACGGTGAATATGAAGTCGTCGTGCTCGGCGGCGGGCCGGCCGGCATCATCGCGGCGGCATCGGCGGCACGGGCGAGGCGGCGAACGCTGCTGATCGAGCGCTACGGTTTCTTGGGCGGCATGGGCACGGCCGCCGGCGTCACCAATTTCTGCGGCCTGCATGGCAATGTCCATGGCAAGCACCATCGGCTGGTGCAGGGCATGGCCTCGGAGCTGCTCGCGCGGATCGATCGGCTCGACGGGCTCAACAAGCCGCATCTGATCCTCGGCAAGGTTTTTGCGCAGGCCTATGACACCGCGGCGTACAAGATCGCGGCCGACGATCTGCTCGCGAGCCACAAGGTCGATATCCTCTTCCACGCTCTCGGCGCCGGCGTCGTGATGGTCGATGCGCGCCGCATCGACGCGCTGATGGTCGAGACCAAGGCGGGACGGCAGGCGGTGCGGGCCGAGATCTTCATCGATAGCTCCGGCGACGGCGATCTCGCGGTCTGGGCCGGTGCGCCCTACGAGGTCGGCGATGAGTACGGCCATCCGCTCTATCCGTCCATGATGTTCCGCCTCAATGGCATCGATCCCGAGAAGGCGGGCGAAGCCTGGCGCACCATTCCGCAACTGATGGAAAAGGCGCTCGCCGCCGGCACGCACAGCTTTCCGCGCAAGAGCGCGATCGTGCGGCCGCAGCGCCATCGCATCGAATGGCGGGTGAATTTCACGCAAATTGCGCGCGAGGACGGCCATGCCGTCAACGGCATCGAGCCTGATGACCTCACCCGCGGTGAGATCGACGGTCGTCGCCAGGCGCTCGCCGCCTTCGAATTCCTGCGCACCGTGCCGGGCTTTGAAAAATCCTACATCGTCGACCTGCCGCCGCAGCTCGGCATTCGCGAGACCCGCCGTATCACTGGCGGCTATCAGCTCAGCGGCGAGGATGTGCTCGCTTGTGCCTCCTTCGAGGACTCCATCGGCGTCAATGGCTGGCCGATCGAGGCCCATGTGCCTGGCGACGTCGTCTTCACCTTCCCGCCGATCCCGGAATCGCGCGGCTACAACGAATTGCCGTATCGCATGCTGGTGCCGGAGGGCGTAGACAATCTCCTGGTCGCCGGCCGCTGCGCCTCCATGACCCATGAGGGCCAGTCGGCGGCGCGCGTCTCCGGGGCCTGCTTCGTGATGGGGGAGGCGGCGGGTTCCGCTGCTGCGCTGGCGCTGTCGGGCAACCAGATCCCGCGCGACATCCCGGTTGCAAAATTGCAGGAAACATTGAAACAACAGGGCGCCTTCATCGGGCGGGACCAGACCGTGCCAGAGGGCCTGTAAAGAAACGACGGAGGAAGCCGGATGGGTTGGGTTGCGCGGTTCGCTGTAGCTGGTTTGTTGGCGCTGACGACGATTGCAGCAGCGCAGGCCGAGGAGCCGCTGAAGGCCAGGATTGGTGTGCTCAGGCTGTCGTCCTCCGCGCCGGTCTTCATCGCGCAGGACAAGGGTTATTTCCGCGACGCCGGCCTCGATATCGAGCTGAAGTTCTTCGATGCGGCACAGCCGATCGCGGTCGCCACCACCTCGGGCGACGTCGATTTCGGCATCACCGCCTTCACCGCCGGTCTCTACAATCTCGCCGGCAAGGGTACGCTGAAGGTGATCGGCGGCATGAGCCGCGAGAAGGCCGGCTATCCCCTGATCGGCTATTTTGCCAGCAACAACGCTTACGCGGCGGGGCTGAAGACGCCGAAGGACCTTGCCGGCAAGCGCGTGGCGATGACGCAGGTCGGATCATCCTTTCACTATTCGCTCGGCCTGCTCGCGGACAAATATGGCTTCAAGCTATCAGACGTGAAGATCGTGCCGCTGCAGTCGCTGTCGAATGCGGCGGCTGCGCTGAAGGGCGAGACCGTCGACGCCGCGCTGCTTCCCATCTCCACCGCGCGAAAGCTGATGGACGANGGCGGCGCGAAATTCCTGGGNTGGGTCGGCGACGAGACGCCCTGGCAGCTCGGCGCCGTCTTCGCCTCGCCCAAGACGCTCGCCAACAAGGTGCTGGTGACGAAGCTGCTCGGTGCGTTGGCAAAAGCCGATCGCGAATATCACGACGTCATTTTG
>NZ_AXAS01000110.1 GCF_000472925.1 Bradyrhizobium sp. Ec3.3
CCGATCGCGCTGATCGACGAGACCATGCCGGTCGTGGTGATTGCGCCCTACGATCGCGTGTTCGAGAAGACCGTCTCCAACATGCAGGAAGTCGCCGCCCGCGGCGGCAACATCATCCTGATGACGGATGCCAAGGGCGCTGCGGAGGCGACGGTCGATNCNCTCGTCACNATCGTCATGCCCGACATGGCGGCTGCCTTCACGCCGATGGTCTATGCCGTTCCCGTGCAGCTCTTGGCCTACCACACGGCGGTGGTGATGGGCACCGACGTCGACCAGCCGCGCAATCTCGCGAAATCCGTGACAGCGGAATAAGCGCGACAGCACGGTCATCAGCCCTCAAACTCGGTTGGAACATCATGATTGAGCAGTTCATGACCGACCAAGAGCTCCAGCAGTTCAGATTTGCTGGCAGGCGCCGCCTCATATGATCAGACCTGGCGAGCATCTTTTGTTTCTGTGTCGCGTGGACTTACCACACTTTTGCAAATTTGTTTTCGTCAAGCCTCTGCTGGCTTGACTGCTTGTCTGTCAGCTCTGTGTAACGAGAGCTAGAAGCAACTTGGCATTCGGCTTTCGGATGACGACGGCAAGCATGGGTGGCACCGCAAAACGAAGAGGTTGTTCATGTTAGTCCCATTGCGCTATTGGGCAATGCTGTCCATGCTCGCCGCCGTAAGCGCCGGCGCACAAGCGAAAGATCGCCGCACGGTCGCCGAACCTGTCGCACCAGGTTATGTCTGCACCCGCCTGGCGCCGTCGAGACAAAACGACACAGCCAGACTGCAAGACGCCATTGCTCACTGCCCTCCTGGCTCAGCGGTTTATTTGTCCGGCGGGACGTTCCTGTCGGGCCCCCTCGAGATGAAATCCGGAGTAACGCTGTGGATCGAGCGCGACGCCACGCTTGTCGCGGTTGCCCAGAGGGAGGCCTATGACAAAGGCTTTGGAAATTGCGGTCGCATCGAAGGCAAGGGCGATGGCTGCCGGCCATTCATCAGCTTCTCCAAAACACGTGGTGGCGGCATCTATGGCGAGGGCATTATCGATGGCCAGGGCGGTGCGCTCATGGTCGGCACTGCCGAGAGTTGGTGGCAGCTGGCTCGGCGCGCGCAAGCCGAGGGCGGCTATCAGAACGTCCCACGCCTGATCCAGATCGATCATGCCCATGACATCACCTTCCACGGCATCACACTGCGCAATGCGCCCAATTTCCACGTGGCGATGAACCGGGTCGAAGGTGCCACCTTTTGGGGCGTCACGATCGATACACCGGCCGACGCCCGCAATACAGATGGCATCGATCCCGGCGCCAGCCTGGATGTGACGATTACTCACTGTCAGATCCGCACTGGAGACGACAATGTGGCTATCAAAGCAGGCAACAATGGTCCCACACGCCATATTTCCATTATCGACAACTACTTTGGCTGGGGGCACGGCATGTCGATCGGCAGTGAAGTGAGCTCAGGTGTCAGCGACATACTGGTGCACGGCCTGACCCTGGACGGCACGACGTCTGGCCTGCGCATCAAGAGCGATGTCAGCCGGGGCGGTCTGGTGGAGAGGGTGACCTATGAGAATGTGTGCCTGCGCGGCAACCGATGGCCCATCTATTTTGATACACGCTATGACATCCATGCATCCGGTAACCGAATTCCGCTCTACCGAAAGATCGCCCTACGCCACGTGCGTGGCGGTGATGGTGCGCTGGTGATGCACGGGCTTGATGGAGGTCATAACCTTGAGATTGCGCTCGACGATGTGCGATTTTCCGATTCTGCGACCTGGCAGGTGGAAAATGCAGATGTGGTGGTGTCCGACGTGTGGCCGCCGTTGCGGAGTGGGCAAGCCCCACTGTCGTCGGGTGCATGGGAAGGCTGTGCAAAGGCATTCCGCTAACCACCTCCCAACGCCCAGGACGGCCCCGCGCCCCGGTAGTACTCATCGCTTCGTTGTAGCATCCGCACTTGACCGAACAAGAATAGCAGGCGCTCGGAATGTGGCTCGCGTTGTTACTCGGGGCCTAATCGATGGATAAGCGTGGCTGTCCTAGAATCTGACGAGGTTCGCGAGGCGGTCGTGTGCGCGCGAGAGAACGGTGCGACGGCAGACGGATCAAATTTCCACGACCGGCCCTTAGTTCCTATTTTGACAATGAGTTCGGCAGCCAGTTCGTGTCATCGGCAAAAAAAGATTTGAGGGACCATTGCCTAGCTTCACCGTCCGTCAATTGATGGGAGTAAGGCTCCCGTCCTCTGAGATTGGCGCCGATTCCGGTGGATTGGTATTCGGCATAGTAGGCTGTCATCAGTCTGTTGGTCTTGTCGCGATCCCACTCGATCCAGCCTTCCGCTATCACCGGAGCATTCATCTTGGTGGATAAGAAGATCACCGTAGCATAAGAGCGCCAAGGGCGGCCAAGAGCGATGCCACGTGCGGCGAGATCGGCGGTCAGAGTGCAATGGTCAAAAACATAGGCGCTGTCCTCCTCCGGCGATTCTTTGCTTTGTGCGGTGTACACCACTGCCTGATGGGCGACGCCGTGCAGCTCACAACGCTGAAAATAGGCCTTGGCGTTTCCGAATATATAGTCGACATGTCCCTCGATATAGCAGTCCGAAAAATATTGCCGTGCTCTTCGGCCATTAGGCCCTTTGTTGGCGAACAGCGTGTCCTGTGCGCCGAGTAGGCGGGTGTGGGTAATAACGTCCTTGTCTCCAGTAATAGCCAGCGCCACCGCCTGCGACGGCGGATTGACCGGATTTAGGGAATAGTCGTTTTGTACCGTTAGATTGTCGAGCCGGAAGTCATCGCCAGATGCGTCCATTGTGGCGGAATGAACGGTTCCACCCACTTTGATCGCGCCGTCGCCATAGACGACAACCGTGTCTTCCGGCTT
This sequence comes from Bradyrhizobium sp. Ec3.3, assembly GCF_000472925.1. Taxonomy (GTDB): domain Bacteria; phylum Pseudomonadota; class Alphaproteobacteria; order Rhizobiales; family Xanthobacteraceae; genus Bradyrhizobium. The sequence continues at coordinate 2,903 of NZ_AXAS01000110.1, forward strand.
CTTCCCGGTGCCTCTGATATGAACGCCAGATTTGCCGACCTTTACCTTCTCGCGATAGATGCCCGGCGCAATCAGAATGTCGCCGCCTCGAGCTGGCAATGCGTCTATGGCCTCCTGGATGGAGCGATATGCCTTGTCGCCGGATGGCGAGACAAGAATTTGCTCAGCACAGGTTTTCGGGAGCTGAAAGCAGCTGGTCAGAATGGCAGTGGAAATCAGGAAATATCGCACAACGGTCCCCGTTCTTTGTCGGGCCAGTTGCTCACTTGCGGCTGCAATGCTCGCCCAAACCAGCTGCGTCCAACATGTGCCCATAGAGGCAGCTCCTACCCGTCCCACACCTGGATGCATGGGGCAACTTCAATCGTGGATGACGATCGCGCCGCTTCCGCGTCGGAGTGAGGACGAATATGAAAATTGTCGGAACTCGACACTTGGTTTCGTCGTATTTCGCCCTGCCTTGCTTGGAGTGACCCATGTCCGAAACACGACATTAGGGTGAGAACGTCGCGTCGGCGCGATGCAAATCGTTGCATCCTCTCTTCAATCGTGGCTTGCAGAGCCCTGGCACGCAGATTGCTCGGTAGTCAAAGGGCGCCGTCACGGCGATATTGCAGTCGCTGGCGAGGGAGTTCAGATGAGGCCAGGCCAGCTGGTGCGGACCAATGCCCTTGCCAAACTCTGGCTTCCCAAGCCGGCAGTGCAGCCCTGCATATCGGGATAAAAGTTGTGCCTACAAATTCTGGAGCAAGAACGCAGATCGCATGGTGCCTGTGGTCAGCGATCGATGGCGCGACCACGCAGATCGCATCCGAGAAATACGAACGGCTATGACTGTTCCGCCAGAGGAAAACTGATGAAGCTTGGAGTGTTCTATGAGCACCAATTACCGCAGCCCTGGGAAAATGGCGGCGAAAAAAAGTTGTTCGACAACGCGCTGGAGCAGATCGAGCTCGCCGATCGGCTCGGATTCGATTACATGTGGCAGGTCGAGCATCACTTCCTGGAGGAATACTCCCACTCGTCCGCGCCCGAAGTCTTTCTGGGTGCCGTTTCGCAGCGTACGAAGAATATCCGTGTTGGCCACGGCATTTGTCTTTCGCCGCCGCACTACAATCATCCAGCGCGGGTAGCTGAGCGCCTCGCGACGCTCGATCTTATCTCTGGAGGACGCGTCGACTGGGGGACTGGAGAATCCGCCTCGCTAATCGAGATGCATGGGTTTGGAATAGAACCCGAGCAGAAGAGTGCCATGTGGCGGGAAGGCGTCGAACAGACCGCAAATATGATGACGATGCGGCCGTATCCGGGATACGAGGGGCGATTCTTCAAAATGCCTCCCCGCAACATCGTGCCAAAGCCGATACAGAAGCCGCACCCACCGCTCTGGATGGCTTGTTCGCGGCGCGACAGCATTTTGCGCGCCGCCCGTTATGGTGTAGGCGCGCTGGTCTTTGGGTTTGTCGAAGCGTCTCAAGCAAAACTCTGGCGGGACGAATACTATGAGACTATCAAGTCCGAGGAATGCGTTCCCATCGGTCATTCGGTGAACGCCAATATAGCAACGCTCAACGGTATGATGGTTCATGACAGTGCCGAAGAAGCGATGCGTCGCGGAATCGATGGTTTCAAGTTTTTCGGATATTCGATCGCACATTATGCGATATATGGTGAACATCGTCCTGGGCGCACGAATTTGTGGCGGCGCTTCCAAGCGGTCAAAGACGACATGAAGGAGACGCCGGGCTCGGGCAGCATCGGTCGGCCTCAGAGCGTTCGTGACCATCTCATGAGCTACGCGGATGTCGGTATCGACCAAATGATCTTTATCCAGCAATGCGGACTAAATAAGCACGAGCATATCTGCGAGGCACTCGAGCTGTTTACCAAAGAGGTTATGCCCGCACTGAAAGAACGGGAAGACGAGCGCGTCCGACGTAAAGAAGAGGAACTGGCACCTTACGTAGAGGCGGCGCTGGCCCGCAAGCCCTTGATGCCGGAGCTGCGCGAAACGGACATCCCGAACATTGAGGCTATGGGCATCGTACTCGAGCGTCGCACCGGTAAGAACTACGCTTCGGCGGGCGGCCCCTTCGCGGATCCGACCCGCGGAGGGGCCATTCCAATGGTTTCACGGGAAACCTATGCCAAGGCAGCCAAGATCGACTGATGGCGAAGGTCACCGCGGAACTTGCCTGATTTTATGTTCGGCGCCGCTCGCATCGGCGACGGCGGATCACCACATCTGCAAGCATCTGAGCCCCAATGAAGATATCACACGCGTTCAAATTCGAGGCGGCTCACCGTCTCCCGAACGTGCCGGCCGCACATAGGTGCAGCCGCATGCACGGCCACTCCTATCGAGTTGAAGTGCAACTCGATGGACCGGTGGATCCGATCACAGGATTCGTCGTAGATTTCTTCGACCTCGAGGAGGCCTTCGTCGAAGTGATGAATGCACTCGATCATCGATGTCTGAATGAGATCGAAGGATTGGGGAATCCCACGGCGGAAAACATTGCCATTTGGATCTGGGAAAGACTGAATCGCAAATTTCAAGGAATGTCGTGCGTTCGAGTCTATGAAACATCCGATGCTTGGGCCGAATATGACGGACGATGAAAAGGGAAGCAGCCTATTTGGTCGGCCGCGGGGGTTGATTAGAGCGGCTCGAACATTGAGTTCGAGGCTGCAATCCAAAAGCTCGCGAAATCGAAATCTCGGCTGAAAGAGTTCGTGAGATGGTCTTGTAGAGCAGAAGGCATGGCTGAGCATTTCCCTCAACGGCTGAACTAGCGCGCGCAGCAGCGTCTCACAGTTCTCGCTGGTTTCCCCGGTGAGCTCGGGAATCGTAATGGGCTCCGAGCGCACGCTGCGCTGGTCCAACATGGAGGCTTTTCGTAGCCGGGCATCTACACATCATAGGCAGCGACGGGACTGGTTTGAACTCTCCCATGTGCGGAATCCAGATCGCCGCGTTGAACGTGGAGCAACCGATTTCCTTCCTGAATCGTGTTCGATGAAAAGTGTGGGGCCTGCGGCCCCCAGGCCGTCGAGCCCAAGCCCCATGAAGCCATGGGGATCGGAAGATCACCGATCACATCGTTCGCGAACTTGAAAAACGTGCGCGGCCCTGGCACCAGCCGAGGAAGGTCGAGCACAGCGCAGGGCGCATCACGCGGCCCCCTGCGCGGCAACGGCATTTGGTGGCGACGATCTCTAGAGGCTGTTAGGAACCAGCGGCGAGTTTAGCGACGTTTTTGAGCATGATGCATGCGAAGGCGATGAGGTGGAGGTCGGCGAGGGTCTGAGCGCATCGCTCGTAGTCTTTGACAAGTCTTCGGAAGCGTGCGGCCCACGCGAAAGATCGTTCGACGACCCATCGCCTTGGGAGCAGCACGAAGCCTCGTTTGGCCTCCGACAGCTTTATGACCTCGAGGGCAATGCCGTGTTCTGCAGCCGCCGTTGCAGGCTTGTCGCCTGTGTAGCCCTGGTCAACGAAGGCGACTTCGACGCTCTGACCAGTCTCTGCCTGAATCGTCTTGGCGATCCGGCCAATCTCGGCGCGATCGTCGGTGTTGGCGGGCGTGACATGCAGCTCCAGAAGATGGCCGAGCGTATCGACGGCCAGATGCAGCTTCGAACCTTTCTTGCGCTTGGCTCCGTCGTAGGCGCCGCGGGCGCCACTCTCGGGCGTCGAGCGCAGAGTTCGACTGTCGATGATGGCGGCGGTCGGCTGCGCGGGTCGTCCAGCCGCAAGGCGCAGGATGACGCGCAGATCCTCGGCCAGGGCCTCAAAACAACCCGCGCGCAACCACCGCTGCGCCTGTTGATAGACGATCTCCCACGGCGGCAAATCGTTCGGCATCCAGCGCCAGGGCGCGCCGGTCTTCACGATATAGCGCAGGCCGTTGAACACCTCGCGAAGTGCGTGCGTCCGCTGCGAGGCGTCCTCGGGCAAAAGTATCAGATACGGCGCAACAAGCGCCCACTCGTCATCGGAAACGTCAGAAGGATAAGGCTCGCGGGGAATCGACATCCCCCAAACCTCAACATCTATGGTTAATCAGTCCCTAACAGCCTCTAGAGCCGCTTTGCGCGCCTCTGTGTCTGCCGACAAGCTCATGCCCTGCTCACTCATCTGCGTGCTCCGGAAACAGTCCCGGCATCCACCGCGAGGCGAGGGCGGCGGGGAACGCAAGCAACAACGGATCACGTGGCCCCTTTGAGCTGAGGACGCCGCGGCCGAGGAGTTCAGAGACGATACGTCGGGCATGACGTGGCGTCAGACCGAGAAGGCCGGCTACATCGCCGCGCGGAAGCTCGCCGCGATAGAGGATTGCTTCAAGCACCGCACCTGCCTTAGGGGGCAGCTTGTTGACGCGAATCTCCTCCTCCGCCCACAGCAATATGCGCGTGCGCAGCCGATCAGGCTGCATGAGCGATTCCATGAAGTTCACCTGGTCAATGCAGGTCTCAAGGAAGAAGCGGGTGAATGATGCGAGTGCTTCCTCGCTGAGGCTGCCGCGACCATCCAGGTCGTTGCGTCGCGGAAGATCACATTGCGCGAGATGCTCCTTATAGGCGCCGTCATTTCGAGCAAGGCCGCGAGCTGCGGACCAGACAGCGCCGGTATCGAGCGCATCTGACAGCATCGCATGCGACATCAGGCGTGTGACACGGCCGTTTCCATCCAGGAATGGATGAATCCATAAGAGGCGATGATGCCCTGCCGCCGCAGCCAGAATCGCGTCCGTCTTGCCGACCTTCCCAAACATCTTCTCAAAATGCGCGAGAAAGCGTGGAACAGCGCCTGGACTAACGGCGACATGACGTCCCACTTTAACGTCGCGGAGCCGCAGTTCGCCGGGCACGACACGAAGCCGTTCTTTCGTGTCAGGCTCCTCGATCCAGAGCATGTATTCAGGAAGGTGTTGACAAAAACGGCGATGAATGTCGCGGATACCATCCGTGGTTACAGCTCGACCGCGAAAATTGCCCTCATCGATCCAGCGCTGCACAGCAATGTGCGCGGCGGCCTCAAGCTGAAGATCGCGCTTCTCAGGATCCGCGCTGTAATCGTTCTTGAGTGCACGCTCGATATCGACCGGATGAGTATCGTGTCCCTCGATGAGATTGCTGTAGTAGCAGTTCATCGCACGGACCAAATCTGCCAACGCACCCAACAGGCTCTGCGGCAGGCTTCTCTTGAAACCGGCAGACTTGCCCGCCAGATCGACGGCCAAATCCGTAAGCTCGCTCCGGTGCCGGGAATCCTCTCCGATCAAGAGCGGTTCCATCGAGAAGACCACCTCGCCGCGGTCGACGGTCCCGGCGATGTCCTCTTTCTTGTCCTCTGCAGAAATTGTCATAATCTGAATAATATCATGTAGATATATAAAATTCACGTGCAAAATAGCCGTCCATAAGTCCGCTTTTATGTCCGCTATATCAGCGGGTTGAACCGCCTCTCTCTTCGCGAAAGATTGAAATTGTTCCCAGAATGTTCTTCCGGGACCCTGGCAAGGATCCGAACAAGGCAGTGCGCGCCTGACGCGCAACTATAGATGGAGGCACCGTGCTAGTTATAGCTGGTGTTGGTTCGACATCTAACAACGAAGCGATCAAATTTTATTCCCGGAACGGCTGCTCGAAACGCCGTGCCGATCGCATTCAGGTCGCGGTTCAAACCGTTGTTGGGGCGGATTAGCGTGATATGCGGCTGAAAGTGTCTTGCCCCAAATGCGTTGCGATTGTGGTCGCTGGGCTGTCGGACGCCAATCACTTCCATGGTCTCGAGCGGGTAAAAGCGGGCACGAAACGAACGGATCGCCTGTCTGCTCGAGCTTGTTCGCTTGACACGCACACCGACATGGCACCGGGCTGGATCGATCTCAGGTCTGGGGTTCTCGCCTCCCGGCGTCATGGCCATAAAGCGAAGATCTTCGGCCGCCACTTCAATTTCAACGGGCTCTTCGTAGTTTGTCAGTCCCTTCAGGGCGCGGGCCTCGCGTGGTAAACGCTTAGATGCAGCCGCTCGTGTAGGAGCGAGGAGCGGAGGCCCATTTGCTGCGTTAAGAACCGTCGTATGGATGCCTCGCTCTCCTTTGCGACGAACAGCATTGCCCAAACCGTATGCCGGTGTCTCGCCATCATCACTCACCCCCAAGGCAATTGTCTGCCAAAGTTCCTCGCGCTTCAATCCGGTTGCGGTTGGCGCTGGCCCTCGCCATTGCCTGAGCCATCGAAGAGTGTTGGGTGTCGATATGAAGGTCCCGAATATACGCGGATTGCGAATCGGCCCTGCACGATTTCCTGCGCGCGTGCTTTGCGAGACGCCGTCTCGTTGAAGTCATTTTCTTCGTGATTCGGAAAATAAGAAGATAGTAGAGAGGCGCGAAGAACGAACTCGGCAAAGGCAGCTCGATGGCCGGCGCACGCCGATTACCGAGCCCGCGACGGTTGGTTTCGATGGCAAGGAAGTCGACCCCTCGTCCTGATTCTGCCTGCCACGGCATAGGGTTCGTTCGCGCAAGCGACACGGGCTTGCCCTCTGCCGTTGATCTCGGAATTGGCGGCGTAGGGCTATACTGGCACCGCCTGGTGCTCCGACGCATCGGACGCAAGTCCATCGTTTTATTCAACCTCCTCGAAGCCTGAGGAAAATTTGCAGGAGACATCGAAGAATGTTCGGACTTCTCAAACAGGGTGAATTGGAGAAGGCGGCCGCCATTGACCGGTCGCAGGCGGTCAGCGAATTCCAGATGGACGGGACGGTCATTACGGCCAACCAAAAGTTCCTGAAAATGATGGGATACGCCCTGTCGGAGATCCAGGGCCACCATCACCGCATGTTCGTCGACGCAGATGAGCGAGACTCGACCCGCTATCGCGAGTTCTGGGCCCGGCTTAACCGCGGTGAATGCCTGGCCGCTGAATACGAGCGCGTCGCAAAAGGCGGCGCAAAGGTCTGGATACGGGCCTGCTATAATACGATCCTCGATGCTACGGGACGGCCCTCGAAGATCATCGAATTCGCAACCGACATCACCGCGCGGAAGATGCGCAGCATGGAGGATGCCAGCCAGGTCGCGGCCATCGACCGCTCGCAGGCCGTGATCTTTTTCAAGCTCGACGGGACGATCGAGCGCGCGAACGAACACTTCCTCCGCGCCATGGGATACACGTTCGCCGAAATCGAAGGCGGGCACCACAGCATGTTCGTCGATCCGGCTGAGCGCGATTGCGGCAGTTACCTGGAATTCTGGGCACGGCTCAACCGCGGCGAATGCCAGGCCGGGCAATTCAAGCGGATTGCCAAGGGCGGCCTGGAAGTATGGATGCTCGCTACCTACAATCCCGTTCTCGACGAAAAGGGGACGCCTTTTGGGGTGGTGACATTCGCCACTGATGTAACCAGCCAGAAGCTGAAGGCCGTCGATACGTCTGGACAGATCGATGCGATCGGCAGGTCGCAGGCCGTCATCGAGTTCAACATGGCTGGCACAATCATCACCGCCAGCGAGAACTTCCTCAAGGCGGTGGGATATTCACTCCGCGAGATCCAGGGCAAGCACCACAATCTGTTCGTGACGGCCGACGAGCGCAACAGTCCGGCCTATCGCGACTTCTGGGCTCGCCTCTACGACGGCGAATACCAGGCTGGCGAGTACCGGCGCATCGGTTCTAACGGAAAGGAAATCTACATCCAGGCGTCCTATAACCCAATCCTCGACCTCAATGGCAAGCCCTACAAGGTCGTCAAATACGCGGTTGACGTGACGCAGGCCGCTCTCGCCCGTGCGCGCGCAGAGCGCGCCCGCACGCTGATCGAGTCCGTTGCAGTCGGAGCGAGGAAATGAACGCCTCGATCCGCGAGATTTCACAAACCATGGCCAAATCGAAGGAGGCAGCAAACCTCGCTGTCAGCCGAAAGCATTGAAAGATCAGAAGGCCCATCCGTTTCATCGTCGATATCGGGTATGAGACGACTGCCAGGAATAGTGCACGCGGCCAAGCCGCCCCTGCTGCGGCCCGGCTCGCGAATGTGATCAACATTGCCTTGAAATAAGAATAGATCACCGGCTTGGTGCCGAGCCGCTCTCGGATGGCTCATTCCCTATGAGCATGTCAGCGCCGACAATAGCGGCGGCACCCCTGGACGGACGGCTCTGCGCCGAGCGGGAGGACGAGCACCGCGCTGGCACGCTCAGCCGAGTCCCGCACATTCCGAGCCGTTGCCAAGCTTTCCGCTTTTTTCTCTCGCCGAGCCGGCGTACTGCTTGGTGTGTCCGAACGAGATCTCTTGCGGAAGGCTAGGCGTGAACCGAATGCGTGTATCTGGGTCGATAAGATTGGCCGAACCGGAGCGCTACCTCACCGGCATCAAGGAAATAGGCGCGGCCGTTCTCTGTCTTGTTGCGCTTGGCATGCCCTATGATCCCGACGCTCAATTGGATCCGGAAGAACGCGATCATCGGCGCTTCGTCTTGCGCCCGACAAACGAGCTCATGAAAGTACTTCCGTGGGACAGCGATGGCGCCGACCTGCTCGTCGAGGAAAGCCTGCCTCTCTGGAAATACGACCCGCTCAGCGCGACGCTTAGCGATGAGGACGATCTTTCGAATTAAGGAGCCTGTCAAATGTGGGAGCCGCTGACAGCAACCGGCGAGCCGTTACGCGGCCCGAATGCAACGCAGCGTCTCGAGGCCGAGCGCTCTGATGCCTGGACGCACTACCTCAATGGTGGCGGCGGCTCCATTGAATATTTCGATGGTTATGCATGGGACAAGATGGTCCGTAGGCGAATAGATGATGATGCCGAACAGGCCCGTGAGCGAGGTCGCTAGAGCGCGACATCACACCTCCCCTCTTCAGCTTAAGCTTGGCGGTACTCAACAGCGTTGACAAGAGACCTCGCATTTCGGCGAGCGAGTCCCGGACATTACCAATCCTTCCGCGTCGATTCCCAATCCTTTCGGTCCAGCATTGGGAGTGTTTTCGGTACATCTGAATCTCCTATCAACCACAACAAAGGAGATGTCCATGAAAGTCGTCACCATCGGTAAAAGACTGGTCCCCGTCGAGCAGGTCGCGTTCGTCGAGCCCTTCGATCCTTCCGCCAATCCCGAGTTCAAGCCCGAGAAGGACTTCAAGGCGCGCCTCGTTCTGCTCAACCGTGACGTCGTTCTCACCGAACAGACACCGCAGGAGTTCGCAACCGAGCACGAGCTCCACCTGTTCGCCGAGGACAGCGTCGCCGTCAATCGGGAGATCGCGTTCAGGGTCGAAACCTTCGAGCCGACCGAGAAGTTCAATCGGGCAAAGCCTTAAAAGACGAGGCTCAAATGGCGTGATTTCTCCGGCGGCGAACAGAGCAAGTTGCTTCTGACCCCGCCCGAGACCGTCATCGCCGAACTTCTTGGCGCCAAGGAGGGATTGGCCAAGACGCCAAAGCGTCCGGCACGGCGGGCAGGAAGAGGCCGCTCGGGCTCTCGCAGAATGGAAGCTTTCCGCACCTAGTGAAGCGCAGATGAAGATAAGTGTCGAGAGCGCCCCTGTCGAGCAATCGGCAGGGGTTTTTCGCATGAGATCTACGTGGCCTCGAATTCGACAATGGCGAAGACCATCCTATGTTGTTGATTTTTGGTGCGTGTCGCAAAAAGGCCTGCAGATAGAACCTGACGCGCACGGATATCCGTCCGCCGCAAGGGGCAGCCCCTCGCGCGCAGGCGCGCACCTCTCGGTGTGCGGCGTCCGTCTCTCCGCGTCCCTTCGGTCGCCAGGCACGGCCGACGGCCGCAAACAAAGGAGAGACGACAGCAAGGAACACTTCGATATTCACCGGCATCTCAGCGACCGCATCGTCGCGGCGATCGAGGCCGGTGCGGGACCATGGCTGATGCCCTCGCCGCGCGCGGGAGCAGCCTAAGGAAGGTACAGCACGGCAAGGAGTGCGAGCGCGGCGATGACGCAGAGAGCCACTGTCTTGCCGATCACCGCGCGTTTCTCGATTTGCTCGGCCGCATATCCGAAACCCCGAGCGAGATTGAGCAAGCTGTCTTGTTCGAGCCCTCCCGGCGAATGCTCGGCCTGTTGCAGGTAACCCCGCTCGAGCCGCCGGAACTCTTCCGCCCGCAATCTGCGCGCACGCACCGACATACGCATTGTCCGTTCCAACTAGCTCCAACCAGCTCACCAAGATGCCCGAAGGCTATCCGCGAACTGCGGGCCGGATGTGACCGCCGGCCCACCAGATCAGATAGTTGAGACGGCG
>NZ_AXAS01000111.1 GCF_000472925.1 Bradyrhizobium sp. Ec3.3
CCTGCCGTTCCTCAACGGCTTCCCGCTGCGCCTCATCGTGCCCGGCTATTACGGCACCTACTGGGTCAAGCACCTCAACGAGATCACCGTCATCGACANNGTCTANGACGGCTTCTGGATGAAGTCGGCCTATCGCATCCCCGACACGCCCTGCAATTGCGTCGAGCCGGGAACTGCGCCGAAGGCGACGATCCCGATCAACCGCTTCACCATCCGCTCCTTCATCACCAGCGTTGCCGACGGCGCCAGGCTGAAGGCCGGCCGCACGACGCTGCGCGGCATCGCCTTCGACGGCGGCACGGGCATCAAGGAGGTGTCGGTCTCGACCGACGGCGGGAAGAACTGGTCGCAGGCCAAGCTCGGCAAGGATCTCGGCAGATACTCCTTCCGCGAATGGAAGCTGCCGGTGAAGCTCGCGGCCGGCCCGGTCGAGCTGAAGGTGCGTGCGACCAGCAATGGCGGCGAAACCCAGCCGGACACGCCGCGCTGGAACCCGGCCGGCTATTTGCGCAACGTCGTCGAAACCGTCCGTGTCACGGTCGCCTGAAGGAGAATGACGATGAAGCGCACCGCTCTCCTCACGCTCGCTCTCGCGGCAGGCCTACACGGCTCCGCCACCGCCGCCCCCATCGGCTACCAGAATCCGGACGAGGTCGCCGCCTTCAAGCCCGGGCCCAATCTCGACGTGGTCAAGAACAACTGCACGGCCTGCCACTCGGCCGACTACGTCAGCACCCAGCCACCGATGAAGGATAGAAAAGCCTTCTGGCAGGCCGAGGTGACCAAGATGATCAAGGTCTATGGCGCGCCGATCGACGATGCCGACGTCGGCAAAATCGTCGACTATCTCGCCGCGACCTATTGACAGGCTGCCCGCCGCCGGCCGGTCAAATGACCGCGAAACGGGCAAAACCGGCAAAACCGCCGCGAAGTTGAGCGAATTTCCGCAAGAAACCGGCATGGTTTGAGCTACCAAGCCCGTAACATTCCGGTGTATCCTGCTTCGACCGAGCCGGCCGGTTTGCGGGGACTGGCGGCTCGTGCTTGTGGAGGAAAGTCCCGCGGAGAAGACGTGATGCCCAAAGGTACGGTCAAGTGGTTTAACCCGACGAAGGGTTATGGGTTCATCCAGCCTGCGTCGGGAGGCAAGGATGTGTTCGTGCATATCTCGGCAGTCCAGAAAGCCGGTCTGTCCACCCTGAACGAAGGTCAGACGGTGGAATATGAAGAGATCGCAAACCGGGGCAAGACGTCCGCAGAAAACCTCAAGGTATAAGCCCTCCGGCATTTCGCCGCCTCCCGGATCGGATCCGGGAGCACGGGCCAAAAAAATTTAGAAGACGATCAAGTGCATTCGACGACAAGCGTTGCGATTGCGCGAGGGGTGGGCTTTTTTGCGCGTAAAGACCCCTGATCGACACGACCTCCCCGACAATCGCGACGGCACGTTTCAGCCGACCGGCAAAGGTGCGTCGCGCTTGATCTCCTCCATCACCGCATAGGTGCGCGTTTCGCGCACGCCCGGCATCGACAGCAAGGTTTCGCCGAGGAAGCGCCGGTACGCGGCCATGTCGGGAAGGCGCGCCTTCACAAGATAGTCGAAGCCGCCGGCAACCATGTGACACTCGAGCACTTCGGGCGCGAGCTTCACTGCGCGCGCGAACCGCTCGAAATTGTCCGGCGTGGTTTTGTCGAGCAGCACCTCGACGAACACCAGTAGGCCGAGCCCCAGGCGGTGCGGATTGAGCCGCGCGCCATAGCCTTCGACAAAACCCTCGCGCTGGAGCCGCTTCAGCCGCTCGCCGATCGAGGTCGGCGACAGGCCGATGCGCTCGGCGAGCTCGACATTGGCGATTCGCCCATCCTCCTGGAGGATCCCAAGGATTCTCCGGTCGATTTTATCAAGATCCATAATATCCGCTAAAAATTGGCCTACTTGCTTTATTTTCTAAGGCAAAATCGCTATCTTGTCTATCGAACTACGGCGATGTGCGGATTAGGTTTGAGCCGACACAGGACACGCCATGCCGAACACTTCCTCTCCCTTCAGCGCGCCCTTCGCGCCCGATGACGCCGAGATCGCCGCCCCGCTGTTGCGGACCGCGCACCTCACCCCGCCCCGGGAGGCGCGGATCGACCGCACCGCCACGCGGCTGATCGAGGCGGTCCGCAAGCGTGATGACCGGCTCGGCGGGGTCGAGGACATGCTGCGCGAGTTCGCACTCTCGACCAAGGAGGGCCTCGCGTTGATGGTCCTGGCCGAAGCCTTGCTCCGCGTGCCCGACGCCCGCACCGCCGACCAGTTCATCGAGGACAAACTCGGCGAGGGCGATTTCGTCCACCACGAGACCAAATCCACCGCATTCCTGGTCAACGCCTCGGCCTGGGCGCTCGGCCTCTCGGCGCGGGTGATCCAGCCCGGCGAGATGCCGGACGGCACCATCGGCCGGCTGGTAAAGCGGCTGGGCGCGCCCGCGGTGCGCGCCGCGACGCGGCAGGCGATGCGGCTGATGGGCAACCACTTCGTGCTCGGCGAGACCATCGAGCAGGCGCTGGAGCGTGCCCGGCCCCGCTCCGGCGAGCAGCCGCGCTACTCCTTCGACATGCTCGGCGAAGGCGCGCGCACTGCCTCCGACGCCAAGCGCTATTTCGATGCCTATGCCAGTGCGATTCAAACAATTGGCAAGACGGCGGGCGAACGTCCCTTGCCCGACCGTCCCGGCATTTCCGTCAAACTCTCGGCCCTGCATCCGCGCTTCGAGGCGATCAGCCGCGGTCGCGTGATGAAGGAGCTGGTGCCGCAGCTTCTGGAACTCGCCCGGCGCGCCAAGGCCTATGACCTCAACTTCACCGTCGACGCCGAGGAAGCCGACCGGCTGGAGCTGTCGCTCGACGTGATCGCCGCGACGCTCGCCGATCCGTCGCTCGCCGGCTGGGACGGCTTTGGCCTCGCCATCCAGGCCTATCAGAAGCGCGCGGTCGCCGTGATCGACTATGTCGACGACCTTGCCCGCGCGCACGACCGCAAACTGATGGTGCGGCTGGTCAAGGGCGCGTATTGGGACACCGAGATCAAGCGCGCGCAGGAGCGCGGGCTCGACGGCTATCCGGTCTTCACCCGCAAGGCGATGACGGACCTCAACTACGTCGCCTGCGCCTCGAGGCTGCTGGCGTTGCGGCCGCGTATCTTCCCGCAATTTGCGACCCACAACGCGCTGACCGTTGCGACCGTGCTGGAGCTTGCCGGCGATAGCGGCAGCTTCGAGTTCCAGCGCCTGCACGGCATGGGCGAGGCGCTCTACGAGCAGCTCACGCAGGATCAGCCAAAGCTCGCCTGCCGCACCTATGCGCCGGTCGGCAGCCATCGCGACCTGCTCGCTTATCTCGTGCGCCGGTTGCTGGAGAACGGCGCCAACTCGTCCTTCGTGGCGCTGGCCGCCGACTATCGCGTGGCGATGACCGCCCTGCTGCAACGCCCCGCTGACATCATTGGCAAGCCGCAAGCTGCGCATCACCCGAAGATCCCGCTGCCGCGCGAGCTGTTCGCGCCGGAGCGGCGCAATTCACGCGGCGTCGAGTTCGGCGAGCGGGCGGCGCTTGATCGCCTGCTGGCCGACACCGGGGCCGAGCCAACCGATCTCAAGCCCGTTGCCGACGCCACGCCCGAGCAGGCGAACGCGGCGGTCTCAGGGGTGCGCGCGGGCTTTGCGGCCTGGAGCCGGACGTCTGCGGGCACCCGCGCGGCGGCGCTGGAGCAGGCCGCGCACCTCCTGGAGCAGCGGGCTCCCTACTTCATCGCCCTGCTCCAGCGCGAGGGCGGCAAGACGCTCGACGACGCACTCTCCGAGCTGCGCGAAGCCGCCGATTTCTGCCGCTACTACGCCGCGCAGGGCCGAAAGCTGTTCGGCAGTGGCGAGGCGATGCCGGGTCCGACCGGCGAGAGTAATGTGCTGGCGTTGCGCGGTCGCGGAGTGTTTGTCGCGATCTCGCCGTGGAATTTTCCACTCGCGATCTTTCTCGGACAGGTGACGGCGGCGCTGATGGCCGGCAACGGCGTGGTGGCAAAACCCGCCGAGCAGACCCCACGGATCGCGCGCGAGGCCGTAGCCCTGCTGCACGAGGCCGGCGTTCCCGCAAACGCGCTGCAGCTTGTCACCGGCGACGGCCGGATCGGTGCCGCGCTGACCGCGCATCCCGATATCGCTGGCGTCGTGTTCACCGGTTCGACCGAGGTCGCCCGATCGATCAATCGCACGCTCGCCGCCAAGGACGGCCCCATCGTGCCGCTGATCGCGGAGACCGGCGGCATCAATGCCATGATCGCCGACGCCACCGCGCTGCCCGAACAGGTCGCCGACGACGTCGTCACCTCCGCCTTCCGCTCCGCCGGCCAGCGCTGCTCGGCACTGCGGCTTCTGTTCGTGCAGGAGGACGTCGCCGACCGCATGATCGAGATGATCGCTGGCGCCGCACGCGAGTTGAAGATCGGTAACCCCAGCGACGTTGCGACCCATATCGGACCGGTGATCGACCGCGAAGCCAAGCAGCGGCTCGACGCGCACATTGCCCGAATGAAGACGGAGGCGCGACTGCATTTTGCTGGCAGTGCGCCCGAGGGCTGCTTCGTGGCGCCGCACATCTTCGAGCTCGCCGATAGCGGGCAGCTCACCGAGGAGGTGTTCGGTCCCGTCCTGCATGTCGTACGCTACCGCGCCGAAAATCTCGAGCGAGTGCTGGGTGCAATCGATCGTACCGGCTATGGGCTCACGCTCGGCGTCCACTCGCGCATCGACGACACGGTCGATGCCATCGTCGAACGGCTGTCGGTCGGCAATGTCTACGTCAACCGCAACATGATCGGCGCCGTGGTCGGCGTGCAGCCGTTCGGCGGCAACGGTCTGTCCGGAGCCGGCCCCAAGGCCGGCGGCCCGCATTATCTCACGCGCTTCACCACCGAGCAGACTGTCACCATCAACACCGCCGCAGCCGGCGGCAACGCTGCCCTGCTCGCGGGGGAGGAGTAGCCACTGCCTGCGCCGTTGCATCCCGCCAAAACATCAGTCAAATGATCGACAGATCAGCACGCGCTAATTCCAGCGTGCGGGAAACAACAAGAGCGGGAGCGGCGGCACGATGCAGAAGGGCATTTTCGACGGCCTGAAGGTTTTGGATTGCGCAAGCTTCATCGCGGCGCCCGCTGCCGCGACCGTGCTGTCGGATTTCGGCGCCGATGTCGTCAAGATCGAGCCGCCCGGCATGGGCGATCCTTACCGTAATCTGCCGAACCTACCGGGCTATCCCGCGAGCGAGCACAATTTCGCCTGGCTCTTGGAAGCGCGCAACAAGAAGAGCCTCGCGCTCGACCTCACCAAGCCGGACGCGCAGGCCGTGCTCTACAGGCTGGTCGCCGAGAGTGACGTCTTCATCACCAACATGCCACCGCAGGTGCGCTTGAAGCTCGGCATCACCTATGACCATCTCGCGCACCTGAACGAGCGGCTGATCTACGCCTCCTTCACCGGTTACGGCGAAAAGGGCGAGGAGGCCAACAAGCCCGGCTTCGACAGCAACGCCTACTGGGCGCGCTCCGGCCTGATGGACCTCGTGCGCGCCGACACCAACACGACGCCGGCTCGCTCGGTCGCCGGCATGGGCGATCATCCCTGCGCCATGGCGCTCTACAGCGCGATCGTCACCGCGCTCTATCAGCGCGAGAAGACCGGCAAGGGCGCGCATGTCGCCTCCAACTTGATGGCGAACGGCGTGTGGGCCGCCAGCGTGCTGGCTCAGGCAAAACTCTGCGGCGCCAAGTTCGGCGAGCGGCGCCCGCGCGAGCGCGCGCTGAACGCGGTGACCAACCACTACCAGTGCAAGGACGGCCGCTGGATCATCCTGTCGCTGCTGAACGAAGACCGGCAGTGGCCGACGCTCGCGCGATGCATGGAGCGGGAGGATCTGATCACCGACCCGCGCTTTGCCACCAAGCCGGACCGTCATGCGCGCTCGGTCGAGCTGATCAGGATTTTCGACGAGGTGTTCGCCACCAAGGACCTGGCCGAATGGCGCAAGATCCTCGACGGCAACGGGCTGGTGTTCGGCGTGGTCGGGATTCTCGACGACATCCCGAACGACCAGCAGATGCTCGACAACGAGGTGCTGGTGCCGTTCGAGAACGACACCATGCTGACCATCAACAGCCCGATCTGGATCGACGGCACGAGGAAGGTCCAGCCGCGCAAGCCGCCGGCGGTCGGCGAGCACAGCGACGATATCTTGCGCGAGGCGGGATACGACGAGGCCATGATCAAGACGCTGCGCGCATCGGGGGCGGTGGCGTAAGGGGCGCGGCGCGCGCGCCATCCACCGCCGTCGCTGGGACGACGGTGGGGAGGTAGCTTGCCTCAACAGACACCGTCATTGCGAGGAGCGGAGCGACGAAGCAATCCAGAATCCCCCGCGGATGCATGTCTGGATTGCTTCGCTGCGCTCGCAATGACGATAGGCGATGATCTCGATATAACGATCGCCAGAGCCCGCGAGTCGTCTGTGAGGTCCCATGCCCAGCTACCGCCTGCACTACTTCCCCGAATCCGGCAACAGCTACAAGCTGGCGCTGATGCTCACGCTGTGCGGTGAGACCTTCGAGCCGGTGTGGACCGACTTTGCCGGCGGCGTCACGCGCACTCAGGAGTGGCGGCAGACGGTCAACGAAATGGGCGAGATCCCCGTGCACGAGATCGACGGCGTGAAGATGACGCAGACCGCACCGATCCTGCTGAAACTATCCGAGCAATATGGCCGCTTCGGCGGCGGGACGGCAGAGGAGAAGTTCGAGTTGCTGCGCTGGCTGTTCTGGGACAACCACAAGCTCACCGGCTACATGGCGACCTATCGCTTCATGCGGACGTTCACGCCGAATGGCGACCCGCAGGTGCTAAAGCATTTCCGCAGGCGGCTCGACGACTTCCTCGGCATTCTCGATCAGCATCTCGCGCGGAACGTATTTGCGATTGGCGAGGAGCCGACGGTCGCCGATATTTCAATGATGGCCTATCTGCATTATCCGAGCGACGAGCACGGCTACGATTTCGGAGAGAGCCATCCCGCCATCCACGCCTGGCTCGGCCGCATGGCGGCACTGCCCGGCTGGCGGTCGGCGTATGATCTGCTGCCGGGTAAACGGCTGGCGCATTACGCGTCCTAACTGGGAGAAACTATGACCGTGCCGCGATCCAGATCAGCGCGAACACGATGGCACCGACGACGACCGCCACCGCAACAGCCCAGGTGCTGACCCGGATGCTGCCCATGATCTGCTTGGCTTCCTCGTTACGCGCAATCTGGCGATTGCGCTCCTTGTTGGCTTCGCTGCTGTCCGTCATCGGTCATCCAAATGTCGCTTTGGCTAACGCGTCTTCACAAAGCACATGCCTATGTGACGTGAGGCGCCTGCCGCCTGGCATGCGAGACCCTTGGCGCAGGTCCATGACGTAAAACTCTTGTCGGTGCCGGCCGATCCCGACGGTTGCAAATAACAATGGGCGCCCCAGCCGTCCTGATACTCGGTTCCCGCAAGCTCGGTGCTGCCGCGAAGCTGCGGCCGGCTGGCGAAGCCGCGCGAGAAGTCGGGACGCCTGCCTTCCGCAAATGCGGTCAGGATGTCGCGGCGGCGGACCTGGTCGCCGAAGAAATGCGGCGAGGCCGGCACGATGGTGGAGGGCTTGTCAGCGAGCCAGTCGACGCCCGGGAAATGGAAGCCGCCGATGCCGCGGGTCTGGTGGCAGCCGGCGCAGGTGATGTCGTTCAGCCGGCGCTGGAAGCCCGCCACCGAACGGATGTTCTGCAAGCTGATGCCGCGCTCGGCGACAGCCTTCAGCGCGCCGACCACATCGCCGTCGGTGAAAACGCCATCGCCTTTGCCCTCGCCTTGCATCAGGCCGAATTCAGGCTGGAGCTGTGATGCATCGAGCCCCGCCGGCGTCGGCGCGATCGCAGCTTTCGCGAGGAATTTTTCCGGGATCAGCACCGTACCGCGATCGAACTCGCCAAAATGCTCGGGCGCGAGCAGCCAGTCCCTGAAGTCGCGCTTGAGCGTATCGTCGCTGAGGATGCGATCGCGATCGATCTGGTTCTCCAGCGTCGACTCCTCGAACAGCTTGGTGTCGGGATTGTATTTGAACACCTTCAGAAGATAGTCGGTGCGGAAATCGTGGCTCGCCGATTTCGGCATGACCGCGATCTGGATGTTGGTCTCGATGCGGTCGAGCATCGCATCGTAGGGAAACGGAAGTTGCTTGACGAGATCGAGCGGATCGTCGTTGGCGAGCCAGCGGCGCGCGATCTCCGCACAGGTCGCCGGCTTTCCGCTCGGCACGGTCTGCCGCTCGTCACGCGCCTTCAGCACCAGGTTGAACGTCATCGGCAGGCGCGAGGCGGTCTTGCCGCCATCCGGGTTCGTCTCGAAACGGACAAGACGGTAGATCAGGCGGACCTCGCCGCAGGAGGCCTCCGACACGTAGGCGCGATCCATGCGGTTGACGATGCCCGCCAGCACGAAGCGCGCATCACGGGAATCGAGATTGGCGCGATCGAACAGTTGAACATCAAAACCTTCACCGACGCCGATGGTTTCGTTCGGCGCCTCCGCCTTGCGCCGCGCGACGTAGCGCTCGAACTCGGCGTCGATCGCGGGGCGGATCTGAGCAAGCTGCGGCAACCATGCGAACAGCATGTCTGATGTGAGCGGGAAATTGGCGTTCCGTTCCGGCCACAAGAGGCGCGAGATCGTCAGCACATCGTGCTGATCGAGCTTGCGCAGTTGCTCCGGATCGGTGATCGCCGTGCCGCGATCCAGGCCTGCATTCTCGGCGGCCGACAGCGACAGCGCGCCGCTGCATAGCGCGACGAGGGCGGCGAGAATTCGCAGACGGCGATGGCTCATGCCTCCACTAACACCGCCGCTATCGGCCTATTCAAGCAAAAAGGCGCTTCACATCGCAGTGAAGCGCCTTTCCTCAAGCTCGGAGCCGCACGGCTTAGCGCGCGACGATCAGACCCTTGCTGGTGACGACGACCCAGCGGCCATCTTGGCGGCGGATCGCATCGACCCGGCCGAGACCCGGCACGGGATCGCCGGCATAGACCTCATACAGTCCGTCGCGTCCCTCGATCAGCGCGCCGCCATTGGCAACGTCGCGCAGGCGCCAGCCTTCGATCGTCGGCAGCCGGCCGATTTCCGGCTTCGGCGCCGGGAGCGGTACCGCGGCCTGTGCAGGAGCCGTAGCCGGCGCTGCGGCCAGCGCGGCCGCCTGTGCTGAAAGGGTTTGTGGCGTCGCGGCGGCGACCTGGGCAGGGGCGATCGAGCCAGTGGTCTCCTTCGCGGCAGCTGTCTGCGCGGGCGCGGGGGCCTGCGCCGAGCGCAGCTTGTCGACGGCCTCGGACAGCTTTGCGAGCTTGGCGGCAGGCTCGGCCTGCGCCTTCTCGAGCTTATCGAGGCGGTCGCTGGTCTTGTTGAACTGGCCGGTCGCGGACTTCGAGGTGTGATCAAGGCCGGCCTTCAGCGCAACGACATCGGCATCGATCCGCGCGACGGAGGCTTCCAGCGCGCTGGTGTCGGCAACCGGTGCCGGCGCAGCAGCCTGGTTCGCCGCAAAGTGCATGACGCCAGCGGTCGCGAGCGCGCCGCTGATCGCCCCGACAACGGCTGCAAGCGCGACGACGGCAGCCATCGCCGAGAGCCGGCGCTTGCCGCCCGTGTCCCTCGCTTCCGGCTTGACCTCCGGCTCCTCGCGATCCCAGTTGCGCTCTGAGGGTGCCATGACGACCAGCTTGCCGGGCTTCAACTCGGGCTTGGGTTCGTGCAGCTTGGGCTCTGCGTCAGCCTTGGACTCTTCGGGCTTGGGCTCTTCCGGCTTGGGCACGTCGAGCTTGGGCACCACCAGCCTTGGCGGCTCGACCTTCGGCGCTTCGACCTCGGAGGCATCAGGCATCAGCCCATCCGGCTTGGGCGCCTCATGGTCCGGCGCGATCGACGGGGCGTCGGCGCGCGTCTCCAGGCCAGCCTCCGACGAAACCTCGGCGGGCTGCGATTCCGCGGCCTGTTCAGGCATTGCTTCGCTCACGGCTCAAATACTCCAGTCAAGGTTGACCTTTTGGTAACTTTCATTGCTTGCGAAATCCTTACCCTTGGACCCGCTTACCGAAATTTTAGGAACTCATCCGGGGCCGAATTGGGCCGGGATCATGGAACCGGCGTGGCGGCCCGAGCGCAAAATTGCGTTCGGGACTGACGGACCAGGCCTCGATGCCGGACGAAGGCGTTGTTTGCCTGACAGAATTGGCCGGTTAACATGGCCTTAACCGTCCCGTCAGCGCCAAGGACGCCGTTTGCGAGGCGAAGCGCGACGCTTCCCCAATAGTCGTCCTGGCGAAGGCCAGGACGACTGGTAATTCACATCACCACCGGCTTGTCCGGCAGCTCGTTCGGATGCGGGCCGCGCGGCGGAAAGTGGCGCGCGAGCTCGCGAGAGACGGCTTCGATACCCTTGATCACGCCGTGCTCGAACCGGCCGGCGCGGAACTCGGTCTCCATCTCGCGGCAGATCTTTTCCCAGCCCGCAGCGCCGACCTTGGCGTCGATGCCGCGGTCGGCGACGATCTCGACGTCGCGGTCGGCGAGCAGGAGATAGATCAGCACGCCGTTGTTGTTGGAGGTGTCCCAGATGCGCAAATGCGAGAAGACGTCGAGCGCGCGCTCGCGCGCCGGCTGGTTGCGGAACAGCGGCCTGCCATCAAGAGCGCCTTCGACGACGAAGCGGACCTGACCGGAATGCGTAGTCTCGCTCTGCTTGATCGCCTGCTCGATCCGGTCGAGCACTCGTGGGGTGAAGACCTGCTTGGCACGCCACTGGTGCTGCAGGAGATGCCTGGTAATGCGCTTGATGCTCATGACCTACCAGCTCCCCGAGGCTCCGCCGCCACCAAAGCTACCACCGCCGCCGCTGAAACTGCCGCTATCGCTGGACGACGAGCCGCTGCTCCAGCCGCCTCCCGAGGAACCGCTCGACCAGGAGCCGCCGCGCGAGTAGCGCCTCCCCGAACCTGATGTCGGAGCAAGATCAGCGATGAACGCCAGGATAAAGGCGATGGCACCGACGCCGATCGCGAGGGCCAGTGAGCCGATCATGAACCAGGCCACTGCCGCAAGCACCCCGCCGGTCGCAACCGAGCCAAGCAATCGGCCGAACATCGTGCGCAGGATGCCGCCGACGAACAGCGAGGCAAACAAAGCGAAGGGAGCGACGGACCCGAGATCGTTCAGGTCGCGGGCAAAGCTCGTGCTGCGCTGAGGCGTCGGCAGCGGCTCGCCGTCGATCACACGCATTATGCGATCAACGCCATCGGAGATGCCACCGGCAAAGTCGCCGGTCCGGAATTTTGGCGTGATGACCTCGTCGATGATCCGCCGCGAGGTCACGTCGGTGAGCGCGCCTTCGAGGCCATAGCCGACCTCGATGCGCAGGTGCCGGTCGTTCTTGGCGACGAGCAGGATCGCGCCGTCATCGATCTTCTTGCGGCCGACCTTCCAGGCATCCGCGACGCGGATCGAATACTGCTCGATCGTCTCCGGCTGTGTCGACGGCACGATCAGGACGGCGATCTGACTGCCCTTGCGGTTCTCGTAGTCCCGCAGCCGCGAGGTCAGCGACGCGACGTCGCCGCTCGAGAGCGTCCCGGTCAGGTCGACGACGCGCCCGGTGAGCTGCGGCACGGCGACGTCGGCCGCGGCCGTGAAGGCAAAGGCGAGGAGAAGTGCAAGCAGGAGGAAGCCACGCTGTGCGAAGGCGGAACAGGCGCGCAACATCCTCACTGTCATCGCCCGGCTTGACCGGGCGATCCAGTATTCCAGAGACGCCGGAGGGATACGGAGAAGCTGCGGCGTACTGGATTCCCCGCTTTCGCGGGGAATGACAGCGAAGGACGTGGTGCGCATCGGGGTCGAACGCGCTTATTTCGACGGCGCAGGCGCCGGGTTGAAATCGACCTTCGGCGCGGTCGAGATTTCCTTCTCGTTCTCCACGCTGAAATTCGGCTTCTCCTTGTAGCTGAACATCATCGCAGTGAGGTTGGTGGGGAAAGAGCGGATGGTGACGTTATAATCCTGCACCGCCTTGATGTAGCGGTTGCGGGCCACCGTGATGCGGTTCTCGGTGCCCTCGAGCTGCGACATCAGATCCTTGAACAACGCATCCGATTTGAGCTGAGGGTAGTTTTCGGTGACGACGAGAAGGCGTGACAGCGCGCTGGAGAGCTCGCCTTGCGCGGCCTGGAATTTCTGGAACGCGGCGGGATCGTTGAGCACCTCGGGCGTTGCCTGGATGCTGCCAACCTTGGCGCGCGCATTGGTGACCCCGAGCAGCACGTCCTTCTCCTGCTGCGCAAAGCCCTTCACCGAGTTGACGAGATTGGGCACGAGATCGGAGCGGCGCTGATACTGGTTCACCACCTCCGACCAGTTGGCCTTGATCTGCTCATCCTGGCTCTGGATCGCGTTGTAGCCGCAATTGGTCAGGCTGAGGCAGGCGAGCGCCGCCAGCACGGTCAGGATCTTGCGCATGAAACTTCTCCCGGTGGAATCCGGAGCCTAGATATCAGATTGCGCTCGCGGAGGACATGCTGACGTCTTCGCCAAACTACTCCCTGTGGTTATGGGTCGTAAGTCTGGGTGCCTCACGTATGGTGGGGTCGAGGCGGGCGTTGCGAGGTTTATGGGAGGTCTCAGCGACCGTCGGGATCTCGCACCCCGCCTTGATTGATTGAAGGGCCGGACACCCGGACGGTAGCAAGTGCTGGCCGCACGTTTGACGATCCAGGCGCCGNCCCTGCCTCGTGAACAAGGCAGGAGCAGCATGACAGCCTCACACTTTGCAGACAATAGCTTCGTCGGTGTCGACGTTG
>NZ_AXAS01000112.1 GCF_000472925.1 Bradyrhizobium sp. Ec3.3
TATGCGGTCTCGGGTAACCACCCGAGCATGTGGTGGTTCTGCAATCAGGTGCGAAGGCTCTGGCTTACGACGCTTCGGCGTCGGAGTCAGAAGGCTGATCTGTCCTGGGAGCGCTTCATCCGCCTCGTCGATCGCTTCTTTCCGCCAATCAAGACACTACACCCGCTGCCCTGTCACCGCTTCGACGCCAAAACCCGAGGGAGGAGCCCGGTGCGTTAGCAGCGCTCGCCGGGATCTGGGTGGGGGGCGAGGAGCAATCCTCGTCCCTACCACGACCATGGGCGGCGGCTCTCGGCCGGCGGACATTTCAGTGCTTGGCAACACACCCAGACGTAATCCTTCAAGGATCCGTTCAAGGGATCGTTTTGGACCGGCTGCGGTTAGCGGCCCTTCCAAGTGTCGAGTTTGGAGGCTCTCAAACTTTTCTCCGCAGTACAGGAAATGCGCACCGCTTCGCGACAGCGCAACGAGATGAGTGTCCAAAATGGACGCTTTACCACAAGACCGTCCTCAGGATCCGATGTTACTAGGAGATCGCGATTCAAGCTTTCTTCAGGCGATGATCACAATCGCAAGGCGGCAATCTCGGTAATGCATATTGGCTCGCAGCGGACCTCGCGCAATGTCCGCTTCTGCGCCGCTGTCGGGGCTACGCGGACATGGCGGATTTATGAGTACACGTCCTGGTTGGAATTCTGCTGCAGCGTAGCGAAACCGGTGGAACCGAGTCCTCTCCTGTTCGATTATGGCCGCTCGAAGGTAGGTGTAATTGCCTGTTCATGAAGCTGGAAATGAAACTCTCAACCATTTGGGTTTTTGTTGGCCTCGCCGCTGGAGGGTGCTCAGCCCTTCCGCGTTCGGGACCTATGGCTGGTGACGTAACGGCGTCGGCTTCCCGCTCCTACGAATTGTTTGATATCTCGCCCCATGTTGTCACTGCCTTACAACAGCGTGGTCCAAGCAGTTTGGTGCGGCGCTTTGGCGATGCCAAGCATTCGCCTGAGCCCACCATCGGGGTTGGCGACTCGGTTGTCGTCAACATTTGGGAAGCTCCTGGCGGGGTTCTCTTCGCCTCGAGTGCGATTACGTCAATTCCATCAACCACAGGCTCAAGAAATTCGACGGTGCCGGATCAGGTTGTAGGTCGGGACGGGGCAATCACGGTGCCTTTTGCCGGACGAATTAGGGTCGCTGGGCAAACCACACGGGCGGTCGAGGACACGATTCGTAAGGGACTGGCGGGTAAGGCCACGGACGCCCAAGTCGTCGTCAACGTTACTCGTCCGGTCAGTAGCACCGTCACAGTTACGGGTGAGGTTGCCAACAGCGCCCGAGTCCCGCTTACCGTGGGAGGTGATCGCATCCTCGACGTGGTTGCAGCCTCCGGTGGCCTGCGTGCCCCCGTTAACGAGACCTACCTTGAACTCACCCGGCGCCAGGAACTTGCCCGCATCCCGATGCTTCGAGTTACCAAGGAGCCGCGGGAAAACATCTATTTAAGGCCTAACGACGTCCTTACGCTTGTGCGAGCGCCCCAGAAGTTCTTGGCTTATGGGGCGACCGGCAGCAACGCGGAAATACCGTTTGACGCGGATGGTATTATGCTCGCTGAGGCCCTGGCGAAGGCCGGCGGCCTGCTCGACTACCGCTCTGATCCGGCTGGCGTGTTCGTCTTCCGGTATGAGCCTAGTGCACTTGTGCAGACCATCGATCCTCACAGCTTCCTAGCAACGGTCGAGCCGTCCGTACCGGTCGTATACCGGCTGGATTTGCGAAGTGCAGAAGGCTTCTTTCTGGCTCAGAAGTTCCCAATCATGAACCGCGACGTTGTTTACGTCTCAAGCGCACCGCTCACGGACTTGCAAAAAATTATGGGAATTGTGAACGCGTTTTCAGCCTACGCCGTGCAGGGCGCGCTCATCGCGGGCAAGTAATGCAACAAGCGTTGGCGCGAATATAGGGTGTCGGCCAAACCTTGTGGGCGGCAAACTAACGGGCCATAGACGCGGGGTCGTGCGTGCCCCATTTCAGGTTCAGCCATGTTGTTAAGCGTATTTGGCACTCCATCCGCCCTGATGTACGGCGGTCTAAACGTGGTGCGCAATCTGACCGAGATCGTTCTCGGACCGTATCAGCTTGCCAACGCCAATTCGACCGAGCAGCTTCGCGAAAGGTTGTCGGGATTAGGCCCGATACACGATGCAAAGGTCGTTTTCTATTCTGATCTGCCAGATCCCGACCTTTGCGCGCTGTTCGTAAAAACGAGAGCGCCGATCGTTCTCTTTGTCGATAATTTTGATGACGTGGTCGCATATGCACGTCGATCGCGAGATATGACCCTCAATGACAGCATTCGGTTGGCCTCGCGTTCGTTTTGTGCTCTCGAGCCGCTTATCCGATCCGACCTGGTGTTGAAGCTCGACGCAAGGACGCATGTACGAGCCTTGGGAGAGGTGCTCGCCGACATTGCTGCATTCTTTGGAGCACGTCTTAACCAGGCAAAGCGCGAGGAGGTTGCAAGAAGCCTGTCATCGGAAGGAGAAAAAGCCAGCCTGTTCGCATACCTGGCGAAAGTACTTCCGCACGCCGCTCTCCCAGGCAAAGCGATTCAACAGATGGCAATCGCTGATCGGACTCTAGTGGCTCAACTTTCCCAGCCATACTCAGCGATTGTGAGTGGCCGTCAGCTGGAACACATGGATTGGCCGATCAGCTTTTTTATGGATAGTGCGGCCCCAGATAGCTTGTTTTCCGGGCGCGTCGAGTTGCTGGGGCCGGCCAGATTTCTCGCCTACGGACCATACCTACATCTTACGCCGGGAAAATGGTGCGTGGATGTTGTCCTCGAGGTGCAGGAAAACCACTCGGGCAACCAGCTCTACGCAGATATCTACTCCGGAGACATTCTCAGCGTCGTCACCACGTCGCTGCCGGCGAGCGGCACATACAGGCTCCAGATCTCGTTCGAAATCACAAACCCGCTCGAACCTGTACAGGTCCGCTTCCAGACGCTTTCCGGAGCCATCGAGGGAATCATCACCTTCAATCGGATCGCTGTCAGACGAGCGGGGCCAGTGCTACCTGATCTGCGACGCGAGGGGGCCGTTTGACCCTTCACGTCGCGTCTGAACCTGATCCCACTGCGAAAGGAGGCGGTCAGTGAACGCGCTAACGCGGCTGCGCGATCTTTCCCGCGTGATCGCGGGCCAGCCAGCGACTCTAACGCGCAGGGCGGCGGACCTTTATTTTGAGGAGACGCGCCGGCGTGCGACCGTCATTCGCCTCATCTTCTTCGGACTGGTCGCCGCTCCCACGATGGTGGCGGCGCTCTATTTTTCGCTTTGGGCGGCGCCCCGCTACGTATCGGAAGCGCAGTTTCTGGTCACCAAGGCTGCATCCGCAAAGCCGACGGGCCTTGACGCGTTGATGAAAGCGGTCGGCGCATCGCAGCAAGTCGACGATACCAGCGTGGTCACGGGATACCTCCTCTCCCGCGACGCGGTTCGATCGCTGGAAGCTCAGCTCCCGCTTCGCGAAATCTTTTCTCGGCCCCAGTCCGACCTGTTTTCGCGCTTTCCAAGGTTTGGGCGCGGCGATTCCTTCGAACGTCTGTATGACTACTTTCTAGATCGCGTCGATGTCTATCAGGACCCAAAGACTGGGTTGTCGGTCCTCACGGTGCAGACCTTTCGTCCAGAAGATTCAAAGGTGCTCGCCGACGCGCTGCTCAAGCTCGCCGAGAAAGCGGTCAACGACCTCAACAAGCGTGCCGAAACCGACACGCTCAATTTTGCCTGGAGCGAGCTTGGCCGCGCGCAGCAGAAGCTGATCGATGCGCAGCAGGCGCTGACGACATTCCGGACCCAGGAACTGCTGGTTGATCCGACAAAAACCTCCGCCGCCGTCCTGGAAACAATCAATCGCCTATCCCGCGAGCGGGTTCAGATTTTGGCGCAGCGGCAGCAGATACTGACTTCTGCCCCAGACAGTCCGGCGGGGAAGACCATGGCGGTGCGCGCCGAAGCACTGCAGAAGCAGATCGACCAGGAGCGGTCGAAGCTCGCCGGGGGCTCGGGCTCCCTGGCGCCGAGTGTTTCGACCTACGAGCGCCTCACGCTGCTTCGCGAGCTCGCCGAAAAGGATGTGGCGTCGGCACAAGCAGCGATGGAGGCCGCGCGGCAGGAAGCGCAACGCCAGCATCTCTACATCCAGATGCCGATTGCGCCCAATCTCTCCGACGAAAGCACGGAGCCGCAGCGGTTGCGGGCGTTCGCGGCCGTGTTCGTCACCGGTTTTGCGATATTTGCCTTCATATGGATCCTGATGGTTGGAGCGGGTGAGCATGCGCACCGGTAGCCTCCGCATGGCGTCGCAGGACCTGGGCGTGGGCCTGCGCTCGCAGGTGCGCGTAATTGGCGCTCTGATGATCCGCGAAGCCATGACCCGTTATGGCCACAAGGACCTCGGGTTCTTCTGGCTGATGGGCGAGCAGCTGATCCTGACCACCGGCGTGATCGTGATGTGGAGTATGGGTGGTCTTGAACATGGCCACGGGGGTGCCGGCGTGGTGCCGATGGCGGTGACGGGGTACGGATTTATCCAGCTGTGGCGCCACATCGTTGGCCATTCCAATCAGGCCATTCGTCACAACAACCATCTTCTCTATCATCAACAGGTCAAGATACTGGATATCCTGCTTGCCAACGCGCTGCTCGAAACGATCGGAACCGTGTCTGCCTTCCTGATTGCCTACATTCCGCTGTGGCTCTTTGGCGTGCTCTATCCCATCCACGACCCGCTGCTGCTGTTCGGAGGCTTTGCCTTCACGGGCTGGCTTTCATTCGCGGTTGGGTTGAATATCGCTGCTATCACCGAGCTCAACGAAGCGTCTTCGCGTCTGGTGGCGCCGATTTTATACATTACGCTTCCGTTCACGGGGTTGGTGTTCATGGTGTCATGGCTGCCCGATCAATATCAGTCGATTATCCTGTGGTCCCCCTTGATCAACTGCGTCGAGATGATCCGTGGGGGAATTTTCCCACTTTATATGAAGACCTACTTTTCGCCCGCCTATCTCACGATCGTTTGCGTGGTCCTGACGGCCATCGGCATTCCGGCGGTCCAATACGCCCAACGACACAGTCATCATTGAGAACGTGATGGAACGAACGAAGCTGGCGGATAGCAGTCCTCCCATCGCCCGGCCGTACGAGACGATCCAGCTGGTCCCGGTCGAGGCAGAGGGGGCCATGATCGATGCGCCGTTTCGGCCCGAGCTGGCGCAACCGCGTGGATGGTCGATGCGGGCAAGGTTGTTCGTGGGCCTGGTCCTGCTGCCCAGCTTCGTCGTCGCTGTCTATCTCTTCCTGATTGCTGCGCACCGATACGTCTCGGAGGCCAACTTCATCGTCCGGTCCGCCGCCTATCAGGGCGCCATGGCGGCCGGCAGCTCGCAGGCGGCGGTGCTGGCCTCGAGCCACGGGGCAGGGGACCTTGCAGATGCGGTGAACAGCTACATCAAGTCGCGCGACATGGTCGAGCAGCTCGAAACGACCAATGACTTGCGGAAAATCCTGTCGCGGGAAGAGTCCGACTTCCTCTACCGCTTTCCCAATCTCTATCGCCGCGATAATCGCGAGGAGCTCTACAATCATTTCGGCACGATGGTCAGCGTCGAGTACGACAAGACGTCGGGAATAACCGCCATCGCCGCCGTGACGTTCCGCCCGGACGATTCACAGGCGCTCGTCAACGCACTGCTCGGGCACGCCGAAGAGCTGGTGAACCGCCTCAACGAGCGCATGGTGAGGGATGCCGAGGCGTATGCGCAATCCGTCGTCAACCGGGCGCAGGAGCACCTTGTCGACATCGGCCTGCGCCTGGTGAAGTTCCGCAACGCCGCCGGCAGCGTCGATCCGTCGCGCGAGTCGGCGACCGCGCTGGAGCAGATCGCGCAGATGACCACGGAACTTGCGGAAATGCAGGCCTCGCTTCAACAGCAGATCTCGCTTTCGCCCTCCAGCCCCGCGATCGCGCCGCTGCGGGAGCGGATCCGCACCTATCAGGAGCAGATCGACCGCGAGAAGATGAAGATCGTGGGCGCCGACCGCTCGTTGAGCGGCGGGCTGGCGGAATTCGAAAAGCTGACGCTGGAACGGCAGCTCGCCGCTCGCGAGATGGACAGCGCGCTCGGCAATCTCACCGCGGCGCGACAGGATGCGCAGCGGCAGCATCTCTATCTTCAGCGAATCACCCAGCCGAACCTGGCCGATGAAGCGAAGTATCCAAGGCGCTTTCTGATGCTTGCCGCAGCGTTTGGCGTCTTTCTCGCGATCTTCGTCGTTGTGAACTCGATTCTCAAGGGATTTCGGGAGCATTCTCTCTGATGCCCCCCTTTGGCAAAATCACACGTTCGATAGCTCGCCTTTCAGGCGACCTGCCCGCGGTTGGGCCGGTGGCCGGACAGCTGCAATCGCTCAAGGCGCGCGTTGCCGATGTGATGGCCGAGGACCAGGTCACCGATCGCGGCAAGTGCGTCGCCGTCACGGACCTCGTGAAGGAGGTGCATAGCTCGCTCGGCAGGCGCCGCGTGCTTGACGGCATTTCGTTCGAAGTCCGTCTCGGGGAAAAGATCGCGGTCCTTGGCGGCAACGGCGCCGGAAAATCGACCTTGCTGCGGATCATTGGCGGCGTGGATTCCAAGACATCCGGCGAGGTCCATCGCGGGCTTTTCATGTCCTGGCCACTCGGCTTTGCCGGCGGCATGGGGCACGAAATGACCGGCGTGGATAATGTCCGGTTCATCGCCCGGCTTTACGGCGCGCCGGTCGAGGATATGATTGCCTATGTCGACGATTTTGCGGAGCTGGGACGGCAACTCTTTCTGCCGGTGAAATACTATTCCAGCGGCATGCAGATGCGGCTTGCATTCGCCATGACGCTCGCCATCAACTTCGAATGCTTCCTGATCGACGAAGTGATGGCGGTCGGTGATCACCGCTTCCATCAGAAGTGCTATGACGCGTTGTTCGTCGCCCGTAAGAATTGCGCGATGATCATGATCAGCCACGACACCAACATCATCCGGCGATACTGCAATCAGGCTCTGGTGCTCAAGAACGGACGGGGACGCGTGTTCTCAGATCTGGATTTCGCGATTAAGATCTATCAAAGCTTACAGTGAATTCACAAATGAAGCTGCGCACAACATAGTTGCTGGTCTGTTGCCGCTTGTATCCGTGAATTGCTGCGAAGAGCCGGGCGAGCATGTGGCGGTCATCCTCGCCAATCTCTGAAGCGCGCTCGAAGAAGCTCATACGATCGGTCGTCTCACCGCGCGCCAGCCGGTCAAACTCAGTGGCCGATGTTGCGTGCCCGCGCGCAGCGCTGCGCGCGAAAGCCCATTTCGCCGCCACGGAGTTGCCCGCCTGGAAATCAGCCTCCGGCTTTTCTTCCTCGTCGGATACGGACAGATACTCCATCAGTGCAGCGTCACAGTGTCCCATTTCCTTGAGACAATGCCCGGACTGTATCAAAAGGCCGTCCCGTTCGGGTGCAAGGCGACGAACTGACGGTACAGTTCGACGCCGGTTGACCATTCCCTCGATCACGCGCCGCATCGGCTTGCGCGAGAAGGAGAGCATTCTTCCGTGGCACCAAGAGCTCTCGGAGATGTCGACTCAATTGGTCCATCTGCTTATCCAACGGGAGCTGGCATCGCCGAGGTGACGATCGGCGTACCTACAGGTGACAGAAAACAGCGCGAAACGCTCCCGTCGGCCGACATATGCGTCAATGCCCGCCTCAAGGGAAGTCTCGACTTCCTGGAAGCCCGCATCGCGCGGCTGCGTCACTTGTGTGAAGTACCTCTCTCAAGCCCGCAGGCATGCGCGCCATTTTTTTGCTGACTTTCCGGTGAATTTGCCAGAGCCGCATTGAATTTTGCGACTCGCTCATTAATCGTCAACTCTCTTGACGTCAGCTTTGGCAGATAGTGCGAGATTCCAGGCCCATCGGGTTTCCGTTTCAGTATCTTTCGATACCCGTCCGCCAACACCATGATCGCGTCAATTCGTGACCGCCTTGCTTGATCCTCCGCATAGTCACCCGGCTCCCCTGCTTTCTTTGCGAGTGCCAGAATTCCTTCGGCAATAAAGCTCCGCGAGTTAAATTCGGAAGGAGGCAAGAAACCATTGGGCAGTTGTAACGGCCTCACGCGAAGATCTGACAGGTCATCTGATTTCCTACCTAGGAGGGCCAAGAAGCTATCAAAGTCTAGTATGGCACCAGGATCGATTTGGTGATCGGTGTGCGGAATATTTGCAAACTTCGAACTACCTCGTCGAAAGAACTCTTCGGTCATGTCACAATCTGACAGATACAGATTGCGGCATATGAAGAAAAATGGCGCTAAGCCAAAATAAACCGCCTCGAATGTGAGTGAAGAGAAGTCACCCAGAATCAATCCTGCGTTAGCCAACAATAACGCTGTTAATTCGGGTGACGAAACCACTAAGGATGCAAGCTTAAAACTTGACCCGGAAAATAGCCTCTCATCGGCAGGATGAAGCAGGTAGACGATCTCCGAACTGTCCGGCAACGAAGAAAGTTCCTCTGGGTTCACACCCCAGGAGAAGATGACCAGCTTTCGTCTCGATCGCGGAACTCCTCGCCAATATCGAACATCTAGCGTGTCAAACCGTTGGGATGCACTACGTCTCAGCAATTCATCCATTTCGTGTGCCCGCGGATATCCGCCAACGACGATCTTCCCGAGGGGCGGCGAATACAAACGAGACAACCGATCGGCCCAGAGAGACGACGGGGCAAAATATATGTCGTGACGCAAGAAATGCTCGCCAAATGTATAAGACTTGAACGGCGAGAAGCCATGCTCGATACCTACACTGACAAACGGCTCCCCGTTACGAAACAAGGCAACCATGTCGCGCGCAATTAGCGAAGCGCACACAACGATCGGACATCTGCTAAACACAAGCTCACGGATTTCCGTTTCCCGGTAGTCGAATACATCGATGAGCATGATCCGTCCTAAACGCGATTTGACCGCATTCTCCAATGGTCTCAAACAATAGAGGTCCTTTGGTTCGCTTGAGGCAAAAAAGATTGCGTGTTCCATGAAGTCTTCATACCTAAAGCAAGCGATCAATGATCATTGTCACGAGCTCAAGCGCCCCCTTAAAGATCCGCCACAACGGCCTCAAGCATATCTTTGGCTCGCTCGAAACAAAAAAACCGGTAGGCACGCCCATTGCCGGTCTACTGTAGACTAGCGATGATACTTGCAACAGTATCAAGCGCTTTTCGAAGATCCTTCATGTGCCCGTCATCTAGCGGAGAAAGCAAACGCTTGATTTCTGTAGAGGAAATATCACTGGTCCGGGAAAGATAGCACACTTCGCAAACGTCACGCAGATCGTCAAATTTTCCTGTCCAATCGTCACCCATCACGAGCGCGCTAATCTTGTATTTCTTGATATCGGTTCGCTTTTGATCCCAAGAAGATTCCGGAAGCACCATATCCACACAATCTATCGAACCAACAATTTCAGCGCGCTGACTGTAAGGAATGATGGTCTTCTTTTTCTTTTGCGCATTGAATTGATCCGTCGAAACGGCAACAATCAACTTGTCACCAAGAGCCTTCGCGCGGTTAAGAAGTCGCAGATGTCCGACATGAAAAAGGTCGAAAGTGCCATATGTGATAACTGACCTCAACTGCGGTCCCTCCCCACCATTTTGTTCCATTTTGCAGATGCCCCACTAATTCGAGTAAAGGCGAGAATGAGATTCAATAAGTGAGCGACTGGATGGCGGTATACTTTTCGGATCGTCTCAGCTTAAGCTCACTCTCGAAAGGTTCGTAGTTGTCTAGGAGGCAACTCCGGGAGACAAAGTCATCTCCCAAGTCGAGCCATATCAATCGCTTTCGGCCCAGGATTTCCGCCATGACCCATCTCTGAGGTGGATTGGGCAGCATGCCACCACGGACGAACTCCTGGGATCGCAGAAGTACCTGTCGAAATTTGCGCCGATCCATAGTCGAGCGCGTCGCTTGCTCCAGTACGCTCGCGCTTTCCGGGTCACGTCCTAAGATATATCGATAACCCCAAATGACTTCATCGACAGTAAGCACGACAGCCACCCGCCCGTTACGGTATCATCATTACGCAAACGTGACTTGCTCGACAATTCGAAGTCGGGTGGCGATATCTGTTTCGGCTACGGCTGCAACGCGCAGCAGCCCGATAGCGGGTGACCGGCTGTCCGACGCGCTTAGCTTCTCCGCCAAATCAGATGGACCGCTTATCGTCAGCCGCAACAAATAGCTGTCGCTTTCCAATCTCGAACTGGGCTTGATCCCGTGGATGACGAAATGGCCCGTGGTATCGTGTATCGTTTTTCGTAACACCTGCGTCGACTGGGACTCGATAATCAGATCGGAACCTATACAAGCCTCCATTGCGCGAAATGCGACGTAGATAGAGAGACGTTCTCTCCCCGGATTTGAGACCGAGAAAGCTAGACCCGCACCTTCAACGCAAGCCCAGGTGTGGTCGGACTCGGGCTCACACCATCCTTCGCCCACACGGATGGACTGCCCAATGAAGTAGTCTTCGTCGGTATATAGTCCGGTGTTCCAGTGGCGTCCCCTCGCGGATGAGATCGCCTTGACCATACGTTCTCCCATAAGCTCGGCGGGCAGCCGAGGCAGGGCAAGGACGGGGTATTCCCGACCAAGCTCCAGGGTCGGGGCAGCGGGTCTTGCCGACATACGAAAACTGTCGGCGCTGACGGCAAGAATCTTCGAGGCTACACTTTCCCAGGTAATCGGTTTGTAGTCAGATCGAATGCGCTGTTCCCAACGCGCCAGTTCGCTCGGGTTTTCCAGATAATGCCTGATCGCTGCAGCAAGCTCGGTGGGTTTGGAGGGATCAACGTACTGAGCGAAATCGCCGCCGACCTCCGGCAGCGATGTGACATTCGACGTAATGCAAAGCTTGCCAAAGCTAAGCGCTTCACCAACAGGCAGCCCCCATCCTTCGTATTGGCTTGGGTAGATAGTCAGCAGACAGTTCTGATAGAGCGTCTTGAGCTCTATGTCGGAAATGTCGGAGAGTATTTTGATCTTGCCGTGCAGGAATTGAGAAGCTTCACATGCAAACAGGAACTCCTCGGCTCGCCAACCGAGACGCCCGACGCAAACCAGATACGGTGCATCCTCGCGTTGCCGAACCAGTTCTTCGAATGCGTAAAAGGCAGCAATGTGGTTCTTTCGACCTTCTATGGTGCTGACGAACAGAACGTAGTTTCCAGACGCCAGGTCCCTGTCGATGCTGCCGACGTCCAGATCTTCGACCGGCGAAACAGGGAAAGCGCCGTTCCTGGTTACAATAGGCTCCTGAATTTTCCATCCGTGGCGACTGAAATACCGGACCAGGTCGTTCTTGGTGCTCTCTGAGACGCACAGATATTGATCGACAACTTGGGGACTCTGATGCAGGAAGTTCGTGAAAACCTCCGCCGTGCCTTGGTCGCAGGTCTCTCGTGCGAAGATCGGAATCAGGTCATGAATAAGAAAGAGAATCCGGAAGCTTCCGGCGTTTTTCATGTTGCGCAATCTTAGGAAGTAATCCCGATTCACCCATGCTGCGCCGAGCAAACAGAATATATTCTTTCGGCCGGGCGGTGGCGGCTTGAACGGGGTGGCCTCCCTCATATAGCCGTCGCGCGCCGCCGGCTTGTCGAACTCCACGGTTCGAAACTCGGACTGCCTTGCGAGATCAAGCAACAGCGATATTACGAAACGCTGATCGATCTCATAGAATGCTGATTTCGAATTTACGTACGTCAAGAAGTGGACTTTCACGTCACCCAAATCGACGTTCAGCAACGCGAGCACTATTGAGGCCTGCACGCGTTGAATACCCGTCAGATTATCGTGGTGCCCAATATAGAAAATTAAATCCGATATATCGAAATACAAGTGATGGGTGCCTTCTCCCTTGTAAAACTTCTCACCCAAATTGCGCTCGCAAGCTTCAATTTCGCGAACGATCGACAGATCATCCGGCGAAATCCTTTGGGCATTCCTGTAGCTTTGAAGGGCCTCCCCAGGTCGGCCTGAAATCTTCAGCAGATGTCCGAGCATCACAAAGGTGTCCGCGTTGGTCTCTTCGATTTCGAGAGCTTTTCTGTAGGCGGTTTCGGCCGCCTGGTAGTGGCCCGATTCCTTGAGGGCGTGACCGAGCTGGACCCAGATGTGTGCGAGACTAGGATCGATGTTCAGCGCAGTGCGATAAAACTGCGCTGCGCCAGACCACTCACGCTTGTCGCGACGGGCGTCCCCCTCAGCGATCATTTCGCCAGCGTCGCGCTTGAGCTCCAATAGTTCTTTCAGTTTCATCGGATATCTTCCACCGGACAAAAGGAGAGCACTCAGTTTCCTAAGGGAGGCGAGCTGATGCCCGTAGCTATTTCGTCATATCTAGGCGTGTACTGATAAACGGCCGGATCGGAAGTCCGCTTCCGGGAGCGCAGCAAACCAACTGTGGTCAAAGTGGAGTTCTTCGGGTTTGACCCATAACAGAGTGCGCCAGGAAAGCTGGCAAAGAATAGGAGGTGAAAGTCCCCCATGGGGTAAGGACTAGCCATCCACCCCGACCCCGAGTGATGCGCGGCGTCCCGCAAGGGCCGACGTGAAGCGTTCACAGGGGAGACCACGGGCCAAG
>NZ_AXAS01000113.1 GCF_000472925.1 Bradyrhizobium sp. Ec3.3
GCGATCCTCGACCGGCTCCTGCACCATAGCCACGTGCTGACGATCCGCGGCGACAGCTACCGGCTCCGCGCCAAACGGAAGAGCGGCCTCATCAAGGCGCCGGCCGCCGGTGACGGCCCTCCGGTCGGCTCCGCCTCCCTCCGTCCCGTCACCGGCGGAAACAACCATCAAACGACATCATGAAACCGAGGGTGGGGGCAGTTCTTCATGACGCAAAGGGGGCAGTTCCGGATGGCGTTTGACACATCAGCTGCACTGGACCACCCCGCGGCTATCGAAACCTCGGCCCGTCAGAAGTGCCGCCGAGGTAACTTCACGCGCGGTCGTCGAGAGGATCGCAGGCGCGCCTAGTGGCGGTCAGTGACCAAAACAACCGGCGCCGATTCTTGGACGGGCTTGCGATTGCCCTCATCGGAAGCAACACCCGAGGGCTGGGCCGCAGCGCCTTGTGAGGCCCGTCCAACAGTTGTGGATGGAGCGGTGGCGACGACGACGGGATCCTTGGCGCTTGCCTGACGGTTCCAATCGCATGCGGTTGCCGGATAGGCGGTAAGAGTAACGGCAGCACAGGTCGTCGCAATCACGATCTTCTTCATGGCCGGGCTCCTCTTCGAGGCCACGTCATTTTACTACGATGAGCCTTGCTCGAATGCATCTTACTACGATGAGCCTTGCTCGAATGCATCGGCGTGATCACGAAGCTGCGAGAGCAATGCAGCCCACGGAGGCACGGGAAGCGCGTTTGCCGCTGGGGCTGCCAACTGGAGGGGCCGGATTCTTCAGCCTTGCCCGCCTGCACAGGATTACGAGGTCGTCAGCATAGGCCACGATGCGAGAGCCGAGGCTTCGCTCCAGCCCGAGCATCTTCGATCCCAGTACAAACCGGCGCATGTAGAGGTTAGCCAGCAGCAGATGCAGCACGCGCCGATCAACAATCCGGCGCTCCACCGACTTGAGAGGGTCGGCATGCGGAATGCTTCCGAAGTAGTCCGCGAGGTCGGCGTCTACGACTTCCGGGTGGCCGCGAAACAGCTGCTCTTCCACCTCGACCACCGCCTGTTGGGCATTGCGCCTGGGGCGGTAGGCATACTGCTCTGGTGGAAGATCGGCCTCAAAGATCGGTTCTAGCACCAGCATTGCTGCCGTCATGTAGACTCGATCGCGCAAGGTTGAGATGCCCAATGGCCTGCCTTCGGTATGTACACTCTTTTGAGTGGGTCGGGTCGATACGTCTCCTGCCTGAGCGCAAGCGCAAGTTTCGCCAAGCCACCGCTGCACCCCGTACACTTCGATGTCCGCGAAGTCCTGGCCGTCCACACCCGGTGCGCCCTTGTTGGAGCGGCATTGAGGATAGGCATGGGCCAAGATGTCTTCCCGGTTGATCTTGTCGTACAGGGCATAATAGCGGTAGCCGGCTTCAGCCTTCGCTTTCGCGTGCAACGCCGTCTGCAGTTTCTGAACACTCTTCGGAGTTGATAGGTTGCCCAATCCCCAGGTCCCTCACTACGTCTTGCGTTCGTCTTGAACTGAGGTCCCTTCCCTCCNCCGGCGTTACCCGGCTTCACCAGTACTACGAACCCCTCCGCATCCCCACGGCGCCCGGCCTGTCCCTCGCGGGCGTCCGGTTGGTCATCCCNGACCACGTCGTGGGGCCTCCCGTGTTGCGTACGCTTTCCTTGTGTACATGCTGTCGCCACTACCCCGGCGCAGCGGCTGAGCGTACTACTTCGCTCATTCCCCCAGCCGTATTAGCCTTTCCCGAAAGGGTCGTCGGGTCGGCCTGCGCATCGTCCTTTTCGAGGCTTGCTCGGCGTTCACTCGCGTTACGGCCTGCACACTCGCGCTGTCACCAATTCGTGACACGCTCATCGAGGGCTTCAGCCACTTCGTTACCTCCATGACTGCTCCGATTGCTTCCGGCTGGAGCGTTTGCCGAGTGGGACTTGCACCCACTGGAAAGCGCCGCCTTGTCACGGTGCACACCCGTCTCGGGCATTGGAGCCTGATAAAGCTTCCGGCACTGGTTCGCGCCATTGGCCGCTCGAAAGCTGCTATAGCTTCGGGATTGCGCAAGGCCCGCTCTCGGAGGGGTCACATGCGACGGCGCGGGTGTCTCCCTGTTTTACTTTTGCTGAGCGGTTGCGGCGGGACGACGCCCGAGTGTGATTTTTTAGATACGCGCAGTACTGTGGTTAAGATCATTTCAGACGACAGCAACAACGCGCTTGTCAACTACGCAGTCGAGAATTCGAGGGCGGTTGCGGCGATGCTAAGTAATGCGAACACAGAGTCTGAAAAACTTGCCATTTTGGAAAAGGCGAGACGAGGCGCCGCGTATAGGCTGGATGATACAATACGCACAAATTCAAGAAGCCGAGCCAAGCGAGCAGTTACTTGTTCTGGGTTGTTGCATGTGACCGTTGAGGATGTGACAGCGCAAAAAGAGGTAGACTTTAAAGTAGAACAAGCTGCGGACGGCAAGATTTCCATTTCGGTCAGCCCATTTCAATTTTGACCGATGCCACGTCACTGGCGACTACCGACGAGATACGCGAATGATGTCGTTTATTGGCCCATCAGCGAAGTGGCAGCAGTCTCAATGAGGTCCGCTCCGTGGGGCGTAGCGGGCTAGATTTGCTCGCGTTGAGTTCTTCGCATTTTGACCCGACTGAGACATTGGCGCGGGCCTTCTGTGCCGCGCTTAGGACCACGGCGGCTCTTCGCTTTCCCCGGCTGGCTCGTGGTGGATCGTGACGCCCGCCGAACGCAAGCCGGTCAGCAATACAGTTCTTATAGAGGCAGGATCGAATCCAATGTCCTTGGCGTGTGGTGGATGTGCCTCACTGCCCTTCAATCGGAGCGCCAAGTGTGCTGAACGACGAGATTGACCTGATCGTCAGTCATGATCTGCTTTTCCTGCTACCATTTGTTATCCGACTAGGTAGCACACATGAAAATTGGGCGGTACGCGATTGGACCGCCCCCACCAGATGCCGAGCGGCACTCGCCTCGACCGCCGCTTTTGATCCAGAACGGCCTATGCTGCACATCGAACGAGACATGCGAGACATCCGCTTCTCATGATCGTACAGTAAGGCTGCCCTAAATTCAGCCGGACGGTGGCCCCGTCGGACAAGCTGTATCACCGGCGCGGCCAGTTGTAGGCGACGGTGACTGAGAGACCAACGCGCTCCCGTCTGAGACGAGAGGGAGCGTGCCATGATCGACCAGCCTGATTTCGATTCATATTCAATCCAAGCACGTATCTGCCTTGGCATTGCGATCTTCGGCCCTCCTCGGTGCTGTGGCGATGACGAGCATCTACCTCGCGTAGTAAGGCCGCGAGCGGCGGCCTGAGAGCTCCCACTTCAGTTTTGTTCTGGCGTTGCTCCTATCCCGGGTGCATATTGGTTCCATCACTGCAGGCACCGTTGCTTCGGTCGGTGATGAGAACGCCGGTTGCGCTCCCGCCCAATTCACGTAGGGAAAGGAGAGTGCCATGAGACGACGCCCACAACCCCAAATATTTGACGAGAATCTGAACGCGGAGAGAGCCAGCATCATAGCGGAACTGGAAAACACACAGCCAGGACCGCAGCGTGATCTTCTGGAAAGCAAACTGCGCCAGCTCGAGTCCGCTTCTGCTATCGACGGGTGGCTGACGTCGCCGGGCCTGCAACCCCCTGAAGAATGAGGCCGCCTCAGTTGGTAGCTTTTGTGCAAGGGGTCAGCAGATGCAGGAGTATCGCGCATACATCATGGGCTTCGACGGGCATATCGAGCTTAGCACCCAACTGATTTGCGAGGACGAAACCGAAGCCAAGAAGCGCGCCAGAGCGTTGGCTGACGGATACGACGTAGAGCTATGGATTCAAGATCGAAAGATCGCGGAGTTTAAGAGTGAGTAAGGCCGCCTCAGTTGGCCGCCTCTTTCGTTCTCGTCGTCCTGCTATGTCATCTGCTGGCCCAGCAACCGACGTAGACCCGACACAGCCAGTTCGTCAGGTTCGTGTTGGCTGCCGGGGATGGAACAACTCTTCGACGGACTGTTTCGGGTCCTTAATCTGAGAGCGGTCCTTGCGATCGTTCTTTTGTGCTTCAAGCTTCTGTAGGAAGCGGAAACGCGGCGACCGGGTCGCATGCCCTGATCGGCCGTGCTTGGTCATACCGAAGCCCTTTTGGCCGCTGTGCGTCATTGGGCAGTGCCTTGGCTTGGCCCGGCGATCTCCTAAGTTGGATCGCAAGAGGTCGCTCGAAGTTGACCGACCGCAAGGCCCGGACGGGTGACGCCGGAAGACTACACCAATTCCCCAGACGAGCAAGTCGCCGAGGCTGGCAGATAGCAAAGCGGATGGTCCGCTACGGTCAAAGGCGGCGGTGGAAGCGACTGTGGACCGATGCCCGGCGTACCGCTGACAGCCGACGTGACGACCATCATTGGCCTGTTCGGCTCCGGGACTCAAAAGCGGCGGTCCCGAATGTCTGCGCTCGTGCCGCGGTTGCTTGCTAAGCAGACGTGAGCCCCGAAGGGTCTCGTTGCTTTATGAGTGCACGACTAAACGATGGCGAAGGTGTGCGCCCGATACTCGCACGGGAAACTCACGATGGCTTTGCTCTATCGAGAAATGGTTTCCAGGAGAGCGCCTCGCGGCTGGCCTCGTCTAGATGTCCATCCTCTAAGAGCCTTCCGACATATGTGAAGTATTCACAAAGGAATGAGGCGTCAGGCAGTTCGAACACGCGCTCACCGGGTACCCACAAATCGTATTTCCTGGCAGAGATAAATGCAGACATGATTGCTGGTTTGAGATCGCGCGCAATGTCCGGCCATCCCGACGATGCGGTCCTAATCTTGATGCTATCTGAAAGACTACGAAATTAATAACCGAGGCTCCGGAGCTCAAAAGCCCTTCTTTCGCCTGACTTCCGGGTTGACGAGTCTAATGAAACGCCGATTACGATTCCGGTCATCAAGACCAACGCAAATTTGAACCAACGTAGCTGGCCCACCGCGACGAGGTTGTTGGAAATTGTCGTGGCCACAGCGTTGGGCTCGGAAAAGACATTTTCCGCCAACCATGTTTCAAAAGTCGTGCCGATCAAGGGGATCAGCAAAAGACCCCAAATCCCAAAAAGAAGCGGTTTGAGCCATTTGGACATAGACCGCTATTGGCTAGCATACTCGAAAGAATCCTTGGAGGGCTTGTCGACTTTGGCGACGGGTCATTTTCGACCGACGCTGCGGGTTTCGCGCGCCGCTCGATGTCTGCTTTACTGCTGCTTAGCTCATAGGTCTGTCCGCGGTGCCTGCACGTTCTTTCCATCGTTGCGCTCTATCGAGGATGAGCCGCTGCTTACCTCCTTACACATGTGGCTTCTTGGGACGGCTTTCCTTCGCTTCTTCCTCAGTCAACAGTTGGCGGATCGTCTCGCGCTTGTGCTCGTCGGTCTCCTCTTCGAGGAGCTTCCGATACCGTCGGATGTTCTCGTTGTGGATGTACTGTTCCATAGAGCCAACCTCCCACGCGGAGAGGTATTATAGTCCGAACAAAAACTTAACGCATGTAATTCTTAAGCGCTCGGGCTCCCCGCGACGAACTAGGATAGGCTTAGATTTCGGTCGCGGGTCACCCCTTATTCGGGATGCGTCCTGACCGAAGCGATCCTGCCGCAAGGTGAGCACTTATAAATGCGGACGGCGGGCGAATTCGATACCGCTGGCAACTCACCTACGAGCGACATTTCACGGGAGCATTTCTCACAAGCCGGGCACGGCGCAGCTTCATTGGAGCGTGTCATATAGGATCAATCACTTAAGTGCAGCTATCGTGGGGCTGCCAAGAACAATCGGAAGAGGTAGGCGAGCGCTGTGGAGGCTTCCTATCCAACCGCGTTGGATAGGCTGACAAGGCCTGTGTCAATCGCAGCGATGTCGATTTCAATCTGTTCAATCGAGCGACTACAGTCAAAGCCCTTCACGGATTCCAGATCGACCGCAAGTCGCCGCCTATGCATTCTTAGGTCCTCTAGGGACTGGCGATCTCCTAACCGAGCATAGCCATCGACGATCAATTCGATTGCACTGGACATCACAGACCTACTCAAAAAAATTCGGAAAACAAACGCGCCGATCCTAGCTGGCACGGCGGTGAGTAGACAAACAGGACTGTCGTGGCTTCTGCCGGAAAGTCCTATCGGCACGACTCCTAGCGCGTCGTCCGGATGGCATCACTGTTGCGCCGTTTGAGCGAGGCGAGATCGGTCCCGATCTAGCCTGCCGGATGGGATTGGAGCCAAGCGCCTCGATCGGCCTTACCGCGGCGGGCGGCAGAAGTTCTGGATTAAGGTCAAGTACCAACAGCATCCAATGGAGCGCGAGCTGTAAACCCCAAGACAGGCTGTGCTGCCTCGTTTGAGCTAACCGCATTGCATTCTTCGAAGTAGGACGACAGTGCAAGCTCAGCTAGGTACTCCCAGTGTTCTGCTTCGGCGAGGAGCTTCCATTTGTTCATGCTGTTATACGCGGCCTGTTGACGGCACAGCGAACCCCTTGCGCGTAAGCGTCGCACCTTCTCCACTGCGAACCTCCCTTTGGGCTTTGTTTCTCACATGCCCGTTGTTAGTGCGGTCGGAGTTAAGTCTCGCAGATTGAAACGAGGAGTGATAGTCCGGTGTTTGACTGGGGCCAAATGATGACAGCGCAATCGTCTGACTTTTTGTTCTTGATTGCATCGGCTCGAAACATTGACGGGATCGAAAAGCGCAGCACAGAATGAAGGCGCTCTTTCCCGAACCTCAAGCCCCCCAATGTCGGAAGCGCGGCGGTCTAGTCGGGAGCGCCGTGCTTGGCCA
Source organism: Bradyrhizobium sp. Ec3.3 (assembly GCF_000472925.1). Classification (GTDB taxonomy): domain Bacteria; phylum Pseudomonadota; class Alphaproteobacteria; order Rhizobiales; family Xanthobacteraceae; genus Bradyrhizobium. The sequence goes on from NZ_AXAS01000113.1 coordinate 6,853, forward strand.
ATTGTTCGACCATTTCGGATGGCCCGCCTGCGTTGCAGGCGTGGGCGCGATCTTGGCTCTTGCGTCCCTTCTTGTCTCAAGGCTCAGACTTTCTTCTGATTAAACGGTTAGCGGCACGTATGGATCAATGTCGGATAGTAATCCGCCCGCAACCTTCGGCTAAGTGGCGGCCCAGCTCGATCGCTTGGGCATTGCCTACCTCCACGTCGTCGAGCCGCGCATCAGGGGCACCGAGGAGATCGCGCATGGTCAGGCGCCGATCGCCGCCCAGCATTTGCGGCCGAAGTTCTCCCGGACCTTGACCGCGGCAGGCGGCTTCGCACCGGATTCGGCGGAGGCTATCCTCGCGACCGGCGACGCCGACCTCGTCGATTCGGTCGTCACTTCGTCTCCAACCCGGATTTGCCCGAGCGGCTGCGGCGCGGCCTTCCCCTCAATCGCTACGACCGGTCGACCTTCTACGGCGGCGACGCGCGCGGCTAAGGTGACCACTGCCGGGGTTGAGTATTTCATCCCGATGAAAATTGTACCGGCCGCCAAGGGGCCGCTTTCAAAGCGGCCCCTTCCGATTCCAACATCCGCAGAGGCGGTGTGAGTGTTCCTCTAGGCGAACACTCTGTTCTCATTCAGCCATTTGCAACTCCCGCCCTGCGCTTCAAGGTTCTCGTTGGGGTAGCTCAAGGGACGGAGCGAGCCATGGAGTTGTACTGGGCCGAGAAGGTCATAGAAGCTAAAAGCGCGTCGACAGAGCACAGATGGTCGTCCTGGCCGCTTGCGGGGGACATTCCAGCGATGGAGTGTCCCCCACAATTCTCACCGGCATGAATGCCCAGAGCAACAACGTCTGGAGGCCGATGGGTGGCACTCTTAGACAGAACTCATGCAAGGCGACGTGGATATTTGCATCATCAAGCGTAACGTTGGCGCCTTGGCCAGTCGGAATTCGTTGCCTTCCAGGCGCGGTACGACCTTCCATGTACTTCAACCCCATCCACCAATTCGCCCACGTAGGGCAACGACACGTCGACGTACTCACCGAGGCGTAACCCGTGAGCATGCTCGGCGGTAGACCATGGTTTGCTGCATGGGGCCGGCAACGTGGTCCCGTGCGTCATGGTCGGCAATCGCCCACAGGATTCGCAGCGTCCTTGATGCGCTTTCGCGGGACCGGGGCTGCGTGCGGTAGAGAGGAAAAACGCACTGACGGGACTCGCGGGCCGCGACGGAGCCCCTCCTCGCCCTCAGGGTTGGGGAGAAAGAAAATTCGGTTGATGTGTCAGTGCGCGGAAATGGCGGGTTGGGGCAACTAACCTTTTGATTTGTTTTGTGGGTGGCAGTCCTGCCGGGCCGATCAAGAAATCAATGGCTTATTGGATGTTGATTCCTCGTCCCTTTGAGCCACCGCACCAGAAACGCTTCGCTTCGTCGTCATCATGCCGCACCTAAGCGGCTGGCGAGATATATCGCTCGACGCTCTATCTCACTAGGGCTTCTTCTTCCCGTCGTACTGTCGGCGGTCTTGCCGCATGAAACGGCGGAACAGCGCCGTGCGTCCTTTCATCCAGCGCCCCACAATCATGGATTTAGGTCGCCTGAACTGCCGCTGGCTTGCGCATATCGAAGCGGGCGCGCTGCGGTTCCGGACGCAGAAAAAGCAGTCCAATAATTCCGCCGACCAACGTAACGACGCCGCAGACCGAAAAGCCGAGGCTGTAGCCCTCCAAAGCTGACGCTGCTCCTTCGATGACGCTTCCCATGAGGTAAGGGGCCACGACTCCTGCCGACGTGCCGACGGCACTGTTGATGCCCAGTACAGCGCCGCGCTGCCCTGGCGGTGTTATCTCGGCAAGAATTGCGGGCGAGATCGGATAGACAATCGAAGGCAGCGCAACGCCGGTTAAGACCAGAATGATCTTCAGCCCAATACCGGCGACGTAAGGCGCCGCCAGCAGGGCAAGTCCGCCGAGAATGAGGGCTGAGCCAACCAAAACGCCGCGCGCCACCCGGCTGGTAGACCCGCATCGCATCATCCACTCGGAGATCCAGCTTCCACTGATAACCACGAGAAAGCCGACCAGGAACGGCAGCGCCGTCAACTGACCCGCTGCTGTCTGGGAGAAGCCCAGCGCCGTGACGAGCCACGGTGTGAACCAGGAAAGAATAAGTGCGAGGCCGAAATAGGCGCCGAAGTAGCTGCACCACGAAGCCAGGTTCGTTGGGCTCATCAGCAGGGTGCGGTAAGGAATATGATCCGCGGCAGTGGAGTCCGCCGCGACCTCACCTTTACCCTCCTCGCCCCAAATCGCCCAGATCAACACCCAGAGCAGCCCGACGACGCCGAGCGCGCCGAAGGCAGTATGCCAGCTGTAGTTGGTGATGATCCAGCTGAGGAGTGGGACCACAATAATTACGCCGACCGATGCTCCCTGAGAAATGATAGCGCCGGGAAGCGTACGCTTGTCATCTGGAAACCACTTGTAAGTCGCATGGAGGGCAACCGGATAGGCGGGTCCTTCTCCTGCTCCCAACACGATTCGGCAGGCGATCAAGGTTTCGATTCCGATCGTACCCAGCATGGGAAACTGGACCAGCGCCCAAACGAGACCCATTGCCAGGAGCGCCCATTTCGAACGGATTCGATTGACAAGAAAACCCGTGACAACTGCAGAAACCGAGAACAACAAGAAGAAGCTCGACCCAACCAGGCCGAACTGCTTCGGCGTCAGTCCCAAGTCGGTCATGATTGGCACGCCAGCCAAACCTACGATGACCTTGTCAGCGAAGTTGATCATCATGAAACCGAAAAGCAGGGCGACGATGGCCCAGGCTTTTCCGAGTGTCTTTTGAGCTTGCACCGGACTCCTCCCTTTTGTAGTCGCTTTTTGCTTATTGCTTCACGCGGCGGCGCATCTTCATGGCGCAGAACCTCTCAGTGCTCCTCGTGAGTCCAACGGACGCGTCTGGTCCGCCAGTTACGGTACTCGCTTGTGCTGCGCCCGGGGCGAACAGCGAAAATCTCACAGGTGCTCGAAACGGCAGCCGCGCGCTTCAAGGATCGGCTGCATTTCGCGAAACGCCGCGGCATTGCTGGTCAACGGGATGGCAGGATAAAGGTGATGGATGCCGTGATGCTCCATCCCGAGCACCAGGATATTGCCGAGCGGACTGGTGAAGAACCGAGTATTTCGATAGCGGCCTTTTTCCTTCGCCGGATGATGCGGCGCCCAACTCAGGAACAGCGAGATGTAGCTTGTGCCGATATGACGCGGCAGCCACCAGATCAAGGCCGCTTCCAGCGCGTAACCTGCCCAAGCGAGCACAGCGAGGATACCCCAGTAAGACAGCGTTTGCAGCGCGCCTTCTAAGGCGGCGCGATCGACGACCGGGTTGCCGCCGAGTCGCTTGATCGCGACAGCGTAGCTGTTTGGCCGACCCGGTTGCCGTCGCTTGATGCCGGCCAGAATCGCCTGCCACCACGTGTCGGCCTTCGCGCCATGATCAGGGTCGAGGTCGGGATCGTTCGTATGACGGTGATGCTCGATGTGGGTGATCCGCGCGATCTTGAACGGCAGCACCAGCGGAATGGTTGAGACATAACCAATCAATTCATTGAGCCACCGCAGGCTCTCTCCGGGTCTGGCGAAGTTCGAATGCTGGGCCTCGTGCGAAGGCAGGTAACAAAGAATGACGTTCACGGTTGCGATCGGGAACGTCGCCCATAGCGGCAGCATGCCGGTGAAAACAAGCGGCCAGAGGGCGAGCCAGCATACGAGATTGCCGAAGCCCCAGATCGCCATCGCGAGCGGAAACTTGCCGATATATTTGCGGGCGATCGCCCTCTCCTGACCGATAAGGTCATTGCGATCGTTGTTGCCATCGGCGGCCGCGAGAATGCCTGCATCCATGGTCATTGTCATAGCCAGCTTCCTCGAATTTTTGCGTAGAGACCCCAGGCGGCGCCAAGCGCGAGCCCGGGCCAGATCGGAGAGAAGCCGAACGATGTTCCGAGACCGGCGCCCGTCAGGAGTGTTGCAGTCAGCGGAGCGATAAAGCCCAGGCCGAAGAACAGCGGTCCCCACGGATTCAACCGTTGCAGCACGGTTCGGATCATGCGCGCTTGCCCCTTCCATTCTGGTTTCAGGGCGATATTAGTGAGCTTTTTTTCCGGCCGCGGTTTCGCGGGCATTTCTCGCTAACGAAACCGACCTACATTCAGGAAAGCGGACCGCCTTCAAGGGTGATCCGATGCATCAGGCGATGATGGCCCTGGTAGTCGTTGAGCGCCTGATGCCACGTGCAGCGATTGTCCCAAATTGCCATCGAGCCCGGGCGCCACTGAAAGCGACGGACGAAGCGATCCTGCGTGACATGCTGATAGAGATGGTTGAGCAGCGCCGCGCTCTCCTCGCGAGTCCAACCGACGATGCCAGTCGTGAAGCCAGGATTGACGTAGAGCACCGACTTGTGGCTGCCGGGATGGGTGATGATGAGCGGATGGATCGCCTGGGGGGTATTCTTGAAGCCACCCAACTCCACGCGATCGCTATTGGCGTAGTATCCCCCTTCGCCAAATGCGTGAGCCGATGCGTGATGAGCCTTCAGTGTGCGCAAGGTGGCCTTGAGCCCGGCTGAGAGTGCGTCGTAGGCGGCGTACAGATTGGCGAACAAGGTGTCACCGCCCACGGGGGGCGTCTCGACTGCCATCAGAACGGAGCCCATCGCCGGTGCTACGTCGTAACTGTGGTCGGTGTGCCATCCTCCACCGATATTGGTTTTCTGGGACTCGGACTTTTCAACCTTGGCAATCTCGGGGTAGCGTTCGGTTTTGGGAAAATAGCGATTGATCACGATCGGACCCAATCGGCGCGCGAAGCCGATCAGTTCCTCGGGTTCGAGCACCCGTCCATGGATGAAGACGACGCCGCGCTGAAAGACGGTGTTGCGAATGGTCTCGATCACATCGTCGCTGGCGCGCGTCACATCGATTTCTTCAATCAAGGCGCCGCAACGGTCCAACGGACGAATGTCTATAATTGCAGAACTCATGAGGGTCTTCCTCCCTGTGCCGGCATTTTCCTTATCAGCGCAGGATATCGGAGCGGATGTAAAAGACTGTCACTTCTGTTACAGTTCGGCATGGAAAAGGCCGACCTTGTCCAGACCCGCGAAATTCTGAAAAAGCAGACGTGGCTGCATGGTCACGGCGTGGACCTTGTGGAGCCGCTGTTAGCCCATGGCCGGTTGGTGAGCTTTGAAGCCGGCCAATGGACGCACGCGGAAGGTGACGAAGAGACCGGCATATTGGTTGTCATTCGCGGATTGGTTTACGTCTTGTGCAAGGCGCCAGGTGATCGGGAGGTTCTGATCGGCCCTACAGCTCCTGGCGGCGCGATTGGTCAGACGACGCGGTTTGGCGGAGGCCCGCGATTGGTTACGGTCCAATGCATGAATGACAGTCTGATCCTGCTCGCGTCCGACCGTGCCCTGACTCAGATCGCGATGAAACGGCCGCAAATTTGGCAAGCTGTCGCGGCGCTGCTTTATTTGCAGGTGCGCGATCTGCTCCAGCTCGCTGCAGAGGTGATTGCGTTGCCCCCGCGCCAGCGGCTCGCCGCCCGGATCACGCGCCTCGCGCAGGCAGAGGAGCAAGCCGGAAAATACGTGCTATCGCTCAGCCAGGAGGCGCTCGCCGAAATGGTGGGCCTAACTCGGAAGACCGTGAACGGCTACTTGGCCGAATTCGAACGCGAGGGTTTGATCAGGCGCACTTACGGATCAGCC
>NZ_KI421476.1:0-10510 GCF_000472925.1 Bradyrhizobium sp. Ec3.3
TGGCGTGCGCCGTGAGAAGGCGGCGCTTTCCAGTGGGTGCAAGTCCCACCCGGCGAAACGCTCCAGCCGGAAGCAACCGGAGCAGCTATGGAGGTGACGAAGTGGCTGAAGCCTTCGGATAGCTGTCACGATATACGGTGACAGCGCGAGTGTGCAGGCCGTAACGCGAGTGAACGCTGAGCAAGCCTCGAAAAGGACGATGCACGGGCCGACCTGACGGCCATATCAGGGAAGGCTGACACGACTGGGGCGACGTGAGCGAAGCAATACCTCCAGTCGCTGTGCCGGGGTAGTGGCGACGGCATGTACACCAGGAAAGCGTACGCAACACGGGAGGCCCCAAGGCGTGGTCAGGGATGATCAACCGGACGCCCGCGAGGGACAGGCCGGGCGCCTTGAGGTGGCGGAGAGGTTTGTAGTACCGCTGAAGCCGGGTAACGCCGGCGGAGGGAAGGGACCTCAGTTCAAGACGAACGCAAGACGTGGTGAGGGACCTGGGGATTGGGCAACCTAACAACTCCAAAGAGTGTTCAGAAACTGCAGACGGCGTTACACGCGAAAGCGAAGGCAGAAGCCGGCTACCGCTTTTACGCTCTGTACGACAAGATCAGCCGGGAAGACATCTTGGCCCATGCCTATGCTCAATGCCGCTCCAACAAGGGCGCACCGGGTGTAGATGGGCAGGACTTCGCGGAGCTCGAGGCGTACGGGGTGCAGCGGTGGCTTGGCGAACTGGCGCTTGCGCTCAGGCAGGAGACGTATCGACCGGACCCTATCAGAAGAGTGTATATACCGAAGGCCAATGGCAAACTCAGGCCATTGGGCATCTCGACCGTGCGTGATCGGGTCTGCATGACAGCAGCGATGCTGGTGCTTCAGCCGATCTTTGAAGCCGATCTTCCACCAGAGCAATATGCCTACCGCACCGGGCGAAACGCCCAGCAGGCGGTGGTCGAGGTGGAAGCGCAGCTGTTCCGTGGCCATCCGGAAGTCGTGGATGCCGACCTCGCGGACTACTTCGGAAGCATTCCGCATGCCGAACTTCTCAAGTCGGTAGCGCGCCGAATTGTTGATCGGCGCGTGCTGCATCTGATCAAGATGTGGCTGGAATGTCCCGTGGAAGAAACCGACGATCGAGGAAGGAAGAAACGGACGACCGAGGCACGGGACAAGCGGCGAGGCATCCCGCAAGGCTCACCCATCTCACCACTGCTGGCGAACCTGTACATGCGCCGGTTTGTGCTGGGATGGAAGATGCTCGGGCTGGAGCGAAGCCTTGGCTCTCGCATCGTGACCTATGCCGACGATCTCGTAATCCTGTGCAGGCGGGGCAAAGCTGAAGAGGCCTTGCGACAACTGCGCATGATCATGGGAAGGCTGAAGCTGATGGTCAACGAGGAGAAGACACGAATCTGCAAGGTACCGGAAGGAGAGTTCGACTTCCTGGGCTACACGTTCGGGCGGATGTACTCAGCGAAAACCGGCCAGGCGCGCCTGGGCTACCGGCCATCGCGCAAGAGCATCAAACGCGTGATCGAAAGCATTCACGCGCTCACCGCCCGATCAGGAACTTGGCAAGAGACCACGGAGCTCGTAGGCCAGTTGAACCGCACGCTGCGCGGATGGGCGAACTACTTCAATGTAGGCACCGTCACCAAAGCGTATCGGGCGCTCGACAATTACGCGGCTGCGCGGTTGCGCCGGTGGTTGCGCTTCAAGCACAAGGTCAGGCGACGCAGGGGCGGAACCTATCCACTCTCGCACCTATACGGGTACTTCGGGCTCGTACGCCTAACCGCGCTTGGGCGCGACATGCCGTGGGCGAAGGCTTGAAGTCTTGTCCGAGAGCCGGATGCGGGAAATCTGCCTGTCCGGTTCGATGAGCGGGATGTGGAAACGGAGCCAAGGGTGAACTACTAAGGCACCGCCAGACGAAAGAGGCGGCCAACAGATATGTTCAGCCTACCGCCACCGCGCCACATCTCGACTCTACCCTTCGCGTCAATTCGCGGCGACGCAGTATTTTGGTCGCTTTCGCCGCGAAGCGGACATGACGACCGTGCGGCCTTGACGAGCACCGACGCGATTTCAGTTCGTCATCTAAGTTGAAATCGCTTGCGAGCTTGAGCGCCAGATCGGTCTTGGATGAATAACTTGTTCTATCGCGCGCAAGCGTCTTCGCCTTTTCACACAGCCAAGACCCAAAGGCGACAAATCCCGATCGCAGCCTGCTCGTGTACAGCTCGCCATTTGTGGGTTAGGTTCCGAAGTTGTCATGTGCCGCACGTAGCTGATCCGACAGCATGTCTGGAGTTGGTCATGCAGCCGATGAACGAGGTCCCATTCGAGACGACCCTGGTTGAATATGTCGAAGAAATGCTCTACGCCTGTACGCGATGCGGGAAATGCGTCGAGGCTTGTCCGAGTGTCGAGCCGGCCGGCATCTTGGGGACAAAGTCCGAAGACATCATCGGCGGCATCCTCGAACTGGTACGTACCGGCGACGGCCCGGAAGCGTCGCGCAAATGGGCGCAGTCCTGCATGCGGAGCGGGGCATGCATCAAGGCGTGCGACTATGGCGTCAATCCGCGTTTCTTGCTGAGCATGGCGCGGTTTGGCATCGCGAAGTCGGACAATGAGCTTGCCGAACGACGCCGACAGGGTGTCGAGAAGTACCGCGACGGCAGTCGCGGAGTGAGCATGCTTTCGCGCCTGCAACTCGATACGGACGTGCTCGAACGACTGGGTCAGAAATCGGCGTCGGTCTCCACGCCCGTTGAGGCGCCGGACTTCGTGTTTTACACGGGCTGCAATGTGCTCAAGACGCCGCACATCGCCTTGATTGCCCTCGATATCATGGATGCGCTCGGGGTCAGTTACCAGGTGATGGGCGGACCGAGCCATTGTTGCGGCATCCTCCAACTCAAGTCGGGGGACGTAGAAATGGCCGGTCGTATGGGCTCGAGTACTATGGAAAAGCTGTCGCACTCCAACTCGGGGCAGGTGATCTCCTGGTGCCCGTCGTGCTACGTTCAGTACACGGAAACCATCCTGCCAACGGTGGAGCGGCAGCGTGGCTCCCGCCCGTTCGAGATGAGCCCGTTCATGCGCTTTCTCGGTGACCGGCTGTCGCAGCTAAAGCCGCACCTTCAGCGCAGGGTCGAAATGCGGGTCGCACTGCACAAGCATCCCGGCGTGGCCGGCGTCGTGGAAGCCGCCGCTGAAGTCCTGACGACGGTCCCCGGTATCGAACTCGTCGATCTGAACCAGCCGGCGGTGGGTTTGCAGAGTGTGGATGTTGGCGTACTTCCAAAGTTCAAGCGCGAATTGCAACTTATGGAACTTGAGGCGGCGCGCGATGCAGGTGTCGATGCACTGGTCGCGGTCTATCATTCCGATCATCGCGAACTGTGCGCGCACGAGCGTGACTGGCCATTCCGCATCATAAATATCCTTGAAGTGGTTGGCGAAAGCATGGGCCTGCATCGGCACGATCGCTACAAAGAGCTCAAGATCATGCAGGACGCCGACCAGATCGTCGCCGACTGTAGCGACCTGATCGCAAAGCACTCGCTTGATCCCAGCAATGCGCGTGACGTGGTGGTGAAGGTGCTGCTTGGCGACCAGCCGCTTCCCCTGAGGGGCGGCGCGCTCCGAGAGTCGCGCGCGGGGGGCGTGGCGGCGTCGTAGTAGCTTGACGTCGCCTATTGGCCCGTCGCGGCATTTCGCGGCGATGCAGAATTTGGTCGCGACCGGGGCATAGCGGACGTCGATGAATACACCCTCCTGCTGTTACCATGGCAGCGGCCGTTCCTCTAAGTCGAGCAGTTTGAAGTCAAGGGTGGGGCGATCCCGCGGGATTGAGTCCGGTCAGGTACCGGTACCAGTCACTGACACTTGTTTTTTTGTGCGCAGCCATCTCTCCGGGTTCTGTGCGGGACCCTCCGGCGATCCCGTCTGCTTAGGCCCCGACAGCGTCACGAGAGCAGACATTCCCGGGGCCGCCGCTCGGGGTGAGGTGCATTGGAACTTGAATGTGCTAAGCTGGGCCCCATGCCGTCGCCCGCCGAAGCAGTAAGCAACTACATCTTGGCCAAGGACGGCAACCGCCCGTTCTTGATGAGACAGACGTTCTCTGAAGACGTTGCACTAGAGATGGTGGTCAAGACCGACGCCATTTCATTTCCCAGCACGGCGACCGGCTTGAGCACCGTGGAGGACGTTTTGGTTCGTCGCTTCGGTGTCGAATACGAGAACATCTATACGTTCTGCCTATCCCAACCCTCCGAGACCGACCGAGCCCGCTTTCAGTGCCATTGGTTGGTTGGGATGTCCGCAAGAGCCACCGGACAGCCTTTGCGAGTTGGATGTGGACGTTACGACTGGCATTTCAATGAGGACGGAAGAGTGGTGAGGCTCGTCATCACCATAGAAGTCATGAAAATCCTTTCAGGCACGCAACTCGATGGCGTGATGCGCTGGCTATCTTCGCTTCCTTACCCGTGGTGCAGTCCGGCTCAGGCTCTCATGTCATTTCCGGCGCAGCGGGACCTGTTGGAGGTCGAAGCCTATTTGAAGCAGGCGCAGTGATCTTCGCGATCGAGCCACGATTGGCTGGTAAAGGCTGACACGCCAACGCAAGTGTTACCTCGGTTGGCAGTTGGACGGGCTTTCGGTTGAGGTGTCACAAGCGGACCTCGGCAGCGTGACCTTGGTCCGCTAATCTCCCGGAAGTAGACATTGCGGCGTTCTCGGCAAAGGTTAGCTACGGGCCAGATTCGGAAGTGACGGACCGCGCCGATCTGGTCCGCATGCTCTCCCACAACAGACCTTCTAGTCCTTCAGTTGACAGGCGACGAACGAGGCGCGATCCTGCGCTCTTAACCCCTTGCCGTTGGTCGCGCTGATCGAGCGAACTGGGGAGTTGAGCCGCTACTAGCTTATACCGACGAAGCCAGACCAAATAGCACGCGCATCTTTGGACCTATGCCACCCAGGACACAATGAGGTGGACTCTTGCCGGGACCAGAGCGAGCAAGTGAAATAGGGCGGCAGTGCTCTGGAGGACGCAATGTCGTCCAGCGTCTGGATTTGGATGCGTGGCTTGAAGGAGTTGGGCTTGGCCAGTACGGGGCCCTGTTTTCCGAGCAGGCGATAGACTGCGATGTTCTGCCCGACCTAACGGATGATGACTTGGCGCGGCTGGGTGTACCGCTGGGGCACCGCAAAAAGCTGTTGAAGGCGATCGACGCGCTCCTCGGGCGAGACATGACCGAGCAGAACGCGCTCGAGAAACTCGTGCGAACGCGATCGGACGCCGAGAGGCGACAATTGACCGTGTTCAATTGCGACATGGTTGGGTCGACAGTCCTTGCCTCTCAACTCGACCCGGAAGAACTCCGCAAGGTGATGGGTGTCTACATCGACGCGTGCTCGAACGTTGTGACGTCTCTTGGCGGGTTCATTGCCAGATATACCGGCGACGGAATGGTCGCCTATTTTGGCTACCCCGCAGCCATGGAGGATGCCGCGGAACGGGCCGTGCGCGCTGGCCTTGAACTGAGCCAAGTGGTGCCAACCTTGGTCACCCTGCCCAATGTAACGTTGCGTGTGCGGACGGGCATCGCGACCGGCCTCGTCGTGGTTGGTGACCTCCTGGGCGAGGGCGCTGCCAGGGAAGAGTCGGTTGTAGGAGAAACCCCGGCGTTGGCAGCACGACTGCAGGCTCTTGCGGCGCCCGACGGAGTCGTGGTTGCCGGCAGCACACGCCGGCTGATCGAAGGAATGTTCGAGCTTGAGTATCTGGGCTTGCGAGATTTGAAGGGTCTGCCGGGCCCACGGCCGGTCTGGCGCGTGCTGCGTGAGACGGCGGCCGAAAGTCGCTTCGAGGCTAAACATCACGCCGACCTGACCGATATAGTTGGCCGAGAGAATGAGCTTTCACTGTTGCTCGAGCGATGGCAGGCCGCCTGCGAAGGCGAGCGTCAGATCGTCTTGCTGACGGGCGAAGCAGGGATCGGGAAGTCGCGAATGTGCGCGGCCCTTGCGAGCCGGGTCGCAACGGAAGGTGCTTTCATCATTCGTCTGCAATGCTCGCCCTTCCACGTCGCGAGTGCGCTGCATCCGATCATCGCTAATTTCGAGCGCACGGTCGGACTGACCATGAACATGGAGCCGGACGAGAAGCTGGATCGTCTCATCGCCGTGATGCAGAAGTTCGGAAATGTTGCGCCCGAAACGATCGCGCTTTTTGCCGACCTGCTGTCGATACCCTTTGGCGATCGCCTCCCGAGGCACGAGGCGTCGCCCCAGCAAATCAAGAGCCTGACACTCGAAGCCCTGGATGATTGGCTGATGAACCTGTCGAAACTGAAGCCGGTGCTATGGATACTGGAGGATGCGCATTGGATCGATCCAACGACGGTTGAGGCGATCACCCGCGGCTTGGGCCGGCACCATAGTGCCCGGATCCTGGGTGTGATCACGCACCGGCCGCACTACCGCCCCCCGTGGACCGGCCGCGACCGGGTTGCCTCGCTCAGCCTGAACCGCCTCAGCCGGGAGCAGTCGAACGAACTGGTCAGGCGGGTGGCGCGCAAAGACTTGTCTGAGGTGGTTGTTGAGCAAATTGTCGCCAAGACGGACGGAATGCCGTTGTTCATTGAGGAATTGACGAAAGTCGTCATCGAGTCCGGCCCGTATGAGGCAAATGCCAATGCCTATGACGAGCAGCGAGCACCGGGCGAGCTCACAATACCGGTAACTCTGCAAGATTCATTGCTTGCCCGTCTTGACCGCCTGACAGACAGCAAGGTCGTTGCCCAAATTGGTGCGGCAATCGGGCGGGAGTTCTCGTTTGAGCTGCTGGCTGCGGTGGTACCTTCCAAGCCAAAAGAGCTTGAAGCCGCGTTGACGCTGCTCGAGGCGGCGGACCTCATCAGCGCCAGAGGTAGCCCCCCGCAGACGACTTATACCTTCAAGCACGCGTTGGTGCAGGAGGCCGCCTATTCGACATTGCTGATGACCCGTCGCCAGAAGCTTCATCAGCGCATTGCCGAGACGTTGCTGAGCATGTTCTCCCAGATAGCAGAGGTGCAGCCGGGATTATTGGCCCATCACTTCAGCGAAGCGGGCCTTTTCACGGAAGCAATCGAATGGTGGGAGCGGGCTGCTTTGCGCTCCGCGCGGCGCTCCGACAACATCGAAGCGATCGGCCAGTTCGAGCGAGCACTGAAGCTGCTGACGCAGCTTCCGAATGATTCATCAATCCGTCGCCGGGAATTCGAGATGCGGATTGCCCTGATCGAGCCGCTATACGCGACGCATGGCTATTCGGCGACCGAGGTGGACCGGAATTACGCCCGATTGCTTGAACTTGGCCAGGACTTGGGAGAAACGGGACAACTGTTGCGCATCCTCTGGGGTCGGGCCGGCGGCGCTTTGGTCCGGTGCGACTTCCCCCGTACCTCGGAGCACGTTGGGAGTTTTCTTGAACTTGCGCGCCAAGCCGGGGATGGGACGTCGGTGGCACAAGGAGTTCGGATCAACGCGATGGTGGCGCTGGCGCGTGGTGAGCTGACTACCGCGCGTGAGCGATTCATCGAGGTGATTGACGCATTCGAGCGCGAGGGCACAGCGACGACACTCGGTAACTATCTCACAATTCCCCGTCCAACGACATTGGCGCAGTATTCAATCGTGGCGCAACAACTCGGTCATCTGGATGAGGCGGAGGCTCTATGTGCGCGCAGTCTAGCGGAGGTGCGCGAAAGCGGGCACCACCTGACGGGCTGCTATGCGATCTATCATTGCGCCATGAAAGCGATGGTCGATCAGGATCTCGCCACCGTCTTCCAGCTTGCCGAAGAACTCACTGAGATCATGAAACGCCATCATGTTTTCTATTGGGAAGGCTTCGCGGAAGCGCTTCTAGGCTGGGCCTCGGCCAGAACGGGCGCATTGGATACTGGCGTGGCGCGGATGCACCGCGCCGCGGATATTCGCGGCAGGATGCACACCAGGATCTGGAGCCCATTTTTCCTGATCAGCCAAGCGGAAATACTGATGCAGAACCAGCGAAACGAACAGGCCATCGCTTTGTTGGATCAAGCACGGGCGGATGCCGAGACGACTGGGCAGCACTACAGCGACGCTGAAGGGTTTCGTGTCCGAGCCTGCACGAGACTGACCCAAGGCGCACCGCTCGCCGAGGTGGAGGCGTTGTTCCAACAAGGATTGGCAACGGCGCGACTGCAGAGTGCGCGGCTATTCGAGCTGCGGACCGCGACAAGCCTGGCACAGGTCTGGCGGAATGTCGGACGATCTGATAACGCGCGCGCGCTGCTCGCGCCCATTTACGGTTGGTTTAAGGGCGGCAACGATAGCGTGGACTTGGGCCAGGCACGCGAGGCGTTGGACAGCTTGAGTATAAGGAATTGCTAATCCGACCCAACAAGTATCCACCTGCCAGGTTCGGGTCAGACTCGGAATAGCTCCGCTGAGCCCAACGAGTCCGCTTTACCCCGACGAGCTGACACTAGCTCGGAACTACAGGAGGACTGCGTCAGGTCAAAATGCGAAGAACTCAACCTGAGCAAATCTGGTCCGCTATGCCCCACCGAGCTGACCTGATTGAGACGTGCCGTCACTTCGCAGAAGGGCCACTTCCAGACTCATGCACCGCGGCAAAGGTGGACGAGCGGTGGATTACGTCTAGACGTAATCGAGGCTATTATTCCGCCTGCAAACGTCCGCGGTGCAACGTCATATTACTCCGAGACTTGGATGAGTGTCGTCGAGTGCGACGTGCCTTCCGAAAGCGCCCTAGGCAAGACTCTGATCGAACGCGCGGATTTTAGTGACGCATACCGCGCACCACTTCGCCGCCCCGAAGCTGGCGTCGTTGAAATCTTCTTTGCGATCTTTGCCCACCGGCCGGTCTGGATGAACCTGTTACTGATTGCGCGGAACAAGGTTGCAGGCTTCGCTGGCCTTGAGACGCCGACCACCTCGGAAATCCTGAAAATCGAAAAGAGGGATCGTTATATCGTGGGACAGAAGATTGGCCCTTGGCCAATCGTCTTTCTGGGGCCGGACGAATTGGTTGCGGGACGGGACAACAAGCATATGGATTTCCGGCTGTCGATCATGAAGGTTCGCGATGGCAACGGCCCAAGCGTCGTCGTGTCTACTCTGTGCATGGTTCACAATCGCTTCGGGCGGTACTACCTGTCCTCCATCACTCCTTTCCACAAATTTGGTTTGCGCAAACTGATGGCGAGTGCCCTTGCAGCTGGGCGCCTGTAGTATCCGGACCTCGACGCCGAGTGCGGACACTTCGCAGAGGGGGCCAGTAGGGACGATTAGAGCTACACCTCGTGGTCGTGCTTGCGCGAGTGCAGCGCGTTGAAATCGGAGATGCCGTCGACGCCGAGGACTACAGCTTCGCCATCGATGGCGAAATGCTTCTGCGGGTCTTTCAGCGCGGCCTCGGCGATCCAGGGACAGCGTTTCGTCCAATCGGTGCCGTTGCGCGAGAGCAACCGCACGCGCTCGTTCTCCCGGATGACCAGCATCGGGTAGCCGTCATGCTTCACTTCATGGATCCACTCCGGTCCTGACGGGACCTGCCTGCCGGCGGTCGCCAGGCAGAGCTCGTACGCCATACGCATCGACCCAAGATAGGCATTTGCAGAGAATTTTGCGAATCCAGGAACGCTCCCGAGCGTGTGCCGACCCCACGACACTCGCCTGGAAGGGGCGGGATCGAACCCGACTTACGGCCGTCGGAAGCGCGCCGTGTGATCTCGCCGGGGAGGGCCGCTCGGGTAGATGTGCCGTTCTGGTCACAGTCTGCGCAGAAAACGGCGCGCGCGCCTGTTCGCCTTATTCGATGACTTTTTGTGCGGAACATTGGTCGCGCGCTCGACTTTCAACCACCGCCGAGCCCCGCAGTCTAGCCTGGAGCTGGACGCGGAATTGAAGGCGAAGAGGAGATCAACGTGACCAGGGTAGCAAAGCTTCTTGCAGTAACCGCAATACCGGCATTGTTGATCGCAACGTCCGGGCCGCTGCTCGCTGGTGGCGGCGGCGGTGGTGGTGGTGGTGGTGGCGGCGGCGGCGGCGGCGGCGGTGGTGGCGGCAGTGGAGCGGGAGCAGGTGGCGGGGTAGGAGCTGGCGTTGGTGGATCCGGGGGACATGGCGGCGGCGTGGGACATGGTGGCGGCGTGGGACATGGTGGCGGTGGCGGTGTCGGTCACGGCAGTTCGGCATCGTCTCCAGGGCACGCGATGCAATCAATGTTCTCAAGCCCGCAGTCGCATGGCGCGCATCACGGCGCATCAAGCCTTAGCCTGGGACACGCGATACAAGCGGCGTTTTCAGCGGTGTTTTCAGGCTCGCACTCGCATAGCGGGCATCACGGTTCATCAAACCATGCCGGGCATCCCGGCGCATCCGGCTTCAGCCCAGGGCATGAGATGCAAGCCGCATCCTCAAGCTCGTCCTCCGG
>NZ_KI421476.1:10635-12032 GCF_000472925.1 Bradyrhizobium sp. Ec3.3
AGCCCAGGGCATGAGATGCAAGCCGCATCCTCAAGCTCGTCCTCCGGACATCCCGGTGCATCCGGCTTCAGCCCGGGACACGAGATGCAAGCGGCACCGTCAAGCACGCCCTCCGGCCATCCCGGCGCATCCGGCTTCAGCCCGGGACACGAGATGCAAGCGGCGGCTCCGAATCCTTAAGCCGGCGACAACCGGCAGTTCGCATCGAGCTTCGCACTCCGAAGCAGGACGTAGAACGGCCTCCGCTAGGTCGCCGCGCCACGCGGCGGTCAGACAGCTGCGCCGCAATGATCGCACGTCAAAGCATCTGGGGCTGTAGCGCCCGAGTGAGACATCGTCGGGCTATTGGCTGATACCGAAGTCCGCATTGTGGCGGCAACCTGGATTGGCTGCATTAGACGAACACGAGCGTTTTGCCGAGGCTCCTCATGCTGGCGCGTGTGTTCGGTTTCTCGGGCAGGAACACATTCGGGAACGTCCGCGGCATGCTGCGCGGATCGCTCCAAGGTCGGGCCACACGATGGACATCGCAGCCGTCCGACCAGTTCGTCTGAAGTAGTCAGATCGGCATTCGACGACGTCGCTTGTGGGTCTAGGGCGGCCTCGTGAGTCCGGCCGCTTGCAGCGCGAAGCGGACTTCGCGGTCGGTAACGTCTAATTATCGTAAGCCAGGTAACTCTTCGCGCGAGATCGCGACCTATTGGGTCGCCGTTGGAAAATTGATCCTGGAGCAGGAAGCGACGGCGCCGATCGCACAGGAAGCGCAATCGGCAAGGTTCTGCACACATCGCCGACGGCTGTGGTGCTGACGGTTCAAAAAAGTACGCCGCCGAGCATTTCTATCCGGTGGCGTCTTGGAATCAGCACCGCCCCTGTTTCCAGAGACCAGGCGGGCAGCCGTGTCCGCGCCAGCCGACCTTGCGACCGCGACTCCAGCCAAACGGTTGATAACCGTACCCATGACCCCAGCCGCCGCCGTGCCCCCAGCCTTTTATTTGGATGAGATCGGTGCTGCTCTTCGCTGGGCCCTGCGCAAACGGATAAGCAGGCGATCGGGGGAACGCCGACACCGGCGTTGTCATGAAGGCGATCGGCAAGATGAGCGTTACTCCAAGAAGCAATTTGCGCATAGGCTGTCGCGCGCCATGGAAAACTGCCCCCTCGGCGCCATGAGGAATTGCCCCCTCCTTGGATAGCCGAGGAGAGAGCGAATGAAGCAGGAACGAATCACGGAAGGCTCATCGTGGAGTGATCCACGGGGGCAGATAATGAAGACGCCGGATGACGTGGCGGAGATGTTGCGCCTGAGGGCGTGCGGATGGGGGCTGAAGCGGATTGCGCGCGAGCTGGGCTGCAGCCATCACACGGTGAAGGATTATGTTGCGGCGGGCGGCGTT